>NZ_JACJTQ010000001.1 GCF_014698735.1 Anabaena catenula FACHB-362
TAATGGGATTGCCGTTAGTTCTGTTAATGTAGGCATTACTGATAATGATATTGCTGGGGTGAATATTACTCAATCAGGAGGTAGCACCTACGTTACAGAAGGTGGTGTAACTGATAGTTATGCAGTTGTGCTGAAGAGTCAACCTACTGGTAATGTGACTATTGCAATTAATAAAGGCACACAACTGACAACCAACGTAATTCAATTAGTATTTACTTCTCAAAATTGGAATATTGCACAAACGGTAGCTGTTTCTGCTGTGAATGATAATGTAGCAGAAGGATATCAGAACACAACTATTCAACATACTGCTACTAGCACTGATAGCAAATATAATGGGATTGCCGTTAGTTCTGTTAATGTAGGCATTACTGATAATGATATTGCTGGGGTGAATATTACTCAATCAGGAGGTAGCACCTACGTTACAGAAGGTGGTGCAACTGATAGTTATGCAGTTGTGCTGAAGAGTCAACCTACTGGTAATGTGACTGTTGCAATTAATAAAGGCACACAACTGACAACCAACGTAACTCAATTAGTATTTACTTCTCAAAATTGGAATGTAGCGCAAACAGTGACGGTGACAGCCGTTAATGATAATGTAGCAGAAGGATATCAGAACACAACTATACAACATACCGCTACTAGCACTGATAGCAAATATAATGGGATTGCCGTTAGTTCTGTTAATGTAGGCATTACTGATAATGATATTGCTGGGGTGAATATTACTCAATCAGGAGGTAGCACCTACGTTACAGAAGGTGGTGCAACTGATAGTTATGCAGTTGTGCTGAAGAGTCAACCTACTGGTAATGTGACTGTTGCAATTAATAAAGGCACACAACTGACAACCAACGTAACTCAATTAGTATTTACTTCTCAAAATTGGAATATTGCACAAACGGTAGCTGTTTCTGCTGTGAATGATAATGTAGTAGAAGGATATCAGAACACAACTATTCAACATACTGCTACTAGCACTGATAGCAAATATAATGCGATTGCCGTTAGTGCTGTCAATGTAGGCATTACTGATAATGATACTAGTTTAGCTATTAGTCAAAGCACAAGAAGTATCGCACCTATATCTACAAGTTTGTCGGTGTTAGAACCTGTGAAAATGATTGATTTACGAGGTTTTACAAGTTCGGTAAAAGCGGAGTTTGTAGTTAACCGCGAAGCTGCTAAAAACAATTTTGTTGGTTTCTATAAAGTAACTGATGTTAATGGTGGTATTGATAAGAATAATGATGGTCAAGCAGATATTCTCCCTGGACAAGCTGGTTATATTCAAGCTGCTGTTGGTGGAAGGCTGTCAGATATTAATTTGACAGTAAATAACGGTAGTACGTCAACTTTTAGTAGTGCTTTGACTGGTGGATATATCTACGCACCATTGATGATTGTGAATGGAGAAACATCAGCTATTGATAATAATCCATCTGTTTATTTTTCGTTTTTAGGCGCTAACTCAGATAATACAGATCATGTGCGGATGTTGGGAGATAACTTTTTTGGATTTGAGGATATGCCCAATGGTGGTGATTTTGATTTCAATGATATCACTGTGCAAGTTAAGTTAACGTCGGGTTGAAAAATTGCCAAAATTTGATTATTTTAACAAATGTGCGGCTCAATTAGTGAATTATTGAGATTACATTTTAATCAAAGGTAAAGTCACAGTAAATGTTGTGCCGACACCAACTTGACTATCAACTGAGATCTCACCGCCATGCGCCTCTACACATTTTTTGACAATTGCTAAACCCATACCAGTACCAGAAATACTGCCGACATTTTCTCCCCGAATAAAGGGTTGAAATAGCCGTTTTTGGTCGTGTTTAGAAATGCCAATTCCCGAATCTTGAATCCGAAAAGTGACTACTTTCTCTTGACTAATTACTTCAAATTTGACTTTGCTGCCAGGGTGGGAATACTTAATTGCATTACTGAGCAAATTTTCTAAAATGTGCCGTAATAAGCTTTCATCCCAAAGGGTGTCTTTAAAATCACCAAAACTGGTGAACTCTATGGTAACTTGCTTATCTAGAGCAGTTAAATGTAATTCTTCTAGGGTTTGATGGCAAAAAGCTTCTAAATCTAGGTGGCTGAGTTGACTGTGTAATTTACCAGAATCAGCTTTACCGATGAAGGAAACTTCATCTAATAACTGTGCCATATTTTTGATGGCAGAGCGAATCATCCGCAAATGATTAACTTTTTTCTCTTTAGTTAATTTTTCATCACTGTTTTGTAGCAATCCAGCAGCTAAGAGAATAGTATTTAAAGGATTACGAATGTCATGAGAAAGCATGGAGACAAATTCAGATTTGAATTGATTGATTTCTTTTGCTTTTACCAGTTCAGCAGTTCGTTCTTCAACCCTATTTTCTAATGCCTGATTGACTGTACGTAATTGTTCTAAAACCTGTTTTCTTTCAATTGCATATCGGACTGCACGCACTAATACATCTGGATTTACTTGCCTTTTAACTAAATAATCTTGCGCTCCCTGTCGCACTGCCTCAATTGCGAGTTCTTCATCGTTGGTGTTTGTGAGAACAACAATTGGTGTGCTAGGAGCCTGACTTATCAACAGTGGTAAAGATGATAATCCTTGACTATCTGGTAAGGTTAAATCCAACAAAATTACATCATAGATCTGTTGACTTAGTTCAGAAAATGCGTCTCGTAATCTTTGCACATGAACTAAACTAAACTCTTTGGTTTGGGCTTGCTTGAGAAACTCTTGTAACAACCTAGCTTCTGCCAAGTTGTCCTCAATCAACAAGATTTTCACTGAGTAGCTCGCAGCCATAATTTCCTGGTTTAATCCCCCTCTAATTTCTGATTTTTGAGTTCTGAACAATAATTTTCCTCCAATGCTTTCTGGCCTTAATCTGATGGTAACGTAGCGGTAGCAAACCAAAACTCCTCAATCCCTTTGACGATTTGAAATAGTTGGCTGAGGTTACGAGATTTGGTGATGTAACAGTTCACGTGCAAGTCGTAGCTGTGGTAGATGTCATCTTCGTTTTTGGAAGTTGTTAACACTACCACAGGAATGCGTTTGAGTTTGGGGTCTGATTTAATTTCCGCTAGTACCTCTCGTCCATCTTTTCTGGGTAAGTTCAAATCTAGTAAGATCAGGTCTGGGCGTGGTGCATCTGCATATTCGCCTTCTTGACGGAGATAAGCCATAGCGTCTATGCCATCTCTAACTGTCACTACCTGATGGGGTAATGTACTAGTTTTTAATGCTTCTTGAATAAGACGGATGTCGGCTTTATTATCCTCAACTAAAAAGATTATTTTGTGTGTTTCTTCCGTTTCTACGCTCACGCTCACGTCCTCCGGCTGGAATGGTAAAGTAGAAGGTTGCGCCCTGTCCGAGTTGGGACTCAACCCAGATCCGCCCCCGATGACATTCGACAATTTTCTTACAAATTGCCAAGCCCATACCTGTGCCGGGATATTCATCCCTTGTGTGTAGGCGTTGAAAGATAATAAAAATGCGATCGCTAAATCGCGGATCTATGCCAATGCCATTATCTCGCACTGAGAATAACCATTCATCTTCTAGTCTCTCTGCACCTATATGGATTTGCGGTGGTTCTTGACTGCGGAACTTAATGGCGTTACCAATCAGGTTTAGAAATAGCTGCATTAGTTGTGTACTGTCAGCCATGACTGTGGGTAAGGGGTCATGGGTAATAATAGTACCTGTTTCGGAAATGCGTTTGCGTAGATTGCTGAGAGCGCGTTCTAAGGCTGTGTCTACTTCTGTCACTTGAAATGCGATCGCTTGGGTATCAACTTTAGAATATGCTAGTACGTCATCAATTAACGTCTGCATCAAGCTCACTCCCTCGACTGCATAATTGATAAACTCTTTCGCATCTTCATCTAGTTCTGCCTCATAGCGCATCTCTAATAGTTGCACATAATTGGCTACTTGATTGAGTGGTTCTTGCAAATCATGGGAAGCGACATATGCAAATTTTTTCAACTCTGCATTAGAACGTTCTAAATCTTGCGCCAATTGAGCTAATTCATCAGCTTGACGCAGGACAATATTCACAATTCCCTTCCGCAGTTCTAAAGCTGCTCTAATTTCTACATATTTCCAGGGTAAAGATGTTAATCTAACTGTTTCTTTCCACAATTCAAATGATTTACGTGGACACAAACGCAAATTTCCATGTGATTGACTAACTTCAAATGCCCTATTAGGATCACCACCCCAATTTACAGTTTGAATCACTTCCGGTCGGAACCACAAAACATAATTCCGCTGGGAAATAGGAATAGCTAACAAACCACTTGCGACATTTTTGAAGCTCACAGCATCTGGATATAGACTAGGAAGAGAATCTGTATAAAATACCTCGTCCTCTATATTATTCTTGAGCCATTCCACTAAAAAGTTTAAGTCTTCTTCTTTGGGAGTTTCACCAATCAAGGTGTAATTTCCCCCAAAACAAACTGCTGCTCCTTTCGCACTAGTTAAATCCAGAAGATTGGGCTGTTTTTTCACCAAGCCATCAATAAAGTTATCTTCTTGGGACATATATTCAACTAATAGTGATTGAATAGATGTCAAATTCATCCGATAGTCATAATCTTCTGTTTCTTCTCTGGCAGAAATTTCCGAAAATATCAATCTTCCCAAGAATTCGCAAGCTTTCCGCAATTCATAAGAAACATATTTGGGTGTTTGATGATGACAAGCAATCAATCCCCAAAGTTTTTGGTCTTTAATCAAAGAGATAGTCAAAGAAGCGCCCACACCCATATTATGTAAATATTCTGTATGGCAAGATGCCGCACTTCTGAGACTAGATTGTGTTAAATCAACTGGACGCTCAGTTACAGGATTATTGACAGGAACAATTTCTATAGGTTGAGAATGAGCATCCGGGATTAATCTAATTGAATTGGAAATAAATAATTTTCTGGCAGGTTTGGGAATATCTGACTCTGGAAAGTGTAAACCCAAGTAAGGTTCTAAACTTTCGATTTTTTCTTCAGCGATAACAGAACCATGTCCATCATCATCGAATTTATATAACATTATTCTGTCAAATCCCGTGACTTTGCGAACTTCCTGGACGATGATTTGACCAAACTCCCGGAGATTTTTAGTAGTTTCTAGTTGATTTATGGATGCTCTTGCTAAATGATAAAAGCTTAAAAATGGAATATTTTCTTGGGAAATAGCAGGTTCTAATTCCAGGATTAAAAACCCTTCAGTATTCCGGTGAAATACCGCATCAAATACAGTATATTCATCACCTTTTTTTCTCACCCAAATTTTGGTAGGATTAATAAAATCTAAATTCTGTTCTGATAAACCTGATTTAATTCTTTCTATTTGGAAGGGGTCTACTAAATCTTCTAATTTTTTGCCCAGCATATTTTCCGGAGAAATTCCGAAAATATTTAAGGTGTTATTGCTAACTTGCAATACTTTTAACTCTGGTTCTTCTAAAACTAACAAAATACCATGAGGTTGAATTTTGCTCGAAATATGAATTGGTGCTTCTTTCAAGCTGGTAACATTCACATTTTGCACTTGTAACGCTATATCCATCTCGATTCCCCTCTTTATATATATCTAGGTGCGTCAAGATTATAGTTAGCGATAGATTTTCTCACCTGTCAGGGTTATTTTTCTACCTACATATAACTCTCTTAGCGCTTTTAATTAAATTAATTAGCAGATGATTTCCAAAATATGCCTAAGCTGTAAGAATTGTTCTATTTGTTTAGGCAAGAAATTAAATGAGCTATTTAGCTAATTCGCCATTTCCACTAAGCTTAATTTTGTTGTCCTGCTCAATATCATTTTACTTCTAATTTGTCATTGGGTATAGTTACCCTAATCTGCCAACTGGTTACAGTGTAACAGGGAGTTTTACTGACTACTGATAAGAAATGTAAAATACAGGCGATTAAATAAACAGTTTTTATGTAGCTATGTTAAGTAAAAATTAAATCCAAGAGTTAAACCACATCCGCATTCTATAACCATCACCAGAGATGGGTAAACCCAAATAAATAGGCATCCAGAAAATAAAAGCAGCGATAATCATGAAGGTGATTGTAACACCAAGCGCACGCAAACCTCGATAATAACTAAGAAGACATTGATCAACAAACCAAGCGATGGCTATAAACACAAATCCCACCGCACACATATAATGATAAATAAACACGCAGCGATTTACCTTCACCCAAGGTAAAAAATTAGCTGCATAATTAATAACTAAATATAAAGCAATCCAAGTATCAACACCCAGATTTTTAGGAACAAAAACACGTTTTTGCTGTATCCCTGGTAAAACCATTTTTACAAACAGCATTCCTATTAAAAATACAATTGCTGCCAAGCCAAACCACCATAAAAAAGGATTACCCATGGCATGGACATCATAAACTACTTTCCCAGCACCAGCAGGTAAAGGAGGACCAAATACAGGGAGGGGATCTTTAATACTTTGAGTAGTTTGGTAATAATAAGCCATTGGTCGAGTCAATAATGGCCATTTGTACCAAGCTGCACAATAAGGATGTACACTAGCGCTATTACCACCCAACTGAAGATGAAACTTCAAAATCTGTTGATGAACCGCTATAAATCCATACCTTGTATCTAGTTGGAGGTGAGGAATCCAAATTAGACTGTAGATGATGGCGGGGATAATTCCTAAATAGGATATCATCTGGAGAATATTAATTTGAGTGAGATTTTGCAGTGGAGTTTGAATAGTCACATCGTCTGTTTTTACTTGAGATTCAACAGTAGAATTTAAGAGATACAAATAAGAGAATAAGGGAACGCGGGGTGAGGGTGAAAAAGATTGCAGCCAACGAATTATCCAAGCTGCTATCCACATTCCATAAGCACCTGCAAGAAACCATAAGCCATTCCACTTAGTACCGACTGACGCACCAAAACTAACTCCCGTCAGAACTAACCACAACCAACGCTGTTGTTTCTGTTTTTCTAATGCTAATAATAAAAACCATTGCCCTAGTAAACCAAAGATAACTATATAGATATTACTGAGAGCATAGCGAGATTCTACCAAAAATAAGCCGTCACAAGCTGTAAATAAACCTGCGAATAAAGAAAAGCTACGGCGATAACTTAATTGATAAGTAAGTAAAACAACTATTAAAGGAATAAATGAACCTGTAAACGCATTTGCCCAACGATAACTCCAAGGGGATAATAAAGAACCTGTCAACCCATTGACTGTATCGTGCCAAAAGGGTATATGATTACCAATCCAAATACCAATACCAATGATATATTGACTTAGGGGTGGGTGAGCATTAAAAAATGGGGTATGAGTAAGATAGTTATTTCCGAATTGGGCAAAGTAAACTTCATCAAATACCAAAGTGTTAAATCGATTCAGTCCCCAAAAACGTAAGGCAACTGAGAGGATAAAAATCCCTGCCATTCCCATTCTGAATAATTTTTTGGTCATTAGTCATTAGTAATTAGTCATTGGTGATTTTATCAGAAATAAACGGGTTTAATACTCCTACCCTAGGGTAATGCCAAAGGCATACAGCAGAATTCAGGAGTCAGGAGTCAGGAGTCAGGAGTCAGGAGTCAGGAGTCAGGAGTAAAACTGGCTTTGTGTATAGGTTTCAATTTAGATTTTGTACCTCCTAACTAGGCAACCTGCTGTATGTCAACAAGTAGCTTGTGTTAACCAATTCAGAACTGTTTAACTTTTTGCTTCTTTAAGAAAAATTAACAATTATTCGGGATAATAGCTGTACAAAGAATAGTGAATCCCATACACCATGTCACAAATAGAACGATTGCAAAAAATGGCAGAAGATGAGCTAACTGAGTACAGCACCGATGCCCGGAAGATGGAAAAAATGCGGCGGAAAATCGGTTTATCAGTCTCATTAGCAGAACAGCGGCAAATTAAAGCAGAATTATTGGCTACTATGCCATCTAGTAAAATTGCAGAAATAGTGGAGGAACAAAGACAAGCAGCAGCTTTACCTTTTTGGGGAATTGCTGGATTGGGTTTGTTATTTGGGATTTCTCTCAATCAACCGATATGCTTATTAGCCGCCATACTGGGAACTGTGGCAGCTTTTAGAATTCAGAAATGGGGTTGGCAATTGCAAGCAACTCGTCTACTGTTACGCACATTGGAAGATATTGAAGCGCTTATTTCTCAACCAAATAAGTAATTAAACAGATACATACCTGATTTAGTTTGCAAAAAAAATAAGTCAACCTGATCTGGAGAATGTCCCGTGGGTTGCTAAACTAACAATTGTTACTTGTGCGTTATCGGTTATTACTAAAAAGCCATTGGTGGAGATAGAAATTATGACAAAGTATGATCAGGTGTTTAGCTCAAAAGAAACCACAGAAGAATCACTAAGTCCAGAAGAGGCAGTAGCAGCGATCGCAGTTATTACCGCTATAGTTGATTCTTCCATTGAAGATATAGATGCAGACAGTTTAGCAGATATTCTCTGGGAATTCGAGGTTTTTGACGAATACTCAGAAGAGGATATGACAGAGTTAGTTGATAGACTAATAGCGATCGCAGCAGCAGAAGGACTCGGACCTCTGTTTAATACCGCTAATGCTAGTCTGGCAGATGATGTAGTGCTGGATGGCTTTGCTGCTGGGGTAATTATGCTGTTAGACGAGGATCTGAGTATCCCCACACAAAAACAGCCTTACCTGAAAAAACTACAGATAGCTTTAGAGATGGAAGATGAAGAAGCGGAGGAAATTACCAAAGAGGTTATAGCCGCTATTCAAGAAGCCGAAGAAGATGAAGAATACGCAGAAGACGAATATCAAACAATCATAGTTGATGACCTGGGTCAGCAGGTGTATGAGTCTCCTTTGGGTAATTTTATCGTTCCCATACCGGTTAATCCAGAGCAAGGGGGAAAAATTCAAAGTCAAGAAGGAATAGTTGGCTTTTCTGATGATGTCGGAACTTTGCTGAGAATTGATTATTATCCTCTCCCTTCAGAATATGTAGAGGAAATCGAGTCTAAAGGACAGGAAAAATATTTGCACTCAATTCTTGTAGATAAGTATTTACCCCAGGCGATTTTTGCCAATGTCCCAGGTGCTAAGGTCAAGTATACCGAATATTTGCAAGATATTGCGGAGGGGTCTTACTATACCTTAGTCGATATGCCTAAAGGTTCCACGATTTCTAAACAAGAAAATAACGGAAATGCCATCAGATTAGATGCTTATCGAGGAATTTTAGCCTTTGTCAATGGGGAATTTTTGTATATAGTTAGCAGCCAGCGCAGCTTTTTTAATGGCGACACTCCCGGTTCTGTTGAGGAGGAAGCTGAGGACATCAAGCAGCATATTTTAGTGTTTTTGGATACTATCGAGTTTAGTTAAGGGGAATTTTTGCGGTTGTAATTAGGGGTGATGTCTGTGGACAAAACCCTTTTTTAATTTTTTTCAGTGATCCAAATACAGTATCTTTAATCTTTAACCGCTGCTAACCAACCCTGTAAATCAGCCAAACTAGTAAAATCTAACAGTGCTTCGCTCAAATTTTCTAGCACAGGTAATGGTAAAGCAGAAATTGAAGCGCGTATTTCGACCGATAATTCTCCAAACCGTTTAGTCAACTGTCGGATAACCAGATTAACTGTTGCTTGTTCTACCCCTTCTTCCCGTCCTTCTTCCCGTCCTTCTTCTTTGATTTCCCGGTAAACTCGCGTTTCCTTGAGTGTAATTCCTAGCATAGATTCTACCTCCCTGCGGCTGAGTTGTTCAAACTTGTACACCATTATCGTCGTGATCATCTCTATTATGGCGCGACTTGATGGTGATGGTATTTCCTGATTAGTTCTTGTTAACAAATACCTAGCTTCTTCTGGTGCTTGGCTTTCTTCTAAGGTAGTTAGTACCATCAATGCTACCCATACAGGTAATTGCCGAATATCTCCCAATTCATCTAAATATATTCGATGTACTTGGTCACTGTTGAGAAATCCCCGATGAGGATAAATATCGCTTTGTTCTGTATTGCGAGATGGATAAATTATAACTGCCTGCCAATCGCTAAATCTGGCACGGTTGCAGTAGAAATATAGTGCAGATTCGGCAAATACTCTTTCATAAAGTATTTCATCTTTCTGAAATTGTACCTCACAGAAATATACAATTCCTGCACCTTCTGTTTCTGGTGGTAAAAATACGCCGTCAATTTCAAATTTGGGTTCTTTGACTGCTACGGAATCAAATCGGTAAGCATCTGCATTTATTGGAGGATTTGTCAATAGTTCAAATAGCAGGGATGGGTATAGTTGGAATAATTTATAGAAGATTGAGTCTCGACGCATAAAGGATTTTATTTATTTTAAAATTCGTTGATATATTTAATCACACATCCCTTGAAAATTGGATTTTCTGTATATTATTTTCTCAGAACTTGCGTAAAGTAAATTGGAAAAGTCTTTATGCAGCGATCTTTTCTATTTACCTCCAATCAAACGATTAAATTGAAGACCCTTAGGAGAGCTAATTTTTAGCATCCTTTCGGGACTGTCATGAGTAACCGTTTTTTCCTCACGCGTTGGTCTCTTATGAATGTTGATATTTCTGATAGTGACGAAGCGATAAACATAACTGTCAAGGAATGTCGGTTGCTCCCAAAACTCTTTGCCAATTTTCTGACAATAGGCGGCAAAACACTTTGCACCCTTAAGTTGCTCAATAATTTTCTTCTCTGTGGTTGTCGTTGTCTTCGCCTTCATCTCAATGCAGAGAATGACCTGTTGCGTGTCAGTATCGGCGATGATGACAAAATCGGCACGCTTACACTCACCTTTTGAGCCAATAAACACTGTATCTGGTGACTTAAACTTATCTGCCTTGATGATAATGACATCATTATTATGGGGCATTCCATGAATTGTTATGAAACAGTCGGGGAGATCAGGCTCTATAAGCGTAACCATATTTTTGCCATTTTTCTCTTCTAATGGAACTGTAGCATCTTCCTTAATCATCTGTTTGAGGATAGCGATATCAGACATTAATCCTCACCCCAAACAATTGCTTCCTGAATCCGATTCATTGTTTCAATAGTTTTATCAAAACTGCGGGCTTCAATACCCAATTCCGGGCTGATGTCGGCTGGTATCAGAGTTTGTCCTTTAGTTCTTTTTGTCTTTCCCCCTACTGTTGTTCCTGTTGTATATGCTTCTTCTGCAATGTAGACTTTAATTTTTTCAGAAGAAATCAGTTCTTCTTGACGATAACCTTCTTGTTCAGCAATTCGCTGAAGATGAGGTTTATCATGATTTAGCATGATCAACGTATTCAGTTCTTTGATGATGTAATCACTGTGGGTAGTAATAAAAACCTTAATACCCAATTTAACCAGTCGAGCAAAAAGCCGTGCAACGCGGCGCATTATTTCAGGGTGTAGGTTCAGTTCAGGTTCATCTACCATCAACAAATCACCATATTGGGCTTCGTGTTTGAGGTAAAAGCCGATATCTAGTAAAGAACGCACGGCACTAGAACTTTCATCCATAGAAAGCTTAACCCGTTTACCCTTTGGCTGATAATAAAGTTCATCATTGCGAGTTACTGTGTACTCACCTCCTATAATGTCAGCGAAATCTGCCAGTACATCGGGGTGGTTCTCAGCAATGAAACTACTTTTTTTGACAATACTTTCAAGTTGCCGGATAAAATCTACATTTGTTTTTATTGGCAGGGCATAATCTCCATAATCTTTAAGTAGAAGTTCCATTCGATCAATATTTTGTCCAGCCTGACCTATTTCTTCAAACAAGCGATTGCGGTCAAAATTCAAGTCTTTACGAAAAATGGCTGCACCGGTTCGCTCACTACTGGCGATGAAAGGGCGAGGGAAAAGCGGAGCGAAAATGATATCTTTGAGAGCGTCGCCAATAATGCGCTTAAGAATTTCGGTGGGTATTTTTACTTTCTCTTTCTCAATAAGCAAAGTTGCAACTAATTCTGTGCTTTCTTCACTTTTAGTAATAGAGAACAGTGATACTTCACCAGAGCCAATTTCCAGATCAAATCTCTTTGATAAACGTATATTTTTTGTGTCCAGGCTTACTTGAAATTCTGATTCCTTGAATCGTTCAGCCGATGCAGCAAAAATCTTTGGTAATTCCTGGGTATATGCCTGACAACCTTGAGTCACAATCTGCTCAACCTGATTAACATATTCTTGTATATCAAGACGAATTACACCGTCAGCAAGCAGTTGCTCAATCTTGTCGTCGTTGATTTTAATCGAAAACATCTTGCGCCAAGTATATAAAAAGCCGAACAGCGCGTAAGTTGCGTAAGTTTTTCCAGTATTGTTGTATCCACAAATGATCGTTAGGTCGCCAAGTGTGAATTCGGCTTGTTTTAAAGCACCAAGATTTTTGACTTTAATTTTCATTGGCTTATAAGTAATTTATCTACGTTACAAAATGTAATTTTTAGCATTTGATTCCCTGATATACAGTATTTATTATAGTTAACATCTTAATAATCTGATTTTTATGCCCTTAAAATTTAATCCGGCGATAAATTTCATTCATCGGAATTTCTACATTTAAACTATGCAGACGAACTGACTTTTGAATCTGATCATAAACTTGCAATTGCCAAAGATTATTATTTTGCTCTTCCTGTTTATAATAATGCTCAATATAAGGTTCAGTTTGACTGACAAGCACATATTCACAAAAGCTAGAAAGAGAGCGATATTTTCTAAATTTCTCTCCTCTGTCATAACCTTCCGTAGAAGGAGAAAGAACTTCAATAATCAGTAAAGGATTGAGAATTTCATCAGTACGATTGCCGTTAAATTCCGGTTCACCATTAATCACCAGAACATCTGCATAAGTTCCATGATTAAAATCAGGAATCCAAACCCGCAAATCACTATTATAAAAACGAAAATCAGTATCTCTGAGTAAAAATCCCAAATAAATTAATATGTTACTAGCTATCGCACTATGAACTTCTGAACCTCCAGGCATAACAATAATTTCTCCATTACAATATTCATGGCGTTCTTCTGCGGTTTCCTCCATCGCTCGATACTCATCTGGAGTGAAGTCAGTTTTTGTCACCTCTTTTGTAAGGTTTGGCGGGTTGGTTTGAGAAATAACCACAATCACACCTCCTAGAATGATTAGACCTAGAACGATTATCACCTAGATAGAAAAAATTAACCCAACAGAAAGGCGATCTCTAATCCAAAAAAAGCCAATATCATCAATATTTTTACGTTAAAATCGCTCCACCCATTAACCGCGCATACCTATACTTCAACTCATCCTGCATCAACGGCCAACGCTCTAAATCCACATCCATATCAATCACTTTCTCTGCTGCTTGTCGCGCTAACAGCAAAACTTCCTCATCTTCCACCAAACTAGCTAAAGTAAAATCTGCTACACCTGATTGACGAGTTCCCATCACTTCTCCAGGCCCCCGAAAACGCATATCCATTTCCGAGATAAAAAACCCATCCTGAGACTGTTCCAACACCTTCAACCGTTGTTGAGCATCAGGACTTCTCGAACTGCTCATTAATAAACAATAAGACTGCGCTGCACCCCGTCCAACACGTCCCCGTAATTGGTGTAGTTGCGATAAACCAAATCTTTCCGCGTGTTCAATTAGCATCACCGTAGCATTAGGAACGTCTACACCGACTTCAACCACAGTAGTAGAAACTAAAATCTGCGTTTCATTATCGCGGAATTTGGTAATAGCTTCGTCTTTCTCTGCTGAATTCATGCGACCATGTAATAACCCAACTTGAAAGTCAGGAAAAATGCTTTCTTTTAACTTTTGATGTTCATCTACAGCAGAACGTAAATCTAATTTTTCTGATTCTTCCACCAACGGTAAAACCACATATATTTGTCTACCTTGGGCAACTTCTCGGCGCATCAAATCATAAGCTTGAGGTCGTTGTTGACCACTTAATAAAGTAGTTTTAATTTGTTGTCTTCCCGGTGGTAATTCATCAATTTGACTGACATCTAAATCTCCATGTACAGTTAACGCCAACGTCCGAGGAATGGGAGTTGCCGTCATTGTTAATACATGAGGTTGTTCGCCTTTTTGTTGTAACTTTGCTCGTTGTTCTACCCCAAAACGATGCTGTTCATCAATGACAACTAAACCTAAACGTTGAAAATTGACTTTATCTTGAATTAAGGCATGAGTTCCCACTAACAAAGGTAATTCACCTGTTTCTAATTGAGAGTGAATTTCTCGTCTTTTTGCTATTTTTGTCGAACCTGTTAATAATTCTACGGGCAAATGTAGCAAGTTAAACCAACTAACTAATTTGCGATAATGTTGTTCTGCTAATACTTCCGTCGGAGCCATTAACGCCGCTTGATAACCTGATTGAATTGCTGCCACAATAGCCACAACCGCAACCACTGTTTTACCTGAACCTACATCACCCTGTACTAACCGATTCATGGGTGTAGATTTTTGCAAGTCGTTGAGAATATCGTTGATAACTCTTTGCTGTGCGCCGGTAAGTTGAAAAGGAAGAATTTTGTGGAAATTTTCTAATAGTTGTCCTTTGGGGGCAAGAATGGCGCTGGTTTGAATTTCTTTAGCTTTTTTCTGACGTTGCAGTAAACCCAGTTGCAGATAGAAAAATTCATCAAATACTAAGCGGCGACGGGCTATTCTTAAAGCATCGCTATCTTCAGGGAAATGAATATTAGCGATCGCATCCTTCAATTCCATCAAACCATACTTTTCCCGCAAACCACCAGGTAAGGGGTCTTTCAAATTAACCGCAGCAGGTAAAGCCGTAATCACCGCTTGACGTACCGTATTCGCCACCACTCCTTCAGTCAAAGCATAAATCGGCACAACCCGCCCAATAGTCAGGGAATCAATGGTATCCCCTGGATTTGCCAAAACCTCTAATTCTGGGTTATCCAGCGTTAACCCATATTTACCTCCCTTTACCAACCCACAAGCCGCAATTACACTACCTACCGGATAGCGGCGTTTTAAACCTTCTTGCCAACCACGACTGCTAAAACGCGCCCCTGCATAAAAACGGCTAACTTTAATTTGACCTGTATTATCTTTAAGGATTAATTCTAAAATTGATAATTTCTTATTTTTAGGGCTAGTAAAAAAATTGCACCGTTTTACCGTCGCTATTATCGTTACTGTTTCACCCCCCTGCAACTCTTGAATATTCACTTGACGCGCATAATCAATATGGTCACGGGGATAGTAAAACAATAAATCACGCACAGTATGTAAATCCAACCGCCCTAAATTTTCAGCATTTTTGATGCCTATTTCTGGCAATTCACTGAGTTTTTGCTCAATTTTTGGAGCTAATCGCCGACTCACTTCGGCCACAATTGGGGTTGTGAGATTTATGGTTTTACTTGGATATATTCTCCCCTGCTCCTCTGCTCCCCTCCTTCCCTGCTCCCGCTCCTCCAGTTCTTGCTGTAGTTGGTAGAGATATCTTCGGACTTCGGCAATTAAGTGTTGTCTTGCTTCCACTCCCAAATTTGGATAACTGGCAAATTGCATCGCTATTTCGTGCCAGCGAGAGCGTTCTTTGGGGGGCAAAGCTTGGGGGAATTTCCCAAAAGTCAAACTCAGAAATTCACTGAAGCGGTATTGCTTACCCACCAAATCCACAAAGCGATATTCAGCCTCTACCGCCAAGGCTTTATGCAATCTTATCCAATCGGGTGTGTCATTAGTCATTGGTCTTTGGTCATTGGTCTTTGGTCATTGGTCATTGGTCTTTGGTCTTTGGTCATTAAAGTTAATTGATTTTTATCTACACTCAGTACTCAGTACTCGGTACTCGGTACTCTATTCAAACCAACTAGCACGCCATGCAGCTTCAGCTTCAGAAATTTTGAGTTCTCGCTGCTTCTTTTGATAATCTCGTCCTAGCTTGTTGAGGTTTACCAAAATATTCCGAATTTGCTTGCGCCCTGACAAAAGTGTGGTATCAGCAAATTCAATTTCGCCTAGTCGCAAGTTAATAGTTATGATCTGCGTCAGGCTAGAATCTTCTGATTCTTGATCATTGCTAATTTCAATTACTATGTTCAATAAATTCGGTGGCCCTGGCATAACCTCCGCAGACGCTTCAGAGGCCGCTGCTGCCGCTGCTAAAATTGGTTCTGGTAATTTTTTGGGTAAAATCCCAGCTTTTTGGAGCAAAAAATTAGCATCATGGGAAACTTTTTTTAGTGTTTCCACAATCGCTTCCTCTAAATCTTGCTGCCATTCTGCCAATTCTATCGGGTTAGATGGATCTAAGTATTTGGGATTTTGGGTTTTGGATTTTGGATTGTTATCACTCTCGTTAACTTCCTCAACTTCCTCAACTTCCTCAACTTTCTCAACTTCCTCAACTTCTTCACCGTGAAGATAATTGAGCAACTGTACAGCAGCTTTTTGACCTAATTTGCGGATGCCTTGTTGCAATTGCTGCCGCTGATTCAGTGACAACCTCAGAAAGTTTTCCGCATATCCCTGAGTACAGAGGTGGTAACTTGCCAAAATCAACTGTTTCTGTAAGGCTGCTCCTAAAATAGTTAAATAACTGACATAAGCACTGTGAAGTTCTCTAGCGATCGCACTAATCGCCTCTTTCTGCATTGCAATATCCCGCTCTATTCGCTCAATTGCTCTGGCCATATCTTCTCGTTATTTTCCATCTGAACCTTATTATGGTACAAATGTACGACATTTGGGGCAAATGATTATTTATAGCAGTCAGCAGTCAGCTTTTTCAAACTCTTGTCTGACAAAGATTCCAGAATTTAAGATTGTCCTCAGCTACCTGGCAACTGCTATAGATAATTAAAAATTATAGATTATGTCAAGTCCGGCTAATTGCTTATCAAAAAAGCTCTCCGCGTCTGTGCGCGGTTCCCTCATGCTAAGTTTTCAACCGGACACCATATTACCTCGATTGTACTGAATGCCAATAAAATACAGGCCAGCAAAGCTTGCTAGACCTGTTATTTAACGGCTAACAGCCAACAGTTATCAGTTTCATTGCTGGGCAAAAACCATACCATAAAGCCTCAGGACTGTCTACTGTGTAGTGATTTAAGTATTTATCAGTCATAAGTCCATAATCAATAGTCACTAGTTAATTATATATTTTTAACAACTGACTACTGACCATTGACTAATGACTAAATTACTTAACGCCCATTTGAGCAGCGACTTCCTCAGCAAAGCTAATTTCGTTCTTTTCAATGCCTTCGCCTAGGACATAACGCACAAAGCGATTGACTTGAACTTCTTCACCTATTTTAGATTTAACTTGTTTCACCAAGTCTTCTACCGAGATACTTTGATCACGAATGTAAGGTTGATCCAGCAAAGTCATTTCTTTAAGGCGTTTGTCAATTCGTCCTTGAACAATCTTTTCTTTGATGTTCTCTGGCTTATTGGCTAAGTCATCCTTGCCCATTTCGATCTCTTTTTCTTTTTTGGCAAGTTCGGCAGGAATTTGATCTATGCTGACATACTCGACATTAGGACAAGCCGCAACTTGCATAGCTGCGTTTTTAGCCAAGTTTTGGAATTCTTCATTACTGGATGCTTCCTTGGTTTGGGTGTTCAGTTGAACCAAAACACCAACTCGGCCACCAGTGTGAATGTAGCTATCTACTACTCCTGGTGTGTCACCAAGATCAAAATTGACAAAGCGCCGCACCTGAATATTTTCTCCCAGGGTAGCAATAACTTGCTTAATGGCTTCGTCTACGGTAACGTTGGCATCTTCAACATAGGGTTGAGCTAGTAAAGACTCCACACTATCAGCAGTTGCGGCTTGCTTGGCTAGGCTCTTAACTAAAGCTTTAAAAGCATCGTTACGGGCAACAAAGTCTGTTTGACAGTTGACTTCTATCAGTACACCCACCTGGCCACCTGGCTGAATGTAGGTGTCTACTAGACCTTCTGCCGCAATGCGATCGCTTTTTTTACCCGCAGAAGCGATGCCTTTTTGCCGCAACCAATCCCCGGCTTTTTCTATGTCGCCATCAGTTTCTTTCAGCGCTTTTTTGCAGTCCATCATGCCGGCACCAGTTTTTTGGCGTAGCTCTTGGACGAGTTTTGCAGATATTTCCGCCATGTTGCCTCAATTCCTAACTTGACAAGAAGATTTGTAATCGCTCACGGTGTTGAGTATTTCTATCTTACTCACGACAATACAAAGTATGAGCCATGAATTATGAATTATGAAGGATGAAATCAGTTTTTTCATCCTGCATCCTTTCTTGACTTATGCTTCCTCTTCTTCGTCGGGAACCACTGCGTCAGCGTACTCACTTTCGTCGTAGTCGTAGTCTTCTTCAGAGTAATCTTCGTAATCCTCTTCCGCTTCCAGTTGACCGTGACGGCCTTCGTAAATAGCATCCGCTAATTTGCCGACAATCAGCTTAATCGACCTGATTGCATCATCATTGGCTGGAATGGGAATATCTACTACATCTGGATCACAGTTTGTATCCAACATCGATACAATGGGAATACTCAATTTTTGGCATTCTTGAACTGCGTTATACTCCCGGCGTTGGTCAACAATGATCACAACATCGGGTACTTTTCGCATATTTTTAATACCGCCCAAGTACTTTTGCAGCTTTGTCATTTCCCGACGCAGCATGGAAGCTTCTTTTTTCGGCAACAAATCTAACGCGCCCGTTTCTTCACGGCGTTCTAAATCTTTCAGCCTGTCTGCTCTGGTTTTGATTGTCGCCCAGTTGGTGAGCATTCCACCCAACCAACGTTGGTTAATGTAGTGAGAACCACAACGAGCAGCTTCTTGAGCAATAATTCCTGCGGCTTGGCGCTTTGTCCCAACGAACAGGAATTTTTTACCCTGCTCTGATTGGGTTCGCATATAGTTGTATGCATTATCCATCAACTGTGCTGTCTGCACCAAGTCGATGATATGTACACCATTACGAGAGGTGTAGATGTACGGAGACATCTTTGGATTCCAACGTCGGGTTTGGTGTCCAAAGTGAACCCCAGACTCCATCATTTGAGCCAATGAAACAACGGGCATTTTTGTAACTCCTATTCGGGTTAAACCTCCATCCAGGCGCATTTCCATTAAGGAAACACCCGAATCCCCGGATGTGCGGAATTTTAGTCAACTGTTCTAGGGTAGCACAATTGTGGCTAATGTGAAGGAAAGTTTATATTTTTTTTATTGCATCTACGCAACTAAAAAGTAAATGGAAATGCGAAAAGCAGCAATTGAAGCCAGGTTTTTAATATTTATTTATCTTGCTATAATTGTAACCATATCTATTTGAGGTCAAGTAATGAAAGCTTTTGAAGTCATGGGAAAAGTTGATGAAAAAGGTCAATTATTTTTAGATAAACCTTTAGAAATTCCTACATCTAGTCAAGTCAGAGTGATTATCCTTGTATCAGATGAAGATGAAACTGAATCTGATCCTGATGATACTCCGGTAGGGGAAATAAAAGAGAGTTTAAAAAGAGCATTGCAAGAAGCAAAAGGAGGAAAAAGAATACCTTTAGAAAAAATGTGGGAAGGAATTGATGCAGAATGATTCTTTTTTAATTAATATTGATTTAACTCCTGAATATCAAAGAAATTTAAAATCTTTAGCTAAAAAATACCGGAATATTCGTTCTGATACTCAGTCTTTCATTACAGAATTGCAAAAAGGAAATTTATTAGGAGATAGGTTAACTGGTTTTAGTAAAGATATTTATATTTATAAAGCTAGAGTCAAAAATAGTAATATTCAAAAAGGTAAAAGTGCTGGTTATCGGGTAATTTATTTACTGGAATCGGAAACCAGCATTTTATTGTTAACAATTTACAGTAAATCTGAACAAGAAGATATTACTGATCATGATATTAATTCTATTTTAGAGGAGTTTTATAGAGATGAATAAAAAAAGCCACTAAGAGAAATATAATAAATATTGGGTTATGGCTAACGCCACGCTCCGCGAACGTTACCTCAACCCAACCTCCTTAAAAGTTATTTGTTAAAGTTATCAAATATCTAAATCCATGTTTATTTGCACTCCCACTTCTTTTTGTTTCTCAGCACTTTTAACAACTTTATAACTTAAGGGAATATTTAACTTTTGTTTATTTTCAATAATATCTTGAACTGTGACAATCTGAATTTTATCACAACTATAATTACTATAATATTTACTCTGATAAAAGCCAGCAGATTTTGCAGTTTTCAGCATCTCTTTAGTGGGATTTTCTAAAGTTATGAATATCGCTACAGTTGCATTTTCTAGCGTCATTGTCCCTAATAAATCTCGGATATCTCCTGATTTGACCTTACCAGATTTTACTTGAAAAATCATCTTTTTGGGTTCATTTTTATCACCTTCAAAATAAACAATACCATCTATACCTTTATCTGCACCTTTTTTAGTATTAATAACTGCTTGGTTATTACTATAAGTTAAGATTGCCCATTTTTCAAATTCTTTACGAGTGCGGTCATCTGCTTTATTTGCTAATGCTTTTGCACTTTCTATATCTTTAGGAATACCATGAATTTTTATAGTATCTAAAACCCCTTCACCAAAGGTATCTTCTAATCTTTGTAAGATTAAACTAATACTTTGATAAGTAATATCAATTCCTATCCATTGTCTGTCTAATTTTTGGCAAACTGCAACAGTTGTACCACATCCACAGTAAGCATCTAATACTATATCATTTTCATTAGAACTTGCTTTAATTATTCTTTCTAGTAATGATTCTGGTTTCTGCGTTGGATAACCTAGTCGTTCTTTTGCAGAAGGATTAAGTGCTTGAATATCTATCCACCAATCATTAGGTAAAACACCTTTATCTAAATAGTATCTGTATTCTTTACCGTTTTTAATATTTCTTTGGTATTTATTGCCATACTCATCTTCTAAAACAGGTTCGTGCATACTGGAAGTATCTCTTTTCAGTCTAACTAAATTATCATTAAATAGCCTGTTTTTCGATTTACAATAATAAAATATTGTATCGTGTTTTCTAGGATAAAAATTATTTGATCTTCCACCAGTTTCATAACACCAAATTATTTCATTAATTGAATCTCCACCCTGAGAACAGAAAACAGCATCTAATATTAGCTTCAAATAATGACTAGCACTAGGATCACAATGTAAATAAAAACTTCCTGTAGGTTTTAAAACTCTGTGAATTTCTGTTATTCTTAAAGTCATACTCACTAAATAAGCAAGTAAACTTCCTTTTCCTAAAACATTACTTAAACCTGTAATTAAAGCAATACATTGTTGAGTAAATAGACCATGATAGTTAGTAGTAATTTCATCTATTCCATGAATAGCGTGATCATCCCATTCCCAAGTATCAATAAATGCTTGAGCTTGTGCTTTATCTTCTGAACCAATATTATTATAAATTTGATTGTAATTGCGTTTAGAATTAAAAGGAGGATCAATATAACACAAGTCAACAGACTCATCTTTAATGTAACGTCTTAAAACCTCTAAATTATCGCCATAATAAAGTTGATTAACCATTGTATTCTTCAAATTATTTTGCTTAAATAAACCCTGGTTAATCATTTTTATACTAAATTACCTTTTTGTCATACCAGAAAAGATTTGATATTACCTTATGCTTTATTAAGAAGAATTAAGAGAATACCTGAAAAACCCTGATAATCTGGAAACAGATTGAGTTATAATGGCTAAAACTATTAACTAATATAATTTTTATGACTGTTACAGAAATTTTACAATTTGTAGATAATTTAGTATTTACTAAGACTGATAAACATTTGGATGATCTCCAACAAAAGATAATTGAGGAACTATTTAAGGGTAAAACTTATAAGCAAATTGCAAATATTTATGATTATGATGAGGGTTATATTGGTGATGAAAGTAGGAATTTATTTAAAATTTTATCTGAAGGTTTAGGTCAAAATGTTAATAAATCTAATTTTTGTTGGACTATAGAAAGGATTACAAATTCAAAATTAGTTAATTCGTTAAATAATAATATTAATTGCATTCCTAATAATCAAACATCAAATCATTATCAACAACAGAATAATAATACAGAACAATCTAAATCTTCTTACCATGATTTAACTGTATCCCCTAAAATTACTCGTTTTTATGGACGAAAAAAAGAGTTGGAATGTTTATCTAATTGGATATTAAATCAAAACACTCATTTAATCTCTGTTTTAGGATTATCTGGAATTGGTAAAACTACCCTTGTGAAAAGATTTGTTGATCTCAACTTACAACAATTTGAAGTAATTATTTGGAGAAGTTTAAAATTCCCTAAATCCCTAGATTTACTTATTGATGATTTATTGAATGTTTGTAAACAAGAAGTCAAAAAAACTATAAATGATAAATTAAACCAATTATTTAATATATTGAGAAATAAAAAATGCTTAATTATTTTAGATGAGTTAGAAAATATCTTTATTAATTGCCAATTTGCCGGACAATATAAACCTGAACATCAAGATTATAAAACATTCCTGCAAATGATCACAGAAATTGAACACCAAAGTTGTTTAATTCTCATTAGTCCAGAAAAATGTCAAGAAATGATATCCTTAGACAGTGAACTTTACCCAATTCATTCTTTAGAATTATCCGGATTAGGTGATGCAGCTACAGAGAATTTAAAAAATCAAGGATTAAAAAATCAAGGATTAAAAAATCAAGAAACTTGGTTAGAATTAATTAACTTATATGAAAGTCATCCTAAATATTTACAGTATATCAGCATCTTAATTAAAGAAGTATTTCAGAGTGAAGTGTCAGAATTTATCAAAGAAAATAGTTTAATCTTAACAGAAGACTTTAAATCTCTGTTTGACTCAATATGGATAAGATTATCAGATGTTGAAAAAGAGATATTATTAAAAATAAGTCAAAATGATCACCCCATATCTAGAGATGAGATAAAACAGTCTTTATCATTGTCATCAATAGATGTAATTAACGGTTTACAATCATTAAACAGACGGTTTTTATTAACCAAATCAGAAACTGATGAAAAATCATTTAAGCTCTCCTCTGTTTTTAGAGAGTATCTAAAAATTTATCATCAGTAACTATAATTCTTACAATCCCATTAAATCATCACTTGCAGGTATACCCGGATAAAAACTATCGCTGATAATTTCTTCGTATAAATATAAACACTTATTAGGAAACGTCGAAAAAGGTAGATTAGTTTCTCCTGCTGCTAAATCTCTACCATTTTGATATGCTTCTGTAATTGCTTCTACTAAATAAGATTGTAAACTAGGATTCTCATTTAGTAACTTTAAAATATCCCGTCTTTGTATTCTAATAGTTGCTAACCAACTCCGACTGCGTTTATCTGGTTGATATTCCCACTTCAATAAATGAGCAAGTAAAATCCCAAGACGATTTCTCAATTCTTGACGTTCCCTTCTCCCCAAAGATGAAATCTCCTCAACCAAATTTATAATATCAAGCTGACTCCATTGTTGATTAAGCAACACATTAACCTGTTGTTGAGTCCAAGCGTAAAAATCACATTCATAGAGATTTTCACCCTCTTCTAACTGCGCTTCTTTAACTTGCGGTGTTTGCATAATCAAACCCTACTAATTTGTCTGATTTTATTATATCCTCAAAATGCCTTAATCTTTTGATTCTATACGTAGGGGTTTAGCACTGCTAAACCCCTACATATCTAGAGTTTTTCGTAATCTTATAAAAGTTCAAATCTCACCCGTTTTGGGTATATCCTTCTTACTCTCTGTGTCTCTGCGTCTCTGCGTGAGAAAATCATTTATTCTGAGATGCAGAATAAGCCGCATAAACCCCTTTCACATTATACCAATTCAAGAAAATCCGTGCAATTTCCAACGCCAATTGCGGTTTACCCAAATCAATCAACCATTGCAAAAACGGAGCCATCGTTCTTTCATTTAAAGCCCCATTTAAAGAAAGAATCCCCCACAGTAAACGATGAAGCCAAGTCATTTGAATCATCATCTTTACTTCCCAAGTAGGATGCTTTTGATAAAACAAAACTCCCATGCGTCCCCGTTGAATTTCTTGATCAATTAACTTAGGAATTTGCTTTAAACTAAAAGGTGGATGCCAATGATAACCAACAGCTTCAGGACATTTAATTAATTGCAAACCTAATTTTTTTAACCTTACGCCTAATTCTAAATCTTCCCAACCATAAAGTTGAAAACCAGTATCAAACAAACCTGCTTCTTCTAACCAATGTTTGGGAATAGCCACATTACCCGTAGCAAAGAAAGCAGCAGAAAAATCTGTGATTTTATATGGTTCAGCGGTGGGATTTTCAAAATTACAAGTATTAATTACAGCACCGTAAGTAAAAAAGTTGTCGCTTCCTAATTTCTCCCTTCCCTGTACTAAAGCATTTGTATGAGCTTGCAGGAAATTCGGCAAAACCACTAAATCACTATCAATAAAAATAATTGTGTCACCTTGTGCTTTTTCTACCCCCAAATTTCGTGCCGCAGCAGGCCCAGCATGATCTTGTTCAAAACAGCGCACATGGGGAAACTCATCTTTGTGTGTTGCTAACCAGTCCAAAGTTCCATCAGTAGAACCATCATCTACCAACACAACCTCATAACCTTGTATATGATTTTCGTCGATAAACACCTGTCCCTCCAAAGCACGGAGGCACTTTTGCAAAATTGGCAAGCGATTATAAGTTGGAATGACAATACTAAAAAACATAGTTTTACCCATATCACTATTATTCATATTTAGAATATGACAAAGAGAACATAGTTACGGTTTCTTGAAAAAACATCTGTATAAGTACATCAACTTGAATTTGAAGATACCATATTTGTACGTATAATCCAGCCCCTAAATCAATAAAAAGCTTATATGGTAGGGTTTTTTAACTTTTAATTTTTAATTTTTAATTGGATAGCTGTTGCATTAAGAAAATATACGCTGGTTAAGTCAGATATAATAATGACTCATTCTTTGTTTTCCTAAGTGGAGAAACTAATGGGTCGCGCCAAAAAGGTTGTTCTAGCATATTCTGGTGGAGTAGATACTTCTGTTTGCATTCCCTACTTAAAGCAAGAGTGGGGTGTAGAAGAGGTAATTACCCTAGCAGCAGATTTAGGTCAGGGAGATGAATTAGAACCAGTTCGAGAAAAAGCCCTGAAATCGGGTGCAAGTGAATCTCTGGTAGCAGATGTTAAAGATATCTTCATTAAAGATTACGCATTTCCCGCGATTCAAGCCAACGCCCTCTATGAAAATCGTTATCCTCTAGGAACAGCCCTAGCTCGGCCGTTGATTGCTAAAATTCTAGTAGAAGCAGCTGCAAAATATGGTGCTGATGCGATCGCTCACGGTTGTACTGGCAAAGGTAATGACCAAGTACGCTTTGATGTCTCCTGTACAGCCCTCAACCCTAATCTGAAGATCCTCGCACCAGCGAGAGAATGGGGAATGAGTCGGGAAGAAACCATAGCCTATGGTGAGCGATGTGGTATTCCTGCACCAGTAAAAAAATCTTCTCCCTTTAGTATAGATAAAAACTTACTGGGTCGTAGCATCGAAGCTGGTACGTTGGAAGATCCAGCCAACGAACCACCAGAAGAAATCTATGAAATGACCAAGGCCATAGTCGATACTCCCAACGAGCCGGAATATCTAGAAATTGGCTTCCAAAAAGGGCTTCCTACCACAATCAACGGTACATCTAAAAACCCAGTTGAGTTAATCGAACAACTCAATCAGATAGTAGGAAATCACGGTATTGGGCGGATTGACATGATTGAAAACCGCTTAGTAGGCATCAAATCGCGGGAAATCTACGAATCACCAGCAATGGTAGTTCTCATTAACGCCCATCGTGATTTAGAAAGCCTAACTTTAACAGCCGATGTCAGTCAATACAAGCGGGGTATTGAAGAAACCTACACCAAATTGGTATACAACGGACTTTGGTACAGCCCACTTAAAGCCGCATTAGATGCCTTTATTCAACAAACACAAGAACGAGTTTCTGGTGTAGTGCGGTTAAAACTTTTCAAAGGTAACGCCACCATTGTTGGTCGTTGGAGTGATAATTCCCTCTATACTCCCGACTTAGCAACCTACGGAGCCGAAGACCAATTTGATCACAAAGCCGCAGAAGGCTTTATCTACGTCTGGGGACTCCCAACTCGCATTTGGGCGCAGAGAGACAGGTAATAGGGGCAGGGAGCAGGGGAGCAGGGGAGCAGGGGAGGCAGGGGAGAGAATTATTTATAACCTCTTCCCAATTACGAATTACGAATTACGAATTACGAATTACGAATTACCAGTCCCCAATCCCTATTCCCCAGTTTCCTGTTTGATTTGGCGAGATTCCCACCAAATAGGCACAACAATCACAACAACCAAGATTAATAACGCCAAAATTGCAAATTTGCTCACCCAAGCAACTAATTGCTCTAGGGAAATAATTTTGCCTGCAAAGAAAGCTAAAGTCACCATCACACTAGCCCAGGCAGATGCCCCGGCTAAGTTGTATACCAAGAATTTCCCGAAGGACATTTCGGCGATACCCGCAAGTGGTGCAGCAAAAATTCGTAGCAAAGCAAAAAAGCGACCAAAAAATACAGCTTTAGCAGCGTTTTCACTAAATTGTTCTTTAATACTCAGCAGTCGCGCTTCAGATATGCGGAATATCTTCCCCACTTGTAGCAAGAAAGGCCAACCACCAACCCTACCAATCCAATAGCCGCAATTACCGCCAATTACAGCACCTGCAACAGCGTCACCGAGAACCAGCCAGTAATTCAGTTCATCACTGCCAGCTAGAAAACCGCCTACTAAAGTCACGGTTTCACCAGGAAGAGGAATGCCCAAATTCTCTAGCAAAATTCCTAAAAAAATTGCCCAATAACCGTAATTACGAGCAATTTCTTGGATGTTTTCTAGTGAAATTAGCTCAAGAGACATCCAACACCGCCGACTTTACAAATTTTTACTTTTACTATATCTTTGCTTGTTTTTGGTTAGGGTGTCAATGAAAACGCTACAAGAAGTCATGGGTTTTGAGTTTGATTCGCCTTCAGCGGTAGGTTGAGGGCAGAGGGCAGAAGGAAATCTTGAAGAAGAATTCAGGAGTCAGAATTCAGGAGTCAGAATGCAATCAGTGCAGGATTCAGACCCGCCACTGATTGTTCGCCCTTGGCGTTCCCGAAGGGTAGACCACCAAATTTTCAATTTGGAGGGGGTTTTAAACCCGTTTATTCATGCGCCAGTCGGACAAAATACCCAACTGAATTCTGACTCCTGACTCCTGAATTCTGTTCGATAAATTTTTAGATCAGCCTACCTGGCTTCAAAAATATTGTTCCCGTTTACTTATAAAAAAAATTATAACAATTCTTACTTTTTATAAAAATTTCGTAACAGATAAATTTGCTACCGAAATTCCCAGGATATTATGCTTATATTGAGAGAATCTATCATAAATTATACGAGATAAATACTGTATCAACTTAGATCGACTATAATTGCGGTAAGTCCCGAACAATCGTTTTAAATCAGTATATTTACTGTTGACAAAAACAGTATTAATACAAACTCCTCTTTTCATAGCGTTTCAACTACACACTTAAATTCATGACTATTACACAAGAACGTCAAGTGATTTTGTTTAAACCCCAAGGAAGTATAGACTTAGAGGGTGGTACAGCCTTAAGCGAACAGATGGCTAGAGTCAATCCCCAGTCTCAGCAACTCTGGGTTATCGATCTAGCAGAAGTGGATTTCATGGATAGTTGTGGGTTAGTTCCCCTTGTCAAAGGGCTGAAAGCTGTGCGTGAGACTGGTTGTCGCTTAGTTCTTTGCAACGTGCAAGCCCCTGTACGGTTAATTTTGGAACTCACTCACTTAGATTCGGTGTTTGAGATATTTAACAGTTACGAAGATATATTTGTCTAGCGTCAAGGGTTAAGTCTGGTATTACCTGACTGAATCTCAATGTTCTTCAGAAACGAAGATCAGGATTTGACACTCTCCGGGCTAAAGCCACGGAGATTATTTTTGGTTCAAGGAAATAAGGTTTTCTCTCTTGGTATTAGTTTAGCTTCCTGGCTTTGACTCATCAGTGAGGTGCTTATTTACCCTAAAGCGAAGCCTTGCCCATTCACGGATAGTTCTATAGGCAGGGGCTACGGCGTTTAATTCTGATATGCGTTTTATACCAATTTAATATGAGCTTGCATAGAATCATGAAACCCATTAACTCATGTGTATTTATCTGCGTGCATCTGTGGTAGTTGTCCTTGAAACCTTATTCTATACAGCTTCAGATTAAATTGGTGTTACTGGAATGGTGTTAAAGAGAATACATTATGCATTCTGGGGAGCGGACATATTACTTTGTCCAGATATAGTACTAGAGAAATTTGGTAAATCAATACCACTGTGACTTGCGTGACGAGTTTTTAGTGCTAACCTGTAACTCACACTTTGCAGTTCTGCCTGTAGTTGCCTATTTTCTCGTTGGAGAATTGCTACCTTATCTCTCACCGGAGCCATGCGTTCCTCAAATTTACGACGGTAAATTTGGGGCAATTCTTGCACAACTTGCTCTAACATTCGACTACGATCAGTTAGTTCTTGGACTGACTGTCGCAATTGGTGAATTTCGGTATCACGAGATGTAATTTGCTCTTGGTAGAACGTCACCTGTTGTTCAACAGCTTGGAGTTGCTCTCTTAACGCCTCTAATTGACTCAAATCGCACTCAGACTCAGACCGTTGAGGGATAAAATTGGTATTTCCCTTGACTAGCCGGAATAATTCTTGAGATAGCTGTTGCACTAATTGATCTCGAAGTTGCAACTCTTGGTGCAACTGGGATATTTCAGTAGATAAAGCTTGGGTGTTGGGTGTGTCAGATTGGCTCACAGTGGCTTACATCTTTTAGGTATAACTGCGATAATACTACTCTATACTTTGTATGTATGGGAAAAACAGTTCCCGCATTAATTTACGAAAAACATATCGCACTTAAGAGAAATTGACAACTGTTAAAATACACAAATTTCCCTAAAAGTGAATTACAAGATAGGACAGGTGTTTTGCCTGTCCTATAAAGAATAGATATTCTTTAGCGTTTTCGAGGGAAAATCCTGGAGGACTTATCCTCATGGACAAGTTTAAGCTGCAACAGTCTCCGTAGCTGATTCTTCTTCCTTGATGTCCTGCTTAATAGTCAGATAGCGAATGACTTCTTCACTCAATCGCATAGCGCGTTCCAGGGGAGCGATCGCAGTTGCAGGCGCTGTGTAGTTAAATTGGATGTAGATGCCGTCACGATGCCTGTTGATTTCATAAGCAAGACGGCGCTTACCACGATTCTGAATTTCGATCTTCTCAGCACCTTGTTCAGTCAGCAAGTTCTGGTATTTAGTAACTGCTTGATCTACCTGCTCATCTCCCAAATCAGGACGTAGGATGTACATTGTCTCGTAAACTGTCGTCATCTATTTTTGCTCACCTTATGGACAAAAAGGCCGCTAATGATATTTTTATACAAACATATTAAAAATGCCACTGATAAAAATAAACATAAGCAACAAGGAACTATAATCTTACCAGTTTTCAATTTAAATCATTAGCCAAATCTGCCGAATTTTGGATCTCTAAGGATAATAATCAAGGTTATGGCGCAGCGCTATGTGCGAGTTAAAAGTCAAGAAGGACAAATTTATTATGGGTTGTTGCAATTGTCCTTCAATGTGGAGGTTCTAGACGCTCCACCTTGGTTGGATGGTCAACCCACGGATTTAATCTTGGAGCCGGACAAATACCAAATCCTAGCTCCCTGTGCGCCTTCAAAAATTGTGGCCGTAGGCAAGAATTATGCAGACCATGCAGCCGAAATGGGAACTACCGTACCGGTTGAACCGCTGATTTTCTTCAAGCCGCCTACATCTATCATCGCTTCGGAAATAGAAATTAAGTATCCTCACCAGTCGCAACGGGTAGACTATGAAGGCGAGTTGGCTTTAGTGATTGGCGATCGCATTTGTGACTGTACACCAGAACAAGCACAAACTAAGATTTGGGGTTACACCATCGCCAATGATGTTACAGCCAGGGATTTACAAAAAAAAGATGCCCAATGGACAAGAGCCAAAGGTTTTGATACTTTTTGTCCTCTTGGTCCTTGGATTGTCCGCGAATTAAACCCAGGCGCTAAATTACAGACGTTTTTGAATGATAATCCTCATCCAGTCCAATCTGCCTGTATTGATCAGATGGTTTTTTCCCCAGATTTTTTAGTGTCTTATATCAGTCAAGTGATGACGCTCTTACCAGGGGATATCGTGCTAACAGGTACGCCCTTTGGGGTTGGACCCTTAAATATAGGCGATCGCATCCGTGTTGAAATAGAAGGTATTGGTCGCCTAGAAAATACCGTCATAGCCCGATAATCCCTAGCGCACTTGCATATGAACCGCGTCAGAAATGGCGGGAATTTCCGCATAGCGCCCCATCAGAGACTGGAATACAGAATAAGCCACTGCTGCAACTATCCCCATAAAAATGGTTGTATACAGTGTTTGCATAGCAAATCCACTACCGGGAAATAATCTCACCATATCAGTCACGATGCTACATAAAAATATAACAATATCCAAAATGATGGCTTGCATAGTGTTGAAACGAATAAAATGGCTGATTTTTTCATTTCTCACCACTAACAGCCATAAAGCAAAGAAAATAATTAGCCCAGCATAGCGGACACCATAGTAAATCCTTAACAATGGCAGCAGAGGTAAAAAGATGATTCCTAAGAATGGAAAATCTTTCAACAAAAACTGACCGAAGGCAAATACCTCAATCAGAGGCAGTAAATAAGGTAAAGAAGCGAAAATTCGATCAGGAACAGTTGTAGACCCGCGCCAAGACATATTGCGTTCTCCTGTGGCTTAAATTTCAATAGCTATTTGAGCCTAGGATAACGCAGTTGGTTAATATTGCTAGATAATTAGATTATTTTATATTGGCAATCCTAAAACCCATCACACACTCATACTGCTCTGGGTGCTGTTCAGTAAATTGGCGAATCGCTTGACCACAACGCAATTGACCCCCACCCCAGCGGGGTTTTCCGCTGCTGTTAGCAAGCAAACAAGACTGGCAAACTTGCTCAGGGGCAAGGATTTGCTCATCCATTAAAATTACTAACATCTCAATCCCTCCTGTAAATCCTCATTGCTACCCACATTTAACTTCGGGGAGGGTCAACTTTGTAGATACTTAAAGGGTGATGTGCAACAGACCCGCCAAAGTCTACACATTTTACATTTTGATGATTCTCTCTGGTGGAAAATGCCAACCGAGCCACCTAAATCACTCTTTTAGGCACAACATGGATGTGGACAATAGCAAAAAGTTGCTCACCGCATCCTACTTTATTGTATATTATCTATCCTAGAGATTTAGTTTTTTAGTAAAAAGTAATACACCAATTCTAATATCAACGTTGATTCGTGCCAAATGATTTAGGATTGCTATATTCAGACTGTTACTTCGATGTTGCTACCAACCAACATCTAGAATTTCACCAATTTGGACAAGGATATTTAACGTGAATAAGACTAACTCAGACTTGCTTAAATTTTCAGATTCGACAATTAGCGAGTTAATTAACCAAGAACTCCAGCGTCAACGTGACCACTTAGAATTAATCGCCAGTGAAAACTTTACCTCTGCGGCTGTATTAGCGGCTCAAGGTTCTGTTCTCACCAATAAATATGCGGAAGGCTTGCCAGGTAAACGTTATTATGGCGGTTGTGAATTTGTTGACAAAATTGAACAAATAGCAATTGACCGTGCCAAACAGCTATTTGGTGCTGCTCATGCCAATGTACAACCCCATTCGGGCGCACAAGCCAATTTTGCAGTTTTCCTGACCCTACTAGAACCAGGGGACACAATCATGGGGATGGATTTGTCTCACGGGGGACATCTCACCCACGGTTCACCGGTGAATGTGTCGGGTAAGTGGTTCCAAGTGCGTCACTATGGTGTGAGTCAACAAACAGAACAATTAGACTATGACCAAATCCGCGACTTGGCTTTGAAAGAACGTCCTAAACTGCTGATTTGTGGTTATTCTGCTTATCCCCGCGTGATTGATTTTGAAAAATTCCGCAGCATTGCTGATGAAGTCGGTGCTTACCTATTAGCAGATATTGCTCACATTGCTGGTTTAGTTGCCACTGGTCATCATCCTAATCCCCTACCTTATTGTGATGTAGTGACAACTACTACCCACAAAACTTTGCGTGGTCCAAGAGGTGGTTTAATCTTAACCCGTGATGCAGAACTTGGTAAAAAACTCGATAAATCAGTTTTCCCTGGAACTCAAGGCGGACCACTAGAACACGTAATTGCTGGTAAAGCAGTAGCTTTTGGTGAAGCATTGAAGCCAGAGTTTACAACCTATTCTGGTCAAGTAATTGAAAATGCTGGTGCTTTGGCTACTCAATTACAAAAGCGAGGATTTAAACTAGTATCTAATGGGACAGACAATCATTTAATGTTAGTAGATTTGCAGTCTATAGGCATGACAGGTAAAAAAGCAGATCAACTAGTTAGTGGTGTAAATATTACCGCTAACAAAAATACAGTTCCTTTTGATCCACAATCACCTTTTGTTACCAGTGGTCTAAGGCTAGGTTCTCCGGCAATGACTACAAGGGGCTTGGGTGTGGCAGAATTTACGGAAATTGGAGATATTATTAGCGATCGCTTACTGTCTCCAGATTCTGAGATAGTAGCCCAAGATTGTCGCCAGAGAGTGGCAGCATTGTGCGATCGCTTCCCATTGTATCCACATCTAGAAATTCCTGTCCCAATTCTAGCCTAAGCAATTTTGGATTTTGGATTTTGGATTTTCATCTAAAAACGTAAGTTGCTAGTTAGGGAAAAGGTGAGTCAGTGCGGTCTTGGGGAGCCAGTCCGTAGGGGTTTCTCCTTGGCGTAGGAGGTGACTATTGACCGGAAGACAACAGAGTTTAATCAGCAATTTTACCAATTACCTTTTTCCCTGCCTAAACTAGATAACTAGCAACTTGGGTTAAAATCTAAAATCTAAAATCTAAAATCTAAAATTCCATGAGTGCAGAAATTATTTGTGTTGGTACTGAATTATTGCTAGGTGATATCCTCAACAGTAATGCACAATACCTAGCCCAGCAGTTAGCAAAATTAGGCATTCCCCATTATTACCAAACTGTGGTTGGAGATAATCCGGAAAGACTCAAGCAAGTGATAGAAATTGCCGCTGCTAGGGTGCAAATTCTGATTTTCACCGGTGGACTTGGTCCCACACCTGATGACCTTACTTGTGAAACCATCGCTGATTTTTTTGGCGTTCCGTTGGTAGAAGATCCAGAAATTATTGAAGATATAACTGAGAAATTTGCTCAACGTGGCCGGGTGATGTCATTGAGCAATCGCAAACAAGCTTTAATTCCCCAAGGTGCAAAAGTTTTACCCAATCCCACAGGCACAGCACCAGGAATTATTTGGCAACCCCATCCAGGGTTAACTATTTTTACTTTCCCCGGTGTTCCTAGTGAACTTTACCCAATGTGGCAAGAAACAGCCGTACCTTTTCTCAAAAGTCAGGGTTGGGGTGAGGAAATTATTCATAGCCGCAGTTTACGATTTTGGGGAATTGGTGAATCAACTTTAGCGGAAAAAGTCTCTGACTATTTGAATTTACTTAACCCAACAGTAGCAACCTATGCAGGTAAGGGAGAAGTGAGATTGCGAGTTTCGGCAAAAGCAAGTTCAGAAACTGCTGCGGAGGCTTTAATTGCACCAATTGAGCAGAAACTGATAGAGATTGCTGGCTTAGATTATTATGGTGCTGATGATGACAACTTAGCTTCTGTGGTGGGTAAGTTATTGCGAAAGTCCAGGGAAACTCTCTCAGTAGCAGAATCTTGCACCGGTGGGGGGTTGGGACAAATGTTGACGGATATTTCTGGTAGTTCTGATTACTTTTGGGGTGGGGTAATTTCTTATGATAATTCGGTCAAGGTTGGGCTTTTGGGGGTCAACCCAGAAGATTTAGATAAATTTGGTGCGGTGAGTGCAACTGTAGCAGAACAAATGGCTATTGGGGTGAAAAATCGCTTAGGTACTACTTGGGGTTTAAGTATTACGGGAATTGCAGGTCCGACTGGGGGAACTAATGAGAAGCCAGTGGGTTTGGTGTATATAGGTTTAGCCGGACCAGGATCTGATGTGACAAGTTTTGAGTATCGGTTTGGGACTATTCGTGGTCGGTCTTTAATTCGTCATGTGAGTGCAAATGCCGCGTTGGATAATTTACGGCGCAAGTTGTTGACGAGGTAGGGGAAGCTTGAGGGCGATTTTGCAAGGTGTGCGATAAGTTCCATATTGAGTGAATCCTAGAGATAATTTGTATGAGGAGTCAGACCAGGCACAAATAATACGCGGGAACTTTTATATATATTTGAGTTCTTGTATATATAAGATCAGGAATTTATGAAGATTAGATGAAGATTTTTTTTAGATCCGCTTATTCCTTCAGTGTTTTTTTATCATTACCTTTTATGTGTTGTACTCAAGATAACATTTTAGTGCATACTAGTTTAAATTAATCACAACTAAGAAGATGTCTGAAAAGTTTTCGGTAAATTGTATTCGCTACTACACAAACAAAGTCCGCCTGCTCGGACTTACGGAAAATCAAGAATTTTCAACCCACCCAGTTGGTCTTCCCTCCGGGAAGCCGCTACGCGTTTAACCTGTGTAGCTGCGTAATGCTAAACCGTGTTTTTTGTCTGTTGCAAAGACACTAGGCGTTGGTGCAGACTCGCCTTTGGCGATAGAGAGCAGCTACGAAGACAGCGTAGCGAAAGCATCTTTTCAATCGCCTGCGACTCGGATGAAATTAGACTATTCAGATATCCTCAGAGGATTTGTAAAAAAGGAGCTTTAATTTAATATGAAACCTAACTCGCGATCTTCAGCTTTAAACACAATAGATAGATATTTGCACTATAAATAACTTGTTGTCATATATAATGCAATTGCTTGATAACAGGTACTAAAAATTCAATAATTAACAGATCGGGATTTCAAAAATTTTTTCCGAATAATCACTGTCAATCCTCAGGAGGAAGGCAATACCCATCTGTGTTTAGTTTTGTAAATTGGCTGAGACTTATGCAAAATATGGACTGGAGTCAGGTTTACACATCTTCACATGGCTTGGTTTTTCATAGCCGACTTACCTGTGAGCATAAAAATTTTCTACGGGAAACTACACTTATGGCATTCTGGCCGAAAAAGTCAACTACTTCTAATCCAAATACATCCCACAATCAAAATTTTAAAAATGATAGAGATTTACTGACAAGAAAAACAGCAGATATTGACATCAAGCGAGTTTACAACGACAAGAGTGGGACTACATCAGCATTATCTCCGGCAGAGCTATCTGACCCTAGCGAAATAAGGGAAAACTTGTATGATAAATTACTTAATATATCTGTAACTTCTGAGTTTTTCCCACCTGACTACGCTGCTACCGGACAGCTAATTGAAGAACTGGTAAAACAGCTAGAGCAGCAAGGTGTAAATATTGAAGTATTTACAGGACAACCAGGGTATGCATTTTCAACTGATAAGGCTCCGGCAGTTGAACACTCAGGTGCTATACGTATTCAACGATCACGCTCTACCCAAGTCTGGTCTGGAAGGATTCGTGGGAAAGCCTTCAATGGTGTCCTCTTCACCTTACGTGCTTTTATCCACTTAGTCAAAAATTTCCGTCGGCATAACGTATTTTTGCTAACTTCTGCACCTCCTTTTTTACCCATTGCCGGATATCTAGCTAACCTTTGTTTTAGAGTGTCTTACGTTTGCTTACTCTATGATCTTTATCCAGATATTGCGATCGCACTGGGAGTAGTATCTAGAAATCACCCTCTTACAGGATTTTGGCGGGAACTGAATCGTAAAATTTGGCGAAAATCAAAAGGGATTGTGGTTCTGAGTCCTGATATGAAAGAGAGAGTAATAGCAATCTGTCCAGAGGTGGCGGATAAAGTCTCTGTGATTCATAGTTGGGGAGATCCTGACTTAATTGTGCCAATGGCAAAAGAAAATAATTGGTTTGCCAAAAAACATAATTTAGTCAATAAATTCACAGTCCTCTATTCTGGTAATATGGGCAGGTGTCACGACATAGACACTATTCTAGAGACTGCCAAACAACTGCAAGATGAACCTATTCAATTTGTTTGTATTGGCGACGGAGCAAAACGAGAACGTTTGATCCAAGAGGTCAATCAATTAGGACTAACTAATTTCCTATTTTTACCCTATCAGGATAAACAAGTACTACCGTACTCTCTGACAGCTTGCGATCTTTCTCTAGTGAGTGTCGAAGCCGGGATGGAAAGCCTCGTTGCCCCAAGCAAGCTTTACCCGGCTTTAGCCGCCGGAAGACCAGTAGCAGTGATTTGTTCAAAGTACTCTTATTTGCGACAACTAATTGCTGATGGTAAATGTGGTAAAGCTGTTGAGAATGGAGACAGTTTGGCTCTAGCCGAGTTTATTCGTCGGCTAAATAGCGATCGCAAACTAGCAGAACGCATGGGCAAAGCATCTCGGCAGTATTTGCAGTCAAACTTTACACCGCAAATCATCGCTAAACAATATCTCAGCGTCCTACAACAGTCTAATTTGTAATCAGTTAGCTGCACTATTTATTAGTAATCACCGTTCATGTGCTAAGATGTCACACTGACAAAGCTTGGCTTTGAAAATTGAATAACCCAACTTTTGAATTAGGAGTTGGACTTTGATGGTCTTTTTGATCTCAGTCCCTCCAATGCAACCTTCTTATGATATTTTTGTATCAAATTGATGCGGGAGGCCAAAGTGCAGAGAAGGTGTGACCGAAATCGGAATCGATCTAAGCGTCGAGCTATCTACTGTCCGGTACATGGCTGCTATATGAATAGCATGAGTCAAAAATATGGGCTGTTTGCTGAACGAGCAGGACAACTACAGCAAAGAGGGATGAGACGAAAAGAAGCTCTGATGTTAGTAGCAGCAAAAACCGCAGTTCCTATAGAAGGAGAGTGGTTAGAGGCTTTTTGGTGTGAGGACTGCCAAGAAACTAAGTGGTATCACGTTCGTAAGCATGAATCCACTTATAGCTTGTCATTAGCACCTGCTGAACTTTGGCAGCAGGCAACAGGAGTAATTAATCCACATAGAAATCCTTCTGTAGGAGAGTTTACCTTCAGGAACTCCCATCTTGTGGGTGGCAATAATATAAAAGATTTTTGGGTGATTAACTGAGGTAATTTTCAGGTATTTGCATCCGTGTATTTAGATTAGCCTAAATGTTTCGATATGAAAGACACCATTTCCCCACCAGAATTACTGATAAAAGCCGGACGGACAGAACAACAATATTGGAGAGACCTCTGGCGCTATAGGGAACTATTTTATTTCCTAGCATGGCGAGATATTTTGGTGCGGTACAAGCAAACAGCAATCGGCATGGCATGGGCTTTGATTCGTCCATTTCTGACGATGGTGGTGTTTACAGTCGTGTTTGGGCAGTTAGCAAAATTGCCATCTCAGGGTGTACCTTATCCTATTCTTGTCTTTTCCGGGATGTTACCCTGGCAGTTTTTCGGCAATTCCCTCACGGAGTGCAGCAATAGTTTGATTAGCAATTCAAACTTAATTTCCAAAGTCTATTTTCCTCGCTTGATAGTTCCTACAAGTGCAGTGGTAGTAAGCTTTGTAGATTTTTTGATTTCAGGAATGATCTTATTGGCGCTAATGGCATGGTACAACTTCGTCCCTAGTTGGCGCATTTTGACTCTACCCGTATTTATTAGTATTGCTTTTGCCGCTTCCATGGGAGCAGGCTTATGGTTGGCTTCTTTGAATGTCCAGTATCGAGATTTTCGGTACATAGTGCCGTTTATTGTGCAGTTTGGTCTATATATCTCACCAGTAGGCTTTAGTAGCAGCCTGGTTCCCGAAAAGTGGCGATTTATCTACTCATTAAACCCAATGGTTGGGGTAATTGATGGTTTCCGCTGGGCAATTTTAGGCGGGGAGTCGCATTTATATTTACCAGGGTTTCTTCTATCCTTTGCACTAGTAATCTCACTATTATTCAGTGGTATTTGGTATTTCCGCAAAATGGAAAGGAAGTTCGCCGATGTAATTTAGATTAGCTGATAGACTCAAAAAGTCATGATATCTAATCCTAGATTTCTGAGTTATATCTCTAATAACAAGATTTTTTGGCTGGATTATCAGCAATCAGCCTTAGTTAAATAAACTGTAGGCGCGATTGAGAGCCACAAATTAAATCAAATCCCTGTGTGATTTAGACCAGTTGTTTGCTAAAATTTTGCTAAACAATATTGTTGTTACTTTCTGATCTCATTTGAATAGTATGCTTTATAAGCAAGACTTTGATAATTGGGCGCATCAGCAATCAAACCTGTTACCTCTTGGGTTGGCCACATTTGATTGAAGAGTTGGAAGGTTTGGGAAATCGTCACTATGATAAGTTAGAGTCTCGATTGACACAACTTGTAGCTGTAGCCCATTTACTAAAATGGCAGGTACAGTAATGCAACTGAGTGAATCATCATGAAACCTCCAACAGAAATTCTCAATCCTGAATGGTTGCCCTGATGAAATTTCAGTTTTTCAATGAGGCTTCTTATAGTATCGAAACTTTAAAAATACTAAAAACTAGATTAAAACCAGATTAATAATGACTGATACCGTTATTCGCGTTGAAAACCTAAGTAAAAAATATATTATTGGACACCAAAAACAAGAACGCCATACAGCCTTGCGGGATGTAATCGCTAATCAGGTTAAGTCTCTTGGTAGTTTAATAAATCCCAAAGCAAAAACCGAAAACCCTGAATTAGAAGAATTTTGGGCGCTGAATGATGTTGGGTTTGAGGTTAACCAGGGTGATAGAGTTGGGATTATTGGTCGTAATGGGGCAGGAAAATCAACGCTTTTGAAGATTTTAAGCCGGATTACTGAACCCACCCAAGGAAGCATCAAAATTAAGGGAAGAGTTGCTAGTTTATTGGAGGTAGGTACTGGTTTTCATGGTGAGTTAACTGGAAGAGAGAATATCTTTCTCAACGGTGCAATTCTGGGCATGAGTAAGGTAGAAATTACGCGTAAATTTGATGAAATTGTAGATTTTGCAGAGGTAGAAAAGTTTCTGGATACTCCGGTGAAGCGTTACTCTTCGGGGATGTATGTAAGACTGGCATTTGCAGTGGCTGCACATTTAGAACCAGAAATATTAATCATAGATGAAGTACTTGCTGTTGGAGATTCCGCCTTTCAGCAAAAGTGTCTGGGGAAAATGGAAGAAGTTGGGCAACAAGGCAGAACAGTCCTGTTTGTCAGCCATAATATGGCTACTGTAAAACAACTATGTACTAGGGCATTATTATTATTTCAAGGTACATTAGTTTTTCAAGGAAATCCCACTGAGACCATATCTCAGTATATGCAAAAAATCACCCAAGAGAAATCTGAGTCTGATGCAAAAACCTATAGACACATTAAAGGTGATGCTAGGGCAGAAATCCAAAAAATTATAGTAAATGATATTAACAATTCTGATATAGTAGTATCCATTTTTGAAAAACTAAAAGTTTCTATTGAATATACAATTAACGAGCCAATAGATGAACTAGATTTTTTTGTGCTTATCTACAATTTAGAAGATGGAGAAGTACAAGCTAGTTTATTTCAGAGAGATTTTGGTAGTAATACCCAACCATCCTCGAATATAGGTAGAATAAATGTGGAATTTATTAACCCTTTAATGCCAGGTAAATATACAATATCTGCTGGTATTTTTGATAAAAATAAACGCTTTGTTGATTGGGTAGAATTTGCTGAGTCATTTTATGTAGAACCAGCTTTTATAAATGGCAAAAAATACGACCAGCGTTTAGGTAAGATGAGTATTCAAGGCACTTGGTATGTTGAGTAAGAAAATTAGGGAGATGATCATACCAATTAGAGTAAAGTTTTTCCAGAAAATTAATGAATATCTTCTGGAAAGCCAAAAACATACTCTAATGCAGCAATTGAAAAGCTACGGTGACGAATGCCATTTCTATGTTCCATTATATATCAGTAAACCTAGTAATCTTGAGATCGGTAACGCCGTTTCAATTGGAACTTATGTACATATGTGGTGTCAAGGTGGAATCAAAATTGGTAACCGCGTATTAATTGGTTCTCACACAGCCATTACTTCAGTTACTCATGACTATGAGCAAGAGGATATGCGGAAAAACACTATTCTACAACAAGTAGTTATAGAAGATGATGTTTGGATCGGTACACATTCTGTAATTTTACCTGGTGTAAACATTGGCAAAGGCTCTGTTATAGGAGCTAATTCTGTAGTTACCAAAGATATTGAACCATATTCAATAGTTTTTGGTAGTCCTGCAAAACACTACAAGTATCGAGATAGCAAAGAATGCAACCAAATTTAAAAGAGCTACCTCCACCTATATCTAATCAATTAGGTTTGTATTGGAATGAACAGGAGTATTCTTTATCAGCCAAAATATTATTAAATGTTGCTGATTTACCTCGAATTAGTATTATTACACCCAGTTATAATCAAGGGCATTTCATTGAACAAACTATCCGCTCAATATTATTACAAGGGTATCCCAATTTAGAATATATAATTATTGACGGTGGTAGCACAGATAATACAGTAGAGATTATCAAAAAATATGAACCCTGGATATCCTATTGGATCAGTGAGCCAGATAATGGTCAAGCTCATGCTATTAATAAAGGTATTACCAAAGCAACGGGTGAAATCATAGCTTATATAAACAGCGATGACTATTATCTACCAGGAACACTGTTTAAAGTTGCTGAATATTTTCGCCAATTTCCTAACACTGACTTACTGCATGGAATTTGTCGTTATGTAAATGAGGAAGGGGAAAAAATTGGTGAACAATTTGCAAATATACAAACTCTAGCAGAGATTTTAGATGTATGGGATGTATGGTGGAAAAAACGCCAGTTTGTACAGCCAGAAGTTTTCTGGACAAGACGCATTACAGAAAAAGTTGGCTTCTTTAAAGAAGACCTAAACTATGTGATGGATTATGAATACTGGTGTAGGATTTTGCAAGAAAATAGTGTCGTTGGCAAAATTGATAGTGAATTATCTTGCTTTAGATTTACTAGTAATCAAAAATCAACTCATAAAACAAAAGTTGCTCAGGAATTACTCAAGGTTGTATTTCCTCAGATTTGGAGTGACTCCAAAAAATTAAAAATCAAAAGTCGTATGACTTTACAAGGCAAATGGTTGTATCATATCGTTCTCGATCAAGAAGTTCAAAAATCATTGAATGCAGGGGATACAAAATATTTCCGATTCATAAAAATGTTAATTCTCGTCTTCAGAAATCCCCAAATTTTATTAGTATCAAATCTTCAAGATAGAATTAAAAGATTTCTATTTCAGTCGAATTTAGCGCAATGAAAGTACTGACTGAGGAGTCAAATATCCTGTAAGTTTAAATCTAGAAGCCATTAAAAACTCAAGTTCATAAAATAAATTTAGTAATCCATGCGTATAAAAGTAACTGTTGGCTATCCAAATTGGATAGGAATACGCCAGACACCTAATTCTCAGGGAATTTGGGGAGACTGCGAATTTATCATTAATCAAGAATGTGATTCCTGCGATGCTTGGGTGGTATTGCAAAGTTCAAAAGGGTTGCTTAAACAAGAAACTACGCTTTGTCCATCAGAGAATCTGATTTTGATTACCCGTGAACCACCTGAAATGATGTCATGGGAAACCAACTATATTAAACAGTTCAATGTTGTAGTTACTTGTCATTCTGATATCAAACATCATAATAAAATTATTTCCCAGCATGGTCAAACTTGGCATCTTGGTGACAGCCATTCCTTTGATAAATTGGTCAACATAGAACCCCCACAGAAGCAGAAATTATTATCTGTTATTTGTTCTAACAAAACTTTTACTTCTGGTCATCGTGCGAGACTCAAACTGCTGGAGGCACTCAAGAACCATTTTAAAGAACTAGAATTTTTCGGCAGACCAATTAGGCCAATTGAAGATAAATGGGATGCTATTTTTCCTTATAAATACAATATTGTATTAGAGAATGGCAGCGTACCCCATTACTGGACGGAAAAATTGACAGATGCATATTTGGGATATGCTTTGCCTCTGTACTATGGCTGTCCCAATATAACTGATTACTTCTCTCCAGATGCATTTCTGCCTATTGATACGGAAAGAATTGATTGGACAATTCATACAATTGAACAAGCAATTAGTAATAATTTGTATGAAAAGTCTCTGCCAGCAATCATTGAGGCTCGTCATCAGGTACTATATCGCTACAACTTATTTCCTATGTTAGCTGAACTGTGTAGTCAGTTAACTGGTAGCGCAAAACAAAAAATCACACTTCGTCCAGATTTCGAGTTTAAAACTGAATCTAAAATCCCCTTACTAGCTAAAACTAATCAAGTATTGCGCTCGGTTGTGAGGAGTTTTATTAAAAACTAATTTAATGTTAATGTGTATCTTTTTAAAATTGTTTTATAACTCATGAAAATTGCGATTTTTGGATATTATAATGCCCTGAATGCTGGAGATGACCGCATTCAATACTGCATTACTAAATTACTTCAAGGTAACAATATTGTTTTTCTACCTCATTATCTATCTCCACCGCAAGAATACCTACAAAGCTTCGACTGGATATTAATTGGTGGTGGTGGACTGGTATTTGAAAGAGTAGGAATATGGGTTAATATAAAGCAATGGATTACAAAATGTAAAGCTAAAATTGGTGTCTTTGGATTAGGAGTCAATCGAGTTTCTCAAGATTTACTGCCAGAATTACTGGATTTAATCGAAAAAGCTGATTTTTTTTATGTGAGAGATGAAATAAGTAAGTCATTGCTCAACGAGCATCCTAAAGTAGAAGTGCATCCAGATTTAACTTGGTGTTTTCCTTTTCCACCAGTTGAACCAAATACCTCTAGTAGCAGCAATAAAATTGCTATTAATTTAGCACCATGTCACTGGAAAGATTTTGAGCCGGAAATGTGGATAAAAGCATTATCTCAATTTCAACTTAATCCTTTTCCTCTGAATTTTAATGTAAATAGAGATTTTGATTTACTAGAAAAATACTTAGGGAAAATACATTTTCAAGAATTTTCATTGCAACCACTAATAGATAGTGAAATACTCGTTGCTTGTAGATTTCATGCCATCATTTTTGCTATGCAAATGGGAAAACCTTTTCTAGCTATCAATTATGATGATAAGGTAGAAAGATTACTAAAAGAAAGTAATCTTTCAGAATGTTGCTTAGAAACTACAGAATATGCTGTTTTAGTAGAAAAAATCAATTTTATCCGCGAAAATCAGGTAGAAATTCAGAAAAAAATTAATGCATTTGCAGCTTTACAACAAGAACGGTCAATATACTTAAAACAATCTATTCAAAATCATCTTGTAAATAAAGAAAAAAGCGAAAGTAATTCATTTGCTACTTTGAAAGCAAGCGTCAAAAAAATCCTGATGAGGAGTTGAAAGAGTTATGTCTATTGGTTCAATAATTTATCAGATCCGCAAAAAGTATGAGCATGGTTTGCCCACAGCTTACTATAGGGATTCAGTTAGAAAAAGTATATTAGGTTCCAAACCAATTACTAACACTTCTGATATTAGTTGTGAAATTCATGTTTTTACTTCTGCCAATGATTGGCTAAATTTAGTCTGGGCTTTAAAGTCTTTTTATCATTTTTCTCAGCGTCATTATGCTTTGTGTATTCATGATGATGGAACTCTGACTGATGAAAATCGAGAAACTTTGCGGCATCACTTTCCCAATGCTCGCATTATTGACAAAAAACAGGCTGATGAAAAGGTTTTAGCATCTCTGGCATCCTATCCTCGCTGTTTGGAGTTTCGCAAAACAAATCTCCTCTCCCCTAAGGTGTTTGACTTTGCTCTATATTTGCAGTGCGATCGCTTATTACTGTTAGACAGCGATATCCTGTTTTTTGCAGCACCTACAGAACTTCTGAACCGCATCGACAATCCAGATTATCAACTAAATACACTCAACGCTGATGTGGAGAGTTCCTACACAGTTGAAGCGGATGTAGTGAAAAATCATCTGGGCTTTGATTTGTCTGGGCGAGTAAATTCAGGATTGGGACTAATTCACAAGCGATCGCTTAATTTAGATTGGATAGAAGAATTTCTGGCGCTACCAAATATTATTGGACATTTTTGGCGGATTGAGCAAACTATCTATGCCTTATGTAGCTCCAAGTTTGGAGTAGAACTGTTACCACCTGCTTATGACGTACATTTAGACGGAAGTATCAACGGTTCCCCATCTCGTCACTATGTCGGCAAAATTCGACACTTAATGTATAGCGAAGGAATCCGTCATTTAGTGCAGAATGGATTCCTCAAGGAGTTGCAGCGATGAATTTGGGTAATACTCCTAATGAAACCTTGAGGGTTTTAATGATGCCAGATTACCGCATTGATAACCCCTATCAAACACTGTTATCTAAAGCCTTAGAGAATCAAGGAGTGGAAGTCTTATTTCCTCGTGGTTATCGGCGAATATTTCCGATATTCAGAGCCGTTAAAACTAGTACCAATAAAATACATATTTTACATTTACACTGGACAACTCCCTATACCAAGGGAGCAAATATAGTAATTAGATTAGGCTATACAATCAAATTATTAGTTGACATTTTGTTAGCTAAATTAGCAGGTGTGAAAGTAGTTTGGACAAATCATGATCACATCGCTCATGATTCTAAGTTTCCATTTCTAGAACAGTGGCTTAAACAAAATTTGCTCAAACTAGCAGATAAAATTATTGTTCACCAGGCTTCATCTGTTCAGGATATTGAGCAAACCTATCAGGTAGAAAGTGGCAAATTTGAGGTTATTCCTCACGGACACTATCGAGAAGTTTATAGTAAAGCAATTTCTCAAGTTCAAGCCAGAAAAGCTTTAGAAATCCCACTATCTGGACGTGTTTACCTTAACTTGGGTATGTTACGCCCGTATAAGGGAATTGAACGCTTACTAAAAGTTTTTGAGGGAAAGCAGGAATTTCTAAAAGAAAGTATCCTATTAATAGCAGGAAAAGCATTAGATCAAGCCTATGGTAAAAAACTCAAAGAACAAGCTGCTAAAATACAGGGAGTTTTCCTTCATGATCAGTTTGTAGAAGATAGCAAAATACATCTTTTTTTTAGTGCAGCTGATGTTGTAGTTCTGCCTTTTAAAAGTATTTTAACTTCAGGTAGTCTGATTCTCGCCATGTCATACAATAAACCGATTATTGCTCCTCGCACTAAAAGTATTATAGAAACATTGGGTGGAGCAGATTGGTTGCTATATGATCCAGAAGATGAGCAGGGATTATTACAGGCTTTAAAAGTTAGTACTCAGGTTGATTTACACAAATTGGGTGATTTAGTTCAGGAGTCATGCGATCGCTTGGGTTGGGACTATATAGGAAGACAAACTCAAAAATTATATCAAAACTTAATAAGCTAATTGATTAATAGCTAAAAGTTTACATATTAAAATTAAATGTATCTATTCCATCAATTTTAATTGAATTTAATTAAAACAAAATCAAATTATGCTACCAAAAGTTAGTATTTTAATTCCCTGCTACAATGCAGAACAATGGATTGCACAAGCTATAGAAAGCTGTTTAAATCAGAGCTATCCTCACAAAGAAGTAATTGTTGTTGATGATGGCTCAACAGATGGAAGTTTAGAAAAAATTAAAAGTTTTGGTAATTCCATTCACTGGGAAACAGGAGAAAATCGCGGGGGGAACGTTGCTCGTAATCGTTTATTAGAACTAAGTACAGGAGAATGGTTACAATATCTAGACGCAGATGATTACTTACTTCCGAGCAAGATTGAACAACAAGTCAAATTTACGGCTCAGGTTCCCAGTGTAGATATAATTTACAGTCCCAGTATTTTTGAATATTGGGAAAGAGATATATCTAGACAAGAAATTTTACCTATTCCTGAACCTCACGATCATTGGATTTTACTAGCTCGTTGGTACTTACCTCAAACAGGTAGTCCCCTTTGGAGAAAGCAGGCTCTTTTAGATGTGGGAGGGTGGAAAGCTAGTCAATCTTGCTGTCAAGAACATGAATTGTATTTACGACTGTTAAAAGCAGGGAAACAATTTGAGTATTTTGCAGAATCTGGTTCAGTTTATAGACAATGGAGTGAGTCAACAGTTTGCAAAAAAGATAAATCAAAAAATTATCGTGAACGCTTAGATATTACAGATAAACTAGAAGAATTTCTCGAATCTATTGGTGAATTAACAGAGTCAAGACAACTAGCAATTAATCAAGCAAGGTTTGAGTGCGCTCGAATTATTTGGTTATCTAATCCAGATTGGGCAAATAAACTTATTCACCAAATTAAGATGAAGCAAAAAAACTTTATACCTCAAGGTAATTATGCTCCTCAAACTTATAGGTTAACTTACAAAATCTTTGGCTTTTCTCTAGCCGAAGAAATGGCTGCTTGGAAAAGAAGATTTCAAACCAAATTTATGACATGATGACTAACTGTGAGAACTTACATATTTCATCAAAAAATTAAAAGCTTGGCTACCATCCGTTTTGTCTTGGTGCCAAATGTGAGGTAAATAAAAAATCAGCATATTTAATGGAGAACTTATGTCAAATAATGAATTTAAAATTCACTCAATTTGTTTAGTTAAAAACGAAGTTGATATTATTGGATACTGCTTAGAACAAGCTTCTCAGTGGTCTGATTATATCTACGTTTATGATGGTGCAAGCACAGACGGTACCTGGGAAAAAGTCCTGTCTATGCAAAGCGAGAAAATTATTCCCTGGAAACAAGATGGTAAAGTGTTTCAGGAATCTTTACGAGGCGAAGTATTCAATGCTTTTAAGCATCAAGCCAAACCAGGTGATTGGTGGTGTCATCTCGATGCTGATGAATTTTACGTACAATCTCCCCGTGAATTTCTCTCGAAAATTAGTCAGTTTAATCACGTTTTATGGGGAATTGCTATCGAATACTATCTAACAAATAAAGATATAGATTTAATAGATTTCAATCAACCCATATCTGAAATATTATCATCCCTCAAGTTTTACCAAATAGAAAATTCCGAACCAAGATTTTTCCGGCATCGTGATGGATTAATTTGGGATAATGGTTCATGGCCACAGCACATGGGCGTAGTTAATAAAGAACGGATTTTGTATAAACACTACAAGTACAGAACTCCTGAACAAATTCAGAAAAGACTAGATACTCGTCGTCTTGCCAGAGAACGAGGCTTTCCCGGATGGGATCATGCTGTAGAAAAAGATTGGCGAGAAAAAATTACCAATCCTGATACATTAAATTACGATGCTCAAGATGGAAATTATATTATCCATACAGATAATCTCCCTAATCATTTAGAATCTTTACCTCGCAGAATTATGAAAAGATTCATGCATGGTGTTGGTATCTGGACTTAGTTATCATTTTCAACTTTATAACTGTGGAATAAAAATGAAATTATACTATGCCAACAAAACCAGAAGTTATGTTCCCTTTGCTAACTTTGGTGACGATCTAAATGGCTGGCTTTGGCCAAAACTTTTACCTGGAGTCTTTAATGATAGTGCTTCTGAAGCAGCATTTGTCGGATTTGGCACGTTGCTAAATGAAAATTTGCCTAAATTCAAGCAAACTATTATTTTTGGTACAGGCCATGGATTTGGTAATCTTCCCCAGATAGATGATACATGGACAATATATTGCGTGAGAGGACCTCTAACTGCTGCCGCTTTAAACATCTCACCAGCATTGGGAATTGCTGATACTGCTATTTTAGTCAACCGAGTTTATCGTCCCACTGATACGAAGAAAAAGTATAAATTGGCTTTTATTCCCTATGCATGGGAGATGGAAAGTAGCCCGGAAATATTTTTAGAAGTTTGTCAGCAATTAGATTACATTTGTATTGATCCACGCTGGGAGGTGGAAAAAGTTCTTCAGGAAATTAGCAAATCCGAACTTGTCGTCAGTGCAGCCATGCATGGTGCAATAGTCGCTGACGCACTACGTGTACCTTGGATTTCTCTAAAATCTAATGCGGGTATCCCTGATTTTAAATGGACTGACTTCTGTCAATCATTAAGTCTGGAGTACAAAGTCAATCGGTTTTATCGATTTAATAGTATTAGTCAGAAAATTCCCGGTTTAAAATTTATTGAAATCAAACGCATGGTTTCTTTTATTCGCCAACTTGTTCACAAAGCTCAGTTTCAGTTAAGTAAAGATAATATTATGGAGAATAAATTGGATCAATTAGATGAAAAACTGGATCAGTTTAAACAAGACTTGAAAGCTGGAAAATTTCAATAATTTCAATAATTGATATTAACTTAATTAAATATGGTATTCTTCTCCGTTGTTATTCCTGTTTTCAATAGAGTGAATATTATCAAGGCAACAATTGACTCTATATTTAACCAAGATTTTGATGATTATGAAGTGATTGTTGTCGATGATGGTTCCACAGACAATACTATTGATGTATTAGCACAGTATGGACAAAATATAAAAATTCTCCAACAGAAAAATCAAGGCCCAGGAAAAGCCAGAAATATGGCTATTCAAATTGCTCAAGGAGAATATATTGCCTTTCTTGATAGCGACGATATCTGGTTTCCCTGGACTTTAGGAGTGTACGCAGCAATCATTAGAGAAACAAATAAGCCTGCTTTTTTGGCAGGTAAAGCTATATTTTTTAGTAATGAAAATGAGATAAATTTTGATCAAGTTTCACAACTAAACTATACTGCCTATAAAGATTTGTATGCATCCAATAAAAATGCTAATTCATTTCTCACTAGTTCCGTTACCATTCGGCGGGATATTCTCCAACAAGTAGGTAGTTTTACAGATAAATGGATTAATTCTGAAGACAATGATTTGTGGTTGAGATTGGGAACAGCAAAGGGATTTATTTACATTAATTCTCCTTCTGTTCTAGCCTATCGTCAGCATTCTAATAGTGCAATTGCCATCACCACCAAAACTTATGAAGGAACTTGCTACCTCATACAACAAGAAAAAATCAGTCAATATCCAGGTGGTAAAATACGAGAGAGAGAAAGACTGGAAATATTGACAAGGCATATTAGACCTGTAAGTTTAGAGTGTCTACGTGAAGGTGAAATTAAAAAAGGTTGGGAATTATATCAAGAAACATTCAAATGGCATCTTGGGTTAGGGCGTTTTCGTTATTTAATCGGGTTTTTATGGCTGTTTTTACTAGCAAGACTGAGTGATAGCCGTAAATAAAATTAGCTAAGTTCCACTCCTCAAATCCTGACAGGATATTTGTCATAAATGATTAACAATTAATATAATGAATACTTGTAAAATTAGTGTAATAATTCCCACGTATAATCGCTTATCCCAACTCTTAGAAACAGTGGAGAAAATTTTAGAATGTAATCCTTGTCCCAATGAAATCATTATTCATATCGATGGTAATGACATCACAACTGAGCCAGGACTCAAAAACTTAAATTTGCCGTCTATCAAAATTATTAAGAGTTCTGTTCAAGTTGGTCCAGGTGGTGGGAGGAATATAGCCATTGTTCATGCAAATAACCCAATTATAGCTAGTTTTGATGATGATTCTTATCCTCTAGATACAGACTACTTTGAACGCTTAACAAATCTTTTTAATTCTTTCCCCACAGCAGCAGTTATAGCAGCTAGTATATTCCATATTAATGAAACAATTACACCAGCACAATTGACTGGTACATGGGTATCTAATTTCATCGGCTGTGGATGCGCTTATCGGAAAGAAGTATTTCAACAAACTACTGGATATGTTAATTTGCCAGTTGCTTATGGAATGGAAGAAGTTGATCTATCGCTGCGGCTTCATGATATGGGGTGGAGTATTCTCGAAAGTTCATGGCTGAGAGTATTTCATAACACCCAATTAGAACACCACAACAACCCACGCATTACTGCCGCAAGCATAGCTAATCAGATTTTATTAGCTTATTTGCGGTATCCTATCCTCTTTTGTTGGTTAGGCATTGGACAGTGTATGAGCCGTATTTTCTGGTTAATCAGGCACGGAAGAACGTCTGGCATTGTAGAAGGTTTGTTTCTTATCCCTAAACTGATTAGACAATATCATCAACAACGTCAACCGATTTCCGCCAAATCATTAGTTTCTTATCTCTATTTACGTAGAAATACTCTTCCTGTATCATCAGAGAAGATTTTACTATCCTGAAATTATTACCTCAAATAATTCCCATGAATTTCAATAATCATACGTTATACTCAATCAACAAAGTCAGTAGTTTAAGTAGACATTGGTAGATTTTTTGCAACTTTGCCGATGTGTAGTTTATACTGAATGAGTCTTAGCTAACAAGTTAAAATTCTGGTGGGGATATTTTTTTAGATCCTGACCAAAGACTAGCAAAATTGAGTTAAGTTCCAGACCTGGATAACAAAAGGAGTCTCTCGAAATATGGCAAATTTCATTATCTATAACGGCTATTACACTGTAGATGGAGTTGAAGTTGCTAATCCTACTAATGCAACGATTATCGGTACAGGCGCTAACGATGTCTTTGTTACTTCTACTCCCGCTGTCACTAACGTCAAAATCCGAGCCGGAGCCGGAGATGACATTTTAAAAGGAACAACAGATGGCAGACTCGACGGTGAAGCCGGCAATGACACTTTTGATCTCACCGCTACTTCAGGTGTTTATATAGGCGGTGCAGGCGACGATTTTTACAAAGTTTATGATTTTGCCTACACAAATCTGTCTATCAACGAAATCGGTGGTGGAACAGATACTATTTTTTCACAGCAGAACTTTTCGTTGTCAACAGGTGCCACTGGAGTAAATTTAAACACCAGTAGTATTGAGAACCTGACTTTTGACGCTCTCAGCGCCGCGATTGTAGGTGAAGGCAATAACCTTAACAACCAGATTATCGGCAATCAGCAAGATAATATCTTAATCGGATTAGCTGGTGCTGATACTATTTTTGGCGGTTCCGGCAACGATCTCATTTTAGGCGATGCTGATAATGATCAATTATTCGGTAATCAGGGAAATGATCTCTTAATTGCTGGAACAGGCACAGATACATTGACTGGTGGAGTTGGTAATGATAAGTACATTATTGATTCTGCTGACACTGTAGTAGAGCTTGCAGGCGAAGGCATTGATTCCGTTGACGTTACCGTTCTTACTGCTGGTGGTACTTGGGTTACAAATGCAGAGGTTCAATTCATTAATATCGGTGGCACTAACGCTGCCAATGTTACACAAAACAACGCTGATGGGTCCCTTATACTAGGAAACTCCGCTGCTAACACTCTTACAGGTGGCGCTGGCAATGACACCCTGAATGGAAAATCGGGAAATGATACTCTCATTGGCGGATCTGGCGCTGATGTTTTTGAATTTGGTGGTAATGCTTTAGCTGTAAATCCAGTCACAGGCTACTTAGAAGAAATAGGTGTAACTTTAGGGTTAACAGGAACAGCAACTAATACCATCGGCAAGGATACAATTACGGACTTTGTGTCTGGAATAGATGGTATTGATCTGGATGTTAGCACCTTTACAGCTGTAGCTGGTTCTGTGGGGTCTGATTTATCAGCAGTTGCTAATGGTTTTATCTCAGTCAACCAAGCTACCAATGCTGGTATTGATACTCAAAATGCGTTCTTTGTTTACAATCAAGGAACTGGAGACTTGTTCTACAATGTGAACTTGTCGGCTTTTGGTTCTGGAGGAGGCGGAATCTTCGCTAACTTGGGAGCCGGTACCACATTAGTCGCGACAGACGTATTCCTCATCTCTTAATAGCCATGCTTGACTTATAGTTAAGCGTCTTTTAAAAGAAAAAGTTGATATTTACTATTTAGATCCCCAATTTCTTTGAGAAGTTGGGGATCTTATTATTAGACATCTCCAATAAAGATTGTAGAGCCGAGAATCTCTACCCAGGTCACGTCTCTACAATGCCTCTAGGATAAGCATATTTAAATTCAGGTCGATGTCTAATAACCTCTGATTGCAAAAGATGAAATGAAGAATAGCCCCAGATGTGAGAAAATGTGTAAAATTTTTTAGGCGAATAGAATAGAGTCTATGATAAATTACCTATAAATAGCTTTTCGCATAATTACGCTAATACAAAAAACCTATACGAAGCCTTCCCCTTCCTGTAGCTTCTCCGATTCAGAGAAGGATAGTTCACCTAACCTAAATAAAAAAGTTATGCTTAAACTCGTATATATAAAGCTATTTTATATAAATGCTATTTAGTGTATCTAATGTTAGCTATTTAAATTTGTCAAACAACAAGTATGGTACACTCTCATATGTAAAACCGAATCAGTACTCCAACAGGATTTGAAATTCAAATCAAGCTAGGGATATTTTTCTATCCTGAGCATGAGTACCAAAGTCGAATTAAGTTTTACACCTAGATAACAAAAGGATTCTTCCGAATATGGCAATATTCAATATTTTTGACGGATTTTACACTGTCGATGGTACTGTAGTTCCCAATCCTAGCAATGCAACGGTGATCGGTACAGGCAGTAAGGATCTGTTTGCCAGTTTTACCACTAACACCAAAGTCAAAGCTGGAGCAGGGGATGATATTTTAAGAGGAGCCGAGGGTGCAAGACTTGAAGGGGAAGCCGGCAATGACAATTTTGATCTTACTGGTCCATCAGGTGTCTATATAGGCGGTGCAGGAGACGACTATTATCAAGTTTATGATGTTATTACCTATACAGCCTTGAATATCAACGAATCAGGTGGTGGAAACGATACTGTTTTTTCTACCCGTGACTTTTCTTTGTCAACTGGTGCGGCTGGAGTCACATTGATAAGTGGAACTCAGATTGAGTACCTGACTCTTGGTGGAAGCGCTGTAGTCGGTCAAGGCAATAACTTGGCCAATGAGATTAATGGCAACGGCAGCGACAATATCTTAAGTGGATTAGCTGGTGTTGATAGGATTAATGGCGGTTTGGGCAACGATATCATTGATGGAGGTGCTGATAATGATCAATTATTCGGTAATCAGGGAGATGACATTTTAATTGCTGGAACAGGCGCAGATCTCGTCAGTGGTGGACTCGGTGATGATAGCTACATCATTGATTCTCTTGATAATGTCATAGAGAATGGTGGTGAAGGCATCGATAGTGTTGACGTTAACGTCCTTGGCACTGGCAATACTTGGACTAATATTGCTAGTGAAGTTGAATTTATCAATATCTCTGGAGCTAATGTAGCCAATGTCAGACAGAACAGCAGTGTTGATACTACCATAATAGGAAATTCTGCTGCTAATATTCTCACTGGTGGCGCAGGCGATGACACCCTGGCGGGAAAGGCGGGTAATGATACTCTCATTGGTGGTAGTGGCGCTGATATTTTTGAATTTGGTGGTCAAGCTCTAGCTGTAGATCCAGTAACAGGGTTGTTAGAAGAAACAGGTAATACTTTAGGGTTCAGCGGACTTACAAGTACTACCGTCGGTAAGGATAAAATTACAGGCTTCGTCTCTGGAATAGATGGAATTGATTTGCAGGTTGACACCTTTGCAGCTTTAGCGGCAGCGGCTTCTGTGGGGTTAGATTTGTCAGCGGTTGCTAATGGTTTTATCTCAGTCAACCAAGCTAACAACTCTGGTCTTGATACTCAAGATGCGTACATTGTTTATAATCGAGGCACGGGAGACTTGTTCTACAATGAAAACTTGTCGGCTTTTGGAACTGGAGCCGGTGGAGTATTCGCTAACTTGGGAGCCGGTACCGTATTAGCAGCGACAGACTTATTTCTCATCGGTTAATAGCCATGCTTGACTTATAGTTAAGCATCTTTCAAAAGTAAAAGTTAATATTCAGTTTTTAGATCCTCGACTTCTTTAAGAAGTGGAGGATCTCATTTTAGAATTAGAAATAGATTTCTCATCCATGCCTACAGCACCTTATAATTGGATATCTTGCCAGATTGGCGCGCGTGAACATTACACCATACCCAGAGCTTTACAACAGCAGGGACAGCTTGCTCACTTAATTACAGATGCTTGGGTATCTCCTCAGTCTCCACTAAATTTTTTACCTAAATCTGTCTTAGCTAATTTACGGGAAAGATACCACCCAGACTTAAGTCAAGCATCTGTTCACGCTTTCAATAGTTCTTTAATTAGATTTGAATTAACTCAACGTCTGCAAAAAAAGACAGGATGGGATCGAGTTATTGCTCGTAATCAATGGTTTCAACAACAGACAATCAAGACTTTAGCAGGGCTATCTGACCAGATTACACATCCTCCCATACTATTTTCTTACAGCTATGCCGCTTTAGAGATTTTTCGATTTGCAAAACAACAGGAATGGTATACAATACTAGGTCAAATTGACCCAGGTTTGTGGGAAGAAAAAATGGTTACTCAAGAGTATGAACGATACCCCCAATATCGTGCAGATTGGCAACCAGCACCTCCTGAATATTGGCAAAGCTGGAGAGAAGAATGTACTCTAGCTGATGCTATTGTGGTCAATTCCAATTGGTCGCTTCAACTCTTAGAAAAAACAGGTGTTGAGCCTAAAAAAATCCATATCGTTCCCTTAGTATATACTCCACCACAAGCAGCTAGTAACTTTGTCCGCACTTCTCCAGAATTATTTTCTCAAGAGCGTCCTTTAAGGGTATTATTTTTGGGACAGGTAATTTTGCGAAAAGGGATTGCGGCTGTATTAGATGCAGTTCAATTACTTGAGGGATATCCTGTTGAGTTCTGGATTGTCGGCTCTGTGCAAATTGAGATTCCATCTCGTTTGCAAAACCATCCGCAAATTCGTTGGTTAGGCCATGTTAACAGGAGTGAAACAGCACAATATTACCAGATGGCAGATGTGTTTTTGTTCCCGACTATTTCCGATGGGTTTGGATTAACTCAACTGGAAGCGCAAGCATGGAAATTACCTATTATTGCTTCTCGTTCCTGTGGTGAAGTGGTTGTAGATGGTGAGAATGGTTGGATTTTGGAGGAAGTTAGTGGTAATAAAATTGCTGATTTGATACAGTCTATTTTGAGAGATACAGCACAATTACGATATTTGTCTAATGGTTTAGCTTCACAATTGAAATTTAGTCTTGAAAATTTATTTCAGTCATTAAAAACTTCCATTCTCTAAAGAGTTAGCCTCTATGACTACATAAGGTACAAATCGATGAAAAATAACTCTGAAGAAATCTTGAAAGATTATTACAGCAAAAAAGCTAATGATTATGATAAGTTGCAGCTTCATGAAAATGATGAACATCATAATGCTCTAAAACTACTCCTTGGTTTAATCATTAATGAAGATTTTCGTACTGTTCTAGATGTTGGAACCGGAACTGGTCGCGCACTTCTATATCTCAAGAATTTTTTACCAGATATCAATTATAGAGGAATTGAATTTATTCCTGAACTTCGAGAAATTAGTATATCAAAAGGACTTTCGTCTGAAAAAATTGATTTGGGTGACGCTAGGGAATTACCATATCCAAACAACTCTTTTGAATTAGTTACCGCATTTGGTGTTCTTCATCATGTAGCTAATCCCCTACTTGTAATTGATGAAATGTTAAGAGTTTCATCACGTGCTATTTACATCTCAGATCATAATATTTATGGTTGGGGATCTACAATTACTAAAACAGCAAAACAATTACTTCGCACAGCTTTTGGTCAAAAGGGAAGTGGTCTTATATTGACTGGATTTCGTGGATATTATATAACTGATTATGATGGAGTATTTTACCCATTTTCTTTATGCGACTATCTACCTAAACTCCAGCAGCATTCTAATATAGAGTTCTTATTTAGTACTAAAGGTCATACAACGAATTTGTATACTCAAGCATCGCACTTGGCTGTATTGGCAACTAAAAAAACCTGATTTATTGAGAGCATCTCTCCATTTATGTCAAATTGTATTCAAAGTTTTGACACTATTATTCTGTAGATATTTTAGAAGGTGAAGAATATGGATTTAGATACTTATTATAATAAATGGAATCATACAGATATTCATCCATATAGCCAAAACATTCTAGTAAATGCGGCAAAATCTGTACTCTATCACCAGCCAAAACGAATCTAAGATATTGTTTGTGGTAATGGATATGTATGCAGTTTACTTTCAGAAAATGGGGTTGAATGTGTAGGAATTGAATGATGTTAAATAAATTTACATAAAAAACTCCCTCTCATTTAAAATAATGATTATTTTTTATTAAATGTAAAAACGGAAGCTATGAAATATGCTCATGTTCAAAAAAAAATTAGTGTCATTTTCTATTCTATACTGCCATCTCCATATCAAAGAGATTTATTCTACGCCATATCTCAACATCCTGATATAAACTTGAAAATTTTCTACTTAGAACCAGCTTGTGCCGATTCTCCTTGGCCTGAAAAACCCTTACAACCTTATGAACACATATTACCAGGGTTTCATTTAGCTTGGGGTTTATCCCGATTTCATTTTAACTGGCATTTTCCATCAACGACTGAAACTGATGTGGTGGTGCTAAATGGCTATATGAATGTAACTACTCAGTTGTTACTGAGATTGCAAGCTCAAAAAATTCCTTGTATTTTTTGGGGTGAAAAAATGGTGGGTAGTTCACAGGGAATTAAAGGAAAATTACAAAAATACTTAGCCGATAGTTTAAAATATTGTCGAGCGATCGCAGCCATTGGCACTAAAGCACAACAGGACTATCAACAACGTTTTCCTGATAAACCTATTTTTAATATTCCCTACTATTGTGATTTAACTAATTTTAGCCAAGATTTACCCCAGCGTCCACGCAATCCCATTACTATTCTATTTTGTGGTCAGATGATTGCGCGGAAAGGAGTGGATGTTCTGATTCAAGCATTTGATCATCTGATTCAAGCTGGTTTAAATGCTCGTTTACTGCTGGTGGGAAGAGAAGCAGAACTTCCTCAATTGTTAGAATTATTACCCATTATGACTCGGCAAAAAATTGAATATGCAGGGTTTCAATCTCCTGAAAATTTGCCGCATTTTTTTCGAGAAGCTGATATATTTGTCTTACCTAGTCGATATGATGGCTGGGGAGTAGTTGTTAATCAAGCTCTTGGGGCTGGATTACCTATTATTTGTTCTGATACGGTTGGTGCTGCTTATGATTTAGTTGAACCAGGTAAAAATGGCTTTCTATTTCCATCAGGTGATGTTGTTAGTCTAACTGAAATTTTAATAAATTATTTAAACAATCCAGAAACAATTGCAGCGGCAAGCGAACAATCACTAAAAAAAGCAATTAATTTTTCGCTACAAGCAGGTGCAGAAAGTTGGATGGAAGTGTTTCAAAAAGTTGCTCGATAGTTTGTTTGGTTTATTAATGTTAGAGATTGTTCAAAAATTAATTATCACAATTTAATGCGAATCTTATTTGTTAGCAGCAGTTCTGGGTCACGCGGTGGAGGTGAACTCTATTTAATTTATCTGGGGCAAGAACTAGCAAATCGGGGCTATTCTGTGGGATTATGGTGTTCTCAACATCCAATCATGGATGAACTAGTAAGTTCATTTGGTAGGTTTGGAGAAGTATTGCGATCGCCCTACGTCAATACATACAATCGTAAATTGCGTTCCTTTTCAGATGTTTTCTCTCGCTCTAATCATGCTTGTATCTCAGATTGGCAAGCTTTTCAACCTGATATTATTCATCTCAACAAGCAAAACTTAGAAGATGGGTTGGATTTATTAACATGGTCTGATTCTCTACAAATACCGAGATTAGCAACTATCCATATTACCCAAACTCAGGCCAGTTTAGGAGCAGTTTTAGGCACATGGCGGGACAAAATAGCCAAAAGAGCATTAAATAGGTTTAGCGGTTCACTTCTAGCCATTTCCGAAAATCGTGGTCGAGAATTAAAAAAGTTTCTCCCTTCTTTGGCTGAGAAAATAACAGTTATTGACAATGGAGTTTGCATTCCTGAAGATACAGAACGTTTGACAAAGCGTCAAGATGCTCGTTCCCAACTAGGAATCCATGCCGATGAATTACTAATAGTAGCAGTGGGAAGAATGGAAGCACAAAAGCAACCGCTGCTATTTTTACAATGGGCTACTCACCTCAAGCGTAACCTTCCGGCTGCGCGTTTTTTATGGGTTGGCGATGGGCGTTTAACTCCCATGTGGGATCAATGGGTTGTCGAATATAATGCCCAAGAATACATTCAACGCTTGGGTTGGCAAAAAGACGTGACACCATTTTTAGCAGCAGCAGATGGATTTTTTCATCCTGCTCAGTTTGAGGGATTACCATTTGCTTTGTTGGAGGCAATGGCTTGGTCTTTGCCATGTATGATTAGTTCATCTCTAGCAGATGAGCTAAAGTTTCCCCCAGAAGTTTGTTTCATAGCTTCTGGAAAAGACAACTTGACTGGGTTAGACTCGTTTGTTAATCCAGGTTTACGAAACTCCGTGGCTAGTGCTGGTTATCAATTAATAAAAGAGCGATTTTCTCTAGCAAATATGGTAGATACTTATGAATCTCTTTATCAAAGCCTCAGTCGTACCATATCTGGCCAGTCACCCATAATGTAGAGATGTTGTATGCAACGTCTATTAGTTCGCAGATTCGCAGTTTTTTATTGGACATGATATCAATCTCATGAACATCTCCAGCAATCCCTACTATCCACCTATCGTCAAAAAACGCATCACAAAGGCAACATTTTTGGGAACAGTTGCCTTGATTTCTAGCTTATTCATAGCATATGTAAATATTAGTATAGAGCAAACTCCTAGCCTCATGGCTAATCAGGTAGCTATTACCGTAATAATAGGAATAGCTCTCAGTATCTGGAGTGACAGTAGTCGCGGGTTGGAAAATTTGTTTCGAGCCGATTTAGCTTGTATCGTAGCTCTGTATTTTTTAACACTGATTGAGTTTCTATATCCACAGATAAAGTTTGATCAACTTTTGACTTCTGAGCAAACTGCCCATGCTCTCGACGCTCTTTTGGTGGGATTGGGTGGACTGGGAATTGGTCGCCACATAACTTTGTTTAAGCCAGCACCTCCCAGTTGGTTAGACTTCGGTAATATTCCTGATAAAGCGCTGTTTCGGATATTTTGCATCTCAGCCTTTCTCGCATACCTATATGTTTTCATGTCAGTTGACTTCAATCCTATCAAGCTAATTGAAGCTCAACTTGGCCCCCGGTTTGCTGTGCCGTGGGGACGAGGGCGTTTAGGCGACTGGCGAGTATTTTTGTCGGAACTGAAGCTATTTTCTTACGCCATACCACCCCTTGCAGGTATTATCTGGAATCGTCGTCAATCTTTTCGCGGTTGGCAGATATTTTTGGTTGGTATCGTCTTTGTGTTCACTTTTTTTGATGGATTTGCCAGCGGAACACGCAATATATTTGGTGCCTATATTGCCACATTCTTGGGTGGCTATTTACTCACATTACAGCGTCCTAATCTGTTCAATGTCACTGCGCCTATTGCTGTAATGGGATATGCCATGGTGTTTGCCACCCGTCATATGCTGGGGTTTAGAGATATGGGCATCAGCCGATATTTAGCAACCGCAGCCTACGCTACTCAAAAAGTGCAAGGAACTCTAGCAGTGGACTACAACCTGCATAGCATCGGTTTATTAGTTGATGCCTTCCCGATTAAACATGATTTTCTGGGACTGGAATTGTTATATGTATTTGCTACTAAACCCATACCTAGAGTTTTGTGGCCTGATAAACCGGAAGGTCTAAGTGTATCCATTGAAGAAGTCGTGGGCGCTGATGGTTGGACAGTAGCTTCAACTTATGTTGGCGAAAGCTACATGATGGGTGGTATGTTGGCAGTGATATTAATATCTCTGTGCATAGGTATATTAGCAACTTGGTGGTCTCGAACAGCTGCATTTCATACTACTGGTTACGGTATAGTAGTCAACGCTTTAGGCTTTTTTACAGCAGCAATTTCTATGCGAAGTCTGATTATCTTTACAACTTCACTCCTACCAATTTTGGGGCTAATTTTCTTTGCCAAGACTTTTCCTCGTTTATTGGGTATTAAACGCTTACCTCAGCAGTATCCTCGAAGTTAATTACACTGAGATATATTATAAAATGAAAGTTTTACACGTAATTCCTTCTATCAGCCCTAAGCTAGGGGGTCCCACTCAGGTAGTTCTCAATTTGGTGCGGGCTTTACGCGCAGAAGGAATAAATGCAGAGATTGCAACTACTAATGATGATGAGGGAATGCTGCTGGATGTCCCATTATTTGAGCGTGTAGAATACCAAGGGCTACCAGTTTGGTTTTTTCCCCCTGCGGCTCGCATCAAAGCATTTTTACCTTCACCAGGATTTACGCAGTGGCTATGGAAAAATATCAAAAATTACGACATTTTAGATAATCACTATTTATTTTCATATCTTCCTAGCTGTGCTGCTATTTTTGCCCAGTGGCAACAAGTGCCATACACAGTGAGAATCATGGGACAATTAACACCTTGGGCATTGGCGCAAAGCCAGTTAAAAAAGCAAGTTTATAGCACTTTAATTGAGCGACGTAATTTAAATAATGCTGGGGCTATCCACTGTACATCTGTGGGTGAGATGGAAGATGCGTTGCGGTTTGAAGTTAAGCCACCTAAAATAGTTTTGCCTTTGGGAGTGAATCCACCTGTATTGATTCCTGATGCTAAATACAAATTGCGCGATCGCCATCATATCTCTACTGAAGTTCCCATTGTTCTGTTTCTTTCCCGTCTACACTACAAGAAACGTCCTGAATTGTTGATTCAAGCACTAGGTGAGTTAGTAAAACAGGAGCAGAAGTTTCACTTACTTATTGCCGGTTCTGGAGAAGATTTATATGTTAAATCTTTACAGCAAATAGTGGCATCCCTTAATCTCGCAGAGCAAACTTCTTTTGTCGGGTTTGTCAGTGGATATGATAAAGATTTGCTGTTGCAAGGTTCGGATTTGTTTGTACTACCTACTTATTCCGAAAATTTTGGTATCGCCCTAGCAGAGGCTATGGTGTCGGGTTTACCGATTATCACAACGCCGGGTGTGCAAATTGCGCCGGAAATCGCTGAAGCTAAAGCTGGAATCATTGTAGAAGGAGAAATAGAAGCTCTGCAAGAAGCGATCGCTAATTTTTTAAATTCTCCCCAATTGCGGGAACAAATTGGTCAAAATGGTCGTTCATTTGCTTTAGAACGTTATTCATGGCAGACAATTGCTAAACAATTAGCTACTGCCTATCAAAAAATCATTAATCAATAATAGCTGTTAAATTGTATGATGCCAATGTGATCAGGGTGGGCGAATTCATTTTTCTTGTGTACCCTTTGTGGAAGACAGTCCAAATAAACCTACTGAAAACACATTGATTTTACTCATGAAGTGGTTATGTCGCCAATTCAAAAAATATTGGGTTTTAAGTTTAGTCGGCTTTATCCTGGTGCTTATAAGTGTTATTCCTATGAGAATAGCGATCGCCTCTTACCAAGCGCCCCATCCCCAAGCTATCCTTACCCTTGGTGGTGGACCAGAGCGAGAAAAGTTTACAGCCGAATTTGCTCAAGAACATCCTCATCTAGATATCTGGGTTTCCAGCGGTATACTCCCAGCCCAAGCCTTTGCTATTTTTGAGAATGTAGGTATTCCTACGAACCGTATTCACCTCGACTACCGTGCTGTTGACACAGTTACTAATTTTACTACCCTGGTTGACGATTTCCAGCAACGCCATATTCAGCACGTCTACCTGATCACTTCAAATTTTCATCTCCCAAGGGCAACAACCATAGCCACCCTAGTTTTAGGTAGCCAAGGCATTACTTTTACCCCAATTTCTATTCCCTCCGAACGACCTAGAGAATCAGTTGCCCGTATTATCCGCGACAGTGGACGTTCTCTATTGTGGATTGTATCAGGTCGTACTGGAGCCAGTTTCAACCCTCGTTTTCGTCCCCCAGTTTATGCGTCTAGATAATTACACCATTGGCAATTATACCCCAGGTGCGCCCTACCTTCAGCAACTTTTGTGGTACTTTTTGGGTTCACCTTTAGTTGAAAGTTATTTGCTACCCATATCAACAGTAAAAATTGGTATTCTCCGTATCTTTGGTGCAAGTATCGGTAAAGGAGTCCGTATAAAACCGGGGGTACGAATCAAATTTCCCTGGCGTTTGAGTATCGGTAACTATGTCTGGATTGGGGAAAATACCTGGATTGACAACCTTGCACCTGTCGTGATAGAAAATCATGTCTGTCTGTCCCAAGGGGTTTATCTATGTACTGGTAATCATGATTGGAATCATCTAGATTTTCAATTGATTTCTGCTCCCATACATATTGAAGAGAGTAGTTGGATAGCAGCAAAATCGGTAATTGGTCCGGGAGTAACAATCGGACGGGGAGCAGTTTTAACCCTAGGTAGTGTCACTGGACAATCCTTAGAGTCAATGATGATTTATGCAGGTAATCCTGCTCAACCCATTAAGAAAAGGAAAATGGGACAAAAAGCTGAAGTATCTTTGCCTATTCCAGCAAAAGATGAATAGTTCTCCCCACATCAAAATCTACTTAATTCTTGAAAAATTACCCAAATTATATAGGATTTCTATTTGATTTTTGCGTATCCCTAGCGGCTAAAGCCACCCTGCGCTAGAGCAAAAGTGGCCTAGCGCTTAAAGAACTAAGTACCCTTCCTGTGAAGAGGGAAGAGTTATATTAAACAAGGATAATCACTTATTATTAAAATCTCTCCGTGTCAGAGCGTCAGCCCTAATGATAAGTTTATCTATAAAGAGATGCTGAAGCGAACAACCGGACTTGATATAAAGTTCCTAAATTAGTAATGATGGCTACACCACGCAAGTTAACAGTAATCAAAGCAGATTCCTATATCATCAACAAAACACACAACTGAGAAGCTAGGGTGTAGAATGTAAACAATTTTTTTTTATCTTCCCATGATGATACAATTCACACAAGACTATAATGGTAGGAAATTGACTCAGGGATCAAAAATGCTATTACGTAAAAATACTGTAAAAGAAAACCAAGAAGGCATCTACGGGGTAAGTAAATTTGATAAATTTGAAATTTTCAGTTTACTCATTGGGCATTTTAGAAATTAGTTCGGTACAACTGAGACCGAAGAATCATAAAATATTTACCTAGATAATTTAGCGATAAAAATCCATGATAAATCAGAATTCTAATATAGTCTCAAATGCTCATGAGAATGGAAAGGTAACTGTTGCACCAGCATTATTGCCATTTCAGCCTTTTTCACCTTTGGAAACAGAGGATGAAGATTGGAATCCAAGAGAATTATTGGGGATTCTGCGACGACGAGCCTTAGTGATCTCAGTGGTTGTTGTATCTGTTATGGGTGCTGTTGCTTATTCAACATTGAACCAAGAAAAGATATATCAAGGCAATTTTCAGCTTTTAGTTGAACCTGTAACAGGAGACAACACTTTACAAACACTCAATCTTCCAGACTCTACAGTTCCTAAATCCGGACTAGATTACGACAGTCAAATTCAGGTTCTGAAAAGTCAGGAAGTCATGCAAAATGTTATAAAGGAGTTGCCATCTTCCTCTTCATATATTACTTATAATTACCTGATCAGAAATTTAACTATCCGTCGCTTAGGTTCAACAAAACTTATAGAAGTCAGCTATAAAAGTAAGTTTCCTCAGGAAATTAAAATTGTCTTAGATACAATTTCTAAATATTATTTAAAGAACAGTTTGGAAAAGCGTCAAACGAAGTTACGTCAAGGGCTTGAATTTGTAGATAAACAACTGCCTTTACTCAAAGAACGTGTAACTCAGCAACAACAACTACTGCAAATTTTCCGACAAAGATACGAGTTTATTGATCCAGAAAGCAAATCTACTTCAGTTGCTCAACAAATGCAAACCTTGGATCAGCAACGACTAGATGTTAATCAACAGTTAGCCACAGCGCGTGCTGCTTATATCAGTTTATCAACACGAGAAGGAAAACTAGCAACATTAAATAATGCACCTATATATGGGCAGTTAGTAGTCCAATTGCGCCAATTGGAAACCCAAATATCTGCCGAACTAGTTCGTTTTCAACCTGACAACCCAGTCATAAAATCACTAGAGGAGAAAAGACGAAATCTTCTGCCTCTTCTGGAAGAGGAAGCAAATCGGTTTTTAGGTCTAAGAGTAGCAGAAGCGACTACTCAGATTCAGAAACTAGAGGTAGAAAGCCAAGAACTGGCTAAGGTTGAACAGCAATTAAAGCGCAGATTTCAGCAGTTACCAATTTTAGCCAGACAATACAGCGAAATTCAACGTAATTTGCAAGTTGCAAATGATAGCCTGAATCGGTTTTTAACTACCAAACAAGAACTTTCCATTGGAGTAGCACAGACAGAAATTCCTTGGGAATTAATACAAGCACCACGTCAGGGTGAATTGCCTATATCTCCAGATATTCCACGTAGTTTGTTGCTGGGATTAATGACCAGTTTGGCTGCGGGAATTGGTATTGGCTTGCTCTTAGAAAAAATGGACAATACCTATCATAGCGTCGAGAGTATGAAAGAGAAGTTAAAACTCCCATTTTTGGGATCTCTTCCTCTTGATAAACAAATTTCCACGAATCAATTATCTAATCCTAAGAACGGCGTTGCAGGAGAAGAAAATTGGTCAGGCAATCTTTCCCAAAATATAGGTTGGTTTTCTAATCTCTTCCGTAGTAATCGCAATGGAGGTGATGGCTATTACGGACAAGGAATATTTTGGGAATCTTTACAGGTTCTTTATTCCAACATTCAACTACTTAATTCTGATAAACCAATTCATGCCTTAGTTGTTTCCTCTGCTATGCCCGGAGATGGAAAAACTACAGTTTCATTCCATATCGCCCAAATAGCCGCCGCCTTGGGAAAACGAGTACTACTTGTAGATGCTGATCTCCGCCGCCCCCAGGTTCACAAAGTATCAAATTTACATAATCTATCGGGATTGAGTAATGTAATATCTTCCAATATGGCAGTTGAGCAGGTAATTCAGCAAATACCTTCTATGGATCTATTATCTGTGATTACCGCAGGACCCACACCGCCCGACCCTGCCCGGTTACTCTCATCAGATAAGATGAAACAACTGATGGAATATTTTAAGAAAAACTTTGATTTGGTGATTTATGATGCCCCTCCAATGCTGGGATTAGTTGATGCCCGACTCCTAGCACCGCACACTGATGGTATGGTGCTGGTGGCAAGGATCGACAAAACAGATAAATCCGCACTGATACAACTTCAGGAAACTCTCAGAACTTCTCCCATCAACGTCTTGGGTGTTGTTGCTAACGGGGATAATAAAAAATTAAGTGGTTACAATAATTACTACTATACTAATAGGAAAGAAGCGAGATTTGGTTAGATATCTGTAGATGGAAAACCTGTTTTCCTGGGTTCCGGATGCTTGGCGGTGTAGGTGTAGCCAGCCCCAGGCATCGCTCTACTAACTTAATTATTTTATTTGTCGAGTAGGGTGCGTATAGCCCTTCGGGCATGGCTTCGCTAGAGCAGTAGTGTAACGTACCAATTTTTTCATTTCAGCAATAACTAAACTTATAGCAGGTGACAGGTGACAGAGTTGAAAGTCTGTTTGTGTCTAGGTTTTATCAATTGTTCACACTGTTTGAGCGTCCAACAATAAGTACGTTGGTAGATGGGTATGATAAATTGATGTTTCCCTTCCAGGAATTTGAGAAAGTTGGTTTCAGTAGCTTTCATCGTTTTAGTGTGTCATTGCATAACTGAGTTTATCAAAACCTGTAGCACAATACGACACAGTCAAATCAATACTCTTAGCTAAAACCCAATTCATTATATTTGTGAATCTCAACCTCTCACAGCAAATATTGTAACATCCGACACATTTATCTACCAGCCATCAGTTATCCTGCACACAGCTATCAGAACATTAAATCTGGGGATCGCTTGCACTATTGTTGACAATTTGTTACAAAAGTACAAAGAACTTCTAGAGACCCAGAACCTAATGTTAGGCGGACTTACTGGTTTAACAGATCCCAAAGGCAGCGATTGGGGAGAGCGAATGCTCAACACAGTCGCCAGCCAAACGATTCGCCACCTGTTTAGCATGAGCGAGTCAGTAGAAGTCTTTGTGCGCTGCTATCCCTCCAGCAAACTGTTGCAAGGCAGCATTGATAGCTTTAAAATGAGCGGTCGTGGTTTAGTAATTCGTAAAGACTTCGCAGTTGAAGAAATGTCTTTTGAAACCGATGCAGTCTCCATTGACTTCGGCTCGGTTTTGAGTGGCAAACTCAGCCTCAAGCAACCTACCCAAGCAGTAGCCCAAGTAATATTATCAGAAGTAGGAATCAATCAAGCTTTCCAGGCAGAATTGGTTAAAAAGCGCCTGCTAAACCTTTCTGAACCGACTTTGATGGCGATATCTGGTGGGGAACCAGTTTCGTTTACAGAAGTCCAAATACAGCTATTACCGGAAAATCGGTTACATCTTGTAGCTAAAGCCGATTTAAACAACGGCGAACTCATACCCCTAAGTATGAATCTTGGTATAGGTATTGAAAGACGACGACGGGTTTCTTTCAAAGACCCGAAAATTGAACTTGAGCAAGTTCCAGAACCGCAACAAGAAATTTCCCAGACTTTAAGTATTGCACTGGTGGAAATTTTGGATAACATGGTCGATTTAGATCGCTTTGATCTTGATGGGGTAAAAATGCGACTTAACCGTTTAGAAACTGAAGGTCAAAGGTTAATTTTTAGCGGTTATGCCGAAATAGAACGTATCCCGCGTAGTTCTTGAAATGAAAAAAAATTAAACGCCGCCCAGAGTAAACTAGGCGGCGATGTCGTTAAAAATTAAAAAACTTATGCAACTTGTGTTTTTTAATTTTTAATTTTTAATTTTTAATTTTTTTATCGTCCCACACCTACATATTGGAACCCAGCCCTGACCATTGTTTCGGGGTCTAAGAAGTTACGACCGTCAATCATCACGGCGTGACTCATCAATTTTGCCATTTTCGCATAATCTAAAGTGTTGAACTGTTGCCATTCAGTGACGAGTACCAAAGCATCACAGCCATCAGCTAGTCTTTCAGCATCGGTTTCCACCAATACACCAGAAAGACCATGACGCAAACCAGTTTGGGAAACTATCGGGTCATAAGCTTTAACTTTAGCTCCCAGTCGGTTGAGTTGCTCAATTAAGTTGAGCGCAGGTGCATCACGTAAATCGTCCGTATCTGGCTTGAAGGTCAAACCAAGTAGTCCGACAGTTTTACCTTTGAGGATTTTCAAGACTTGCTGGAGTTTTTCCAAAGCAATCAAACGTTGACGTTCGTTCACACTCACAGCGGCTTTCATGAGTTGGGCTTCATAGCCATAATCATCGGCTGTGTGAATCAGCGCCGAGACATCTTTAGGGAAACATGAACCACCCCAACCAATACCAGCTTGTAAGAACTTGTTACCAATGCGGGAATCTAAACCAATACCTTTTGCGACTTGGGTAACATCTGCACCGACGCGATCGCAAATATTAGCAACTTCGTTAATAAAACTAATCTTGGTCGCCAAAAAAGCATTAGCAGCGTATTTGATCATTTCTGCGGAACTCAGGTCTGTAACCAGTACTGGTACAGGGGGTAAAGACTGGTCAGCAGCAAACTTGCGTTCCACAATTGGGGCATATAGTTCTTTCATCATCCCCACTGCTTGTTGACTATTGCCCCCTAAGACAATCCGATCCGGGTTAAAGGTGTCATAAACTGCTGAACCTTCCCGTAAAAACTCTGGATTGCTGACAACATCAAACTGAGCAGCAATATCTGGTAATTTCTCCTCCACTGCTGTCCCACCTGCTGGTATCAATGTTTTTTGGCGTTCAGCAATGCCATCTAAAACAATCATTCTTACCCAGTCACCAGAGCCGATAGGTACAGTAGATTTATTAACAATTACCTTATAACCACCGTTGAGATTTTCCCCTATACCGCGAGCTACAGCTTCTACATAGCGAGTATCACTTTCACCAGTGGGTAAAGGAGGAGTTCCCACGGCAATAAACAGAATTTCGCCATGAGCCACTCCAGCAGGCAGATCCGAAGAAAATTGAATATTTCCAGTATTAATGGCAGACTGCATAATTTCCGAGAGTCCCGGCTCGAAAATTGGCGACTGACCAGACTTCATTAATTTTACTTTTTCTTCGTTGTTATCTATGCAAATAACATCATGTCCAATATGAGCCAAACAAGCACCTGTTACCAAACCAACATAACCAGTCCCGATTACACAAACACGCATTTTTTAACTCCTTGCTTTTTTGTCATTAGTCATTAGTCATTGGTCATTAGTCATTAGTTATGAGTTCAGAAATGCCTAATGACAACTAACAACTAACTAATTGTTACTTTCAATACGTTGGCGGAAATCTTCTATTGCCAGTTTTAACCCATCTTGCAGAGGAATGGTAGGTTCCCAATTTAACCAAGTTTTTGCTCTGGTGATATCGGGACGACGACGACGAGGATCATCTGAAGGTAAGGGTTCAAACTTAATTTGTGCATCTGGGTTAATCAAGTTCTGCACAGCCTGTGCCAATTCCAAAATTGTGTATTCATCAGGATTACCCAGATTTACTGGCCCAATGTACTCACCATTCATCAACCTGATTAGTCCTTCCACTAAGTCAGAGACATAGCAGAAGCTACGAGTTTGTGTACCTTCACCGTACACAGTCAAAGGATTACCCCGTAAAGCTTGAACTATCAAGTTGCTGACTACCCGACCATCGTTTTCTAACATTCGTGGGCCATAGGTGTTAAAGATTCTGGCAACCCGAATATCGACTTTATTTTCTCGGTAATAGTCAAATGCTAAAGTTTCAGCGATTCTTTTGCCTTCGTCGTAGCAAGAACGGATACCAATAGGATTGACACTACCTCGATAGTCTTCGGTTTGGGGATGAACTTCTGGATCACCATAGACTTCACTGGTGGAAGCTAACAAAAACCTAGCTTTCACACGTTTAGCTAACCCCAACATATTCATTGTTCCCATCACGTTAGTTTTAACGGTTTTAATGGGGTTGTACTGGTAATGTACTGGAGACGCAGGGCAAGCTAAATGATAAATTTGATCCACTTCTAACCGAATTTCTTCGGTGATGTCGTGACGGATCATCTCAAAGTTAGGGTTGTTTAACCATTTGAGGATATTACGTTTATGTCCCGTATAAAAGTTATCCAAGCATATGACTTCATGACCTTCGGCCATTAGTCGGTCGATCAAATGGGAACCAATAAACCCAGCACCGCCCGTCACCAAAATTCTCATAAATTTCTCGGTAATTTTACAGTTATTTCCAGTTGGTATGATCTTGATTTTGGGATTACCCAGCTAGGCTACAAAAATAGATAACTAACGAAGATCATGGAAAAATGTATTTGTGGATTGGATAATTTTTCTACATATACAACGTTGTGATCCTCGTGTTTGTTACCTGCATGATTAAAGAAGCAAAATAACTAACATTTTCTAATAATTGGAGGATTTTTAGCTAGAGTTCATCAAATCTTCAAAAAGAATATAAATGTTTTTTAAAGTATTTTTACACAGAAGCTGTATTACTAGGAATAGTTTTTGACCAAAGTACATTTTGATTGTGTTGTGGTTCTCCCAGAATAATGATTGAGCAGGTAAGTTGGCTGACTAATTGGTTTGTGACATCACTAATGGCTAATCCTCCCGGACTAGTACGATTACGGATAAAAGGCAACACAATTAAATCATATAATCTGGCGGCTTGCAAAATCGCTTGGGCAACATTTTCATGAGCAATAATTTGAATCTCTGGCGGATGAGCCAAAGCTAATTTAGATACTAGTACAGAGAGATGCGATCGCCTAGCAGCAATTTTACTCGAACTAGTGCGGCGATCGCACACATTCAAGATAGTAATGTGGCTCTGATTGGCATCGGCTAACATCTGAGCAAATTTCACAGGTGTTAGTGTGGGAGTCATTAAGTTTTCTATTGGCACCAGGATGCGCTGAATTTTTTTTGGTGATTCCACCAGACGTGCCACCGCCACAGGGCAATGGGAGGCCCAAAGGACACTATCAATCACATTACCCAATAAACGCGCCCTCAAGCCGGTACGTTTACCCCAACCCATGATAATTAAATTTGCCTTTTGTTCACGAGCCGCCCTACTAATTCCTGGGGCAAAGGCATCATCAATTCGCAGTAATGGTTCAGCTTTGGCTCCCAATAATTGACTTTGTGCTGTGGCTTTTGCTAATAACCGCTCACTCCGTTGCCAAGCGACTTCTAACTGGGGTGTATCCATCTGAGCCGTAGCATGAGCGATCGCTAATGGTAAAATTTTGCCATTGGACTGACACGCCAATAATGCCGCCATTTCAATCAAATACCTTTGATTATAGGGGTTATACAGGGGTACAACTATAGTCAAATGATCATGTACTGATTGTCCTTGCTGTTCAGACAGAGGGCTTGGTGATGCCTCTTGAGCGGATGAACAAGTTAAACCAGTAGGACTCGCAGCCACCACACTCGTCAGCCAGGGACCCAAAGTCGCTGTTATCACCATTAAAACAATCACGCTGTTGAATACCAATGGGGGCAGTAATCCTGACCGATATCCCCCTAATGCCACAGCTAATGTCGTACTTACCAAAGGAATTGACAACGACCAAATTGTGAGAGTTTCCTGCCAGTTATAGCGGTAAACCAGTTTTGCCACCAAAGCGGCTATAAATTTGCTAGTAATCAAACCGCAGAAAATTAACAACAATAACGTGATTGTGCTATCGCCGTCAAAAAAGGCAGGTAAATCAATCCTTGAACCCAGATCCACAAAGAAAATGGGAATAAATAGCACACTGCCAATAAACACCAATTTTTCTTTAACTGGCCCTTCGCCTACAGCTTCATTCACCGCCAAACCCGCTAAAAACACACCGACTATTTTTTCTAACCCCATCATTTGAGCAACTACAGCGGCGAGAAACACAGACATTAAGACAAATAAGAACTTGTTGCCCTCGTCGTCTCCAGACCGTCGGAAAAATTCTTTACCTGCCCAATCAAACCCTACTAATACTGTCAAAGCGTAACTTGTTATTAATGCTATTAAGGGAATTAGTTGCTCAACGCTGAATACCCCAGCCTGAGAGCTTGCTATACAAACACTTAATATCAGCAATGTGCCGATATCCGTAAAAATTGTAGCTCCCATTGTCATGGTGATAGCCTCGTTATTTACCACTCCCAAATGACTGATGATCGGATATGCCAAAAGAGAGTGAGAGGCAAGTAAAGCACCAATTAAGATTGAAGTATCCCAGCCAAAGCCCAAAAATCGCCCTACTAATGTGCCGATCATCAGGGGTAGACTGAAAGTCAAACTACCAAATACCAAAGAACGAATTTTCTGTTCACGAAAAACTTTGATATTAAATTCCAATCCCGCTATAAACATTAAGTAAACTAACCCAATGTCTGATAGCAAGGTGATCATTGGCGATTCTGACTCCAATAAACGCCAGCCTGATGGACCAAGTACTACCCCAGAGCAAACCAAACCCACTAATCCTGGCAATCTTAGCCGATCAAAAAGGATAGGTATAACTAAGATAACCACCAATAAAATAGCAAAGGGAACAATGGGTTCCTTACCAAGAACTTGGGAGGTTGGTTCCGAAGCCAGCACTTGTAATAAGAGTTCCATAGGTAGGACTGAAATGGGCAACGGTGCAGCTGCGATAATCGCAAGAAGTATCGCCTGATTTATATAACTTTCAAAAGCTCACCTGAATAAATATTAAAAAAACTTTACTTAACACTACCCAGGCAATTGTTTGGGAACTAACAGCCTACGGGTGGATTTGACTTAAAATAAACCGCAAGCGATCATAATCGTCTTTTAGCAGCACACTCAGGTGTCGTCCAGCTTTAATCAACCATTCGCGATCAGCTTTGCGTAACTCGTAAACTTCACGAATGGCAGACGCGGCCAAAGATTCTACCGGCGCACCGTTAATCAAAAGTAATGTCCGCAAAAAATCTAGTTTTTCGGTGAACTTGACAATCGCTTCCGGCTGACACCGATAAACAGCTTGATGAATCTGAGGTGGACGGGGGGGGAGATACTGATATATTCCTTGGTTATAACTTAGATTTTGAGACTGCTGCTCAAATCCAACAATCGCTGCCCGAAATTCAGTTCTGAGCATAGCAAATATCTGGGGTTGTTCCTCGCGCAAAGTTTGCAAGGACAACCCCAACGCCCTGGCTCTGTGTACAGAATCTATAGGCATAGTTGTAGCATGATACACCACAGCATAAACTTGATTGCCAGATTCTTCATCCACAGCACAAACCCAACTACCAAAAGGTGGCATAGGCGGAAAACTCAAGTCTTCCGGTTCTAAACACTGTGCCAAAAATTCGGTAGTCGCGGTTTCGATCACCTCCCCAATGTGGTGAGGATGGCGATCGCCTGTAGCAAACTGTGGTAAAGGTAGACGCATAGTAGTCATTAGTCCTTAGTCATTAGTCCTTAGTCCTTAGTCATTAGTCCTTAGTCTTTTACTAATGACTCATGACCACTGACTAATGACTCAATTATTATTTTCCTTTTTTCTTGGCTGTAGTGTCTACAGGTTCTAATTCTGGCAAGCGAAAGGTAATTAATTTATCCCAATTACCACCTTCAAAAAGTACAGCTACCTTGCCATCACTGACCCGTTGCACAAGTCCTTCATAGCGATAATAGGTGTCTGCGGGATTTTTGACGCGAACAGTTGCTCCAGGCAGAATCATGTTTTTACCCTCGGTTTATTCTCTGTTAATACCTTAATATTAGTTGTTTGTCAGTTGTCAGAGGGAATAGGGAATAGGGAATTAGGCAGAAGAGGCAGGGGGGCGGCGGGGCAGACGCGGAGAGAAGGAGACGCGGAGAGAAGGAGACGCGGGGACGAGAAAAGTAAGAATTAGAGGTATTTTCCCCCTTACTCCCTGCTCCTTTTCCTCTTCCCTGTCACCTGTCACCTGTCACCTGTCACCTGCCACCTGCCACCTAATTTAATAATATTTTTGACGTTGGCGGAAATTGGCTACAGATTCTACTATTCCTAAAGAGATGAAGTTGGTCAGCATCGCAGAACGACCATAACTCATCCAAGGTAAGGGTATACCAGCTACAGGTGCTAAACCAACAGTCATGCCCACATTAACAATTAGTTGAAACACAATCATCGATAAAACACCAATAGCCAACAACGAACCAAAATTATCTTTGGCGGTTTGAGCTACGTGTAGTAGACGGAAGCAAATCAAGCAAAAGACAAATAATACTATTAAACAACCAACAAAACCGAATTCTTCACCAACGGCAGAGAAAATAAAATCTGTGTGCTGCTCAGGTACAAAATTGAGTTGAGTCATCGGACCTTTGAACAAACCCCATCCCCAAACTTCTCCCGCACCAATGGCAATACGAGATTGAATTAAGTGATAACCCGCACCAAGGGGATCATGTTCAGGATTGATAAATACACTCAGCCTATCTTTTTGATATTCTTTTAATACATGATTCCAAGCGAAAACTCCTAATTCACCCCCCAACATATTGAGAGTAAAAGCAGCGATAGCACCAAGATTAAATCTTCGCCAGGGTAAAGTCTGCCATCCCACAATCCCCATCGCACCTGCCCACGCTAAACCCAAAGGGCTAAAAGATAGTTCTTTAAGCAACACTATCGGACTTGACAAAGGCCAGGATATACTAAACAGAATTGCCGACACCACCGGGGAAATCATCAGGATTAACCAACCCGGATTGGCATTTGCCCAATAAAGCATTCCTAAAAGTATCGCCCCAAATACTAGAGATGTGGCCAAATCTGGCTGTAAAAATATTAATCCCCAAGGTATGGCAGTGATTGCCAAGACACGGAACACACTGTCAAGGGTAGAAGCTGTACGTCTGTGCAGTAAAGCTGCTAGGGTGATAATCATCCCTATTTTGGCAAATTCTGAGGGTTGGACATTGAAGCCACCAATGCTAATCCATCGCTGTGCGCCTTTGGCACTAGTACCAGCGATCATCACAATCATCAAACTGAAATTAGTCAGCGCGTAAGTTATCCAGTGCCACTGGAGCAGGTTTTCGTAGCGGCTACGAGCCAAAAACAAGGCTATGATTGAGCCAATACCAGCTACAAGCCAGTGCCACCACCAGTCAGTTACTGGCTGCTTCAGTTCTGTACTCAGAATCATCAGACCGCCAAACATACTCAGGGCAACAGGTAAACAAAATAATAGCCAATCTACTTGCTGCCAGGGCTTAACCCAATATTGCCAGCGGATTTTGGGGAGTGAAGGTTTTAATAACATTGTGCGAGGAGAAACTTGAGCGTTAAACGGGGATTGGGGACGCGGAGATAGGGAGACGCGGAGATAGGGAGACGCGGAGATAGGGAGACGCTCCAGACGCGGAGAAATAATTATCTACTGCCTTCTGCCTTCTGCCTTATGTTAGAGCAGCGACTGATACTTTACCGGCGATAGTCAAAGCGATCGCTTTCAGGGCAATAGCCGAAGCTGAATCTGGTTCAGCAACAACTATTGGCACACCATTATCACCGCCAATTCTGGTAGAAATTTCTAAAGGTACACATCCCAACAGTGGTACTCCTAATTCTGCGGCAGTTTTTGAGCCACCTCCGGAACCGAAAATATCATATTGCTTATCCGGTTGATCTGGGGGAATAAAATAGCTCATATTTTCCACAATTCCCAATACCGGGATATTCAACTGCTGAAACATCCGCAACCCCTTCCGCGAATCCAACAGGGCTACTGTTTGCGGTGTGGTGACAATCACTGCCCCAGCTATCGGTACTGCTTGGGTTAAAGTTAACTGAGCATCTCCCGTTCCTGGTGGCATATCCACAATTAAATAGTCCAGTTCTCCCCATTCCACCTGATAGAGAAATTGGCGAATTATGCCATTCAGCATTGGTCCACGCCAAATCACGGGCTGATCTCGGTCAATTAAAAAGCCCATTGAGACTAATTTGACACCATGATTAAAAGCAGGTTCCAGGATTTCACCTGTTTCTGTGGAGCGAACAGCAATTTTGGCATCAGCCAAACCCAGCATGGTGGGGTCATTAGGCCCGTAAATATCAGCATCTAACAAGCCGACTTTAGCTCCTGTTTGTGCTAGAGCCACGGCAACATTTACAGCCACTGTACTTTTACCAACACCTCCTTTACCGCTAGAAACAGCAATAATATTTTTTACGCCCGGAACACAATTACGGTCAGGTAAGCTTTTTTGCTGTGGTGTTTCTGCTGTCACTTCTACACTGATATCTGTCACACCTGGGAGCTTGTGTACTGCTTTTTTACAATCTTCAACAATAAATTCCCGTAAGGGACAGGCAGGAGTTGTCAATACCAAAGTAAAGCTAACCTTGCCAGCGTCAATTTTGACGTTGCGAATCATATTCAGTTCTACCAGGCTTTTGCGAAGCTCTGGATCTTCAACTGGTCGCAAGACTTCTAGAACTGAGTGAGAATCTAAAACATCATACATAGCGTGTATACCCTTGCGCCTTAATAAAATTTAAAAAATTGTCATTTTTACCTACTTGCATCTTAACTTTCTTGGGGCAGTTATCAGTTATCAGTTATTACAAGGCTTTTAACGCTTAACAGACAACTGACCCATTTCTCCAGTCCCTAAAAATCACAACACCCACCATTCAGGGATTTTTTCTTCCCTGAAACTGCTGATAATGCTGCCTTTTCTACAGCTTCAACCAAGGAACGTGCTACCCGATCTGCATAAGGACGAGAGAACGACCAAATTAGAGGTGATAACCAACCGCGTAATGTCACAGAATAAGATAAATAACTACCACAAACAGTTGACTCCACTTGATATGTCACCCGTTCCTCAATTCCGGGAATTGCCAAGATGCGGATACTCAGCATTTTTTTGGGATTGACGCATTCTACAAAAATCTGGATAGGAAGCGGCGAAAAGCGTGTGAAAGCCTGGAAAATCAATCCAGGTTTGGGTACTAGTCCTAATGGTACATTGGTACTTTTGAGTAGTGGATGCCAAGAAACATCTGTGAAGTCAACCACTTGTTGCCACAGTTCATCTACAGAAGCAGAACTGATCTCTCGATACGTCCGCACCAGAGCAGCGCAAAATCGAAGACGTTTGCGGTGGCTGAATTTTGACAACCAACTTTGCACTTTTCTCATCCTCCTCTAGGAGCAAACCTACACAGTATCTGGTAACTTTGGCATTTTAGGCAGTAGCTCTTTGCTTGAGCCTTTCCTCTATTTGCCACAGATGTCATCCAACAAACAAACTACTTTGTAGACTAATTGGTCAGAGTCTGGTATTCGTACCAGAATGTTCCAAGCAAAAAGTCGAAAAAAAACTTGGTTAATATACAAGCCTATACGCATTTGAGGGACAATAGCTCTAGTCATGCCCATCAATGGTGTAAATGCTTGACAACTAAGAAAAAGCAGTTTTGGCATTCTTGAGCTTTGGTGGCTCTGATTGCCGACAAATTTTGAAAATGAAAATTTGTAGCTTTCACAGAAATTGTAATTTTAGGTTCGGGAATATATGTTGACCAACTCGCAAACACCCACTCTAGCAGCAGAATCATCCCAGTTTCTTCCAGCATCTGACGCTCAGGCTAGAGTTAGTCAGTTTATGCAAAATTTACAAGCCGAAATTACTCAAGGTTTAGAGGAACTGGATGGTGTTGGTAAGTTTCAAGAAGACAGTTGGCAGCGTCCAGAAGGGGGTGGGGGGCGATCGCGTGTACTGCGTGATGGCGCAATCTTTGAACAAGCTGGTGTAAATTTTTCTGAAGTTTGGGGTTCCCATCTGCCACCGTCAATTTTAGCCCAACGCCCTGAAGCAGAAGGACACGGCTTTTATGCCACAGGCACTTCACTGGTGTTACATCCCCGTAATCCTTACGTACCCACAGTCCATTTAAATTACCGCTATTTTGAAGCAGGCCCAGTATGGTGGTTTGGTGGTGGCGCTGATTTGACACCTTATTACCCCTTTGCTGAAGACGCAGCCCATTTTCATCAAACTCTCAAACAGGCTTGCGATCAACATCACCCAGAATATTACCCGGTGTTTAAGCGTTGGTGTGATGAATATTTCTATCTCAAACATCGGGATGAAACACGCGGTGTGGGCGGTTTGTTTTTGGATTACCAAGATGGTCAAGGGACTATATATCGCGGACCCGACCCCAAGGGAGCAGCGGCTATTTATAGTGACGAGGTAGGAAAACTACCACCACGCACTTGGGAAGAATTATTTGCATTAGTGCAAGACTGTGGTGGAGCCTTTTTACCAGCCTATGTACCAATTGTTCAAAGACGACATGGGATGGAATATGGCGATCGCCAACGGAATTTTCAACTATACCGTCGCGGCAGATATGTAGAATTTAACTTGGTTTACGACCGGGGGACAATTTTTGGACTCCAAACCAACGGACGCACAGAATCCATTCTCATGTCCCTACCACCTTTAGTGCGTTGGGAATACGGCTACAAACCAGAACCGAATTCGCCCGAAGCTGAGTTGTATGAAACCTTTCTCAAGCCTCAAGATTGGATAAACTGGACACCAAGTCATACTTAAGGTATGTGCGTTAAACTACTAAATACGGGCATTTCACAAAAATGTCGTATTTTTAGCTGTAGCTTGCTCATCTCCAATTTCATCTGAGGATGATTCTGTGTCTGGTGAGCCAACTAACTTACTAAAAATCTAAGAACTATCCCAGTGAAGGTGAAATTTAAAGATGAAAAGAACAGCAAGTTTTTTGGCTCACTAATTTTAAGTCTATATACAAAAGTAGTTGATATTCAGCCCATATCACGGAGAGGTACAGTGAATATAGACCAAAAAGCCTATACAACCCAAGACGGCAGTACTGTAATTGTCTTGAAACCTACAGATCGCTTAGACATCACAACTGCTTGGCAATTTCGCCTGAAATTACAGGAATGTATTTCCAAAATCAGTCGTCATGTAGTTGTGAACCTGGGACAAGTAGATTTTATTGATAGTTCTGGTCTCACCGCTTTGGTCGCTGGGATGCGTGATGCTGATAAAGTTAAGGGCAGTTTCCGCATTTGCAATGTCCACCCAGATGCCAAACTTGTTTTTGAGGTGACAATGATGGACACAGTTTTTGAAATCTTTGAAACTGAAGAAGAAGCTTTAGAAACCCTATTCCCCAGCTTAGTCAGCAACGATGATCATCTTTTCGAGCCTGGACATCAAAATACTCACCAGACAAGCCCCACGTCTGGTTTAAATTCGTCATCTGCTCACTTTGTCCAATCATTAGCAGATGAATCAACTTGACCAAGAAGATGCGGGGACGTAGGGACGCAAGGACGCGGAGAGTGGATCTTCAATTAATCTTCGTGTAGCGATAAGGACCGACTGTTGCTCCCCATGTGGCTTTTCCTGTCTCGGAATCAATTCCTTTGTCGTAGCTGAGAAATTTGGTTTCAGTAGCCTCAAAACCCAAGGAAACTTGTATCCTGTTGCCAAGATAAGTAAAACTGCAAATACTTGCTGGAGGTGCAGAAGCCGTAAACCGATAAAGATTAGGGGCTAGAGTTTCTTGGGTCACTGACAAAATACAGCCTGGTAGTAAATCTAACTGCTCTGATGTCAACTGATTCAGTAAAGCGGGGTTACTACCTGCCCCTCGGAGGGCAGTTGGATCTTTAGGCATATAGTATTGCACTTGCAGAAACTCAGACTCCTGTCTTAACCGCATAATTCGTTGGCGGTAAGGTTTGTCTAGGTTGACAGTATTCGCTTGTTCAGCAAATAGGGTGATACTGTCTTCTGAGAAAAGATTAATTGGTCGTTGCCATAAACGCAGGTGAACATACCAAACAGGTTCTGCCATAGCCTGTTCCTGATTGTCAAATTCACCAGCAAGGTACTGACCCAAAGTGATTAATTGTGGGGACAAGCTCATAAAATATCCGTAGATCAAAAATGATTATAAATCTGAGTTAGTTTGATCAGCAAGAGCAAGACAAAAAATAATTCGTAATAGTGCCTACGGTCCCGCTAGGGATACGTAATTCGTAATAGTGCCTACGGTCCCGCTAGGGATACGTAATTCAGTTTTGCAATAGGGATTTAGACTTATAGTTGTGGGGGACTTAAACCCCCACCTCTGCCTTCATAATTCTGCCTGATCCCCAGAAATAAAAATGATGGCGACATAAAAGACTGCAAAGCTGATGGAGTAAGTCTTTGAGAATCCAAAATCTAAAATCTAAAATCCAAAATTGTATAACTTGGCAAAGAAGCCTTTAAGCTAGAAAATAAGAACACGTCGCCCTTAATATTTTCTCTGTGAATAACGTCCGTACTGTCTCTGATACAAAGCGAACTTTCTACAGTCTTCATACCCGTCCAATCAACACTATTTACCGCCGGGTAGTGGAAGAGTTGATGGTAGAAATGCATCTGCTGTCGGTCAATGTCGATTTTAGCTACAATTCAATTTATGCCTTGGGCGTCGTCACAACTTTTGACCGCTTCATGCAAGGCTATCAACCCGAACAGGATCAAGAAGCGATTTTTAATGCTTTATCTCGGTCTGTAGAGCAAGATCCACAACTTTATCGACAGGATGCAGCAAGATTGCAAGCTGTCGCTCAGAGTTTGCCAGCTAAGGACTTAATTGCTTGGTTGAGTCAAACCACTCACTTGGATGTAGATGCCGATTTGCAAGCACAACTGCAAGCGATAGCGCACAATCCTAATTTTAAATACAGTCGCTTGTTTGCTGTGGGTTTATTCTCATTGTTGGAACTAGCAGATCCCGAACTAGTCAAAGATGACAAGCAACGCAATGAGGCACTAAAAGCGATCGCTAATGGTTTGCATTTATCAGAAGATAAACTTAGCAAAGATTTAGAATTATACCGCTCTAACCTAGACAAGATGGCACAAGCACTGATAGTGATGGCAGATATACTCACTGCTGATCGCAAAAAACGCGATCAACGTCAACAAAAATCTACCATCCCAGTTGCCCCTCCTAGTAACAACGAATAGTTTATAATTCATAATTCGTAATTCGTAATAGTGCTTACAGCAGGCTACGCCAACGTAATTAAAGGTTGCAGATCATAAAATAGTCAATGCAAAGCAACCTTGTTTACAACTAAGAAAATTTACAATGTAGTAAATTCTAAATTACGAATTAGCAATTACGAATTACGAATTATTTACACACCAAGTAATTTGTAAAGTACGCTGTTAATAACAGTCAGCGCAAAAGCTCCTAAAACAGCACTCCAAACACCATAACGTAAGCGAAAACCCTCCACTAACCATGCAGCTATACTAAAACAAGCCACAGCAATCATAAATGTGAAGATACCAGATAATAAGTCAAATGTGGCAAAATTTGGGATAATGAATACAGCACCTAGAATTGGTCTAACTAATGCTGTAATAATACCAAGAATTGCAGCGGAAAAGACGGCTTTTCCTGGAGTATCAATTTCAACCCCCAAAGGCAATTTGCTAATAATCCACAAGCTGATAGAAGTGACTATCCAAACAATTAACAGTGTCACAATATTCATTGCCGCAACCCTTGAAACGTAAATGGTGATGGCGATAAATTACTTGGTTTATTGATAGAAAAATCTTTGTAGCTTAACCAATTATTTATAAATTAGCAGCAGTTCTTACTCCAACTGGATTTTATTTTAGATATCTTTAGGTTTATCCAATTTTTCTTGATATTGCTAAAAAAATAAAATTCCCCCTAGCCCATACTATTCAACAGGGTTTGGGGGATTTTTACATACAAACGTTTACAGTAATTGTGTCACCTTTTAGGTGTAGAATTGCTGTTTCCCGGTGCTACAGGCACTTGAGGGACGCTGTTGTTGGGAACTATAGGCGAAATACCAGGATTGATACCTTCCCCAGTTCCAGGCAATTGATTTGGGGCTAGGGGCAGAGAAGGGTTAAAATTGCCTTGAGCATCACTGCCCGGAATTGGTACCGTGTTAGGTATTGGCATCATCGGGGTAATTGGTGAGTTGGTGAGTGGTTGAGATGGCCCAGGAATAATTCCCAAAGACACACGATTACCTCCCACTTGCCGCAGCAAATCTAATGTTTGGATGACATCGTTATAAGTTGCTGTACGCGATGCATTCAGCACCAAGATACCATTAGGATTTGCTTGGACATACTGCTTTAAGCGTGCTTCTAATTCCTCTCGTCTGACAGGATCTTTTTCAATGTAAGTTTGACCAACAGCATCAATAGTCACAGGTAAGATATTACTACTTTTCTGTGAACTAGCAGCAGAAGTTGTACCTGTGCTGGCTGTGGGTAAATCAACATTAATTGCTTGTTGACGAGTAAATTGCAAGGCTGCCAACAAAAAGAATGTCAGAATACAAAAAACGACATCAATTAAAGGGATAATTTGAATCTGGACTTCTTCAACGGGAGTATGCAGGTTAACTTTCATTTTCTAGCTCTGGTGACGAGTTAGGGTGAGAACTTTGGGGTGTTTCCTCTGGAGGGGTTGAGGGGGTTTCTGTAAACTTGTTTTTACCTCGTTTGCGGGGTGGATTAAAGCGTTCCCGTGCAGATTCCCGTACAATTCCTGATGTACTTTGATGAGGATCAGGGGGAAACTGACGATAGAGTAACTCTAAATCATTCCCAGCTTTATTAAAAACTTTGACTTGGTTAACAACAAAACCCTGAAACAGGCGATAAAATACCAAAGTAGCGATCGCAACTATTAAGCCGGCAGCGGTACTAATTAGAGATTCCCCAATCCCAGTAGTTACGCCAGCTGCGGATTCAGTACCCAAATCACCAATGCGAATTGAGCGCAAAGACTGAATCAAACCTAAAACCGTACCCAACAATCCTAACAACGGGGAGAGAGCAATCACAGATTCTAAAAGTTTTTCTCCCCTCCGCATACCTGCTATTTCTTCTGCGGCAGTTGACTCTAGCGCTAATCGAAAGGTTTCCGCATCACCTTTTTGTAAACGTAGCGGTGCATAGAGAAAACGGCCAATCGGTTGATCTACTGCTTTTTGGGCAATTTCTGTAGCTATTTCCCAATTCTCAGCAGCAGCATCAAGAACGCGCTCAACTATTTCCTTTTCCTGTGTCAACATCCGCAACCAGAACCACAGACGCTCGAAAATGACACTTACAGATAGGACTGACAGCACCAGCAGAGGCCACATTGCTGGGCCGCCCTTCTTAAACAAATCTAAAATATCCACTGTGTAGGTTTCCTCCCTCCATTACTAGAGCAACAATGCTAGAGCATTTTAATTCTAGAGATTAATGCACCATTACCACACTCACCCACTTGATCGCTAGGCAATTAGTTAACAACTCCCTTACTACTACCATCTTCTATACACACTAGGGCGGTTATTCCCACCGGGAGTTTAGAGGATTATTTGCCAAAATAAAAATAACTGGAGGTTAGAAATATGAACTTCTCAATTCAATCGCTTTACAGCTGGTATCGGAACACACTTCGTAATCCCAAATACCGTTGGTGGGTAATTCTCGGTACGATAGCGTATCTTCTCAGCCCTATAGATATTGCTCCCGACTTTATACCTGTTATTGGACAAATTGATGATGTTTTGCTTTTGACTTTACTAGTTTCTGAAGTTTCTGGATTAGTAATTGATGGTTGGAAAGCGAAAAAAGGTAATGTAGAAACTAGCGTTAATGAGTCTACATCTACAGATAATACTGTTGATGTTGATGCTGTTTCTGTGAAATAAGTTTTTTTAACGCAGAGGAACGCTGAGGTTAACGCAGAGGAACGCGGAGTTAGAGGTTGTTAGCTACTCGTTTGATGCCATCTTTGAGGTGGAGGACGTTAAAGTTGATGAGGAGTCCGAGTTTACATTTGGCTAGTTTGAGATAGGTGAGAAGTTGAACGGAGTGAATTGGTTGTAAGGATTCTACTGCTTTAACTTCGACAATAATTTTGTTTTCGACTAGTAAATCTAACCGATAAGCACAATCTAATTTTACATTTTCGTAAATCAAGGGGACAGGAATTTGTCTACCAATATTGAGATTGGCTTTTTTGAGTTCATAGTCTAAACATTCCTCATAAGCTGACTCTAACAACCCAGGTCCCAAAGCAGTATGTACCCTCATCGCACAACCAATAATCAACCCACTCAACTCATTCTCTTGCATTCTCTGCGTTCCTCCGCGTTTACCTCTGTGTTCCTCTGCGTTTAAGCATCTTCTCCAAACTCTATCAAAAATCTAAACGCCTTCAAAATATAATTAGCGCAATCTTGAGGAGAAGTATTGTAAAAATGTGGCCATGCTAAACCTTTATCTTCATCATAATGATTACTGCGATGGGGATGATGTTCTAGCCATGCTAACCGCACTGCGTGACCGACTAACACATCTAAAACTATATATTCTTCAATTTGCAAGCTGGGGTTATTAGCGACTATTGCGGCTAATTCCATCAATGCTTCTACATTAACTTGGCGATATTCTGGGGCTTCAATTTTGTTCAGCAAATGTTCAACTAGCAAAGCAAAATTTCTTTCTCCTGCTGTCATTTCTGAAAGCATTATTTCACTATCTAAACGATTGCGTCGTTCTAATTTATCGCCAATTACTAGACCTTTACAATGTTGCATTAATAGCCAAACTTGTTTAAAAAAGTCTTTGGGAACTCGATTCAGTGCGCCTTCTGCTTGGCGAAATCTGCGCCAGTTTTCGGAATTAATGGCAATTTCTTCGCTAATTGCTGGTAAAACTACCCAAGCAATATCACTTTCTTTTTGTTTGACGTGAAGTGATTCTTGTTGACGTAATAAACCACTCACGCCACTATAACCAGTTAATACTTTATACAAGCGGATTTTTACTTCAAATGGCGAAAGTTGCATTAAGTAATCGTAGGCTTCATCTTGAGTAACGTGCAATTCTTGAGCTAGTTCGCTGGTAATTAAGAGAATCAAATAACCGACTCTTAGGGTTAGCAGTCCTTGAAATAATTCTGGTTCTGATTTGATTAATAGACCCAAATAAATCAAAATCTCTTGGGTCAAAACGCGATCGCGGATATCCTCACGACAGAAGTTATTAATTTTTTCCGCAATTTCATGGTGAGACATGGGTACAACCATCAGAGAAGCCTCACTGTAAGCCCTACCCACAGCAATTTGCTTACCTCGTACTACAATACTGGTGACTGCATCAGACAAGCCAATATCCACCATTCGCCGTAAACCCGCAGCGCGACGCACCACCGCCCAAATACCTAAATCTCCGGCTTTGGTGTAAACTTCATCCAGTAAATCTGCTACTGTTACAGGCCTTCCAGGGCCACCATATCCTGTATCAAATTCTAAACTTTGTAAACGTTTTAAAGTTTGTAATAACTCAATTTGCTCATAAATATTTTCTGATGAACGCAAATGCAGTAACAATGAATTCAGGTTAGTTTCACATTCCATTTGGAATTCTTGGGTATGTCCTAACCGCCAATTTTTCGCCGGATTATAAGCTAGATAATAGCAACGTATCCCCGCATTTTTTAATGGTAATTGGGAAAATTCCGCATTGGGAAGAAAATCAATTGTTTGCATTCCTGCTGTCAGCATCAACTGATTTATTCGCCCTAATTTTACCTGTACACCGTTACAAACACCATCTTTTAGTTCTTGCATTAATTCTAATAATGCTTCGGAACCGATTTCTAACATGGTGTGAGTTAACATTAAAGTCAGAGTCGGACGACCTAAATCACTCCAATATTTTTGAATATAAGCTAATTCACTTCTAAGTTGATCTACTAGGAAATGGTAATCAAGAGTTAAATAAAACTGCTGGGAATCTAGAAAAGATGGCAAAAATACGACTGTTTCACCGCAAATTCTAAAAATTCTTGATGTTGTCAAACTCCGCAAACGTCGTACTGGACGACCAGTTAAACCGAGTTTATCATTTCGCCCAATTTGTGTATAAATGTGGGAAAGATCCCCAGACTTTCTCACTTGAATTGGTTCAACTTGGGTAGGAGTTTGAGTTTCAATTCCGTGAACTGCTAGTTTTGCTTGTAATTCTTCGTCTTCGGCTAATAAAGCAATTTGTATTAACGCCTCACGTTTTTTGTTTATACACAAATGTCTACCTAACGGGTCAATTTCGCCAATTGCTATTAATCCTTCACTCAACATTTGACCAAGTAAGTATAAACTTTGCGCCCAAACTAAAGGGATATTTTCGTTAGGTAAACGGGGTTGAGTTTGTGGTGCTAATTTTTCGGCTTCGACATTTTCAGCAGGGACATAATAAAGTTCAGGTAGTAACCGTAGTCCTTCACTTTCTACAAGTAATGATTCTAATAGTTGTTGATATTTTTTAACTTGTTCTTGTTCACCACGAAATATTCCATCCAGAACTAAATATGTGAAAAATAACGGCCATTCACATTCAATATCTTCAAATTGCTTTAATTCCCCAGGTTCATAATGTAAGCGTTGAGTGTCTTCTAAAACGGTTTGATGTCCATCTCGCAAAAAGCGTTTACAACCGTATTTACCTGCGAGTTTGGTAATAATTTTATTAAAAGTCCGTTCTCGCAATTGCACATCTTCCACTGCAAAAGCGGGATAACTAATAATACTTAAAAGCGCTGCATCAACTTCTTTAGAACCTGATTCTCTTGGTAATAAAGATTCTAAGGTAATTCTGGCTCTAGCAATTTCATCGGGTAGTACATGAATTACTGAAGTTTGACTTCCATGTATACCAAAAAGATTGAGTCCGTTGATAGCTTCTAAAGCTGCTTTAGCCATTCCTACGGAACTAGCATTTAATTCAGCACTACCATGATTAATTTTATTTCCTCTTTCCCAAATGCCAAAGTCTGGAGTACGGTAAGCTCGGCCAATATAATAAACTAAATTTTGGACAAAGTTAACTTCATCAAGTGTATAAATAATTGATAATCCCCCAGCAGTCATTTGCGCCAACATCAGTAAAAATATTGATGTTGCATCAAGTTGCAAATGTCCCCATTCGTCATCACCAACTACAATGTCACCAGTGGCTGTATTGTATTTAGCGTGCAGTCCATCTAATAAAGATTGAGTATGTTTAAATGTTTCTACTTTATATGCTTGTCGCATCATTGCAAACAGCAAGCCACGCATTAGCTTGACAACACTGTGCTGGAGTTCGTAGGTGCGTCCCTCGTCGTTGTCTAGTTTACGATATGCAAGAGCTAAACCCCAAACTGCTAAAATGCTGTAAACGTTATCTCTTACCCAAGCATCGGTATAATCACCATGAGCGGTAATTGCTGTACTCGCAGGGAGCAAACCAGTAATGGGATTTTGACGAGCTATGATAATTGTCTTGATTTGCTGGTAGTAAGTATCCAGACGAGTTGACAATGCTATGGGTGTTTTCATAAGTTGCTGGGGAACTGCTTGGTAAATTCAACCTTGTAACGGCGAGGTAAATAATGTAACTCAATACAGAAAGACTTTTGTCAATGGTGACAAGATTACAACTAGCTAAGGGTTATGTGTTTACTGAGATATGAGCTAGAAGACAATTTTCCTACTTATCCGTACCAAAAAACTATTTCTACCCAATTTTAATCACAATTTGGAAGATACACACCATTTTCTGGTAAATTAAGTCATTTGCAATCAAGCTCTTAAGTTATAGGTGAGACAAAAGCTATTGAGAATTATGATTAAATTCTAATTTTTAAGAGCTTACTACTGTAATAGGAAATTATTCAATTTAATGAAACTCAAACATATTGATGCTTTAAGAGGAATTGCTGTCCTATTAGTTATTTTGGTTCATACTAGCCAAAGCATTCCCGGAATATCATTACCATTACGATATTTTTCAAAATATGGACAAATGGGTGTGCAGTTGTTTTTCATTATTTCTGCTTATACCTTGTGTCTTTCTATGGAAAGACATCAAGGAGAGTACTTTAAATTGCTAAATTATGCTATTCGTAGATTTTTTAGAATAGCACCTCTGTATTACACAGCAATATTTTTTTATATGCTGTGGAGTAGCACCAAGATGTATATTTATTTGGGAAATTTAACAATAGACAGTAAATATAATTTCATGAATCTTTTTACTAATTTCTTATTTTTACATGGATTTTATTCGCCAGCCAATAATAATATTGTTCCTGGTGGTTGGTCTATTGGTACAGAAATGTCATTTTATGTAATTTTCCCCTTTATATTTACGGTATTTAATAAAATCACTCGAAGAAAAACTGTTTTATATCTAATGTTGCCATTAATAATGCTATTGATAAATATTATTTTTCAATTTGTGTTTCAAATTACCACTGGATTTTCGGCTGATAATCATGCATTCATTTACAATAATCTTATTAATCAATTACCCGTTTTCTTTTTAGGTATCACTTTATTTTTTATAGATAAAAATCAATTAATAAAATATTTAAATTGGCAGCTTGATATTATTATTTTTATTTTCTTCACTGCTATTTCCATGATGTTAATGTTTCAGCCACATTTCCCATATCGAGGCGCTATTATGCCATTTATATCGGGATTGTCTTTTGTTTTTTTATATAATTTCTCTTCAAAAAAGAATTTTCTCAATCATCAAGCTTTGATGAATTTAGGCAGAGTATCTTTTTCTGTATACATATTCCATTTCTTATTTGCATGGGATCTATCTAGAATGATATACGATTATTTAAAGTCTTATTTGCCAAGAGATATATTATTAATTATGTGTTTTATAATTACAACTATTTTAACGTATAAGATTGCTGTAATTACAGAAAATCTCATTGAAAAAAGAGGGATAAATCTAGGAAAGTTATTGATAGAAAAAATCAAAAATAAATCAGTCTAATAATTTAAAAAACTTGGGTTGACAATGACTAGGAAAAGGTTGAATCTGATGGAGATGGCATGGGTAAAAAAATAGTATTGATACGGAGTAACCACGCCTCTCTTGATTGCTGAATTCCGCTTTAATTACTGAGGTCTAACTGATGTCTAAATGTGGAAATTATTTATGATCAACTTGCACTTACTAATTGATGCTCAAAACGATATCATATAAAGCATCACTTCAGACATCACAGTCTAGAACGCGCCATGAAAGCAGAAACAATTCGCACGACGTTAACAATCCCGAAAGAACTGCTAGAAGCTACAGATAAAGCAGTGCTAGAGGGAAAAGCCAAAAGTAGGAATGATTTTGTGGTGCAGGCTTTGAAGCGGGAATTAGCAGCCCAAAAGAGAGCCGAAATTGATGCTGCTTTGGCGGAAATGGCAAAAGACCCAGATTATCAGACCGAAGTATTAAAAATGGAAGCTGAATTTGCGCCGGCTCAGTGGGAGGCGTTGCAGCTAGGGGAATCTCCAAGATGAGAAGGGGTGAAGTGTATGATGCGCGTCTAGAAATGACTGAAGGTTCGGAACAGGGAGGAACTCGCCCCGTAATTATTGTCAGTCGTGACGTGATTAATCTATCTAGCCCTGTGGTTTTAGCAGTACCTTGTACCACCTATCAAGACGGGAAGCGAGTTTACCCTACTCAAGTTTTAATTTTAGCACCAGATGGCGGACTGAGGAAAGACTCAATCGCAATGGCAGATCAGGTGCGGGTGTTGTCTAAAACCCGCTTTTTGCGTTTAAGAGGGGTACTTTCTGAAGTGGTAATGGCGCATTTGGCACAGGCTTTGTTGATTGCTTTAGATTTGCCGGGGTGAGCGGTAAGTGCTGAGTGCGTTAAACTCTATTAACGCACTACCCAGATCATGTTTATAAATTGCTAACTGCTTCTGCAATTTTTCCCGAAACAAAAGGTAAAATTTCCCGGCTTTTGGCTTGTGCTTTCCCTTCCGTAAATACCACTAACAGATAAGGAGGCTGATCTGGTAATTCAATATAAGCCGCATCATGACGAACTGTGCTTGTCCAACCTGCTTTTGACCAGATTTGACTATTTTGGGGTAATCCACTGCCTAAGAAGCCTGTAACTTGGTCTTCTTCTACATCTTGGGGTAACTCATCAGGGTTGAGACTGCGTTTGAGTAAAGACATCATGGATTGCGATCGCACACTCGACACCGCTACCCCACCCACGATACTATGCAATAACCTAGCAGTAGCATCAGTAGTCAGCATATTGCGATTTTCAAACATCTCTCCATAAAACGCTCTTTCCCGTCCATAGGGACCATCTCCCCAAGTTTTTTGACAGACGTTAATCTTCCCCATTTCCTCCCAACCCAAGGACTGATAATAGCGGTTAATAATATGGCGTTGATATTTCCAAGTTTCAAAAGGTCCAGCGGGTAACTCTGCTCCAGATGTAGTACCACTGAGAATATCGACAATTAAACTGGTAGCATCATTACTAGAGTCAACAATCATATCACCCAAGGCTCTCTCCAACTCCTTGGAAGTGTTACTCATACCTTTTTCTAGCCATTCATGAACCGCTACCAAATAAAACAACTTGACGACACTAGCGGGATAAATGCGTTCTCCACCACGATAACTAAATCCTCGCACTGGATGATTCCAAAAAGCATCAGGAGTCAACGCACCACCTGTATTTACAGGTGCTGGAGGATCATACACAACCCAAGTTAAAGCTATTTGGTTACGGGCTAAACTTGTAAATTTAGACCAAGTTGCCTCTAAAATTTCATTACCGAGATGTTCTAGTTGTTCGTTTTTATTAAAAAAAACCATTTGTGAATAATTTCCTTATGCTATCAGGAGTCTCGTTTCTCGCTTAATCCTATCATTACCTGTATAATTACTGAGATGGTAACTATAATTAGGCTGATTTTAGGTAATTTATCATGACACTTGATTTAATGAGGTTTTATCAAGCTTGCAATCCTAATAAAACTCTTGATAAAAGCAAAGCTGAAGATGAACAATACTATATTGATTTTTCAGAAGTGCGGCGGTTGTGTGATCATGTCTGAATAAGGATTTAAAAATTAACAGAATAATAGATTATATAATCCTGTTCATCCTTAAATCCTGGATATCCTGATTCAGATAATATTAATCATGTCAATAAACCTACCAATTCCCTATTCCCCCACAAAAGAATATTTCTGTAATACTAACCTCAACTTATATGATTCTCCAGAATGTATCCGTTTAGCAACTCAAGCCGCAACAGGACGACATTTAAAAATCACATCCAATCATCAAGATACAGCTATAGAAATTCTTTTATGTGAAGATGACTATCCAGGATGGTTATCTGTGAATGATTTGCAGTTTCTCCAACCAACAGAAACAGTATATCAACCCCAATTCATCTCAGCAGCAGAAATTCAACAACGCATACCGGAAATTATCGCCTTTATGCAAACAGCAAAACAACAAGATAATTATTATTTGTGGGGTGGAACTGTAGCACCAAATTATGACTGTTCTGGTTTAATGCAAGCTGCTTTTAAATCTGTAGGTATTTGGCTACCGAGAGATGCCTATCAACAAGAAGCTTTTACACAACCAATTGATATTAATGAAATACAACCAGGGGATTTAATCTTTTTTGGTACTCCCCAAAAAGCAACTCACGTAGGTTTGTATTTAGGTGATAGTTCCTATATTCACAGTTCAGGAAAAGAACAAGGACGCAACGGAATTGGAATTGATCAACTTTCGGAACAAGGTGATCAAGTTAGTCAGTCATATTATAAACAATTGCGCGGTGCTGGTAGAGTTGTGAACAGCTATGTTGGTAATTCGTAATTTCTCGTTCCCATACTCTGTATGGGAATGAATTCTACAAGGCTCTGCCTTTAGTGACAGCATAGGCAGAGCCTCTATGATATGATTCCCAGTCAGAGACTGGGAACCAGCTAACTGTTTTAATATCCCTATGACCAATTACCAAGTACCAATCAGCAATCACCCACTACCAATTACCCAACAGCCATTACCCGATGTATCAGTAGTTGTACCTATTAAAGATGAAGTGGAAAGCTTACCTTTATTACTAGAAGCAATTTCTTCCACACTTACAGCTAGTAATTTAAATTATGAAATCATCTGTGTAGATGATGGTTCTAGCGATGGTTCGGCGGAATTTCTCAAGGAACAAGCCCAAATCCGCACTGATTTAAAAGCGGTAATTTTGCGACGTAACTACGGACAAACTGCGGCTATGGCGGCTGGTTTTAATTATGCCACAGCAAAAGCGATCATCACTTTAGATGCAGATTTGCAAAATGACCCGGCTGATATCCCTATGTTATTAGCAAAGCTGGATGAGGGATATGATTTGGTCAGTGGTTGGCGGCAAAATCGCCAAGATGGGGCGGTAAATCGGTTGCTTCCTTCTAAAATTGCCAATTGGTTAATTCGCCGCAGTACAAGCGTGTATATTCATGATTATGGTTGTTCTCTTAAAGCCTATCGTAGCGAATTAGTCGCAGATATGAACCTTTACGGGGAATTACACCGATTTTTACCGGCTTTGGCATATATTGAAGGAGCGAGAATTACAGAATTACCTGTGCGTCATCATGCGCGACGGTTTGGTCAAAGTAAATATGGGATTTCACGGACTTTCCGGGTGTTGATGGATTTGTTAACTATTTTGTTTATGAAAAAATTCCTCACCCGGCCAATGCACGTTTTTGGGCTATTGGGCTTAATTTCAATGGTTTCTGGGGTGGGAATCGGCATTTACCTGACTTTCGTGAAATTGGTTTTAGGTGAAATGATTGGAAATCGCCCTTTGCTGATTTTGGCGGTTTTATTACTAGTAACAGGCGTGCAGTTATTTTGCTTCGGTCTCTTGGCAGAGTTATTGATGCGGACTTATCATGAATCTCAAGGAAGGCCGATATATCGGGTGCGAGAGGTGGTGGCAAAAAATGTTAAGTAACGTAACAATAGAAAGACAAATTACTTAGCATTAAAATTGCATCTGCCGTGAAAGCTTTTGATACGTTTGACGCTGATCTGCGGAGAAACCTGCTGATATTGTTTGCGGCAGGTTTATTATTCTGGTCAAGTTTAGCTTCGTTGTTGCCGACTTTACCTTTATATATCGAGTCTATTGGCGCGACAAAGCAACAAATTGGCATTGTGATGGGTAGCTTTGCCATTGGGATGTTGCTATTCCGTCCCCAAGTTGGTGCATTAGCAGATAGTCGGGGGAGAAAGATTGTGTTGCTGATTGGGATGTCAGTAGCTGCGATCGCTCCCCTTGGTTATTTGGTAGTAAAATCAATTCTGCCATTGATGGCAATTCGCGCCTTTCACGGTATCAGTATAGCCGCCTTTGCCACAGGTTACATCGCCTTAGTGGGAGACTTAGCACCAGAACACCGACGTGGTGAAGTCATCGGTTATATGAGTTTGGTTAATCCTATAGGTGTGGCACTTGGCCCAGCTTTAGGTGGATACTTACAAGCCGCATATGGTTACACACCGTTATTTATTTCATCTTCTGTTTTAGGTAGTTTGGGTATATTATGCATCCTACCAATTACCAATCCGCCTATTGTGGAACAACCTAAAAACTCCACTGATGATCGATTTTGGCAATTACTAATTAGTCCCCGTGTGCGTGTACCCGCTATTGTACTTTTACTGTTTGGTTTAGCTTTAGGTACTGTACATACCTTTATTGCGTTGTACATCAAATCAACGGGAGTGGATTTAAATGCCGGATTATTTTTTACAGCTGCGGCTATATCCAGTTTTAGTGTCAGGTTGTTTACTGGTCGGGCTTCTGATCGATATGGGCGGGGTTTATTTATCACCTTCAGCTTGATGGTTTATACTTTGGCAATGATCTGTATTTGGCAGGCAAACAACCCCTTAACTTTCTTGCTGGGAGGATTTATAGAGGGTGCGGCTTCTGGAACAGTCATTCCTATGATTTCAGTAATGATGACAGATCGAGCATTACCCCATGAACGAGGGCGGATATTTGGCGTATCTTTAATGGGATTAGATTTTGGACTGATTATAGCTGGCCCCATTTTGGGTGCTGTTGCTGAACAAATCGGCTATCGCAGTATGTTTGGTTTTGCGACTGGTTTAAGTGTCCTTGCCATCTTGATTTTCGTCACCCAGTCCAGCCGCAATTTATCCAATTCCCTCCGTTTTGCCTTCGGTCGTGGTGAAGATGTTTATGCTTTGAAAAGATAAAAATATATATAATAAAATGCACAAACCCTAAACAAAGAGCTTGTGCAATTTATTATATCTTCATTTAACGGGCGAGGAGGGATTCGAACCCCCGACACCGTGGTCCGTAGCCACGTGCTCTAGTCCACTGAGCTACACACCCTCAACCGACTGCATCTAACAATAACACATCTTTCCCAAATGACGCAAGATATTTTTTCAAATTCTGTTAACTTAACCCATCTCGATGATCAGGGAGAGGCGCAAATGGTTGATGTGTCTGACAAAATCCCGACTGTGCGCCAAGCTGTAGCGAAAGCCAGGGTAAGGATGCTACCAGCCACCTTTGCCGTCATTCAAGCCGGAAATGCTCCTAAAGGGGATGTTTTGGGAACTGCTAGGTTAGCGGGGATTATGGCCGCTAAACAGACATCTAATTTAATTCCCCTCTGTCATCCTTTACCCTTACAAAAAATTACAGTTGAAGTAACACCAGATCCCCAACTACCTGGTTATCAAATTTATGCCACAGTGAAAACTAAAGCTGAAACTGGTGTAGAAATGGAAGCTTTAACTGCGGTTTCGGTGGCGGCGCTGACTTTGTACGATATGGCAAAAGCTTTAGAAAAGTCCATTCAAATTGAATATATTCGGTTAGTAAGCAAGACCGGCGGTAAATCAGGAGATTATAGCAATTTATGAGTTTAGATTGGGTAATTGGTGATGAGAAAATCTATCACCAATTACCCATTATCTAACCTACTGAATCTCCCCTATAGCTTTGTTAAGGTCGGCTGGATTTTCATATTCTTCATCTTCTGGCAATTGTTCTAGTAATGAGATCAGCTGCTTATCGGCTCCTTGCTCTCTAGCGTGTTCAATCAATTCTTCCTTATTAGCAGGATAGTCAACACCTTTCAAATGTTTTTGGAGTTCAACTGGATTTGCTTTAGCCATTTTTATCCACCGCTTAAGGTCATTACCATCTTCACAAGTGGATTGATTAACTCCCTCTATCAAAAAGATGAATAAATGTTAATTCAAAAACATAAAAATTCATCCACTTGGTTGATGTAAAAATCTATGGATAAAAACTGATATTTTTCTCTTTTGCTTTGTTTTTTAGTCCGTGCGTTATAAAATTTCTCACTCATCAACCAGGATTGCTATAGCTGTTGAGACATGAGCAAAAAATTGAGAATATTTGATCATATAAAACTAAAAATGATAAAATTTTTTATGCACCAAAATTATTTGTCTTGACAAAGTGTAGTGAAAAGAGTGGGGAAGGGCTTTGACATTTTCCCAATACTTTCTTTTTCTTCCCCTACACTCTGCCTAAAGCATTAATTTTTGCTTTCCATGCGTAAGTTCTCAGTGATGTTTCTCAACCAAGAGATGTTAAAACTATGTCCCCTCAGGGAAAGAATGCAGTAGAAGCAGGGCTTATATACACATCAACAGGCGGAATTCGTGCTGAGATGTTGCGCTCAGAAATCTATCGTGCTTGGGAAAGATCGCATTTACAAGGGGCTGATAACCGCGCTCTTCAAGCCGAGAAACTATCCAGCTTAGAGACTGAACGTTTAGTAAAGCAACATAGTGATCTGATTAATTTAGCGGCTCCCTACTTCCGAACCTTATCACAGGCTGCTGGTACAGATCGTCATGCAGTGATGTTAAGCGATCGCCAAGGCATTCTGCTAGATGTGGTGGGTGACAAGCAAACCGTACAAGCTTCCGAATCATTTCCTAGTGCGGGTTCCCTATTGTCGGAAGCTGTCGCTGGTGCCAATGGTATCGGTACTCCTCTAGCTGAAGAAGATTATGTAGAAATCGTGGCCGCAGAGCATTTTATTCAAGGATTTCATCCTTTCACTTGCCAGGGAATTCCGCTGCGGAACGAAAACCGGGAAATTGTTGGTGTATTCAGTATATCCGTCCGTCGTCCTGATGCAGGACAAAGGTTGAAAGAGATATTGCTGTGTGCATCTCACGGTATTGAAGCAGAATTATTGATAGGAAATTTAGAAAAAGATATTCGCCGTGTGTTAGCATCAAATCCTGATGATTATCAACCATTAGAAGAACTGCGTCAAGATATCATCCAAGGGCATCAAGCCGCACGGTTAAAACTGGAAATTAGTTCTCGGATGGTAGCTGTTAATCGCTTAGATTATGCAATGCAATTACTGCAACAGGCAGAAAAATCAATTCAAATATTTCGTCATCGTGCTGCAATTTGGCGCAGTTTAGCATCATTAGAAATCGGACAAATTCAACCTCTATCACTTACTGATAGTTTGCACGATTTGGTAGACCTTTTAGCAACTGAGGCTGCTATCCGCAAGGTGGAAATTCTCACTTACTGTACAGAGATAATTACAGTATCAGCAGATATCAGATCGCTGTTACGCAAGCTGCTGCGCTGTTTTCTCAATTCTTTTGAGAATGCAGGTAAAGGTGGCACAGTAAAAGTTATAGTTGAAAAAATGCCCAATGCTGAATTTGCACAAGTCCATTTTACATCTCTTCCTGGATTAAATACTTCTAAGTCAGAACCAGTGACTGAGATGTTTTCTCTACCCATAACCAAGAAAAATTTATGAAGGATCAAAATTTAAAAAAGCGCAAAGTCCTGATTGCAGAAGATGACGAAGATTGTCGAGTTATGCTCTCTTTGTTGCTGGATCAAGAAGGGTGGGATGTCAGAGAAGCAAAAGATGGTAAAGAAGCTTTAGAAAAAGTATTTAAGTGTCAACCAGATTTATTGATTTTAGATAATAGAATGCCTGAACTCACAGGAGTTGAAGTTTATCAACACCTTCAGACCCAAGGTATTAATTTAGCTATTATATTCGCTACGGCTTATGGCTATCCAGAGGAATTAGTTTCAACTTTGGGTATTTCCTATTGGGTAACTAAACCCTATGATATTCCCAAGTTATTGGAGACTATGGAGTTGGCTTACGAAAATTCAGTTACTCTAATGTAGGTAATTACCTCAGGAAAACTAATTAGACATTTTGCCAAAAAATAAAAATCTCTGTATTCTTTGACTATTCCTATTCCCTCCCCTAACTAGATAATTTATTTTGCACGACTACTTATGTAAGCAACTGACACCTAAAACCCTTAAAATGATGAGGGTGTATGAACCTCTGTAACAAATTCACAAATATTTATTATTTATGCCTCCTCGTTGGCCTCGCAAACCTGATCGCAAAGACCCAGATTTTCGCAAATTAGATGACCGGATGAATTTTGCTTTTCATGTAGCTGTTGCTGCTACTGTCAATTCGGGGTTGTGGTTTTTCCACATCTTGAAAGCCACATCCTGGGAGTGGTTAACACCTTTAACAATCGGTTGGGTAGGTGTAGTAGTGCTGCATCTAATTTATATTAGTGCGATCGCTAATTACGACCAAACACCACCCAAATCTACCTAAAGAATGACTGCTGAAGCTGGGGTAATTGTAACCTGTGGTAGTAGAGATATTTTAGCTAATTGCGCGATAATGTGAGATAAGCTAAAGGTTCAGGCTATTATTTCCCATAAGGTTATTTCAATGGCTAAAACTAATACCACAGAATTACTAGAAGCCCTAGCAGCTGAAATTGGCGAAACTGTCTATCTAGATGTTGCTAAGTGGCATCTTTATTTATCTAATGCCAAACTTCATACTGTTGTTGCTGAACAGTTATATCCTTTAATTACTTCCAAGACTGTCAATGAAGATCAAGTTATTCAAGTCTTGGAATCTATCCCAGTTAAAATTGGCGGTGGTAGAAAGGAACTAGCTTTAATTGATTTATTACCCTTGCAATGCCAAGTTGCCTTAGTAGATATTTTGGAAAAATACCAACGGGAAGTTTAACCTCCCTCTCCTTCTCATTTCTAATTCAGTAATTCAATTAATTGAGGGTTATCCATATGTTTTTACAACTCAAAGATAGCCAGGATTTAATTAAAATAGTCGATATTCAGGAACTACTTGATCCTAATAGTGAAATTGTCCACGCCCAAGACCAAGAAGGACAAGAAGAACAGGAAACAGATATCTATAAAAAGGAAGAGTTAGTTTTTCCATCTGGTGAGGAACTACCACTCTGTTGGTTAAATGCTCAATATAGGATAGCTACAGCTGCTTAATAAATTAAATCTTCTGGATTTTATAAATCACGTTGAGACGTTTAATTAAATATCTCTAAACATAAAATTTGTAGGGTTTAGCATTGCTAAACCCTGTTTTCTTAATTCTCAACTGTCAATTTAATTAGCAGCAGTTTTTTCTTCTAGCTTCACACTGTCAGAACCTTTAGAAAAAGCTTTAGTAATCCAATAGGTGAAAACATGAGAAAGTACACCTAAAGGGCCAGCAAATAAACACAAAGCCAAAGAGTGTATTGTCCAAATCCCGGTTTTTTGACCTTCCCAATAAATCCATCTACCTACAAATAAATCCATTACCAAAAAGTGAATCCAACCTGTAGCAGCGACTTTTTCATCAGCAAATAATTTTGCTATATCTGCTAATTGAGGATTTGACCATGCTTCGGAATTTTCTGGAGTAATGCTGACGACAAATAAATAGGAATATGCACCAGCTAAAACTACAAATGGTAAATAAGATTCCATTACCTTGCGGGTGACATTCCAGTTGGGTAAGAAAATCATCAAAGCCCAAAAAGGCAAAACAAAAAGATTGGCAACATTAAATAAATCTGTGATATTCATATTACAAAGCTACTAATTGAGATTCTATTTCTGAAGATTGTAAATTACGACCGATAAAAACTAAACTGGTTTGTTTTGCTTCTTCTAGTTTCCAAGGACGATCATAAAATTTATCAAATCTATTTCCTACACCTTGCATAACTAACCGCATGGGTTTATTAGCAACTGCGACAAAACCTTTAATGCGGTAAATTTCTTGTTCTTGTGCCAGTTTTTCTAATCTTGCTTGTAGCTTTTCTGGGTCAAATGTCCGGTCTAAAATCACGTGAGTTGAGTTAATTTCATCATCATGATCATGGTCTTCTTCTGTGTCATGATGACTAGGACGAGAATCTAAATTATCTTCTACTGCGGCTGCAAATCCTAATAATATAGATGGGTCTAATTTACCATAATCACTAGAGACAATTTTCACAACTCTAGGTAATTCATTCTTGACTATTTCTAGGACTTGTGCTTGAGTTTCATCATCAACTAAATCAGTTTTATTCAAAATCACTAAATCAGCACAAGCAAGTTGATCTTCAAACAATTCTTGTAATGGTGTTTCATGTTCTAGACTATCATCTTCTTGGCGTTGTGCAGCTATTGCATCTAAATCACTAGCAAATGTTCCGGCTGCAACTGCGGCACAATCTACTACTGTAATTACTGCATCTACTGTAGCAGCGTTGCGGATTTCTTGCCAACGAAAGGCTTTAATTAAGGGTTTTGGTAATGCTAAACCAGAGGTTTCAATGATAATATAATCTATACTATCTCGGCGTTTAATTAACTCCCGCATTGTCGGATAAAATTCCTCTTGGACGGTGCAGCATAAACAGCCGTTTGTCAGTTCAAATATATTGTTATTATTTTGGGTTTCTTGACTTGCTTCTGTTTCATCTTCGGGGCAAATTTGACAAGATTTCAATAATTCACCATCTATCCCCAGTTCGCCAAATTCGTTGACTAATACTGCTATGCGTCGTCCTTGGTTGTTTTGGAGTAAGTGACGGATAATGCTGGTTTTACCGCTTCCTAAGAAGCCGGTGATGACGGTAACGGGGATTTTTGTAGCCATGTTTTGTGTGTGGTTTTGTTATTTGATTTTACACTATTTCCGTTGTAATGGAAGAATATAGAGTAAATAAACCACGAAGGCACGAAGTACACGAAGGAAGAAGGAAGGAAGTATTAAGAATATCCAATTTCTATCATTTTGAAAAATTCCTGGACTACTTCATCAGGATGGTTATAACATCTTTCAGAATCAAATCTTTCTACTACTTTGATACCGTTTTTCTTGAAAATCCGTTCTCTTTCTTGTTCTTCAACTCTGCGTTCTGCGGTGTGAAAGGGTCCATCAACTTCTAAAACTCCCCATTTACCGTTATAACAAATGAGAAAATCAGCTTCTTTATTTTCTCTACCTTTGGATGTGTTGAGTCGTGCTAAGGAGTTAGGTACAAATAAAACTCCAGTTCTGTCTAATGCTTCAGCAATTTTGATTTCTGTTTTTGATCGGAAGCGTAGTCTTTCCCAAATGTGAATTGTTGAGTTTGAATAAAATTGAACTCCCTGGTTATTAGGAGTATTATCTACATCAATATTTTTTTCTGGCTTATTAACAGTATTATCATTTTCAAGAGTTTTCCTTATAATTAAATCTGTGTTTTCTATAATTTTTTTATATAAACTGGCAAATTCTCCAGGTGCAAAGTTACCGTTGATAGGTCGTCTTTCTGTGTTGTTAAAATCAAGATAATAATCTTGAATTATGAGATCAAGATATACATATTCACAAATTACTTTATCCAAGTTTGTTTTAATATTAATCTGCCAATCTTTTATACAAGAACCTGTTAAGGTTGCATTGTGAAAATTTGTACCAACTACTTGGGATGTGGTTAAATTAGCCCTACTTAGGTCAGCCCAACTCAGGTCAGCCCAACGCAGGTCAGCCCCATTCAAGTCAATCTCAATTAGGTTAGCCTCAAACAGACCAGCGCAAATCAGGTTAGCTTTACTCAGGTCAGCCCCATTCAGGTAAGTTCCAGTCAGGTTAGCTCCACTCAGGTCAGCATCACTTAGATTAGACCTACTCAGATCAGGTATTATATCTGAATTTTCATCTCTCCACTTATTCCAAGCCTCTACCCCTTGCTTCAGTATTGTTAAATGCTCTGGATTTGCCATAATCTAGTTTTTATACCCAAAATTGCCAATATTCGGATTTTAACCTAATTTCATTAAGTTCAGAATGCAATAAACAAAGTTTAATCAAAATAGCGATCGCTTTGTTTTCACAAAAATGCGATCGCTATTAGTATTCATCAAGTTTTTGAAAGTGAAAGTTTCACCAAAATTTTAACTTAGATCAAAAAATTTCTACTTAACATTTGCCATGCTTAAAGACTTAACAGCATTTCTTTCACTTAACAAAAACACAAGATATTGATTAAGACTAACTCCTTCTTTCTCTGCATTTTCTGTTAATCTCTCATGCAATGAGCGAGGTATCCGTAGTAAAACCTTACCACTGTATTGAACTTGAGTTGAGGGTAAGGGAATTTCATCCCCATATTCGTAAGCTGTTTCTATCCATAAACTACGTGCTTCTTCAATATTAAATAACGTTTCATCTGTTGTTTCTCCCTGAGTCATACATCCAGGAAGGTCTTTAATTTCTGCTACATATCCCCCATCAGGATCAGGGTAAAGAGTAACTGGATATTTCAAATTCAAGTAAAATTCCAGTGACTCACGTTCAGTTTTATTTTTCTTAGACATACTACTCCTCTAATCTGAGCAGTTTTACAATCTGCTTAATATAAATTACTTTTACTTTTTGCCCCTCTTTTTTGGGTACAATTTGTATCCTTCCATCCTCATGACGGAAAGTGTGATGACTTCCTTTAGAACGAACTTCTTCAAAACCGAATGCTATTAATATACGTCTTACGTCTTCAAATCTTACTTCAACAGGGTGAGAGAGAAATAATTGAATGAGTTTGTCTAACTGAGTCATAGATTAAATACCTTGTAATGTTAAATTTCATATTTTGCTGACCTTCGTGCTTATTTTGCTTATATTTATGATATCATATATAGTATCAATGTCAATATTGAATTTTAATTTCTGTCCGATAAATGTAGCTATTACAACATTAATGGCTTTGAATTAACTACAAATAATTACGGCATATAATTAACGTATGACTAAAGTAAACCTAGACTTACCCCCAGAAGTATTTTCAGCCCGTCGTCTTTCCCCAGATGATTTTGTGCGTGATATGCGCCTAGCAGCAGCTATATTTTGGTATCAAAAAAACGAAATTTCCCAAGAAAAAGCCGCACAAATAGCTGGATTAAACCGCCGTGATTTTATTGCAGCCCTTACCCGTGAAGAAATAGATGTGTTTTCTGTAGACTTTGATGATTTACAACAAGAGTTAAATCGTGGTTGAACACTTACTGAGTGAAGCTATCAAACCAGCAATTAATACCTCACCCTTGATTTTTTTGACAAAAGGCGGTTTCCTCGACTTGTTACAAATAATCAGCCCCGAAATTATTGTTCCTCAAGCAGTGTCCAGTGAAATTCAAGCCTATGGAGAAACAGACATCACCGCCAACGCACTAGCTAACACCTCCTGGCTGGTAGTCACGGAAATACCCTCTGTACCTGCAATTATTCAAAGTTGGGATTTAGGGGCTGGAGAATCTGCGGTTTTAACTTGGGGCTATCTAAATCGAGGCACTGAGGTAATTATTGATGATTTAGCAGGTCGTCGTTGTGCAGCAGCGTTAGATATTCCTGTGAGGGGAACTTTAGGTATAGTTCTTACTGCTAAACAACGTGGCGTAATTCCATCTGCACGACCAATTTTAGAACAATTATGGCTCTCTGGAATGTATCTATCTCAGAAAGTTATCAATCAAGCACTGGCATTGGTGGGAGAATAAATAACAATATTAATTATCTGTATCTCTGAGTTCAAGAAAGTTGGCGAACTTCTCGCACAATTTCACAAATTTCTTTTGTTGTTAAAGGATTAGGATCATTTACTTCTTCTCTTATTTTCCTTAATTCCTTCCAATCAAATTTAGGAGCTTTTTCTTGTTTGACAGTATCTGTAACGGTATGGGTGGAAATAGTAAGTTCTACTTTAGTCATAAAATTATAATTCTTTGTAATTTCTCATTCTCAAAAAGCTTAATACTATTATAGGGCAGCGACTATAGTTAATCGCTGCCCCACAAATGTGTTATCTAAAGGCTTGCTTACGCAGGAATCAAGACTGTATCAATGACATGAATAACGCCGTTATCAGCAGCAACATCTGGTGTTGCAACTTTAGCATCATTTATCTTGACACCATTGGAAGCGTCAATTTTTACGTCTGAACCCTGTACAGTAGTAGCTGACTTGAGCTTAACTACATCTGCTGCTAGAACCTTACCTGAAACAACATGATAAGTCAGGATTTTCTTGAGCTTGGGAATATCTTTCAGTAAAGCATCTACCGTACCTGCTGGAAGTTTAGCAAATGCCTCATCAGTAGGTGCAAAAACTGTAAATGGTCCTGGACCTTTGAGAGTATCAGCTAACCCAGCAGCCTTAACCGCAGCAACTAAGGTGTTAAAAGATCCAGCATTTGCAGCAGTATCAACAATATCAGCCATATTTTTTCACTAATTTCTTTACATTTCCTGACAAATCTAAACTTTTTTATAGTGGATTGTATCTATCCTTAGATATGTACCTAAAATCAACTTGTTGATGACAATATTAAGTTGAGAGAATGTAACTTTTGTATTCACCAAATAGTTGATTTAAAAACTCAAAAACTAGTCTGTATCTGCTTTAGGAAAACTTGCAATTCTAGCCGATACCAAATTAATAGTAAACATTTAGTAAACATTCATGATAGTATGTAATACTAAATACTTAGTAAAAATACTAAACATACGACTCCTACTAGTATCTTAGGTAAGAATTTGGGATTTCCTGAGAATAGATACAGCTTTTAACTATAGTTTATTCCCTAATAAAATCTATATGAGCAGCTACAAGCATCTGTGCTTGTCTTAAAACGTTGCTAAATAAATAAGTAGGAATCTGCCAAGCTGCGACTGTTCTTTCTTTAGTAATATCTTGTACGCTAATTGCTATTAATTCATACTCTGATGGCTCTCCTTCAATTGCACCAGACCAAGTAAAAGCTAATAAAAAATCGTCGTATCCAGGTAAGGATGCCACTAAGCACTCTTCTGGTGCTGCTTGACAATTAATCCCGTGTTCATTTGCAAGTGCTACTAATTTCTGGAAATTCTTTGAATTCATCATTTCTCTTGTGCGTTGCATCAACAGCAGCTATAGCAATCCAAATTCAGATTTGAGAAAATACGGAAATTAAAAGTACGTATTTATAAGTATTTCACGCGTCTTCTCTCTTAAGAAGGATTTCAAATTGCTATATTATCAAATTTTCTGGCGGGGTGTGCAAGAATTTCGTCTGCTGAATGACAAAATTTAGGGGTGACATCCCTCCGGTTGCTTTCCTGCACAGAAAACAATCACAAGGCTGTTACCCCTATATATTTTGAGCTTTGAGCTTTTTTCTCAACACTCATTACTAAGCACTTACAGCAGATTGCAGATAAATGAGGTACAGAATCTAAATTAAAAGCCAGACACTAAGCCAGTTTTACTCCTGACTCCTGAACGGCAGTTGCTTTATGCCGGGGAACCCGTCCACCGCACTGCCTCCTCCTGGCTCCTGACTCCTGAATTCTGCTGTATTACTCAGCAGTAACCAATTCAGTGCTACCCTTGGTGCGTTTCCGTGTCATGGCATTGTAAACCATGATGCCAATGGCTTTAATCAAATTACCTTCTAACTCTTGGAACATCTTCATGTTGATACCAAAAGCGGCATTTGCTTCTTCTGTAATGCGATCGCCTGTAGCATCATCTATAGGCATATCATCCAAATTTTGCCGATACTGGGCTTTAAATGCCTTCTCATCGGTAATATCTGCAAACTCATAAAAGGCAGTCCCTTCACCTTCACCCAGCTTCATGGCTGTTTGGGCAATACCTTTGAGAATTTGTCCACCCGATAAATCACCTAGGTAACGGGTATAAGAATGAGCAACTAATAACTCTGGTTCTGTAGCCGAGATTTCCCGAATCCGGTTTACATACGCCTCACCCGCAGGGGATAATTTGATTTGCTCCCGCCAGTTGTAACCGTAATAGTAAGTTAAGTCTTGCTCTAAAGTATGTTTGCGGTTGAGTTGAGGAAAATAAATTTTGCCGACAATGGGGTGATTGCGGTGCTTCTCCATCTCCTCTTCCATAGCCGAGTAGATGAAATAAAAGTTAGCAACTAATTTGCGGTAAGAATTTTTCTCTACCACTCCTTTTAAAAAGCACTTGACAAAACCCACATTTTCTGCCATTGTGTGGGCTTTTTTTGTACCTACACGTAATTTGCTTGCTAAATTGCTGCTCATACTAAATTTATCAACCTTAAAAAGTCAACTGGCGGAATTCTGAATCTACCAATGGCTAAAAAGCGCCATTAAAACGTAACATTAGAACTATTTGATGAGAATTTATATTAAAATTCTTTAAGATACAGAAAATATGTGTTAAATTATACAGACTTTGAATGAGTTTAGATATATTTTTTTGTCTTTATGATTTAAGCAGCTATGATTTACACAATATTCATCGTTAATGATCTATAACTATATGTAAATTTACGTAAGATAGGATCGTTAAACTTAATTGTCATTAAGAAAAGCAATTACAGGCGTACTGTTGAAAAGCGATTTCGTCAGAATTGTTGAACAAAGTCTAACGTGTTATTCTCCGGTGTGATTGTGTGGAGTGTTTAAAAGTATGGTTTCTTCTATAACTCGGACTCAAGGCTGGATTTCTGAGGGTTCTGTTGCTAAATCTGAAGAATTGAGAACAGGTATTGAAAGTAGTTTTGCCCTTAACCCCATTCCCCTACCTGCAAATCCCTTATTTGGTACAGATGGGATTCGTGGAAAAGTGGGAGAATTGCTGAGTGCGCCCTTAGCGTTGCAAGTGGGTTTTTGGGCGGGTATTGTATTACGCAATCATGGGGCTGAAGTTGGCCCAGTGATTGTAGGACAAGACTCTAGAAACTCCAGCGATATGTTAGCCATGGCCTTGAGTGCAGGTTTAACAGCAGCAGGGTTAGAAGTTTGGTATTTAGGGTTATGTCCTACTCCCTGTGTGGCCTATCTTGCCAGCATGAGTGATGCTATCGGTGGAATCATGATTTCTGCCAGCCACAACCCACCAGAAGATAACGGCATTAAACTTTTTGGTGCCAATGGTGCGAAGTTGTCCCCAGCCTTACAGGCAGAAATTGAAGCGGGATTGCGGGGTAAGATATCACCTGGGGCGGTTGTGGATCAATGCGGACGGCATTATTCACGGACAGAGTTAATAGGGCATTATAGTCAGGCGTTGCAACAACCTTTACACCCGGCGGTGAATCTTCAGGGGATGAAGATTGTTTTAGACTTAGCTTGGGGGGCAGCAGTTGGGTTAGCACCGTCAGTATTTCAACAAATGGGTGCAGAGGTGATCTGTCTGCATAATGAAGCAGATGGCGATCGCATTAATGTTAATTGTGGTTCCACTCATTTAGATATTCTCCAAGCAACAGTTAAGCAACATAACGCCGATATCGGTTTTGCCTTTGATGGTGATGCTGATCGGGTTTTAGCTGTTGATAATACGGGCAGAGAAATTAATGGTGATTATATTCTTTACCTCTGGGGTTGTCACTTACAACAAAAGCAGCAGTTACCAGATAACCTAATTATTTCTACTGTCATGGCTAACTTAGGCTTTGAGAAAGCTTGGCAGCAATTGGGTGGTAAATTAATTCGTACTGCTGTAGGTGATCAGTATGTGCAAGCCGAAATGTTACGGACTGGGGGAATGCTAGGTGGTGAACAATCAGGTCACATTCTCTGCCGTCATTATGGCATTACCGGTGATGGCTTGTTAACAGCTTTGCATATAGCTACTGTCGTCAAAGAAGCAGGTGTTTCATTGAGTGAAATGGTAGATCAAAGCTTTCAAACCTATCCGCAACTATTACGGAATGTGCGAGTCTTAGATCGTGAGCGGCGTTTAGAATGGCAAAATTGTCAACCTGTACAAAATGCGATCGCACAAGCTGAAGCCGCAATGGGTGATACAGGAAGAATCTTAGTCCGTGCCTCTGGTACAGAACCATTAATCAGAGTCATGGTTGAAGCTGCTAATGCTGAACTTGCTAACCATTGGACAAATGAATTAGTCTCACAAGTCCAGCAACATTTAGCATAATCGCTAAGTAATATCGTGCTTGGTTAAAGACTTATCATTAGGGAACCGCAGGACGAGTTTTTTTTGATAAGTAATTAAGCGAACATATAATCATTGCTTAATTATGCTCTCTGGTTGATTGTCCTCAGTGTAGTCAGTAATAAGTCAAAGTAATTCGTAATTGATAATAGTGCCTCCCCTACGCCAACGTAATTCGTAGTTGCAATCATTGGGGGCTTGTACCCTCTTAATTACGAATTACGTTGGCGTAGCCTGCTGTAAGCATTATTACGAATTACGAATTAGTAATTATTGATCATGGCAAAAACAAAGCGGAAATCTCAGGGAAAAAAAAAGCAGTCAAAAGCCGAGACTTCCACCCTCAGCCTGAAAGAAGAGTTAGCCCAAAAGCGCAAAGCCGCCCAAGCACGTAAAGAATTTACCAGCTTAATCAGTAAACTTTTAGGAAGCGGTTTATTTTTAGGAATACTGCTGTTTTTCGTCGGTGGCGTTAAAGTAGCAATTCCAGGCGTATTAGGCATAGTGGTGATATCCCTTTCCTACAAATATCCCCGCCATGCTCTATTTGCCTTCGTGATGTACGTACCTTTTGCAGGTACAATTATTTATATGTTGGGTAACAGTCCCATACTCCAATTAGCTAAAGATGCTTTTTATGTGCCAGCAGCGATCGCACTGTGGCAAACTTGCAAAAAACAAAATCAACCCTTCATCGTTCCTAAAGTCATTAAAACCCCACTTTTGATTCTCTTCGGTTGCTCTTTGCTAACCCTGGTGTTCATCAATGGTGGACAGCAGTTAAGCCCATCTGATGGCGACATACCTATAGGGGTGGGAATTCTCGGTTTAAAAGTGTTCTTAGGCTATGTACCCTTAATTAGTTGTGTCTACTATTTAATTCGCAATAAACAAGATTTTATACTGTTATCGCGCCTTCAGATTGTCCTGATACTAATCTGCGGTATCTTGGGAGTTATCCAATATATCCTGCTCACAATTGGAGTATGTAAAGGGACTGTGGGTGTGGTAGGAGATGCCTTATTTAAAGCATCACTAGAAGCTCGTTGCTATTTTGGTGGGGCATTATTATATACTCCTGAACAAGGGGTAATTCGCTTGCCAGGAACCTTTGTCGCCCCTTGGCAATGGGCCTGGTTCTTAATCTCCAGTACCTTTTTTACCTTTGCCACCACTTTTAGTGACAAATCCATTATTTGGCGGCTGATCAGTTTGGTGGCTTTAGCATTAGTTTTTGTTAACGCCGTTGTCTCTGGACAGAGAATTGCCTTAGCTTTAGTACCAGTGTGCTTCGTACTTTTGCTAATATTGACTGGTCAAATTGGCAACCTCAAACGGTTTATTCCACTAGGAGGAGGATTTGCACTGATTTTAGTAGTTGCAATGGCAGCTAACCCTGTTGTTGTGCAAGACAGAATGGATAGTTTCGTTAGTCGGTGGAATGCAGCACCACCTCAAGCATTTATTGTTAACCAATTTGAGGAAAACTGGAAAGATGTTGATACTCCTATAGGTAGTGGCTTAGGTCGAGCCACCAACTCCGCTCGTGTCATGGGTTCAACCAAGTTAGTGGAAACCTACTACCCCAAATTACTCTATGAAGTGGGAATAATCGGAGTTCTGGCTTTTTTAGGCTTGGTTACTAGTATAACAATTGCGGCTTTTAAGGCACATCGCTCAATCAAAAACCCAGAATTACGGACTTATGGTGCAAGTATGTGGGTGTTTATACTGTTTATTAGCTATAACACTTATTACTACCCTCTAGATGTCGATCCAGTCGCTGTCTATTATTGGTTATGTGCAGGAATAGCATTCAAATTGCCAGCAATCGATAAACAACAAAATACCGAAGAGGTAGAAGTCAAACCAACAGGCAGGAAAAAACGTCTGGCTTAAAAATACAACAGGGAATAGGGAATAAGAGAGGTAGATAAGTAGATTGGCGTTAAAAATTGTCGTTGGGATAAGGCAGGGGGCAGGGAGCAGGGAGCAGGGGGAACAAGGGTTTTAGCCTTATTTACTTTTCTTTACACAGTTTGGTTTTATTCTGCCCACCTACTTATGTACAGAATTTTATAAGCGCAAAGCGCAGGCTGCGCCAACAAAAATCAAATAGGAGTCCTATATATGATCCAAATACTCAAAATAAAATACAAAAAAAACAGATTTCATTAGATTGATATAAAAAAAATTAGCAATATTTGCAAGTAGAAATAAATTATTCTCATCAAGATTTTAATACCAGGAGAGGAAAATGGTAAAAGTAGTCATAACAGGTCAAAAACACATCACCGCTCACAACTTACCCCGTAATTCTCGACATACTCTAATTTATCCGAAAAATTTTCCCACAGGCAGATATCCCATCGGGAAACTTTGGGAACCTTTAAGTAGCTTTTTGCCTTGGCAACCTGTATGGAGTGGGTATGATGTAATTCACTCTTTTAATAGAATTATATATACAAATAAACCTTGGTTTGCCACATTTGAAGACCAACGTTCTCTCTATAGAAATCCCAGAAATCGGCAAGAATCTCTAGTTTATTCCTTCTTAAATAATCGTCTAATACTAGACAATTGCCAAAAAATTATCGCTATGTCAGATTTTGCTAAACACAGAATTATCAAGAGGATAGAAGGTTGGGATATATCAGAAAAAATTAAGCAAAAACTAACTGTAATTCATCCTAACGTCCCTGTTAGGGTTAATCATCCTAAAACTTACGACGACAAACAACAACTCCAATTTATTTTTGTAGGTAGTCATATTGCTAGAAAAGGTGGAATTGTTGCCTTAAGATTTGCTAAAAAAGCCGAAAAGTTAGGTTTACCCATTCAGGTAAATATTGTATCTGGACTGGCAATGGGTCAAGGCGTACCAACGGACTTTCCTAATCGAGATAAATATGCTGAAGACTTAAAACTACTGGATTTAAATAATGTTATTTATCATAAAAGTCTTCCCAATCAACAAGTAATGGATTTACTCTCACAAAGTCATTTTCAATTAATGGCAACCTTACAAGATACCTATGGATTTAGCCTGATTGAGGGATTTTCTGTGGCTACACCTGCAATTACAACTAATATATGTGCATTACCAGAATTAATTATTTCCGGGAAAAATGGATATTTTTTAGAATTACCACTCAATGAATCTAGACAATGGAAAAATTGGGTACATGGAGAAAAATTGAAAACTGAGGAATATTGGGAAGTTTTAAATGGTACTTATGATTATTTAGCAGAAGCAGCTTTAGAACAAATTATTAAATTTTTAGATAGAGCAGATAAACAAGAACATTATGAATCTTTAAGCGAGGGAGCATTAGCACAAGCGCAAAACGTAAATAATGCGGAAAAGCAAAATGAGTTATTTGATCATCTCTATGCAGCCGCAGCAGGGTTATACTGAAGTTGGACAATCTTAATTAATACAATTTAAACCATCAAAACCTATGGATAATTACCCTTTAATTTCAGTTGTTATTCCCACATATAGAAGGGAAAAACTTTTGCAAGATAGCATTGTCGATGTTTTAAAGCAAGATTATCCAAATTTTGAAGTTTTGGTAGTAGACCAAACCCAAACTCACGAACCAGAAACTCAAGCTTTTTTGGAGGAAATGTCGGCAGCAGGTAAAATTAAATTGATGCGTTTGGATTGGGCGAGTTTACCAGGAGCGCGAAATTATGCGGTGAGAAGATCACAGGGTGAAATCATCTTATTTATTGATGATGATGTGGAGTTAGAACCTGGATTTTTAAGCGCCCATGTCAAAAATTATTTGCAAAATCCAGAGATAGGGGCTGTTGCGGGGCGGGTTTTTGACAGAATGAAATTAGGTGACTCAGGGGGAAAACTGGAGATTGAATATCTACCCCCGGAAGCAATGGACCCTGGAATTGCTTGGTATCACATTGATTTAGTCCATACTACCAAACCCCAACAGGTACTGACAGCGCGGGGTTGTAATATGTCTTTTCGTAGGGAAATTTTTACTAAGTATGGGCTGAAATTTGATGAGCGGTTTCGCGGTAGTGCGGTGCGGGAAGAATCAGATTTCTGTTTGCGGGTAAGAAAGACTGGGTATAAAATTTGGTATGACCCTGAGGCGCATTTGGTGCATTTAGGGGAAGAGACGGGAGGCTGTCACGATATTAGTATGCGATCGCTAAATTATCAAATCACTTTCTATCACAACCATTTTTTACTGGGGCTGAAAAACCTCACTTTTACCCAGGCTTTACGTCTCTATGGACGTTTATTTGATTGTCACGTTCTCGGAAATCCACCTTGTTATAAAAGTGGTTCTCCGATTAAAGTTGCAACTCGTGGGGTTTTCTATGTTTTGGGTTTTCTGAAAGCTGTGGGTAGTATGATTCAATCACTCTGGAATGATGGACAAATTTACAGTCGGTTAGATCAACAGGTTTAGATTTTTTTATTCTGCAATTAGAATATCATTCTTGTTGGGTGGGCATCTTGCTCACCAATATGGATTAAATGAACCGCGAAGGCGCGTTCGCGTAGCGTCCCGATAGCTTGCGTAGCGACGTAGGAGCTATAGGGATAGAGCGCGAAGGAAGAAGGAAGAAGGAAGAAAGTAGGGTTCTGTTTCGTTCAACATTGTACATTATATTCAAAATTTATCATGAGAATCTTAGTTGCTAGTCATACCTATATTGTAGATTTGAATTGCGAAAAGTTACGCGCTCTATCACGACTACAACCGGGAATTGAAGTTACAGTTGTAGTCCCCAAACGTTGGAAACCAGGTGGAGTACAAAACAAAATTATTGAATCTGAATATCGTGATGAAGGTGCATTTAAAATAGTACCTATATCTAATTTTAGTCAAAATCATCAAGGACTTCTGACTTTTGGGGCTGATTTAATCACTTTGTTGCGAAAATTTCGCCCCCAAATTATTCATGTAGAACAAGGTTCTAGGGGTTTGGCTTATACACAAATGATTATTTTAAATCAGCTATTAGGACTTAAAGCCAAAAATGTATTTTTTACTTGGTGGAATTTACCTTATGAATTAAAATTACCAGTTGCTCTATTAGAAAAATATAATCTTAACAACAGTCACGGCATTATTTCTGGTAATCAAGATGGTGCAGAAGTTTTACGTCAACGAGGATATAATGGAGCAATTAAAGTTATGCCACAATTAGGTGTAGATGAAACTCTTTTTACTCCTCAACCTCAGCCAGAATTAGCCGCTACATTAGGTATCAATGAAGGAGATTTTGTTGTTGGTTTTGTGGGCAGATTTGTACCAGAAAAGGGTTTATTAAGTCTATTGCAAGCATTGATAACTTTAAAAGATCAACCTTGGAAATTACTTCTGTTAGGACGAGGAGAGTTAAAAGATGAATTAATTAACATCTCAGCAGAAAATAATATTCAAGATAGACTGATTATGGTAGAAAGTGTTCCCCATGATGAAGTCGCTAAATATATCAATTTAATGAGTACTTTAATTTTGCCTTCAGAAACTACTTACAAGTTTAAAACCCTAACTGCTGTAGGTTGGAAAGAACAATTTGGTCATGTTTTAATTGAAGCTATGGCTTGCAAAGTTCCTGTAATTGGTTCTGATTCTGGGGAAATTCCTTATGTAATCGGTGATGCTGGTTTAATCTTTCCTGAAGGTGATTCTCAAGCTTTAGCTAATTGTTTGTTGCAATTAATGGAAAAACCTGATTTAGCTGAAAATTTGGGTGAATTGGGTTATCAAAAAGCAATGGTTAAATATACAAATAAGGCTTTAGCACGACAACAGTTTGAATTTTATCAAGAATTGGTTAGTAGTCATTAGTTATTATTATGAAAATATTACATATTATTCCCTCGATTTCTTTAATTTATGGCGGCCCTAGTCAAATGGTAATAGGATTAGCCTCAGCTTTAGCAAAAGCTGGTGAAGAAGTTACCATTCTCACTACTGATAGTAATGGTGATTTTGGTCAAGCACCTCTGAATGTACCTTTAAATCAACCAATTAAACAAGATGGTTATGAATTTGAAATAATTTATTTTCACTGTGCGCCCTTTCGTAGATATAAGTTTTCTCTTGGTTTATTAAAATGGTTAAAAACTCACGCTAAAGAATTTGATATTGCCCATATTCATGCTTTATTTTCTCCTGTTACTAGTGCGGCGGCTACTGTGTGTCGTCAACAAAAATTACCTTATATTTTACGTCCTCTAGGAACTCTTGATCCATCTGATTTACAAAAGAAAAAACAATTAAAACAGCTTTATGTTGAATTGATAGAACGTCGTAATTTAGCGGGTGCAGCAGCTGTTCATTTCACTAGCGAACAAGAAGCCAAAATATCAGAGAGATTTGGGGTAGCTACACAAGATTTGGTAATTCCTTTGGGTGTTTTCCCACCGCAAATAAATCCTGAGGAGGTGTGGAGTAAGCTGGGTATTCCTAGTGATAAACCTATAGTTTTATTTATGTCCCGCATTGACCCTAAAAAGGGTTTAGATTTATTACTTCCCGCATTAGAAAAATTATTAAATGATGGTTTGCAATTTCACTTTGTTTTAGCGGGAACAAATCCCCAAGACCCAATTTATGAGGCTAAAATTCAATCAGAAATCGAAAATTCACCATTAAATTTACACACGACAATTACAGGCTTTGTCACTGGAAAAGTCAAAACTAAGTTATTAAAAGCTGCGGATTTATTTGTTTTACCTTCTTACTACGAAAATTTTGGGATTGCGGTAGCTGAAGCAATGGTAGCAGGAACACCGGTGGTAATTTCTGACCAAGTGCATATATATCAGCAGGTGCTAGATAGTGAGTCTGGTTGGGTGGGGACAACTGATGTAGAATCACTGGTGGAGTTGTTAAAAGCAGCTTTATCAAATCCCCAAGAATGCCAGCGACGGGGGTTAAATGCCCAAAAATACGCTTTACAAAATTTTAGCTGGGATGCGATCGCACAGCAAGTACTTCAAGCTTATCAAGAAATTGTGGTGTGTCAAAAAAATCCCCAAACTTGAAATTTTGTTACAAACCTCGACAGCCCGATGGGATAATCGGTGTTTTATGGCATTATTTCAAAGTAGAATATATATGTTTTTCTAACTACAGGGAATCTCGCATGACTCTCCGTCTTGGTGATACAGTACCCAACTTTACTCAAGCCTCAACACACGGTGACATAGATTTTTACGCATGGGCAGGTGATAGCTGGGTAGTGCTATTCTCCCACCCTGCTGACTTTACACCTGTTTGCACAACCGAATTAGGTACAGTAGCTAAACTGAAACCAGAATTTGATAAACGCAACGTGAAAGCGATCGCTCTCAGCGTCGATGATGTAGACTCCCATAATGGCTGGGTGGGAGATATTGAAGAAACCCAAGGAACCGCCCTCAACTACCCCATTCTCGCAGACGCAGACAAAAAGGTTTCTGACCTTTATGACATGATTCACCCCAACGCAGCTGCAAACATCACAGTGCGTTCCGTCTTCGTTATCGACCCCAACAAAAAACTGCGTCTTAGCTTCACCTACCCCCCCAGCACCGGACGCAACTTTGATGAACTATTGCGAGTCATTGACTCTCTGCAATTAACTGATAATTACAGCGTAGCTACCCCCGCTGACTGGAAAGATGGAGAAGACTGCGTAATTGTTCCATCATTAAAAGATCCCGAAGTTCTCAAAGAGAAATTCCCCAAAGGTTACAAAGAAATCAAACCTTATTTACGCATGACACCCCAACCTAACAAATAATTTCCAGTAACATAAACATTCTTCGTAGGGTGGGTTAGCGACAGCGTAACCCACCATTTTTTATATATATAGCAGGAGTCAGGAGTCAGGAGTCAGGAGTCAGGAGTAAAACCCGCTTGTAGTGGGAGTTTCATTATCAATTGATGTCCTAACCACCCTGTCCACGGCTATATTCACAAACTGATGCACTGTTTTAGCTTAATTTTTGTCTACGTCTTCCTAGTCAAAAATAATTTTTGAATTAGGGACACAAGATAAAACTCGCTTCAAATTACTGCTCCAAAAATTCAGAGGAATCAGCGGAATAATATTGAGTGATTCAGAAAAATTTAAATCCAAATAAAGCTCATTAATAAGTTCTTGATCAAGTTCATCACTATATTCTTCACCCAAAAAGCCCTTTCTGACAACACCCAAGATATAAAGTGGCTGTTCAGGAAAATATTTAAGTGCTTTTTGGACAAGATATGCCTCCTTCATCTGTGGGTAATCTGATAATTTACGAGATAATATTTTGATGATGTTATTTGGTAGATGATGAGGCTTAAATGTGTCTTTAGCATCAATAATTAAACGTTCTTCTTCTGCCAGCAAAGATAACCTATAATTATGATCTCCTCGTTCTCGATATTGATCTGCTAACTCAAAATTCCCCTGTTGTCTCATAAAAACGCGGATTAATTCACAACCTGATGCAATTTTTCTATAATCATATTTAAAGGCAGTTTCAATATAATCAATTCCCTGAACATCTCCTAGTTCTAAGAAAATATTACCAAGCATATAATTAGCATCTGAATGTTTTGGATCAATTTCCAGAACCCCTTGAAGTTGAGGAATAGCTGCTTTATCTCCGACAAAATTTTTTGTTAAACAAGCAAGGTTCCATTGCTTACTAATTTCTAACTTTTGATTATGACTTTGGTTTTCTAAATGTTTTAAACTCATTTGTAATTCTTGATATTGCTCATACCATATATTCCACTGAAAAGACATTTTCTGCTGCCATTCTCTATTCAGGTAGGTAATGCAATTTTCCAAATAGTTACCTAATAATTTCTGAGCAGCATTGATTGTGCGATATTCAGAAATTTTTAATTGTCCTTCACACAATGGATTGTAGCCTAGAAAAGCAAGACGTTCTGATAGACAAGGATGAGTATCCTCATAGTTCGTTCTTTGATCAAGTTCTAAATCAAATAGTTTGGCTTTTTCCTCTAATAAACAACCTTTTTCTAAAGTGCTATAAAGCTCTGTATAAACTTTATTGGGAGTTGAGTTTTGATGATAACTTTGCTTATATAAAGGTTGCCAAAATGACATTTCAAGATGTCTATCAATAATATGAATATTAATTAGAGCTTTAGCGAGATTTTCAGATCCTGTAATTTCTACTGCACAATGATCAGCTTCATATTCGTTCATCCGAGAAAGATAAAATGAATAGCCATATAGAAAAGGGGCATACCAATTTATAAATGTATTAATCATAAATGTAGAACTTTCGCTATATTTTTTGAGATTTTCCCAAACTTGATACCAGGTTTGACGAACTAAATATATTTGACCTTGTAATTGAGAATGGTTACGAGATAGATGTCCCAATTCGTGTGCAAGTATACTCTGAAATTCTTCTAGAGAAAGAGCGCACATTAAAGGTAAACCTAAGATTAAGTAATTATGATGTAATATCAGGGAACTTGGTATTTGAACTACACCAGCATTGAATTCTCCTGTCAATATAATATGATCAAACTTAGGAGCTTTTAGATTGGATGTTAGATTATCAATAAGATAGAAAAGTGCAGGAGCATCTTTATGTATTAGTTTCAAACCTTTTGGCTTCTGAAAGTAGACTTTTAAAGATTTAAATACTGTTAGAGAAATTGAAGGCAATAGTATGCCTAAACAAATAAATACTACGTTAATAATTCCTGCGGATATAGACAATGGAAAAAAGAATCCCAGCCAAATTAGCACCCCAGCAAATACCAGTGGAAGAATAATCAGAGCAATAATGTAGGCATATCCCATGTTAGCAAGCAATTTAAGATAAAACAGATATTTACGAGGATATTTACGAGCAAATTCTTCCGTATTTTTCACAAGATTCTCGAATTGTTCCTGAGTCATGCTCACAATCACATCTCCTCTGTTAATAATATTATTTACTCAACATTAAAGCATCTCAATAATTGAGACTAAATTATCAATTTATTTATTATAATTCTGCTAAAATATTATAAGCATCATTAATTAACCGCATCTTCTCCTGTGCCTGTTTTTGCATTTGTGGTTGATTCACAAATAAATCAGGATGCCATTTTTTTACTAAAATTTTATAAGCTTGTTTAACCTCTGCAAAAGAAGCAGTAGGTTGTAACCCTAAAATTTTATAAGCGCGAGCAATTTTATCTATCTCGACTTGTTTTATTGGCGGATTTTGTGGTTTCTGATTTGTACCCGGTGATTTCATATTAGCTTTTATTTGCGCTATTTCTTGGTCTAGTTCCCAATTCCGAAATTTCGCTTCTACCTCTGCGGGGTTTGGTGGTGGAGGTGGTGGAGTATAAACCTGTTGACGCGGAGGTTCTACCTTTGTTTGAGTATTCCGAGGAGTATTTTCTTTTGGAGGTGTATAAACTTGTTGTTTTAGTGGTTGAGGATTTGCAGATTTAGGTTTATCTTGATAAGGTTGATATTTAGTTGAGATATTCGCTTTCTTTAACTCTGCCAACAACTGATTAAATTCATTTTGCAACTTTTGTAAATCTTCCCTTTGTTGAGTAATTTCTACTGGTTCTTTAGTCGCTTCAAAGTAAATTACTTTAGCGGCTTTTTGTTCATATTCAGCCAAGATAGATAAACCCTGACTACTAAAACGTGATAAATAATTTTCAGCCGCAGCTATACAAATTTTAGCAACTTGTTGATTATAAGAATCTTTAGTTGATTGTTCATCTTGTTTTTGCAAGTTTTTATTTAATAAATAAGAAATACTCCCCACCACAGCAGCACCTACTGGGCCACCCAATAACCAACCAATACCACCTCCAACAGCTAGAGAACCCGGTTCACTTAAATCATTTGGATTAAGATTAGTTTGTTTTTCAGGTAGGGTTAATTGAGGTGCATTGGGAAAAGGAATTTTTAAATCTTCTGGACGTTCTGATTTGAAAAAATCATAAGCTTGATACAGCCATTTAATTACAGAATTTTGTAATTCTGTCAAGTCTTTTTTAAAAGTTCCTGTTTGCCAAGATTGCAAATTATTTTCAGCCAGTGCAACTGCAATGTCAGCTTGATATTTGGCTAATAGATTAGGTAAAGATAACCAATTTTCTAATTCATAAATGCTGGTTTTAAAACCTTGATAAATTAGATTTTGAGCTTTTTGTTTAATTTCTATTCTGGCATTTTCTTTATCATCAAAAGTTTTAATTTCTTGATAACATTTATAAATTTTATCAACTAATAAAGTTTGCAGTTGAGAAGATACATTTTCCACTCTTGGTAAACGCACAGTACCAGAATTTTGTTGTAAAATCCCAACTAGATTTTGTAAAGCAGTTTCAAAAGCAGCTAAACCGCTACTATTCGCAAGCGCAACATCACCTTTTAATCTCGCGCGTAAAGCAGGTAAAGCATCAACTCGATATAAATTACTAAAACCGGGAGGTAAATCAGCGCGAAAACTTTCAGCTACAAATAGTAAACGATTTTGGACTTGTTTTTGTTCTTCCGGTTCGAGTAAATTTAGAAAATTCGCTACAAAAATAACTGTTTTAATATTTCTATCTAATAACCAATCGCGGAGGTTTTCTCTCTCCCCCAACGTCATTAGTTTACGTGCATCTAATAATTGAATAACTAAATCTGTACCTAATAACCTATCTTTTACTAAATTGTCTTGTGCTTCTCTATCATTAGTTCCTGGTAAATCAATAAATTCTATTCCCCGTTCTAAAAAAGGATGGGGACAAAAAACTTCAACAGAAGCAACATCTTTTCGCATCTGTCTATTACCATCTAAAACCGCAAATTGTTGTAAAACTTCTGTACCACTGCGATAGATTTCTGTACCATCTACTAACATAATTCGAGTACGGATAGTTGTACCATATTTAACGGTAATTGCTGCACCTGTTGTGGGAATTAAATCAATGGGTAAGGTACGATTTCCTAACATCGCATTTAGCAATGTTGATTTACCATGATTAAAGGGACCAAATACCGCAATCTGGAAATTAGGATTAGCTAAATAATCACAAATTGAAGTTACATCTTGATGTAGTTGGGAATTGCGATCTAAATTCAATAATTTACAGGTAGATTTTAGAGCATTAGTTAATTCACTATAATCTTGATATTTTTGTTCCATGATGTTGTTTGTCAATTATTATCTACTAATAAACTTATCCCAATTCTATGTAAGGTTGCGATTTATTTACGTAGGGGTAATTCATGAATTACCCCTACAATGTGTAATTTGAGAGAAATCTTATAGACGCATCTTCATACAGAAATGGTATAGCATGAGCAAATCTGATGTTGGGTAACAAGAGCGTCAAACGCCATTCGCCCCAAGCCGGGAAACCCGTCCAAGGCGATGGCTCCCCAACCTACTTTTAATTAGCTATAATAAGCTAATAAGTTGCTGTAAGCAGCTTCGATTTTTTGCAATTGTTCGATAACATTCTCCTGTAAATTCTTAAACCGTTTAAATTCACTCTCTCGATTGATTTCCCGTGTTTTCTTCTGTTGGAGAAGATTATCTAATTCCGATTTTCGAGAAGTAATATCATCATTAATGCGCTGACTTACTTCTTTTTCGTAGGTATTAAAACATTCTTTTACCGCATCATAAACAATGGGAGCTTGTTCATTTGCTACTTGGGGAAGATATTTTACTAATTCTTTTTTCGCAGTTTTTACTAATTCTTTGCGTGCTTGATCTGCTTGTAAAATTCCCACTCCCAAACCTAATAAAGCAAAGCCAATTGGACCAAGAAAAATGCCTGTCACTGCTGTAATCATTCCCCCCACACCAATGACAGTGAAGTAGTTTAAGAGGATGTTTTTCCAATCAAAACCCGCACCAGCTAAAGCGACACCTGCTAAGTTACCTCTAGATAAAGATAACAAACCCATTGCCCATTTTGCCCATCCAGGAGAGTTATCATCTTCTGTGGTAGAATGGGTATTAATATTCACTTTTTGTCCAGTTAATTTTTCGGTGATTTGGTTGGTAACTTGATTGTAAGAAGCACCATATTGTGCAGCGGAATTAGATAATTCTCTAAACCCTGCATTCATGTCTTTTTCAGCAGTTAAAGTCCAAGCAGAAAATTTATCAGTGATATATTGTTCAAAGGCTTTTTGGAGCGCGATGTTAAAAGCGTCTCGTTTTCCACTACTTAAGAAATCAAACAAATTTAATTCTGGTTGATAGCGCAAGAAATCATTTTCAAAGTTATTACCTAAGTTTAAAACATAGCTGCGAAAAGATTCAGATATTCCTCGCGCTTGAGCATCTCTGGTATTGATAATTTCTTTTTGGAATTGATCACGGATATTATTGAGTTTGGTAAATTCAGGTTCAACCGAATCAATCCGTTTTTTCAATTCATCTACATCTTGATCAAGTAAAGGAATCCGTCTGTCAATCGCTTCGCGGGTATGGTTTACAGCTTGTCTAGCTAAGGTTCTGACTTGACGCAATTCTGCGATCGCTCTTTCCCTAGTCAGAAACGTATTTAACGCCCCCATAAACTCAGGAAAGCCAGTGTTACTTAAATCAGCTTGGGGATTTTTTAATCTGCGTCTCAGTGCTTGAATTGAAGAAAGTTCAAACACTCTTTCTTCATAGATATCTTGTCCATCTACAGAACAATATTCAGCTAAATTAGCTTTAAATACTTGTCGAAGTCTAGTTTCTGCTGCTGTCAATTCTTCAATATCATCAGGATCAATTAATGATTCTTTCACCTGATCCCAAGCATTAACCAAAAAGAAAACTGATAAACCTCGTCCTTTGATATAATTCTCTAAGTAACGTCTTTCCCCTAAAGTACAAGGTTGTGAAGCTCGCATGACAAATAAAATTGCATGACAGTTATTCACATATCCTAAAGATAACTCATTCCGGGCTTCTGTGTCATTCAACCCAGGACTATCAACAATTTCAATGCCCTTTTCTAGTAAAGTTAAAGGATACTCAACAACGGCATAATCAACATCAGGAAATGCTTGTTTTTGTTCCTGTTCTAATTTCTTGGCTTCTGCCGGATCAATGGTATATTTATATTTAAAGGTTTGAAAGTCTAGCTGTTGCGGACTTTTGCCATCATTGAAATGAATAGTAACTTTTTTTTCTGCTCCATAGCGTAAAATTGTTAATACTGCTGTGCAGGGATTTACGTCACTAGGTAATAAATTTTCACCAATCAAGGCATTGAGAAACGTACTTTTTCCCCGTTTCATGTCACCTAAAACCAACAGCCTAAATACACCATTTCTGAGATTTTTACTAGCGGCTGTAATGTCTTCAATATCTCTGGTTAAACTTAACTTACCAGAAGAAGTATCTCCAGCTAATTCTGCTTGATTAATAGTATCGGCGATTCGACTTAAACAAATAGAAATTTCAGAACGAACTTGAGAAACACGTTCTAAATCATTGATAAATTTGTCAGTTCCAACTTGATAATTCATGGTGATGACACTTTATTTAGAGTTCTTAATTTTCGATTCCAAGAAAAGCTTGTAAGTCAGAAAAGCCAAAGCCCCAAAAATAACAATTCCCGCTAAAACTGAGGCTACTCGCACTGCAACCAAAGCTGCAACAGCGAAGCCAAAAAATTTCCCACCGAGAATTACTTTTTTTAGCCAAGGTTTTTGAGATTGTTCTGGTTGATGTTTCTGCGTTTTATAAAAAGGTGCATCAATAGCATGGATTTGATCGTCCATTTCTCGCAGTCGCTTTTCTACCTGACGTTGAATTTCTTGATTATGTTCATCGGGAGATTTCATCAGCGTCCACCTTGTTTAGGACATTATTTAGTATATTGTATTGTAATTTACGCCAGGAATTGAAAACAATAGTACAATCACTGTTGCTATCCTATTACTGGAGTAAATAAACAAGGTAATATTACCATTGCTGCATCTAGTTTAGATTCAATATTTTGTACTTGCTTTTCGGAAATTGTCGGTAACAAGATCGCAATAGGATGGAGATTAAATGTCAGAATTTGATAGCGAAGCGCTGCTGCAAGCAGATCGGGAAAAACTCAGGTAGATTCAACATGGATATCAAAAATGGATTTGTCGGCACGATTGGCAACACACCACTAATTCGCTTAAACAGTTTTAGTGAAGAAACAGGTTGTGAAATCTTGGCTAAAGCAGAATTTCTCAACCCTGGTGGTTCAGTGAAAGATCGGGCTGCACTTTACATTATCGAAGATGCAGAAAAAAAAGGACTTCTCAAACCTGGTGGGACAGTAGTAGAAGGAACTGCGGGTAATACGGGTATTGGATTAGCGCATATATGCAACGCTAAAGGTTACAAATGCTTGATTATTATTCCCAACACCCAATCCCAAGAAAAAATAGATGCTTTGACTACTTTGGGTGCAGAAGTTCGTCCTGTTCCGGCTGTACCTTACAAAGATCCTAATAATTACGTCAAACTATCTGGTAGAATTGCGGCGGAAATGGAAAACGCAATTTGGGCTAATCAGTTTGATAATTTAGCCAATCGTCTCGCCCATTATGAAACCACCGGTAGAGAAATTTGGCAACAGACCGACGGTAAAATAGATGGTTGGGTAGCGGCGACTGGTACAGGTGGTACTTATGCTGGTGTAGCAATGTACCTGAAGGATCAAAATCCGGCGGTTAAATGTGTTGTTGCTGACCCATTGGGTAGCGGACTATACAGCTATATCAAAACTGGTGAAATCAAAATCGAAGGTAATTCCATTACTGAAGGTATTGGTAATAGTCGCATTACCGCCAATATGGAAGGCGCACCGATTGATGATGCCATGCAAATTGATGATCCAGAAGCGTTGCGTGTTGTTTACCAGCTATTAAGAAAAGATGGCTTATTAATGGGTGGTTCGACGGGAATTAATGTAGGTGCGGCTGTGGCTTTAGCTAAACAATTAGGCCCAGGACATACTATTGTCACTATCTTGTGTGACAGTGGTTCTCGCTATCAATCACGGATATTTAATAGTGAATGGTTAGCGAGTAAAGGATTAGTGATCAATTAGAAGTTTTTACCTATCGCCACTATTGGGTGGCGATGCTAAAACTTTATTTTAATTGAGTTTTGCTGTGAGAAAAAGTCAGAAATAAAATTATTTCTACCAATGGATAAACATCTCTTAGCATCTAGGTTACAACCTTAAATAATTATGGACTTTGAATTTGATCCTAACAAAAGTGCAATTAATAAAACCAAGCATGGCATTGATTTTATTGAAGCGCAGAAACTTTGGATAGATGTAAATCGGATTGAAATTCCAGCCCGTACCGAAGATGAGGCTCGTTTTTAGTCATTGCTAAGATTGCTGATAAACATTGGTCAGCAGTCATTACTTATCGTAGTGATAAAATAAGAATTATTTCAGTTCGTCGTTCCCGTAACGAAGAGGTAAGTATTTATGAAAGCTGAAGAATTTGATGCAAAGTTTGACAACGATGAAGACATCACTGAATTCTTAGATTTATCTCAAGCACGTCGTCCAGGTTATGAACAAAAACGAATTAATATTGATTTCCCGATTTGGATGATTGAAGCCTTAGAACATGAAGCCAAGCGTTTGGGTGTGACTTCTGATTCTATTATTAAATTGTGGCTGGCTGAACGTCTTGATAAAAAAGTTACTAGTGGGTAAACACAGTAAAAATTTGGATATTTTTAGTGAATTAACATCAAAAAAATGTCAAATGTCCCAACCCAGAAAAAACCTCTTCCTAATTGTGTGCAAGTATGTCAACATCGTACTTGTAGAAAACAAGGTGCAGAGGAAGTTTTAGCCGCTTTACAAGCTTTACCTGTATTTAATGTGACAGTTACAGCTAGTGGCTGCTTAGGTCAATGTGGTAATGGTCCAATGGTGCTAGTCTTACCAGAGATGGTTTGGTATTGTGGAGTTAAACCTCAAGAAATACCGCGACTGGTAGAACAACATTTATTAGGTGGTAAAAAAGTTAAATATATGCTTTATTATCGGTTTCATCCCCAGGGATAAAGCTAACTGAAAATACATAAATTCTGTAATTTGCTGTAAATAAAGCGAGGGAATTAATGGATATTCAACAGCTACGTCAATCATTAAAAATGAAGTGGCTGAGTTACTGCGAAGAGAATCGTTTGTGGCTGGTTAAAATGCGAATTTGGCACTCCTATGATGGTGTCAGACGACCTTCTTCTGGTTATATTTTAGCCACTTTATCTATTTTAGAACCTGAGTTGAAAAAAATCCTCCCTTTTCTTCTAGAGTTAAATAATAATCCGGATCAAATAGTTGCGGCTTTAGGTCTTAACTTCAATCCTGAAGAAGAGTTACGTTTATTAAAATCACAGCATTATCTAGCTAAAAACCAGGTAGTTAGTAAGCCTCCAGCCAAGAGTCAGGTTGCAAATACATCAATACAAAAAGAACACAAACAGGTGTTATTGAGAATTACCACAAATGTGGACCAAAAGCCCGAATCTGTGGCGGTGGGTGCGGTAACTACATCAGTTAATCACCATTCTCCAACCAAACCGCTTTCGGAAATGGGACGGGAACAAATACTTAAGCAAACTGATAAGACGCTCCGCAAACCTGACGCTTCAGCGCTGGCGCTATCGCTCTCAACAACTACAACAGTTCCTCATCAAACCAAAGCTGTGCCTTCCCTATCAAGAGTTAACAAACCCAATCACAACCCTCAATTTATGAGCATTCCAGTCAAACAAGTTGCTCATATTTCACCTACCAGTCATGCCCGTAGTTTACCTTCTTGGATAGATGAATTTTGTCAAGGTGTGAGATGGGAACAGGACGAAACAATTACCCGCAAATTTTGACACTCCCCTGGCTAAAGCCGTTCGCGTAAGCGTCTCGCTAGAGAGGGGATTCTTAAGACCAAATAAATAATCTTAACGGCGATATCAAAACGCCTCTACTGATTCCACTAAGATTTAACCCTAGCTTTACCGCTACTTTTCGGAAAATATTGGCTGCGCCGTTACAGTCTGCATTTATTTTTGTACCATCTTGAGAATGATACAAACCACGGCTAACTCTTTTACCTGACTCTTTCCACCAGTCGGGTTTTTCACCGTATTTAGGTAGAATATCATTGTCCAAGAATGATGCCTTTGATGTATAAGATTCTTCAGTTTCTACAAACTTGATACTGTATTGTTCACACAGTTGAGCAATGCGGTCTTTAAGTCGTGCTGTGGGGATTTGAACAAACTTTTGATTAGTTTTAGAGCCAAGATTGATAGTGTCTTTTTGTCCTGTATTCCAACCAAAAACTATAGTTCCAATCTTGTTTCCCAAACAATGATTTATAACTATTCGAGCCGATTTATTGATGGCATCACGTATTTGTCGGTTACGCTTTTCAGTTATTGATGCTAATTGCTTAGACCAAAAACCTGGCGGTTGATTTTCTTTTAAAACTGAAACTCGCTTGTTGTACCATTGGTTCATTGATTTTAATTTGCGTCCGTCAATTAAAAACGACGTGCCAACATTGCTGATGCAGGTTAGCCAATTATTTAAACCGTGGTCAATTGATAAAACATTATCAATATTTAAGTCAGCTTTGATAGGAGATATTTTGTAAACTAGCTCTAAATAGAACTGATTATTCCTTGGTAGTATCCGATATTCTTGAATGTTTTTGTGTTCTAGGTTTGAGGGCATGAGAATATAAAAAGCGTCAATTCCAAACCAAACTTTTACTTTACTGCCTAAGGGAAATCTTAAATTTCCGTCTTTTAATTTAACAGCTTGCCCTGGGAAAGTTACGAGATTAAAACCACCTTTTCTATATCCAGGTAACTTAGGTTTTTGGGTTAATGTTCCTTTTTTAAAACTTTTGAGAAGTCCGATATAAGACTTGAACGACTCCGCCACTGTTGTTAAACATTGCTGTGCGGCTTGAGAATACATTGAGCTAAAATGTGGATTGTTTCCTAACTCGCGGTGCAAATCAAATTTACCAGGAATTTTCCCAGTTTTCAAGAATAATTGTCTAGCATAGTATGTTCCACAATTGGCAAGTTTTACAGACTCGCTACACAAAAACTCTAAAACTCCTTTCTGGGGTGAACTCGGATTAATTCTAATTTGTTGACAACCATACATTTGTTTTACCTCCTGCTGTATATGTTAATATAAATGCACAAATAATTTTAGTGCTTTATGAAAACAAAATCATTAACAATTCGGTTATCTGAACGTAGAAGATATAAATTAGAGTTATACGCTGCTGAGAATGACAGAACAATAACTAGTTTATTAGAAGAGTGGATAGACAACCTGAAATTAAAAGACAATGCAGGCTAAAGCCTGCCACTAGCTTTCATCCCTCACTTAAAAGATGTTCATTCTTCAAAACCAAAAAGTTTTGAAGGATTCACTTCAGGGCTTTCAGCATTTCCCTTGTAAATCCAGATTTTTGATTTAATCGCACTAAAATATAGGACATATATCCTGCCAGAGCAGCCTTCTACGGATATTCGTGAGATACAAAGGGAACTGCAACTACTTCCCCTTCAGTTGCGCCAACTTGCACTTTTAAACCTACACCACCGACTTTACTACGGATGTAACCTAGTCCAAAGTGACCATCAGGGGTTTCTGTGTAACTGGTGAGTTTACCCACTTTTTCTTCCCCAATCGTGATCACGGTTCCCGGTTCCGCAGCAGCATCAAGTCGAATTCCCCAAAGGTATTGTTTTACACCTTTATATGTATTTAATCTCGCAATGGTTTCTTGTCCGATGTAGCAGCCTTTATTAAAAGATACTGTCTGCCATAAACCTACTTCTAGGGGATTATAATCATCCGTGAGTTCAAAATCCGGGGCTGGACGACCTTGTAATATTCTTAATATATCCCAAGCGCGATCGCTCAACTCTACCGCACCCAATTCTAATATTTGATTCCACAATTTTTCTTTTTCAGCAACTGGCAAAATTAGCGTATATCCAGGGGTCGCCAAACCGCTACCCACCGCAAATATCACACCATCAACTAAGATATGATTCCCATCAGGTTGACCAATCAGCGCCCCAGCACCCAGCTTTTCAATTATGCTGTTACTTTGAGTCCCAATTAAGCTCAGGGTTGCAGTTTCATCAGTCACATCGGTTAATATTACCTTATCAGCAAAGAAGATATAACGATCTAACCATTGCATAAGCAACTCACGGCGGTTAAGTGAAACCAACAGCAATACCGCATCATCTAGAACATAGCCAGTCACCAAGTCAATGGTTCGGGCTGTAGATGTCAAAATCACCGTATCACAGCCTTCTCCAGGTTTCAGTCCTTGGAAATCATTAGTACTTTGTCCGTGTAAAAACCGGAGTCTATCATCATTAGAAACACGGATAATTCCCCAATGAGAGCGATTGTCGCAGACAGCAACCCCTTCCGCCGCTGCGTGGATAGCTGCTGCTTCTTTATCGTCAATTGCAGATGTTGGCATAGTGTTGCAGAGTTGCTTTTTTTTGAATAGACATCTCCGAAAATCTTAGCAAATAAGGGTTTATGGCTTCAACTTGTTTTGAATTACCAGTGTCAAGAAACTAAGTAGTCCGGCATAAATATTTGTCGTTGGGATCAGGCAGGGGGAAAGAGGGTTTTAGCCTAGTTCCTATTTCTTTACATAGTTTGATTTTATTGTACTGACCTACTGACTGGATTTATTTTGCGTGCCTTAGCAGGAGGTGTGGCCACAGGTATTAACGCTTAATTATTAACAAGAAAACAATGTGTGTAATTAATTCTATCGGAGTACTTACCATTCAATAGGTAGCTGTAAAATCCCAAGTGCATATGTCAAATTAAAGATGTAAAAATCGATTTTTTGATGTTAAATGTTGAGTATTGCTCAAATTTGTTGAATTAAACCAACAGAATCCCTTTTTGCCATAATTATTGTAGGTTCTTGTAGGAGTGAATGTGAATATGATGTTTTTGCGTAAAAATCTTTTGTGCTTACCAAGTCTAGCCGCCCTTGCAGTTTTAGGTAGCAGCCTATCCGCAAATGCTCAGACACCACAGCCTATTGATTCTGTCATGTCTGACAACCAAGTGAATGCAGAATCCACAGCAGCCACTTTGGCCAAAGTACCAGCGCTCACCAACACCTCTACAGACATAATACCTGTTTTTGAAACAGGAGCAACTGAGCTTGCTGCCAATATCATGCCAGACAGCGAAGTGGAAGCTGAATCCACAGCCACCAACTTTGCCGAAGTACCCCAGTTTCCCAATGCTGCTACAGAAAAAACTCCTAGTCGGACAATCATACCCGTTCCAGGTACAGTCGCCACCTCATCCATGATGCTGACAGATGTAGTTTCAGAGTCTACTTCCCAACCATCTGCGGCTCAAGTAGCACAGCCAAATCAAATAGCACAATCGGATATTGATGTAGGAAGATCAACCCGTGGCGGTAGCAGCTATGTTGGAGTAGGTGCCAATATTGGTTTAAGTGGTGGAAGTACAGCCTTGGGCGATGGTAACTTCGCAGTTATTAGCAAAATAGGTTTCACAAGGTCTTTATCAATAAGACCGTCAGTAATACTAGGAGATAATACCCTATTTCTCATTCCCATCACTTACGATTTCTCCTTTCAGCAAGTAGGAGATCCATTTACAGAACGCCTACCCATCGCACCTTATGTGGGAGTCGGTGCAGCCATTCAAACTGGTGATAACTCAGAAACGGCTGTATTAGTAACTGGTGGTATTGATGTACCTCTAAATAATCGCTTTACTGCCACAGCCTCCGTCAATGCAGGATTTTTTAATCAAACCGATGTCGGTCTCTTGTTAGGAGTCGGTTACAACTTTGGCGGGTTTTAATTAAAAGGGAACAGGGGGCAGGTGACAGGTGACAGGTGACAGGTGACAGGTGACAGGTGACAGGTGACAGGTGGTAGAAGAAAGATAGAGAAATACTCCCCCTGCTCCCTACTCCCTGCTCCCTGCTCCCTGCTCCCTGCTCCCTGCCCCTCTGCCTCTACTTGGGACTCACTTTATCAATTACTTTGATTTTGCCGTCGTCTCCCACAGTCCAAACATCGTAGACACCAAGGACATCGCCATTGGCATCAACATCGACATTACCACTGGCTCCTTGGTAGTTAATCTTTTTACCCTCTTTTAGTAACTTCAGTCCCTCACAGACATCAGTTACTTCTGTACCAGTTCCATCAGCTACTTCACGGATTTTGCCAGCAATACCAACGCCTGTATTTTCTTTAGCCGCTTGTGCTGCCAATGTCAATAAGGCCGCAGCATCCCAAGCTTGAGGTGCATATTCTCCTGGGGAACCGCCTTTTTTCTCTTGCCAAAGTGTTTTGAAACTTGCTAATGCTTTACCATCAGAACCAGGGACTGTACCAATAGCGCCCGATAACAGATATTTTCCGTCAGCACTTTTACCAACTTGGCCAGGAAAGGTATCTGATTTCACCCCATCTGTGAGCATAATTTGTACTCCCTTTGCCAAACCTTGCTGATAGGCTGCTTTGAGGAATAAACTGCCTGTTTCGGCGTACATCACAGCCAGTACTGCGTCGGGTTTACCAGCAAAAGTAGCACCTGCTTCAGTATCAAAGGTTTGGGCTTTGGGGTCGTAGCGGACAGGTTTATCTTTATTAACTACTGTTCCACCTAATTGTTCAAAGGTTTTCACAAATGCTTTTTCAAAACCTACGCCATAGTCGTTGTTAATTACGACTGTAGAAACTCTTTTAAATCCTTTTTTCTTAGCAAGTTGGGCTAAAGCTAGTGCTTGGTAGGTATCAGGGGGAGCAGTCCGCGCCCAAAAGCCTTTAAAGTCACCTTTTGCGGCTTTGTCGGTGAAGACGGGACTGGTACTACCAGGGGAAACGATCATAACTTTATTGGGTACAGCTACGGAAACAGCAGCTGTAGAAACGCTACTAGCAAAGGAACCAACTACACCGGCTACTTTATCTACAGTTGCTAATTTGGTCATACCAGCTGCACCGGCTTTGGGGTCGGTTTGGTCGTCTACTTCTACTAAAGTGACTTTTTCTCCGTTTACACCACCGCAAGCGTTGACAGTATCGACAAGTAAGGGAACGGAACCAACCATTTGCTGACCAATAGAGGCTAAGTCACCGGTTGTTGGTAACAAACTACCAATTTTCAACCCTTTAGGATTATCGGTTGGGGTAGTTGAGTTAGCTGCTGGGGTGGCGGTAGTTCCTGTGGGTGTTGGGTTAGTTGTGGTGGTATTATCACAAGCGGCCATGAATAAGCCGCTGGCTATGGTAAATACAGTTAAAGCTAGGGAAACACTAATTCTGGACATGGATAACTCTCAATCCTGGGATATTCAGGAGCCTGAAAGTAGGATAAAACTAGGTTGAAAATCCAGATCAATTCTATCCAGACTCCAAAGCCTAAATAATAGCATCCATCTCCAGAAGTATAAGTGCTAGGAAAATATTAATTTTTACTCGGCTAAAAACGGAGAAGGAGGGATTCGAACCCTCGGATGGACCTTACGATTCCATCAACAGATTAGCAATCTGCCGCTTTCGACCACTCAGCCACCTCTCCCGGTCATAGACAACAATGTTATCAGAGATTTTTAGGTAAGTCAATAGTTATTTTGTCATTTGTTCAGTGGTCAGTTACTAATCACTAGTGACCACTGACAAACGACCCTATAACACTTGCGATCGCATCCAAGCCACTGGCAAAGTGCGAAATTTTTGCCATTGGGGAACGTAAGCACGCTGACTGAACACTTCATAATCATTGCGCTCAATCACATCTAAAATCTGCCCATACAGCATTGATGCAGTCCAAACTGGCCAACGGGCATCGGGTGCTAGGTAGCTAACTCCTTTGTCTGCCTGAATATAGAATTGGCGGGCGCGGTCAATCTCAAACTGCATTAGAGAACGCCAACGGTCATCTACTACACCTTTAAAAAAGTCTTGTTCGGTGTAATTGAATTTTGCCAAGTCTTCTAGGGGAATGTAGATCCGCCCCCGTTTTGCGTCCTCTCCCACATCGCGGAGGATGTTGGTGAGTTGATTGGCAATTCCTAGAGCGATCGCTTCTGCTGTGGGAATATAAGGTTGTTGGTTTCGATGCCAGGGCGCTGTATAGATGCTGGTATCTATACCCATAATTGCCGTTGACATTAAGCCCACAGTACCAGCAACCCGGTAGCAATAGAGGTATAAATCCTCAAATGTTTCATAACGACTGCGATATAAATCCATGCGCTGACCAGCAATCATATCCCTGAAGGGTTGAATGTCTATGGCAAAGCGTTGGAGAGTATCCACTAAAGCTACGTCATAATTGTCCAATGGGCAGCCCGCAAAAATCGAGTCCAGCTGCTTTTCCCATAGATCTAGGGTTTCTGGCGTGGTTATAGCAGATGCGGGGCCATCTACTAATTCATCTGTTCGGCGACACCAAGCGTATATTGCCCAAACAGATTGACGCTTTGCCGGACTCATCAGCAATGTACCCAGGTAAAAAGTTTTGGCATACTTGGCTGTGAGTTCCTGACAAAGTTTGTAGGAATCGTCTACAGAGACCAGCGTTTTCATGCGCGGGGGGGAATCAGGCAGTTGCAGCATTCGTTGCGGGCGGTCGAGTTAGCGTTTGCAGGTTGGAAGAGTTTGCTACCGATGGCGCTATGGCTTCTTTGTCGCCACGCCAGCTATCGGAGATCGCCTGTGCTGTTAGCTTACCAGAAAGTACTGCTCCCTCCATACTGCCTAGATAGCGTTGCATGGTGTAACTCCCGCTCAAAAAGAAGTTGGCTATAGGAGTTGTTTGGGTTGGACGGTACTGTTGACGACCAGGGGTCGCTTTGTAAACTGAACGCGGCGTTTTGACGACGTGAGATTTCAGCAGTTTTGCTGGGTTGTCTCCTTGAAAGTGGTCGGGAAAGAGTTTTTCCAACTCGGCCATAGTAGCCGAGAGAATTTCCTCGTCAGATTTGCTAATCCAATCTTTGGCGGGAGCTAGAACTAATTCCAGCATTGAGCGAGAGGGGTTAGCATATTCACGACAGGTGTTGCTCATATCAGCATAAACGCTGAGGAGGGGCGATCGAGAAAAAAGTAGGTGATCAATGTCTGTTAACTTCCGATCAAACCATAGATGGAGGTTAATTACTGGTACACCTTCTAAACCTTCCAGCTTTTGGAAAAATCCCATCTGCTTCCAAGGTTCTGGCAACATGACTTTTAATGGGTCAACCGACATGGCTGATACGTAAAAGTCTGCTGTCACTTCTTCATCTAGCTCCCCATTTAACCCGCGCAGCAAGAACCCTTTTACTGTACCATCCGGGTTGAGCAAAATCTCTTTTAGGGGCGCATTTAGTCTGACTTGTCCACCCCCTTCGGTGATGTAATCAACGATAGGTTGGCAGAGTCGTTCTGTGGGAGAACCATCCAAAAAGGCGATTTTGGAGCCGTATCGTTCTTGTAAAAAACGATTGAGGGCGGTTAATAAAATTGTGGAGGAAACTTCATCGGGGTTGATAAAGGTTAGCGCCTTGGAAGCAGCGATAAACACGTCACTGGCTACCCGCTCACCAACACCTTGTCTTTTTAACCAATCTGAGAAGTTGTATTTGTCCATCTCCTCAACATACTTTTGACCGCGAACGATAGCTGGAAGCAACCCAATGGCGAAACGAATCTTCTGCTCCCAAGTCAACATATCGTTGTTGCGAAGAATCGAGGCAATGATGTTAAACGGAGAAGGAATATCGGGAACATCAAAACGTGAGAGTGTTCCGGGTTTATCTGGTTGATTAAAAATCAGTGTATGCTCTTTCCATTGAAGTCGGTCTTCAATCCCCAACTCCTTGAGTAGTTGCAGCATATTGGGGTATGCCCCAAAGAAGGCGTGTAACCCGGTTTCGTACCAGTCGCCGTCAGCGTCTTTCCACGCCGCCACAAGACCACCCAATACATCCCGACGTTCTAAGACAATGGGAGTGTGACCTGCATCTATGAGATATTTCGCGCAGGAAAGTCCTGCTAAACCAGCACCAGCAATCACTACTCGCATTTAAACCTACTGCTTTTCAATATTTCTTAATTGTTTTCTCGTTCTCATTATATGTTGCAATCCGTTACATTTGGCATCACTTCCTGAAAAGGCAGGGAAGTTGAAGATGTCTAAAGATAAAGTAAACTGTATTGAATTTGCTTTTGGTAAGCCAATTATGCACACATCTGAGCATCTCCAAAGTTTTGGTAATCACCTGATTCTCGGTATTTCTGGTACAACCCTCAGCGATGATGATAAACGAGCGCTAAACGAGTTAAAACCAGTTGGAGTCATATTTTTCGCCAAAAATTTTCTTGATGGTGTACCTTATCCGGTTTGGTTAGAAAGCTTCAAGCAGCTAATTGACCAAATTCACCAATATGCTGAACGTGACTTCATGTTCACTACATTAGACCATGAAGGTGGTCGTGTTGTCCGGACACCTTTACCCATTACCCGTTTTCCTCATGCTTATTTGCTAAAAGCACAAGCCCGCGAAGTCGCAAAAGCCACAGCATTAGAATTAAAATCACTCAGTATTAATCTTTCTTGGTCTCCTGTGGCTGATATTTTCTCAAATCCCCAAAACCCGATTATTGGATCTCGCGCTTTTGGGACTACTCCCGAAACGGCTAGTCAAGGTGCGCGTGAATATTATCGAGGACTAGGGGAAGGAGGAATTCTCGGTTGTGCTAAACATTTTCCCGGACATGGTGACACTAGCACAGATTCTCATGTTGAATTACCAATATTGAATTTAAGTTTAGAAGATTTGCGAAAACGGGAATTGATACCTTTTCAAACATTGATTAAGGAACAGGTTCCATTAATTATGACAGCGCATATTTTGTTTCCTCAAATCGATCCTGATGTTCCAGCAACTTTATCTAAAATTATTTTAAATGATATTTTGAGAGAAGAATTAGGTTTTCAAGGTGTGATAGTTTCTGATGATTTAGATATGAAAGCAGTTTCTGAGATGTTTATGCAATCAGGAACGGTGGCGCAAGCTTTTTATGCTGGTTGTGATTTATTTATAGTTTCTCGAAATATCAACTCTTCATCTTTGAAACGGACATATAAAATAGCTGAAGATTTTTCTGCTAGTTTGAATAATGGTAGTTTAGATGCAGCAGTTGTAGAAGCGGCAAGGGATAGAATTGCGAATTTATTGGACGTAACTCCTCAATATCCAGTTTATCAACTTGACAAAGAGACTTTAGTAAAAAATGCGGAATTAGCAATTGCTTGTACTTTTCAAAATCAAAAGCCATCATAACTAGTTGCGCTTTTTCAGGAGAATAAAGCTGATTCCTGCAATCAGAAATCAGCTTTACTATGTTGGTACTTATGTGAACAGAATTAGATGAAAATCTAAATTCATTATTAGTAGTTGAATATTCATGCGAAAAGCCAGACTTTCAGATGATTAACTAAATACACTCTGGCTATTTTTTCCAGCCTTGGTATTGAGCGAACAACGCTTCTTTATCGGTTATTTCATTAGTTCCTGGAGGAGCGAGATAAGCAAGACCTAATGCTTGGAGATATTTGGTTTGATTAAACGTAGTTTGACTAGTTTCACCCTTGTCACCGTTTTCACTGGTTTGGCCATTTTGAGCCTCTTGACCACCTTTAATGTTAGCAGATGCTTCAACACTAAGTTCGGTCAATAATTCTTGATTTTTGATTTTTTCGGAGTATAACATCACTTTTTCTCCTAAATACACCTGGAGCATTACGTTAGTTGAGAACCGATTTATGATTGTTCAACTAATTGCTTGCCTTGTTTGTATAGTAGAGTCATTTTTTTTTGATTACCTCCGAATTATCAAAATTGAATTAGGTAGTAATTAAGAGATGATCAATCTGTTCCGAGTTATTGACAATGAAATCATGATTTCCTGACATATCTAACGCAAATATCTAGTTTTGCTCAAACTCGTGTGAGCAGATTTATCAATAAGCCAGTTCATCACAAATAAGTTGACCAAATCTGATTGAAAACGTTGGAAATGTTGTTTAGTAAGGCTTTTCGGCTTTATACTCATTCAGGTAATTTTTTATTATTTAAGTGATATTTGTATTGCGAAAGTTATTCTTTTAACAAAAACCCATGAAGAATGACATATTTCGTAATCTCAATAAGTATTATTTATTTGTTCATTTTAATACTTAAAAAAAGCTGTATTAAAAATAGCATTGTCAGCAAACCCGAAGGATTAGAGAATCTGAGATACTAGCAACTTACGTTAATATAGCAGATCAATGAGGTACAGAATCAAAATTGAAACCTAGACAGCAAGCCAGTTTTACTCCTGACTCCTGACTCCTGAATTCTGCTGTATCAAATTCCATGACTTTTGCCAATTACCCAATTACGACGGAAAAACCGAGCTAAAGAAGATTCTTCCAAAGATAAATAAATCGGTCTACCATGTGGACAGGTGCGGGGGTTGCGTGTGCGTTGCCAATCATCTAATAATTTCTGCATTTCTGGTAAATTCATTGGTGTACCATTACGAATTGCACTGCGACAAGCAACAGCAACTTGGGCTGTTTGTAAATCTCCTCCCCAACTCAGTTCTAAAAGTGCTTCGGCACAGTCTTCACGTTGTTGTAACATTGCGGGAATGTTGCGAACTGCCCAAAGTTTTTCACCAAATGGTTCAATATCTAAATTAATATTTTGCAGTTGGGAAACTTGCGCTGGTGATAATTGATAAAGAATAATTGGTGTTTCTACAGCGACAAGTTGCCAATTATCACAAAGTTGCTCATACAAAACTCGCTCATGGGCAATGTGCTGTTCTACTAACCAGATTCCTCCTGAATGTTCAGCAATAATATAAGTATTGCTTACTTGGGCAACAGCTTTTAAATAGTTCTGAGTATGATCTTGCTCTTGATTTTGATTTCGATTTTGAGGTTGAAAATTATAACCACCTTTTGTTTCTGCAACTTTGAGTAATTTACTGACTCGTGTTGTTTGAACAGATTCTTTAATATTAACTTCAGAAATCCGCAGTGCTTGGTTAATAGCTTGGGTAATTTGTTCTTGCCAAAAATTTAGTTCGTTGAGATAAATTTCAGTTTTGGCAGGGTTGCGATTCCAATTGATTTGGTCAGGAGAAATGGCAAGATGTAAAAAACAAATGGGATAGCGATCGCGCGGTAATGTTTTGTGAAATGCTGATAAAATCGCTTGCTCTAATTCCGGTGATTTAATCATCCTGCCATTGATTGCTACTTTTACCCAATCAGGACGATGACGATGACACCTATCTGGTAAACCTATGACTAAATTTATGACTGATTTGTCCAAGTTTGGTAATTCTAACTGACAAAAATGCAAATCACTTTGTCGCACTTGGGGCAGAATTTGCGGGATTAGTTGTTCTACAGTTGCAGCTGGACAGATAGTGAACAATTCTCGGTCATTTTGCCAAACTTGGTAAGTGACTTGAGGATGACAAAGGGCAATTTGTTGAATTATCCCTTGTACTGCCTTCATTTGCTGTGCAGGGGTGGGTAAACCTTGACGACGGGCGGGGCAGTTAGCGAACAAATTAGAGACGGTGACGACTGTTCCAGGGGCTATTGGGGCTATTTCTAGTTTGACTACTTCTCCACCTTCGTTATAAACAACCTGGTATCCCTCATTTCCACCCACGGGACGACTGAAAATTTCTAAATCTGCCAAGGTTGTTAAGCTGTGTAAAGCCTCACCACGAAACCCTAAACTGGTAATTTTCCATAAATCCGCACTAGAACGAATTTTACTGGTGCTATGGGCTGCTGCGGCTTGTTGCAAGTCATCAAGATTCATTCCACAACCATTATCAGCTACGCGGACTCGCCAATGTTGCGGCCATAGAGAAACTACAATGCGGGTTGCACCAGCATCTAGGGAATTTTCTACCAATTCCCGCACTACAGCAGATAAAGAGTCAATTACCTCTCCAGCCGTAATTAAATATACAACTTCTGTTGGTAAAGCTTGAATAGTAGATGCCATAGCCGGAATCAAAAATTAAAAATTAAAAATTGAGCGAACGTGCAGAACATTAGCCTACAATATTCCGACTACTGGCTTCTGACAGATGTGTTGTTTTATTTAACATCTCAACAGAATTTTTGATTAATTGTAAAGAAAACCTGATTATAAGAGGATCTTTGATAAATTGCAGATGAGGTGATAAGCGGAAAAAACTTATGAGTAGTAGTTTAGTCGCTGATGTTCAGGATCTGAAGTCCCTTCTTGAATGGGGTCAACCTGCGTTTACAATTGTTGATGTGCGCGATCGCTACACTTACAATCACGGCCATATCACTGGGGCTATCTCAATTCCCTTAGATGACTTGGAATCCCGTGCTAAATCTGCTCTGCACAAAGAACGCCAAATCTACGTTTATGGCGAACATGATGCCCATGCAGCCCATGCAGCCCAAATCTTGCGCGGTGCTGGCTTCACTGATGTTTCTGAAATTCAAGGTGGCCTTACCGCCTGGAAAACAATTGGTGGCGCGACAGAAGGAGTGTAATACCGTTTCACTTTAAGGTGGATACAAATGGACAGACGCGGTGACCGAAGAGGACGCGGAGAGGGGGAGACGCGGTGACGCGGAGAGATTATCCCCGTGTCCCCCTGTCCCCGTGTCCCTCTTTCTCCGTGTCCCCGTGTCTTCTTCAAGGGGAGATTCATTTGTATAGCCGTGGACAGGGTGGTTAGGACATCAATTGATAATGAAACTCTCACTACAAGAGGGTTTTACTCCTGACTCCTGACTCCTGACTCCTGACTCCTGACTCCTGCTATAGCTTTAATTAAGTGAATTGATATAAATCTCTACTTAACCTAGAGATATCAATATAATTCGTAATTCGTAATTACAGGTATAAGCCTCTAACTTTCGTTATGGAAAAGCAAAAAGGCTTATTATCTTTATTTTTAGCCCTGAGATTTATCAGTGGGTTAATAATTACGAATTACGAATTATGCTATTGGATTTATATTTGACAATCCTCAGCACGGTGCCATAACACACTGGTTCGAGTTAACCACACTCGCAACAGCAAAAAGTAACTCATCTAAATTAATAGGCTTGCATAGGTGCTTCTGAAAACCTGCTTTTAATGAATATTCTTGATCTGCTGCTGAAGCCCAGCCCGTCATAGCAATAGCCGGAAACCATCTCCCTTTCAATGCTTGCAAATTTCTAACTTTTGGTAGCAACGAATAGCCATCTTCATCTGGGAGAGAGATGTCGGTGATTAAGATGTCAGGTTTAAAATTAGATATTATTTCTATAGCCTCATGTGCAGAAGCAGCAGACATAATCTCTGCACCTTCCAATTCAAATAATAAAGTCAGTATTTGTCTGGTATCACTATCATCATCGACAATCAGTAATCGTAAGTTATTAAGATGGATAGATTGGCTATACATGAATCTTACCTGCTTTTATTTTTAACAGTTTGATTGGTAAAAATAAAGGAATTAAAAAGCATATCCTCTTTTATGCTATGCACAATGAATATTGGCTGTCTGTCCGGTTTCGTACATAGAAGCCCAAAAGATTCAATAGCAATTATGTTGAGGTGAATTGTCTAGTAAGCGTGCATATTCATTTCTGATGACTTTATAACACTCACAGGAACTCGCTTCTAAAGCTTCTCGATTGATAATCTTAATATTACCTCGATGGTAATTAATCATTCCTGCTTTACTGAGAGTACTCGCTGCCACTGTAACACCAGACCGACGTACACCCAACATATGAGAGATAAATTCTTGAGTAAGAGGAAATTCATTTGAATTTAGACGGTCAGAAACTGTCAATAACCACCGAGAAAGTCGCTCTTCTAACGTATGTAATCGGTTACAAGCAGCGCATTGTGTAATTTCAATGTAGACAGTTTTTACATAGCGCAGTAGCAAGTCTTGAATCGCTACTCCTCGATCAAATTCGGTTTTAAGTGTATCTGCATCAATTCGCAACGCATTACCTGGAACTTGGACAATTGCAGTTATATTTGTGATGTCATCTCCCAAAATAACGGGTATACCTACCATACCTTCTTTACTCACTAAACCAACTTCTACTGATGAGCCGTTGTCCATTGTGCAGAGTAGGGAAATAACTGCTGTACCAGGAAAATAGACGTATTTGATTGGTTCTTCTGCCTCGTAAATACTTTGCCCAGATGTGAGCGATACAAGTTCTAAATGTGGAGCAAGATGCTCAAAATCAGATTTAGGCAAAGCAGCAAGCAGTTTATTATTTGACCTTAGGGAATTATTATCTAATAACATGATAATTCTCCTTATATTTAGCTGTCTTTAGAAAAGGCAACCCCAGGCATAAAGAGAGAAAATCCGCATTTAGCCCTAATGTCAAAAGATGTATTCTCTAAAGTGATCTTTTTAACGGAAACCTTTCACACCACTATATTACCTATCTTTATTATAAATGATCTAACTAATGACTTGAGAATTACCGAAAGGATAGGTTTTTTTAGACAAAAATATAGCTGTAATGTCCAAAAAACTTATTTTTATCTAGTCGTTATATTGATAGATTCGTTTACATCATTAATTATGTTTTTATTAATGCTAACTTCCTGCTTTTGAGGCAATAAATAGACAATTTTACTTTTACGAATTAATCAGGTTTGGCATATATAAATAATAACATTGACTACAATGTCACTTGTAACGGGTAAAACAGGCAAAAACCGTTAATATGCTCAAAAAAAATCCCCCGCATTCAAGTAGGGGATAGTCAAAAGCGGCAACATTCTTTCTTTAGTCTTGCATTGCCAAAACCTGATCTGGTTCAGGTTTCAACAAACCATTTAATAAAGATGCAGGACGTTGAGTATAAGGCCAAGCAAACGCATGACGGAAAGCCGCATCTTGACAAGCTTTTAACTGTGCAAAATTGATAATGTCGTAAGTCAAGAGATTTTCATACTCAAACGGTAGTCGCACATTGTGCAAACCAGCGTTATCCGTACATATGGCAATATCTACACCAACTTCAAAACAACGGTCAAAAACTAATTTGAGTTGACGGATATCCTGTAAAGTTCCTGTTTTCAGGTAGGTGGTAGGACAAACTTCCAAACACTGTCCCCGTTTAGCTACATCTTTAAGTAATTCTGGGTAAAGTAGGGGAATTTGGATACCGTGACCAATTCGCATTAAATAGGGTAAAAGTTCTGGATAGCAACCTGCGGTAGTTTCGTAAAGATGTCCTGTGGTTTTTACGCCTAGAGTTTGGGCATAATTATATAAACTAATCCATTCTGCCATGCGTTCAGCATAGTAACTATCGCCCCCCGCAATATCTACCGCACAGACATAATTTGGATTTTGCGCTGCTAAGTCAACAATTGCCTTATTGACTTCATAAGGTAATCGTGAGTGCATACAGAGAATTTGGCTGGTGACAATGGGATATTCTGGTAAATGGCTGGATTTGCCCACAATATTCACAATTTCCGTCATTTTGTCAATTCTTTCAGCTTGACTTAAATGCTCAGGAGTCCGCAAATAGGGAGTGTAACGCAATTCCAGATAAGCCAAATTTTCAAATATATAAGCACCCCGCAGCAAGCGGTAGATAAAGTAAGGTAAAGTTTCCACCGTTTGCACACTTTCAACTAAGGTGTGTAATTCCAGATATTCATCTAGGGTGTTACGGGGACGGGTATAAAAATCTTCAAATTCTGAATATTCAGTAAAGCGAGAAATTAACTCAGTAGAATGGCGCTGAAAATATCGCCATAATACACGAGGTACAACTGAACCACCTAGATGCCGATGCAATTCTGCGTATAAAGCCATAGTGGTCTTTTTTTGTAAAAATTTTATTAATCTTAACAAAAACGCTAATAAAAAAAATCTATCTCTGAAGAAGGATTATTATAGCCGTGGACAGGGTGGTTAGGACATCAATTGATAATGAAACTCCCACTACAAGAGGGTTTTACTCCTGACTCCTGACTCCTGACTCCTGACTCCTGACTCCTGACTCCTGACTCCTGACTCCTGACTCCTGACTCCTGACTCCTGACTCCTGACTCCTGACTCCTGACTTATGCTATAGTATTGGTCATTATCGCTGCACAGAAGGGTAGGCGTATGTACAATAGCGATCGCGCCCTTGTTGTTTAGCGTCATACAAAGCTTGATCTGCATAAGCAATGATTGTATCTGGTTTAACTTCCAACTTTGGTATAAGAGAAGCAATTCCCAGACTAACTGTGACGATATCTTTGACATTAGACTGTTCATGAGGAATCGCCAGATCATGAATTGCTTGTTGAATTCTAGCTGCTACCTTAATCGCTCCTTCTAAATCCGTATTCGGGAGCAGTACAGTGAATTCTTCCCCACCGTAACGCGCCACCAAATCAGTAGGACGATTTATATCTTGACGACGAATAAATTGATACAATGTTTGAGAGATTTTGAAGAGACAATCATCACCAGCCAAATGACCGTAGTAGTCGTTATAGCGTTTGAAGGCATCAATATCCAGTAAAATCAGGGAAAGTGGCTGCTGTTCTTGGGCTAGTTGCTGCCATTCATCTTTGAGACGATTATTGAAACAGCGACGATTAGCCACCTGAGTCAAAGCATCCAAATTTGCCAGTAATTCAAGTTGATGATTTGCATCTTGCAAAGCCAGTTCAGTTTGTTTCCGTGCAGTGATATCACGTATGGTAATAGCAAAACCATCACCTAACTTTACCGCCACAAAGTGGAACCAATAAGACTGTCCTGATGGGTAGTAAAAATCCTGTTCTAGAGGTTCACCCATCTCGACGACCGCAACAAAGCGCTCAAAGAGTTCTGGGTCAAGACGATGCACGAATTTTTTTAGCACCAACTTGCCGATCATCTCCTCACGGCTACGGTCAAAGGCTCTGGCGATTACCGGGTTGACGACTAAGCAACGAAAATCCTCAATATCCCCGGTTGCGGGGTCGCGGACAGCTTGCAGTGCAGCAATACCATCAAGTGAACTATTCAAAACGCTAGACAACAAAGCTCTGGACTGATAAAGTACCTCTTCTGTTTCCCTACGGTTAGCAACTTCTTGTTCTAAAAGGCGTTGTTGACGTTGAATGGTTAACTGATTTTCGAGACGCGCTACTACTTCTTCAATTTGAAAAGGTTTTGTGATGTAGTCTATACCACCTGACTTAAAGGCGGTGACTTTATCGAAAACATCATCTAAAGCACTAATAAAAATAACGGGAATATTGCATAAATTCTCATCAGCTTTAAAAGCTTGACAGACTTGATAGCCATCCATTTCTGGCATTTTGATATCTAACAGGATCACATCTGGTCGTTTCACCTTCACCGTTTTTAGAGCCATTCGCCCACTGGTGACGCTGCGAACAGTGTAGCCAAGTTTAACCAGTAAATCGCTTAGTAATTGTAAGTTCTCTGGAATATCATCTACCAGGAGAATGTTACCTTTGTTTTCCGGTTGAGAATCAAGATTCATTGGTTATTAGGGGTTCGGCTAAGTCAACAAGCTGCTCAAATTCAAATTGACGCGCAAGTTTCGCCACGGCTTGTGCTAGGCGATTTTCAGTTTCTGGAATTTCTCCTACTAGTTGCAAGACCAGGTTAGTATTGGCCTCAAGAGCAGCTTCGTATAGCTGAGTCATCCATTCTCCAGACATACAGGTCAAATTTTGGGATTTAAAAGCGCTTTCTGCTGAATTTTCTAATATAAGTGATCTTGTTTGGGTAAAGATATAGCTTACACCCAGATGTTTAGTTAAAGCGTCAAAAATTGTATTTTCAGTAAAGGGTTTACGCGTCAAGTCATCACAACCTGCTGAGAGAACGATGCCTTCGGCGTTTCGTAGGAGCTATCGCTTTTTCTTCTTCTAATACACTCGCTGTAACGGCAATTACAGCGGTAGCATTGCCTTTTGTAATAGATTGATGTACTTGGTAGCTTCGTAACCGTCCATGATGGACATTATCATGTCCATTCAGATTAAATGCGGTTCCCATTCATCCCAAATTGCGATGCCTGCGGCGAGCGAAGCTATCGCTAATCATGGATTATTGAGCCGATACTTTTAGAAGTTAATCCTAAATCGAAAAGCTGCCTGTATTTGTATAATTTTTATGAGCGATCGCTCGATTGCGTCCCTGCTCTTTAGCTACATACAAGGCTTGATCAGCATAGGAAATCAGAGCTTCTAAATTTTGTTCTAAGGTAGGAACCAGACTGGCAACCCCCATACTCAGGGTGATGTAATTACTCACTTGAGAATTCTGATGGGGAATCTGCAAAGAAGCGATCGCCGTTTGGATCGTCTTGGCAACCTTAAGCGCCCCTTTGATATCGGTATTGCTCAAAATTACGGCAAACTCTTCACCACCGTAGCGGGCAACTAAATCAGTCGGGCGTTGAGTAACTTTGGCAATTTCCTGTGCTACTTTAATCAAACATTCATCGCCACCTTGATGTCCATAACTATCGTTATAAACCTTAAAGTAATCGATATCAATCATGATCAGTGCCAGGGGATTTTGTTCCCGTTGATGCCGTGTATGTTCTAAAGCTAGATAGTTATCAAAACAGCGGCGATTAGCAATCTGGGTTAACCCATCCACATTTGCCAACAACTCCAATTTCTGATTGGCAATAACTAGCTCTTGGGTGCTTTCTTGGATTCGATGTTCCAAAGTTTCAAAAGAGGTCTGTAACTGCAATGCCATATTATTAAACGATTTTGCCAGTTGACCTATTTCGTCTTTTGAGTTGATTTTGACGCGGATATCTAAGTTACCTGCGGTAAAATGGGAAACTATATTATTAAGGTAAATTATTTGCTTTGTTACTAGTTGCCCAATAGCAAAAGCGATGATTGTCACTACTGAGGCGATCAATGAAAATAGAAACATTACGTCACGAATTTGCTTTTCTACAGGTGCTAAGGCAACAGCCAGGGGCTGGGCGAACAAAACAGACCAAGGTTTATATTGCAAATAAGCGATCGCAATCAGATTAACCTGATCACCGGCTGCTTCTAAAGATGAAATTACATACGACTGTTTATGATCCAATGCTTGTTTAAGTTTTGACTCATTAGTTGCCAATTCTTTAACAGGAGAATTAGGCAAACGTCCTTCCCGTTGCAGTTGAGTTACAACATCGGTAGGCAGAGGCACAATTGATTTAGAAATTAGTTGTGGTGCAGTGCTATGTGCCAGATAAATATTATTTTCATCTAAAAGAATAGCAAAAGATTTTGCCCCAGCCTGTTCAGTTTGTCGAGTTACTAATTGCTGCACAACAGTAGCATTGTATGAAACACGCAAAACACCCAATATATCTCCCTTGGCATTGCGAACCGGACTACTAAAAAATACGGTAATCAGGTCAGGAATTGTCGCCGTAGGCGTAGCCCGCCGTAGGCATCGCTTCATACTAGAAACAAAAGATAACCCAGTTTGCAGGGGTTCTTTAAAATAATCTTGAACTGATTCATCTTTGCCAATGTTCGCTGTACGTGTATCCAATACATTTTACCGTTTAAGTCGAGCAAAGCATAGGAGAAAACATTGAGCATATCTTTGCGACTGAGACGGATTAATGTTTCTGTCGCCAATTCCATTTCGGGGCTATCATCTCGCTGTTTTGGAGTGAGGCTGAGGTAGCGTGACAAACCTGGTAAAATCGCCTCTACGCGGACAGAATCGAGATTTACATCAATAAAGGCATCTATTCTGTTAGCGGTTTCGTTAGCCGCCGCAGATAGGGCTTGTTTGGCGTTGTCAGTTAGTGCCTTTTCAGTTGTCTGTTTGTTGATAAATGCCAATAGCAGCAATGGAACCAAAGCAACAACGAGAAACGACGCGATCAACTTTGTACGGATGCCCATAGCTTTAAATTAGGAGGGAGAGTTCAAAAACGAAGAATTGAACAAACTTTTTAGCTCAGGAATGCGCGTCACATTTCCAGAGCGAATAAAAAAGTCTGCATATATCTTGGCAGTTTTGTAGATGGAGTTAGGGTTGCTAGATTGAAATAATTTTTGATTTTCACCTAAATCAGTTAGGTTTACTCCGTCCAGAGAAATTGTATTGCTAGGAATTTTTAAGGCCTTGCTAATGATCGCGTTTCCTTCCTGAACATTTGCCCTCCAGTAAGTCGAGGCTTCCAGCCATCCTCGCACAAATCCACGAACGTCTTCCGGGCGATCGCGGATTATCTCACCGCGAAAGACAATCAGATCTAAAATCAAGCCAGGGGTTTGTTTGCTGGTAAATAAAATATCTCCCCCTAATTTAATAGCTTCAGAAAGATGGGGTTGCCAAGTGTGTCCGGCTTGAATAACATTATTTTTCAGACGTTGAGGAATTTCTAAAGCTTCTGATTTAACCAACTTCACATCATCGCTGGTTAAGTTGGCAGTTTTCAACATCTCCGTCACAAAAACTTCGCTAAAACCGCCTAGATTTGCACCCAGCTTTTTCCCTTTTAAATCAGCGACAGTTTTAATTTGTGATTGGGCAACTACCACATCTGCTCCTGTTGATTCATCTACAACCATCACGCCTTGTATATCAGGATTTGTGGCGCTCAAGATGATAAAACTGCCCAAGGACGATGTAATCCCATCATATTTACCCGCACTGAAATTTGCTATTTCCAATTGGTTGTATTGTTTATGAATTAGTTCCACATCTACCCCTTGGGCTTTGAAGAATCCTTTTTCTTGAGCAATGATGCCCGGATACTCGCCAACAAAAGATGCAAATTCTACTTTCAAGGGAGGGCGTTTTAATTGGGTTGGTGTTGAAGCATGACAAGCAAATAGCAAGCAGGTGGTAATTATAAAAATACCAACGTGTCTGAGTATTTTAAACATAGCAAACTTAATATTTTCTAATTATTACTGATCAAAGGTTCAGCTAAATCAACTAATTTCTCAAACTCAAATTGTCGGGCAAGTTTTGTTAAAGATTGAATTAGGAAAGTTTCTGTTTTAGGAATTTCTTTTATTAATTCCATAACCAAATTTGTATTGGCTTCTAAAGCTGCTTCATATAATTGATTAATCCATTCTTGCTCCATACAAGTTAGACTATCAGATGTTAAAGATTTTTCTTCTATATGTTCCAAATTTGCAGAATGAGTTTCAGCAAATATATATTTAACACCCAAATGTTTAGCCAGTGCATCAAAAATTGTGTGTTCGGCAAAGGGTTTGCGGAGAAAGTCATCACAACCAGCAGAAAGAACTATGGCTTTCTCTTCTTCTAAAACACTCGCTGTTAAAGCTATCACCGCCGTAGCATTACCTTTTGTTGTGGATTTGATATATTTTGTAGCCTCATAACCATCCATGACAGGCATTCTCATGTCCATCCAAATTAAATGCGGTTCCCATGCATCCCAAATAGTTATGGCTTCTTGTCCGTTACTAGCTTCTTTGATCTCAAATCCCAAAGGACTCAGAAGTTTAAATAAAAGCTGTCGATTAATAGGCTTATCATCCACTGTAAGAATTTTGTAAGTAGGCTGGCCAGGAGCAAGCGCCAACACACGCTGCCGCCCTTCTGTACTATTGCTGATTGTTTCTTGACCCAATTTCGCCTGAATATAGAATTGAAAAGTTGTTCCTTTTCCTAATTCACTTTCAACGGTAATATCCCCTCCCATCAACAGCACAAATTTACGACTAATTGCTAAACCTAAACCAGTTCCTTCCTGCATTTCTCTTCCAGCTTGTGCTTGAATAAAAGCATCAAATAATTTTGGCAGTTCCGCAGATGCAATACCCACACCAGTATCTCGAAGACAGAAATGGAGGCTAAAAACATCCTCTGTTCCTTCATCCCCCTTTTCCACACTCAGAATAATTGATCCAGTGGGAGTAAATTTGATTGCATTGCTCAGTAAATTAATTAAAACTTGCCGGAGTTTTACTTCATCGGTGCAGATATGATTGGGGACGTTTTGACTACGCTCGAATATCAGTTCTAAGCCGGCATCACTAGCCCGCAAATGCAACATATCTTCTAAATCATCCAGCAAGCGATAGAAGTTAAAATCATGTATATTTAGAGTTGTTTTACCGGCTTCGATTTTCGATAAATCAAGAACATGATTAATGAGTGTTAGTAAGTAGTCACCACTACGATAAATAATCCCGGCATTTTCATACTGGTCAGGAGGGAGATTATTAGCCCGTAACATCAATTGCGAAAACCCAATAACTGCATTGAGGGGCGATCGCAATTCATGACTCATATTGGCAATAAACGCGCTTTTGGCCTGGTTCGCTGCTTCGGCTTTGGTCGCTAGTTCCTGTGCTTTAGCTTCACTCTCTTGTAAATCTCTAGTGCGTTCAAAAACTCTTTGTTCTAATTCTGTATTAACTGTTTTCAGATTTAACCTATATTGATTGTTTTCTGTGACAATAGCTAACATAACCATAGTAGTCACAGATATTACACCCATAAACAATTGTAATAACAAAATTGAATTACTTTTCAAAGCTGCGTCATAAAACACTCCTAAGCGATAACCCGTGGCAACAGCAGCTAAGGTAGATATAATTGCCACTAATACAGTAGTAACTTTACCACCAAAGCGAAAAGCCGACCAAAATAAAGGCGGTAATAGTAAGTACTCTAATGGGGTTGGTTGAATAAAAGTAAAATAGCTAACTATTGATAAAGTAATTACTGTTGCGAGTATTTCCCAGTTGAGCCAAGATTTAACTTTAAAATTAGGTATTTTCTTAGCTAAAGTTAAAACAGGTGGAGCAAATACTAAAATTCCTATAGCATCACCAACCCACCAACCCAAGGAAATTTCTAAATATTTATGCCAAGGTTCATAACCACCTAAACAAACTGTAATTGCGCCTAATAAAGCTTGAAAAATAGTGCCAGTAAACAAACTACAAAGAGAGAAAATGACTACATTTTTAACTTGATTAAGAGGATAATTGGTTCGAGTTAATCGCAGTATTAGCGTTACAGAAATTAGTGAGCCAATAGTAGTACCAATACCGCCAATAAAAGCTAAAACTATAGTTTTAATGCCAATAGAATTAGCTAACATTGCTCCTAAAAAGACTCCAAACCAACGCGATCGCCCCCACAGCAACAAAAAGCCAATAGCAAAACCTGTAGCTGGCCAAACAGGAGTACCAAAAGCAGGAACAGACATTTTTTTCAATACCAGCCAAGAGACAACATAGTAGCTCATAGCAATAATTAATACATCAAACCACCAACGGGGATTTTGGTAGTCAACGCCGAGGCGATCAAAAATTCGGATTTTTTTCATAAAGAATAGGGAACAGGGAAATAGATTTTGCTTTCTTGACAAAACATCAGGAATCTGTTAATAATTGTAATTTGTGGAAACTTTACCCTTTAATATAATCTCTTGGCTAACGTCATTGTCATAGGTGCCCAGTGGGGCGATGAAGGAAAAGGTAAAATAACTGACTTACTAAGCCGCTCCGCAGATGTGGTGGTACGTTACCAAGGGGGAGTTAACGCTGGACACACAATCGTAGTCCAAGGTCAGACATTTAAGCTGCACTTAATTCCCTCTGGTATTTTGTATCCAGATACTGAGTGTATTATCGGCTGTGGGACAGTCATAGATCCACAGGTTTTGATAAAAGAACTCGAACAACTAGAAAAACTCAATATTTCCACTGCTAATCTGCTCATATCTCAGACGGCTCACGTTACCATGCCTTACCATAGGTTGATTGACCAGGCATCGGAAGAACGACGAGGAACTCATAAAATCGGCACGACTGGTAGAGGAATTGGCCCCACCTACGCTGACAAATCTGAGCGGATAGGTATCAGGGTTTTAGATTTGATGAACCCAGATGAACTACGTGACCAGTTAGAGTGGACGATTAATTATAAAAACGTCATTTTAGAAAAGCTGTATAATCTGCCGCCCTTAGATCCGCAAGTGGTGATTGAGGAGTATTTAGGTTATGCAGAACGCTTGCGTCCTTTCGTCGTCGATACATCGTTGAAAATATACGATGCGGTTTTACGACGACGGAATATTTTGTTTGAAGGCGCACAAGGTACATTGCTTGACCTAGATCACGGAACTTATCCCTACGTCACATCCTCAAACCCAGTTGCTGGGGGGGCTTGCGTTGGCAGTGGACTAGGCCCGACAATGATAGATCGGGTGATTGGGGTATCGAAAGCCTACACTACAAGAGTAGGAGAAGGTCCCTTCCCAACGGAACTAGATGGCAAAATTGGGGAATTGTTGTGCGATCGCGGTGCAGAATTCGGCACAACAACGGGGCGTAAACGTCGCTGTGGTTGGTTTGATGCTGTCATTGGTCGCTATGCAGTCCGCATTAACGGTATGGATTGTATAGCAATTACTAAACTTGATGTTCTCGATGAACTAGAGGAAATCAATGTTTGTGTAGCTTATGAGATTGATGGTGAACGTTGCGAACACTTCCCCACTAACGCCCGTCAATTCGCCCGTTGTCGTCCCATCTACAAAACCTTACCAGGATGGCAAGTGTCAACAAGTCACTGTCGTAAGCTGGAAGATTTACCACAGCAAGCACTGGACTATCTGAAATTCTTAGCCGAATTAATGGAAGTCCCGATTGCGATTGTCTCCTTGGGAGCAAGTCGAGATCAAACCATAATTGTAGAAGACCCCATCCACGGACCAAAACGCGGTCTGTTACAGCCAGATGGTACACCTGTCTCTCTACTGAGTGCATAGCGCTAGTCATTAGTTATTGGTCAACTGATAACTCACAACTCACAACTCACAACTCACAATTACTATGGCAATTACAGTCGAATCTCAAAAGCGCCCAGAAGGTAGCAAGCCAAACGCTTTGCGCCGTTCAGGGTTAATACCTGCAAATTTGTACGGTCACAAAGGTGCTGAATCAATTTCTCTAGTAGTTAATGCTAAAGTCGTTGAACGCCTGCTCAAACAAGCTATTCCTAACAAGACAGAAATTCAACTTGATATTCCTGAACTTGAGTGGAGTGGTAAAACCGTGCTTCGTGAAGTTCAGATTCACCCCGCTAAAGGTACAACCTACCACATAAGTTTTTTTGCTGCTAAAAACTAAAACAAGTGTAAATTTTTTATTTAATATCACTTGAAGTTTGTAATAATTACTGTTAAAACCAGGGGTTTAATCCTGGTTTTTTTTGTTAAGCGCGTTAATATCTGAGCCAAGTATGGCCACAGCCAAGAATATCATGTCCGGTTGAATACTTATCATTTAGACTGACCGAAGAGGACGCTCCAGAGTGGGAGACGCGGTGAGGAAGTCGGAGTCTTGGCGGTTCCCGTCGAGTCCGTTCGTCCGAAGGACGTGCCGGAGGCATCACTTCCGAACCCGAAGGGCGACGCGGAGAGTCGCCTATGTCCGACGTTCGACGCAAATGGTTTCAAGCCCCCGACTTGAGTCGTGGAGAAGAAAAAAGACATTCCTTGCTGGAATCCCCTGGCTTTAGACTTGGGGTGTAAGAGCGTCCCCGTGTAAGAGTGTCTTCTTCAATCCTGACTCCTGACTCCTGAATTCTGCTGTAAGTGATTAGGCGGTCATGATATAACTATATGCGTTTAGCTGAGTAATCTTCTCTTCTCCTGTCGGAGACACTACGTTAACGAGACGCTGCGCGAACGAGAAGCCACCCGACGGGTGTCTATATCTGCGGTTAAAAATCCCCAAAACTATGACACAAACAACTCTTCCCACATTAATTCAGCAAATGTTACAGCCAGGATTTTATCCCCATGCGGTGACAGAACCAATTCAACTAATTCAAACTCATGTTTCTTATGTATTGCTAACGGGCGATTATGTTTATAAACTCAAAAAACCTGTAAATTTTGGCTTTTTAGACTTTTCTACTTTAGAAAAACGCCAGCATTTTTGTCAGGAAGAGTTCCGTTTAAATCAGCGGGGAGCAGGTGAATTGTACCTGGAAGTTTTACCCATAACTTTAGCTGGAGAACAATATCATGTAGATGGAACAGGAGAAACTGTAGAATATACAGTCAAAATGCGCCAGTTTCCTCAAGAGTCTCTATTTAGCGAACTTTTTGCCGAGGGTAAGTTAAATGACAGTAACTTAGAAAATTTGGGACGAGTGGTAGCTGAATATCACGCCAAGGCAGAGAGTAATGATTATATTCGCAGCTTTGGAGAAGTGCCAAAAGTGCGGTTAGCGATTGATGAGAATTACGGACAAACTGAAAAGTATATTGGTAGACCTCAGACACAAGAACAGTTTGACCAAACAAAAGAATATACAGATAACTTTTTTGCTCAATATCCAGAATTATTTAGCAGCAGAATTGCCAATAACTATATTCGTGAATGTCACGGAGATTTACACCTCAGAAATATTGCTCTGTGGAATGACAAAATACTGTTGTTCGACTGCATTGAGTTTAATGAGCCGTTCCGCTTTGTTGATGTTATGTATGATGTGGCATTTACCGTGATGGATATTGAAGCGCGAGGCCGTAAAGACTTGGCAAATGCCTTCTTGAATGCTTATGTAGAGCAAACTGGAGATTGGGAAGGTTTGCAGGTGTTACCTTTGTATTTAAGTCGTCAAGCTTATGTCAGGGCTAAGGTGACTTCGTTTTTATTAGATGATGCCAGTGTACCTGCGACTGTGAAGGATGAAGCTGCAAACACAGCATCTGCATATTATCGCCAAGCTTGGGAATATACTAAACCCAAACAAGGACAACTGATTTTGATGTCGGGTTTGTCAGGTTCTGGTAAAAGTACCACAGCTAGATATTTGGCACGGAAATTGGGAGCAGTTCACTTGCGTTCTGATGCGGTGCGGAAACATTTGGCGGGAATTCCTCTGTTTGAACGTGGTAGTGATGAAATCTATACACCTGAGATGACACAGAAGACTTATGAACGGTTGTTGACATTGGGAATTACACTGGCTAATCAAGGCTGGACAGTAATTTTAGATGCTAAGTATGATCGTCAGCATTTACGCCAAGATGCGATAGCTGCGCTGACCTCCGGTAACGCTCAAGCACAACAACATCAATTACCTCTACAGATTATCCAATGTAAAGCACCCCTAGAAGTACTCCAAGAGCGTCTTGTTAACCGTACTGGTGATATTGCTGATGCTACTGCTGATTTGTTGGGTTCTCAACTTAACCAAGCTGAACCTTTTACAGAAAAAGAGCAAGCATATATTAAAATTTTGGATACAACTCAACCACTAGAGGCACAATTACAAACATTAATTTCTGAATAGTTTTTTAAACCAAATTGGGATAAGTTACCTTATTTACAGCAGATTGCAGATCAATGAGGTACAGAATCTAAATTGAAACCTAGACACCAAGCCTTTTTTACTCCTGACTCCTGACTCCTGACTCCTGACTCCTGACTCCTGACTCCTGAATTCTGCTGTAATAATTTTCCCAATTCAAAATCTAAAACCCAAAATCCACAATTGGTATATGGCTCCCAAAAATAATCTCTTAGGCGATATTTTGTCTTCTTCGCCAAACTTCTTTTCTCAACTAGTCTTTGGGTTCATTTTAACCATTATCGCCAGCTTCACAGGAGCCTCACTCATCCTGAGTCTCTTTGTGGGTATTATGGGTGGTTTTGCTTTAGGATGGTTCACCATAGTCAACGAAAATAACCCCCCGATCCCAAATGTAGCTTCTAATGATGGCATCGATGCTGCACTGAAATACTGGTTATTTTTCATGTTCTGCTTTGTGTTTTTGGGTTATTCCGCACCGTTAAGTATCTTATTTGGGGGATTTTCTGCTGTCGGTGGAGGCTGGATTATTGCTTGGTGGAGAAGTAAGGAAGAAGCTAGAATTGAGCCGACAGATGAATTTGTTGAAGAAGAAATTGAAGAAACCAATGAGAGGAGTACTAAACAGCAAAAGAGAAAACCTATCCGCCGTTATCGTCGCGCTCCTGGAAGTTTCAATTTTCGGTTTTGGCAAAGATAAGATTGGTGATTGGTCATTTAGGAGAAGAGGCAATTACGCATTATGAATTATGTTCCTATATCTTTCTAAATTATTGCCTCTGTTTTTTTACCCTTTGGGATTAGCTAGTGTCAGCTTGATAGTGGCTTTGGTAACGTTGTGGAAACGTCCACGAATTGCGGCGATCGCTATTAGTCTATCTTTAATTTTATTACTCGTGTGCAGTAATGGTTGGGTGGCTAAGTCTTTGGTGCGATCGCTAGAATGGCAAAATATCCCTGCTGCCCAAATCCCTAATGCAGAAGCTATTGTGGTCTTAGGTGGTGCAACTAAATCAGCAATTTGGCCACGTCCGACTGTGGATTTAAGCGAACCAGGAGATCGGGTTATTTATGCGGCTCAACTCTATCGGCAAAAAAAAGCGCCTATAATCATCTTGAGTGGCGGTCGCATTGATTGGCGTGGTAGTGGTTCCCCAGAGTCAGCAGATATGGCAACTATCCTGACATCTATTGGTATCCCAGCCGAAGTAATAATTCAAGAACCATTTTCTCTCAATACCTATGAAAATGCTGTCAATGTCCGTAAAATTCTGGAATATCGGGGAATTAAACAGGTATTATTAATAACTTCTGCCATGCATATGCCGCGATCGCTCAAAATATTTCAGCGTCAAGGTATTGATGTTATCCCTGCACCAACTGACTTTTTAGTTAGCAAAGGCGAATTCCAAGAACTAACGAACACTCCCAAAGCCGCTATACTGAATTTATTACCAGATTCTAATAACTTGAATCAATTTACCAGTGCTTTAAAAGAATATATTGGCAGTTTTATTTATAGCTTACGGGGTTGGTTATAAGAGATTTCTGACTATGCTTCGACTTAACTTTGTGCCATTCGGAAATGCTATTTGTGCAACTTAAAAGCGCGATCGCTTAGTCCTATCGTCTTTACTAACTATCTTGAAACTGATACCATTTCGGAGGAATTTCTGCTGGGTTCTGACAAATTACTGGTAGCCAAGTCGCACAAGGAAATTCATCTTCTAAACCTTGTAGCTTAGAACGTGCCTCACGTACAGATTGATACAAAGGTTTATCACTAGAAAATTCTGTCAGAAAATTCTTTAAAAATTCCTGTGCTACTTTATCGGGTACTGGTTCTCGCATCACAATCATTTGAGGAATATGTAAATCCGCTAAATTAGTGGCTATTCCCAAACCATCACAGGAGTTAAAAATTGCCAGGTGCAAACCCTGACTAATAGCTTTTGTCATAGCATTTTTTAACTCAGCAATTGTTAAACTATCAGTTTTGTTAATGTGAAAATAACCAATTTCTTCTGTTTCAGATTGAGTAAAACTGTGTCCAGCAAAAAAGAGGATATCCCAAGGTTGTAGCCAAAGTTCATCATTTAGCACTTGGCGTTTGGGTTCTACTAAAAAGTTTACTTCTGCATTTGCTAATTGTTCAAGTAAAAATCTATCTTTTTGTGTATTAATACCAGTGCTATCTCCCAATATTGCTAATATTTTTACATGAGATTTCGATGATTGAGACTTTTCTTTTTTTTCATAAACAGTTGAAGAAAGAGCAATTTCGGCTTGAGGATAACGTTCAAAAAAATCCCACAGTTGCAATGGTATCCGTCGTAATTGGCTATCTTCTGTTTGCAGAAGCATCCGAATAGATTCTGAGGGATTTAATTTTTCTAGTAATTGCTCTTTAACAGGGCGAAATAATTCGGAATTTAACCATAAGTTCACTTGCTTTTTTAACGCATCTGCCAATTTATCGCATTCTCTGAATAATTCTCGCTTGCTAATATTGGTAACTTGTGTTTCTGGAAACTTGATTCGCAAAATTCCCTGTAAACTTTGACGATATGCAGTTTGCCATTGATGATATGCTAAAGCTAATTCTGAAGCTGGAGGTAATTGACCCGTGAATTCAAAATATGGGCTTTCTCCTTCTAAGCTAATTTGTAGTGTAACTGGAAATCCTGTACTTAAATCACCTTGACCTAATTTTAAAATTACTAACTTTCCCTCTGGTGATTTTTTCACAGTAGGGGCTAAAATTTCGATAAATTTTTTTAAGTCATTTAAATGTTCATCTTTATCTTTTAATTGTGCTTGATATCTTGCTTCTAACTGTTGGAGAGCGAATTCATAATTTTGAGTAATTTCCGCGTGGATTTTTCCCTTATCAGTTGCTTGTGGTACATCTACACGCACCACAACAACACCATCACCCTTATTTTCAATACTTTTAATTGTTAAAGGGATATCTTCATTTTCTATTTTTACTTTTGCTAAAGCCGCAGATAAAGCCTGTAAATCTAAACCATTACGGAAAATACAATCAACAGTATTTATCGCTACTTGAAATAATTTAGTAAATTCTCCAAGAGCAAATTCTCCACTGCTAGGACGACGTTCTTGTTGATTATTCAAAAGATAAACATAATCACAAATCACTTCTTCTAATTGAGTTGTATTGTCAATATTCCAAGATTCTATACAAGCTCCAGTTAAATTTGCTTTTTGAAAGTTTGTACCTGTAGCTTGAGTTTTAGTAAGATTTGCATATTCTAAATTTGCACCTTCTAAGGTTGCTTGACTAATATCACTTTCGGTTAAATTAGCATAACTTAGGTCTGCACCTGCGAGGTTTGCACCCTTAAGATTGCAACCTGCAAAAGACTTTTGCCAACCTCTTTTAGTAACAAGCAAACTTCTCACTTTTGGGTTATTTAAAATAGTACTACCAAACATAGCATAGTCAAGTTGTTTGGCAGAATAAAAGTTGCTATGAATTAGAGTTACTTTTCTTATATCTATAGTTTTGAGATTAGCATTGATAAAGTTAGCTGATCTGATGTCAGCATTTCTAAAACAGGTTCCACGAATGCTAACTAATGCAACAGCTAGTTTGCCAACTAAATTGTATTTTTCATTGAAATTTATAGCTTGCCAACTAACATAACCATTAAGCAACGTTACGAAAATATTCACGCTGATAGCACCAATAAAGATTTCAATAAAATCACTAACAATATCTCCAGTAGAAAAACCCATAATAACAGCCATTTTCGCAACAACAAGAGAGCCAGGAATTACTCCAATTATGCTTAAGGTAATTACTGTTATAGCAAAATAAATAGCAATTATTCCCGCAATAGTACAAGCTATTGTTCCAATCAAAAAAGCAACTGTAATGGCAACTAGAAAAGAGCCAGTAATAAATGGTATAACTACTACTTGAGGAAATATTCCAGCAAATATTCCACAAAAAGCTCCCGCAATGGTGCTAATAATGATGACAGCTACTAAAGCATCTCTTATCCCTCGGAAAATAGTAACAGCAAATAAAACTGTAAGCGCAGTAAATGATGCCAAAAAAATATAAAGATTTGTACTATAAGAAGCCTTAAGTACAAAAGTTACTAAATAAGTACCCGAAAATCCTGAAAAAATGCCTGATATTATAGATAGTAAAAACGAAACTATGAGCAAAAAAGTTGCCCAATCATTTTTAATACCAGCTTTCACATTTTGAAAATTAGCATTTCTCAGAATAGCATTAGTAAAATTTGCACCCCGAATATCGGCGTTACTAAAGTCTGCACCTGTAAGGTTTTGACCACTAAAGTCATGACCTTGAAGATTTTTCCCTGCAAAGTTAAGAAGCATCAATAATACTATTATGTAAATGAATTTAATGTAGGTAGGGTTATTACTAATTTTTCCATAACCTACATAGTTTAATTGAACTAAATCACAAAATCTTCATGAAAATTAGCATCACCTAAAGTTAGTTTTACACTAAACTTTTCTCTCATCTCACAGGTAAATTTAAGCTGAACATAAACATCTGCACGTCTAGCAGTGACTTCACGCAATATTTCTCCAGAATCATCTAGTAATATTAACTTTAAATCTGGTGGTAAATAATCATTATTGCCTGTGGGGTAAACTTGCAACATGACACCAACATCACCATCAATTTTTTGTAAAAATGCCACAGCTAAAGCTACAGCTTTACCAGCAATATCCATACCTAAATCAATTAGTTTTATTCTTCTGACACCAGCAGCAGGATTTTCTGGGTCAATTTTCCTCAAACTTTCTACAGCTATCCACAAAGTTTCATCATCTGAGGTACTTCTCAATAAACTGACTAAAGCTTGAATTGCATCTACATTACCTACGGCAATTTCTCCTAATCGTTTAGCAGCATTTTGACGTTGATTTTCTTTATTGTCTGGTGATAATTGTTGAATAATTTCTGCTATTTCATCGCTATTTTGCTGGAAATTTTGAAAATTATGACTGCGAGTTGCTATTGCAAAGTTTGGTAACGTATAAAAATCCAGCCATTCTGATTCAAAAATATTTTGCCACCAGCGACTAAGATTAATATATATTTTATTTATTTTGGTATTAGATTGTAATAATTCTTGTTCTACTTCTAAATACTCATTGAGAAGTTGATTGGTAAGATTCACACTTTTAACATAGGCGCGATAAGCTGCTACTGGTATTGTTAATACATCACTCCAAGCTTTTTCTTGTTTATGAAATAAAGCACTTATCGGCATATCTAAAGCTTTTCTTTTTCCTACTTTTAATCCCAATCTTTCAATATCAAAAGTTTCTGGAGGCTGATTTAATAACCCATGATGATAGTCTCCATTAGTTAGCAACATATCATAAATATCACGTGATAATCTCTTTCCAATCGGTTGTAATAAGTTATCAGTAAGCATGGGTTTTACGTGCCAAGTTTCAGCTAATAAATCTTGTGATAAACCAGAAATATCTGCGGGAATAAGTAAATCAACATCGGAAATAAAATTAATTTCCGCAGATAATACCATGACAGAAACAACATTCCATTCTGATTCGGTTTCACTATCTGATTCCAACTTCATGACAATCATGACATAGCGAGATGGAGTATTACCTTGTAAAAAACTTTTAGCTTCTGTTGAGTAAAGTTTATTTTTTTCATTAGCAGAAAATTCTCCCGGAAATTGTAAATTACGGCTTAACTCCCAAATTTCTCCAGGTTGTGGTGTTGATGCGGAAAATCTTCGCGCATTAGCAGATTTATTATTATCAAAATTTGTCAACATAGATTTATATTTCCTGATTTTCAAGGATAGCTAATTTTATTAACAAGTAAGTCCATGATTTTATGCTGAGAAATCAGGAACTTATCAAATATTTGTTCAGTCTTTTATTGGTGATTTTTCCTTGCTGAGTCATAAATAGACATATATTTTCATGGGGATAGAAATATAGGACTTACGAAAGATGTGCTTGAAAACCTGATTATTGCTATAGGTAATTGATCAACTACCGCTACTTTCGTTCTGTTTTGCATAAGTCCTGAAATAAAAAACAAAGAGAAATACCAAATTTCACTACCATTTGTCTTCGGATCTCTTGCGATTATTTTTAATATTTTGCTGTTCGCGTTTGACACCATCAACGTTCACTAATCCTAATTCTATGGTGATAAGTTCAACTAATTGCTTCCAACGCTTGGAAACTTCCCCTTGACTAATTCCTAGTGCTGAGGCTTGTTGAATTTGGTTGTGATCTGCTACCCTGAGTTGCCATAGTTTGAGATAGTTCCGTTTGGAATAACGGGAATCTAGATCGATAATTGCTTGTCTGACTTTGAAAATTAACTCTGCATGAGTTACAGCGTCTAAAAGGTTAAACTCGTCAGCAATTGTATCACCCATAGATAAATCAGTTCCAGTAATGGGTGCATCTAAACTTGGGTGATTTCGCAAAGATTCTTTTTTGACAAAATTAATAATTTCACGCTTTGCCACAACTGTAGCCCAACACGGAAATTCTTCAATTCCTCCTTGAAACTTGCCAGCGTTGAGCGCTTCATAGACTTTCATGATAGCGTTTTGGGCAGCATCTTCCCAAGATATAGAACTGCCCCTAGTATATTTTTGGGCAATCTTGGTGATTACTTTTTCAAGTTGTGGATCAATAGGTGGATGCTTCATAGTCCCTGAAACTAGGTTTAAATACATAATTGCCAAATCTCAGTTTATCTAGAAATAAAGTAGATACAAAGAGTACAAGAATCACTAAAAAGGGCGGCATAGCAAGTGTAGATTGCTTAGAACGACTAATATCAGGTTTATATGTTCCTGAATATTTACGTAATTTTACTGTAGAGGTATACGTAGTTAGATTAAGCACTTATCGTATAGAGTGGGTGATTGGATTTTATGCCCTGAGTGGTGACTGAATTTGGACTAAAAAGCTTTTTGAAAAAGGGTTTGATGGCTTTTTTTTATATCCTATAAAAATTTTTTAGCAAATTTTGGAATATTTTGTTTTTCTCATTTGTTGTTGAAAGTGAGGAGAAAAAACTGCTTCTCATGATTTCAAAGAATTAAATTTGAGGAAATATTCATGAATCAGCATCTAAAAATTAAAAGTGCAATTCTTGGTTTAATTGTAGCTGCAACAGCTACTCCTATATCTTTTCCTATTTCCACTTCTGCTGAATCATCTACTAGTTGTGAGTAATAAAACTAGAATCACTTTCAATCATTAGTCTGCAATCAATAGCGAGCAATTTATGAGCCGTCAAATTCAAAAACTTCTTAGTTTTACTGCTGTTGGGTTGTCCAGTTTATTGAGCTTTATCCCTAGTATCGTGTTTTCCCAACCTATCTCTGGATATTCTCAACCTATTTCTTCCAGTTGGTGTACTCATCTAACTGCACGACGTTTTAATGTTGATCTGAATAATGACAGAGTAATTGATGCTATTTGTCGTGATCGAGTGACTGGTCATCTTTGGGTAGCAATTAACCGTAGAGGCGCACTCATTGAAGAGTGGGTATTTCCCAACTCTCGTTGGTGTACGCACTCAGGTGCTAGTATCTTCGTAGCTGATCAGAACAATGATGGACGTGCCGATCTCGTATGTCGTGATAGTGCAGGTTGGTCATGGGTTGACTTTGCGAATGAACGAAATTGGTTTGCTGGAACAGATCAAGCAGGTCCTAGACCTGATTTTATGATAACTAGTATTAGAAGAGGTTCAAGAGGATTGTCTGTAAGAGTTAGTAACTTAGGATCATCTGGACAAGTAAAAGGACTAGCTTGCAACACACTTGGACGTTTTACCAGTAGAATTGAGAATTTTGTGTTGAGACAAGGTGAGAGTAGAACAATTGAACTTGCTTTAGTACCAGTATCTAGACAAATCACTAAATGTACCGTTACAGGGCTGGGAGTAGATAGGAGTGCCGAAATTTTTGTATCAAACAATACAAGAGAACAGCTTTTTTGAATTAAGATGCTTGATGAGCGCCAAAACTCCTAAGAAACACATTGCGTTGAGTCAGAAATAGGGATGAGTTCCAAGCCCAAAGCCTGAGCTTTTTTCTTCAAGTTTTTCAACGTGCGCTCTTGTTACCTTTTGCCATCTCTTCAGATAAAGGGCTGGCACTTGTAGGAGCATTAATTCATGAAATACGCTGACATCAAATTATTATTCCCGCTATTTCCACGGTAGAAAGTTTAGCTTGGAGACGGATTGTAAAAATAGGGGAACTGAGTTGGATAAAATCACTAGATCGTATTGCCCCGGCAATGATTTTTAACCTGGCGATAGAGTAGCGATCGCTTTTATTTTAGATTTAAGCGATCGCATTTTTTAAATTTGGGATTGAAGAAGGAGTCAGGAGTCAGTAGCCAGGAGTCAGAATCAATCAGTCGAGGATTCAGACCTGCGACTGATTAAAGACCACCAAATCTACGATTTGGTGGGGGTCTTAAACCCGGTTATTCATCCGCCACTCGCACAGAATACCCAACTGAATTCTGACTACTGACTCCTGAATTCTGTTCGATAATTTTTGCAATAGGTCTATTAATTATTTTTGTCTGAAGAAGTTACTATCATGTAAAGGGAATACTATATCAATTACCCATTACCAATGAGTAAAAACTTACCATATATTGTCCCATCACCTCAGCCGGAAGTTGACGAAACCTTTGCCAGCTACCAAACAACCCACCAATTCTATCATGAAGTTCACACACGTTCTGAATTTGAGCGTCATTGCCAGTGGTATTCCACAACCGCAGCCCAAAATCGCAGAGACTTAGAAAAAATGCGCGGCGAACTGAATATTATGCAGTGGTTTTGTCGCCGCTAATGAATTATTTAAATAACTTCTAATTCATCCTCGCGTAAATGAGCTTTAAATTTTTTACTAAACTGGACTAAGAGTGGAAAGTTAGCGCTCACAGGTCTATCGTTCCATTGAGTAACGATAGCGCTGATTTCGCCTTCTGTACCTTTGATTTCAAAAGCCTGGCCGCGATGCTCAGGATGATGATAAACCACTACCGATTCTTTAACACGAACGCGATCGCCAACTTTCATAACATTACTTACATTTAACTTTTGCTGTTCCACAACCATCTCCACAGCTATCCGTCACTGAAATTGCTTTAATGAACTGTTCCTCAAGATAGACTGTTGCTGCTATCCAGAGTTAGATGGTCATTTTCAGCATCGAGCGGACTCTATTACTGATTTTTCACGCTTGGATGATTTTACCATAGATGGGCAATGGTCAAATATGACCTTATTTGCGTTCTGGACATAATTGCTGTACTTTTTGGGGAAGTTGCTGACAAGCTTGCCCAAAAGATTGAGGATTTAGTTGCCACCAAGCCAATAAACCCAGACTGGCACTTCCTAGCAGCAAAGCGAAGAATCCCACCAGCATGACCACAAGCTTACCCCGATTTGGTTGTTTAACGGGAATTTGGGCAGGTTCCTCTGTCAAATCCAAATCCAGCAAGGTTTGAGAACTGTCTGCTAATGATTCTACGGCTGGGGCTTCTAGTTCTGAAGATTCCACTTCTGATGCTGTTATTACTGGTTCCTCTGGTTCAATAGGTTCTATTACCAAGGGTGCAGGTGTAATCGGCACTAAAAAGGCTTGAGAGATTCGGCAAAGTGTGATCACAACAGATGTATTATCTTGACCATTTTTTTCATTTGCCAGCTTCACCCATTTCTGGGCAGCATCTGCCACTGAGAGTTGACCTGTTAATAGTGGAATTGCGTAATCTTGCCAAGATTTTTCCACCCAGTCATGATCACTTAAACCATCTGAACATAGCAACAAAATCCCGTCTTCTTCCAAGATCAAGCGCTTGATGGCAAAGTTGAGAAATTCCGCTTCTTTTGTGCCTAATGCTTGGGTGAGGGCATTGGCATTAGCTGCTTGAATTGCTTGGCGATACAGACTCTGCCCAAAGCATACTTCCCTTGTGGCCATATCATCATCTATTGTCAGTAATTGGCAATAGTTGGGAGTTATCCAGTAAGCACGACTATCACCAACAGTCGCTAAGTAAAGTTCATGGGCATTTTCTGACTCCCAGCCAGCCGTTGTGACTACTTTTTGTGGTAGTTGTATAGCCATAACTAAAGTCGTTGCCATGCGTTCTCTACCTTGGCGGTTTTGTTCGTCATTGCGTGACCAAATCATGTTATTCACTACCCGCAAGCTGGCAGCTAATTGCTGCTGCAACAAGTCTGGGGGCACAAATTCTGTTTGTTCGGCGACATCTTTTAGCAAAGCGCGAATTTGCAACTTCAGGGACTGCACTGCTAATTTACTGGCAACTTCGCCGCCTTCATGTCCACCAATGCCATCACAAACAATTGATAAATGTGGGTATAAAGAGTCATTTAAGTCTTCAGAGTGACTGGGGTAACAGGTGTCTTCGTTGTGCCTCATGACTACCCCTGAATCTGTCACCCCTGCGACTGTTAGCATTAAGGGCAACTCAGATGCTGATATTAGTAATAATTGATTGAGTTGGGTGGCTATGGCTGTGAATTCTGCCTCTTTTTGGCACATTTGCTGGACTATGCTGCTGAAACGTTGGGCAATTTCTGTTTTTGCCACTGCTACCCAAGGCTGCCAGGATTGACCCAAATCCTGTAAGCTGATTGTCTCTATTGTGGGGTGAAGTTCTAACAACTTTACACACCAACCTTGCACAAGTAAGTTATCTGCTATGAGCAAACTTTGGGCTACTCCCAATTCTGATAATGGTGTCCACAGTTGGAGAATTTGCCATAGCCAGTAAACTTGTCTGACTGCTTTTGCTTCTTCCCAAGCTGCGGTAATAGTTGGGTAGAGATTTCCCATTTCATCTATGGGCGCATTTTCTAGCAGTAAGATGTCACTAGCATCTAAGGAACTAGTAAATCCGTAGGGTTGGGGGATGTGTAACTGCTGTTGATATAACTTGAGGTAAGGAATAACTGTTTTTGGCAATTCTGACGGTACTTCTGGTGAGAGTCTTGGTTGAGTATCTAGCCAAATCTGCTGTGTAATTACTTCATACCTGTCTGCTACCAATGTCCCTGGTAACATTTTCGCTGCTTCTGTGCCAGTCGCCCAAAGATAGCGATAAACTAGGGGAGTTTGGCAACTGACACAAAACTTATCTCCGACAGAATTAATCGGTTGATGACAGTCTGGATTTGGGCAATGAATGATCTGTTGAGTAGAAATCATAATGTATAAATTATAAAGAATGAATTAACTTGTGAATTTCGATTAAGTTTAGCTGTCAATGACTAGCAGATTATAATAAACTCGGTTTGTGTACCCCAGGCTACACCTTATTAATCAATTTAATCAAAAATTGCCTGTTAAAATTACCAAGTTTTATTTTCCGTAATTCGTTAGGGCATGACTGTATATAATCACAGGAATATATTTAGCTGAATGTAATGTAGTGTCTAGGATGGCGCTATGCCAATTTTTACCTTAATTTGGCTGCTGGCAGGATCGGTTCTGTGTTTAATGGAACTGTTTTTACCATCGGCTTTTGTGGCTTTCATGATGGGAATTAGTGCTTTTGCAGTGGCGGTACTGTCTCAACTCGGTTTAGGAAGTGTCTGGCTGCAAGTCGCTGTTTGGCTGTTGCTTTCCACAATGCTGATTTTACTTTCTCGGCGATTTTTGCAACCACGACGGCGCAAGTCGAAAATTCAGGATGCAGTCATTGCAGAAACTTTAACAGAAATTCCTGTGGGACAAATAGGGCGGGTTTTATACGAGGGTAATTCTTGGCGGGCTAGATGTGATGATGACAAACTGTGTGTACCACCTCATCAAAGTGTTTATGTGGTGAGAAGGGAAGGGACTACTTTAATTGTGATGCCAGAAAATATTTTGCATTCTTAGTCTGTGGTGATTGGTTTTGTAAAATCTAGACTCAGCAATTAGGAGAATTATTATGGAACAGTTTTTTTTACTTGTCTTTTTGGCGCTTGGTGGTTCTGCTGTTGCCGGATCTGTGCGTGTTGTCAATCAGGGAAATGAAGCTTTGGTGGAAAGATTAGGTAGTTATAACAAGAAAATGCAACCAGGACTAAATTTTGTTCTGCCTTTCCTTGATAAAGTTGTCTACCGAGAAACTATCCGCGAAAAAGTCTTAGATATTCCTCCCCAAAAGTGCATTACCCGCGACAATGTGGGGATTGAGGTGGATGCTGTGGTTTACTGGCGGATTGTGGATATGGAAAAAGCCTGGTATAAGGTGGAAAATTTGCAGTCGGCGATGGTTAATTTGGTGTTAACTCAAATTCGCTCGGAAATGGGACAATTGGAGTTAGATCAAACTTTTACTGCCCGTTCTCAAATCAATGAGCTTTTGTTACAGGATTTGGATGTTTCTACTGATCCTTGGGGTGTGAAGGTGACAAGGGTTGAGTTGAGGGATATTATCCCTTCTCAGGCGGTGCGGGAAGCAATGGAATTGCAAATGTCGGCTGAACGACGGAAACGGGCATCAATTCTCACTTCTGAGGGCGATAGAGAATCTGCTGTTAATAGTGCTAGGGGTAAGGCTGATGCTCAAATTTTGGATGCTGAAGCTCGACAAAAATCAGTAATTTTACAAGCTGAAGCTGAACAAAAAGCGATTATTTTAAAAGCGCAAGCCGAACGCCAACAACAAGTTCTCAGGGCGCAGGCTATTGCGGAATCAGCAGAAATTATTTCCCAAAAAATTAGAACTAACCCTGAAGCTAAGAAGGCTGTGGAAGTTCTGTTTGCTTTGGGTTATCTGGATATGGGGACAGCTATTGGTAAAAGCGATAGTAGTAAGGTGATTTTTATAGATCCTCGCACTATTCCCGCTGCTTTAGAGGGGATACGTTCTGTGGTGTCTGATGTTTCTACTGACTCAAACCCTCAGTAATATCGTGTTCGGTTCAAGACTTATAATTAGGGCAGACGCGGGGACACGGAGACGCGGATATGGAGACGCGGAGACACGGGGACACGGAGACGCGGATATGGAGACGCGGAGACACGGGGACAGGGGGACGCGGAGAAAATTAAGAATAACTTAATCACTAATGACCAATCACCAATCACCAATCACCAATCACCAATCACCAATGACTAATGACTAATTTCTTGACATTGGTTACACAAGCCAAAAAATTCTAAGGTGTGATAAAAAACTTTGAATTTATGGCTGGCTTTTAATTCTGTTTCTAGTTCATGGACGGGACATTGATGAATGGGTATGGAAAGTCCACATTGTAAGCAAGTTAGGTGATGTTTGTCTTGCTGGGTGAGGCTGTAGAGGGCTTCTCCATTAGCCAATGTTCGCACCTGAACCTGTCCTTCTAGTTTGAGGGCTTCCAGTGAGCGATAAACTGTTGCTAAACCCATGCTCTGACTGCGGTTACGTAGTTCTATGTAAAGATCTTGGGCGGAAATTCCTTGTTTAATGTTTTTTAACAGAGTTAAAATTCGCTCTTGACTGCGGGTGCGTATGGCTCTCATAGCAATTTTAGATTTTAGATGGGGAATTATAAAAATTTGGTATCATGGATGACTATTTTAAATTAGCATCTGTTTGGTATAACTGGTTTGTGATTATATTTTCACCCAGTTGGAACAGTAAAGTTATAGTATAGCGATCGCAGCATTCAGCAAAAAGACCTGTGCAAAGAAAATATTTAGCTAAAATTTTCGTGACGCTTCGGCCTTCAGTCTTAGATCCTGCTGGTGTGGCTGTACAATCTGGCCTCAAGCAACTGGGATACGATAATGTTGAGCAGGTGCGTATTGGCAAGTATATGGAAGTCACCATCATTTCTCCTGAGGAGACTAAAGCGCGTCATGACCTAAATCAAATGTGTGACCAAATGTTAGCAAATCCGGTGATTGAAAATTACCGCTTTGAGTTGATTGAGGTGGAATCACAAACGGGAGTGTTCTGAAGTAGGTAATGAGTAATTGGTGATTGGTGAATGGGAAATAACCATTACTAATCACCAATGACTAATGACTAATGACCAATGACTAATGACTAATGACTAATTATGAAATTCGGTGTTTTAGTTTTTCCAGGGTCTAATTGCGATCGCGATGTGGCTTATGTCACTAGAGACTTGTTAGGACAGCCAACGCGCATGGTATGGCATCAAGAGACTGATATTAGTGATATAGATGTGGTGATTGTCCCCGGTGGCTTTAGTTATGGGGATTATTTACGTTGTGGTGCGATCGCTCGGTTTTCGCCTGTGATGCCACAGGTGATTGAACACGCACAAAAGGGTAAGTTTGTCTTGGGTATTTGTAATGGGTTTCAGGTATTAACTGAGGCTGGTTTATTACCTGGGGTATTAGCGAGAAATCAAGATTTGCATTTTATCTGCGATCGCTCTCCCTTGAAAGTTGAGCGTAATAATTTACCTTGGACTCAAGGTTATGCAGAGGGTGAAATTATCACTTTACCCATTGCTCACGGAGAAGGGCGATTTTATGCTGATAAAAAGACTTTAGCAGAAATTGAAGATAACGGACAAGTTTTATTTCGTTACCAAGGGGAAAATCCCAACGGTTCATTAAACAGCATTGCAGGGATTTGTAATCTTCAAGGTAATGTTTTAGGAATGATGCCACATCCAGAAAGAGCAGCAGATTCTGCGTTAGGTAATAGCGATGGTTTGCGGTTGTTTCAGGGATTATTGGGGAAAGTGGCAGCTTTGGTGTAACTATACATCTGTAATATTCTCAAAAATCTAGGGTGGGCAATGCCCACCTTATTTAATAAGTATTAAGTATTGACTTGTCAAGACGCAAAGCATTATTATCTAGTAATTGTAATTATAAAAACAATAATTAAGGGTGCAAATGAACAAAATAACAATAAATCCAGACTTAGCCAATGTGGATTATACTGATTTATTAACGAAGATATTACAAGTTTTACAGAAACCGAATCAACAAATATTTAAACTTGTTGATGATAGTAAACATTTAGAAATTAATATTGATCAAGTAGCTACTGAAGTTGCTAATTTGCAGGTAGAAAATCCCTTGGGAGCATCTGCAAATAGTGTTCGTTCTGCTACCGTAAATATTAGTCCAGGTTCTGAAGAACAGTTTCGGACTCAAATTCATGCAATTAGAGATTGTGTTAAGAAATTATTAGAATCATCATTAGGAAATAGTGAATCAATAGAGGAATTTGTTAGTAAATTAATTCCAGATTTACAAACATTCAAAGGAAAAACATCTAACTTAAATTTTACCTATCCTTTTCCTCGTTATGACAATTTGCAAAAGCAACGGTTAACTTTTAATAAAAAAAAATCTGAAAACAGAGAATTGCTAAAAGTTCATAAGCTAACTATTTCTGTACAGAAAACTCGTGATTTTGAGGCAGAATTGCGAAAAGGTTTAGAAAATTATATTCGGGTTAAATTTGCGGGTGCAAATCCTGAAGAAAAACAAGACTTAGAATATATTCTTGAAGATTTAGAAAAAGATAAAAATTCTGACTTTTTTCGTTTGCGGGATGTTGTCAACAAGGAAACATTAGGTAAACTCAAAAAACAAGCACAGATAAATTATTTAGAGTTTCTGCTAGAAAATATTAACACTAAGACTAGCAATTTAAACTTAAACGCCGCAGGTGCTATATATTTAGAAGATTTGATTAGAAGACTAAGACTTATAGAAAAATACATCAACGATAGTCACAAAGGTGATGGTGATTACCTCGTCAACTATGCGGGTGCTGAACTTAATTACAAAGATGCCTTTTCTCGTGGTGAAGTATTTGATAAGCTGCCTATTATTCCCATAGTACAAGGTTTTTTGGGAGAAACAAAAGATGAAAATCGGGGAGAAATTCAATTTGTATTTGGACTAAAATTGAAGTTTGATGGAAAAGTTCATACTGATGGTGGTAAAAGCGTTTTTGATTATCGTCTCAATATTCTTAACCCAGATAGTCAAGAACATAAAGATGCACTTGCAGATCCTTTACAGCGAGAATCATTTGCAAAAGAGGTATTAAGAATAGCATTTTTGTACTATTTTTTATTTGCGTCTCCTCATAATCCCAAAAATGATAATTATGATGTAAACAATGAATTAAAATATGATCCTTTAGAAGCTTTTGAGAAAAAGGTAATTCAGAAATTACGGGGTTCTGATGAAACAGCAAAAGAACAACTGCTTCGGAATATTTATAAATACTTACAAGAATTTAATGTTCAGTTTAAAATCAATCGTCTCAAAGGTGTATTGCAAAATCTTCTCAAGCGCACAACTTCCTTCCCTACAAGAGATTATCCTGTACATATTTCTGTAAAAAATGGCATTCTTGAAGAAGATACCCAGAATATTTTCAATAACAATACATTTTTTAAACCTGTTCTGAGAAGAAATCCCAAAGAAGTTCTGAAATACATATCTTTGGGAAAACCGAATACAGAAACAAATTCTCTTTGTACCTTACCAGCTAACGTTACTATCCATGACATTCACTTTTTTGCTACAGATGATCAAGAAACCTTTAGCATGGAATATGATTTAACTGGTATTCGTGCATTACCAGTAATTTTTGCACCTTTAAATGATCCAAGATGTTTAAAGATTTACGATCAACATTTTAAAAATCGTCAACTTTTATTATTTCCCTATCGTTTAGAAGATAAAAAACTAGAACCTCATCAAGCTTTTGTTTATAAATTTACTTATGGGTTGCTTGCTTATATCTGTCTGAAAATTTTATTAGACAAGCAGAAAAGATTATTTATTCCTATTCTCAGATTACACCTGCATGGGAAAGATGATGATGCACCGATAGAAAAATTTATAGTTTCTTTATCTGGTGTTTTATCTCATTTATTTAACGAAACACATCGTGCTAATGAACAAGGAATTGATATCCGAGATTTGGGATTTAAAATTCCTAATACCATGAGTTCTTTGTACTCTGTTTTACCCAAAAAATTTAGTTTCAATAGTTCTTCAAAATCTCCCCAATTAGACAAATTAGCAATTATTATTGTCTCCAGTCGTGAAAGTGATCGGGGGTGGAGTGGTTCTGCAAAAATATCCAACTTAATGGGGGAAATTATCGGTGTAAACATGAAAAATGGAGTAGTTAAATTTCAGTTACCGACAACTTTTTCTGACAACTATAACCAGATAGAAATGTATACAAATCCCAGCGTGATTATTGATAAAGTAACTGAACTTTACCAATTGGGATACAAGCACATTGTCTATATTGCGAAAGCACCTTTTACTAGCACATTACACATGACACAGACAGATGATGATGATGGACTTTTCTTCATGTCAAGAGATGTAATTAGAGGTTTAAAATCTGAATATCATGATATCAAAATCTATCCGATGTTTTTTGATAAATACTATGCGGTTAGACTAGAAAATATCGAAGCAAGTTCTTTATATATTCAAGACACAATAGAACTGACAAATTTAGTCGAAGATCCTAGCAAAAAATCCGTTGTATTTTTCAATTTATTTAATGGAATGAAAGTAGGTAAAGAGGAAGAAAGATATTATAGAGGTGTAATTTCTTATGCGACGCTGTTAAATATTTATCAAGGAATACTTGACGATGAAGATATCCACAAAGGACTTATTTTTGATGGTTCATTAAAGGACGACATATTGCAATATTTGACATTATTTCACTTTTCACGCTACCAAAAAGCCGACAAAAAAATTCACATTAAACTAGATCCCTACGACAATTTAATCGGAGATAAATCCGTTGGTAAACTTTCTTTGTTTAATCATATTAGAGGAAAAGGTGAATTTAACTCTTTAGCATTTTTAACTCTGGTAAGAACCATTTTAAACGCAGAGTGACGCTGAGGTTAACGCAGAGGAACATAGAGTTCTCTTTCTCTGCGCTACTCTGCGCTTTACTCAGCGTTCCTCCGCGTTTAAAAAATATATCACTAAACATCATGAAATCCAAAATAGCTGAAGATTTAGGACGTTTGTTTGAAGTAGGTTTTAATATTGGGATTCTTGCTTACATTGAAGAAAAGAAAATTCAGCACAGATTTGGTGATTTATATCGTCAGGAATTACAGCAGCTAAAGTTATTCAAAATCCAACAGCGAGTTGTTGATAAAGTTATCAGCACTGTAGAAAGAGATATGGCTAAAAATTGGAGTATATTTTTTATTCAAAAGGGTTTTTTAAGTGGCTTTAATTTCTTTCGAGAATACATCAAATCTACAGGTTGGGATAAACCGTATAAGTTCCAAAATGTGGAAATATTATATTATCAATGTCGGTTTAATGGTGATAACAGTATTGGTACTTATGACACCAAAGATGATTTTCAGTGGTTTAGTGAAGTATTATCTCAATTTGACAACTTAGATAACATCTCTCAATATATTACAAGGTATAAGAGAAAAGGTGAATTTCTCAATGCAGATACTTTGATTTTATTACGTCATAGAAAAGAGTATCGAGTTATTTGTGTTGATTTATCGGTATTTTCTATCAATACTAATGAAGATGTTGAAAATATTGATTATATAGAAATAATCCGTCGGTTATTAATGCGGGATATTAGCTATTTACGTTCTAAAAGTGTCTTTTCTAATCTTAGAATTGATACTGAATCTTTAGGCTTGGAATTTTCGGAAGGTTTAAAGACATATTTTACTGCTTTTAAATATAGAGATAAAGAAAGTACCAAGTCAATTCAAGCTGCTTCCTATCTCCATAGCTTCCATGAATTTCTCCAAAAAACTACTATTCTCCCAGATACAGCAGGTGTAGTTTTCAATTCTATAGGATATAGCGATCGCGGAATCAGCACAATATCCATTCAACGGGAAAATGTAGATATCTTAAAAACCTGTTATCAGATTTACAAACATGATTCTAGTCCTAAAGAAATTCCCGAAGCACGCAAGCAGGTTTTAAATCAAATTAAACGCAGTGCTTACCGGAGTTTTGAACGCGGTAAAGAGTTTGTTGATTCTCTTTTAGAAATTCCTGCTGATAAGATTACTATTCTACCTCGTCACACAGAGAAAATTACTGGATTTATCAACTCGGTTGGAACAGTTCCTTCAGAATTGATGAATGAGTTAGGGTTAACTGGAACTATAACATTAAGAGATGCTCATGCTGAATTAATTAAAAAAGCTTTAGTTTCTCAATCTACTTATATATTTTTAACTGGAAATCCTGGAATTGGTAAAACTACCGCAATTGTTGATTTTTTAAAAGCACATATAGATGAAGGTTTTCTTTTCTTTTATGTCAGTCCTCGCAAACAAGTCAATTTGGATATCATCGAAAAATTTAAAGATAAAAATACTGGAAAATTATCTGATGACAAATTATTAGCTATAAATACAAACAGTAACCTACTTACAGATAACCCTGGACGTTACACTGTTCAATACACCTCTAACCAGCGTCAGGGTAAATTTACGAAAAAGTCTGTTCACTTTCTCGATAGTAGGGATATTGAACAACAAAAAGCCAGACGTTCAGACCGATTTAAGCGAACCAAGGAAGATGTAATTCAAGATGTTGGACAAAAAAAGCAGGGTGTTTTAAATAGTATTTGCGAGGCTATTTCCACAATTGTCGAAGAAAAAATATCGAATAATATTATCGCAACTGCTTCTATTCAAGCTTTGAAAATGACTGATGCTGGTAACACATTAAAGCATTTTGATAAGATATTTAGAAATGCTTACAATACCCCAGATGGGAAAGTTTTACCTCAAAAAATGCAAGAAATATCTGGGAGAATTAAACACTTATTTATCATGATAGATGAAATCACAGGTGATGATGGAGGTGTGGAGTTTTTAAATGGAATCCATCAAATCATAGAAAAGTATCAATTAATGGATTCTCAACATGGTTTTAATACTAAAGTAATTGTTGCTGATGCTTCTATTGTTGATAAAAATGTGATTATTCAACACCTATCTGATACCTCCCCAGAACCAGATAAAATATATTTCCGTCGTGCTGTTGATAACACCCAACCTCTTTCTGTTCAACCATTAACATTTAAAGGTTTAGAATCAACCGTTATTAATACTAACTCTTACCCAGCAAGTAGTTTATCTATAAGTTATCAAGTATTAGTTGAATCTTCTAAATTTAGGGAAGAAGCGCAGTTAAAGCAACAATATAATTTAGAATCTGGGTTACAAACTGAGATTTTAAAAGATATTGAATCTCTCTTACAACGGTCAGATGTGGGACAGGTAATTGTTTATATTCAAAATAAGCGTAAATTAGCAGAACTGATTGATAAAATTAAGCGACACAGGGGAACATTTGAAAAATGTATAGATTATTTAGAAATACACGCAAATATTTCTGAGGAAGAAAAGAAAGAAATTAAAAAATTTCAAGAAAATGTCAAAGTCATTTTTATGACTGCTTCTGGTAGTCGAGGTTTATCCTTTCCTAAAGCTAAACATATTTTGGTAGAAATTCCCAAATTTGAGATTGAAAAAAACTTGATGGAAATAATTCAGGTTATTTACAGAGGTCGAGGAAATGAGAATATAGACAATCAGGATAAAGAACTAATTTTCTATTTAGCAGAACGAGCAGTTTATTATCAAGATGACCCGGAAATATCTTTACAAGAAAGTGCGCTAAGTCTGTTAAATATTTTATTGATTTTAAAAGCTGCTATCATGACCAGAATTTTTGGTTATGGTCGCATAGGTCGGGATAATTTTATTCTTATTCCTATCGGTGGAAAATCTGTTTTTGCTGCTGGAGAGACATTTTCCGCTCAAATGGTCAACCTTATCCGTCAATTAAAAACAGAATATCAACGCACTAAAAGCGATGTGTTGTTAAAACAAGTTTATACAAATTTAGAAAACCTGCTAGGACGAGCAGATTTTGTGATTCAAAATGCAACAGAGTCTAATTATTTAGCACTACAAAAGTCTTTTAACAGCAAATTTTCAGAAATTTCTCATACTCTCGATAAGTTACTAGATTTTGGTAAACTTGAACCTGGTTATATTAGTGGAGGTTTATTAGTAGTTCCTATTGCTAATAATAAATTGGAAGAAACTTATCAAATGCGACTAGCTGATATAACAACCTATGCTAATGAAGAATTATGGAAAAATATGCACGAAATTATCCGTCGTAAATCTTCGTATCCAGAAAATTTACGATTTGCTATTCAAGATGCTATAGAATTAGTGAAAAAGTTAAAAGATGGTGTGGAGAAAACCCAAAGACTAGAACAGAGTAGTCAACACACAGATCAATATTATGCTTTACCATTATTTGCGTTTATTAGTGGTGAAGTGATGAAAGAATATTTTGAAAGTGAACCAAAAGAACCGGAAGATCAACTTTTTCGGGATATTTTATCTACCTACATTCGTTTATTATACCCTGTCGGTAACGTTTTACCCATAGGACATAATTACAAAGAATTTCCCTTTGTGGTGTTTAGAAGTTATAGCTTAGAACAAATTAGGAACAAAATCTTTACAGAAAAGTATCTTTTAAATTCTCATGAATTAAATGTACTGAATTTGATTCTTTCTCAATAACCTCAGTTAGCAAAGAACATATTTTCGCATTTTATGAGTTAAAGCTATTGACTGGCATCCAAAAATCTGATACTATTAATCTTGATGAGGAAGAACCATCCTCTTCGCTTAAGCGAAATTATAAATTATTAAGCAAAGCATTAATTCAAACCCAACAAATCCATATTTGTGCTGTCAATTACTTCATGAATTATTTTTTCAGATATAAAATATATTTCTAAGCAGTTCGTAACAACAGACAAATAATTTTTAACTGGTTATGTAGCTAAAGCTGCAAAACTAACTTCTTTAAATTCAAGAGACTAATTAAAATTCTTAGCAAGGGACATCTACCTGACTATTTTTACCCTTCTAGGTATTTATATGACTTACAGTTCAGAAGAAATGCAACAGATTCTCCAAAAAGCTTTTGTTCGTAAGCAGGAGGGAGAATTTACACAGGAGCAGATTATCGAAATTGCATTAGAACTAGGAGTTTCATCCGAATCACTGCAAGCTGCTGAAAAAGAATGGTTAATACAGCAAGTAGAAATGAAAAAACAACAGATATCTAACAGTAAAAAACGTAAAGAGTTCAAATCACACCTAATTTCTTTTATTGTGATCAATGGGTTTTTGATTCTATTGAACCTGTTCACAAGTCCTTCATATTTCTGGGCAATTTTCCCCATATTAGGCTGGGGATTAGGTTTATTGCTTCATGGTATAAAGACTTATATGATCGAATCTTAATCATAAATAAAATGATCTATAGGAATCATAAATGATATCTGATAGCTTGCGTGGCGTAGCCATAAAATTTTAAGTCTCGTAGGGTGGGCATTGCCCACCGTAAGCAATGGTGTATATAGCCGTGGACAGGGTGGTTAGGACATCAATTGATAATGAAACTCTCACTACAAGAGGGTTTTACTCCTGACTCCTGACTCCTGACTCCTGCTATATTTCAAAAATCAAATATTATTCCTATAACAAATTTGCTTATAGCGTTTTCTAGTAATGTATCGCTATAATTGAACCTAAAAAAATTATAGGGGTAGTTCTACAACCACCCCTAATTCCCCTCATATTTAAGATTTACTAGCAGAACCCTTTTTAGGCTTTATAATTACTCAGATATATTAACTACTTCAGAACTAGCTAATGTTGGTGCTGTAAAGATTTGTGAGTACAAGTTAGTAGGTTGTTGACGAGCAAAAACTGGCAACACTTGACGAGCATGAGCCGCAACTTCCACTGTTTTCACATCATAAGCTTGTGTCACCATCTTAGGATAGAAACCAATACCGATGATGGGAAGCAATAAACAAGCAGTGATGAACAATTCGCGGGGTTTAACATCAGAGACGACAGCATCTAAATGTAACTCTTCACTTTGCTCACCGTAGAACACTTGACGCAACATTGAAAGTAGATAAATGGGAGTTAGAATTACGCCAACTGCTGACAGGAAGATGACTACAACTTTGAAGCTAGAACTGTAAACATCACTGGTGCCAATACCTAGGAACACCATCAACTCACCGACGAAACCACTCATACCGGGTAAAGCCAGAGAAGCCATTGAACCGATAGTAAATAGTGCGAAGGTTTTGGGCATTACCTTAGCCATGCCGCCCATTTTATCCATCATCAAGGTGTGGGTACGTTCGTAAGTCACACCAGACAAGAAGAACAAACTAGCTGCAATCAAACCGTGAGAAACCATCTGTAACACAGCACCGCTGATACCGATTTCTGTGTAAGAAGCAATCCCGATTAACACAAACCCCATGTGGGCAATGGAAGAGTAAGCCAAACGGCGTTTGAGGTTGGTTTGAGCAAAGGCGCAACAAGCACCGTAAACTATGTTAACTACACCTAAGACTGCTAAAACTGGAGCAAAGACAACGTGGGCATCTGCTAACATTTCAACGTTGAAGCGGATAAGTGCATAACCACCCATCTTCAACAACACACCAGCTAAAATCATGGAACCAGGAGCAGATGCTTCACCGTGGGCATCAGGCAACCATGTATGAAAAGGGAAAATTGGTAGTTTTACACCGTAGGCAATTAAAAAACCTGCATATAGTGCCAGTTCTAAGGCTTGGGGATATTCTTTCATTCCCAATGCTGTCATGTTGAAGGTGACGTTATCACCATAGAATGCCATTGCAAAACCAGCTACGAGAATAAATATAGATGCTGCGGCTGTATAAATAATGAACTTGGTAGCTGCGTAGCGGCGATTTTTTCCTCCCCAGATGGAAATTAGTAAGTAAACGGGTACTAACTCGATTTCCCACATTAAGAAGAACATGAGCAAGTCTTGGGCGAGGAACACACCTAATTGGGCGCTGTACATCACCAACATCAAGGCATAAAATAAACGCGGCTTGTTGTCTACTTTCCAAGCCGCGAATACTGCCAGAGTATTGATTAATCCTGTTAAAAGTATTAGGGGCATTGACAAACCATCAACCCCGACAGCCCAGTTAAAACCAATCTGGGGTATCCAAGCATAGCTTTCTGTCAGTTGCAGGGCTGAACTTTGAAAGTCGTAGCTCTGCCAGATGGCAAAAATCATTAATGCAAAGTCTGCAAATGCTACTCCTAGCCCGTACCAGCGGACGGTTTTGCCGTCTTTATCGGGAATGAAGGGGATGGCTAGAGTGGCCACTAAGGGCAGAAAAATTATGGCTGACAACCAAGGAAGTTCTATCGCATTCATCACTTCTGACAATATATTTTTGGTTTCGCTTTTGTTTACATTATATTAAGGAATCGTTACTTTTGTAAATGTATTTGCTCCTTAGATTTCCTCTTTTGGGCATAATTAGTAATAAATACTTACTAAAATAGGCTCGTGTCTATTCTAAAAGCAAAGTTTTGTAACGTCAACAAAAAAACGGCAACTGATATTGCCGTCTTACGTTATAATTCCGATTTTTTATATGGAATTTATATTTCTACAAAATTGATATCGAGTCTTTACACAATACGGTTGACAATTGTCCACACTTCCCCATCAGAACGGACGTAGGGAACGGAGATGGTTTTAAATCCGGTGATGAAGGGTTTGTAGTAAACTTGCCAATACATGGGACTAAGTTCATCAGCACAGGCTTTGAGGAATTTGATTTCTGTGGCTAGTTCCTGTGCGAGTTGATTAACGCGCAGGGCGTGAACTTGAGCAACTTTTTTGGCTTCTTCTAGCTGCTGCTGCTGTTGAGAAATGCGGATGGATAGGGATGAACGCTTGCTTAGATAGCCTTGTTTCTGTTGTAGCTGCCTCTCTAGAAATGCGATACCTTCGGTTAGCGCAGCGATCGCATCATCAATGCCTTTAAGTTCAGCCGATAATTGCACATTTTCTCTAGCTTGGCGACGGTAAGCCTCAACTATTGCCTGAGGTGAATCATTCTCGCCAGACTCTACTTTATTATTAGTCAGGGCATCGCGTTCTTGCTGGAGTGCCTGAATTTGCTCGTTAAGTTCTTTTATCTGTACCTGCATTTGTTCCATATGTATATTATTTTGGTAATTGGTAATTGGTAATTGGTAATTGGTAATTGGTAATTGGTAATTGGTAATTGGTAATTGGTAATTGGTAATTGGTAATTGGTAATTGGTAATTGGTCAACAAATTTCTCCCCTGCCGCCCCTGCCGCCCCTGCTCCCTGCTCCCTGCCCCCTGCTCCCTGCCCCCTGCCCCCTGCTACAAGATGGTTGCCCCTTGAGTATCGAGGGCGAGCGATCGCACAGTAGATTTAATTCCGGCTTGTTTCCAAGCATTTGACATTGCTGTCACTACCCCATATGTATGTGTTGCATCTGTTAAAGCTAAAAGTGTTGGGCCTGCGCCACTAATTACCATGCCATAAGCACCAGCAGCCACAGCCGCAGCAGCCACATCATCGTAACCAGGAATTAAAGCTTGACGATAAGGCTGATGTAACTTATCTTGTAAAGCTGCTTTTAACCATTCTTCCTGATTAGTTGCCAAACCCCGCAACAATAAACCAAAATGGGCTGTATTGAAAATCGCATCTGCACGACTGACTTCTGTTGGTAAAACTCGCCGTGCTTCTGAAGTTGACAACTCAAAATCTGGAATTGCCACTACTGGGACTATATGCCGATGCCAGGTAATATCACAAATTTCCCAACCGGTTGGGCTAGTTGCAGCCAGACGACATCCCCCTAATAAAGCTGGTACTACATTATCAGGATGTCCTTCCATAGCGATCGCTAATTCCATCACCTGCAATTCAGATAAAGGTGAACCGGCTAATTGATTTGCAGCCACCAAACCACCCACAATTGCAGTCGCAGAACTACCCAAACCCCGCGCTAAACGTACACCTAACTTAATTTCAATTTTCACCGGCGGCGGCGTTTGATCTATATATTGATATAACTTTACAAAAGCCTGATACAGAAGATTACTCTCATCAGTTTGCACCTTTTCGGCTTCTGCACCAGAGACTTGAATAATTAAACCACCAGTAGCCAGACAAGTAAACTTAAATTCGTTGTATAGCTTTAATGCTGCACCGATGCAGTCAAAACCAGGCCCCAAATTTGCCGTTGTCGCGGGGACTTTAACCGTAACAGTAGAAACCAATGACATCTGTCAATACTCACTAATCGATCCACTAGCATCTCATGGAAAGGTAGCGATCGCTTCCATCATTTTCTCGAATATTTTATCTTCAGGTATTGAAAAGTTTAGTTAAATACGTAGACCAACATGGACAGATAATATTTCTTTTAGATTTAACTACTTTAAGTGCTGACAAAAATATGATATTTTCTGTGTATATATTGATTTTTTATAATAACTAACTAAATGAATGATACAGAACTTTGGGTGCAATATGATCCTCAGTATCCAACTTTTACAGACCCACATCATCTGTTATGGCTTTTTACGTATTGATTTTAAAAGACAAGGAGGATGAAACTGGCGTTACTTACCGCTTCGGTCCTAATGAAGAGCATTTAGGATCTTTGTGGCTAGATAAATCTAGTGGCGAAGTTAAGGAACTTCAAGAAACACCAGCGCAAAACTCACAGGCATTATTTCAACGAGCAGCAGTAAAGGTTCGGCAACATTGGAAAAAAGGATCTTTTCCTGAAAAAACCTGCTGGGCATCCTGAGAATGGTTTGGCATTGATAGTCTATTCATCAGGATAGATTATCAATGCTCTATTCTTTCTCTCAAAGATAGCTAAAAGTTCTCAAACTTAGCGATGGCTACGTCTGCCGCAGGCATCGCACTTTTCAACAGAAATTGATTTAATTCAAAGTTCCTAAAACTGGCTTTAATTCAGCCTCTGATAATTTTGGAAACAACAAACCATTGGCATAAATTCGGGGATTTGATTGGGAAATGATCGTATAAGACTGGCGAACATGAGCATTAATGGCTACAGTCTTGGCATCGTACATTTGCATAGCCACCTTGGGATAGAAACCAATCCCAATAATCAGCACTAGAAAAGAGGCGGCAATAAACACTTCACGAGGTCTGGCATCAGTATATACAGTTTCCGTAGGTAGGAGGCAATCTGTACCAAAACAAGCCGTTCCTTCATCTTCCTGATTCTCAAAACCTGCATTATTAATATCGCAGATGAGTGCTGCACCAGAACCATAAAATACCTGACGCAGCATGGAAAGTAGATAGATAGGTGTGAGGATAACTCCCACCGCAGCTAGGAAAACTGTGACGGTACAGAAGGTGGAAGTGTAAACATCGCTAGTTGTTATCCCCACAAAAACCGAAAGTTCACCGACAAAGCCACTCATTCCCGGTAAAGCCAAAGATGCCATTGCACCCATTGTAAACAGGGCAAATACTTTCGGCATCGCTTGACCAATACCACCCATATCTGCCATTACCATTGTCCGAGAGCGATCGTAAGTTACACCCGCCAGGAAGAATAGCACTGATGCAATCAAACCGTGGGATATCATTTGCAACATTGCGCCGTTAATACCCAAATCTGTAAAAGACGCAATTCCTAGAAGTACAAAACCCATGTGGGAAATTGACGAATTAGCCAAACGCCGTTTCATATTCGTTTGGGCAAAAGAGTTTAATGCACCATAGATAATATTGACAACACCGAGAATGGCTAGAACTGGTGCAAAGTAAATATGTGCATCAGCAAGAAGTTCAAGATTGAGGCGAATCAGTCCATATCCGCCCATTTTCAATAGCACACCCGCCAAAATCATCGATACGGGAGAAGATGCTTCACCGTGGGCATCCGGTAGCCAAGTATGGAAGGGAAAAATAGCAAGTTTGACACCAAAGGCAATTAATAGCCCAGCATACAGTAGCAGTTGGAGAGTCAGGGGATATTCTTTATGTGCAAGTTCTGCAATATCAAAGGTTACATTTCCCCCACCATATAGCCCCATTGCTAAGGCTGCGACTAAAATAAATATAGAAGCGGCGGCAGTATAAATCAAAAATTTTGTAGCTGCATAGCGTCGCCGTTGCCCACCCCAAATGCAGACTAATAAATATACGGGAATTAGTTCGACTTCCCACATGATGAAAAATAACAGCAAGTCTTGGGCGACAAACACCCCAACCTGTGCAGAATACAACACAAGCATGAGAAAATAGAAAAGCTTTGGTCTGCGGTCAACTTGCCAAGCCGAAAAAATTGAAAGTGTGGTAACAAATCCAGCCAAAAGTACCAGCGGAACGGAAAGACCATCAACAGAAACTGCCCAGTTCAAACCTAACTGAGGCATCCAGACATAACTTTCTACAAGCTGAAAACTGGCACTAGTGGCATCGTAATGCTTCCAAAAGGCGTAACACATTAACGCAAAGTCGGCGATACCTACGCCCAGTGCATACCATCGGACAAGTTTGCCGTCTTTATCAGGCAATACAGGGATGAGAAAGGATGCCAGAAGTGGAAATAGGACAATCGCGGTAAGCCAAGGAAATTGATCCGCTATCATGTCAATAGGAAAAAATACTTATCAGTGAATAATGTCATTGTACTAAACTTTTTAACAATTTCTTTATAAGTTTTTACCCCAGGTTAGCATAGGGAGAATATATACCTAAATAAATCTTATGCTTAGGATTGAGTAGATTAAAAAACGCCTTTATCTCCCTGATGATCTAAAATGGAGTATCAGACGCACTATTAAATCCATGACATAAATTCAATTGGCCAAAGAAGGTCTTTATAATCAAGATCAGTACCTATGGCTAGAAGATACAATCCTCCGTCTCAAGGCGCGAGATTTTCATGGCTTGGATGTGGAACATCTAATTGAGGAGATGGAAATCTTGGCGAGTAGGATAGGGCTGAGGTTGAAAGCCGCCTAATTTTGCTATATGTGCATTTATTAAAACGGATTTATGTTAATAGTGAGTATGATCATCGTGGCTGGGAAGTGACGATTCGAGAACAACGTCGTCAGTTAAGAATTCTTCTCAAACAATCCCCTAGTCTCCAGCAATATTTTACAGCAGTGTTAGATCAAGCTTGGGAAGATGCACTGATGGAAGTTAGGGAAGATTATCCTCAAATTGAGTTTCCTGATGTGTGGCAATACTTGTCGGTTAAGCTAAAAACATTAAATCAGGTAGGTTGGGTTAAGCGACAGCGCAACCCAACAAAAGTCCGTAAATGTTGGGTTTCCTAACGTCAACCCAACCTACAAAAACTCTTAACCGAACAGTATTGTGATGTGTGGAAGTTTAGCCTGAATGTTGATGTGCTTTTGAGTGAAAAATTTTGTTTGGAATTTTGCTGAATAGAAATTCGTATCAATCTCTCCAATTGTCTAATTGTAAAGGATAACCTAATGATTGAATTTTTTGATAATGTTTAGAATTTCCTGTAACTAAAATTAAATTATTTTCTATGGCAATTGAGGCAATTAATACATCTGCTAATCCTATCGGTTGTCCAGTTTTTTCTAAATCAGCATGAATCAGTCCAGATAATTCAGCACTTTTTTGTTCTAAAGGTAAGATTTCCATTTGCGGTAAATCTATTAAAAACTCCTGAATCCGGTCATTCCGGTTTAATTTTCTCCATCCTTTTATGATTTCAGTAACTGTAATTACAGAGATAGTATAATGTTTAAAGATAGTTTTATATAGCTGTAGCCAGGATAATTAGGACATTATTAATCCTTGAAACTTAGATATAATAAGGCTTTCCCTCCTGCCTCCTGCCCTCTGCCTCCTGCCTCCTGCTATAGGCAATAGCTTTAGCTATGACTTGAGGATTTTTACCTTTACGAATTTCCGAAAAAATATCTGTATAAATTAAAGTTTTATTTTTCACTGTCGAAGTAGCATTTCTTAGGTTCTATGTTGTAACATATCTTCAATTAGTTGATCAACTAACTCTGCATCATTCGACCATTTGCCAATAAATGAATCGTTGAGAATTTCTGGTTGAGTCAGTTGCTCAATCATTGCTTTAATTAGGTCTGAGAGTTGACAATGATGAGTTTGGGTTAGTTGTTGTATTTTGTCATAAGTTTCTTGATCTAGTTCCAGTTCTATTTTTTTCATAATTAATTACTATTTGAGTCTATAGATATTGTTATTATAGCGTATTTATGGGGTGTTTTTTCAATTGAACAATCATCTGGAAGTTAATGTAAAAGAGATTGGACTTGATCTTTTGTGGTACTCATAATTTGATTTTGAGCGAGTTTATTTTGGGGCTGGGAATTACCCAGCCTACTTTTTTAGAAGTTGCTAAAGTTAGTAATTGCTTCCTGCATTTTATCCACAACCTCATCTACCGTTATCGCACCCAATTCTCCAGAAGCGCGGGTACGGATACTCAAGCTGTTGGTTTCTACTTCCTTCGCACCAACCACCGCCATTACAGGTATTTTATCCTTTTCGGCGTTGCGAATCAATTTACCCAAGCGATCGCCACTCGTGTCCACTTCCGCACGAATTCCCAACGCAACCATCTTCGCTGCCACCTCTTTGGTAAAATCTAACTGAAGATCACCTACAGGTAATAACCTGATTTGCACAGGCGCTAACCACAGCGGAAAATCACCCGCGTACTCTTCAATTAAAATCCCAATTAACCGTTCCAAAGAACCAAACGGTGCGCGGTGAATCATAACTGGACGTTTACGCGAACCGTCTTCAGCCACGTATTCTAAATCAAACCGTTCGGGTAAATTATAATCTACCTGCACCGTTCCTAATTGCCATTCCCGTTCTAAGGCATCACTGAAGATAAAATCAAGCTTGGGTCCATAAAACGCCGCTTCCCCAATTCCTTCAAAATAATCCATTCCCAATTGTTCAACAGCGCGACGAATCGCACCTTCGGCTTTATCCCAAGCTTCATCAGAACCGATATACTTATCACTAGCAGGATCTCGGAAACTGAGTCTGGCTTTAAAATTCTTCAGTTGCAGACTTCCAAACACCGACAAAATCAAATCTACAACATTCAGAAATTCGCTGTCTAACTGTTCAGGAGTCACAAACAAATGAGAATCATCAACGGTAAAACCGCGCACTCTTGTTAAACCACCCAGTTCCCCAGATTGTTCATAACGGTAAACTGTGCCAAATTCCGCCAATCGCATCGGTAATTCCCGATAAGAGCGTAACTCACTCTTGTATATTTGGATATGGAAAGGGCAATTCATCGGTTTGAGGACAAAACCCTGTTCTAGCGCTTTTGCTTCCTCATCTTCAGCCATTAAAGGAAACATATCTTCTTTGTATTTTTGCCAGTGTCCCGATGTTTTAAATAAATCAACCCTGGCAATGTGGGGAGTAACTACAGGTAAATAACCCCGTTTTAATTGTTCTTTTTTGAGGAAGTCTTCTAAAATCGTTCTCAGTAAAGTTCCTTTCGGAGTCCATAAGGGTAAACCAGGACCGACTAAATCGGAGAAGATAAATAATCCTAGTTCTTTACCCAGTTTACGATGGTCGCGGCGCAGGGCTTCTTCTTTGCGGCGTTTGTACTCAGCCAGTTGTTCGGGAGTTTCCCAAGCTGTGGCGTAAATGCGCTGTAATTGGGCTTTGGTTTCATCTCCACGCCAATAAGCACCAGCAACGCTTTCTAATTCTATGGCTTTGGGGTTGATTTCACTAGTATTTTCGAGGTGGGGACCAGCGCACAAATCCCACCATTGATCTCCCAAATGGTAAATTGTGATCGGTTCCTGTTTGATATCTGCCAGAATTTCTAGTTTATAAGGTTCTTTAATCGCTTCAATGCGGCGTTGTGCTTCTTCTCGGCTGACTTCTTCGCGAATTAATGGCAATTTGCGATTGATAATCTTCACCATTTCTTTTTGAATGGCTTTCAAATCCTTATCGCTGAAGGGTTCTGGACTATCAAAGTCATAATAAAACCCATTTTCAATCCAGGGTCCAATTGTGACTTGCGCCTTGGGAAACAGCTTTTGTACTGCCATTGCCATGATATGAGAAGCTGTGTGGCGAATCTTTTTTAATGTCTCTGATTCACTGGTACGGGGTAAATAGATTTTTTCGGCTGGTTGGGTTTCTTGATTTGGCGACATCGGCTGTTAAACTTTTGGCGAAGTGATTAAAAATAAAGTTGACAAAAAATATCTTTACAAAATAAATAATAGTCCACTGGCTATGGTTTCTCCTAATTTAGCCCAACCACCGGCTGTTGACAAAAGTCTGGGAGCAGAATTCTGTGCGCTGATTAACGCAGAAAAATTTTAGATAGATGATTTTTTTGTGCCGTTGATTTATTCCTTTAGACATATGTCGGCTTACTCCCAGAGAGCTTTGCAAGCCTATTGCCAAATTTATATAATTGTGTATAGTATCTCAAGTTACAGATTTCTGATCTTCTTGGCCATATTGATGGAAAATTATGAATTGATTGTTAAGATTCGTAAATAACGTTAATATTAAAAAGAAATTAGGAAATATGCTTTTCATATATGGGAGACTCGAATCCACCGAGTACTGAATTACTAAAATCAGTCTTGGAGCCATTGTTAGAGGATTTTCAATATTGGTTTGGGCGATCGCTTGAACTACTGGAAAATGAGAAAATCCAATTTATGAGTGATAAAGAGCAATTAGACTTGTTACAGCGAGTTAAACAAGCGCAAGTAGAACTTAGCACAGCAAAGATGCTGTTTACTGCAACTAATGAACAAGTCGGTATAGATATGGCAACTATAAAGCCTTGGCATCAATTGGTAAGTGAATGTTGGAATGTAGGGATGCGCTACCGTCAGTCAAAATAACCGTGACTTACTATGTGACAAAACTGTATATAAGTCGCAATGATCAGAAAGAAAGCTTAACATTATTTTCATAAAAAAATAATGTAGCCCATGTTACCGTAATCTTAATAGGATTACAAAATATCACATCACAAATAGATAGATAATTTAACATTCCTCATCATCATCAATCATAGGTGAGCGAAAGTTAATCACTACGATATAAAGCTTTAAAACTTGTTGCCCTGGAGGATAATTCAATGCTACACCTACTCTACATTTTAGCTTTCACCGTCCTTGCATTCATAGCTGTGGGTAATTTAATTCGCAATCTGATCATGTTCAGTTTTGATAGAGAGCGGCCTTATCCAGCAAATTCCTCGTCAATGGGTAATCAAGGTGGCTATGGCTATTATGGGGCTAAAAGAAAGTCCGTACCCCATCCAGAATTGTTAGATAGCGCAGGTAATTTTATTAAAGAACCGCTGTTGGTAATGCGTTCAATTAATGTTGAAGATGCGCGGGAACAGTTGGATGCTCTTTATGAATCTTCTCCTGGTCAGAAAATTGATCGTCCAGAAGGAGCTTAATTTGTAATTGTTATAATTCGGGATTCTGTGGGGGTTTAGCAATGTGCTTTACCCCTTATTTTTGGGTTTATTTAATTAATAAAAAGATGATTGATGATTTATTTTATTTTGTCTGAAATGGCTATAGCTTGCGTGACGACGCAGGAGTCATACGCCTCCCGTAAGGGATACAGGATGTCCAGGATTAAAGGATTTACTGGATGGAAATTGACATTTTTTTAATTATTTTGAAAAATCACTAATCCCACCAATAAGCAATTACTACACCATCTCGCTGTTCCCAAAATGACTCACCTTCTAAACCACCTTCCAACCTCATCCGCAAATGGCGCTGAAGTCGCAAACCATACTCTTCATCTTCCATTTCCAAAGTTAAATCTTAATCCAAATTTATTTCCTGTGGTTCTGTTACCATTGCTAATCCTGCTAAAATTTGTCTAATTCTTTCTTTCGATAGCGTACCGATTTTTTCAGTTAATAAAGCTTTATCTACTGTAAAAATTTGCGATACATTTACCACACTTTGCCGATCAAGATTAGCTTCTCCTAACTCTAGTAAAACATTACCCATTGCCTTAGCTCGTCTCAAATTAGAAGTTAATGCACAAACTATTACCGTTCTGATTTGAGAACCGTTGAGCAAATCATTTTGGATCACCACATAAGGACGGATATAAGCTGGTTCTGATCCTATTGGTTCTCCCAAATCAATCCAATAAATATCACCTTGCTTAATTACCATTCTTTTTCTTTTAATTGTCCTTGATGGTGTCGCATTGCTGCTAACATGATTTGTTCTGATTCATCCAAACCATCTGCATAAGCTTCATTAACACTTTCTACTAATTGGCGCTGTTTTTGACGACGCAAAAATTCTGACATTGCTATAGCAAATAATTTACTGCGAGGAATCTTCATTGCATTTGCTAAAGCTGTTACTTCTTCATAAAGTGATTCTTCGATTGAAATAGCCGTTTTGATGCTTGTCATTGAGTTATACCTTTTTTCTGACTGAGGGTATAACTTAAATTTTACGCTATTTCTATCATTACCACAATCAATACCCAAAAGGTAGGGGTAAAGTGTATTGCTAAACCCCTAAAAACTTCATAAAGAATTAATAATAAAATGCCTACCCTACTGACTAACAAGGTCGATTCTCTCGTCCATGATAGATGCGTAAAATAATTACATCATCCTCAAGAATAACGTAGTGGATTATAAAGCCGTATTTACCAAAAGAAACTAAAAGTTTTCGTAATCCTGCTATTTCATCTACAATTGAACCGCGTCGTGGATTTTGTTGTAGACTTTCACCAGAAGAAACTATTGCTTGTACTGCGCGTGCTGCTGCATCAGGATTAATTGTTGATATAAAATCGTAATGACGATTTAAGTCATTAGTTGCTGTTTCTGTCCAAACTATCTCAGACATTAGCCTTATTGTTGATTTCCTAAACTATTTGCCCATTTTTTAACTTTCTCATGTTTGACTCCTGAACCTGTACGAAGATATTCTTCTAGAGCATATTTACTTTGCTCAATCATTTCTGTTTCAGTGAGAGGTTGAAAATTTAATTCTGTATCTATCTGACCATACTCAAGTGATTCTTCTACTAAATTTTCTTCTTTAGCTAATTCTGTGGCTAAAAATTGAATGGCTTTGATTTTTTCTTGATGAGATAATTTTTGCAGTGAGGGTAAAATTTCTGTTAATTTCATAGAAATATGGGTTAAAAGCTACTTACATTATACTGCGATACCTTCGGTGAGCTACCACTAACGCACACTCAGAACAGCAAAAAGGCGATGCCTGCGGCGAGCGAAGCTATCGCTTTCCCCCATCCTTCAAAAAAATCGCTATCTTATCATCCACAAATCATACCTAAAACGTAGGGGTTTAGCATTGCTAAACCCTTACAATAAATGTCTGAATCAGGATTTTGAGGATGAAAAGATTAACAGGATTGAGAATTTTTTCTGTCAGAATCAGGATTCTCAGGATTAAAGGATGAACAGGATGAAGAATGTTTTTTTCCTGATCCTGAAAATCCTCAAATCTTGTAAATCCTAATTCAGACAATATTTACGCTTCAATCACCACGCGAAGATTACCGCGTTTATTAGCAACCCGACAAGCGGTAGTGCTACCAGAACGCTCAAATTCTAAATCTAAGATTGTCCCACCAACACGCAAATTGTGAACCGATAAACGATTGATTGATTCTGGCAAAGCCGGGTCAATAATTCGCAAACAATTATTCTGCGCGTCAGGGACTAAATTAACTATCATTTGCAGTAGTTGGAAGATGCTACCTGTAGCCCAAGCTTGGGGAGAACAAGCAACTGGATACTGTACAGGAGTATTATCTCCGTTGAGTTCATACCCACAAAAAAGTTCTGGTGGACGTTGATAAGACTGATAACTGGTCATATTAAATAAACCTTGGAATAATTCCAAAGCTTGATCAATTAAACCAAGCGATCGCAATCCCATCGCAATCATGGCATTATCATGAGGCCACACAGAACCAGTATGATAACCCATCGGATTATAAGCCGGCGACAAACTGCTCAAAGTGCGAATACCCCAACCATTAAACATATCTGAGGCTCGCAACCTTTCTGCCACACTGTAGGCTTTTTCTGGTGTAAAAATGCCCAATTGCAGACAATGACCAGGATTAGAAGTAATACTATCTACTTTATTTCCTTCACCATCTAAAGCTAAAGCACAGTAATCTTGGTCTTCACTCCAAAAATCTTGATTAAAACGCACCTTCAGATTTCTGGCTTCTTCTTGCCAACGCTCTGCCAAATCCAGATGCTTTTTCATCTTAGCAATTTCTGCTAGGCTATTTTTCGCTGCATAAACATAAGCTTGCACCTCACACAAAGCAATAGAACCATTAGCCAACTCACCTTTGCGGTTCACAATACAATCACCGGAGTCTTTCCAACCTTGGTTAGTTAAACCACGTTTTGATTTACAGTGATAACTGAGATAGCCTGTTTCTTGGATATTCCGATCAATCCAATCCATTGCCGCTAAAGCATTAGGCCAAAGTTGATCTAGGGTTTCTTGGTCATGAGTCCAAGCGTAGTATTCAGCATAAAGCATCAACCACAGAGGAGTAGCATCAATTGTTCCGTAATAGGGAGTATGGGGAATTTCTTGACAACGTGCCATTTCCCCTAGGCGAATCTCGTGTAAAATCTTGCCCGGTTCCTCTTCCCGCCAATCATCCTCAATTTTACCCTGGTACGTAGCCAGCAGCATCAAGGTTTCTCTGGCAATTTGCGGATTTAACATCAAGGTTTGGGAAGCGGTAATAATCGAATCCCTACCAAACAGCGTCGAAAACCAAGGCACACCAGCAGAAACAGTTTTGTACTTGCCAAAAGACTGGCGTAACAAATACATATCCTCTTCAGCCCTTTCAACGACTCGATTGAAAAGACTTTTGTCTGAGCTAATACGTGTAATTTGTTGTACCCAATTTTGCTCCTCCATCAACTCAGCCGCTTTTGCCTGTGCCAAGGTGATAGCAGCATTCACCGTAGAACTAGACTGGTTGTTGATGAACATATTTACCCGGTAGCCCAGCTTTTGGGTTTCGTGAGCAGCCAACTCTAGCTGCCAAACTGCTGTGTACCCCTTAAAATGGTCTGGTTGACGATACTGGAATTGGATGCGGGATTCCATTACCGCACCATCTAAACCTTGATAAGCCAGAGTCAGAACTTCCTCTCGGTGTGCTTGAATAGATGGTGGTGCAATGCCATCACCTATTACTCCTGGCTGAGTCGGTTCTATGAGGCGTAAAAGTTTGCCCCGGTTTTCTCGGTTATAGCCCCGGACTTCAAATAAATCCACAAAATCCGCATCAAAACTGAGGCTGAGTTCAAAAGTGATGCTAGTGGTGCTGTAGTTGGCAACTTCTATTTCTTCAAATAGTGCGCCGTTGAGGACAATTTCCCGACGAATGCCTATAGTATCGGCTTTAAGGCGTTCTTCAATCTTGGGATTAGTACACAAAATTGAGAGCGCAAAACCCTTTTCAGCGGTGCTACTCAGTAAAACAGGCGATCGCCCGTCAATCTGCAACTCTAAGCGACTTAAAAACCGAGTATCACAGCAAAACATCCCCAAACTGGCATTTCCTTCATTGATGGAACAACCGGAAATGTTCCCCATTGTATCTGTCACCAAGAATAAATCATCATCTTTAACTGTCAGGGTTGGCTGAGGTTTTTCACTGACAACACAAGGCCATTCTGGAATCGGTAGCTGTTCGGCAGGAATAAACGTTTTTCCATCCAAGAAAATTCTTTCTGGGGTAATCAACATATCCGGTGTCATTAAGCAAAATTCCCTTACAGGACTAGATTTGGACTTTGGTCACTGGTCATTGGTGATTGGTGATTGGTGATTGGTCATTGGTGATTGGTCATTGGTGATTGGTCATTGGGAATAGGTAATTTAAGTTATTCTTCATTTTCCCCGCGTCCCCCCATCTCCCTATCTCCCCATCTCCCTATCTCCCTATCTCCCCATCTCCCCATCTCCCCATCCCCCATCCCCCCATCAATTTAACGGTTCTCGTTTGGAAGTCAAGGCTGGAAACTGGGTATTTTTGCTTGATTTATTCGTTGTTGAGCATTGAGAGATGCTAGACCTAGAAAATACGCAACCAGATGTTCAGTTAAATTTTTTTTAGTTTGGTTCAGTACCAATAATAGCCAAAATAACCAAGGTGTTTTTCGGTTACGGCGCTCGAAAATTGCCAAAGCTGTGGAAATCTACCTTTGAGTAGTATCCCATGCTGTGGTATTTTGGCTGTGTTTGCTGCAAAAGCTACAAATTGCCTTGGCTGGCGCTACCTGATAAGAAAGCTGTCCGTTGCTATATATTGGGCTTAGGAACATGGATCAATTTAGGGATTGGTAATGGGTATTGGGTAATAGGTAAGAGTTTTTTCAATGACCAATGACCAATGACCAATGACCAATGACCAATGACCAATGACCAATGACCAATGACCAATGACCAATGACCAATGACCAATGACCAATGACCAATGACCAGTTTTAATTTGTACAATGCATCTGTGACGTGGATCTTGTCTAGATTGGGCGTTTAACGATATTCATGAGCATTTCGACTTCCGTGCTGAGTGATTTGCTACAGTCACTACCCTACCTGCGGCCCCAGTTATATTTCAAGGCTTCACTAACGGCGCTCTCCCATGCAATGGAAGATCAGGTTTTGGCTGCCACCTTGAGCCAGCCCCTGATTATTGCTAGTTTCCAACGAGAGCGATTCTACCGCCAAGAAGCTCATCGCTATCAACGACTGTCTCAAAGAAGTAATCAAATATATGTATTATCGGCACCGGAAACGGAGTTTGCCCATAATTCGGAATACTATGAAAAAGTAGCTTTTGAGCCAGATGACGGTTTAAGTCAAGAGTGGCATTTGGTGGTCATCGCGGACAACTATGCTACCTGCTTGGTGTGCCGAGAAAGCGTTGGTTCTATCGCCAAAAATCAGCAGTTACCAGAAATTAGCCCTGGTTTAGATATCGACACAGCAAGAAGATTTGAGGGGATTTGGACATCGGAGCGGGGAGTAAGCCTCAAAGCCGCCCAATTGTTATTGAACAGAATTCTGGTTTACAGACCTGATTTGGTAGACAAAATTGAGGAGGCACGACAGAGGTTTGGTATTGGAGGGTCAATCAAGATATCAGGCGCAGAGCCACTGAACGAATATGCTTGTGATATCGATACTGACCCTTTTGTACAGCGTTTGGTGACTTACCTGCAAGCTAGTCAGTACAAACTGCACAAAGCCTACCGTTCCATAGCGGCACAAGCACGGAAAGAACGCTTGGTAAACTCGATTAGCACGGCGATTAGGCGATCGCTTGATCCGCACTCTGTTCTCGAAGTGGCTGCACAAGAATTGGGTCAACATCTCGAAGCTGGTCGTTGTCTAATTTACCGCGCTCAAACTACCGAAGCCCAAGCCATCATTGAGCATGAGTTTTTAAGTCCTGGTGTGGTTTCGGTGCGAGGACAAACTTGGGAGTTAGAGAGCAATCCTCTGTTTCAAGAACTGGCACAACAGGGTGAGGGCGTATGTGTTTCTGATACGCTGATTGACTATCGTGTTACCAGTTCTCCCAGACTTTCCTTGATTGTGAAAAAGTTGGCTATTCGTTCTTGGTTGATGGAACCTGTGTTCTCTCAAGGACGACTGTTGGGAATTGTGGAGTTACATTATTGTGATTTACCGCCCCATGAGTGGCAACCAGGAGAATTGGATTTGGTGAAAGCGATCGCAACTCAAGTAGGTGCAGCCCTGATTCAAGCCGAAGCTTTCGCTAATTTAGAAGAATTGAACAAGCAGCTAGAAGCCCTTGACCGCACCCGCAGCAACTTGATAGCCATCACAGGGCATGAACTCCGTACCCCCCTATCTACTATTCAAGTTTGTCTGGAAAGCCTCGCTAGTGAGCCGGATATGCCCCTAGAGTTGCAGCAGGTCATGCTCAGTACTGCTCTTTCTGACTCAGAACGGATGCGGAAATTAGTGCAAGATTTCCTCACTCTTTCTAATTTAGAAAGTGGTCGGGTGCAATGGCATCCCGAATCCCTGACTTTACAAGAATGTATAGATTTAGCCCTCAGCCGCTTGCGTACAAGGTCATCAACAGAAAAGATACCCCAAATTAAAACGCAAATTCCGAAAACTTTACCTTTGATTAGGGCTGACGGTGATTGGCTAGTGGAGGTAATAGCCAAACTGATAGACAATGCTTGTAAATTTACACCAGCCGAAGGAGAGATTCACATCAAAGCGGCTACTCGCAACCACAATCAAATGGTTGAGGTGACTGTAGCGGACACTGGACGAGGCATAGAACCTAACCGCCTAGAAATAGTCTTTGACCGATTTTATCAAGAAGAGGGAGCTTTGCGACGGACTGCGGGTGGTACCGGTCTGGGTTTAGCAATTTCTCGCCAAATAGTTGCTGGTTGGGGCGGCAAAATTTGGGCAGAGTCCACTGGTAAAGACCAAGGTAGTCAGTTCCACTTCACTATTCCCATTGTTCAGGGTAGTGCAGAGGAACAGCAGTCGTTTGTGAAGACAAAATAATTCAGGACTTACGCACAATGCTACCGAAAGCCTGATTCTTGCGTAGCGGTAATTCATGTAACTTGCTTCCAGAAGGGCATTACCGCTACTTTCATTATTTCAGATAAAAAAATCACAATACTATACTACAAATGGTTCATAGTTTAACTAAATATGGAACCCCTCTCCAAACCTCTCCCCGCTACGGGGAGAGGCTTTGAATTTGTTGTTTGTATTATCAAAAAATCCAGGTTTTAGCCGTTTTGAGTATAACAAACATCCTGTAAATCCTAAAATCCTGTAAATCCTGATATGGCTTGCGCCACGCTACGCTATCAGACAAATTTTCTGATAATTGCTTGTAAACAAACGTATAAAAGTATTTACAACCAAACAGCAGCATAGTAAAACCAGTAACACCCACACACAACTAAACTGGTGACACTACTGGCATGGAAGCACCCCAAGGTCAACAAGAAATCAGCAGTCAACAATTCATAATCCCAGCAATCGAACCTGGCACAGAAGCAGGAACCCCAGAACCTGAAAAACCCTTTGCCGAGTTTCAGAGTGCAGTAAGGGCAGTAGCCATATCACCCCACGGACGGAGACGCATTGCCGTGGGTTTAGAAGATGGCACAATAGAAATTTGGGATGTGCTAACTGGACAAAAGTGGTTAAGCTGCAAAGGTCATACAGAACCTGTCAGGTCACTAGGCTTTAGTCCCGACGGGAGTATGGTTGCCAGTGGCAGTCATGACCAAACAGTGCGGTTGTGGGATGTCTATACAGGAGAAGCCATAGGTCAAACATTCTCAGGTCATACAAGTTATGTTAACTCAGTAGCCTTTAGTCCCGATGGCAGTAAGGTTGTCAGTGGCAGTTGGGATAACACAGTACGGTTGTGGGATGTCCATACAGGAGAAATTATCGGTCAACCATTCTCAGGTCACACATATTCTGTTAATTCAGTAGCCTTTAGTCCCGACGGGAGTATGGTTGTCAGTGGCAGTAGAGACAACACATTACGGTTGTGGGATATCAATACAGGAGAAGCTATAGGTCAACCATTCTCAGGTCATACAGAACCTGTCAGGTCAGTAGCCTTTAGTCCCGACGGCAATACGGTGGTTAGTGGTAGTGAAGACCACACAGTGCGGTTATGGGATGTCAATACAGGAGAAGCTATAGGTCAATCTTTCTCTGGTCATACAGATCCTATAAACTCAGTAGCCTTCAGTTCCGACGGCAAAACCGTTGTCAGTGGCAGTGAAGATAACACAGTGCGGTTGTGGAATGTGAATACAGGAGAAGCGATCGCTCAACCTTTCTCTGGTCATATAAATTCTGTCACCTCAGTAGCCTTCAGTGCTGATGGGAGTATAGTTGTCAGTGGCAGTAGGGACAAAACAGTGTGGTTATGGGATGTCATCACAGGCAAAGCGATCGCTCAACCATTCTCTGGTCATACAAGTTCTGTCAGGTCAATAGCCTTTAGTCCCGATGGGAGTATGGTTGTTAGTGGCAGTGAAGATAACACAGTGCGGTTGTGGGATGTCAATACAGGAGAAGCTATAGGTCAATTATTCTCTGGTCATACAAGTTCTGTCATGTCAGTAGCCTTTAGTCCCGACGGGAGTATGGTTGTCAGTGGCAGTAGAGACAACACATTACGGTTGTGGGATGTCAATACAGGAGAAGCTATAGGTCAATTATTCTCTGGTCATACAAGTTCTGTTAGGTCAGTAGCCTTTAGTCCCGACGGGAGTATGGTTGTCAGTAGCAGTAGAGACAACACAATGCGGTTATGGGATGCCCGTACAGGAGAAACTATAGGTCAACCATTCTCTGGTCATACAAGTTCTGTCAGGTCAGTAGCCTTTAGTCCCGACGGGAGTATGGTTGTCAGTGGCAGTTGCGACAATACAATGCGGTTATGGGATGCCCGTACAGGAGAAGCCATCGGTCAACCATTCTCAGGTCATACAGAACCTATCACCTCAGTAACCTTTAGTCCAGACGGGAGTACGGTTGTCAGTGGCAGTAGTGACAAGACAGTGCGGTTGTGGGATGTCAGTACAGGACAAGCCATCGGTCAACCATTTTCTGGTCATACCAATGGTGTCAGGTCAGTAGCCTTTAGTCCCGATGGTAGTACGGTTGTCAGTGGCAGTTATGACAAGACAGTACGGTTGTGGGATATTTCCGACCCCCAGCGCAAGCGCCAAATAGAAATAGGAAAACAAGAAAAGGTTTATTCTGTCGCTTTTGACCCACTGGGAGACTACATTATCAGTGCTGGTGAAGATGGTATCAAGGTTTGGCGTTGGCAAAGATTTAATATTCGTCGTGTTCCCCAGGCTTTCCGCAATGACCAACCCAGCGGTGAAGACTCTCTAGATGTGGCTAAGGAACTGCAATCTTTAGCTGATGTATTAATGTTGCGGAGTCTTGAACCTCCTTTAGCGGTGGCAATTTTAGGTAGTTGGGGTAGCGGAAAATCTTTTGGAATGCACCTCATCGAAAAACAAATTACTAAAATTCGCTGTCAACAAATAACTGCAAAACAAACATGGGGTGATGTGGGAGATGAACCAAATCTTTCTCCTTATGTTGGTCATGTTTACCAAATCAAATTTAATGCCTGGAGTTATGCTAAATCTGACCTGTGGGCAAGTTTAATGCAGACTATTTTTGATCAACTTGACCGTCAATTAACTTTAGAAAAGCAGTTAAGAGAAGTTGGAAAAGTTTCTGATTTAGCAGGAGGTGAGATTTGGAGTGTTCTCAATCAGATGAATGACAGTGAGAGAAAGACAATATTAGAAGACAAATTGAGTGAAGAAGTATTTGCTGAGTTAAAAGAAAAAAATGCTGATGGTAATGCCCTTTGGGATATTCTCAGTGAAGTGAGACAAGAGGAACAGGAGAAGTTAAAACGCACGGAAGAAGAATTACAACGATTAGAAGCAGAACTAAAAACTAAAAATCAAGAACTTGAGCGCGAATTTAAACAAAAAATTGCAGAGGTTGAGAGGGAAGTTGACAAAGACAAAGAAATTATAGAAAGGAAAGTAAATCAAGAATTTGAAAATACATCTATAGTCATTGTCTTTTTAACTCAACTCAAAGAACTGAGTAAAGATGACTTTGGTGATTTTATTTGCAAAGATTTTCTCAATTCCTATGGATTTGAAAATCGGGAAGATTTAGAAACACAAATCCCGATTGTTAAAGATTTAGATCAATTAGAAAAATCTAATCTAATTGATCAAGTTGAAAATTTAATTAAAAATAAAGATAGCACAATAGAGGATATTATTAAAAAGTCCGGGAGGATCAAGAATTATGTAGAAGAACAACCTAGTAAAATAGTTGGTTTTATCGAATTTATTAAAAAAGATAAAAAAATAGTATTCATATTTGTAGCCGCAACGTCTTTACCATTTATATTTTATTCAATCATAGTTTATATTTTACCTACTGTCTTACCATTTATTAAACAAATAAGTTCAGCTTTAAAATTTTGGTTGACGACAATTTCCACAATTCCCGCTATAGGGATTGGAGTTGAAATATATAAGAAGTTACGAGTTTTTCAAGCTAAAACTAGCAGATTATTCCAAGTAGCAAAAGAAAGCGTAAAACAGGAGAAACAGAAACTAGCTGCTGAGAAAGATAAGAAAATTCAAGCTAAAATTGAAGAGAAAGATTTTGAACAACAGAAAAACCAAGTTTATCAAGAAAAGGAAGCAGCTAAACAAGCACTAACTACAGAACAGCAGGAAATTGAAAAACTCCAAGCACAGGTAGAACGACAAAAACAACTTGTTGGTTTAACTGCTCAATATACATCTTTAGTAGATTTTGTTAACAACCGTTTAGAAGAAGATTCTTATCAAAAAATGCTCGGTTTAATGCACCAAATTCAAGATGATTTGGCAGATTTATCTGAACATTTAACCTATCAGCCAGGAAAAACCCATCCTGAAAAACTCAAAGTTCTTAAAGAATATTTCCCCAGGGGACCGGCAAGAATAGTTTTATATATAGATGATTTAGATCGTTGTCCTCCTAAGAAAGTTGTAGAAGTTTTAGAAGCTGTGCAATTATTGTTAAATACGAATATTTTTATCATTGTCTTAGCAATAGACGACCGTTATATTGGTCGTGCTTTAGAACACAATTATAGAGGAGTTTTAAAACGTGGTGGTACTCCTTCTGGTGTTGACTATTTGGAGAAAATTATCCAAATTCCCTACAGAATGCGGCCTATTAGTAAAAATGTGACAGTTAGTTATTTAAAATCTTTGGTAGATATTGAAGAAGAGTCTAAAAAAGACAGTCAAAACATCTCTAATTCCCAGCAATTAACTGATGAAAATCCGTTTTTCCAACAAACTACAGGAGAAGATAGTATCCCTTTACAACAACTAAATTATGAAAGTAGCTTTTTAACAGAATTACCAGAAAATTTAGAGCAAGATGAATTTGAACAAATACCTGTTGATAGTGATGAACAAACAGAGGATGATTTTCATTTACCAGTATATACTCCCACTAAAAATCCAGGTGTTAAAGGGATTTCTGAACCAAAAACTCAAGAAGATAATTCAAAAGAGAAGAATAGAAAAATACAACATTCTGCAAATACAGACCCTTTAGTTACACGTGAAAGATTTACTGCTGAAGAGTTCGCATGGATATCAGAATCTTGTCAGCACGTTGATTTAACTCCCAGAACTGCAAAGCGACTAATTAATATTTGCAAAATCATTAAAATTATCTGGACTCCAGTACTTCATGATACAACATGGAAACAAGAACCGAAACAAGAATACAAGCAAACATTAATTGCATTTTTAGCTTTAGCTGGTCGATATCCCAAGGAAATAAGAAAAATATTGGAAGAGATTTATTTGGAATTTGAAGAAGAAGATGCAAATACGGTAATAATTGAAAAAGATGATTTGCTGAATCGCTTACAAAAACAAGATGGATATATGGATAGCCATAATCAAAGGGAGTGGAAGAAGTTTAAAAATGATTTCCAAAAAATGTCACCCCAGGACAAGTTTTATTTTGAAACTAGAACCTTAAATTTAGCAATATCCTTCTGTTTTGTGGGAGATATTGGTTATGATCCTGATGATCATTATAATCGTGAATATAGATTTGAAGATAAGAAGAAAGATTATGATTTTTATAGAGATAATGTTTAAAAGCTTATTTGATTTTTGTTGGTATAGCTTGCGCTGGGAATTAACAAAATGTAGCTTTTGTAAAGATTTTTAAAGTTATGTAATGTAATGTAAATTCTAGATTGATTCTCAAAAATTGTTCTATTGTGCGTTTACCTAACATTCTGAAGCCTTTGGCCAGACTCAATCACTAAAAACTGTTACAGTCTATGACGCGATCGCAATATTAGCTCAATTACGATGTTAGTATGCCCTAAAAACGTTGAGAGACAACCTCTTATGGCAGACACTCTTACTGGTAAAACTCCACTTTTCGGTGGCAGCACTGGCGGATTGCTGAAAAAAGCACAAGAAGAAGAAAAGTACGCTATCACCTGGACTAGCCCTAAAGAGCAAGTTTTTGAAATGCCTACAGGTGGCGCTGCCACAATGGTTAAAGGCGAAAACCTGCTTTATATCGCTCGGAAAGAGTATGGTATCGCTTTGGGCGGCCAACTCCGGAAATTCAAAATCACAGACTACAAAATTTACCGGATTCTTCCCAGCGGTGAAACCACTTTCATTCACCCAGCTGATGGTGTGTTCCCAGAAAAAGTGAATGCTGGTCGTGATAAAGTGCGCTTTGTACCCCGCAGAATTGGTCAAAACCCCAGTCCTGCACAACTGAAGTTCAGTGGTAAAGCTACTTACGATGCATAGTACCGCAGGGCGGAATTAAAAATTAACAATTAAAAATTAAAAAAGCAGACTCAACAAGCTGTTCACGAATTTTTAATTGTTGGTTGATTTACGCCGTTGTGAATTAATCGTTAAGTAGTGGTTAATGGGTAATGGGGAAAAAGAAAAACTTTTACCAATTACCCATTGCCAATAACTCGTTCGTAATTGTTAATTTTTAAGTTTTAATTGTTAATTGTTAATTTTTAATTATTTATGATTTTCCCCGATTTCCACCAATTTACAGAACTAGCTAAACAAGGTAATTTTGTCCCTGTATATCAGGAATGGGTAGCTGACTTAGATACTCCTGTTTCTGCTTGGTATAAAGTATGTGCGGATCAACCTTATAGCTTTTTATTAGAATCGGTGGAAGGTGGAGAAAAAATAGGGCGTTATAGTTTATTGGGTTGTGATCCTCTGTGGATTTTGGAAGCCAGAGGTGATAAAACTACTCAAACACATCGAGATGGTTCTGAGCAAGTTTTTACCGGCGATCCTTTTACAGTTTTAGCTGAATGTTTAGCACCCTATCACCCAGTAAAATTACCAGAATTACCTTCAGGAATTGGCGGTTTATTTGGGTTTTGGGGTTATGAATTAATTAATTGGATTGAACCGCGTGTACCAATTCATCCCCAAGATAGCCGTAATATACCAGATGGATTGTGGATGCAGGTAGACCACCTGTTGGTTTTTGACCAGGTAAAGCGGAAAATTTGGGCGATCGCATATTCGGATTTACGTGACCCAAATGTTAATTTAGAGGTAGCCTATCAACAGGCGGGCGATCGCATTCAGGAAATGGTCAGCAAGCTATCTTTACCCTTATCGCCACAAAATACCCAATTAGCTTGGACAGCCCCTGGAAACAAGCCCAAAGCAGGAATAGAGGAATACACCAGCAACTTTACCCGTCCAGAATTTTGCGCCAGTGTTGAAAAAGCTAAAGAATATATCAAAGCTGGTGATATCTTCCAAGTCGTAATTTCTCAACGCTTATCCACAGAATATACAGGGAATCCCTTCGCCCTTTATCGTTCTTTACGCCAAATCAATCCTTCACCTTACATGGCGTATTTTAACTTTAAGGATTGGCAAATTATCGGTTCTAGTCCGGAAGTCATGGTGAAAGCAGAATGCGACCCTGATGGGGGTATAATCGCCACAGTCCGCCCCATTGCTGGGACAAGACCAAGAGGGAAGACAACCCAAGAAGATGCGGCTTTCGCTGAAGATTTACTTCAAGACCCCAAAGAAGTTGCTGAACACGTCATGTTAGTTGATTTAGGACGCAATGATTTAGGGCGTGTGTGCGAAAGCGGTAGTGTTAAAGTTGATGAATTAATGGTAGTGGAACGCTATTCCCATGTCATGCACATTGTCAGTAATGTGGTGGGTAAATTAGCAAATGACAAAACAGCCTGGGATTTACTTAAAGCCAGTTTCCCAGCCGGTACAGTTAGCGGTGCGCCGAAAATCAGGGCGATGGAAATCATCAACGAATTAGAACCAAGTCGCCGGGGTGTGTATTCAGGTGTGTATGGCTATTATGATTTTGAAGGACAATTAAATAGTGCGATCGCTATTCGGACAATGGTACTGCATAATCATACCGTGACAGTTCAAGCTGGTGCCGGTTTAGTCGCTGATTCAGAACCAGAGAAGGAATACGAGGAAACGCTGAATAAAGCTAGAGGGTTATTAGAAGCAATTCGTTGTTTGCGATAAACTTTAACCCATTGAATCCCCGCAGGAGAATAGAGATATGAGTATTGTTATCACAGATGAAGTCTTGCAGACAATCCAAATGTCTGACAAAGAATTAATTCAAGAAATAGCAATTTTGCTCTTTGAACAAGAACGTTTTACTTTAGGGCAAGCAAGTCATTTTGTAGGAATGAATCAACTCGAGTTTCAGCGATTACTTGCTAGTCGAAAAATTCCCATTCACTATGATATTGCTGAATTCAGGGAGGATATAAAGAGTTTGGAAGCTAATAATTGGCGATGATTATTATTAGCAATACATCACCTATCAGTAACCTCGCTGCGATTGGACAGTTAACTTTGTTGCAGCAACTCTATGGGAATATAATCATTCCACCGACAGTCTATCAGGAAATTCTTGCTTCTGGTAGTACAGATCCAGGTACACTAGCACTTCAAACTCTCGATTGGATTCAAGTTATATCAGTTAGAAATATTGTCCTAGTTCAGACTCTACAAACAATTTTAGATCCAGGTGAAGCGGAAGCGATAGCTCTTGCTCTGGAGTTAAATGCTGATAGACTGATTATTGATGAACGAAAAGGTAGAAATGAGGCAATAAGGTCTGGTTTACAGGTCACTGGACTCTTAGGTGTTGTACTAGCTGCTAGACAACAAGGGTTTATTCCACTAGTACAACCGATATTAGATGATTTGATTGCTAATGGCTTCTGGATTCGTGAACAGTTGTATGCAGAAGTTTTAATAGTTGCAGGAGAATAGCACCGTCACAGTCCAAGCCGGTGCCGGTTTGGTAGCTGATTCAGAACCAGAAAAAGAATACGAGGAAACGCTGAATAAAGCTAGAAGGTTATTAGAAGCGATTCGTTCTTTGCGGTGAACTCTATTTCCTACGAAGAAGGGAAATTAAAATCAATACTGGAGCTAAACTATGATACCAGCTATTAGTAGACCTTCAACGTTACTTGGTCAGATTAAAGTTGAAAAAGTAGATAAATTCAATTTATTTAAATTTAATGATGAACTCCAGAAGCGAATGGAAGAACTTTTGGATAGAAAAAAAGCTGATTTGCTGACTTCAGAGGAAGTTATAGAATTGGAAGCTATTGGAGAATTAGACAGAATTTTCACTCACATCAATGCGATGTTAGTAGCTCAAGTATGACTATTGACGATATTACCAGGGAATTAGTGCGTAAACGGGCAAAATATCTATGTGAGTATTGTCACTCTCCAGAGCGCATTTCTACAACTCGATTCACCTTAGATCATGTAATACCTAAATCTTTGGGTGGTGCTGATGATATTGATAATTTAGCTTTAGCTTGTCGTCGGTGCAATGAACGCCGCTACAAATTTTTAGCAGGAATTGACCCAAAAACACAAGCCATTACCCCTTTATTTAATCCCCTTCAACAAAAATGGTCAGATCATTTTGTCTGGAGTGCTGACGGTAAAACCATTTTAGGAATAACTCCCACAGGTAGAGCTACTTGTAAGCGACTTGATCTTAATGATGAGCGATATACAGAAGATGATTCTATCCGCAGTGCGCGAGGTTTTTGGGTAAAAGCTGCTTTACATCCACCTGATGAAGATCCGTGTCAAGCGTTAGAGTCCTAGAGATGGTTTTTATTTCAAAATAATTAACAAAAATATGAAAGAAAGAAGTATATTTAATGACATGAATTTCTTGTGAAATAATATAAATCTCTGTTTAGGTAAAATTTTGGAATTTGGGCGGGGTGAAATTTGATTTCAGACAAACAACGAGAATTACTAGAAAGTTTTATAGTTGACAATGAAGATTTAGAAGAACTAGAAAAAAAACTAGCTGAGTTCAATATTTTTGAAGCTATTGGTGTAGTAAGACAAGAAATTAGGCATTCAAATTTTTTAGCATTTCTTTTAGATCCATCTCAAACCCATAGACTTCGTGATGTCTTTCTGAAGCAATTTCTGAAGCGCGTGCTTTTAGAAAAGGATAACCCTATAGATACAATTCGTCATGCTGATATAGATATAGCTGATTTGACAGATGCGGAAGTTAGTCGTGAGAAGCACTATATTGATATTCTCATACATTCACCACGGCATAAATTAGTATGTGTTATAGAAAATAAAATTTATTCTGGAGAACATTCAAATCAACTAAAAAAATACGAAGATACTATTAACAGACACTATAAGGGGTGTCAAGCAATTTTTATTTATTTAACCCCGGAAGGAAGTCCACCATCTGAACCAAATTGGAGAATTTACAACTACTATAAAGTGGTTGAAATAATTGATAGTATTTGTATAAGTCATAAATCTACTCTTGGTGCAGATATTTACACATTCATGAGACATTATTCTACATTAATTAGGAGACATATTGTGAGTGATTCAGAAATTGCAGAACTTTGCCGCGAAATTTATTTTAAGCATAAGCAAGCTCTTGATTTAATATTTGAACATCGTCCAGATTTACAATCAAAAATATTATCTGAGAAAATTGATAAATTAGTAAAGGAATTACTAAAACCATATATTGACTCTCAGAAAATATTTGTAGATTATTACCCAGGAAGTATAGACTTTGGTCCTAGAGACTGGGAAAATAAGTTCCCTAAGTGTTCTATTTATTTTAAATTCGACTATCGTTATGATGATGTTAAAGTTATACTCCAAATTGGACCAATCAACAACAATCAAAATGTTCGCAATAATATATTTGAATTAGCACACAATCCAAAGTATTCAAAACTTTTTAAACCAACAAAAAAGCAGATAAATAAAGACAGAATAACTATTTATAATCTGCAAATTTTAAGAAAAAGCAATTATGAAGATGTGGATATTGAGGATATAAGAAAAGAAATTCTGGATTTTTGGAATGATTTTATTGAAAATGACTTTGTATCTATAGAGAAGATAATCAGTGAAAATATAGAGATGATTTTGAATGATAATTGAATAGTGCGATAGCGTTCGCGTAGCGTCTCGTAGAGAAGCGCTCCGAAGGAATCGCAATTCGGACGATGGTACTGCATAATCATACCGTCACAGTCCAAGCAGGAGCCGGTTTGGTAGCTGATTCAGAACCAGAAAAGGAATACGAGGAAACACTGAATAAAGCCAGAGGATTATTAGAAGCAATTCGTTGTTTGCGGTGAATTTCATAAAAAAGTAGAGACAAAAAATTTTTCTGTCTCCACACCACAAGTGCCAAATATAATAAATCAACGCCAACAGCAACTAGTTATGTTTAGTGAAAATTGGCGCTGTGCCGAATCAAATTCATAAACTCCTCACGAGTCCGACCATCTTCTGCAAACACGCCACGCATGGCACTAGTCACAGTCCAAGAACCAGGTTTCTGCACACCCCTCATTACCATACACATATGAGTTGCTTCTATAACTACAGCAACTCCTTGGGGTTTGAGTAACCCTTGCAGTGCGTCAGCAATTTGCACTGTGAGACGTTCCTGCACTTGCAACCGTCGTGCATACATTTCACAAATGCGCGCAATTTTAGATAATCCTATCACCTTACCATTGGGAATATAGGCTACATGAGCGCGACCAATAATCGGTAGGATATGATGCTCACAGGAACTGAAAATATCAATGTCCCGAATTAATACCATTTCATTGGCATCTTCTTTGAAAACTGCTCCATTGAGGAGTTCATCTAAAGATTCATCATATCCCTTGGTGAGAAACTGCAAAGCTTTTACAACTCGTTTAGGAGTGTCTTTTAACCCTTCACGATCAGGATTTTCTCCTAATCCAATCAGCAAAGTACGTACAGCCTGAACCATTTCTGCTTCTGTGACAGTTGGCTGTTGCTGAGTAGATATAGATGATACTAATTGAGCAACAGAATTTATATCGGGACTAATCGATAGAGTCATTTGCTATGTTTGAGCGGTATAAGTTATGAACTGATTAACGGCAGATTAGCAAACACTTCACTTTTGTTTGAAACTTACAAAGTGAATGATTATTAACATATCTTAATCATAACAGACATTCATTAAGTTTTGTGTAAATTTCCTGAGTATTCAACTTTCTGCCAATAAAAACCACCTGATTTTTAGGTGAAGTTTGCCATTCATCAGCGTGTAAGTTGTAACGGGGTCCACTCAGTTGAAAAATATGGCGCAACTCACTATCACTAAACCATAAAATGCCCTTAGCTCGAAATACATCTTGCGGCATTTCTTCAGTCAGAAAATTCTCAAATTTATGCACATCAAATGGTCTATCACTTTGGAAAGAAATCGAAATAAAACCATCATTCTCTAAATGATGAGAGTGATGATGATGATGTTCATGTTCATGATGATGAGTATCTTTATCATCAATAGCAATATACTCATCTATAGGAGTTAAATCAACATCTAAAATAAGCGGTAACGCAACTTCTCCATATTTAGTATGCAGAATTCTCGCAGAATCTTTCAAATCATGGATGAAATTTTCTACTTCTTGCAGTTTTTCTGAAGGAACAAGATCTGTTTTATTCAGAAGAATAATATCTCCATAGGTGATCTGTTTTAAAGCAGCTTCACTTTGAAAATGTTCTTCATTAAATGTTTCCGCATCTACTACTGTCAGAATCGAGTCAATTTTTGTTAAATCTCTCAATTCCGTACCCAAAAAAGTTAAAATAATTGGTAGTGGGTCAGCGACACCAGTAGTTTCAATAACCAGATAATCAATGCGTTCTTCTCGTTCTAAAACCCGATAAACAGCATCAACTAAACCATCATTTATTGTGCAGCATATACAGCCATTGCTGAGTTCTACCATATCTTGGTCTACAGAAACTAGCAATTGGCTATCAATATTAATATCACCAAATTCATTTACAAGTACCGCAACTTTTAAATCTTGTTTATTCTTGAGAATTTGATTTAAAAGCGTAGTTTTACCAGTTCCTAAAAATCCCGTAATGATAGTTACAGGCATTCCCAGCTTGGGAATATCAATGCTTGGGTTTGAAGTTTGTTGTGTGAGAGTGGTCATATTTAAACCTCGTTAATGAAAATTCTGGAATTTTGTTTGAAATTAGTCAAACAAGCAGGTTTAAGCTGTGTTGGGACTAGGTTAATGAACTGACCATATGAAATTAAAACGAGAATCGTTATCAATATAGCGCAAAAAAGTCTGAATGTGACAACTTGGCTGAAAAAACTCAATTTTTGGAAAAATACAAGACATCGACAGAATTTAAATATCTGTTCAAATGTGTGTAATTAATTCTGTCGGAGTACTTACCAATCCCCAATCACAACAGCATCAAAGCCACTTCTTTTGCAAAATAAGTCAAAATTAAATCAGCACCAGCCCGTTTCATACTGGTTAAAGTTTCTAAAATCACCTTTTTCTCATCAATCCAGCCATTTTTAGCCGCCGCTTTAATCATGGCGTATTCACCACTAACGTTGTATGCTGCCACTGGTAAATTGGTCGCTGCTTTTACTTGACATACTATGTCTAGATATGCTAATGCTGGTTTGACCATGACAATATCTGCACCTTCAGCAATATCTAATTCCACCTCTTTTAAAGCTTCTTTGCTATTAGCTGCGTCCATTTGATAGGTCTTTTTGTCGCCAAATTTTGGGGCTGAATCTAAAGCGTCCCGGAATGGGCCATAATAGGCGGAAGCGTATTTTGCGGAGTACGCCAAAATACTTACATTTATATAACCTTCAGTATCTAAAGCTTTGCGAATTGCCCCGATTCTACCATCCATCATGTCAGAAGGGGCAACAAAATCAGTTCCCGCTGCGGCTTGGGAAAGTGCCATTTTTACTAACACTTCTACGGTGGGGTCATTCAAAATAGTACCGTTTTCATCGACTAAACCATCATGACCATGAGTAGTAAAAGGGTCAAGGGCAACATCGGTAATAACGATGATTTCGGGAACGGCTTTTTTAATGGCTTTGACAGTTTCTTGTACTAAGCCTTTTGGGTTGTAGCTTTCTGTACCTGTGTCGTCTTTTTGGTCTTCTGGGATAACTGGGAAAAGTGCAACAGCATTAATTCCCAACTCAAATACTTCTGCTATTTCTTTAATTAACAAATCTAGAGAATAGCGATAACACCCCGGCATAGATGGGATTTCTACCTTCTGTTTTTCTCCTTCCATGACAAACATGGGATATATCAGATCATCTACAGTTAAAATCGTTTCCCGCACCATTTTTCGTAGGGTTTCAGTGCGACGCAAACGACGGGGACGCTGGAATAGGTGTGATGAATCTACGGGTGACATTAAATTTTATTTAAAATGATAATCGTTATTATACTCTAATTCAACACAGATGCAAGTTGGGTTGAGGAATGAAACCTTTAATATCGCCATAGGCTTAGTGTTAACTCTGAAACTGTTTGTAAAAGTTTTAACTAACCACATGATGTCTATGATATTGCCTAATCATACCGTCACAGTCCAAGTCGGTGCAGGTTTAGTCGCTGATTCAGATCCAGAAAAGGAGTACGAGGAAACACTAAATAAAGCCAGATGATTGTTAGAAGCAATTCGTTGTTTGCGTTAAATTAAGTATATAGGACTCCTATTTGATTTTTGTTGGCGTAGCGCGCTGATAAATTACGTACACAAAAAGACGAGTAAGGAATATGAATACAACACCCTCTAAAAGCGAAACCGATGAAATACTCAAGTGGTTGAACCGTAACCGCCAAATGTTATTAGATTTATATAAAAATCAATATGTTGCTTATAATGCCAATGGGATAATTGCACATAGCGAAAACTTACGCGAAGTTTTAGAATTAGCGAGTGCTGCAAAACAAACGTTTTTAATTTATTTAGTTCCCCGTCGCACTGCTTCTATAGAAATTTTACCAATTCGCTTTCGCACCGTTGCCCGTCATGATTGGCAACCAAATTATAGTGTTAATTTAAAGCACAGAGATATAGAATTTTCTACAACAATGTTAGTAGATTCTGGTGCTGAATTGAGTTTAATTTCCTTGAAAGTAGGTCAAGATTTAGGCTATGCTTTAGCTGATGCAGAATCAACTTTATTGGCAGAAACTATAGGTGGCAGAGTTGAGTATGTTTTACGTAATGTAGAAATGACAATTGATGGACATAATGTTATTGCTCCTGTAGCATGGTTACAAACCAATACAGGTGGAGAACAATTACTGTTAGGGAGAGAAGTTGTATTTGATAAATTCAATATTGAATTTAGGCAAGCTGAGGAGAAAATTATTTTTGCATGGCGTGAAGATTTGCAGCCATAAACATTGTCTGATAGCGTAGCGTGGCGCAAGTCATATCAGACAGTAAATTACTGATTATCTCTCCAATTTTCTAAAGAAAAATTAATTACAGTTTTGATTCTGATAAAATCAGTATCAGCCGAAACTAACGTTAATTGATTACGAACTACTATTGCTGTTATCCAAAGGTCATTTTCATCAAAACCTAATTGAGTGATTTTAGTCGTTTGACGTTTAGTTTTTTGCTTTGATCCAAATTTGTTAATTAATCCTGCTTTTATTTGTCCATAAATTTTAGCAGTTACATCATCTACATAATAAACTCGAATATCTGCGAGAAATTGCTCAATACGAGTTAAATTTTCTTCTTTATAACTAGAATTTTCTGCCATATAAGTTAGCTCACCTACTGTGATAATAGTAGTAGCTATATTCGTTTCTCCAACTTCCTGTATATAATCAAGAACCGTCTGATTTTTCAGAAAAATTAAACTACAATGATTAGTGTCTAAAAGATACATCACTCAAAAGGATTAATACGATTATTAATTTTCACTTTACCTCTGGTTTCAGAGACTAACTCCAGACATTCTTCTAAGTCGTCCCCTACCCATGTACCAGCATGACGTAAAATTGAACCTCCTGAAGCTGGCCTATAGTTAGTTTTTTCTGATAAATTTGTTTCTTGTTTATATTTAATAAATTCGACAAATTCATCAATAACTTTTAAATTTTCTGGTAAAATCGTTAATAAATTTTGTTCGATTTTTTGTCTTAATTCAAGAGAGTTCATAATTTTGACCACCTAATTGCAATTAATATGTTTTAATTTTATAAATATTGATTTTTGATAATGATAAAATTATAGCATAAATTCGGGGTACTGAAAACTCTATTCCAAAAATCATTAAATCAAAATTGTCTGAATCAGGATATCCAGGATTTAAGGATTGACAGGATGTATTTCAGATTTACTACTTGACTAATTGTTTAATCTCCTGCTTTATCTCCTGACGTTTATTCTCAATTTGAGTTAATATCTCATGTTTGGACTGGTCAAAACTTCTCAACTCTTGCTGATTATTTTCAATATCATTTAATTCCTCATCATAGAAAATTATAGCTTCTTCAATGTTTAATTCATACTTTTCTACCATTTCTTCGGCTACCTTTCTGAACTCTTCTCTTACCTGGTTTCTAGCATTACGTAGCTGACGTTGATTTTCTTGATAATCGTATTCTTCTTTTGCTGTCATAGCTGCATCAAATAAGACACCAGCACCAGCAATAAATGGTCCGAAACCTTTAATGAATTTAGCACCATTCACAGCACCCCAAGGTTTAAATTTAAAACCCAGAAATTTTCCTATATTATAAACTAAATCTCTGGATACTTTGGATGATAATTTTCCCAGTTCTTGCAGGATTTTACCACCTTGTTTTTCTAATATTGATTTTCCAAATTTATCAGCAATATTTGGATCGTTAATTCTTTTATCATCTACTAAATTAATAGTTATTTCCCTATCAATAGTTTTACCTAATGGAGAGTTTTGTAATTCTTCTAATTTATCTTGAAGAGTTGTTAATTCTTCTTCTAAAGCAACTTGAATTTTTACTATTATCTTCTCTGACAAAGTGGTAATTTCTTTTGTGACTTTTTCTAGTTCTCTCTTAATCTCTTCCTCAGTATGGTGTCCATCAATCATACTAGCTATTTTTTCACCTAGCATGATCACTTCATGTTTAAGTTTAGCTAATTCAGAACAATAAGCGTTTCTCGCTCTAGTTTGAGATGCTTTTATTATGCCTTTTTTGCGTCGTAATATCTCCAATAAATCACGGGTTATTTTATCACCTGTACTTAAAAAGTTTAGTGATTTCTCCAGTGTATCAACAGCACGATGTAAAGGAGTAACTAATTTAGCGGAAAGTTCATTTTTTTGAATTAGCTTTTGCAGAGAATCAAGAAAATCATTAAAGTTAGATTTAGTTTGTAAAGATTGCTGATATTTGATATATTTAGGGTCTTGAGATTTGAGGTAGGAATCAGCATCAATAAAACAGGTGTAGAATTGTTGAGGATAATATGGTTCTATAACTTGTGTAATTGTTGATAATAAATCTTGGGGACTTCCTGATTCACGACTCATTTTATTAACTACTAGCACCATTTGGCCAACTCTTTGCATTTGGTTAGCTACGGTTTGGAAAAATGCTGCACCTTGGGGGTTAAATAATTCATTGGGAACGACAAACACCAATAAATCACATTTAGAAATTCTTTCTAGGGTAATATCATCATGTTCTGTATTACCTGCATAAATTCCTGGTGTATCTAATAGTAATACATCTTGCCAAGCATATTCTGTAACCTTATCAGTACATATTTCTGCACTAATTCTCACGCTTTCATCTCCAGTTAATGCTTTAATTAAGGTGGATTTACCAGCATTGTACTGTCCAATAAAAGCAATAGATAGTTGTTTCTGTTGTTGATATTCTTGCCAAAAATTTTGAAAATCATCAACTAATTTTTTAACTTCATCTTCTGTCCGAATTTCTAAAATATCTATTGTTTCTTGGCAAAGTTGGTTAACTTTCTGGGATTTAGCATTAAATTGAAAACTTGACATTGTTTTATTCTCCTGATGTAGTTATTTTAATTTATCAAAATCTTCTTGCATTTGTTTGTTTATTTCTGCAATTTCATGGCAACTATCATCTAATTTTTGAATTATTTCCCATAATCCCTGAATATATATTTTCATTTGAGAAACCACTTTAATTTCATATTCAATTATATTCTCAGAAAATGAATCTTGATAGGCTTTTATTGTAATTTCTCTTTTTTGTTTTACCTGTTTTTTCAGTGAATCTTTTTCTTTTGCAATATCCTTTTTATAATTTTTATCATCATCTGCTTTTTCCCTGTCACCAGCAACACTCGTACCTATACTAGCAACAGTAGTAACTATCCCTGCTCCAACAACCCACCCTCCTGGATTCCACCAATTTGCTGCTACAAAAAGTGCTGCACCCACAGCACCAATACCTACACCAACCCGTTTTATTAACTTTCCTGTATCATCTTTGGTGATGTTACTAAAATTCATTTCCATATCAATCTGAATATTTTTAATATCATATTCATATTCCTGTTCAAATTCCTGGAGTTTTTCTCTTAAATCTGAAAATATTTCATCTATGCAAGATGTCATTGTTTCCTCAATATGTTTTTCATTAACTATTCTCTTCCATTCTCTCTGTCTTCCATTGATATCTTTATCTGAATAATTATCAACAAACTTACCTATTTCATTTTCAATCAAATCATATAAAGAGTCACATCTATCTTTAATTTTTTTATTACCGTCTTTTTCGACTTCTGTAAATATCTTTTCGATTTTTCTTTGTTTCTGTTCCATAACTTTTAACTGAACAGATAACTGAGATTTGGCAACAGCTAATTTTTGATTAATTAAAACTATAAAATAATCCAAACTTTCAGAAAAAGTTGCTAACCTCAGCTTTTGACCATTAGTATAAATTTGATAGGCTATTAAAGCATACAATTCCTCTATTTTACTCAACTCCCAAAGTTGACTGCTATACTCTTGATATTCTGCTTGCGTACTTAAAAAACCAGCTTGAGCATGAATAGGAACTATATCTACATTATCTAAATTCAAATATTCCTTAATGTGACTTTGAATATGATTTTTCTGTTGTGATAACCTATCTTCATCAAATACTATTTCTGGCATATCAAGGATCATTTTTAAATCTTCTAATTTATTAGAAATATCATATTTAACATTGAGAATTACAGCAAAGTATTTATTGATTTGTTGTAATTGTGCCATTGCTTGAAATTCACCAGGTTGTACAGAGTCATCACTGGTTAAAAACAAAATGATATCAGATTGATCAATGATTTTATTAGCTTTTTGTGTATCATCATCACCTTTATAAGCTTCAATTCCAGGTGTATCAAGTAACCGTAAACCTTGCCAAGAATATTCTGTTACATCTCTGGTGGTGCGTTGTGAACCTTTGCCAATTGTACTACCACTACCGCGAGTTAGTGTTTCTCGTAAGGTACTTTTACCAGCTTTTGTTCTACCAAATAACGCAACTGTAAAATTTTCTAGATGTTTTCTTTTCTGATTTAAAGAAATAACCAAATCTTCTAAACTATCTTCGGATAATTTTTGAATATCTAACTGTATTTGTTCTAATTCCGTTGCAAATTGGAACTGTTCAGAACCTTTGATTTTCAAAATTTCATGGCTAATGGCTTCAATATTACTATTAAAATTTTTAATTGCTATTTCTATTTTCTTTGCATATCTAATACTAATATAATAAGCAGAGTTAGCCATTTTTGAGCATTTTTTTAATGCCTCTTCAAATTCATCTTGAGATACTTTTATCTGACCTCTTTTAACCGGATTATTAGATGTAGTATTTTGTTTTTTAATTTGATGTTTAGTTTGATTATCTTGGGAATAATTAGAGTTATTTTCTGAAGATAATCCATACTTGTATTTATATGACCAATCTAAATCGAAACTATTAATCTGCTGTCCATGAATTTTGACAGTTTGAATAGTAGTTAATTTTAAATCACGTAGTGATGTGATAGTGAATTGTAATAGTTCGCCTCTATCTGTAATTTCTTTAGTTTTTTGGGATACTAGGATTACTTTGAGACAATCATGGTTAACGGAAACTTTAGCGGTAACGCCTATAATACCGTTAAGGCTTAAAGATTGGTTAAGGTGGTGTGCGATCGCATCTAAATCAATATTCATAAACCAGCATCTTTTTTACTCAGCATCATTATAAATAACATGAGTAAAAATTATACTAAACCTAATTCATCTCAACCACTATTTATTAAGTATATTTACATCAACTAGGATGATTTTGATAACATAGTTTTAAGACCTGCTCAAATCATAACTTTTCTAAATCCTGAAAATCCTTAAATCCTGGACATCCTGATTCTGACAACCATCTCATTCACAGCATCACAACAAACTTAACAATAAAAATCCTGCTATACTAAAAAGCACAAAGCACCCTAATAATTAAATTATGATCATCCATAAAATTATCCAAGAATTAGAACAAATTCCAGAAGAAAAACTAGCAGAAATTTATGACTTAATTCACTATTTCCGCGTAGGATTAAATCAAACAAAACCTCAACCCAGAACACCAGGAATACTAACAGGAAAACTCAGCAACACCTTTTTTGATCCTCTACCTGAAGAAGAATTGCAACAATGGGAATAAATTATCTGATTGATACCCATATTTTATTATGGTGGTTTTTTGATGATCCTAAACTTGATAGATCATGCCGAGAAATAATTAAAAATCCCAATCATCATATTTTTGTCAGTAGCGTATCCCCTTGGGAAATAGCCACTAAATACCGTATTGGTAAACTACCTGAAGCAAAAGACATATTACCAATTTATCCACAACTCTTAACTCAATCACAATTTATTGAACTAAATATTAATTCAAATCATGCTATTAGAGCAGGTACTTTACCTATAGATCATCGAGATCCTTTTGATCGTATGATTATGGCTCAAGCCGAAATTGAAAAAATGCCAGTTATCACCTATGATCAAGCATTTCATACAGGATTGATTGAAGTAATTCCTAATCCTGTACATCCTTAAATCCGGGAAATCCTTAAATCCTGGAAATCCTGATATGGCTTATGCCACGCTACGCTATCAGACAAAAAAAAGCGGGCTAACCGCTATTACATGGTTAACCCGTTCAGCTTTGGGAACGCGCAGAGAAATTATTATTGCAATACCAACTTGACATTGGCGTTTTGCAGACCGCGCTGTTTTACTTCAGCCAAAGTCTTGTTAACGGCGTATTTTTGGTTAATAGAGTTGATCAACTCGGTTTGGTTGTGCTTCTTAGCAACGCCCCACAAGTCAGCGATGAGGTCAAAAGAACCATCACTGTTGCGAGACCAACCTAAATCGTACTCGCCTTCCAATACAGCAACGATGTCCGAACGTACACGCTGACCGTTATAACCACGAACATCAGCTTCAGTCTTTACGCTGATACCTAAGTCGCGCAAAGAAGACTTAAGGATTTCGGCATCGGTGATCTTGGTACGCAGAGTGCTAAAGTGAGACATTTGGGTTTCCTCCAATGAGAAGATTGATGAGAAAAACGACAACGGTTTCTTTTCAGCCAAGCCGCATTGATTGGGAGCGGCTTTTTTCTTCTAAACTGTTAGCTTCGTAGCTAACCTTTCCCCCCTGACATTGCAGGAGAAAGCTTTTAAAACTCCATGCGCTGATATTCAGCGACGGAGGATGCTGCTGGTCTTGCACGCTGTCTGGCCCAGTCTCTTAAAGCTGTGACCTGTTCTTGCATCGTTCGTGACAGTGGCAAAGTAGACTTCAATGCAGCAATAATATCTAATTGGGTGAACTCCCGATCTTGGGCGAAAGCTTCATACATCGCCGCCACTATCGCTTGTTCAATTTCTGCCCCAGAGAAGCCGTCAGACATTTTGGCTAGTTGTTCCAGATCAAATCTAGCAATATCTTCCCGCCGTTTGGTCAGGTGAATACCGAAGATATCCTGACGTTCTTCAGGTGTGGGCAGATCCACAAAGAAAATTTCATCAAAGCGACCTTTCCTCAAAAACTCCCCAGGTAGGCGTTCCACGCGGTTAGCAGTCGCCATTACAAACACTGGAGATTTCTTTTCTTGCATCCAGGTGAGGAAAGAACCGAAAATTCTACTCGATGTCCCCCCATCGGAATCACCAGAACCGGCACTACCCGCGAAAGATTTATCCAACTCGTCGATAAACAGAATCGTAGGGGAAATTGATTCTGCTGTTTTTAGGGCGTTCCGCAGATTTGCTTCACTTCGACCCACCATTGAGCCGTCGTATACCCGCCCCATGTCTAATCGCAAGATTGGTAAACCCCATAAACGGGAGGTCGTTTTGGCAATTAGTGACTTACCACAACCGGGAACACCGAGAATCAACATCCCCTTAGGTTGAGGTAAACCATACTCTCTCGCTCTTTCTGTAAAGGCGTTAGAGCGTTGTTTGAGCCACTTTTTCAATTCTTCCAAGCCACCAATAGCATCAATGGTTTCATCTTCTTCGATGTACTCTAGGATGCCATTGCGCCGAATCAGTTGCTTCTTCTCAGATAAAACTATATCTACTTCATCTTCCGTTAGTCGTCCGGTAGTTACCTGCGCCTTACGGTATACTTTTTCAGATTCATCTTTAGTTAGACCTAAAGCTGCTCTGAGAAGCTTTTCTCGTGCCTCGGTTGTTAGCCGTCGGCCACGATACTGCTCTTGGTGGTTAGTTAAAACTTTGCTCAACTCAACCATATCTGGCAGTTGGAAGTCTAAAACAACAACTTCTTTTTCCAGTTCGATGGGAACTTGTTGCATGGGAGACATTAAAATAATGTTCTTTTGCATTCCCTTGAAACTAGCGATCGCATCCCGTAGCGATCTCGTTGTTGCTGGCGCATCAATAAATGGATGTAAATCTTTAAGAATAAATATACCGGGTTCTTTTTGGCGAATAATCCACTCAATCGCCGCTTCTGGAGAAACTGTATTATGTTGAGTTGTATTCCGGGGTTGACCATACTCAATGATACCGTGAGTTACAGTCCAAACATACACCCGGCGTTGGGGCTTTAACAATTGAGCTATTGTGGAAATTGCTTGCTCTGCCCGCTCTTCCTCGGAGGTCACAAGGTAGATTAAAGGGTATTGAGCTTGAATTAAAATATTGAGCTCTTCTTTCATACAATCGACCTACTTGAGACCTTCTAAAGACAGTACAGTCATCGCTTTTGATCAAGACAACCGAAAAACTTCTTCTTCTTCATTCCTACCTAGCAAGGAACCAATTCTTCCTCACCCTTCGGATGGGTTTCATCTTGTTCCATTTCATCCATGGACAGATGTTCTTGACCAATTATTCCCGGTTGATTGCCTAAAGCTACTAATTCCCCATTACGTAAGACTATTGAACTTTCGCAAGTAGGACAAGAATAAACTCTATGTGTTCGTCCATAGGAAGACGCTTCTACTTCTTCGACTAATTCTGAATTTGTCAGGTAGAAATTGAGGGCGCGTTCTGCAAGTTCTGACATCGGCTCCGAATCAACTGCTGATCGAATTTTCAATCTTCTGTGCAGTTCAGGCGATAGATACAAAGTAACCTTTTGCTTAGTTTGCATATAACTCATTAACGGTCTTACCCGGGTATGTAACTAACGTTATCGGCTTCCTGATTCCTTGTCAAGATAGAAAAACGTTTTAATGGCTATTTTGTTACATCTCTTAATAATATTAGTTAGCAATTAGCCACCACATCATTAAACTGAGTGATTTATGTCACAATGAATCTGGTAGAGAAAACGGGGCAAAAAGGAGCAAGGGTGCGGGGGAGATGAATTTTGCTCTCTGCCTCTTCTTTGATTGCACTGACCGGAAATTGGGTGAAGGGTGTAATTATGTGTACTGCTGCCGTCAAAACCTGTAATTTGAAGCGAGCAATTGTGGCACTAGTCTCTGGTGTTGGCACAGCAATGATTTTCTCAAGTTGTAGTGCTACTAGCTTCCCAACTTCCAAACTGGCATGGGAGACTTACCACAATTCCCGTTATGGTTTTGAGTTTCCCTATCCCAGCAATTGGACTTCTTTAGCACCCCCAGACAATAACGATGGAGTTACCTTCGTATCACCACAAAACCAAGATGCCCAAATTCGCGCTTGGGCAGGAAATCAATTACCAGAGTCAATTACCCAAGACCCAAAGACCATAAAAACGATAGATGAAAATTTTCAAACTGCTCAAGGAGTCTCTGGAGTGCTGGTGGTAGAAGTGGGAGAAGAGGTAAGTTCTATGCAATTGACCATCACTCAAGGTCAAGTGAAATATTATTGGCAAGGGAAAAGCAACAGCAAAGAATTTCGATATCGCTATCAGTTGTTTTACTACATTGCCCAGCAATATAAAATTCGTAATTCGTAATAGTGCCTACGGTTCCGCTAGGGATACGTAATTTGTAATTCATAATTGAGACAACTTTTCCCCTTCCAATCCCCAGAATTAATGAGCGAGAGGGGACACAAACCTGATAGATTTAGCTATCAGCGAGTAAAAACTGGTAAAAATGAAAGTCCTGGTTATTGGTGGCGATGGGTATTGCGGTTGGGCAACAGCACTCTACCTTTCTAATCAAGGTTATGAAGTTGGAATTTTAGACAGTTTAGTGAGGCGGCATTGGGATAACGAACTGGGTGTTAACACACTTACCCCAATCGCACCCATTCAGCAACGCCTCCAGCGCTGGCAAGATTTAACTAGTAAATCTATCGACCTGTTCATCGGTGATATTACTAACTACGAATTTCTGCACAAATCCTTACACCAATTTCAGCCAAATGCCATAGTGCATTTTGGTGAACAACGTTCAGCGCCATTTTCCATGATTGACCGCGATCATGCAGTTCTGACTCAGGTAAATAATGTAGTTGGTACATTGAACTTGCTGTATGCCATGCGGGAAGATTTCCCAGATTGTCATTTGGTGAAGTTGGGGACAATGGGTGAATATGGGACACCCAATATCGACATTGAAGAAGGTTACATCACGATTGAACACAACGGACGCAAAGATACTCTGCCCTATCCTAAGCAGCCCGGTTCCATGTATCACTTAAGCAAAGTCCATGATAGCCATAATATTCACTTTGCTTGTCGGATTTGGGGATTGCGGGCAACAGACTTAAATCAAGGTATAGTTTACGGCGTTCTCACCGAAGAAACGGGGCTGGACGAACTGTTAATTAACCGCCTTGATTACGATGGTGTCTTTGGGACTGCACTTAACCGTTTCTGTATCCAAGCTGCAATTGGACATCCTCTGACTGTCTACGGGAAAGGTGGACAAACTCGCGGATTTTTAGATATTCGGGATACAGTGCGATGTATTGAATTAGCGATCGCTAACCCAGCACAACCTGGAGAATTCCGCGTATTTAACCAATTTACTGAATTATTCAGCGTTGGTGACTTGGCAATGATGGTGAAAAAAGCTGGCAACGCTATGGGATTGAATATAGACATCAATCACATTGACAACCCCAGAATCGAAAAAGAAGAACACTACTTCAATGCCAAAAACACCAAACTGCTAGATTTAGGCTTAGAACCTCACTATCTCTCAGATTCTCTACTTGATTCTCTATTAAACTTTGCTGTCAAGTATCAGGAACGAGTTGATAATAACCAAATTTTGCCTAAAGTCTCTTGGCATAGATAATTATTAGGTGACAGCGAAGAGGAAAGGGAGCAGGGGGGGTAGGGGAGGAACAATAAATTCTTTATTTTCCTACCTCCTGCCTCCTACCTCCTGCCTCCTGCCTCCTGACTCCTGACTCCTGACTCCTGACTCCTGACTCCTGACTCCTGATTTCCAGTTATTTATGAGAATTGCCCTATTTACCGAAACTTTCTTACCCAAAGTTGATGGAATTGTGACGCGTCTGCGTCACACCGTTGACTATTTACAACGTCATGGAAATCAAGTGTTAGTGATTGCCCCAGAAGGTGGGATCACTGAACATAAAGGAGCGAAAGTTTACGGCGTTACTGGCTTTCCTCTGCCTCTGTATCCAGAGCTAAAAATAGCACTACCTCGTCCAGCTATTGGTTATGCGTTGGAACAGTTTCAACCGGATATTATTCATGTTGTCAATCCCGCAGTTTTGGGATTATCGGGGATTTTTTACAGTAAAGTCCTGAAAATTCCTTTGGTGGCTTCTTACCATACCCACTTGCCGCAATATCTGCAACATTACGGTTTAGGAATGTTAGAAGGATTACTATGGGAATTATTGAAAGGCGCTCATAATCAAGCGGAGTTAAATTTGTGTACATCCACAGCGATGGTGGAGGAACTATCAGGACATGGGATTGAACGAGTAGATTTATGGCAGAGAGGGGTTGATACAGAATTATTTCATCCTGATTTAGCAAGTCAGGAAATGCGATCGCGTCTATCCCAGAATCATCCAGAAAGCCCCTTACTTTTGTATGTAGGTCGTCTTTCCGCTGAAAAAGAAATTGAGCGAATTAAACCGATTTTACAAGCCATTCCTGGTGCGCGGTTGGCCTTGGTAGGAGATGGTCCCCACCGTCAAGCACTAGAAAAACATTTTGCCGGCACAAATACTTATTTTGTTGGTTATCTGATGGGAAAAGAGTTAGGTTCTGCTTTTGCTAGTGCTGATGCCTTTATTTTTCCTTCTCGGACAGAAACACTGGGATTAGTCCTACTAGAAGCAATGGCAGCTGGGTGTCCAGTCGTAGCAGCCCGTTCTGGTGGAATTCCTGATATTGTTACAGATGGGGTAAATGGGTATCTTTTTGAACCGACAGCAGATATTCAAGAGGCTATTAATGCTACAGTGCGTTTATTACAAGAGCAACAAGAAGTCACCCTAATCCGTAAAAATGCCCGCAAAGAAGCAGAAAATTGGGGATGGGCAGCTGCTACCCGTCAACTACAAGATTATTATCAAAAGGTGATAGGGAATAGGGAATAGGGAATAGGGAAGCCAGAGGAAAATTAATCGACTAATGACTAATGACTAATGACTATTTTTAATTATTTATGACACTCCCTAACGCCGGTAGCGTCTTGGCAACATTAACTGAACTTACTCAAGTTAATCGCACCCACACCCTACTCAGTCGAGTCAAAGATCTCTCTGTTAACGAATTTGTTTGCTTACTTGATTTCATTACAGCTGAGTTTCAGCAATTTCTCAGAGCTATTGATCTAATCAATAATGAAGCTCTAGAAAGTATGTTGGAAAAAGTTCTAGAAGCCATTACACTCAAAATTGGTCAAATTCTCCAAGCAGAACATACAGCCATTTTTTTAGTTGACTATGATAAGGCTCAACTATGGTCAAAAGTTCCCCAGGATAATAGCCAAAAATTCCTAGAAATACGCACTCCCTTAAATGTGGGTATTCCTGGTCATGTTGCTACTACAGGTCAATATCTTAACATATCTGAAACCTCTACTCACCCTCTTTTTAGCCCAGAATTAGAAAGACAAATGGGCTATAAAATCCGCAATCTTTTATGTATGCCAGTTGTGAGTAGTAAAAAGCAAACTGTAGCTGTAGTACAACTAGCAAATAAAGCTGGGAATGTTCCTTTTGATCAGGATGATGAAGAGTCATTTCGAGACTTTGCCTCTTCTATTGGCATTATCTTAGAAAGTTGTCAGTCTTTTTATGTAGCGGCTCGGAATCAGCGCGGGGCAACAGCTTTATTGCGTGCGACTCAGACATTAGGGCAAAGTTTGGATTTAGAGGTGACTTTGCAAATAGTCATGGAACAAGCCCGGATTTTAATGCAAGCAGACCGCAGTGCGCTGTTTTTGTATCGTAAGGAAATGGGGGAACTATGGACGAAGGTGGCAGCAGCTGATGGTAAAAACTTGATTGAAGTCCGTATCCCTTCTAATCGCGGTATTGCTGGCTATGTGGCTTCTACTGGTCAAGCACTGAATATCCCCGAAGCTTACCAAGATCATCGCTTTGACCCAACTACAGATCAAAAGACTGGGTATGTAACTCGCAATATCTTGTGTTTACCAGTTTTTAATTCTGCTAATGAATTGATTGGGGTGACACAGTTAATTAATAAGCAACAAGGTAGTTTTTCTACTTCTGATGAAGAATTCATGCGGGCTTTTAATATTCAGGCGGGAATTGCTTTGGAAAATGCCCGTCTATTTGAAAACGTATTGTTAGAAAGACAATATCAAAAAGATATTCTCCAGAGTTTGTCAGATGCTGTAATTTCTACAGATATGCAAGGTCAAATTGTCACTATTAATGATGCAGCACTGGAGTTAATTGGTTGTCCTTTGAAGGAAGCTAACAGAATTACTAATAAACTGCTGTGGAAGGAAAATTTGCTTGGTCGTAAAGTTTGGGAGGTGATGCCAATTGAAAATCTGCAAATGCGGCTGGAAGATAGTTTACAACATGGGTCTAGACATTATGTCCCAGAGCAAAGTTTGCAAGTGGGATTGTATCAATTAGAAAATGGTGAAACTCAAAAGTCAAAACAGAAAACTCAGAAGATAATTTTGGCGGTGCGCGATCGCCATAACCCAGATATTTTTATTCCTTGGAATCAACTCCTGACTCCCCAGTCTGAGTTACTCAGTTCTAGTGTGGTGAAAGAATTAGAACGCAGCATCAATCTCACCGTCAATCCCTTGACTAATCCCGAAGGTGGAGTCAGAGGTGGTTTAGTGGTATTGGAAGACATCAGTCGGGAAAAACGCATGAAAAGCACCATGTACCGCTATCTGACCCCCCGCGTAGCCGAGCAAATTATGGCGCTGGGAGAGGATACCTTAATGGTAGGTGAGCGCAAAGAAGTCACCATTTTGTTCTCTGATATCCGAGGTTACACAACGCTGACGGAAAACTTGGGCGCAGCTGAGGTGGTATCGCTGCTCAATCAATATTTTGAAACAATGGTGGAGTCAGTTTTTCAATATGAAGGAACTTTAGATAAGTTTATTGGTGATGCTTTAATGGCGGTATTTGGAGCGCCGCTACCACTGACTGAAAATCATGCATGGCGAGCAATACAGTCAGCATTGGATATGCGCCACCGATTGGAAGAATTTAACCACAGGCGGATTATGCAGGCGCAGCCTCAAATCCATATTGGGATTGGGATTAGTTCTGGGGAAGTAGTTTCCGGGAATATCGGTTCTCGCAAACGGATGGACTATACGGTGATTGGCGATGGGGTAAATTTGAGTTCCCGCTTGGAAGGTGTAACGAAAGAATATGGTTGTGACATTATTTTGAGCGAATTTACTTATAATTTGTGCCGCGATCGCATTTGGGTGCGCCAGCTAGATAAAATTCGCGTCAAAGGTAAACATCAGGCGGTATATATTTACGAATTAATTGGCGATCGCTCTATTCCCCTTGATGCTAACACCGAAGAGTTTTTGTTCCATTATCATGCTGGACGCACTGCTTATTCCTCGCGAGACTTTTCTCAAGCGATCGCCAGTTTTGAAGCCGCTAAACGCATCCGACCCCTAGACCAAGCCCTGAATACCCACCTAGAACGAGCCTATAATTATCAGCAAATACAACCTCCAGATTCTTGGGATGGTGTCTGGACGATGATAACTAAATAGTTATTGGTCATTGGTCATTGGTCATTGGTCATTGGTCATTGGTCATTGGTCGTCATTCACCTCCCCAGTTAAGAGTCCCTACTTTATTGTTCCGCCTCAGAGCCGTTATTTTGTTCGGGTTGTTCACCTATTTTGAGTTGTTTTTTCGAGCGTTTTAATTCCTTCCACATAGCCTTGATTTGCTCATAAGCTTCATCTGGGGGCATTTTTCCACCTGTTTCTAAGTTGCAGATGTAGCTAACTCGCTGGGCAAACTCCTGTAGATTCGCATTAAAAACCAAGTTTTCTGGCTTTACATGACCGTAGTAGCGACCACGAGGATAGAGAAAATCATCTTTATTCACCATTTTTTTCTCCATGTATTCAAATCTGCCCCTGATTTTCAAAGTTTGCAGCAGAATCACTAGCAATTATTATCTCTATTTTGTCAGATCCAGAGAAAGCAAATCCTTAGACGGTGCTGATCGGGAAGTTATGGAGCAATTGGTTAATTCCAGCGTTGACAACATCATAAAGTTATCAGTTACTAAGCAGCAAGCTGTAAAAAGTTTATGCCCAACTATCCAAAGCTATGAACTAGGGAGCGCCCAATATACATCTTTCCTTATAAAAAATTGCTATTTCCCAGAGGAGGTTAATCTACTACGGCTTCAATTTGCTTAAAGGTTTCATATTACATCCTAAACACTAGCTAATCAAGCCATAATATATACTTTTTTTACATGATTGCCAAATTTTTTTTCCTAAAAATTCCAAAAAATCAACTTAAAAAACCGTAATTTCCAGACAAAATCATATTTGCTGTCCAAAAAGGTTTTATTTTAGATGATTTAGGCAATTTTTGTCCATTTGCTACTAATCATTAACAGACAAATTATCACTCATGTCCAATCGCTAATAACTAAAGATAAAATGGTGAAGCTTGAAACCATGCCTAGAAATGTATCTACCACAATGTCTATTAATTCCAAGCTATACGAAGGCAAAGCGAAAATCATCTACACCACAGATGAACCTGAAGTTTTGTTGGCAGATTTTAAAGATGATGCTACTGCATTTAATGCCCAAAAGCGTGGCAGTATTCAGGGTAAAGGAAGTATAAATTGCACTATTTCCAGTAAGTTGTTTCAACAATTAGAAGTGCATGGAATCAAGACTCACTACATTGACAGTCCGGCTCCAAATCAAATGCGGGTACGCTCCGTAAAAATTGTACCATTGGAAGTAGTTGTCAGAAATATTGCTGCTGGTAGTCTGTGCCAGCAAACAGGACTGCAACTAGGTACAGTTCTGCCACAGCCTTTGGTAGAGTTTTATTACAAAGACGATAAATTGGGAGATCCACTGTTAACACGCGATCGCATATTCCTGTTGGCATTAGCCACTGCGGAACAAGTTGATCACATTACCCATCTTGCATTGCAAATCAACGAGTTTCTTCAGGGTTTTTGGCAAAGCTGCGGTATCACCTTAGTAGACTTTAAACTTGAATTTGGTTTGGACTCACAACAGCAAATACTCTTGGCAGATGAAATTAGCCCCGACACTTGCCGTTTGTGGGACATAACAGAAGAAGATCCTAACCGCAGGGTAATGGACAAAGACCGCTTTCGCAGAGACATGGGGAATGTAGAGAATGCCTACCAGGAGGTTTTACAAAGGGTTTTAAAAGTCGTAGACAGCAAAAATCTTTAAATTTTGAATTTTGAATTCCGCGTTTGCGGAATGCGTTAGAGAAAAGAGAAGCGGTATGTGTGGTAGTGAAGAGGAATATGAGTAAAATGCGTTTATCTCCTGTATTGCTGGCAGCGATGCCCTTGGCGAGCGTAGCTATCGCCATTGCTGCTCCTTTGGATAGTTCCCTAAGAGCAAATGCACAAACTGCTAATGATGTCAATCAGACAACAGAAGTTTCTAGCCTAGGAACAACCCAGCAGCTAGAACAGGAATCTGCTCAGAGTGATGAAAACCAAGTATCTCAACCCCAATCAACAGCAGTAGTTATAGAGACGAAATCGCATCAGTCTCCTACCACTGTTACAGCCTTAACAGCTAACTCGGCATCGATAGCGGTACCAGAGGTAATTATCCCCAATCCGACAACGCCAAAAACGGCTCAAGTCCCCCAATCATCCTTAAATCGCAACTTAGCACCAATAGAGAAACAAGAAGTAGTTATCCCCAATCCGACAACGCCAAAAACGGCTCAAGTCCCCCAATCAGCCTTAAATCGTAACTTAGCACCAATAGACAAACAAGAAGTAGTTATCCCCAATCCGACAACGCCAAAAACGGCTCAAGTCCCCCAATTAGCTTTAAATCGCAACTTAGCACCAATAGACAAACCAGAATTAACTATATCTACCACGACAGCACCAAAAACGGCTCAAGTCCCCCAACCTGCGCCAAATCCCAGCACTACTCCCAGTCAGGAAAATGTCAATCCACCCACAGCAGAACCTGTGTTTCCTGCTACTCCAGAATCCACAGAAACAGCAGAACCTCGTGTGCTGGTTTCAGAAGTAGCGATTACATCTCAAACGGGAACAATCTCACCAGAACTGGAAAACGAAGTTTACAAAGTCATTCGTACTCAACCAGGACAGACAACTACTCGTACCCAATTGCAAGAAGATATTAATGCGATCTTTGGTACAGGCTTTTTCTCTAATGTGCAAGCTGTTCCAGAAGATACGCCTTTGGGGGTGCGGGTGAGTTTTATTGTTGCTCCTAACCCAGTCGTGACGAAGGTACAAGTCGAAGCTAATCCGGGTACTGGTGTTGCTTCTGTAATTACTGCTAACACTGTAGATGAAATCTTCCGCGATCAGTATGGCAAAATCTTGAATTTGCGGGACTTACAAGAAGGTGTTAAAAAGTTAACCAAGCAGTATCAAGATAAAGGTTTTGTACTAGCTAACGTGATTGGAGCGCCTAAAGTCTCAGAAGATGGAGTTGTTACCCTACAAGTAGCAGAAGGGGTAGTAGAGAATATCAAAGTCCGTTTCCGCAGTAAAGATGGTCAGGAAACAGACGATAAAGGACAACCAATTCGGGGACGGACTAAGGAATATATCATTACAAGGGAATTGCAATTAAAGCCAGGACAAATATTCAACCGCAACATAGTTCAAAAAGACATACAACGAGTATTTGGACTAGGACTGTTTGAGGATGTGAATGTCTCCCTTGACCCTGGGACTGACCCTAGTAAGGTGGATGTAGTATTAAATGTGGCTGAACGCAGTAGCGGCTCAATTGCGGCTGGTGCGGGGATTAGTTCCGCGAGTGGTTTATTTGGGACTATTAGCTATCAGCAGCAAAATTTAGGCGGTAGAAACCAAAAATTAGGCACTGAGATCCAGCTAGGAGAGAGAGAACTGCTGTTTGACCTCCGCTTTACAGACCCTTGGATTGCGGGTGATCCTTACCGGACTTCTTATACAGCCAATATTTTCCGCCGTCGCTCAATTTCGTTGATTTTTGATGGCAAAGATGAAAATATTGAAACCTTTGACCCAAACGATATCACTAATCAAGATAACCAAGATCGCCCCCGGATTACCCGTTTAGGTGGTGGTATCTCCTTTACCCGTCCTCTTTCCACCAATCCCTACGAAAAGTCAGAGTGGGTTGCTTCAGCTGGCTTGCAGTATCAACGGGTTTCTGGCCGTGATGCTGACGGTAATCTCAGAAAACAAGGGGCAATATTTGATGATAATGGTAATATCATCAGCCCATTAGTTCCCCTGACTCAATCGGCAACAGGGGAAGACGATTTATTATTATTGCAACTAGGCGCACAACGCGATCGCCGTAATAATCCTTTACAACCCAGCAGCGGTTCTTACCTCCGCTTCGGAGTTGACCAATCTGTACCTATAGGACAAGGCAACATTTTTCTCACCAGAGTCAGGGGTAATTACAGTCAATATTTACCCGTGAAATTCCTCAGCTTTGGGAAAGGCACACAAACCCTAGCATTTAACATCCAAGGAGGCACAGTCCTGGGTGACTTACCTCCCTACGAAGCCTTTACTCTTGGTGGTAGCAATTCTGTCCGGGGTTACGATGAAGGTAGATTAGCTTCTGGACGCAGTTACGTGCAAGCATCTGTCGAGTATCGCTTCCCCGTTTTCTCTGTAGTTAGTGGCGCTCTATTTTTGGATTATGGTAGTGACCTGGGAACTAGTACCAGAGCAGCTGAAGTGTTAAATAAAAATGGTAGTGGCTACGGTTATGGTCTAGGTGTGCGTGTACAGTCACCATTGGGGCCAATTCGCATAGACTACGGTATGAGCGATGATGGCGATAGCCGCATCAATTTTGGGATTGGGGAAAGGTTTTAAATTGGTCATTGGTCGTTGGTCATTGGTCGTTGGTCATTGGTCATTGGTCATTGGTCGTTGGTCATTGGTCATTGGTTATTGGAGAAAAACCAATACCCAGTCACCGCGTCACCCAGTCCCCCACCCCAGTCATCTTGAATAAAAGAACTTGCCAATTTTCACCTTTGCCTTAATACTATTCCCCATACAGGCTTAAATCAGGGTTTCTACTAAAGATAAAAAATGAGCAGTACAAACCGAAATATATCGGCTTTTTGCCTATGCACCAGCACACTTTAGCAGGGGAAATCACCCAAACGGGTGTGGGGCTGCATAGTGGGGTGAGTACCCATGTACGGATACTACCAGCTGAGGTGGGAAGCGATCGCTATTTTGTCCGGGTGGATTTGCCAAATTCGCCGATTATTCCCGCCCAAGTTGCAGCAGTTAGTCAGACTCAGCTTTCAACTCAGTTGGGTGAAGGTGCTGTCTGTGTCCGCACTGTAGAGCATTTATTGGCAGCTTTGGCGGCTATGGGTGTAGATAATGCCCGCATTGAAATTGATGGACCAGAAGTACCGCTTTTAGATGGTTCGGCTCAGGTATGGACTCAAAGCATTGCTGCTGTAGGTTTGGTATCACAGCCCGTCAGTGATACACAAACACCGATAACTATTAAAGAACCAATTTGGGTTTATCAAGGTGATGCTTTTACCTGCGCCCTCCCCGCACCAGAAACTCGGTTTAGCTATGGTATTGATTTTGAGTTACCTGCTATTGGTAATCAATGGTATAGTTGGTCACTAATTACTAATTCAGAAAATACTGAAAACACTTTTGTGACAGAAATTGCTCCTGCCCGTACATTTGGGTTATTGCATCAAATTGAATATCTCCAAAAGTCAGGATTAATCAAAGGTGGTAGCTTGGATAATGCTCTAGTTTGTGGGGCTGAAGGTTGGCTAAATCCACCCTTAAGATTTGAAAATGAGCCAGTACGTCATAAAATCTTAGATTTAGTAGGAGATATGAGCTTGCTGGGTAAATTCCCTATTGCTCACTTCTTGGCTTACAAAGCCAGTCATAATTTACACGTGCAACTGGCACAAAAAATTTTAGAATTAATCTAGAATTCAAACCTACTCAAGATTATTCACAGTTACTGATTTCACTACGAATTAGTAATTACATATCACGAATTAGAAATTACCCATGTCAACTCTTACCCAAGCTAACTCTACTGACGTGACTACAACTGAAGGAGATAATCAAAATAGCAACACATCTGAGATTAAAACAACGTTCACAATTGAAGAGATTCAACAACTATTACCTCACCGTTATCCGTTTTTACTGGTAGATAAAATTATTGACTATGTTCCAGGTAAATTGGCTATAGGTGTAAAAAATGTTACTTTTAATGAACCCCATTTTCAAGGGCATTTTCCCGGACGCTCACTGATGCCTGGTGTACTAATTGTGGAAGCAATGGCACAAGTAGGCGGAATTGTCATGACGCAAATGTCCGATTCACCTGGTGGTCTGTTCGTGTTTGCTGGGATTGATAAAGTCCGTTTCCGTCGTCAAGTAGTACCAGGAGATCAGCTAGTGATGACTGTGGAACTGTTGTGGGTAAAACAACGTCGTTTCGGTAAAATGCAAGGTCGAGCCGAGGTTGACGGACAACTAGCTGCTGAAGGGGAATTAATGTTTTCTTTAGTAAGCTAAAAGTCATTGCTTATTGGTCATTAGTCATTGATTTTTAGTGTTAAAAAACTGACGATTGATCACATAGTATTTACTGGTTTTTGGATTTTCGCTACCCTTTTTTCAAGACACTACGCCCTCACACATAAATTGTTTTGCTGAACCTTTTTGTTCAGTAAATATTTAATACACAGCACTCAGTTCTGGAGAGTCACCTTTGAAAACGCTTATTCATCCAACTGCGGTAATACATCCTAACTCGGAACTCCACTCTACAGTGCAAGTCGGCGCTTATGCTGTGATTGGAGCGAATGTCACAGTCGGCGCGGAAACTGTGATTGGCGCTCATGCAGTGCTAGAGGGACCGTGTGAAATTGGGACGCGAAATCATATTTTTCCGGGTGCAGCTATCGGTATGGAACCCCAGGATCTCAAGTATGTGGGAGAACCAACTTGGGTAAAAATTGGGGACAATAATTCTATTCGTGAGTACGTGACTATTAACCGCGCTACCGGTCGAGGTGAAGCGACGGTGATTGGCAATGGTAATCTACTCATGGCTTATGTTCATGTGGGTCATAACTGCGTGATTGAGGACTCGGTGGTAATTGCTAACTCTGTGGCTTTAGCGGGTCATGTCCACATTGAATCAAGAGCTAGATTAAGTGGGGTTTTGGGTGTGCATCAATTTGTGCATATCGGTGGTATGGCTATGGTGGGCGGTATGGCACGCATTGACCGAGATGTACCTCCTTATATGTTGGTGGAGGGTAATCCTTCGAGAGTGCGATCGCTCAATTTGGTGGGTCTAAAACGCTCAGGAATGCCCGTCCAAGACTTCCAAATCCTTAAAAAGGCTTTCCGTATTCTCTACCGTTCTAATTTACTTTTTAAAGATGCTTTGGCAGAGTTGGAGCAGTTAGGAGATATAGAGCAATTAGAACATTTACGCCGTTTCTTGCTACTTTCTAAAATGCCAGGAAGACGTGGCTTGATTCCGGGAAAAGGCAGAAAAAGTACTAGTGATGATTCGTGATTTAGTTCATTCATCATTAGTTGGATTAGGGATTATTCGACATATTCCCTAATCACTCGAAGAAGAATATGGAGTAATTGAACCGCAAAGACGCGAAGGACGCGAAGGAAGAAATAAAGAAGAAGGAAGAGGAAAAGAGCAAAAATACAAAATCTAAAATCTAAAATCTAAAATTGAAATGCGGATATTTATTAGTACGGGTGAAGTCTCTGGCGATTTGCAGGGATCACTTTTAATTGCAGCACTTCAGCGTCAAGTTGCAGCTATGGGTTTGAAGTTGGAAATTGTGGCTTTGGGTGGGGAGAAGATGGCTGCCGCAGGAGCGACAATTTTGGGCAATACTAGCGGTATTGGTTCAATGGGTATTATTGAGGCTCTACCTTACTTTATACCTACTGTTCAGGTACAACGCCAAGCGATCGCTTATCTGAAGGAAAATCCACCTGATTTAGTGGTGCTGATTGACTACATGACCCCCAATATTGGGATTGGTAGTTATATGGAGCAGCATTTTCCCGATGTGCCTATAGTGTATTATATTGCACCGCAAGAGTGGGTGTGGTCAACGAGTTTTGAGAGAACGAAACGGATTATTAGCTTTACAGATAAGCTATTGGCGATTTTTCCCGAAGAAGCTCGTTATTATCAGCAGAAAGGGGCTAATGTTAATTGGGTGGGTCATCCGTTGATTGATAGGCTGGAAAATACTCCTAGTCGGGAAGCAGCGCGGACAAGTTTGGGGATTAAACCGGAACAAATTTCTGTTGCTCTTTTGCCAGCTTCTCGTCAACAAGAATTAAAATATCTGTTACCAATAATTTTCCAAGCTGCTCAAAATATACAATCTAAATTACCAGAAACCCATTTTTGGATTCCTCTGTCTTTAGAAACATTTAGACAACCTATCGAGAAAGCCATTCAAGATTACGGGTTACAAGCTACAGTTGTATCAGGTCAACAGCAAGAAATTTTTGCAGCAGCTGATTTTGCAATTACTAAATCTGGAACTGTCAATTTAGAATTAGCTTTGTTAAATGTACCGCAAGTAGTTGTTTATCGTCTTAACACCATTACAGCTTGGATTGCGCGTAATATTCTCAAAGGTTCGATTCCTTTTGCTTCTCCAGTGAATTTAGTTGTGATGCGGGAAATTGTGCCAGAATTGTTACAGGAGCAAGCCACAGCCGAGAATATTACTCAAGCGGCGATGGAATTGTTATTAAATCCTGAGCGTAGACAGCAAACTTTGGCAGATTATCAGGAAATGCGGCGATGTTTGGGAGAAGTGGGAGTATGCGATCGCGCCGCCAAGGAAATTCTACAAATGCTACCCAATTAGAACTTTTTGACGGGGAATCAGTCGGAGAAAATAAATATAAAAGACCAATAGCTGTTGATTTATTTGCTGGTGCTGGGGGAATGACTCTGGGTTTTGAACAAGCAGGTTTTGATGTTCTCGCAGCAGTAGAAATTGACCCTGTTCATTGTGCAACTCACGAATTTAATTTCCCTTTTTGGCAAATTTTTTGTAAAAGTGTTGTTGAAATTACAGGAGAAGAAATTAGGAAACTCTCTAAAATTGGTAATCAAGAAATTGATGTCATTTTTGGTGGTCCACCCTGTCAAGGCTTTTCTTTAATTGGTAAACGGCTGTTAGATGATCCGCGAAATAGTTTGGTTTTTCATTATATTCGTTTGGTTCTAGAGTTACAGCCTAAGTTTGTAGTTCTAGAAAATGTCAAAGGAATGACCATAGGAAAACACCAGAATTTTCTTTTAGAAATTATCTCCGAGTTTGAAAAAAATAATTATAGAGTTCGTCAAGATTATCAAGTTTTAAATGCGGCTAATTATGGAGTACCACAAAATCGAGAAAGATTGTTTTTGTTAGCTTGTCGTCAAGATTTAGATTTACTGAATTATCCCCAACCAATTACCACACCTATTAAAAAACAGAAAAATATTAATAATCAGCTTTTATTAACACCGACTGTAAAAAAAGCACTACAAGATTTACCAATAATTGAAAATTATCCAGAACTATATGAACAAGATTGGATATTAGGTGAGTTTGGTAAAAGCAGCAGATATGTTAAACGACTAAATGGATTTAATTCTAAGTTTCAGAACTATGGTTATAAACGTATTTATGATCCAAAAATGCTCACTTCTAGTTTAAGAACAAAACATACAGAAGCATCAATTCAAAGATTTGCAGATACTTTACCAGGAAAAATTGAACCCATTAGCCGCTTTTATAAACTTGATTATAAGGGTATTTGCAATACATTAAGAGCCGGAACTGCAAGGAATTTAGGTGCATTTACTTCTCCCCGTCCCATTCACCCATTGATTCCTAGATGTATCACTGTGCGAGAAGCAGCACGTTTACATTCTTATCCTGATTGGTTTAGATTTCATGTGACAAAATGGCATGGTTTTAGACAAATTGGTAATTCTGTGCCTCCTTTATTAGCGAAAGCTATAGCATCAGAAATTATCAATGCTTTAAATGTAGTACCATATAGACCTAGAAGTATTAAAAATTTGGGAAATGAGAATTTATTACATTTTAATATGTCGGAAGCAGCTAAATATTATGATGTGAATGCAGATATTATTGAACCTAGAACTCAAAAGGCAATTAACAAACTTTTGATCCAATGAATTTAGCAGTTAATAGGAACAAATATAATGACTGTTACCAAACCTGCATCATTAACACTAGAGGAATTTCTCAAATTACCAGAAACTAAACCACCTAGTGAATATATCAACGGTGAAATTATTCAGAAACCAATGCCAAAAACTCGTCATTCTAGACTTCAGGGTAAATTAATTAATGGCATTAATCAAGTCACAGAGACGAGTAAAATTGCTTATGCTTTTCCAGAGTTACGCTGTTCATTTGCAGGTAGATCAATTATTCCAGATATAGCAGTTATTCGCTGGGAAAATATCGCATTTGATCATCATGGTGAACCTGTGGATGATGTGTTAACTCCTCCTGATTGGACAATAGAAATTCTTTCTCCAGATCAAAGTTCAAACAGAGTGACAGGAAACATCTTACACTGTATTAAGTATGGTTGTAAACTGGGATGGTTAATTGACCCAGATGACCGTTCGATTTTGATTTTTCAGCCTCAAAAAGAGCCGGAATTAAAATATGGAAAAGATGATTTAATTGTATTAGCTGGAATTGAATTAGAGTTGACAGTAGAAGAAGTATTTGGTTGGTTGAAAATGAGTTAGAGTGCGATTTGATTTTATTTAAGCAGGGGAGCAGGGAGAAAAGGGTGTGAGCCTTATTTATTTTTCTTCACACACTTCACACATTTTACTTATCTCATGCCCACCTACTTAACCTCGAATATCTATTTAAGCCTCCAAAACTAAGTTATTCAGCATAGTATTCATCTTATTAACTGACTCGATATACTCGTTTTCAGGAACAGATTCTGCCACAATTCCCGCGCCAGCATTTAAGTGAATTCTATTCCCGTATTGGTAAACCGAGCGAATAGCGATCGCAATATCCGCTGCACCATTACTATCTACCCAACCAATACCACCAGCATAAATACCTCTTGGCTCATCTTCTAAACGGTCAATCCATGCTAAGGCTTGTGCTTTATCAATCCCAGAAACAGTAATTCCTGGGAATAAAACTTTTAACGCATCCCACAAGCTGTTTCCAGGTAGAAGTTTACCACCTACTCGTGATGATAAATGTTGTACACATCGATACTTTTTCACTTCCATGAAATCAAAAACTCGTACCGTTTCTGGTGAACAAAGTGAGGTAATCTCATTTTGTGCTAACCAAGCTGACAGTGCGTGTTCTTTCACTTCTTTGGCATCTGTAAATAGTTCACCGCTTAATCGTGTGTCTTCCTCTAGGTCTGCACCACGGGGTCGAGTTCCTGCTAGTGGATTAGTCACTACAAAACCGTCTTCGTTTACCTGCATAAGAATTTCCGGACTAAAACCAACAGCGCGGATATCTTCTAAATTGAGACAATAGGAACGTGCAGAGTCGTTTGTTTTTGAGGCAGCCACATAAGTTCCTAAAATATCTAAATTACCTGTTACTTTAACAGAACGGGAAATAATTGCTTTTTGCAAATTTCCTTGTTTAATTGCTGTAACTAGAGTCTCAACACGGTTTTTGTAATTTTGGCGATCATTAAAATCAACTACTACTGAAGATAACTCATAATTTGGTAATTCATTCTCAAGCAATAATTGTTCTAGAATCTGGTCTAATGACTTAGTAGTCTTGATATGTATCCCTGTTTCTGTAAAGCGCAGTTCAGTTTCAGGAATCAAAAAATAGAGTAGTTCTTGGGAAATTGCTTGAGAATATGCCGAGTAGAATCGAGCTATATCAAATGCAACATAGCCATAAGCTGTCCAATTTTCAATATTCAAAGAATTGAACAAAGCCTCTACCTGTTTCAAGGGATCACTCACTGGTTCAGAGTAGGATTTTCCTAAACCATTAATTAATACAGAGTCTTGGGTTACTGACACCCTCACAAGCTCATTACCAGCAATACGAACCTCATTATTGCCTTCATACATGACATAGTTAGAAAAAATTCCAGCTTGTAGCAAGTTATTTAAGACAATAATCGGATCTTTTTGTCCTGGTACAAATGCTTCATTATATTTAATCTGAGTCTTTATTTCCGCTACCATGAATTTGACCTGTTTTGATAATTTATGAATGATGCCAATTTTCTCAACCTAGGCAATAGATACCAACTAAAAATCAAGATAGTATCTGACTTGCTCAATTACGAATTACGAACAACATGATGTTATTTCAGTAATTAATTGCGATGGATTTTTCAACGCAAATATACAATAATCCCAAGGAGGAAAATTGGACACGATAGAACCATTTGATGTTTTCATTAATGCTATTTTGGCGGCAGCTTTTCTGAAGATGTTTAAATATGCTATGAGTCAAGCCAACCACTACGAATAAAATAAGAAAAATAGGTATTTAGTAATTCCTTATTCACAGGAGGGCAAGATATAGAACTACCATTCAGCGCCCTCAGTGTTGCAGAACAACTAAGTTGAGGGTCTATTAATGGCTGATGCTTGTGGGAAATAGCTGGTTGTTCTTGAGGCAACTTTTTGAGAAAAAAGGGCAAGAGATGATATAAAGGATTTTCTCTGGAACGGACAGCATTATTCAGTTGTATTTGCCAATCTTGATAAGCAATGTGCTGAATAGGATAGCCAAATGAGCCGATAAAATCTGTCAATTCACTCCAAGAACCAGGTTGAGGATTATTTAAATGGAAAGCCTTTCCTACAGAATCTTTTTGCTGTGATAAATAAACAATGCTTTGACTTAAATAGTCAACGGGAGCTAAATCTAATCTATCGGTGATATCTGTCATGCTTCCCATTTGTATACAGCCTTTGATGGTACGGCAGATCACATCATCTTTATACCAAGCACCTGTTTGACTATGACCGGAAATAAATGGTGGTCTATATATCGAAACTGGAATTCCTCGCTTATTTGCTATCATCATTAACTTTTCTGCCACCCATTTACTCTGGGAGTAAGCAAGTTTCATTCCCTCACTATGAGCAAGTGGATCTGATTCAGTGACGACTTTTCCCCAATAAACAGGTGATTCAAAAACCGCAATTGTGGAAATGTAATGTACCGGCTTGGTTTTAGTTTGACTAGCTAATCTGAGAATTTCTTGAGTTCCCAAAACATTGCTAGGCTTTAATGCTGAGTATGGGTAAACATAATTTATCCATGCAGCATTATGATAAATCACATCGATCAGGCTGCTCATCTTTTGAAAATCTGCCGATGACAAACCTAATAGCGGTTGAGATAAATCACCCAATACGGGAATAATTCTGGTAGATAAATCCTCGTTCCAAATGCCATAGGATTCTAAGTTCTTTTGAATCCTCATCTTCCCTGATTCAGAATCAGCAGAACGGACTAAACAATAAATATTTGCCTGGGTTTTTAGCAGCAGTTCTTGAAGTAAAAAAGCTCCTAAAAAGCCTGTTGCTCCCGTCAAAAAAATAGCCGTAGGATCAGATACAAATAAATCAGATGGATATTCAGGAAAGATAGTAGAATCCAAAACAGCTTCTGAATTTAAATCCGTCGCTAAATCAGTTGAGGAAGATTCTGAGACAAATGTATTTTTCGTTGCTAGTTGCTGAAGTAATAAATTGGCTAATTGGCTAATATTAAAGTTACTAAGAAATATCTCTATTGGTATGTTGACTCCTAATTCAGTATCAATGCGGTTCTTCAAGTCAATATTCATTAAAGAATCAAGCCTCAGTTCATTTAAAGGCTTCTCTGGATCTGGATGTTGAGATGAATCAATTTCTAAAACTTTGACAATTTGCTCTTGAATGTAAGTAATTAGTAGTTCTTGACGTTGAGTTGCAGAAGTATCATCTAATTGTTGTAAAAACTCAACTCGTTGTGTCAATGGCTGTTCATTTTTACTTTGTTCTTCAATTTTGAGCAGTTCTTGTTCTACTAACAGCCGACGTAAAATTTTGCCTGTGGTTGATTTAGGTATTTTGTCTACAATTTCTAGCCGACGAATTCTTTTATAAGATGCAACTTGTCCCGCAACAAATTCCATGATTTGCTCTGGTGTCGCTGCACTTTTGAGGACAACAAAAGCTTTGGGAACTTCACCACTAGTTGGATGAGGACTTTTGATTACACAGGCATCAACAACAGATGGATGAGTTAGCAATACGGCTTCTAGTTCTGCTGGCGCTACTCCGTAGCCATTGCACTTAATCAACTCCTTAATGCGATCAACGATGTAAATGTAACCGTCTTCGTCAGCATAGACAATATCACCGCTGTGATACCAACCATCTTGATCAATTGCTTTAAGAGTTGCTTCGGGATTATTTAAATACCCTGTCATTACCTGTGAACCACGTATCCACAGTTCTCCTGATTGATTGGCAGTTAATGGTTTTTGGCTATCAACATCTACTATTTGACATTCCACTCCAGAAATGCTTTTACCGACTGAACCAGGCTTACTCTTGTAAGATTCATCTGGAGCATTCAGACTCACACAGGTTTCTGTTGTTCCATATATTTGCTTGATGATGCAATGGGGAAGACGTTGTTCACATTCTGCGATTAATTCACGACTCAGGGGTGCAGCGGCTGAAGTGAGTACCTGCAAGCTGGAAAGATCGTATTTTTCTACTAATGATTGCTTGGCTAGTGCCAGCAGCATTGGTGGTACTACATGAATCCGAGTAATTTGATGTTGCTGAATCAGGCTGAGAAATGTTTCTAAATCAAAGCCTTGCATGGTGACAATAGTTGCACCGCGAGCAAGGCAGTAATTCATCATCAGCATCCCGTAAGCATGAAAAAACGGTAAAACTCCGATAAGTCGATCATCTTCGGTGATTAGTTCGCAGTTTTGAAATTGGTAAAAGTTTGCACCAAAGGTATAGTGGGTGTGCATTACACCTTTAGGCAAACCAGTTGTACCACCAGAGTACAGCAATACCATCAAATCTTCTTTGGGATTGATTTGGACTGGCGGTGCTTCCCCTTCACTTTGTAAAAGCACGGAAAATGAAGTAGCACCAATCGCATCACCAAATACGAATACTTCTTTTACTTGTGACTGCTCAACTGCTTCTAATGCTTGATTTAAAAGACCAGGTGTGGTGAGGATGTATTTTGCACCAGTGTCATTCAGTTGGTATATAAGCTCTTGTGTTGTATAGGATGGGTTGACTGTAGCGACTACCCCGCCCAAACTGACGACGGCATGAAAAGCGATCGCATATTCGGGAAGATTAGGACTGTAAATAGCGAAAATATCACCTTTGGAGAAGCCGCGCGCAGTCAGGCCAGCAGCTACTCGACGGATTGAGTCTGCCAATTCTCCATAAGTTATTATGCGATCGCTCTGTCCTTCAATAAAAGCTGCTTTGTCTGCTAATTCTACTGCTCGTTGCAATACAAATTTTGTCAACGGCTGCTCAGGGATACGAGTGTCAGGATATGGACTGTCAAAGATCATAAAATTTCTTTTTCGAGTAAATTTCGAGCAAATATTTATAGGACAAAACTTTTCATACCAAATTGCAACAAGCGGAACTAACAAATACTTGCTCAAGTTTTCCAGCTGCTTGCTGCCACTTGTAGGTAGAATTTGCTTTGCTTGTTGTTGTGGTTGTCATTGTTTAAACTCTCCAAATTCCTTGGAAAGCATAACACCACACTTAATACTTCTTAATGTCTCAGACTTTTAATAACAATGCAAGGACAGTTAAGACTGTTAAGTAAGAAAGTTAAGATGATTAATAATCCATGTATATTGCTTACTGACTTTTATATAAAGCTTACTTATAAAAGTATTTCGTGAAGTATTTCGTGGCCTTGGCATCGAAATAGCTGCTGAATCTGCTATAAATTTGTAATGATGGAATTGACAAGGTCTTGAGTTGTTTAATTTGTTGGTTGTAATGGCAGACTTACAAGCGTGTTATCTCTTATAAAGATATTTTAGTGCAATATAACCGCCTTCTAAATCTCCTTGACTTAACCCTTACTTGCAGGAAAAATTAAGAAACAAAAGCCATTATCCACAGCGATTGAAGCTTTGAGCTAATCAACAAGATACATGATTGCCTTTCTTTGATTGGAAGTGCGATACGTGTTGTCGCACAGGCTAACGCCAATATCCCACCCGAAACCCGCAAAAATAGTCAAGCAACTCGGAGTTTTCCAAGAAATCGTCTCGATAGCAAAACTAAGCGAGCGCAGATTAAATAAAACAGAAGGAAAGTATCAGATGAATAATTTAGAAATTAGGTTTTGTCATAACCAATAAACCTGGTCTTGACAGGATTTTCATCCATAACATTAAAATATCATTTTTCAGACAAAAAATCTCTAAAATAGCAAAAAACCCCCAATTGAACGGAAGTTTTAATTAAGAATATTCTATTTGCTAGAGAATATTATCATCTGGTAATATCCATTAATTCTACCTCTCCCACTTTACCAAAACTAATTCTTCTTTTGTCCACCTGTTAAATCATTAGGATTAATATTAATCAAAGGAACCGCACCATTACCACCCATAACCATTGGGAAACGTCCATCCCATTTTTCTATCGCTTGCTTTTGCAATAACTCCGGTGTTAAAGTTAGCCGTTGTAATCTTTGCGCTTCAGCTTGACCTTTCGCACGGTTAACATCGGCTTGAGCTTCTTGAGTAGCTTTCTGAGCAATAAAACTTGCTTGTTTTGCTTCTTGTTCAGCTATTTGTTTAGATTCAATCGCTCTACTAAACTCTGGAGAAAATGAAAAATTCACCAGAGAGACATCATCTATAATCACACCATAAGGTTCTAGACGATTTTTAAGATTATTATCAATCTCTTGTTTAAGTTCCGTTCTTTTAGTGATAATTTCTTCTGCTGTTTTTTTCGCTGTAGCTGCTTTCAACACCTCTGATACTGCGGGTGTCATAATACCATTGATAATTAAATTCTCATCTCCAACTTGTTGATAAACTTTGTTTACCTTGAGTGGATCAATATGCCAATTAACAGCAAGTTCAGTTGTGATTGTTTGCAAGTCTTTAGAAGCAGCACCAGCATTAAAGCTATTTTGTTGAACCCTGACATTCAGCCTTTTAACTGATGTCACTACTGGCATAATCGGGTGAATTCCTTCATCTAAAATTGTATCTTGGACTTTACCAAACCGCATAATCACACCACGTTCACCAGCATTCACAATGGCAAAAGGGCGTAAAAATATTGAAACAAACAGTAATAAACCTAGTCCCCCACCAAGATACAAAATGAATGGGAAATTATTGCCAGTATTTCTGATAGAGTTATGCATAATTTTTGGGTAAAGTAAATGATATATTTTGTTTTTGACTGATATAGCGCTCCTAAAGAAATGATGAAAACATATTTCCTTGTGGATGTTAGGTTATGACGTAGTTTGATGATTTATCTGTGAGCGTTATCAGTTAATTACCGCATCTAACCCGACTTACAAGGTGTTCACAACCTCTGCAAGGATTACTATATATGGATACACTAAGAGAATTCACAATTTCGGAATATCAACATTTTCATTCCCAATTTAAATATGAAAATTCAACAAATTCATTCTTGGCCTACCACAGTTGAAGAAGCTATAACCATTCAAGAAACCCTGCAAAATCAAGTAATTACTAAAGACTTACTCCAGGAACCTATCAAGTACGTTGCAGGTGTGGATATGGGTTTTCTCGAAGATGGTACAATTAGCCGTGCAGCAGTTGCAGTACTGAGTTTTCCTGATTTGCAAGTAGTCGAAACGAGTTTAGCATACCGTCCCACAAGCTTTCCTTACATACCTGGTTTCCTCTCTTTTCGGGAAATCCCCGCCCTTCTCGATGCCTTAGAAAAGATTCAAACTATACCTGATATAATATTGTGTGATGGTCAGGGAATTGCTCACCCTCGAAGATTAGGAATAGCTTGCCATTTAGGAGTAATCGTGGATATACCGACAATTGGTGTAGCGAAATCTCTGTTGATTGGTAAACATGAAGAATTACCAGAAACCAAAGGAAGTTGGCAACCATTAATACATAAAAAAGAAACTATTGGCGCAGTTTTACGCACACGCACAGGAGTAAAACCTCTCTATATATCTAGTGGACATCGCATTAGCTTACCAACAGCAATTGACTATGTATTACGCTGCACGCCAAAATATCGGTTGCCAGAAACTACCCGCATTGCTGATAAATTAGCATCTGATAGATAAAGTGTAGATTTTGCAGATAAGTCCTTAAGGAAACACCAAAAATAAATTACCCAAAACAAAAATTGTAGGGTGGTTTAAGACCGTAGTCTGTAACCCACCAAAAATTTAAGGGATAATTGGTGGGTTACGCTGCGTAACCCACCCTACAAATTGGAGCTTTTTTATTTGGAAGTTCTGAAAGTTGATTTTCAAGACTTGCTTACTAACACCCAATCATGTTAGGAATCGCACAGCACGAACTTGAAGTAGCTAAATAAAAGTTACCTAAGAAAAATGAACGCACTAACTTTACAGTGGTACGATGCAGGACAGAGTAAAACTCAACAAATTTATGAGCAACAGTCCAGCAAAAATACTGGTACTTTCCGCATTGGTCGTGACCCTTTACGGTGCGATATTATTTTAACTCACCCGACTGTCTCTGGTTTACACGTTGAAATATTTTTTCATTCTCAACAAAAACGTTTTTATATTAGAAATTTGCGGGAATCAAACCCTCCTCAAATAGATGGTAAATTACTCATGCAAGGTGAAATGCCGTTAAATGAAGGGAGCATAATTTATTTAGGACAGCAACAACTTCAAGTTACTGCAATTGATATTAACAGCATTCCCGCAACAATTTTAGTCCCACCTCAACAACCACCAGCGCCACCAGGATATCACCATCATAAACAGTCACCCCTAACCCAACCAAAACCTGTCTATGGTTTGCAATGTTCCAGATGTCATAAAGTTTCCCCACCAGAAAATCTACAAGTAGGTTGTTCTTGGTGTGGGACATCTTTAGCCGCAGCTGTAAGTGTCCTAGTAGCACCGAAGAATTGAGTGCTGGGTCAATTTCTCTAATGACTAATGACTAATGACCAATGACTAATGACTAATGACTAATGACCAATGACCAATGACTAATGACTAATGACTAATGACCAATGACTAATTTACAAATTCAATTAAGTTGGGAAGATCCAGCGACGGGAGAACGACGAGAACCTAAGTTAAGTTTACCTATCGCTTTTGGTAGAGAATTTGCCCGTTTACCAACAGAAATTAGGGGTCAACGTGTCTCGCGGATGCTGCTAAATAGCAATGAAGTTTCTCGCTATCACGCCCTCATTGATTGGGAACAAGATTGGGAACAAAATCATTTTTTAGTAATTGACCAAAATAGTGTTAATGGTGTGTTAGTCAATGGTCAACGCCAAACACGCTGTCAGTTAGCTAATGGGGATACTTTGCAAATTGGTCCCTATATAATGACTGTGCAGTTTGGGATCAATACTGTTATTCCCACTCCTAATAATCCTTCTACAATTATATTTAATCATAATACTAATCTCCCTGACCCTAGTTTATCACCAGTCCGTCCTGTCACACCTTTAGGAAGTAATTTTCCGCCCCCAGCATTTCAAGATGCAAAAGTTGATTTACAGGCGCTTCATGCTACGGGTTTACCTGTTGATGAATGTGATTATCTAGCGATTGGTGCGGGTTTGGGTAGTTTTGTTTGGGTTGATTTACTCAGAATTAGTGGTGTCAAGGCTGAAAAAATTATCGCTGTCGGACTAGAAGCGGAACCCTATGCTCGTTATAAACGGCTTTGTCTGAATTCTCAAATTCCTTTACATGAAAGATTGCGCTCTAATTCTGATTCTTGTCCTGATAATATTTGGGGTTGGCCTAGTTATGCGTTAAGGGAATATTGGCATGATTTAACTAAAGGTCAGCTAAAATCGGCGTTTAAATATTTATGGCAGGTTTTTGGTGAACCAACTTTTGCGGAAACTTATACTCCCCGTTCTGGTAATGTTTTTGATTCTATAGATAGAGAAGCAAAGCGTATTGGTTGGAATCAAATTTATCGTTATGGACGAGTTAGGTCAATTCGTAAAACTGAAGATGGTAGGTATTGTGTTGCTTATTCTCGCAGTCCGGGAAATTATGCTTTTTTAGTTTGTCGTTATTTACATTTGGCTACTGGATATCCAGCGATTCAGTTTCTCCCAGATTTGCAAGCTTATAGAGAAAAATATCAAGATTTTAAGTCTGTGGTAAATGCTTATGAAGCACACGATCATGTATATGAACAGTTAGAACGCCAAGGTGGGACTGTTTTGATTCGGGGGCGGGGTATTGTGGCTTCGCGGATTTTACAGCGCATTTATGAGGCGAGAAAGCAAAATCGCAATATTACAGTTTTGCATTTAATGCGATCGCCTAAACCCCAAGGTAACAAATTCCAAAAAGCCCAGCGTACTGTCAAAAATCACTACGAATTTCAACCTTTTAACTGGCCAAAAGCCTGTTGGGGTGGTGAACTACGAGTTATGTTAGAAAAAGCCACCCCAGAAGAACGTCAGCGTCTATTAGCAGACTGGGGTGGAACTACTACCGCAGACCGTCAAGATTGGCAAAATATCACCGAACAAGGTATTAAAGAAGGTTGGTATCAAATTACCTTTGGTCAAGTGATAGGTGTAGAACGAGATAACCAAAATCACACCATTACCCAGATCCAAGAAAAAGGTTTTGGGGAAATGAAGCTAACTGCTGACTTTATTATTGATGCTACTGGATTAGATGCCAAAGTTGATGCTAATCCGTTGTTAGAAGATTTGGTTAAGCATTACAATTTACCCCTAAATCATCTAGGGCGCTTGGTAGTAGCAAATAATTTTGAATTAGTAGAAATGCGAAACACCAAAGGTCAAATGTATGCAGCAGGGGCAATAACTTTAGGCGGCCCCTATGCAGCAGTTGATAGTTTCCTGGGTTTGCAGTACGCGGCTTTAGTTGCTGTTGATGGATTATACACAGCCCATGCGCCAGGAGTTGGGCATTTGAACACCTTTAGTTCATTTGGGCAATGGGTAAAATGGATGTCAAATCAATCACCGTAATTCGTAATTCGTAATTTCGTAATTTTACTACAATGACCAATGACCAATGACCAATGACCAATGACCAATTTAATCGGCTGCTAATCGCAATGCAGGATAGGGGAAAAGACTTTGAAATCCAGTTAAACGCTCATTTACTGGCTCTGAGGAGTTATTCCACAGACTTTCATAATAGAAGAAAACTACACCTAATCCGCGCTGTTGGGCGGCTCGTACTTGAGATTTAATTTGTCGCATTGATACAGGTTTTGTTCTTAACCCTGCCATGATTCCAACTCCAGTGGGAATTATTTGCTGTACTTCTTGCATTTCTGGGCGGGAAATTTTGGCGTTAAACTGATCCAGATTCTCTCGATAAACTTGCACAATTAGCTCATCTACTATGCTTAATCGCACCCATTTTAGCCAGTCTTGCAGTTGAAATTTGTAAGCAAAATCGTAGTAATTAGGTGAAACTGAAAAAATTGCTTTTGGTTTTATTTGCTTGACTCTTTCATTAAGTCTGACCATAAAATCTGTGATTTTATTTGCACGCCAGCTTACCCATTCTGGATCTTGAGCATCTGCTGGGGCATTCTTTTTGGTTTCTTGGCGGTACAAGGCAACTGTGTATTTATCATAGCCAAATTCATGAGGTAAACTCATGTGATCATCAAATTGAATGCCATCAATATCATAGTTATTAGCTAGTTCTAAAAGCAGATTAGTAATAAACTGTTGTACTTCTGGATGAAAGGGATTTAACCACATAACTTCACCAGCCGCACTAATGGAAGTTTGGCTACCGTTCCGTTTTTGGGTGAACCATTCTGGTTTATTTAATGCTAGTTCTGAGGTTGGGGGAGCCATAAAACCAAACTCAAACCAAGGAACAACGAGTAAATTTTGGCGATGGGCTTTATCAATTACATCTGCAAGAATATCATGTCCATCTGAACCGCGAAAAACAAATGGTTGAATATCTAAACGTTTGGCTACGACGCTAGGATACATGACATAGCCAGAGTTCCAAACTACGGGATAAAGAGTATTAAAGTTAAGCTGACGCAGTTTTTTGACAGCATCCTGGACTTTTTGACGATCTTTGAAAATGTTAAGATCGTTGTTGGTTATCCACACGCCGCGAATTTCTTGACGGGGTGTTTGGGCGGTAACGGGGGTGAAGCTATTTCCCCATAAAACTGCGACAAAGGAAATTAGAATTAACAGCGGAAATACACTTTTAAGTAATTGATGATGCCAATTAATTCTTTTTCCACGCTGCCAACTTAAAGATAAAATATTAAATTTCGTCCTTTTGAAGGATGTATTAAGTAAAGATTTATGCATCTGCATAAGATTGTGACGGAATCTATGAGTCATGTTATCTACGAGCATGATAGATTTTGCTTGTGCATTGTATTTTGCTGGGATTACCATCCCATCTGATTGAGTAAATTCAGAATTGTTGACGTAGCTATTGAAAATTAGTGCCTGGTTTGACTCTTTTCTCTAGCTGAGATTATGTCAAATTAATTTTTGTTTTTTATGTTCAGCATTGATATATTGCAATGCTGTAAAACTCAAACTCATTTTGATAAATTTGCCAAATTCACAGTTAAATTCCTGAGATTTTGAATATATTTTGATTTGTTAACCAAGTTTAATAATATCTTTATTTTTTACTTTAAACAAGTAATATAATCGGCATTTGCCCCTAAATATATTAAGAAACATACAAGTAACCACAGGTAATAGATAATTAATAGTTATAAGTGGTTCCCTGTAGGGATATGCGATCGCTCTCAGAAAGCCAAGACTTTTAGCCGAAAAGATAAGAAACATACCATAAAATAGTGTAAAAATGTATAGAATCTTGTAAAGATATAAATGACACTGCTGTTTAAGATGCAAACCTTGAAGCCTTCCTCCTCAATGCTGTCTGTAGCACCAAAAGTATGCCAGCCTTTAAAGATTGTCGCCTTGGGAGATAGCTTAGTATATGGATACGGCGACCCAGAAAAAGGCGGTTGGGTGGAACAACTACGACGGTGGTGGATGTTGCCGGATAGTGTCGGTCATGTACTATATAATTTGGGCGTTAGGGGCGATCGCACTCAGCAAGTTTCCCAAAGGCTAGAAATAGAATTTCGCCATCGTGGAGAAATCCGTAACCGTGTCCCTGACTTGATTATTTTATCTGTCGGAGTTAACGACACACCCCGCTTAGGTCGTCCCAACGGCAAAAATTACACAAATTTTACCCAATTTGAAACCGAAATCGCTGCATTATTAGACCAAGCCCAACAACTGTGTCCCGTCCTCTTTGTGGGTATGGTTCCCGTAGATGAAACCAAAATGCCGTTTCTCGATTGTTTATACTACAATCACGTTGACCAATATCGCTACAAAGAAGCCACCCGTCAAGCTTGTCAGCAACGGCAAATACCCTATTTAGACATTTTCGACCAATGGCTAGAAAGAGATGAATCCTGGCGCACTCAACGCATCAGCGCAGACGGACTTCACCCCAACACATTAGGCTATCAAGACCTCCTAGAATCTGTACTCAATTGGCCAGAAATAGCAAAATATCATTGTCAATTAGACTATCAAATAATGACAGAAGTCATAAAGCAGGAAGCAGATTAGAACCAATTCATTTTTAATTGTTAATTGTTAATTTTTAATTGTTTATGACTCCAACTTTATTTGGTCGTTGGCAAACTCGATTATTACTATTAGCAACTGTCGGCGTATTAGTATCTATACCTTTTGCAATTGGTTTAATTGGCAACCGTCCTCACACAGTTTACTTTTGGATTCTTGCCTATGTGACCATTTTTGGTTTAGGTTGGGATGTGCTTTATAGCTATCTACAAAAATCACGTTGGGATAGAGACTGGCCAGCAGCTTATCAAGTTTTTGCAGGTATTTGGGAAATGGTATTTGTCTTTTGTGGAATTAAGATTTTTGGCTTTTTCCCCATACCTATGCCTAAAGAAGAACTACCCATAGGGGTGTTTTTTATGCATTACAGCATTGTTTGGTTTGCTGTTTTTATTATTTCACAAAGTTTAATGAGGATTATTTTTCCTCGGTGGCGTTTTCGGGGTGGAGAGTGGTTTTAAAATAGAGATTTTTTTCTCACGCGGAGACGCAGAGGCACAGAGAGAAATATTCTAATTTGGTGAAGAGAGTCCGATAATTTTTATTCCTTGTGTTTCTTTTTCTGCAAGTTCTATGTTTAAATTGAGGAGTTTTTCTAGAATGTCATCGTTAGTTTGAAAATCATAGGCTTGCATGACTAGTTTATCTAGTTGTTGATGTAGTTGATAAAGTTGGCTGTTAGGTTCGTTGAAGAATTTATTATAAAGTGTGGTAATTCCCCATTGTTTTGACTCCATTTGTTCTGTGCGGTATTGATGAAGTTCTTCGGCTTTGATGCGAATTTGCTGAATTAATTTAGCGTCTGGGGTTTGGGGAAAGGGGAATGTTTCAAAACAGGTATTGTGAGTGTAGGCTATATCTCCTTTTAAGGTTGATTTTTGAGCATTCATCCATTGACGATGTATTTTAGATGTGAGAATACCAAATATATAAAAATCATCAACAGCTACAACAACTGATTTATCACCGGGTAGCCAATTTAAAGGTGCTGGAATAAATATCGCCCATTTAGAAACTCTGGGAACAACAAAATATAATGATAGTGATGAAATAGCATTTCTCATTGCTGGTCTTTTTTCACCATATTTCCACCAATTTATTTTTATTACTTCTCTCCTATTATTCTCTCTTTCAGGCTTAACAAAAGATTTAATATACTCAAAGGGAAAATAATAAGTAATAGCTTTTTCAAAACTCATATCATTAAAATCAATAATCCATCTTTCCGGCTTACCATGAGGATTTTTAGCTAAATTTGCACCCATTGAAAATAATTTTAAAACTTCTTTATTTTTTGCATCTGCTTTTATCCAATCTATTACTTGTTGTTCCGTGACTATAAAACCTTCACCAACTGGAATTACACCCTGAAAGCATTTATTGAGATTTGCTTGTAACCGCACAGCTTGAGAAACATCAATACTAGATTTCAATGAAGAATTGATTTGTGAAACTATCTGATTATCTAAATAATACTTTCCCGGTTTATCCTTACACCAATTGACTATACTTACATGAACTTTAGCAGCACCAGACCAAGGTTGTGTAGCAATTGCTTCATGAATATAACCACCATTTTGAGTAATGTAATCTAAAGCAGCAATTCTACTTTTACCTTGACTTATTGAATTTGTAGCAACTAAACCTACTCTACCTTTTTCATCAATTTTATCGTGCGCTAACCGAAACCAATAAGCACAAAAATCAACTGAATCTTTGACTTTAGGAAAATGTTTAAAAATTTCATCTACATATTCATCACCTAAAGAGATTCTCATATGCTTTCCACCTAAAAAAGGCGGATTTCCAATAATTGCATCTGCTTTTACCCATTCACTAAGTAAAGCATCCTGACAAACAATATTATTATCCAAGCTATCCAAAGGTAAAGCAGGTTCAGTTAAATTCAAATTATCAATTGCAATCTTCCGCGCAATCATCAAAGTTACCCGTGCTAATTCCACCGCAAAAGGATTTGTATCCATTCCATAAAATTGTAATGGTGTCACCAAACCTATTTGCATTTGCTTATCTTCGGATTTTTGTCTTTGTTGCATTTTATCCAAAAGCAAAATCTCAATTCTTTTCAATTCCTGATATGCTATATAGAGAAAATTGCCAGAACCACACGCGGGGTCAAGTACGCGATAACTTTGCAACTCTAATTGCAGTTCCGAAAGTTCCTTAATTGTACTTGCTTCCTCAATTTTTTCTTCCCAATAACGGCTAATAGTTGGGCGGACAATTTTCATAATATCTGCTTCTGAGGTATAGTGAATTCCTCTCGCGTGACGCTCTTTTTTATCCAGCGTTCCTTCAAACAAATTACCAAAAATAGCTGGACGGACTTTACTCCAATTCTCTCGCGCACAGATATCTAAAAAATTTAATTCTTCCCTAGTTAACTCAATTCCATGAATTTGCGAAAATAACCCACCGTTAAAATAATCTACACCTTGATAACGTCCTGCTGGCGTTTTTATCGATTGATTCATTTCCCGAAATAAACCACCCAAAATATCATCAGAACTTGCCCCATTTTTGCAATTCTGCACACAATAAACAAACATATCACGGGTTAAAAGTTGGCGTTTTTCCGCAAACATAGCTAACACACATTGCAAAATAAAACGCTGCGCTGTTAACTTTTCAATTCCCCGCTTTTCCAACTCTAATAATAATTCCCCCATGCGACGGGCAACCCTTACTGTCACCTCTACTTGGTTATTTTGAAAAACAGGAGTTTTTTGCCCTAATTCCATAAATGCCAAAGCTCCCGCCCGTTCTGGCAATTGCTCCAGCGTAATTTTATCTACAGGTGTATCTAACTGAATATCAAAATCAAATATCCAAAACTCATCAAAGTTGCACAAAATTACATATTTAGGACGATTTGGAACTAACCGCGTCCAATAATCAAAAGCCTGAGAATAATGTTTACTCAAATCTTCCCCGCGCTTTTTCATCTCAATCAAAACGCGAGGTTTCCACACTAAATCAGCAAAGTCTTTTTGACTACTCTTGTTAATCGTTTCTTCGTAACTTGCCCCCGCTTCCAGCGCCCCTTCATGTCCAAACGCTCGAAAAAATCGGTCTAAAAACGTTTGTGCTTCCTTCCGTTCCTGTCCCGTGATGTGTTGCTGACAAAAATTGACAAACTTCGCTAAACTTTCCGGTGTCGCTGCAACCATTTTTGTTGGGGAATTATCTTAAGTACCTGCAATAATTCTCATGTTATCTTTACAGTGTGATTTACATAAAATAAAACTACTGTAATTACAATGCTAAAACGTATAAATTATCCGCCATTTATCCTCCTAGGCATATTGCTATTTGCCCCCCTAAATACAACCAGTGCAGAATATAAACCTGTAAAAATCGCCCAACAACCACAGACAAAACGTGCCGCTGCGGAACAAGCATTTCAAGAAGGGATAAAACTTTATGAACAAGGAACAGCGCCATCTTTAAAACAGGCAATTGTTAAATTAGAAACAGCACTGACACTATTTCGAGAAGCTGGTGAAAAACCCTTTCGAGAAGCAGTAGTCCTTCTTCGGATAGGCTATATTTACTCATCCTTGGGAGAGAAAAAACAAGCACTGGAATACTACAAACAGGCTTTGTCCATATATCGGACTGTGGGTAATAAAGGAGGAGAAGCCGCGACTCTCCATAATATTGGTAGTGTCTACGACTCATGGGGACAAAGACAAGAATCACTACAATATTACAACCAGGCTGTATCTCTGTTACGGGCAGTAGGAGACAAAGCTGGAGAAGCCATTACCCTTAATAACATTGGTTTAGTCTATGACTCATTGGGAGAAAAACAGAAAGCACTGGAATACTATCATCAGGCTTTATTCATATATCAGCTTGTGAGTGATAAAGGTGGAGAAGCCACTACTCTCCATAACCTAGGCTTAGTCTATTCCTCGTTGGGAAAAAAACAACAAGCATTAGACTACTATAATCAGTCTTTGCAACTATTACGGGGAGTAGGTAATAAACGTGGGGAAGCCTATAGCCTTAGTAATATTGGCAGTGTTTACGATTCATTAGGAGAGAAGCAACAGGCACTTGATTACTATCACCAAGCACTCACCCTAAGACGTGCAGTGGGTGATAAAGGTGGGGAAGCCTATACTCTCAATAATCTTGGCAGCGTCTACTCTTCTTTGGGAGAGAAACAGCAAGCATTAGATTACTATAACCAAGCTTTACGCCTATTACGATCTGTGGGGGATAGAAGTAAAGAAGCTACTACTCTCAATAATATTGGCACTGTCTACGACTCACAGGCAGAAAAAGAGAAGGCACTAGTTTACTATAACCAAGCTTTACCCCTGTTACGAGCAGTGGGAGATAGATATGGGGAAGCCTCCACTCTGCACAATATGGGCGCTGTCTATTACTCATTGAATAATAATCAGCAAGCACTAAATTACTATAATCAGTCTCTACCCTTAGCACGAGCCGTGGGTGATAAAGATGGTGAGGCCTATACTCTAACTAATCTTGGCAGTGTCTACGATTCATTGGGAGAAAAACAAAAAGCACTCGAATACTATCATCAGGCTTTACCCTTGAGAAGGATGATAGGAGATAGACGTGGGGAGGCTTTTACTCTTTATAATCTCGCTTACCTACAACGCAAACAGGGCAATCTTAATGAAGCCTTGATTCAAATGCAGACTGCTATCAAGATTATTGAAAATTTACGCACCAAAATTACTAATCAAGATTTACGGGCTGCTTACTTTGCCACTTTTCAAAAGTATTACAAGTTCTACATTGACTTATTAATGAAGTTGCACAAACAGCAACCATCAAAAGGTTATGATGCCCAAGCACTACAAGCTGGGGAAAGCGCCCGCGCCCGTGTCCTTTTAGAACTGCTAACAGAAGCTAATGCGGATATTAGAACTGGTGTTGATGCCAAATTATTAGCAGCAGAACGTCAATTACAAGAACAATTGGATAGTAGTGAAAAACGCCGTATTAAATTACTAAGTGCTGAAACCACTCGTCAACAAATTCAAGCTTTAGAAACCGAAAGAACTTCTCTTCTAGAAGAGTACACAGAAATACAAACACAAATTCGCGCTACCAGTCCCCGCTATGCTGCCCTTACCCAACCCCAACCGTTATCACTTACACAAATTCAGCAGCAAGTATTAGATGAAGATACTCTACTTTTAGAATATTCTCTGGGTGAAGAAGGTAGTTATCTGTGGGCAGTCAGCAAAACAGATATGACTAGTTATGAATTACCGAAAACTGCCGAAATAGCAGCCGCAGTTAAGAATTTCCGTCGTGTTTTAACATCATTCACTTCGAGTCCTCAACAAGTCAAGACAGCTGCCGCACCTGTGACGCAAATGCTGTTAGCACCAGTGGCGCAAAAATTGGGCAATAAACGCTTAGTTATTGTTGGTGATGGTGCTTTGTTATATATCCCTTTTGCTGCCTTAACAGCACCAAATTCACAGGGAAAGGAGTATCAGCCATTATTACTCAATCACGAAATTATCACTTTACCATCAGCTTCTACAGTCGCTATTCTGAGAAATGAACAAAAAATCAGGAAAACAGCTTCTAAGACGTTAGCAGTCATCGCAGATCCAGTTTTTACTAGTAATGATCAACGGATTACTAATAAATTACCAATATATGCAAAGTCAGAACCCCAAAATTTAAATAACAATACTTTAAGTAGAGCCGCTAGAGACGCTGGTATTGATTTTGATCGTCTGCCTTTTACCCGCACTGAAGCTAAGATGATTCTGGCGTTAGTTCCTGAAAATCTGCGGTTACAAGCATTTGATTTTGCCGCTACTCGTGATTTTGCGACAAATTTGCAACTTAGTGAATATCGAATTTTACATTTTGCTACTCATGGCATCCTCAATAGTCAACAACCAGAGTTATCTGGTGTGGTGCTGTCGCTGTTTGATAATCAAGGCAAACCCCAAAATGGCTTTTTGCGTTTACATGATATTTTTAACCTCAACCTGTCAGCAGAGTTAGTAGTTCTCAGTGCCTGTAAAACTGGTTTGGGTAAGGAAATCAAGGGAGAAGGATTAATCGGCTTGACAAATGGTTTTATGTATGCTGGTAGTCCTAGGGTAGTGGTAAGTTTATGGAATGTAGATGATCAAGGTACATCTGTACTCATGCAGAAATTCTACCAAAATATGCTGCAACAGGGTTTAAAGCCCATAGCGGCGTTACGAGCCGCACAGTTGCAGATGTTGACAGAGAAAAATAAAAATTTACGGAAACCGTATTATTGGGCGGCGTTTACCTTGCAAGGTGAGTGGCGTTGACACTCTCCGGTACAAAGACGCGGAGATTCTTGGTTTAGCGAGTCCACTGATTAAAATAGGCGAAAAGCCGATGAAACAATTTTTTTAATTTTTAACTATTCTGGGGGTTTAAGTAAAGAGCTTCTACAAGCGGCAAGTATGTTAGGCGGAGTCTAAATCTCCATCACAAAACTTAATTACGAATTACGTATCCCTAGCGGGACCGGAGGCATTATTACGAATTAAGCAGGCATTAGAAAACCGCTTGGATGTATTACAAGAAACATCTGAACAAGCGGTTTTTCAGGATGTTTAACAGGGATGATTAGCTGCCAGAGGTAGCTAATTCTGCTAAACGCTCTTGCTGGTCTTGAGATATACAAGATTGTATCACCGTTTCTAAATCGCCTTCCAGAACAGGGTTGAGTGTGTAATTTTGACCTAAGCGATGATCAGTAACTCGGCTGTCTTTATAGTTATAAGTGCGAATTTTTTCAGAACGGGAACCTGTACCAACTTGCGATCGCCTCATAGAAGTGACAGCCTCTTGTTGTTCCCGTAACTTCATCTCGTACAGTTTCGCCCGCAAAATTTGCATCGCCCGTTCTTTGTTTTGCAACTGGCTGCGTTCTTCTGTACAGAAAATTCTGATTCCCGTGGGTTTGTGGAACAAGTCTGCGGCTGTTTCCACCTTGTTGACGTTTTGTCCACCTGCACCACCAGAACGGGCGGTACTCATTTCAATATCTTTCGGGTCAATATGAATTTCCACATCATCCACTTCTGGCATAATGGCGATAGTGGCTGTAGAAGTGTGAACCCTGCCCCCAGCTTCCGTGGCTGGTACGCGCTGCACCCGATGCACTCCAGCTTCAAACTTCAGCTTGCTGTAAACGCTGTCGCCTTGAATTTCCAGAATCACCTCTTTGAAGCCACCCATCTCACCCAGAGATTCACTGACTAGCTTCACTTTCCAACCCTGAGTATCAGCATAGCGGGAATACATTCGCAGCAAATCACCAGCCCAAATACTCGCTTCATCGCCACCAGTACCAGCGCGAATTTCCAACATGATGTTTTTATCATCATTGGGGTCACGGGGTAGCAGCAACACCTTCAAGCGGCTTTCTAGGTATTCAAGCTTTTCTACTAGCTCATTTACTTCCAAAGCTGCCATTTCTTGCAACTCAGGATCGCTATTTGCCTCTTTCAGTACCTGACGCGCCCCTACCAATTCATCCTGGGCGGTTTTCCAAATTTCATAGGTATTTACTACCTCTTCCAAAGAAGAACGAGACTTGGCAATTTTTTGATACTCATCGGGGTTTTTAGTGGTATCAGGGTCGCCCAGGCGACGTGTTAATTCATTAAAGGTTTGTTCAACAGATTTCAGTTTCTCCAGCAGGTATGATTCAGCCATGATCAGGGCAACGCTCCTTAAAAAATAACTAGTGTGGCTTTCTGCATTAAATGACAATCGACCCTGCATCTATGTAGGGTCGTCGTTAACAGCTACAGCCAACCAGCTACTTTTTATCTTGGTCGTCGCCAGAGGTTTGAGTACTGCTCATACCGTATTTGCGGAGGAAGCGCTCAACTCGACCCTCAGCATCAATCATCTTCTGAGTACCAGTGTAAAAGGGGTGGTTTCCAGACCAAACGTCTACGTGTAGTTCAGGCTTGGTAGAACCGACGGTCATCACAACTTGACCGTTACAGTAGACCTTAGCCTCTGGATACCACTGGGGATGAATATCAGATTTAGCCATTGTTCCTTTTGTGGTGAATCTATATAAATTATAACTGGGACTGGGGACTGGGGACTGGGGACTGGGGATATGGAATTTGAATAACCTTCTGCCTTCTGCCTCCTGCCTCCTGCCTCCTGTCTTACCGCTTGGAATACTGAGGAGCTTTCCGAGCTTTGTGTAAACCGTATTTTTTCCGTTCTTTAGCTCGTGGGTCACGAGTTAAGTAGCCTTCGGTTTTCAAAGGTGGACGGTTATCGGGGTCTAATTGGCACAAAGCACGAGCAACACCCAAGCGAATAGAATCTGCTTGTCCTGTCAAACCGCCGCCTACGGCCTTGACCAAAATGTCATATTCGTTTTCTAGTCCCAAAGTTTCCAAGGGCGCTTTGATGACTCCCAGGTAATTGGCATTGAATTGGAAGTACAAAACTCCATCTTTGCCATTCACAATCAACTTGCCTTCACCTGGAACTAGGCGCACGCTGGCGACTGCGGACTTACGACGGCCAGTACCCCAGTACACGGCGCGACCGCTATTGGTTTCTACTGCGACCATTAATTTTCTCCAGGAATTGTACTAATGTTTAATTCTTTGGGTTGTTGAGCCTCATGGGGATGAGTAGGCCCAGCGTATACTTTCAGTTTGGTAAACAACTGCTTACCCAAGCTATTTTTAGGCAGCATACCTTTAACAGCGTGTTCTAAAATCCGTTCTGGTAGGCGCTGTTGCAGCTTGGCGAAGGTTTCTGTCTTCATCCCGCCGGGACGACCAGAATGGCGACGGTAGAGTTTTTGGGTACGTTTTTTGCCTGTAACTGCTACTTTTTCGGCGTTGATGACAACAACGAAATCACCTGTGTCCATGTGGGGGGTATATTCGGCTTTTCTTTTCCCTCTCAAGACCATAGCGATCTCGCTGGCCAGGCGACCAAGGCGTTTATCGGTGGCATCTACTACGTACCACTCACGCTCAAGGGATGCTTGAGGAGGAAGGTATGTTTTACTACTCATTGTTATTTGTCCTTTGTTTTTGTTCTTGGTCAGTTGTCAGAGGAAGAAGGCAAGAGGCAAAAGGCAAGAATTTTTTAATTGATGTTTTCCCTATTCCCTATTCCCTGTCACCAATGACTAATAACCAAACACTAAATATGGTTGGGTGTCGTACCAAATTTCCGGAGGAAAGGGAAAATCAGGATAGCCTACTCGTAACAAGCATAAACCTTGGGGAGGCGCGGCGTATTTTACTTCTTCTCGGCGTTCTTCTTTCCAGATTTCGGTAAAGTTAGCCAGCGTCCTTTGTCCAGAACCCACTTGTACGAGCATTCCTAACAACAGGCGTACCATGCCATATAAAAATCCATTAGCCTGAATTTCAATATGGATAAACGACCCATTGCGACGACACTCTGCTGCTTGTACCTCTACCCAGGAATGCGATCGCGCTGACCCGGCTCGATGAAAGGCAGCTAAGTGATGTTTTCCCAGCAGTGGTTCAAGGGCAGCTTGGATTAAGGATTCATCCAGGGGTGCATAATAATAATGCCAACTGAAGCGGTTCACGAACAAGTTCGGTAGTGCTTCAGTATAGATTGTGTAGCGATACCGTCGAGAGTCTGCACTAAAGCGAGCGTGCCAACGATCACTTACACCCGCTGAAGCCCTAATTAATATATCTGGAGGCAGATAGCTGTTCAGAACTGTTGCCCATTTGTGAGCCGGGATAAAACCTGTAGCGTCAAAATGGGCTACTTGAGCAGCGGCGTGAACTCCGGCATCGGTTCTCCCTGCGCCGTGAAGTGTCACATGATACCCCAGAATAGTAGCTATAGCTGTTTCTATTTCTTCCTGGACGGTTCGCTGGCGTGATTGCCGTTGCCAGCCATGAAACTGAGTACCTAAGTACTGAATGACCAAGGCTACTCGATGAGTTGCTGTAGGCTCGCGGCTATCTAACATATCAATCAATTTTAGATTTGTGATTTGTGATTTTAGATTTAATCCAAAATCCAAAATCCAAAATCCAAAATATGGTTACACCAGTTCAATGATTGCCATTTCCGCATTGTCACCGCGACGGGGTACTGTATGTAGGATACGAGTATAACCCCCTTGACGGTTGGCATAGCGAGTAGGAGCTTGCTCAAATAGAGCATGAACCAGTGTTTTATCGAAGATGTAGCCTAGGGCTTCCCGGCGTGCTGCTAATGAGCCATTTTTGGCTAGGGTAATCATTTTATCCACTTCACTTCGCAGGACTTTAGCGCGGATTAAAGTGGTGGTGATTCGACCATGACGAATGACTTCTGTGGTTAGCGCTCGCAACAGGGCGCGGCGCTGGTCTGCTGGTTTACTGAGTTTTTTGACTCGACAACGGTGACGCATAATAATGCACTGTGAATTATTAAAGGTGAAAAATTTAAGCGTGTTTAGAGCCTCTTTCTTGGGGTAAAGTTATTCCTAAACGCCGCTGTAAAGCTTCTACTACTTCTTCTGCGGACTTCTGACCGAAGTTTTTAATTTCTAGTAGATCTTCTTGGGTGTAATCCAACAAGTCTGCCACAGAGTTAACTTGCGCTCGTTTGAGACAGTTATATGCCCGTACAGAAAGTTGCAACTCTTCAATTGGAATTTGAGCAGTTGGGTCATCTGGGATATCTGAACCTGTATCAGTTGGTTCCAGGGAGATATCTTTCAATGGGTTGAATAAATCTACCAAAATTCCAGCTGCCGAAGATAGTGCTTCTTGAGGAGAAAGACTGCCATTTGTCCAAACTTCTAATAGCAGTCGGTCTTTAAGCGATCCATCTCCACGCGCTTCTTCAACGCTATAGTTGACTTTTCGCACTGGCATAAATACCGAGTCGATTTGCAGAAAGTCCAAAGATGTTGCTTCTTCCCTTCCTCGCTCGACAGTGCGATATCCTTTGCCTCGTTCAATCCGAAATTCCATTTCCAGTTTGCCGCCATCCGCTAAGGTAGCTACATACTGGGTGGGATCAATGACTTCTACTTCACTGGGTAAATCAAAATGTGCCGCAGTAACTGTTACTGGTCCGTTAACGAGTAACCGACCAATCTGAGGTTGAGAGGAATAACTTTTGAGAATGACTTCCTTCATTCGCATGAGGATTTCCAGCACGTCTTCCCGCACGCCTGGAACTGTGGCAAACTCGTGGCTAACCCCAGCAATCCGCACTGCTGTAACCGCTGTACCCTCTAGATTGGACAGTAAAACCCGCCGCAGCGCGTTGCCAACTGTTGTTCCTTGACCGCGCTCTAGAGGTTCCAGAACAAATTTACTGTAATGGCTTCGACTTTCCTCAGTATTAGATTCTACACATTCAATTTGAAACTGCGCCACGGAGTAGCCTCCCTTTTTAAGGTGCTGCTAGCAGGCAAATTAATTGCCTCTCGAATTTACTTTCTGACCTGAGATTTTCTTGAGGCTGATCAAACTACGAACATTAAGAAAGGTTGTAAAGTTTGATGCCCCAATTTGACCCACAGGCGCTGATAATTTGTGGATGAACCAAAATTTGATCAGTCCTGCCTGTGAGAATACCTGACTTGTTGCACCTGTCACCCAACGGCTCTGAAGTTGACAAGTATTTGCTCTGCCAAAGCAGTTTATACTTTGTACGCTCCAGATGATATTGCAGGTGATTTCCCTTAGCTTTGGCTTCCGTCTAAGCGTAATTAACAAGTTTTGTTTAAACTCGACGGCGCTTGGGCGGACGGCAACCATTGTGAGGAATCGGGGTAATATCCCGAATCAGGGTAATTTCTAATCCTGCCCCTTGAAGTGCGCGGATAGCAGTTTCTCTACCTGCTCCAGGTCCGCTGACCATTACCTCAATTTGGCGCATTCCTTGATCGATGGCTCTACGGGCTGCACTTTCAGCTGCTGTTTGTGCTGCAAAGGGTGTTCCCTTTTTTGCCCCCTTAAATCCACTAGAACCAGCACTTGCCCAGGAGATGACATCTCCATTTTGATCTGTAATAGAGACAATGCTATTGTTAAAAGTAGACTGGATGTAGGCAATACCGTTGGGTACGTTCCGTTTCTGCTTCTTGCTCCCGGATTTTTTAGTTGGTTGTCTGGCCATATTTGTTTAGTGAATTTAAGGTAAAACTTGCTTCCATTAGCAAGTACTGAAAAATTATTTGCCAGGGGCTTTTTTCTTCCCAGCTACTGTCTGCCTTCTACCACGTCTAGTTCTAGCATTGGTACGGGTTCTTTGCCCTCTGACTGGTAATCCCATGCGATGGCGACGACCTCTGTAAGTGCCTATATCAACTAGACGCTTGATATTCATCGCTTCTAAGCGCCGCAAGTCGCCTTCGACTTGATAGTTGCTTTCTATTTCCCCACGCAGGGCGGCAACATCGGCATCACTTAAGTCTTTAACGCGGGTGTCTGGGTTCACACCGGTCGCTGCTAAGATTTCTTGCGACCTTGATAACCCAATTCCGTAAATGTAAGTTAGACCAATTTCGACACGCTTGTCGCGTGGAAGGTCTACTCCGGAGATCCGTGCCACAATTAATCTCTCCCTATTTTTCTGGTAATCGCAGTTTGCAAAACGTGATTAATCGCGTCTTTTCGTTTTGATGGTGATCTGGTATAGTACCAAGCTCTTCTAGTCAGAGCGCTATCCTTGACGTTGTTTGTGCTTGGGGTTAACACAAATCACCATGACGCGACCACGGCGTTTGATCACGTTACATTTTTCACAAATTTTCTTGACTGAGGCTCTGACTTTCATGCCTTTTCTAATTGACTCCAAATAGTAAATTATAGCATTTCTAGAGAAAATAATTCAGTTAAGTAACTGGGAAAACCCCAAAAAAAGCTGCTTTATGGTAATATTTTCTGCATAGATTTACTTTTTCCGCAGTCTATAGGTAATTCTCCCTTTTGTTAAGTCATAGGGCGTTAACTCCACTTTGACGCGATCGCCGGGTAAAATTTTGATGTAATTACGGCGAATCTTGCCAGAAATATGTGCTAGTACGTTAAAGCCATTGTCTAGGTCAACTCGAAACATTGCATTAGGCAATGACTCGGTGACCGTACCTTCCATTTCAATCAAATCTTGCTTAGACAATTTGTTTTTTCCTCAACTCAACAATCTCCTGTGACCAAGCAGTATTTTCATCTGCACAAGAACACAATTTGAGAAATATATCAACAGTTTATTAATATATCTTAGCTAAAAGGGAACTGAGACTGGGATCTGGGGACTGGGAAAATTGCTCCCCCTGCTTCCCCTACCTCCCGGTCATACTTAAGCAGCTATGAGATTTTTCAATGAGTCAGTGACTTCAGCTTGGGACTGATTGCCGTTAACCGTCAGGAGTTTTTGGCGATCGCGGTAATAATCGATCAGGGGGGCAGTTTCCTCGCGGTAAACCTCTAAACGACGACGAATAACTTCTTCGTTATCGTCTTTTCTTCCTCGTCCCAGCAAGCGGGTAATAACAACGTCGTCTGGTGCATCCAAGTTGACTACCCTTTCACCACCTTGGCCTATCTTTTGCAGTAATTCTGCCAAAAAAGCCGCTTGGGTTACTTTACGAGGAAAACCGTCAAGAATCCAACCTGTTTTTGTATCTGGTTGATTAAGACGCTCTTCTACTAAGTCCTGAACTAGTTGATCAGGAACTAACTCACCCTGATCCATGTAGCTTTGTGCTTTTATGCCCAAAGGTGTTTGGTCTTTAATGGCTTGCCGTAATATATCACCAGTAGAAATATGGGGAATCTTCAAGAATTCAGCCAAGGTTATTGCCTGAGTTCCTTTACCAGCACCTGGTGGTCCCAAGAAGATTAAGCGAGTCACTATTATTTCACCATTCCTTCATAGCGCTGAGAAATCACATAAGTTTGGACTTGTTTTGCCGTCTCAATTGCCACACCAACCAGAATTAACAAAGATGTAGCACCCAGCCCCTTAAAAGTTGGCACTTTCAAAGCACTTTCTACAGCTGTGGGAATAATCGCCACCAAACCTAAAAAGATCGCACCCAAAAAAGTGAGTCTATTAGTTACACGCTCAATATACTCGCTTGTAGCTTTACCTGGACGAATACCAGGAATACTAGAACCCATTTTTTTCAAGTTCTGAGCTACATCTACGGGGTTGAGAATCAACGACGAATAGAAGTAACTGAAGAAAACAATGGAAGTTAAATAAACTAGGGCGTATACCCAAGGTGCGGAGCCACCAGGACTGAGATAGGTGTTAACAATGGTTGCTAATTCTGGGTTTTTGGTGAAATTTGCGATTAAAAGTGGCAAACTCAAGATTGCAGCCGCAAAAATAATCGGCATGACACCGCCAGAATTGAGGCGTAGGGGTAGATAACTACGCTGCTCTGCCAAAACTCGTCTACCCACTTGGCGACGAGCAGAAATAATCGGGATGCGGCGCATTCCTTCCTGCACAAAGACAATCCCCACAATTGTTAGCAGGAATACTAAGACTAGAACGATGACGCGACCGACGATTTCCCGTCCCCCAACTTGTACTAAGTCGATGGTGTCGCCTAAAGATTTGGGTAGAGAAGCAACAATGTTGACAAAAATCAACAATGATGCACCATTACCTATGCCGCGTTCTGTAATTAGTTCTGATGCCCACATAACAAACATAGAACCAGCGGTTAGAGCGATCGCTGTTTCAGCCACAAATAGTGGGCCTGGGTTTAAGGCAAACTGTTGCAGGAATAATGCCGAAAAAGCTACGCTTTGTATAATTGCCCAACAGACCGTTACATAGCGGGTTATTTGGGATATTTTCCGCCGACCTGCCTCACCTTCATTTTTCTGTAAATTTTCTAAAGAAGGAATTGCTGCGGTGAGCAATTGGATGATAATGGACGCATTAATGAAAGGCAAAATCCCTAAGGCAAAGACACCTAAAGTAGACAAGCCCCGTCCAGAAAATATATCCAATAAACCAAATACGGAATTATTGCCCGAAATGGCCTCAGCAAACCTAACTCTATTAATTCCTGGTATGGGCAAAAAGATTCCCAGGCGAACCAAAATTAAAATACCGACGGTAACAAGCAGCCTACCTCTGAGTCCGGCTGCTTGAGCCATCTGCATAAAAGTTTCTTGAGCCGTTGGGGCTTTATCTCGACTGATCATAGAGTGCTACCTTTATAGTGAACCAGGCGCGCTGATGCGAGTTGGCTAGCTTTAAATTGCGCTTTCTTGGCTCAGGTTAAGACTTCACAACTCCCACCAGCTGCCTCAATTTTGCTCCGGGCTTGTCCTGTGAAAGCTGCTGCTTGCACCTTGAGCGGAATGCTCAATTCCCCATTACCCAGAATTTTCAATGGACCTTTAGCAGCGGTAAGGATACCTGCTTCTCTTAAAGAGGCTAAAGTTACTTCAGTGTTGGCAGGTAAGGAGGCTAACTTCTCTACATTAATCGTAGTGTAAATTTTACGATTAATAACTGGAAAGCCCTTCAGCTTGGGTAAGCGGCGGTACAATGGCTGTTGACCACCTTCAAACCCAGGTCGAGTACCACTACCAGAACGGGATTTTTGACCCCGCATCCCTAAACCTGCACTAGCGCCTTGTCCGGCAGAAATACCTCTACCTACACGCTTACGGCGTTTTTTTGAGCCTTTTTGAGGCTTAACATCGTTGAGTCTCATGATGTAATTAGTAGTTTTTTAGACTAATACTTAGTAAGAATGTCATCTACTAGATGTAGAGATTCTCAATAGCAATACCCCGATCTTCAGCAACTTCAGCAAAGGTTCGCAGTGTAGATAGGGCATTAACTGCGGCTCTAGCATTGTTGAGAGGATTGTTGGAACCGAGTTGTTTGGCGAGAACGTTACGAACTCCTGCCAACTCTAATACAGTCCTTACTGCTCCACCAGCAATTACCCCTGTACCTGGTGCTGCGGGTCGCATCATCACCTTAGCACCGCCACCAACGCCATCAATGGGGTGGGGGATAGAATTGGATTTGGTAATAGGAATATCGATCAGATGTTTTTTCCCGTCGGCGACGCCTTTTTTCACGGCACCAATTACATCTGAGGCTTTACCTACTCCCACGCCAACTTGACCGCGTTCGTTACCAACGACCACAATCGCCCGGAAGCTTAGTTTTTTACCACCTTTGACGACCTTACTCACTCGTCGGATCTGAATAACTCGCTCTTGCCAAGTGGTTTCTTCTTTTTTGGCACGTTTTGTTCTAGATTTACGCTCTGTTGCCATAATTAATGCTCTGGTGAACGTCAGTTGTGAGTCAGTGCATTTTTGGGGATTTCCCCCATGAGCATCTGACGTATGCCTACGGCACGCTGTGAGAATGCGTAGCGTCAGTTGTCAATTGTCATTTGTCTTTTGTCATTTGTTTTGATAGCTAATGACTAATGACTAATGACTAATGACGCATGATTTTAGAAATCTAAACCAGCCTCCCGTGCTGCATCAGCTAGTGCTTTAATGCGACCGTGATATAGGTTTCCACCGCGATCAAAGACCACTTGAGTAATACCTTTTTCTAGCGATCGCACTGCTATCAATTTACCAACTTGCGCTGATGCATCGCAGTTTGACCCAGAAGCTAAACCAGATTTCAACTCTGGTTCTACAGTTGATGCTGCCACCAGGGTTTGATGCTGTGTATCATCAATTACCTGAACATAAATATGTTCATTAGAACGGAATACAGCCAGCCGTGGACGTTCTGGTGAACCGCTAACTTTGCCACGAACGCGCCGATGGCGACGCTGTTTTGATTCTCTACGAGTAAGTTTCATGTTTACTTCTTACCACCCTTACCAGTCTTACCAGCTTTGCGTCTGACCACTTCACCGGCATAGCGAATGCCTTTACCTTTGTAAGGTTCGGGTGGACGAACTGCACGGACTTTAGCTGCTGTGTTGCCTACAATTTCTTTGTCATAGCCACTGACTATGACATTGGTAGTACCTTCAACTGCAAATTGAATTCCATCTGGTGGTTCTATTTGCACTTGATGGCTGTAACCCATATTTAAAACTAAGTTACGGCCTTGTACTTGGGCGCGGTAACCTACCCCTTGAATTTCCAACCGACGTTGAAAACCAATGGATACTCCCTCAACCATGTTGGCAACTAAAGTCCGGCTTAAACCGTGTAGTTGCCTAGATGTGCGGGTTTCATCCCGACGTGTTACTAATAATGTTTCCCCTTCCTGGGAGACTGTAACATTAGCAGGTAAAGTGCGTGAAAGTTCGCCTTTTGGACCTTTCACGACTACACTAGTGCCATCAATCGCCACTTGTACTTTGGCGGGAACAGTAATTGGACGTTTACCAATTCGAGACATGATTTTTTGTCAGTTGTTCAGTTGTCAGTTCTGAGTCAGCGCTCACAACAGGCGGTTTTCCTATTTAGGTGGAAGTCATTCCGTCTTGGGTGCGACTGAGGTTCACCTAAGCTATGCCGGAGGCATCACTCGTGAGGGTCAGTTGTCAGTTTTCGGTTGAACTGACTATTGACGTTCGCGAATGCGTGCCGGAAGCAATTGACGACTACCAAACGTAGCAAAGCACTTCACCACCTAAATTCTGACGGCGTGCTTCGCGGTCAGTCATAATACCACTGGATGTAGAAATAATGGCGATACCGATACCGCCTAGTACTCTTGGTAATTCTTTTCGATTGGAGTAAACTCGCAAACCGGGCTTACTCACTCGCTTCAAGGCAGTGATTAGGGGTTGGCGATTTTTGCCCTTGTATTTCAGGGAAATCACCAGATTGCGCGTTACCCCTTCTCCTGATTCTCCAAATTCAGCAATAAAGCCTTCGTTCTGTAGAACTTTAGCAATATTACGAGTCATTTTTGTTGCTGGCACTTGTGTAGTTTGATGCCTTGCCAGATTAGCATTGCGGATGCGCGTCAGCATATCTGCAATTGTGTCGTTAGCCGCCATCGTTCCCTCTTTAGATGAACTTATTGATCGCGAAAGGGCATTCCCATTTCTTTAAGTAAGGCGCGACCCTCTTCGTCATTTTTTGCTGTGGTGATGATAGAAATATCGAGACCACGGACTTGATCGATGCTGTCGTACTCGACTTCTGGAAAAATTAGCTGTTCTCTTACACCCAGAGTGTAGTTGCCCCGTCCGTCAAAGCTTTTGGGACTAACGCCGCGAAAGTCGCGTATTCTGGGCAATGAAAGGCTAACAAGTCGGTCAAGAAAGGCATACATCCGTTCGCCTCTCAAAGTCACCATGATACCAACAGGCATACCTTGACGAATTTTGAAGCCAGCGATCGCCTTTTTTGCCCTTGTCACTACTGGTTTTTGACCAGTGATCAGTGCAATTTCGTTTAAAGACGCTTCTAATGCTTTAGCATTTTGAGCAGCTTCTCCCAAACCCCGGTTAATAGTTATTTTTACTACCTTCGGTACTTGATGTACATTGGTGTATTGAAACTGATTAATCAGTTTGGGGACAATTGTCTCTTGGTATAAGTTTTTGAGTCTGGTTGTCGCCATAGTTGTTTGTCCTTATTATCCCTGGGCTTGGTCAGGGTCGCTGCGCTGCAATTAAAAATTAAAAATTCCAAATTAAAAAATTGAAACTATTCATTTTTAATTGTTAATTTTTAATTGTTGAGTATCTCGCCTGTTTTTTTGAGCATCCTGACTTTCTTACCCTCGGCGGTGAAAGTGTAGCAGACGCGACTGGCGACGTTTTGCTTGGTGGAATAAAGCATCACGTTAGAGCTATGAATTGGGAATTCCTGGGTGATGATCTGCCCCGATTCCCCTTCTTGCTGAGGTTTAACGTGTTTGGTTTTAATATTCACACCTTTGATAAGGACTTTGCTGAGTTGGGGTAGTGCTTTGATCACTTCACCAACTTTACCCTTATCTTTACCAGCTATCACTTGTACAGTGTCACCGGTTTTAACGTGCATTTTGTGGAAAACTTTTGGTTGTGGCTTTGCCATTACAGCACCTCTGGAGCCAGAGAAACAATTTTGGTGAAATTTTTATCGCGTAATTCCCGTGCCACTGGGCCAAAGACCCGTGTACCTCTGGGATTACCATCTTTGTTGATGATCACAGCGGCGTTGTCATCAAAACGAATGCTCATACCGCTGTCTCTATTAATACTTTTTCTAGTACGCACAATGACAGCTTCTACAACATCAGACTTTTTTACAGCCATGTTGGGTGTGGACTCTTTGACAACGGCGATAATTTTATCGCCCACGCCACCGTAACGGCGGTTACCTGCACCTAATACGCGGATGCACATTAGCTTTTTGGCACCGCTATTATCTGCGACATTCAGGTAGGTTTGGGGTTGAATCACAATCGGTCTCCCTTAGGAAGTTTGTGGCTTTGGAACAACTATTAAGTTGTAGATTTAGTGTTGAGGATTTCTGTGATTTGCCAGCGTTTGGTTTTACTCAGAGGTCTAGTTTCCCGAATGCGGACGCGATCGCCCACTTTGCAGTTATTTTCCTCATCGTGGACTTTATATCTCTGAGTTTTAACTACAATCTTGCCGTACTTGGGATGAGGAGCGCGGTTTTCTACAGCCACTACCACCGTTTTTTGCATTTTGTCGCTCACTACCAAGCCAACTCGTTCTTTGACTGCCATAATCTCCTACTTTTCTTCTTTAGTCGGCTGACTTGCTGCCCGTTGGCGTTCTCCCTCTACTGTGAGTAATTGGGACAAGCGATGGCGAGCGTGTCTGAACTGGTGAGGTTTCTCTAGTTGTCTAGTGGCTTTCTGCAAGCGCAACTGAAACAGTTGTCTTTTAACAGCGATAATTTCCTCAGCCAGCTTTTCGTCACTCAATTCTCTAGCTTCTGATACTTTGGGAAGAGGCATAACCTACTCCTGCTCCTGTGGTTGAGAGCGTGCAATAAACTTAGTTTTAATTGGTAGTTTGTAGTCAGCCAAGCGCATAGCTTCACGGGCAATTTCTTCGGAAACACCAGCGATTTCAAAAAGAATCCGCCCTGGCTTAACTACAGCTACCCAAAATTCAGGGTTACCCTTACCGGAACCCATCCGGGTTTCAGCGGGACGCATGGTTACAGGTTTATCCGGGAAAATCCGAATCCATATCTTTCCACCCCGACGGATATAACGGGTCATGGCTCGACGAGAAGCTTCGATTTGCCGGGAGGTAATCCAAGCTGGTTCTTGCGCTTGGAGGGCGAAATCACCAAAGTTGAGGGTGCTGCCACGGCTGGCTAGACCCTCCATCCTTCCGCGTTGTTGTTTGCGGAATTTAGTTCTTCTAGGGCTTAACATGATTTGTCAGTTGTCGGTTGTCGGTTGTCGGTTGTCAGTTGTCAGTTGTCAGTCGTCAGCTTGTTTTACCACTGACTATTGACTACTGACCATTGACTATCCTTCATTTGAGCGGTCTTCAAATTGCTGGCGACGACGTTGTTGTTGACGGCGACGAGGATCTCGGTCGCGGTCTCGGTCGCGTGTTGCTGGTGGGGGTGGAATTTCTTCCTGTCCAGGAATAATTTCTCCCTTAAACACCCAAACTTTGATGCCCAAAATGCCGTAAACCGTTTGCGCTGTGCAGTAAGAGTAGTCAATATCAGCCCGTAAGGTATGTAAAGGTACTCTACCTTCCCGTGTCCACTCTGTCCGGGCAATTTCTGCACCGTTAAGCCGACCACTGACTTGCACTTTAATCCCTTGTACACCAGCCCTTTGAGCGCGCTGAATAGCTTGACGTACTACCCGACGGAAGGAAACGCGGCGTTCCAATTGTTGAGCAATGTATTCAGCAATCAAGTAGGCATCAGCATCAACTCGTTGAACTTCAACTACGTTAATGCGAATTTGGCGGTTGCTACCCAACAGTTCTTGGAGTCCGGTACGCAATGATTCTATACCTTGTCCACCGCGACCTACAACTACACCTGGTCTAGCTGTACGCACTTCTAGGTCGATTTGGTCAGCTTTGCGCTCAATCCGTACTTCGGATATTCCGGCGTTGTTTTGAGCGTATCTACCCAGTTTTTGTTCTATGTAATTACGGAGTTTGTGGTCTTCTTGTAATAGTTCTGGATAACGGTCAGGAACGGCAAACCAACGGGATTGATGTTCTTGAGTAATACCCAGACGAAAACCGACTGGATGAATTTTCTGTCCCACAAATGCTTCCTCTAAAATTTCTTACTGTACGCAATTGGTTGTGTCTATTGCTTATTTAGCAGCGGTGCCAGCGCCCACAGCTACAGTAATATGACAGGTTGGTTTGCGAATTTGGTAAGCTCGACCCTGCGCTCTAGGTTGAAACCGTTTCAGCACTGGGCCTTGGTCGGCATATGCCTGAGTAATCACTAGTTCGGCTCTATCTAGCCCTTCATTATGTTCAGCATTAGCGGCAGCACTTCTGAGTACCTTCAATACTGGCTCACAAGCTCGATAGGGCATGAATTCTAGGATAATTAGGGCTTCTCGATATGACCGCCCCCGGATTTGGTCGAGTACTCGACGGACTTTGTAGGCAGAAATGCGGATATAACGAGCGATCGCTTTAACTTCTGTAGTATCAGTTGCCATAATTTTCTCCATCTTTATCAATTAAAAATTTAAATTTAAAAATTTAAAAATGGCAGTTGTTCATTTTTAATTTTTAATTCTGAATTTTTAATTGATTATCTGCCTGATTTCTTGTCACTTTTACCATGACCTCTGTAGGTACGTGTTGGGGCAAATTCTCCCAACTTATGACCCACCATCTGTTCATTTACAAACACTGGAACGTGTTGTCTTCCGTTGTGAACAGCTATTGTATGGCCTACCATCATCGGTAAAATTGTCGAGGCTCTTGACCAAGTTTTGATCACTTGCTTTTCATTTTTTGCGTTCAGCTTTTCCAGCTTACTGAGCAAATGATCGGCAACGAAAGGACCTTTTTTTAGAGAACGACCCATAGTTAGATTTTGGATTTTGGATTTTGGATTTTGAATTTCTAATTTTGGATTTTGGATAATTAAGGTGTCTGAGCAGGCTTCAAAAACTTTGAATGCTTAAAAACAGACCCCATCTAAAATCCAAAATTTAAAATCTCAAATTCTAGGACTGACGACCGCCACGTCCGCGTTTAGAAGATTTACGACGACGACGAACAATTAGTTTTGTACTCGCTTTCTTGCGATTACGTGTCTTTGCACCCAAAGTAGGTTTACCCCAAGGTGTCACAGGACCCGATCTACCGATGGGCGCTCTACCTTCACCACCACCATGTGGGTGGTCTACTGGGTTCATGACGCTACCTCTGACCTTGGGACGACGACCTTTCCAGCGATTTCGTCCGGCTTTACCAGCACTAAGGTTTCTCGCGTCGGTGTTACCTACTTGTCCAATGGTGGCGTAGCATTCACGGCGAATCAGGCGAACTTCACCGGAAGGTAACTTGAGAGTGACATAATTGCCCTCTTTTGCCGCAACTTCGGCTTTTGCACCAGCAGCACGCACGATTTGACCGCCTTTACCTGGAGTCATTTCGACGTTGTGAACTGTAGTACCTAAAGGAATCCTAGACAGAGGTAAGGCATTACCATCTTCAAACGGAGCCTCAGCGCCAGCAATAATTGTTGCGCCAACTTTCAATCCATTAGGATGTAAAATATACCGTTTTTCGCCATCTGCGTACAACACCAGAGCGATGCGCGCATTCCGGTTAGGATCGTATTCAATTGCTGTGACTGTAGCAGCAATATCCCGTTTATCTCTCTTAAAGTCGATAATCCGGTAAAGTTGTTTGTGGCCGCCACCCCGACGACGGCTGGTTATCCGCCCTTGATTGTTCCGTCCTTTGGGACGGTGTACTGACTCAGTTAGTGATTTTTCTGGCTCAGTTTTGGTAATTTCCGCGAAGTCGGAGACTATAACTTGGCGAGTACTGGGGGTATAAGGGCGATAAGAACGAGTACCCATAAGTGATTTTGGATTTCGGATTTTCGATTTTGGATTCAGAATTTTTTGAATTTCGATTTCCGATTTTTAATTGTTTCTTGGCAATTATTTATTAACTAGCCCAATCTAAAATCTAAAATCTAAAATCTAAAATTCTTATACTTCTGGGAATAGAACTTGTCTAATCTTTTCTTCATCCCCAGGTGCGACGGTGACAATAGCTTTCTTGTATTGAGGCTTGTAACCGATAAATTTACCAACACGACGCTGTTTGCGTGGTGGTAATGAGGTATTGACTTTTACAACTTTGACTTGAAATAAGTCCTCAATTGCCGCTTTAATTTCTGGCTTGCTTGATTTTGGAGTTACTTCAAAAGTGTATTTATTTTGCTCCATCAAAATGGTCGCTTTTTCGGTAAGAATAGGGCGACGCACTAAGTCAGCAAGGTTGCGGGGGTCAAAGTTAGGCACTGTAGACCTCCTGAATTTTTTCTAAAGCTGATGATGTAACTACAACTTTGTCAGCGTGCAGTAAATCGTAAACATTTAATTGATCAGCAGCAATTAGCTTTAAATTTTCTATATTGCGGGCTGATAAAAGCACGTTTTCTGCTATTTCCGACAAAATCAATAATGATTTTTGTTCGGGTGCTGCTCCCCAACGAGCCAGTGCTGTCACCAATTCTTTGGTTTTCGGACGTTGTAGCTCGTTGCTAAATTCTTCTACAACTATTAAATCGTCGGCACGGCTGACGAAAGCTGTCCGCAGTGCTAAACGTCGCTCTTTGCGGTTCAATTTCAGGTTAAAATCTCTGGGCTTGGGACCAAAGATCACACCACCACCACGCCACAGTGGTGAACGAATAGAACCTGCACGAGCGCGACCTGTACCTTTCTGCCGCCAGGGTTTGCGACCACCACCTCTAACTTCGGAACGAGTTTTGGTACTGGCATTTCCTTGGCGAGAATTAGTCATTTGTCTGACTAATGCGCGGTGTACTATGTGAGCCGCTGTTTCTTCTTTGGCAACTCGCAAGTCGAAAGTTGTTTGTCCAACTTCCTCTCCTTGCCAATTTTTAACTACACTCTCAACCATCTTTATGTCCTTTGTCAGTTGTCAGTTGTCAGTTGTATTTAGCTAATGACTTATGACTAACGACTATTTACTACCAACTATCTTTGCGGGTACAACATTCACTAAGGCACCTGGCTTACCAGGAATAGCTCCCTTAATGAGAATTAAGTTGCGTTCTGCATCTACTCGCACTACGGTCAGTTTGCGAATTGTGACACGAGTACCTCCTAAACGCCCTGCCATCCGTTTACCGGGATAAACACGACCAGGAGTTGTACCAGCACCGATGGAACCAGGCGCTCTGTGGTTTTTGGAACCATGTGACATGGGACCGCGACCGAAGTTGTTCCGCTTCTGGTTGCCCGCAAAACCGCGACCAATACTTGTACCGACTACATCTACAATTTGACCAGCACTAAAAATATCTGCTTTGATTTCTTGACCTAAAGCATAATCACCAGAGTTATCAATGCGATACTCATTCAAGTGACGCAATGCTGGAGCAGATGATTTAGCCAAATGACCTAACAGTGGTCTATTCAATGCCTTTGGTTTGACTTCGCCATAACCAACTTGAACAGCGAAGTAACCGTCGGTCTGTTTTGTTTTAACTTGTGTAACAGTGCATGGCCCAGCTTGGATTACGGTGACAGGAATAGCTCTTCCTGCATCGTCAAATATTTGGGTCATGCCCAGCTTGGTGCCGAGAATACCTACAGACACAGTAACTGGTTCTCCTTTCTAGTTGCTGACCTTGGAATCGGATTTGCTTTAGACACAGTTTATCAGCGTCATTGGTGGACTAGCCTCCTAAATTTACACTGCTGTTAGACAGTGAAAATTCTTGGTGACGCACAAAATATTGTCTCTACTGCTTGGTGAATCCTTTTGTTTTCACTCTCTTGGTCACCAGAACAGCCATAATTACCTTCTGATTAGGAAGGGATTACCTCTGGAATCAATGCAAGACGTTATTGCTTTGCGCTATGTGCAGCAATGCTTTCGTCCAAGCAATTGCTCTGGCACTCTACCGTTGTAGTAGGACTTAAGCGGTTGATTTCCACCCAGTATCCGTTCCCTGAGACTTTCTATAATGCCATAAAACAAACATTACGGATCAGGTTCTACTTCTATAACTACCTTAAACTATTGTTTGAGGTTTTGCCTGTTTTTTAAGGGGCTACGGGAGTGAACTTGGGAGGGAGCTTTGATTTGGCTTTGGGTTTAAAGCCATGACCTTCTTCAGTTTGACCTAAAAGCTTTTCTAGTTTAGCAGTCTCTTACGCATTTCAACCAGATTATCCTTTAGGAAATTAATTCATCAAATTTTGATGATTATGTTGGTTGGCAAGACTCAAGAAGATGCTATCTACTTTTACTGTTTGGTCACAATCTAAAATAATAAATCATTAATTTGTTTTTGTCTAGTAATTTTTAGGTGGTTGGGGTTGAATTCTGGGAAGATGGGGAAAATTAAAAAATTCCCGCTGCTCTATGCCCAATTTTGCTTAAATTATGCAACTTAATCTAACTTAATCTACCACTAGAGAGTAAATAATAGAGATATCTGAGTGGGATAAAACGAAAATCTATGGCACTACTTACCACTGGCAACGGTTTAATCCGCGATTTGGAAAAATTCGGCGCTTTGGGTGTATACGTTCCTTTGGAAGGGGGATATGAAGGTCGGTATCGCCGTCGATTGCGGGCGGCTGGCTATATCAACCTCCACATGACTGCGAGGGGACTGGGGGACGTTGCAGCCTATCTAACAAAAGTTCATGGAGTCAGACCTCCTCATTTGGGTAAAAAAAGCACTGGTAGCGGTGCAGCAGTGGGTGAAGTATATTATCTACCACCGATAATTAGCTATCAGTTAGAACAGCTTCCACCTAAATCTAAAGGTCTATTGCTATGGATTATTGAGGGACATATTCTTTCTGACCAGGAAGTGGAGTATTTAGCTAATTTGCCCAAGTTAGAACCAAGAGTTAAAGTTGTGATTGAACGGGGAGGCGATCGCTCTTTCCGTTGGACACCGTTAGAAAAAACTCTGTTAGCTAGTTAGTCAGTTGGGCGGGGTTTCCCCGCCCATACAGCATGAGCATTTTCTTACTGCTTCAAAAACTGATAGTGTAGATTAAATCAAATTCTCGATAGATCACCAGACGACAAGAGTGAGCAGGGTTTTCTAGGAGTTCGTAATCTAAACCACCTGTAATTTGTGTAACTGGCCGCCTCAACGGTTTTTCAAACTGATACCACTCACGGTTACTCCACTCAAAAATTGTCGCATCTACGGAATTTTGCAATTCTGATGCCAAAAGTAAGAGTTCTAATTTATCTTTGGCGCTACCAGTAATAAAGCATTTCAGACAAACTGACTGAGTAATCAGAGGTCTAGGTTCGTTGGCGGCGATGGTGTGGCATTTTCTTAGTTCAATATCATAAGGCTCTAAGTGCAGATTTTCTAGTTGCTGCCAGGATTGTTCTATCTCATTGAGGCGATTGTCTAGATAGGGTAGCAGTCCTAGCTTGGCATCAGTCAACAGTTGGCGAATATTAGAAGGCTGGGTCATTACTGAGTTTTTTCTCCACTATCCAGTCAGATTATCGTTTTGTTGACTAGGTGGCAGATAAACTTTGGAAAACTTTGTTTCTGGGTTTCTGGAACTTTTGCTCTGTGCTGTCAAAAAATACATCCAAAACATAAATTATACCTTGTGCAGTGGGCAGGATGCCCAAGTCCCGTATTACATTATTTAGGCGGACAAGATGCCCACCTAAAAGAGTTATGGGAATTAGATTGAAAATAGGAGACAATTTCTGCGAAGACTCGTCATACTGAAGTAGGGAGACAATCAACTACTCCCTGCCAAATTGGCGTGAAGGTGATCAAGCAAAAATGAGACGTAAATCTACTGGTAGATCAGCTACTACTTCTAAACCCTCTATTTTCCAATCCCCTACATTTAACTTCGCCACCATGGCCATTTTGGGAGGTGTGCTGATTTTGGGAATTGGGATTGGGATTGCGTTTAGTTCTACAAGCACGTTGAGTCCATCAAATGTGGCATCCCGTGAATTTATTGATACTAAAGCTCCAAATCCTGATCTTTGTGTACAGTATGGAGCCAGTGCGATGGTAATGGATGCCCGACTGTTTGTAACTCTCAACCCTTTTAATGTCTATGTTGCTCAACCGAATATGCGTCCTGGCTGCGTTCTGAGACAAAATAACTGGGCAATTTTAGAAAATAAAAAACTTGTCACCTCAGATCAGGTAAGAGAATGTAAAAATCGCCTGAATACCTTTGGCTTTACAGGGGACTTAAACAGTGATAAGCCTGATATCCGGTGTATATATCAAAATGAAACTGCTCAAAACTTCTTCTTATCTCAACCAGGAGCCGTTGCACCATCTCAGGATACGGAAAGATTCTAAAAAATAGGAAATAAGTCTTGGTGTACATAGTTCATCAAGACTATTAATTAGAAGGTAGCGGTTGACCAAACTCAATTACAGGAATATTGAGAATTTGATCGGAATAGTTTTCTGAATTAGGAATATTAGGTACAGAATTAGGAACTGTAATGCTATGAGAATTTTCTAAAGAATCAGCAGAATTAGCTGGAAGAATAATCAAATTGGATAGTTGAGAAGGGTCTTGAGAATTGAGAGGGGGTACAGTCACAAAGGGTTGTTGGGAGTTGGTGGTTGTCAAGGGTAAGTTAGTGGATGGTGGTGGTAGGGTGATTAAAGGGGCAGGGGATAGCTGATTACCAGGTGAAGGTGAGGAAATTGGTTGTGTTAAGGTGCTATCATAGGAAATAACGGGGCGTAATACCCAGCGAGTGGGGTTATTTGGGGAAATGGGCTGAAGTTGTACTTGGTTGGAATCGATAAAAGTGCCTGGTTCTAAATCGATGACGATGCGGGTAATGTGAGGGCTAAATTGGGAAACTCGAATTCTCTGAATTGTTCCAGGATAGTTTTTTTGGGTGTCAACCTTGCCTAACTGGGTATTAGGCAAATCTACAACTAAACGCGGTGGTTGGGGAAGGTAGAAATACTCAGGTTTTGTCGCTGCGGAAAGAGTAATTTCTAGTTGCTGTGATTTGGGGTTAAACTGCCATTTATTGAGTTTGGCAACTGTTGTGGCGAGAGTAATGCCCGTATTTAGGGTAATTGCTGCATATAAGCCAAATAAGCTAAACGTAAAAACACATGATGGCAAAAATTTCCTGGTTCTGAGTTTAATTTTCATGTTTTAATGGCTATTTGTTTTGGGAATTTCTTTTTGATCTGTTTGGGCTGAAGCTGTAAATTCTAAAGTTGTGGGAATGTTGTTGATTTTTAGTTGACCGGGAATATGATCGTTTTTCAGTTTTGACATTTGGATTGTGATAGCTTGATCTGGACTGTTTTGAGCAGAAGGAAGTTGACAGAAATTTGAGGTGTCAATTTTTCCCGATAAATGCAATTCTTGATTTTGTAATTTGCCTGAGAGAGGAAACTGTTTTTTGGTATCTGCGTTGGCTTGAGGTGGTAGTAAAGAGGCATTGAGATAAATACCAGATTGTTGAATATTTAAGATCAAAGAGTTGCCCTTTTCACAGTTTGGTAGGTTTTTGGCTAGGGTGAGACGATAACGGCTGTTAATGAGACTCGTAGCGCGGAGATTATTTTCACCATAAGCGGTGACAGTTTTGAATAATACAAGAACTGAAGCGATCGCTATTCCAGAAATCGCTAAAGATTTAAAGTTGAAGTTGTTCCTCATTGATAATTGGTAATTACGAATTATGAATTATTTCAAGTCTGGTTGATTAGTGATAAGTCCCGTATCTGTGCAGAAACTGCTAAACTCTCTCTCCCCCTGCACCCTGCCCCCTGCCCCTCTGCTGCCTTAATGATAAGTCTTTAACCGGACACGATATTATTTCTTGGGTGTTAACTTCCGGGAGTAAGGAACTCAGATGAGAGGTAACTTGACTGTAGCGACGGGTAATGAGTAGTGAAGAACGGCATTTTATTGCGAGTTCATCTGTGTATCGTCCTAGAGTTTGTCTTTCAATACCCCAAGCGCGACTGGTACCAGCAATGGTTAAATCAACATTTTCAGAGGCTGACACTACGGCTGGTATGGGTTCTGGGGCGGTGACGGTTTTGATTTCAATGCGATCGCTGACACTAGTTGGTAATTGCCCAATCATTGCCTGTAGTTCATAACTTAATTCATCTTGGGCGTGATTTCCAGATAAAACTTGTAAAATCTGCAACATACAAGTATCACGATGAATAAGCAGGCGCAGAGCGAGTATGAGGGCTAAATCATCATGGATATTTGCGGAGTAGGGAACTAGTAAACTTTCTAAGCGTTCACTTCCTCTGTCTACAAATACGGCGACATCTACTGGTGCGGTGGTAAGAATTTGTCCAACTCTTCCACCTAAACGATTATTACTAAAAGCTGGACGATGCCATCCCACCAGAATTAAATCTGCTTGTTCGATTTGAGCAATCTGGGCTGTTTCTCTAGCAACATTGCTGGATATGCGAACGATGGGATGTATATAGGAGCGTATTGTTAGCGGTTCTAAGGTATTGATCAATTCTTCTAGCTGCTGGTGACGCTCGGCAATTAATCGGTTAGCCTCAGTTGGGGTACTCTCAAAACCGTAGTCTTCTTCTAATTCAATCAGACTGAGAGGATTGATAATAGCGGGCTGTCGATGGTTGAGAGCGATATCTAGGTTAGGCTGCGCCAACGCTACTGCTAACTGTAGTAAACCTTTTTGTGTACTAGGGTTAGCTACTGGTACTAAGATTCGGTAGGGCTTAACGTAAGATTCGCTACTATCTATAATATCTATATCTGTTTCTTCTTCTATTTCTGGCTCTACTACATCTAATTTGATTAAGCGTTTTGGATATGTCCATTCCAGTAATGGTGAAGTCATAAATGTTGTCACCAAAGCCATAACTACCAGCATGGTAAACAGCAATGGTGTAATTACGCCCAACTCTAAACCAATGTTTAATACGATTAATTCTGTTAAACCACGAGTATTCATTAACCAACCGAGGGCTGACGCTTCTCGTTTGTTAATGCCACTGAGGCGAGCAGCTATATAAGTACCAATATACTTGCCTGCGATCGCTACTCCTAAAACTAATGCACACAGCAGCCATAACTCAGGACGGTTGAGTAAACCAATTTGCGTCCGTAAACCACTGTAGGCGAAAAATATCGGTAGCAGAAAAATTAAGACGAAATCTTCAGTTTTTATGGCTAATTCTCTCACTAATTCGGCATTTTTGGGCATGACTGCGCCTAATAGAAATGCGCCAAAAATGAGGTGAATACCAATAAATTCGGTAATGAGGGCAGAAGCCACAACTCCCATATAAATTAAAGCCAGAACAAATTGGCTCAAACGTCCAGCGCGTTGATAATGAGTAACTAGACGTTTGAGAAACCAACGCCCGACTGTGAACATAAAACCTATGTAGAGTAGGCTTTCAATAATAGTGAGAACAGCTTTTTGATCGATGCTACCATTCCGAACAACTGCGATCGCAACTGCCAAAATACACCATGCTGTCACATCATCGACTGCGGCACAAGTTAAGGCTAATGTCCCTAAACGTGTTCCCTGTAAATTGTTCTCAGTGATAATTCGCGCCAAGACAGGAAAAGCTGTAATTGACATCGCCGCCCCTAAAAATAATGTAAAGGCGGTGAAGGAAACAGTCCCATTGGAAACTAGAGGATAAAGCAGCAAAGATAAAATCGTTGCCAGAGAAAAAGGAACAATAATGCTGATATTGGAAATCAGAACAGCTGCTTGTAAGTTACCGCTGAGATATTTGGGATTTAGCTCTAAACCAATCAAAAACATGAAAAATATCAGTCCTACCTGAGATAAAACATTCAGGAAAGGAATCGTTTCCGGTGGAAAAACACTAGCTGCTACATCAGGAGCAATCAAACCGAATAAAGATGGACCGAGCATAATCCCGGCAACAATCTCACCAATTACCAATGGTTGCTTAATTGACCTAAATGCCAAGCCTACTAACCGTGACATTGCAATGACAATTAGCACCTCAACCAGGACTAGAATAACTGTATGCATAGTTTCCTCTCAACAGACTATCCGGGTTCCCTAAGATAATTCTTTAAACCGTGACAAAATGTCAACCTTGTTCAACATCCTTTGGGTGTATTTCCACACATTTTTTATGTTAATTATTGTTAATAATCCCGGAAAAAGAGTAAAAAATTCTACTAATTTATTGCATAAATAAACGAAAAATGACTTATACCTTAGCTATGCCAAGATAAACTAGTGTATGAGTCTTATATTGCTATTTTTATCTTAATAATGCTTAAATTTTACTCAAAAAAGTTAACTTTTAAATTGAAACAATGTTATACCAAATTAAGATGAAGCTGCATAGAATATTATCTTAATAAGAATTAACCGCATATAGACGCAGTTTAAAATTAAAAAGTAGAAATTAAAAACAGTAGATATCAGAAGCGTTAGATTTGAGAGCAGAACAAGTCAGACAACTGGCATAGAATGAGTCTGAATAGCTATTCAGCAATACTTACAGTGGATTGCAGGAAGTACAAAATTTAAACCAAAAATTCAGGAGTCAGTATGGCTACGCCACGCCAGCTATCGGCTGAAGCTCACTCCGAAGCCTGAATTCTTCTGTATATCTAAATTACAGCCAAACTTTCTCCCTGATGCTCTAAAATTTCTGCTGTAAATTTGTAGTTAAATTTTGTTAAGATTAGAGACGGCGTTAGCTCTTCCTCCCAATTACCTATCCCCTAGCTGAGAGACACTTACTTCATGCTGCGATTAGAACATATAAGTAAAATTTATCCTACAGGCGAAGTTCTTAAAGATATCAACTGGGAAGTCAAACCAGGCGATCGCATTGGCTTAGTCGGTGTTAACGGTGCGGGAAAGTCCACACAACTGAAAATCATCTCTGGGGAAATGGAACCCACCGCCGGTGAAATCATTCGTCCTAACAGCTTACATATAGCTTATCTCAACCAAGAGTTTGAGGTAGACCCCACCCGTACTGTCAGAGAAGAATTTTGGACTGTGTTCAAAGAAGCCAACGAAGTACAAATGGCTTTAACACACATCCCGCAAGAAATGGAAACAGCGAATCCAGAGGAATTGGATGAACTAATCCACAAATTAGATCGCTTACAGCGGCAATTTGAAGCGTTAGATGGCTACAACTTAGATGCTCGCATTGGCAAGATTTTACCAGAAATGGGATTTCAGGTAGAGGATAGCGATCGCTTGGTGAGTGCTTTTTCCGGTGGTTGGCAAATGCGGATGAGTTTGGGTAAAATTCTTTTGCAAAAGCCAGATTTACTACTGCTGGACGAACCGACAAACCATCTGGACTTAGAAACCATTGAGTGGTTGGAAAATTACCTCAGAGGACTAATTACCCCAATGGTGATAGTGTCCCATGACCGGGAGTTTCTTGACCGCCTCTGCAACCAAATAGTCGAAACGGAACGCGGTGTTTCTAGTACATACCTCGGTAATTACTCCTCATATCTACAACAAAAAGCTGAAAATCAATCAGCACAACTGAGCGCCTTTGAACGTCAACAAAAAGAAATAGAAAAACAGCAAACCTTTGTAGACCGATTCCGCGCTAGTGCAACCCGCAGTACCCAAGCAAAAAGCCGGGAAAAACAACTAGACAAAATTGAACGTATCGAAGCACCGATAGCCGGTGTGAGAACTCTACATTTCCGTTTTCCCCCTGCACCTCGCAGCGGTCGGGAAGTGGTGGAAATTAAAGATTTAACCCATATTTATGGGGATAAAATTTTATTTTTGGCAGCAAATCTCTTAATTGAAAGAGGAGATAGAATTGCCTTTCTCGGTCCCAACGGTGCTGGTAAATCCACCTTGTTGAAAATTATTATGGGTGCAGAACCGCCCACAGAAGGAATAGTAAAATTAGGCGATCACAACGTTATTCCTGGCTACTTTGAGCAAAATCAAGCCGAAGCATTAGACTTGAATAAAACCGTCATGGAAACTATCCATGATGAAGTTCCCGACTGGACAAACGAAGAAGTCCGCACGTTGTTGGGAAGATTCTTATTTACTGGTGATACCGTATTTAAGAAAGTTGGGGCATTAAGTGGAGGCGAAAAAGCTCGGTTAGCATTAGCAAAAATGCTATTACGTCCAGCAAATTTAATCATTCTGGATGAGCCTACCAACCACTTAGATATTCCTGCAAAGGAAATGATGGAAGAAGCCTTGCAAAACTATGATGGGACAGCGATTGTAGTTTCTCACGACCGTTATTTTATCTCTCAGGTAGCTAACAAAATCGTGGAAATTCGTGATGGTGAATTCCGGGTTTATTTGGGAGATTACCATTACTATCTCAACAAAATTGCTGAGGAAAAAGAACAAGCTAAGTTAGCAGCCATAGAAGCCGAAAAAGCCGCGAAAAAAGCCGCTAAAGCTGCTAAAGCTGGAGCAAAGCAGAAATAGGTAATATCGGCAAATGGGTATGGGTGACTGATTGTAATTCTGGCTTTCTGTCACCTATTTTTTGATAATGATATTTTAAGAATTATTGAACGCAGATAAACGCAGATAAACACAGATAAATATGGATGATTATTATTCTGTGCAGGTTTACATAAAATTATTATTAATGAAAAAATACGTAGGGTGTGTATAGCCCTGCGGGCATGGCTACGCTAGAGCGACAGCGTAACGCACCATTATCTTAAAATTTTTCAAATATCATTCATGATTTCTATAGAATAATTATGAACCGTACATCTAGCTAGGAATCTATGATGAGATTAGATTAATAAATTAAACTGTCCAAACCTTTTTTACGAACTAAATGTAGTAATTTAAGAGCAGCGCCTGTAGGTCGTTTTTGCCCAATTTCCCATTTTTGAACAGTTGATGAACTGATGTTTAAAATAGCAGCAAACACAGATTGGCTTACATTAAATGATTCACGAAGTTGCTTAATTTGTTGAGGTTCTAGCGGTTCAATTGGAGGTAAACACAAGCTATCAAATTCGCGTAACGTAACTTGACTCATTACACCAGCATTGTGTAGTCCTATAGCAGTTTCGTGAACAGCCTCAAGAATTGCTGACTTCTTCTTCCTCATTACAGATTACCTCTATTAATTCATCTTTCAATTTTGCTGTTTCAATAGCCTCTGCTGTTAAAGACAGCAGTTCTGATGATAGTTTTTTCAAGGCTTCTTTTTCATCCTGATCAATATTGCTACGCTCGTTTTTTGGAAACCCAAACACAAAAAACCAGCTATCTTCTTTGTTAGTAGCAACCAATGTACGGAAACCAGCCCTCTTTCCTTTTCCAGAACTGGCAATGCGTTTTTTAAATAGTCCACCTCCTAGATCCGCGTCGTAAAGACCTGCTGCCATTTCTGCAACAGCATTACAGAGACTAGAATCATTTAATTTCTGATCTTTTGCCCAACGGTTAAACCATCGGGTTTTGTAGATTGCCATATTAGTTTCCTTTAACTAAAGTATAGCACTTGGTGCTATAATAGGCAATTATTAAAAATGTGTATTTAGGCAAATCTTTATTATGCTTGATAACAACGATTTTGCATTAGCTTCCGCTGACGATACCTCGGTTGTAGTGCTTGAACAGCTATCTTCACATCCTCAGCCAGAAGTTCGTGAGGCTGTGGCTAAAAATCCGAATACGCCCACGAAAGTGCTGCTGAAATTAGGTAAAGAGTTTCCAGACGCAATTACTGCGAACCCGGTTTTTAATGTTTTGCTGCTGGAAAATCCTGAAAGCCATTTTGTTAGACTCTCTTTAGCTCGTAGCACAACAACTAGTGAAGAAATGATCGCTCAGTTATCCGAAATCGAGGATGAGGAAATTCTTTGTGCTGTGGCTGGAAATCCAAAGACACCTCTTCACATTCTGGAAGAACTTGTAGAAAACCCGCCTCGTTTCTGGGATCGCGAGAGGAATTCTGACATATATGATTTTGATCGCCTCTTTATCACGATCCATCTAAATCCGAACACTTCTGAATCGTTGTTGCTTAAACTAGCCCAGCGTGGAAGCAGCAATGTCAAACAGGCGATCGCTCAGAACCCCAAAGCACCGTTATCCCTGCTAAATCAGTTTGCAGATTGGAGAGATTATGCGATGCATCTAGCAATTGGTCGAAATCCTCAAGTACCAAGCGCAATATTGGAAAAACTAGCGGGGGAAAATAGGAATGAAATTCGTGAAATGGTCAAGAACCATCCCAATGTTTCCGAAACTGCGATCGCCATCATCAATTTTATCGAGGGAAAACCTGGAACACCCATCGACTTGCTAGAGCGGTTAGCCAGTGATCGACGAGCCTCTGTCCGGCTATTAGTTGCCGCCCATCCCTCAACCCCTGCAAAGGTTTTAGAAAAGCTCGCGCAGGATGCAGATGAAGATGTACCCTTCAAAGCCGTAAGCCATCCCAATGCAACCTCTACCGTTCTGGAGTTTTTTGCAGAGTTCTTGGTTAAGCAACATCAACGAGTCTCGCCATCCAATCAAGCCATGTATAAAAGAAGTGCAGTTCGATTGGTGGAACGTTCTGACATCACGCCAAAAGTGGTAGAAAATCTGTTGCAGATGAATGAGTTTGATGTAGTGTACGCGATCGCATCTTCTTTGAAAACACCACCTATGATGCTGCTTGCACTTACCGAATATCAAGCCCCGTCTAGCGTACACATTATTTTTCTCCTAAGTCTGGCTCAAAACCCCAATACACCATCCGAGGCACTGGAGAAGCTTTATCTAAAAATCAACCCAACGCCCCATTTTATTAAGGTTAATGGTGAACAAGTTTTTACTAATGCTTTACAAGCTATTGCTGCTCATCCCAATACCCCTGTCCATTTGCTAGAACAATTCGCAGTTCATTCCCGCGCTGATCTTCGTGCAAAAGTTGCCACAAATGTCAATACCCCGATTTCAATTTTGGAGCGGTTAAGTAATGATTCACAAGACTGGGTTAGTGCTATTGCAAAACAGGCGCTCAAGGAAAGAGCTTGATTTCAGCACTGTTTTTGTAAAGATTAACACAGTCCATTGAGAATTCTGAGAAAACCCTCAGTGATGATTTAGAACTGTAAATACTTAACAAAATTTTGGATTTTAGATTTTTTCCTTCTTAAATTAACCTCCAGAGTTGGTTAGCAATGGTATCATTCGGTTATTACAAAAAGTAAAGGGCAATTTTACTATGACCAAAGCACCTGTTGCTCCTGTGGTGCTAGTCATTTTAGACGGATGGGGCTACTGTGAGGAAAAGCGAGGAAACGCGATCGCTGCTGCTAAAACACCAATCATGGATAGTTTATGGGCAGCCTATCCCCACACCCTCATTCGCACATCAGGAAAAGCTGTAGGGTTGCCAGAAGGTCAAATGGGCAACTCGGAAGTTGGTCATTTGAATATTGGCGCTGGGCGAGTCGTACCTCAAGAACTGGTACGCATCTCTGATGCAGTAGAAGATGGTTCAATCGCATTAAACCCAGCAATTGTCAAGATTTGCCAGGAAGTTCGCTCATCTAATGGCAAGTTGCATTTAGTAGGGCTTTGTTCTGATGGAGGGGTACATTCTCATCTAACCCATCTATTTGGACTAGTTGACTTAGCCAAAGAACAGCAACTTTCACAAGTTTGTATCCACGCCATTACCGATGGACGTGACACCCCTCCCAGGGAGGGCATCAAAGCAATTACACAGGTGCAAGACTACATAGATCAGGCTGGAATTGGGCAAATAGTAACCGTTAGTGGTCGCTATTATGCAATGGATCGTGACCACCGTTGGGATCGAGTTCAACGCGCCTACGATGTGATGACACAAGATAGCGCGGGTAATGGACTCACGGCTGTAGAAGTCTTACAAGCATCTTACGCGGAAGGCGTAACTGACGAGTTTGTGCTTCCAGTTAGGATTGCCCCTGGCGCAGTAGAACCAGGAGATGGGGTTATCTTTTTCAACTTCCGCCCTGATCGCGCTAGACAACTGACACAAGCCTTTGTCAGTTCCAAATTTAATGGGTTTGAAAGACAGCAAATTAAGCCACTGTCTTTTGTGACTTTTACCCAGTATGATCCTGAATTACCAGTATCTGTGGCTTTTGCTCCCCAGAATCTGAGTAATATTTTAGGGGAAGTCATTGCTAATCATGGCTTAAAACAGTTTCGGACTGCGGAAACGGAAAAATATGCTCACGTCACCTATTTCTTTAATGGGGGATTAGAGGAACCTTGTGATGGAGAAGACCGGGAATTAGTCAGTAGTCCAATGGTGGCAACTTATGACTCAGAGCCGGCAATGTCAGCACAAGCAGTGACAGATGTAGCGATCGCAGCGATAAAAAAGGGCATCTACTCCCTAATGGTAATGAACTATGCCAATCCAGACATGGTAGGGCATACTGGACAAATACCAGCTACAGTTACAGCTATTGAAACAGTTGATCGCTGTTTAGGTCGTCTCCTGGACACCATTGGTAAATTTGGCGGCACAGCAATCATTACTGCTGACCACGGCAATGCTGAGTATATGCTAGATGATCAGGGTAATCCTTGGACGGCTCACACCACTAACCCAGTTCCCTTAATCTTGGTAGAAGGCGAAAAAGTCAAAATACCTGGATATGGTACAAATGTGGAATTGAGAAATGATGGCAAGTTAGCCGACATTGCCCCCACTATTCTAGATATTTTACAGCTTCCCCAACCAACAGAAATGACCGGGCGATCGCTCCTTAAAGCAGCAGAATACGACTTGAAACCTACTCGCACTCCTGCACAAATAGGGTTGTAAAATAGCCAGGAATTCAGAAGTAGGTCTTTAAGTAGGGGTTTAGCAATGCGCTTTACCCCTACACCATTATCTTGTTCCTAGTCTCCGACTCTTAATGCTATCATAGAGGCTCTGACTCTACTGTAACGCCCTGGCAGAGCCTTCTAGAATGCATTTCCATACAGAGTATGGGAAAGAGAGCAGTCTTTAAGGTTTAGCAATGCGCTTTACCACTACAGGATTGATAAATCAAGAACTCATCCATTTTCAAACTTGTTATAAACGACATTTCTAATATGGCAATTACTAACATCGTGCAAGGTATTTGGGCATTTTCCGCTTTAGGATTAATAATCCTCGTGTTGCTGCACAGCCCTAAAGGTGATGGTATTGGTGCAATTGGTGGACAAGCTCAATTGTTCAGCAGTACCAAAAGTGCAGAAAATACATTAAATCGTATTACTTGGGCATTAGTAGTAATTTTTCTGGGTTTAACAGTGGTTTTAAGTGCCAATTGGTTGCCTAAATAAGTAAAAATGGGGAAAATCACCCAAAACCTCATATCTAAAACCCGAACAAACTTAGTTTTGCAGAGGTTACTAGCAGTCCTGACTTTAGCGATAATTACAGGACTGCTAATTATTTGTACTAACTTTCAAACTAGCGCTGTTGTGAACTCTAAATTCGGAGAAGTTGCCCACAACATCTCTACAAGTTACAGTTTAGGGGAAAAGTTCATACAAAAAGTCCATCCTTTGCCGTCAACCCTCGCAAGTTGGGAAAACAAGACGAACAGAGGGGATTATTTTGACAAAATCACACCTACAGAAGTTGGTTATTTAATTTGGTCTCGCTTTCCCGTGCAGGTGAAGATAGAAATACCCACAGGAATAAATACAGAACAGTCACAACTATGGGTTAATAATGTTCTGCAAGCTGTTCAAGAGTGGAGTGTGTATTTACCTTTGGAGGTAGTTGAGAAAGCTGAAATTGCTGATATTAAAATTTTCAGAAAAGCGCCACCTTTACAACTTGAACCTCATAGTAAAATTCCCCGTGCGCGTTCTGCTTTAACTAGCTACGAGACATACACTAATAATAATAATATTTTATTACACCGTTTTACTATCTTGTTGAGTCCTAGTCAAACTGGCGAATATGCGAAAGCTGCTGCACGTCATGAACTCGGCCATGCTTTGGGAATTTGGGGTCATAGTCCCCTGCAAACTGATGTTTTGTATTTTTCCCAAGTTCGCAAACCACCTTCTATTTCGGCGCGAGATGTGAATACTTTAAAGCGTATATATGAACAGCCTACGAGTTTGGGATGGTGAGTAATATCGTGTTCGGTTAAAGACTTATAATTAGGACTGACACGGAGACGCTCAAGACACGGAGAGTTTTTTTGATCAACAATTAAGCGAACATGATATAAACAATTCAAAATTCAATAAAGTTGTGGCGGGTGAATTTTGTCTTGGCTGCTGTTAACTATATTGTCCCTCGTGCAGGCAGAAATAAATTTATATTAAAAGTTGTTAAAAAGTTTGTGTAATCTGCTGTTTCAGTGTATGGATTTTAATTCTACCTTGCGGTACTAGTACACTGTGGCAGGAATCTAGCTACCATTTTAAATAGGTGAAAAGCTGATGAAATAAGCTTTTTTAATGCTTTTTTAATGTTTAAGTTTTAATTTTTAATCCGCTCTGTGGTACTAGTACACTGCGCCTCTGCACTTATGTAGTTTGTAGGTATTGATCTAGTTTCTCTAAAATTTCTACCAAATCTTCTAAAGTCAGAATTTCTTGGGATTCTTCACTGGCATGATTTGCATCGATAGAAGATTGTGTTGATTTTTTGTTGAAATATGAGGTAATGGAAAACATTTTTTTTTGGTTTGCTGGTTGACACTCTCAAATTTAAATGTAAATTGTGGAAAACTTGTGGAGATATTGACTTTTTTTTGATACTCCCCGCTCTCTCATAGACGGGGATTCTTGGATTTCGTCGTCACTCGGCTATCTATCCCCTTCCTGCTTATGCTGAGGAAGGGGAATTCCGGCGAATCTATTAAACCCGACGCAGATTTAATAGTTCTTGAGGAGAAGCCAACATATCGATTGCTACAAAGAAAATCTTACCTTGGGGATTGATTAAAAACCGCCAAGCAATATTCATGCCGACAGTCACACCGAACCAAGGAGTTTGGACTACACCTGTGATTTTCAGTTGCTTGGAACCATCTGGTTGAACTTCACAAATACCCTGTTGGGGCATCATATTCAGTCCTTGAGCTTCCTCACGCATATATTTAGCGATCGCTTCTGGACCAACAATCGGCTTTTGGAATGGAGGTTGTAGCGCACCGTCGGTAGTGAATAGGGCAACAGCCGCATCAAAGTTATCTGCATTCATGGCTTCAATGTAGCCCAATACAGCAGGTTCTGTAATCCCGTCAATTTTGACAGAGGAAATAATTGGTGTTGTACGTTGAAACGCTGGTTCTGCTGGGGCTTTGGGGTAACTACTGGGGCCAAGTTCAGAAGTATCAAATCCCATGTTGACTACGGTATTACGCAGTACTGTGATTTGTTGACCCTGATCAAGTTTCTGGGTGGCTTCTAGCACTACTTTCACACCAGGAGACATTTGATAACCCGCTGGGATAGGAGTGACAAGTCCACTTTTCATCAATTCTCCTAACTCATACCAGAAAGCCAGCTTGGTATTAACACTGAAGAACCCATAGGAACGGCTAATAGGGGTATCAGCACGGCTGGCAAGATCTCGCATTACTTTTGTTTGTTCTTCAGAAGACATCAGCTTAATTTGGGTTAGCAGAGTTTCTGCTAGTTGCAAGCGTGCTGCTCCAGGTGCTGCGGGAGTAATGGTCTTACCCATTTCAGTGTAGGCATACCACAGATATGCTAGTTGGTCATCAACGTTAAGTTGATCGAATAGTGCGATAGTTGCTGGAATCAGACTAGGAACTTGAGTGTTAGAAAAAATACTTTGAGCGGACTGAAGAGTCAAAGCCATGAGAGAAATCTCCAATTATTATTTGTTAATTAGCTGCTTTGAAATTTGCTGAGAAGGAGCTTTACGTTAAGATTTTTTGCTAAAAAACCTCATCAACTCTTCTTATTGCAAGACTTCTATTACTACAAATGAGGTGAGACCAACCCAAAATTCTGGCGGCAACTAAGTCAGTAGACATAGAGACCACAGTTAGTATGGGAACTGTCTTTCAGGTAAATCTTTAGTTGAATAGAAAAGGTATTAATTTACCTTTGGTGATCAATAACAAAACTGTAATTGGTACAGTTTTTTTCTTAGAGGTTTATCTTCTATGTAAAGAACTGTAACTAAATTCTTAAATATTGTAAAGCTATTGATATTACGAATTGACATAAATACTCAAATATGGATCGGAGATTTACTGTACTGTCTTCAGCAAATCTCCAACGACAAATATTCCCGTCTACTTCGTCTACACGTGGCTCCGCTCCAGTTACCCTGTGGGATATTGCTACAGCCAGGGTTGAAATCCCTCACTGTATCCTTTATGTAGAGACTTGGCTCTGTTTTGAATTGTTATAGCAACCGCCAAGGTGGTTAGGACGTGAACTAATGATAAAACCTAGATACAAACAGACTTTTAACTCTGTCACCTGTCACCTGTTAACTGTCACCTGCTATGAGACTTGTTCCTAAGCACCCCGACTTAGGGGTACAGGTCGCTGTGCTAACATTTCTGCATAAAGTTCTTCTAAGTGAGTGATATTTTTACTAAGGGTATAGCGTTCTAATACTCGTTTTGTCGCTTTTTGTCCCAACAGTGTTGTTAACTCTGGGTGGTCTTGGAACAGTGGCAAAATTGTTCTGAGTTGCGATCGCACTGTTTTCGTACTAATAACTACACCAGCACCTTTTTCTAATACTTCCCCATCTGCACCCACATCCGTAGCTATACAAGCCAAACCACAAGCCATTGCTTCTAACAGAGATAAAGACAAACCCTCTACCAAAGAAGGTAAAATAAATACATCTGCTCCCCGTAAAATTTCTATGCGGCGTTCTTCATTGGCGATAAATCCTAGCCAGATGATACCGTATTCCGCGCCATAAAACGGTTCTAAAGATGTTCTCAATGGGCCATCACCCACCATCAGCAACTTGCTATGAACTCCCATCTTGGATTGCCTCCAAGCCCGCAAGAGGGATTCTACATTTTTTTCTGGGGCAATGCGACCTTGATAAACAAATAAGCGTTCCGCGCCAAATTCTGCTTTAACTTGAGAAACACCAGGACAATACTTAGTCGTATCCACACCATTGGGAATTACCGCTATCTTGTGTTCTCCCACACCCATACTTGATAACAATTCACGCTGAATTTGGGAAAAAACAATCACCCGATCATAATTATCTAAAAACGGTGCGTAGAGTTGATAAGCCAAAAATTGTGTCCCAGATATTAGTTTTGCACCTTTACCAGCAAATGGAGTGTGAAAAGTAGCAACTAGGGGCAAATTTAATTCTTGACAAATTTCTGGCAAAACGAAGTCCAGAGTTGATAGAGTCAATGAAGCATGAACTATATCTGGTTTTATTTCCCGCAGAGAGTCTTTCAATACTTTAGTTGCATTGAAAGCGGGAATTGTATAAACCTGGGACTTATAAATAAACGGTAAAGAAACTTCTTTTAAATTTGGCCATTTATCTAGTTCAGATTCTTCTTGAGCAAAGTGAAGAAAACTTACTTTGTGTCCCCGGTCTAGTGAAATTAATGCATTGGTAATTTCTCGACTGTAGGTGACATTGCCACAAAAGGGCGTTTTTTTTCCAATCCAGGCTATGTGCATTCTTTGGTTAGGTGTAAAGTCAAGCGGTTTTAGGTTTGGGTTTAAGTTTAATTTATTTGGTTTCTTATAATTAGCTGTTTTTATCTCGTTATACTTGCTGAATTTTTAGCCATGATGCGTAATATCATATACTAGTTAAATAGAGCCTATATTTAAGTCAATTAAACTAGTGTGGTTGTGGCTTTGTATATGCTGATTATAAGTTACTAATTAACTTACTTGATCACAACTTAATCAACATCATGTCTAGTTCACAGCAAGTATTTCATTGATTTTGGCTGGCTTAAGTTTAGCACGAAACCCAATTGTTTTATTAAGTTATTGATGATCTCAAACCTAATAGCTAATCACGGGAATTATACCAGGTTAATATACCTCCAAAGAAGACGATTGTAGCTAATACCAAAAAGACCGCCTTTAAACCAATAAAGGTTTCTGCTACACCTGCTAAAGCCAACGGTAGGGTGAGGGCAATATTAATCACATTATTCTGCAAACCAAAGACTTTACCCCGCATTTCTGGGGGTGTTTCTGTTTGGATAGCGGTTTGCATGGGAATACCTACCAATGAGCCAAAGACACCAACAAGGGCAACTAACAGTAGTGCTGCCCATAGCTGACTTGTGAAGACGGAAAGACCAACCAAAGATGCTGCCATGCCTAGACAACCCCAGAGACTGAGTTGCCTATAGGAGAAGCGTTGACCAAATTGACCGAGAATCGTCGCCCCTGCCGCGATACCCACCCCAGCAGATGCTAGTAAAAAGCCGAATTGGGAGGCTTTCATGTTGGGAATAATTTCTGCCATGCGAACAGCTAGAACAGTTAGGGCTGCAAAGACAGAGAATAAGATGATCAGTTGTAATAAAGCATTACGAACCCGATGATTTTCTTTGAGGTAAGATAAACCGTCGCGCAAGTCAGAGAAAACATGAGGGAATTCGGTTTCTGGGGGGTGGGGTTGTTCATTGGTCTTGAGTAGGAATAAAATAATTCCTGCGATCGCATAACTGCCACCAACGACAATTTCTTTACCCAGTCCACCACTACCCCCAACTTGTAACCACAATCCATCAGCTATTGCTAACAGCGGTTCCCCCACAGCAAAGCCCACGATTACCGATGCCATCATCGTAGTTGTGTACAGGGAATTAGCCGAAAGCAAATTCTGCTCTTCCACCACCAAGGGAATTGCAGCCTGTTCTGCTGGCGCAAAAAACTGGGTTAGGGTAGAAACTAAAAAAGTAACTGCCAAAATGATCAAAAAACCCACCGGCAAAACTCCTACAGGTTGCCAATCTTGAGTTAACCATAGTAGGAACGGAATTGCTAAAACCAGGATACCGCGCCAAATATTCGTTGCTACCAACACAACTTTTTTTGACCAGCGGTCTACAAACACCCCAGCCACAGAACCAAACAGCACCGCTGGAATGGTAAAAACCATCATTAACGCCGAAACCCAACCACTAATGCTTTGATCACTCTGTTGAAACTGGCTATTAATCAAAGCAATCATTAGCACCAGATATACTTTATCAGCCAGTTGACAGAAAACCTGACCACCCCAAAGAGCCAGGAAATTTGGGTTTTTTAATACAGGTAAAAACCCTTTTTTTTCTACATTTTCTGATGGTGATTCTCCACCTGAACCTGAACCGTTTAATTGTGATGTTTCTGGTTCGCTCGCTACTTGTAAATTTTCCTGAGTAGCATTACCTTTGCCATTACTTTCAGGAGTTGTTACTGATACTTCCGAGCTTGTTTCTGATTGTTTAGGAAGATCAGTTAAGGGAAGTTCTGATCTGCAATTTTGATGCTGAGAAACATCTTTGGGGGACATTTCTTGGCTATTAACTTGGCTATTAGTGTGACTAACCTGAAGTTGGGAAACAGAACTGAGGTCATTGGGTGTTGTACTGTCTGATACCCTATTTTTGTTTTTAGCTTGGCTGGGTGACAGAGGCAGGATTTTTCTATCCAAATCAGACGATTGCATCATGGTTGGTGGCAAAATAGGAATCGATCAAGGTGGCAGAGCGAATAGGGCGACCAAAGTGATATTGGGCATACTGGCGCAAAATTTGCTCAACAGATAACCAGCCAGAATCTGTGGCTGAATCTATTTGTATTATCTCTGGTTGCGACAGATGTTGGAGCATAAACAGTTCTTTCGCATTCAGACGACCAGAAATCACTGGTATATCTTGGTGATGCACAACCGTTTCATAGCTAGGGTTGGGGAGATTGGTGACTGCTGATTGGGGACTGGGTAAATTTCTTCTTTCTTTTTCCCTTTCTTTTCGTAAACCTTCCCAAGCCTGTAAACAAACCGTTCCCCCCGCAGGAACACTAAATCCTACTTTCCAATTAGGGTTTGTCAAGTCGGGGATGAGGGGAAGCTGGGTTAAGCAACAAACTTGGACTTGCGGCGTTAATCCTGCTAAAGATAAAAGATGAAATATTCCCTGAGCTAGATGTGCAATTACATCTAATCCTTCTGTTTTAGGTAAACTTTCCAACCGCTGAAGATGTTCATTAAATAATTCATACAGTTCTTCTTGGGGTTGTTCGCTTAAAGCCTGACACAAGACTATTTCAGCTAAATATTGACTAGCAGCTAATTTTCCTAAGTTTTTAGTTAGACCTGGATAGGTTTTTATAGTTTGCGCTTGAGTAATTGTATCTAAATTTCGTCCTTGGGAAATCAGTAATTCATTGACAATAAACATCCCACTTCTACCACCCAAGCTGGAGTTATGTTTACGCGCCCCTGGAGCAACAGCCCGAATCAAACCGAATTCTTGGGTCAAAATTGTGACTATTTTATCCGACTCGCCGAGCGCCTGAGTTTTGAGATTAATGCCAGTTGCTTTATAAGTTCTACTCATTAGTCATTAGTCATTAGTCATTAGTCATACCAATTCTCTATGAAGATGCGCCAAATTAGATAGGAAACGAACCGCGTTCGCGTAGCGTCTCGAAGAGAAGGCGCGAAGGACGCGTTCGCGGTAGCGTTGCGTAGCAAAGAAAGAAATAAAAGATCAAAAAATTTGGCGCAGGCTCACAAAGAAATGGTATCAGTGGCAAAATAAATGACAAATTACAAAAACAAATTACAAAAACAAATGACTACTCACTCTTTTCCTTTTCCACGTGATTGCGCTGACGGAGTAAATCAATACCACGAGATGTGCCTAATCTTGTCGCACCAGCCATGATTAAATCTAGGGCTTCGTTGTGGGTGCGAATACCCCCTGATGCTTTAATTCCCACCCGTTCCCGTGCTATTTCTTTCAACATCTGCACATCCGCCACCGTTGCTCCGCCATTCCAACCTGTACTAGTTTTTAAGAAAGCTGCACCGGCTTCCATAGCTATTTCCGCAGCTATTCTTTTCTCCGGATCTGTCAGTAAGCTAGTTTCTAAAATTACCTTGACACATTGCCCGGCTACTTCACAAATTGTAGCAATTTCCCGGTGAACTTCCTCAGTTTTTCCAGCTTTTAACCAGCCTAAATTAATCATCAAATCTAACTCCTCAGCGCCATTTTCCAACGCTTCTTGAGCTTCGTAAAACTTGACGGCTGAAGTTGTTGCACCAGTAGGAAAGCCAATCACCGTACAGACTTTGGGGTTTTTGTTGTGGAGAAGTTCAACTGCTTGCTTGACATAACAAGGTTGCAAGCAAACCGTCGCAAAGTTAAACCTGTATGCTTCATCACACCACTGCGCCACCTGTTCTGGGGTAGCAGTTGGTAACAGGAGGGAGTGATCGATAAATGGCGCAATATCAATGTTTGGATAGTCTGCTGCCATCGTTTGTTCTGCCTGTGATAGATTATTAAAGTTTATGAAAAATTAAAACATTTCTTATATATTAAACCACATATATTACGAGTTTATCCTGAAAACAGGCAGTTAACTTAGTTTAGTGTGTCGGATTTCCAAGTGTTTCTCAATTTATAAGGGTATTAAAATTGACATTAAGTAATTTTAGTACCAGTGGCTAAAAAGTCAAGAATATTTTGAGCTAATCCTTGTGCTGCTAAATATGGCACACCATTACCAACTGTTTTAAACATATTCGTAAGTGACATATTTTCTGGAAGTGAAAAATTAGCAGGTAAAGATTGAATAGCTAAAGCTTCCGCTACAGAAATACGTCTAATTTTGTAAGGATGTAAATGTACTTCATTATTCCCATAACAAGCGGTGGGAGAATAACGCCATCTGTGGAGACGTTTAAATGACTTTTTAGAATCATCTCCTTCTTCAATAGTAGCAAATTTAGTTCTACCTGCTCTGGGTTGAAAATAATGTTTGGCGTTGGGATGGTTTAGCACATCATTCTTTCTAAACCAATATTCAACGGTTAATTCTTCAGGAATATTTTCAGGACAAGGAATTATAGAATCTTTTTGAAATGCTTGGCTTTTATTCCAAGGATATGCAAATACTTTATTTTGAGAATATTTAATATATTTTTCCCAAGGAAATGTAAAATCATATTCAATTCCCATATCTTTGAGAAAATTATTTTTAAACCCAATTAAAATAATTCTGTCTCTATCTTGAGGGACACCATATTCAATAGCATTAATTAACCGTTCTGTTAATATATAACCAGATTTTTGTAATTTAATTTTCAAAGATTCATAAAATAAACGATGTTTTGTTGTTCTCCACAAACCTTTGACATTTTCAAATAAAAAGAAATCAGGTAAGTTTTGACAAATCAATTCAACATAAGCAGATGAGAGTTTACCATTATCGCCTAAATGTCCTTTGTTTTTACCACCAATAGAAAAATCTGGACAAGGTGGACCACCGATAAAACCAATTATATTATTTGATTTGCGGGAATCTTTGATTAATTCTTTTAATCGTTGTGCTGGTGTTCCTGCTATTAATTTGCTTACGTCTGCGGCTTCTCCTTGATGATATCCATATTCAGGTTGTGGGAGTTTGAGAATTTCCCGTGAATAGCGATATGCGGACATGAATGGGGGGAAGATTTCGTTGACGTATGCGATTTTATAGTCTGTGTTTTCAAAGCCTAAGTCGAGGAATCCTGAACCGGAGAAAAAGGAGAAGATAAGAGGGCAATTAACCATTTAATTAATATTGACTTTTATGCATATTTTTATCTATAGTTTCAGTAATAATTATTAAAAGATATCATTCATTATTACTTTCTTTGCTATTTTTGGTTAGTGAAAGTAGAGATTCTTCAAATTTCTTACGTTCATCTTCTAGTTTTTGTGAATACACTGGGTTTTTCCACTCATTTCTAGATGTCATGACATAAAGAATCTTTTTACCTTTATACTTAACTTTTTTAAGCAATCCTAAATCGCAAAGATTTTTTAGTGTGCTGAAGGTATAACCCAACAAAGATGATCCATGTTAGTGTTGGGTTTTCTCAACCCAACCTACTATTTTTTTAAAGGTGCGTTATTGAGTGAGAGATAGAGCGACTGTTCTTCACATCTTCTCATTCTCCCACAGTCCGCCAGGGAATAAATTCCCTGTCTAATAGCTCAAGTCTACTAAAGTAGACTAAAGATTGCTTTTCAGTCCACTTTAGTGGACTTTGGCTATTAGCCTGCGATTTCAATCGTAGGCGGTTTAGTTGCGTAGCGTAAGATTTAACTCTTTGCGCCTAACGCACTTCGTGCTAAAGCCTACAGCTCCCGTTAGGGATACGCTTCGCTGGCGCGCCTTTGCGTGATATTATCCCACTATCTAAAATTGGTGTGTTACTAAAATAGAACTATGTATGAAAAATTTATAGATTTTGATGGTATCTTCAATCTTGCATTTAAGCACAGTGAAGAATTGATTGATCTGGGATTTGATATTAGTGATCCTGCTGGTGTAACAGAACTTGAATGGATAGGAAATAAATATCCAGAACTTACAGAACGCTGCAATCAAGCCTTGCTAGAACTCATTGAAAAGCAAGCCAAATCAACTTCTGTGTTTGCTGGTCTTGGATACTCTGATAATAATTTACATAGTTTTTAATCAAACTTACTTCAGAAACTTGACCTAATGAATTATTTCATCATATTGATTGAAATCGTCTTCCGGTAATTGTTTGATATCCCCAAACACATCTGCTAAAGTTTTTTCATCTAGCCATTGATGACGTTCTTTTGTATAGTCTCCTTTACCTGGACTGAAATATTGAATAAACCGAATAGTATCGGCAACTCCCAGAGAATTTATTAATGCATCGTAGCCTTGTTTAATAATTTCATTTTGTGTTTTCATCATTGCTTTCCTCTACTTGTATTACTTCTGCGAGCCATTGCACAGGGTTGTTAATTTTTACGTTAATTAATTGAGAATATTTTTGAGATTTTTTAAGAAGTCTATCATCTGTTGTCAGGAATATATCTGCTTGACTTCTTTCAGCACTTGCAATGTGAGTAGCATCATAGCTGGAGAATCCTAATTTTTGAAGTTCGGTGGCTCTGTTTTCAATGAAGACGCTATTAATAACTTTAATTTTAGCAATCAAGAGTAATTTTTTGACGTTTTGTAGTCTTTCTAAATCAGGTGTTTGATTTAATTCGGAGATTAAAGCACTGCTGTTGATTAATTTCCAATTTTCTGATTGACATTGACTCAGAATTGTCATAACAGCCTGTGCTTCTACATAAATACGAGATTGCATTTGATCATCAAATGGACGATTCAGACAACAAGCGTCAAAATATATTCTATATTGTGTAATCATGATATTTAATCATCTGAATCATAACTATAAAGGGTGAAAACAATAAATGTTTAATTTACAACGAATATTCACCGGATTGGTCTTAAAATCGCTATATATAATATACTGGATCAGTAATTTCTTTGTCGAGATTAAATATTTTTTCCGCAAACGTGCAGCACTGACAAAATCTCAGGAAATTCTCGAATGGGTTAAAACTCAAAATATACCCTTAGATACCAGCGAAGCCTTGAAATTACCTGATCATTTGCTAGGTATTACTCATGATGACTTAGTTCAAGTCCTCCATACATCAGAGGATAGATACTATGTGGCAATCATGATTAATTATAGCTCAGGTATAACAGGTACGACACACAGAGTTAAAGGTATATTTGCTTGTGATGTACCTTTAGAACCCAGATATTTGACCAAAATTCCTAATGTTTGTCACCGAATCAATATATTAGGAGAATATCAAAAACCCTATAAATTTGCTTGGGCGTTTACAAATCTTGAAGTTGACAAACAATACAATGATTGTCTATTTGCAGTTCATCGTCAATTAAACTAATTATTTTATAACTTGATAATAGCTTTTCTGAGTCTACAGAGGTACAAAATTATCTGCATTTATCTGCGTTTATTCTCTTCTATCTGCGGTTAATTCTTTATTCCTGTAATTCACTGAGATGGGAATCAAAATAATAGGTATTTGCGCGAATTTATCCAAAAAAAAATATTATTACTTGATAGGTATCTCTGAAGACAACCTATCGAGTATTGTCTTCATTAATTGCCTTTTTCAGCAAGTGCTTCTAAATGAAAAGCAATATTATTGAGTGCGAACTGAATTTCTGTACTGTGAGGAATACTTCTCCATCGTGGAGTTGTAGCATGATCTAGTGCGGTTGTATCTAAGTATCGTGCAAAAACGATGATTTTTTCTGGATCTGTTGCGGCTGTAGCCAAATTGTCCAAAAATTCTTGAGGTGTCATAGGTTCGCAAATAGTGTAAACATCTGAGAAAATCAGAGATGTTATGAGAATAACTGCTACACCACCATCAATCTGTTCAAAATTGCCTTAAATTTCTCCAATTTGAAAAATAAAACCCGCTTTGTATTTAGGAATAACTCCACTGAAAGCGGGTTTCAAATTTCTGATTTGGTGCGAAATTATCCGACAACTTCAACTGGCTTCGCTTCCGGTAACAACCGTTTCACACCTTGCTTAACAAAAGCTTCCAAAACAGCCATTTTTTGATTTTGCTGGAATACTGTTTGTAGAACTTGGCGTAATTTTTCCAAGTTCAAACCATTTCCTGTTTCTAAAGCTATTTCTTGCTGTTCAAAATACTCAACTAAACTTAACCCAGCAACTCTAGTCAAATAAGCTGCACTCACTCCTTCCACCATTCCTCCAGCAACGAAAGTAACAGCGTTAGTTTTGAGAATACCAGTAACAGCCCTTGTAGAAAGTTCCACTAAACCTAATTTCAACATTAAGCTTCCCATAGTTCTGGCTACTTGTTGCGCTTGTTCTAGGGAAATTTTTTGTTGATAAATATTACCCAAATCCATTACCATTTGAGCATTAATGGCCGCAGTTGCTAAAATATCTAAAGCGGGAATTGGGTTAGCAAAAGCAGCAGCAGCAGCTATCCACTGATTTTGTTCTATGATGGGTGTAGAGCGATCGCGCCGTACCCCATTTAAATAATTTTTCGCCTCAGCTTTCAGCAATAACACTTTCCGTAGAGTAGTCGTACAAACTAGCTGCTTTCCTTGCTGTCCTAAAACTTCCCCTAACTGCTGCGTTAACTGTTGAATGTCTGGTGCTGGTTGTTCCATCCATTCTTGCACAGAACCATCAGCTTCATGTTTCCGCACTTTCACAGAAACGGGAGAAGCCGCAGTTGCGACTACATTACCTTGCATTCTTTGTTTCAATGATTGCAAAACTGTAGCACGTTCATCTACTTGATACTGGTCTTGTTTATTAAAAACCAGCAATGTCGGCTGTTTTACAGCTTTTAGTTGTTGTAAAACTTGAAATTCTGAGTCTGTCAAATCACCGTTTGTCAGGAACAAAACGAAGTCAGATTTTTGCACTTCTGACAAAATAGCTACATTTGAATTTTCACCCAGTTCTGTAAACAAAGGTGCTGTTTCCGAAAAATGTAGAGACGTTGTATCTAACGTCTTGAGAATTTGAATAACTGTACTTTTACCTACAGACTTACCACCAGTGACAGCAACTTGAATTTCTCGTCTGTCTAACTCTAAGGGTAACTTAGCAAGTTGTTGGCGTAGGCTTTCTAAAGCTGGATGGTTTGCGGCTTCTTGTGCGAGTTGATTAATTACAACTCCGGTTTGAGCGATCGCACTTTCTACAGATGCCCTATCTACAACCATATCATTTAGCTGCTCATCAGGGCGATTTTTCTGTAATAACCACAAACCCCCACCCACAGCTAAAGCACTCAGGAGTCCGAATTCTCCCACTTGAACTATTGAATCATGCCAAGTGTCTAACATCCACAGGGAAAAGGACAATCCTAGTCCTCCCACCAATATTGGTTTATGTAACTTCACAATTCTGATTCTCCGCGCTTGGATAGCTTTATCTTCAGAATAGATCAAAACCTGCTTTTGGGAGTGCCACAGGTAAACAGATTTAACTATAAAATACAATTAGGCACTAGTTGAATAAATATTCACTGATTTATAACTTGAGGTTAATACAGATGACACAGGAATTAATCGACCTCAGAAATAGTATTACAGAAGGACGTTACACAGATGCTTTAGCAATTGTGGATGAATTAGAGGGAATGAGTAAAAAGGCTATTTTGCGGCAAATTAAATCTTTTTTAAAGATTCTGTTGATACATTTAATCAAGAATCAAATAGAACAGCGATTAACAAATTCTTGGGCTGCTTCTATTCGTTATGCAATTGTAGAGATTCAAGATGTGAATTTGAAAGATAATAAAAAATCTCATTACATCAATCAAGATGAATGGCAAACTTGGCTTGAGGATGAAGTTACACTAGCAATAGGAGATGCAAGTTTAGAGGTCTTGAATGGTACTTTAAAAAGACAGCAACTTTCGCAAATATTAAATAAACCCCAATTAATATTAAATGCAACTGAGTTATTAGCAATGACATATAACTATCAAAATAGAGAATTACCAGATATTATAGATAATTACCTTGTTCAATTACCAGGGGGAGAAGATTGGAACAATGGCTAGAATTATCAAATAATGCCAAAATAAAATATTAAAATTTAAGGTAAATGAATATGAATACAAAATTGGTTGAATCTCTAGCCCAAATTATTTTATCTTTATCTGAAGAAGAAAGAAAACTATTAGAATTTAAAATTACAAACTTAGCAACATCTCCGACAGTTAACCAATCAAGCAAACAAAATATCTTAGATTTAGAAAATCGTTTAAAACAATTTGAAAAACAATATCACATTTCATCAAGCAGTTTTTACCAGCAATTTAAATCAGGTAAATTAGGAGATGAAATGGACTTTTTTGAGTGGAGTGTCTTCTATGAAATGTGGAATAATTCCCAAGCATTGCGATATTCTACTGAACAAGGTTTGCGCTGTCTTTTTTCAGCCTCTACAAGATGTATTTCACTACCATAGCTAATGAACACATCCACAGGAAAAATATAAAACAGATCAAGATTTTCTACATATACCAACGCAAAATCAAAGTCTGACAGCTGATAAACATCTCTAACCATTATCCGTCTATTTGTTTTCGTGCGGCGATTATCTACCACATAATTACCAGAAGGTTCATCAAACCAAGCATATTTGACTTGTATTTTAATTAAATTTCCCCCAACGTCAAATACTAAATCGTAAGGTAGTCTATCACCAACAGGTTTTAAAACTCCCCAACCACGTTTTAAAGCATGAAGAATAGCAGCTTGTTCTGCTATGTCTCCTCTCAGCTTTGTGTCCATATTAACGTAACTGAATACAATACATACTCTAAACATCTAGCTTGGGAAGCTACAGATAACTTCTCTAGCTAGAATTAGGTAATTTTTGAAGTCAAGAAATTCAAAAATTAAAGCTTGTCTTTAATTTCATTCCAGACATGGATAACACCTTCAATCCAGCTTTGTGTATAAATTTCAGAGTTAAAGTTATATTCCTCCTCATATCTTTCCCAGTTAAAATGCTGAAGCCACATAATTACAGGTGGTTCATCGTTGACTCCGGGAAGACGCTTATGTATATCTCCCCCCTCACCAATATACTTAATTGTTTGATAATCTAGTTCCTCTGCTGCATCTGTTACCCCATCCTTGAAACCTATTTGCTTCCACTTCTCACAGGTTTCTTGTTTCTCTTTTCTCAACCGTGCGATCGCTTTTTCAATTGCTGGAATATCCGTCTTTACCTTAATTTCTTCAATCTGAATTGCTGAATCAATTGCTTGTTGACATATACCAGAAACGTTAAGGTTCTCTTTGAATGTTTGCAACCTTTCATGAAGATTATCAGGAAGAGTGATTGTGATTCGTTGTGCCATGTTCATACATACTTCCTTGTCAAGTATTTACTCAAGATTTTAGTACATACTTTTATTTTTAGTCAATACTATTCATAGTTTTATTTTTTAGTAAATACTTTATGGAGGAGTATTTACTTTTTTTCGATAGGCTTCAAATAGTACATAAAACAAAACCCCGCAATCAATTAAGATTACAGGGTTTGATTTTTTAATTTGGTGGCGGGAAGTGGATTTGAACCACTGACCTTCGGGTTATGCTTACCAACTACAACTTTCGTTGCCTAGTTAAACTAGTTTGTGGTCTGGACTGTCCCTTCACCCTCGTCATTAACGTTAGGGTGTCTGCCTCCCAGTCTCTACACCTTCTCCATTTCTGGAGCTTGGTTCGGGATTACCGCGCTATTGGCTTCCCCGAGTTTGACAGATAAACACATACAAATCTCTTCGTATGCCGCCCAATACAAGACTAACTGATAAGCGTTTAGTTAATCTTAAGTCTTGAGCCCGACGAGCTACCAGGCTGCTCTATCCCGCGTCGCTTTTGTCTCTCGACTTATTCAATATAACTCGAAGTCAAAAGTTTGTCAACTATAAAAACGATAATTCTCCAATTACTTCCAAACGCTTGTATTTTCCAAGGTTCATAAACTTCTCAGATAGGCTCTGGGCAACGCTGGGAGTAATCCAGCCCAGTTGTTGCAGCAGGTGAATGGCTACGGCATATTTTGCCCGTTTGGCTCCATCCATGACTTTTATTGCCAATCCCATGCCTTCACCAAGTCGGCCGATGCACTGCACGCCTTCTGCACCAGCTTTGCTGACAAGTTCGCTGGGAGCTAGGCGCATCAGTTCGGTGTCAAATTCCCCTTCTCCAGCTACCATGTTGGGATGATGGTTCATGGCGCGGACAATGCGTTCCATATCCAAGCTACTGCTGGAGGCAAGCACAGCATATAAAGATGCCATTTGACTGAGTTGCATCAAATATGTGGGTGCGCCACAGTCATCATGGGCGGTGAGAAATTCTTCTGCTGGCATTCGCAGCAATTCTGCCACTTTGGAGATAATTAACTGCTGGACTGGGTGTTTACGATCCAAGTAGCTAGTTAAAGGCCAATGACGTTGTTGACAAACAGCTAACATTCCCGCGTGTTTACCAGAGCAGTTATATTCTAAAGGACTGCTTTTACCTTGAGGAATTGGACATTGGAGCGTAGTGGGGTCAAGATCAGCCCGCCACATAATGTTAAATACCTGCCGTACCTGTTCTATGCTGCCTTTGTGGGAACTGGTGATGATTGCTAAGTCGCGATCGCTGAGTTCATAGCGTTCCAGTGTGCCTGTGGTGGTGACAGCCAGCGCCTGAAATGGTTTGAGGGCAGAACGGACAAAGGCGGCCGTTTCAGCATTGCCAGCGACAGAAAGAGTCCGTCCCCGTTCGTCGCTGACAACAGCCTGGACTATATGCCGAGATTCGATAATACCTTCCCGCAGCAACCGGACTTCCAGTGCTGTGGCTTGAGTTCGTTTTCCCATTGTCATGGGTTTATATTTATAATTTGTGAATTATTCAGTGGTCAGTTGTTAGTCGTCAGTCGTCAGTCGTCAGTTGTCAGTCGTCAGTTGTGTAACACTAATGACCAATGACTAATGACTAATGACTAATTTACGAAAAATGCCAAACTAGAGTACCAATCAGATACATGAGCGCCAAGCCAGCAAAGGTAATTTGTAGGCGTTGGAGGATGGGTTTAATCTCGTAGGAGACAATCAAGCGATCGCGGGAGATGACTTCTTGGGGTTTTGTCCAGGTTTGTCCGTCATACCAGCCTGATTCTTCATAGAAGACCGTAGGACTGTAAAGGCGATCGCGTACATAGTACCAGCCTAAATACAACCGCACCAATACCAACACTACCCCCAAACTGGCTGCTGCGGCTCCACAAAGGAGAAAATGAACAATATACTTATGTGGAGGAAAGCTGGCCGCAGCTACTGGCCCTGCTACTAGCCACGACCAACCCCAAATCCAAAAAATTTTTGTCAGATACCCGCGCCTGCTTAAGATGCTATCTCGAAATAGCCAGGAGTTTTTTAGCTCTTCGTATTCATTGAGCGGTTGTTGCTCTGTAGGAACGGGGCAATTAGAAACCGAGGATCTCATCATCTTGGCTTACCCTCACCGTCATCGGAGTTTGGTAGCGAAATCCGTTCTGCATGAATCCAGAACGCTTCTAAATTATAAAACTCTCGTTCTTTGGGCATCATGATGTGAACGATCACGTCACCATAATCTTGTAGCACCCAACTTCCCTCAGCTTTTCCTTCTGTCCTTAAGGGGCGGCGTTGCAGGTCGCTTTCGACTTTGGCCTCAATTGCTTGAGCGATCGCTCTTACTTGTACTCTAGAGTAGCCAGTCATCATCACAAAGTAATCTGATAGATAAGAGACATCTACTACTCTGAGCAATAAAATCTCTCCTGCTTTGCGTTCCGAGCCTGCTTCGGCGATGGTTCTAGCTAGTTTTCCGCTCACCTCTTCAGTTTCAGCTATTGAACTGCTTACTGTATTCTTTGTCAGAGGGACGGATTGTAATGGGAAATTTCCTTGGAAATAATCAGTCATTCAACCTCAGGTGCTTTTTTCCTTTTATAAGAACTTGTTCAATTTGCTTATTGTTGATAAGCAAACTCACTGCTAATTTATGATTACGTTTTTTTGAATACTAACAAAAAAATCAGTGTTTATGGGAGATGTTTGACAATTAGCCCCTCTGAGCGCCACATTCTACGACAGCGGGGAAACTTCTGCCACAATGCACCAGTAGCGCTTATTTGCGATAGGCTATGTCAATTAAATAGACACGGGGATGGGGAGATGAGGAGACGCGGGGACGCTCAAGACACGGAGACGCGGGGACGCGAGGAAAATTAAGAATTCCCTGTTTACGAATTACGAATTACGAATTAGTTAAACCTCCTGTTTTCTCACGGCTTTGGGACCAATTGCTTTACCGTCTGCGGTTAAAGAGTAACACAACGACTCATAATGATTTAAAGCTTGCTCAAAGGAATAATTTTCCACAGCATATTTACGACTGTTGTCACCTAGGGTTTTCAACTTTTCTTGGTTTTGATAGAGGTCTAAAATTGCCATCGCTAAGGCTTGGGGATCTTCTGGAGGAACGATAACTCCACCACCACTTTGTTTAATCGCTCTAGCGGCTGTACCATTTTCAGGTACAGATCCCACTAACGCGCTGCCGCTGGCAAGTAACACTTGAATTTTGGAGGGCATATTGAAAGATATGACATTTTTCTTCTGCACTACCAAACCTACATCTGCGGCTGCCAACATTTGTGGTAAGTCTTTGCGGGCTTGAAAGGGTAATAATAAAACGTTATCAGCACCCCAGTCTAGACACTGCTGTTGTAAACGTTGTAACCCTTTGGCTTCGCCAACAATCACAAAGGCAATTTCTGTGATATCACGTAGTTTTACCGCAGCTTTAATCACTGTTTCTAAGCCTTGTGTCAGGGCGATGTTCCCTGAATATAAGGCCACAAATTTACCATTTAGGTTATGTGTAGCGCGGAAGGGGTTATCCTCTTTTGGTAATGGGCTGATAAAATTCACGTCAACCCAGTTGGGAATTTGGATAATTTTATCGGCTGCTATACCCTTGGAGAGCAAGTTTTCTACAAACCCATCAGCAATAACGCTAATTTTCGTGGCGGAGGCGTAGGCAAATTTTTCTAATTCTGTAAATATTTTGATCAGTAATTTATTTTTTAGCAAGCCGACGTGGATGGCTGCTTCTGGTAATATATCTTGTAGATTTAAGATAACTGGACAAGCGCGTAACCATCCTAGAAGTGCAGCTGGTACGCACACTGGCAGAGATGGCGATGTGGAAAGAATGACATCTGGCCGCCAGCCGATGATTGCCGGAAAAAAACTGGTGATTACAAAGCTACCATCTAGCATCACCCGATCTAACAGGTTGGGCTGTGGACGAATCCACACATAACTGCGTTGGATTTGAACACCATTTTTATGTTCGGTTACATAAAATTTGCCGCGATATTCTTGGTAAATTTGACGTTCAGGGTAGTTGGGCATAGCTGTAACTACGCGTACTTGATGGCCACGCTTCACCAGTCCCTCTGCTAATTCAGTCATTAGTGGGGCAATACCAATAGGCTCTGGGTGGTAGTTGTAGGAGTAAATTAAAATCCGCATAACAAATTAGTCGGAGTTCCCTGGTTTTTTGTTGAATGACAATAAGTATTTGTCTTCAAAGTCACTTTGGAGCATAATATCTCATTATCTCTTTATACTTCTTTCTTGTCAGTAACTTTTCGTTGAAGATTATGTAAATTTTGATATCAGCTTTTTAAAGAAGATGCAGTTTTTTTAGTAACCATACCATAATGTCAATTTCGGACTTTGTTTTTTTGAGCTTTTACTCTTAAGTCTAAGCATAAAAAGTTTTTATTTATACCAAAAGCTATGTAATAAAGGATACAGTGTATGACAATTAATCGGATCGGCAACTGCTATAAAAGCAAAATTTACCCAGAGCCATAAAATAGACTTGGGTAAATTCAGAAGTTAAATTTGGTAGTTTTAGCTTAAACAGCGAACAGTGAAAAGTTCTGAGGGCAGAAAGGTGGGGTATTTAGACAAGCCACCAAAGCCAGAAAACTAATTTGTGGAGGACTTTAGAAAGTGTAATGAAACTGATAACTGATTAAGTAATAACTGATAACTGTTAAACTGCGCCACTGTTTCTGTTAAACAATATGGTTATGGTTTTGAGAATCAGCCTTAAATCGTAAACTAAAGTCCAATTTTTTTGATACTGTAAATCTAGGCGAATTACATCTTCAAAACTGCGTACTGTCGAGCGACCGTTTACTTGCCATTCGCCGGTCATGCCAGGTTTAACATCTAAACGTTGCCACTCTGGTACTTCATAGCGTTCCACTTCATCAGGGGTAGGTGGCCGAGTACCAACTAAACTCATTTCCCCTTTGAGGACGTTCCAGAATTGAGGTAATTCATCGAGACTTGTGCGTCGTAGAAAGCGACCTACCCTTGTAATTCGGGGATCATTCTCATTTTTAAAGAAAGCACCTTCGACTTGGTTTTTGACTTGAGATTTTTTAGCTTCGGCATCCACGCACATGGAGCGAAATTTCCAAATAGCAAAATGTTTACCCATCCAACCGCAACGGATTTGACGGAAGAAAATCGGACCGGGATCGTTGAGTTGAATGGCGATCGCAATCGGAATGAATAAAAACCCTGTAATTACTAAACCTATCAATGATCCCGCTATATCAATTAGCCTTTTCATCCACGAGGCCACAGAAGGATGAGTTTGGGGTAACGGATCTATTTTCCGAGCAACATTCTTCCGACTATCTCCAGGGTGAATAGATTCTATTGGTTCGACGCTGTTTAGAGACTCAATAGAAAATACCTGATCTAATCCAGTCAGGTTTAGCACTGCCATTACTTGAGGAGTAACATTACGAAGTGCGAATGCGGTTCCTTTTTCCTGAGCATATTTGAAATTACTCACCAAAGCCCCTAATCCACTACTATCCATAAAGGTAGTATTTTGGAAGTCAATGACAACCTGCTGAGGTTTTGAATCACCTTGGATTAAGTTTTGGCAGGTTTGCTTAAAGCCGACAGCTTCAAGCACGGTTAAACGCTTACAGACCTGCACTGTTGCTGTGTCGTTCAGGTAGGTAACTGGGAAATCTGCCTCTGTGGATTGGCTACTCATGAAGCTTTGCACTTTAGTTGCCATCTAAATCTAATCTGCCAAACATTGTTTTGTCCTAGAAAATTACTTAACCAAATTTTTAAACAGTAGGATTAAGGACAAGTGGCTAGTTTTTCGCTCAGAGATGGGAGATCTTCAGCTAGGGTTCACAATAGAACAAGAAGCTAAAAACATACTTGTTGTTGTGCAAAATCAGTGCGATCGCGCTGCTATCTATCATCTCATGATTGCTAAAACTAGAGTTAAACCTACCGCACGCCTGGTTGAAGTTTTTTCTGCTATTCAAGGGGAAGGACTGAATGTCGGGACACGTCAGATTTTTATTCGCTTTGGTCTTTGTGACTTACGTTGTCACTTTTGCGACAGTCCCCATACATGGAATGCACCCTCTATGTGTAAGATAGAGCGTTCACCTGGATTACGAGACTTTGAAATTCATTCTAATCCGGTTCCATTACCCATTTTAATCGAATGGGTGGAAAGGCAAAATCTACCTTCTCTACACGATAGCATCAGCTTAACGGGGGGAGAACCACTTCTTCATGCCCCATTTTTGGCACAATTTCTACCCATCGTGCGATCGCTCACTCATCTACCCATATACTTGGAAACAGGCGGACATCGCCCCGAAGAACTTGGTCTGATTCTTCCTTACCTAGATTCTGTAGGTATGGATTTAAAACTCCCTAGTGTCAGCGGCGAAACTTATTGGACAGAACATAAAAAATTTCTCCAAATTTGTTTTGATGCAAATTTAGAAATTTTTGTCAAAATTATCGTCTCTCAAAAGACAGAGCCAGCGGAATTGGAACGTTCAGCTATGTTGGTCGCTGCGGTCAGTCAGGATATCCCCATCTTTTTACAACCTGTTACGCCTTTGGCAGATCCGGAAAAATTCAGTCAAGTACCGGTTACTGCGCCGACTCCGGATCAAGTCTTAGTATGGCAAGCTTTGATGAAGCAGTTTGTGAAGTCAGTACGAGTGATTCCCCAGACTCATAAAATGCTCAATCAGATGTAAGTTGAGGCAGGGAGCAGGGGGCAGGGGGCAGGGGGCAGGGGGCAGGGGGCAGGGGGCAGGAAGTAATTATTTCTCCCCATCTCCCCATCTCCCCATCTCCCCATCTCCCCATCTGGAGCGTCTCCCCATCTCTTCTACAGTCCACCTTCGTCCATGCTTTTAGATTTGGTTTTGGCTTTGTTGGCGCTGCGTTTAAGGGCAGATAATCTGGCTTCATATCGAGAACGCTGACGCTTGCTAGGGGTGTTTTCAACTAAGGTTTTCAAAGCACTACCTAAACTCTTGTAGGCGTTGGGGAGACTGTAACCAAAACGAGTTGCTAGAGCGATCGCTTTTTCGTCTGCATCGAGTATTTCTTTGAGTTGCTTGTCTCCGTTATTTTTTTGATAGAGTCGCCAACCGGAAACGCCACACAGCGCCAAAGCTAACACCAGCAGCAATCCATCCTGTACCCATAATTCACCCACAGCACCACCTAATCCAATCGCCAGTGCTGCCATTTCCCAACCATCTTTGGGAATCGTGTCATTTTGAACGCGAGCCACTTCGTGCCAGAACAGGAGATTACGCTGATCCATTGCTAGAGCATCCCATTTCACCAAGTCGATTTGAATTTCTACTTGGTCTTTACCAATTTCTTCGCAGCGGACCAGGGGTGGATTAACCTCAGTTGTGCCTTCAACCGTGACCCAACTTTGTAATTCTGGTGGTAGTAAGCTTTTCAACCGACGGAGTTCACTCATTTCCGCTTTGGCTGAGGAGGTTGCATAGGATGTCATAAAATCCAGCCCTAAAAAATTTTAGTATATAGTGAGGGTATCACTTTGGAGTATAGCTATTTCAGTGATAATCCGCCTCACTCATTCGGAAAACTTCCCCGTTTTTTCCGAGCTTCCATTGCTTTTTCTAGCAAATCCAGTAATCCTGGGGCTTCTTCCTGAATACTGAGTAACAGTCTTTCACCGAGTTCTATATTACCTGGGTCGTGACCTGTTACCATCACTTGTTGTAAGCGGGGTAAAGCTATGCTGTCAACAATCTGAATTAATCCACTCAGACAACGGTGAAATTGTCTTTCTGTGAGAATTGAGTCTTCTAGGGGAAACTCAATAATGGCACGAATTTCACCATCGGATGGATCATACTCCCATTGCAGCATTTTGGTTTCCCAGGAAATGGCCAGCATTGTCTGGAGGATAGATGCTTTGTGAGGATGCTCTTTAACTCCTGCCAGAACTTGAGGTGCAAAAACTCGGAAAAATTTTCCCTGTTCATCCAACTGGACAACTATCAGAAAATCTTCTAGGTTTTCAGCTTCTACACCTGTAATAATCCTGTCTTCATCATCATCAAAACGGTATTCCCAGCCAAGGTTGTCTAAGTAATTGGCTATCTGTTTCAGATTAGCTCCCATAAAAGCCTCATAAGGAACGGTGGAGCGGCTGTCACCAGACCTAGTTTAACCTGCTATGGGCATTGATTTAGATTGGTGCAGCTTCTTCTTGAAGAAGTGGATAATTTATCTAGATTCGACCAGTTAAGCCAGAAATACCCTAATTTTACAGGTTAAGGTGAGCATGAGTACCGAAAATTCTCTCAACTCATGTTTGAGCGCAGTTAATCAAGAATTTTCGCCTCACCAATTCCAGTGGTACTGGACAAAATATATCACTTTATTTGCTCATTATCTTGGTGTAGGGAACTAATTTGCTGTTGTTATTTGCTTTTGTTGACAAATGTACTGATGTGATATGGGAAAATCATAGAACTCTGCAAGGGATCATTCCCATAAAAATGAAAAGCCAATACAGTTTAGAACATTTTTACAAAATGAGATTTTTACCTTTTCTTGTAACTCTAAAATGTTAATATATTAAGTAACCTAGTTAAACCTAAGTTGAGAACAATGACCAATATTAATATTTCTGTACCTGAATCACTGAAAAAATTTATTGATCAACAAATTGCTGAAGGTGGTTATAATTCAGCGAGTGAATATTTACAACAGTTAATTATTCAAGAAGCACAGCGGAAAAGTAAAGGAAGTTTCGAGAAATTGCTGATAAATCAGGAAGAATTTGAAACTACTTTAGATGAATTAGCTGATGATTTTGCAGCGTGCGTGGGTGCAACTGTGCCTATTTTGTCTGATTATGCTGTTAGTCGTGAAAGTATTTATGAGGATCATCCTTAACAGTGGAATATTTAGTAGATACGAATATTTTATTGCGCCTTGTGCAGCGCACTGATCCATTAAATACGGTGATTAGAAATGCAGTTAGAAAGCTGAAGAATGATGGGAATATAATGTTAACTACTCCCCAGAATTGTGCTGAGTTTTGGAATGTTGCTACAAGGCCAGCTACAAAAAACGGATTTGGTTTAACACCCAAAGATGCAGATAGACAGTTAAGATTAATTGAGCGGATTTTTCCCTTATTATCTGATATACCTACAGTTTACCCAGAGTGGCGTAAATTAGTTGTAAAATTTGGTGTATCAGGTGTTCAAGTGCATGATGCGCGTCTTGCTGCAACGATGAAGGCTAATAATATTACCTACATTCTGACATTCAATACAGGTGATTTTAACCGTTATACCTCTGAGGGAATTATAGCTATTAATCCAAATACAGTGTAAAGAGCAATACCTTTGGTTAGCTTGGTAGTTTATAATATTTTTCTTATTCATAGCTGAAATAAGCAAAAACAATTTTGTATTTTTCAGTAATCATCTTTTATCAATCATAATGATATTTACAAGATATATTAATTAATAAATCTCCTTCTATCTTGTAAACTAATCTATGTTCATCTGTAATTCGTCTTGACCAGTAACCTTGCAATTCATATTTTAGTGGTTCTGGTTTACCTATCCCAGAAAATGGTTCTCTTTGGATATCTTTAATTAATTCCAAGATTTTTTTAAAGACTTTTTATCTTCCTTTCCCCACTCACCTAATTGTTCAAAAGTTTCGGGTTCAAATGCTACTTTTTTCATATTCATCTAAATCAACATAAATTAAGTTACCTTTGTCTACATTTTCCATAGCTTTGAGCAGATGTTTTTTGTTAACTTCTGATTTGAGAAGATAGGTAGTTTCATCTTCTTCAATAGGTGATTCAACTAGGATAATAACTTCTACAACTGTTCCTGCTGGTATTTCAGTGGTAGATAGTTCAATTTTGCCATCTTTACCGACAATAGCCTTTTGTTTAATTCCACTGAGCATAATTTTTAATTACTCTGATAAAGTCAGATGTTCTTATTCTATTCTAACTCTATTATTTGAATAAATTAAGCTACCTGTTCCGCTAAAACTCGACCTTCCACACGCTCATATTCATCCTCAAGCAACCAAAGTTTTGCTTCTTCATAACTGGAACAAGCAAAAACTATCTTGTAATTTTCTGTGGGATCTAAAATGCAAAAATTATTTTTATCGTCACCAAGCAACATCAAAATATAGGGTGGTACGGAGGTAGGGTCAACCCATATTTCTGTAAACTGCCAGTTATTGGCTAGGTCGGGTGCGGGGAATGACATGATATCTATCTCCAGTGACTTTTATTTCACCATAATGCAGAGGAATTTGACTGCCATTAATATCTATTCCACTCATTTAATTAGTTACAGTTCTTTATCCTTAATTCTATAACTAAATTGCGATCGCTACTTATACCATTTCTTTGTGAGCCAGCGCCAAATTTTTTGATCTTTTATTTCTTTCTTTGCTACGCAACGCTACCGCGAACGCGTCCTTCGCGCCTTCTCTTCGAGACGCTACGCGAACGCGGTTCGTTTCCTATCTAAATTTGGCGCATCTTCATAGAGAATTGGTATTAGAGCTTCGCTAACACTCTTTGTATGTTTTTTATAAAAAATTAGGTTGGGTTAAGTCATAGCAAAACCCAACACAGACATATAATTAATTAACCAGGATGTTTAGCTGATTGTACTGACTTTAAAATCCCAGATTGTAACTCATCAATTGATGCCATGATACCATTTGCAGGGTTTTCAAGTAGTGAAGTCTTGACTTCATGTAAATACTCTAAAATTGAGTTTCGTAAAATTGGTCTATTAACACTTACGGTGTTATTGTAATCCCACAAATCCCAAATTATGATACCTATACCAACAATAGGATCTAAAAGTTCTGCGCCTATCTTACCAGCGATAGCACCACCAGTTTTTGCAGCAATTTTTGCGCCAGCTTTACCCGCAAACTTAGCAGCAATTTGACTTCCAATCTTTACCCCCATAGGAATTGCTGCTTTAACAAATAAGTAGCTACCTCCACCTACTAATGTTTTAAGTGTTAGGTTAGAAATAACCCCTTCACTTTCACTAATTGTAATGGCAATCTCATTGAGATAACGCTCCCATTGTCCTTGAGGTATATTGTAACTACTTTCAATGCTAGAAATATTTTTTTCTAATTGAGAGACATACACCTTTACTGTATCAGTTGTTATCCTCTCAAGTGCAAATTGAGCAATTTTAGGTTTGAGTACACGCTTGGCAAATTCTAGTTGAAAATCCTCAGTTATTTTCTCTGCTACTACTTGATCTGGAGATGGTTTATCGCTATCTACCCAATGAGTTACAGCAGAAGAAGCCCAAACAAAAGGAACGCTGAATTCAAGCTTTTTCTGATTGAAGTAATTAAAATACCAATCTAAAAAACTCTCATCAACATTAATCATCAATTCATCAACCCAATCATCTAATTTTGCTGATGCAAAATTTTCAGCAGTAGTATTTGCATTTTTGATAGCAGCTACAATGGACTCATCAACTTTGTTCCAGTCAGATTGTTTATCAATAATTACTCTCGCAGGTTTACTATTACCCGAAGTCGCTATATCTTGATGGTAGGAATTTGCTATAAAGCCTCTACCTAATAGTGGGATAATAACAACGACAATTATAATAGCCCATAGATAAGGACTTATCGTCTTGATAAACTGACTCAAAGCTCTAATTCTGTCAGTCTTAGCGACATAGGTAGCTGTATTATCTGCTCCTATTTCTGGATTTTGTAGGGTTTTTTGTTCTAATATTACGGACTCCTGAGCAGATTTAGATTCTAATTTATCAACTATCTGAGAAGTTTCCTCAGTTTTTTGTTGTGATATCACGGAATTATGAGTAGATTCAAACTCTGAATCCTGTTGTTGATCTTCTTTCACAGCTATTTAATGGGTAAATTACTCTTAGAATCAAAAATAATTGAATATAAGCACAATTTAAACAGTATATTTACTTAAGACTAATCCACCAACTCTAACATCCCTCTCCGCGCCTCTGCGTCTCTGCGTGAGAAAACAAAAAAAAGGACGAACTAAAAAGCCCGTCCTAAAAATTACCAAAAAAATCTAAATCTTCGCTTCTTCTCTCACCAACTTATCCCAACCCAAATCCTTCAAATTATTATTCCTTCTTAAAGGACGAGTTACCAACTCCAAAACATCACGTGCATTACCAAAACCGTGAATTTGAGCAAAGGTAAACTCCACAGACCACTTAGTATTAATACCTCGTGCTTCCAAAGGATTAGCATGAGCCATACCAGTAATAACCAAATCAGGTTTCAACTCATAAATCCGTTGAAGTTGATTGTAATTATCAGGCTTCTCAACAATCGTTGGTAAAGGTGAATTCATTTCCTGACAAGTCTTTTCTAACAAAGCCAACTCAGCAGCTTGATAGCGTTTATCCATGTAAGGAATACCAATTTCCTGAACAGTCATTCCACAGCGAATCAAGAACCGCGCCATAGAAATTTCCAACAGGTTATCACCCATTAAAAATACAGATTTACCGCGAATTAATTTCACATAATCTTCCACACCAGCCCAAATTTGCGCTTCCCGTTCATCTAAACCCTTGGGAGTAATACCAAACACAGAGCAGATTTTTTCAATCCAAGCGCGAGTTCCGTCGGGACCAATGGGGAATGGTGCGCCAATCAGCTTACACTTGCGGCGACGCATTAAGGTTGTAGCAGTGCGGCTGAGGAAAGGATTCACACCAGCGACATAATACCCTTCCTCAATAACAGGTAATTCTGTAAATCGTTTTGCAGGTAGCCAACCAGAAACTTTGATACCTTGCTTTTTCAGTTCCAAAGTTAACTGAGTCACCACGGGGTCAGGTAAAGAACCAAACAGCACCAAAGGAGGATGATCTACATACTCAGATTCATCTTGGGCGATGTCTTCTTTTTTCTTACCGAAATTCATCAGCTTCTGAATGGCGTTACGCTCGCCTTTTTCAGTTTCCGATACAGGAGACTTTTCAGGACAACGATGAGCCATAGCGGCTAACACAGTGTCCTCTCCTTGGGTAAATGCGTAGTCGAGGCCGTTTGCACGAGCGACAACGATGGGAATACCTAAATCAGCTTCTAACTTGGGTGCTAAACCTTCCAAATCGGTTTTAATAATTTCTGTGGTGCAAGTACCAATCCAGACAATTACACTAGGATTGCGATCGCGCTTAATTTGCTCACACAACCGTTTTAATTCTTCATAATCATTCAACTGTGCGGAAATATCCCCTTCTTCCAACTCTGCCATAGCATAGCGGGGTTCAGCAAAAATCATCACTCCCATAGCATTTTGCAGGAAGTAACCGCAGGTTTTTGTGCCAATTACCAAAAAGAAGCTATCTTCGATTTTTTGATATAACCACGCAACGCAGCTAATAGGGCAAAAAGTGTGATAATTTCCGGTTTCACATTCAAAATTTAAAGCTTCTGGCTGTTGTGCGACAGTCATATTAATATTCTCCCCTTAATTTTTAAAGCTTGTAAGCCAGTGAACAATGAACAGTTATCAGTTATCAGTTATTAACCTGTTTCCTGATAACTGTTGCCTGTTTACTAATAACTGTTCACTGATTTAAGAATTGGGGAACAGACGAGCCATTTCTGATTCATCAAAAACCTCAGATGGCAGTTCTTCCCCCAACAGGTCGTTATTTTCTTCACCCTCTTCCAGGGATGTTTCATCTCCCCAGACATCGGATAACACGTCTCTAAAGGCACTCTCATCAGGTGGATTTAGATCATCGCTGTCTTCGATGAGAGTCATGGAATCAAAGGAAATCTCACCAAACGCATCCTCAGCTTCTAAACTGGATGTTGGTTCGGACTCCTCTGAGAGATTGTTGCTAGATGAGTACATATCATCTAAGCCTTCTTCATTTTCCAGTGACTCATCTTCTACCCAAGATTCTTCAGTGTCCTCTACGATTGTGAACTCTTGAGAAATCGCCACCTCTCCAAAACCATTGAGATCATCCTCTTCTAATGGTTCTTCCTCAGCGGTATCGTCAGTAACCACAGCTGACCCATTTGAGTAAAACGGTGGTTCTACAGTGGGACTGAAGCGATTACCAAGCACGATATCTGGGTCAAAATTCAACTCCAGTACTTCAATCAGAGTGTCAGCGTCTGGATTTAGCTTGGCAAAAGGAAGCATTAACTGAGCTAGTTTGGGTTCTAGCGCATTTACTACTCCCAGGATGAGGTAAGAAGATGGTCGCTTTCCTCCATCAGGGGTGTAAACCGATTCCACCGCCATTTGCAGGGTAATCCAATCACGATTAACTTGAAAGAATTGCAACCACTTTTGTTTGAGCGTGTCCGTAAAATTATCAAAGAAAGCCATATACTCCTCCATCCTGAGAGGTAAAATGTTTTATACAATCATCAAGTCTAATTCCTCTTCTGCATTAGTGGCTTGTGGTTTACTCGGATTTAGATAAAAATCTGACAACAAAGAGAAAAGTTCTCTGTCTGGTGCATCGTTAGGAACGACACCTTCAGGACGCGCTAATATTTGGTCAGCGATGCTTAGGTAATAGTCGCAAACATAGTCCAGTGAAGGATCTGACTCTGCCATTTCAAACAGAGTTTTGCCTTTGACGCGGGAAACACGGATATCTTCAATTAGAGGTAATACTTCCAAAACTGGCATTGGTACTGCTTCGATGTATTTTTCAATCAAGTCGCGCTTGACAGTACGATTACCGATTAACCCAGCTAAACGCAGTGGGTGAGTCCGTGCTTTCTCGCGGACTGAAGCGGCTATTCGGTTGGCAGCAAATAAAGCATCAAAGCCGTTATCAGTAACAATCAGGCAGTAGTCTGCGTAGTTGAGAGGTGCTGCAAAACCGCCACAGACAACGTCACCAAGAACGTCAAATAAAATTACATCATACTCATCAAAGGCATTTAATTCTTTGAGTAGTTTTACAGTTTCGCCAACTACATAACCACCACAGCCTGCCCCAGCTGGTGGTCCACCTGCCTCTACGCAATCAACCCCACCATAGCCTTTATAAATTACATCTTCAGGCCAGACATCTTCGTAGTGATAGTCCTTTTCTTGCAGGGTGTCGATAATTGTGGGAATCAAAAACCCGGTCAGTGTGAAGGTGCTGTCGTGTTTTGGGTCACAGCCAATTTGCAGTACTTTTTTACCGCGTTTGGCTAGCGCCACTGAGATGTTGCAGCTAGTTGTCGATTTGCCGATTCCACCTTTTCCGTAAACTGCTAGTTTCACTTTTGTTTGCCTCTTATAGTTTCTTTTCAAACTCGCGGCTCAAACATTGGCGCTTCACCTAGCTTGGTTCGGCGATGTGTGAGGTCTGTGAATGTCATTATTCTGCAAATTAACTAGAAAGGAAAGGGTCTGATAATCTGTAATTTGGCTTAAATAAGATTTATAAATTTTATATTTAAGTAAATTTATATTTTTATCTATATAAAACCAAAAAATGCCTATTTTAAATTTTATATGCAATTTTAAATCACTTTTTATATAAAAATAGTTACAAAAGACAAAAAACAAATATCGCTGGTTAATAATAGGTTGCATAGGATTTGCTTATGCTTTTGCCACCAAATTAGCCAGCAGATATGCGGTTTATAAATCAGAAGAGAAGTCTTGTCAGTCCTATGGTGGGAATAGCCATCTTAACTTTGGCTAGAAGATATTTGGGGAATTTTGGGTAAAATCTTCAAGACAATCTGATAGAGTTTGATGAGGGATGTTTACGGCTGACTACTATCTGATAATTTTTACTTGTAAATAATTATTAAAGTTGAAAATATCTGTTCTTAAATCAAGAGAATTATGACATTAATAAATTTATTGTATAAATATTAATTTTCATTAATAGCTTTGATTTCTTGCAATGTTTGCCAGCCAGCGTGCCACTGAGAATTATCTTGTAATAATTTAGCATTGAGCCAAAAGCGAACTTGAGGGTCACAAGCAGCAACCATTTCCGCATATACCCATTTACCCTGATTTTTCCGATTAACAACTTGAAAATGTCGCCAACCATCAACTTTTTGCTGTGCTGTCCATTTGGAACCAAGTAAATAAGGAAATTTCTGTTTTTTAGGCATTTTTTCAGTTAATTCAGTGAACAAGAACAAAAGAATCTCATACCCCTAAGCTAATCCGCCTTTAAGTTGCATAATCCCTAGCCTCAGAAAAACACGGAGATGCAATTTGAATGATTATTAGCTTACCTAGGGACTTGCAAATCAAAAATATCACAATCCCTACGGGACGCTACGCGAACGGTTTTAATTTTGAATTTTGAATTTTGAATTTTTAATTTGATATCAAGTCAGCATTACGGTTAAAAGTCTGACAATTTAATTTTCCATCTTGCTGAATACATAGAGAAAAGTATTGGATCTGCCGCCAACAGCCGTAAATATTGTTAATAATTTTGCGCTTTTTCTTGGAAAGGCGTTGACGGACAATTTCATTAGGGCAAAGTATTTCTAAAGTACCTGTACCATCTTCATCATTGACAACACGAAACAAGCAGTCTTGTAACATAGCACGAGTACTGCTGTCAAAAAAGCGTTTAAACCGCTGTAGCTTTTCTCCTTCAGTCATTTTGCTAACGGGATTCATTGTAGTAAATAAATCCTCATTTTCTATGTCGAAGTCATCATCCTCAAAGTCGTAGGGGTTAATCATCTTCAGTATCCACTAAGTACCTTGGCATAATTAAATATAAAACTTTGTTTCTTTTCCTTTTCCCTACCAGGGGATAGGCTTTGACTCTCTCTTAGCTAAGTAGGGTGAAATAACCAAAATGTGTGAATAAAAGTAAATAAGGCTCAAACCCTTTTCCCTTTGCTCCCTGCTCCCTGCTCCCCTGCCTTGCCACAACGATAATTATTCACACCAACCTACTTACCGGGGTAAAATTTCCGTCTATAAACCTAAGTTTGTTGATAACACTACTTTATCAGGATGTGAAGACCGATCCTGGTAAGGGCTTTGGTGTTTTTACAATGACGATATTAGAGACTGCCGCTGAAGTAGTTTATCAAAAAAGCCTATGCAACCTACTAATCCTAACCAATTTACAGAAAAAGCCTGGGAAGCGATCGCTCATACCCCTGATGTCGTCAAGCAATACCAGCAACAGCAGCTAGAAAGTGAACACCTAATGAAAGCGCTGCTAGAACAAGATGGACTAACTACCCCGATTTTAAGTAAAGCAGGTGTCAACCTCCAAAAACTGCGCGATCGCACTGACCAATTTATTCTGCGTCAGCCCAAAGTATCAGGTAGCAGCACTTCTGTATACTTAGGTAAAAGCTTAGACACACTGTTGGACAGGGCTGATGCATATCGTAAAGAATTTAAAGACGAGTATATTTCCGTTGAACACTTATTGCTAGGTTACGCCAAAGATGACCGCTTTGGCAAAAGTCTATTCCAAGAATTTGGTTTAGAAGAAAGCAAATTAAAGAATATCATTAAACAAATTCGGGGGAGCCAGAAAGTGACAGATCAAAGTCCAGAAGGGAAATATCAATCACTGGAAAAATATGGGCGTGACTTGACAGATGCAGCACGCAAAGGTCAATTAGATCCAGTAATTGGGCGTGATGATGAAATTCGCCGTACCATCCAAATTCTCTCCCGTCGGACTAAAAATAATCCGGTGTTAATTGGTGAACCCGGTGTTGGTAAAACCGCCATTGCCGAAGGTTTAGCACAGCGGATAGTGGCTGGTGATGTTCCTCAGTCTCTTAAAGATAGGACATTAATTAGTTTAGATATGGGGGCTTTAATTGCCGGAGCAAAATTCCGAGGTGAATTTGAAGAACGCCTGAAAGCAGTATTAAAAGAAGTTACTGATTCTGGTGGAAATATAGTTTTATTTATCGACGAAATTCATACCGTTGTCGGTGCAGGTGCAACCCAAGGCGCTATGGATGCGGGAAACTTGTTAAAACCAATGTTAGCGCGGGGAGAATTGCGTTGTATTGGGGCGACAACTTTGGATGAATATCGTAAGCACATCGAAAAAGATGCGGCTTTAGAAAGACGCTTCCAACAAGTTTATGTAGATCAACCCACTGTAGAAGATACAGTTTCGATTCTGCGGGGTTTGAGAGAACGCTATGAAAACCACCACGGGGTAAAGATTTCTGATAGTGCGTTGGTTGCAGCTGCCACATTATCTAGTCGTTATATTAGCGATCGCTTTTTACCAGACAAAGCCATCGACTTAGTAGACGAAGCCGCAGCTAGGCTGAAAATGGAGATTACCTCCAAACCCGAAGAACTTGACGAAATCGACCGCAAGATTTTACAACTGGAAATGGAAAAACTTTCCTTGCAAAAAGAAAGTGATGCCGCTTCCAGAGAACGCCTAGAACGACTAGAAAAAGAAATTGCTGACCTCAAAGAAGAACAAAGAACTTTGAGTACACAATGGCAATCGGAAAAAAGCATTATCGACAAAATTCAATCTGTGAAAAAAGAGATTGAAAAAGTTAATCTAGAAATCCAGCAAGCAAAAAGAGAGTATGACCTTAACCGCGCGGCTAAGTTGGAATACGGCGATTTAACGGATTTGCATCGCAAATTAGAAGATGCAGAAACCGAACTAGCAAACACCCAAGGAACTGGTAAATCTTTGCTGCGAGAAGAAGTTACCGAATCGGATATCGCCGAAATTATTTCTAAGTGGACAGGAATTCCCATCAGCAAATTGGTAGAATCAGAAAAAGAAAAACTGCTGCAATTAGAAGATGAACTCCACCACCGCGTTATTGGCCAATCTGAAGCAGTAACAGCGGTAGCAGATGCAATTCAACGTTCTCGCGCTGGACTTTCTGATCCTAATCGTCCCATTGCTAGTTTTATTTTCCTCGGTCCCACCGGTGTAGGTAAAACTGAATTAGCCAAAGCCCTGGCTGCATATATGTTCGACACTGAAGAAGCTTTGGTGCGTATAGATATGTCAGAATATATGGAGAAACACACCGTTTCTCGGCTGATTGGTGCGCCTCCAGGATATGTGGGTTATGAAGAAGGAGGACAATTAACAGAAGCAATTCGCCGTCGTCCTTACGCTGTTATTCTTTTCGATGAAATCGAGAAAGCCCACCCCGATGTATTTAATGTCTTTCTGCAAATTCTGGATGATGGTCGCGTCACCGATGCCCAAGGGCGGACAGTAGACTTTAAGAATTGTATCATTATCATGACTAGTAACATCGGTTCCCAGTACATTCTCGATGTCTCTGGTGATGATTCCCGTTATGATGAAATGCGTCATCGAGTCATGGAAGCAATGCGAAGTAGCTTCCGTCCTGAGTTTCTCAACCGAGTTGATGAATTTATTATTTTCCACAGTTTGCAAAAATTGGAATTACGGCAAATTGTCCAATTGCAAGTAGAAAGACTCAGAGAAAGATTGATCGACAGAAAAATGTCCCTGCGACTCTCAGGCGCGGCACTTGACTTTTTGGCAGAAGTAGGGTATGATCCAGTTTTCGGAGCTAGACCACTGAAACGCGCAATTCAGCGAGAGTTAGAAACGCAAATTGCCAAAGCTATCTTACGCGGTGAATTCCACGACGGCGATACAATTTTTGTGGATGTTCAAAATGAACGTCTCGCTTTTAGTCGCTTACCAGTTGAGGTTTTTACCAGCTAAATAAATCAAATTTATCAACCCGGTTGCTTAAAGCCATCGGGTTTGTTAAAATTTTTGACAAATTAAAATAATTCGTAATTCGTAATTCGTAATTCGTAATTCGTAATTAAGTTTTGTAATGGGGATTTAACCCCAACACAAAACTTGCCGATTATAGAACCGGGGGACTTAAACCCACGGAACTAGTTAAAATTTTTTAAGTCTTGTGTTTAATAAAATTGCAAATATCTGAAATATGTCTTTAGAACAAGTTGAAAGCTTTTATGAGATGTTGAGTTCAGAACCAGAAATTTATAGACAATACCATAAAAATTGCTGTCAGCAAGGATTTTTTAGCAGTTGTCATTGGGATACCAAAAAAATTGTCAATTTTGCCGCAACTCTTGGCTACAGCTTTACGGAAGGTGAATTAGAGGATTTATTTTTTGCAAGTGAACCGATGAAACTAATTCGGAATTCTTAGTAATTAAAAAACGCTTTCCTCAGAGAAGAAAGCGCCTGATGAGCAAACAATTCTAAAAAGATGAACCTGACTCTTGTAAAAACTCTTCTTCCTCTGTGGTAGAAATACGTCCCAAAATTTGGTTACGGTGAGGAAAGCGCCCAAAACGGGAAATTATTTTCATATGCTCAAAAGCATACTCAATCGCACTCAGACTTTCGGGATCATGACTAAGTTGCTGAAATAACTTCACACATTGACGCTGATGAGCTAAGTTTTCACTATGTTCAAAAGGTAAGTAAATAAACCAGCGTTGTACAGGCAATAATTCGCGATCGTAACCTTGTGCAACAGCGTGTTGTGCTGCTGAGAGTGCTTCCCAGTCAGTAGCAAAGGCTTCTGGAGTATCACGAAAAATATTTCGGGGAAATTGATCTAGCAATAAAATCAAAGCTAGACAGGTTTCGGGTGTATTAATCCAATCATCTAAATATCCTGTCGCTGCTTTTTGGTAATCTTCGATAAACCTGGTGCGGATTTCTTCGTCAACATCTGGTTGTTTGCTAAACCAAAATTTCTGGGGTTTACCGTAATTTGGTTCATCAGGATGACCAAACCAAAATTCCAAAATAGTTTTTGCCTTTGACATTGCGATTATTGACTATTACAAAGCACTTGTCGCATTTTACGCATATTTGTAGGTAATTCCAAACTCATTGCTTGTTGAATGAATATTGAAGGGATGGGAATATTCGGTGTGGCTTGGACTGAATAAGCGAGTAAAGTACCATTACCCAAATCTTTCAGGTCTAAATTGGCATGAAAATCTTGAAAACTTCCTTTTTCCATCCTAAATTGAATTTGTTGTCCCAGCACTTCGACGACGTTCAGGTAAATTTCAACTTGGGCTGTAAAAAATAAAAAGGCTTTTTGTGCTGTTTGATACAGAAATTTGACATCACCTTTAGATGTAATTTCGCTTTTGGTAATATCAGGAAAATATTGTACCCAACGAGGGTAATCAGTGATTTGCTGCCATACATTTGATCGCATCAATGGTACATACATACTCGCAGTAACAGCACCACCCCAGGTAGTATGCGATCGCGTTTGCAGCAAAATTTCACCCTGGATTAGCGACTTTTGCTTATCTTGACTCCAAAGCATATCAGAACCTTTAATAGTTAAGTCTGAGATATCAAACGCAGACATATTGACTAGAGTTACTCCTCAACAAACCGTGAACAGTTGTCTTGTTTAGCTTCCATATCGGTCAAATTATCCCATATCTGAAGGTGGCAGGTTTCAGACATCCTCTAAATCCCCATGACGAACTGAGGTTACTTGTAACTGATTGCAAGCATCTACCGAACCGGGAGGGGAAACTGCAAACGATGAGGTTTGATAGATTTCACCACACTCAATTCTAATTACAGTTCAATTTGGATATTTTCTGGACATGATCTAAATTTAAGTTAATTCTGATTGAGTATTTTTTTAACCGTGTTTAATATAACACAATTCCCCAAAATAATACTTAATAAATTTGGTAAAAACAGGCTAGTAACGCTTGCTGGAAATGAAAAATGAAAAAAGCAGATGACACAAGCTTTTCAGGAATTTTCAAACCTAAATGTAGGGCTGAATGCCTGACTACGAGCCAATTTGGAAATTTGTTATTTTACTTAACATAGTTTGATTTCTTTTCGCCTATCAACTTAACAGCTAGAATGACTATCAAGTGGTAATTATTAGGGAACCGAGCGGTGATGCAGAGAGTTTTTTTGATCAACAATTAGCCAGACTCCATATCATATCTCATTTGTAGTTTGATTTAAGAGGAAAATAGGATGAATCAATCTTCCATAAATCGCAAATTAACCCAAATATTTGGCATCCTTCTCGGTATGGGAATAGCTACTTGGATACTTAGAGGCTTTGGTATTCTCACATTTCTTCCCGGTGGTGTGATTTGGCTATTGTTGTTGGGAGCGATCGCAGTAGGGATTTTCAGTTACTTTCAAAGGATATGGTGGCGTTTTTAATATCTGTCGGCAGATATAAGCATAGATGTTGAGCTAAAAATATAATTACTATAAAGAATCTGCTCACAATCTCTTTAAAACTCTTTAAAAGAATTGTGGCTCACCAATATCAAGACTAATTATATCCAGTCCGGTTAATTGCTGATCAAAAAATACTCTGCGTCAGAGCGTCAGTCCTAATAATAAGTAGTCAACCGGACACGATATTATTTATTAAGGCGCACAAAAATGCAAAAGTATGTATGCAGCATTTGTGGATACGAATATGACCCCGAAGTAGGGGATGCTGATGGTGGAATAGAACCAGGAACAGCCTTTGAAGACATTCCAGATGATTGGGTGTGTCCAGTTTGTGGTGCAACAAAAGAAAACTTTGAAGCAGTGGAAGAGTGAAAATAACAGCTAACCTAGTTAAGTAGGTGCTATTGAGATATTTTTGAAGTTGTTACCGTTACAAATTGTAGTTATTGGTGGTGGGGCGGCAGGATTTTTTGGTGCGATCGCTTGCGCTGAATCGAATCCTCAAGCCCAAGTGACTTTAATCGAAGCCAGTCGTCAACCTTTGGCGAAAGTGCTAATTTCTGGTGGAGGACGCTGTAACGTCACTCACGCTTGTTTTGATCCTGAAGAGTTAGCCCTCAATTACCCCAGAGGTGGAAAAGCTTTGCGGGGGGCTTTTACTCGTTTTCAACCCCTAGACACCGTAGACTGGTTTGCTGCTCATGGTGTAAATTTGAAAACTGAAGCGGATGGGCGGATGTTCCCGATTACAGATCGTTCGGAAACCATAGCTGAATGTTTGATTAAAGCTGCGTTTACTGCTGGGTTAGAACTTAGTATTGGTACGCCTGTCGTTTCTGTAACTCGACAAAACGAGGGTTTTGAAATTCTTCTCAAATCAGGAGAAAAGAAATATTGCAACCACTTGCTTTTAGCCACAGGTAGCAGCATCATCGGTCATAAAATCGCTAGAGAATTAGGCCATCACATCGAAACACCCGTTCCTTCTCTATTCACATTTAACATTGCTGATCCTAAATTACAGGCATTAGCGGGAATCAGCGTCACACCTGTAAATCTGCGTTTATCCCTTCCCGGAAAACATCAACTACAACAAACCGGTCCCTTGTTAATTACCCACTGGGGTGTCAGCGGACCAGCAGTGCTGAAACTTTCGGCTTGGGGTGCAAGAATCCTCCAGGAAAATCGCTATCAAGCCAAATTATTGATCAATTGGCTGCCAAACTTGTCACAAGAGGAAGTTATACAAAAGCTTTTATCAATAAAACAGGAATGGGGTAAAAAACCAGTAGCCCTCCATCGTGGAGTAGATTTACCCCACAGGCTTTGGCAATATATAATTGCTCGTATCGGTATTACCACGGAAGACCGCTGGGCAGAAATACCCAACAAAATATTAAATCAGCTAGTCCAAGAAATTTCTCAGGGAGAATACTTAATTAGTGGCAAAGGTGCTTTTAAAGAAGAATTTGTCACCTGTGGGGGAGTTAGCCTCAAAGAAGTAAACTTTAAAACGATGGAAAGTAAGTTAGTACCCGGTTTGTATTTTGCAGGTGAAGTATTAGATATTGATGGAATTACGGGCGGATTTAACTTCCAAAGTGCTTGGACAACCGCTTATTTAGCCGGACAGGCAATGGGTAATTAGAGACTAAATAACATCACTACCAAGCGTAGAATCAAGTCATTTATTTACATTACATCTCTCAATTCTATAAAAGTCATGAGGTGTGGGCATCTTGCCCATCATCTTTATTCGCTAATAAGCCCGTGTTTTTACAGAGTATTTATCTCAATTTTTATTATTGATCATTCTATTCTAGAAGTAAAACAAGTATTCAGTATTTACCCGCCTAACTTTGGTTAAGCATCACAGTCGGTTTTGTTTAATCTAAAATTAAAATAATTAAGCTAATGTAAAAAAAATGGTTATGTTTATTCACTTCATACATATAGTATGATACTATCCATAGATAGAAATATGATAATTTAATACTTTATGCACAAATATAATCCTTTAGATAGGTGCTTAAAGTTAAAAAAATTAATCAGTTTCAACTAGCTAAATCAGAAACCCATTTTTAACAATCGAAAAACTGCTTATGCAATGCTTTGCAAGCAATAAAATTCGGGGTATAAAAAAATAGTTTCATACAGTAGTAATACGTATTAAGACTTAATTGTGAGTGCATTAACAGGGACACTACCAATGGATAATCAAAGCTTACTCAGTAATAGCCTCAGTGAAGCTGAATTAGATTTGCGCGCACCTAGTTTCGCTAGAATCCGTAAAGGAAAATGGTGGCTGCGATCAGTCATACTAACTTCAGTAGATACTACTCTATTATCAATTGCTTGGATATCATCTCAATATCGTTTACCGTGGGTTGGACAGAACAAGTATTCAGCCATGTTGATAGCTATTTTTATTCAAATAGCATCACTATACTTTCAAGGTAATTATGAACCAGGCACAAAACGTGCTAACTATGGGAATATTATCAAAACACTATTTTTTGCCCATAGTGTGATCTTAATGTTCAGCTTTTTATATCAACCAATTGAAGATATGAAACAGCCAACATTAATGATTTTTTGGTTGATGAGTACATCTTTTGTTTGTGCTGGTAGATTAGCAATAAACATTGGTCTTGAATATCTGCGTAAAAAGAAAGGAATTGGTTGTAATCCAGTTTTTATAATTTGTGATGCCCAAGACAAAGAACAAGTTTTTAGCTTTATCAAAAAAGAAAATCGTTACATTATAGCTGGGAGTGATAACTCTAAATGTCTAGATAAAGATAATCGCCAAAAAACTTTAGAGACGCTCAATAAACTGGGAGTCACGGAAGTATTTATTTCTTGGAGTGCTATCCAAGATAGAATGTTTTTGTGTTGGTTATTTCAAGCATCAGGTATTACACTACATCTTTTACCTGTAGAACTAAAAGCAATTTACCGAGATATAGAAATACACAATGTCGGAGGTATGAATTGTTTAAGTTTTATGTGTCCAGTAATTATTGGTAAAGATTTCTGGATTAAGCGTATTTTCGATGTTTGTTTTGCGACTTTATTCCTAATCTTTACGTTTCCTGTGTATTTAACCATTGCTATAGCCATCAAATTAGACTCTCCAGGTTCAGTATTTTATAGACAAACCCGCATAGGTTTACACGGCAAGAAATTTAAAGTTTGGAAATTCCGTACCATGAGACCTGACGCAGACAAACTGCAAAAAGAATTAGAAGCATTAAATGAAGTCAAAGACGGTATTATCTTCAAAATCAAAGATGATCCTCGGATCACCCGTGTAGGTAAATTTCTCCGTCGTTATAGCTTAGACGAACTACCCCAACTATTTAATGTTGTCCTTGGAGAAATGAGTCTAGTCGGTCCTCGTCCTTTACCTATCAGAGACGTAGACAAATTTTCCGAACGCCATTTTATTCGTCAAGAAGTCTTACCAGGAGTAACAGGAATGTGGCAAGTTTCAGGACGTTCTGACATTTTAGACTTTGAACAAATCATTAAGCTTGACCTTAGATACATTGAAAACTGGTCACTGTTGTTAGATTTTCAGATTTTGTTAAAAACAGTGCAGGTAGTTTTGAACAAAGAAGGAGCTTATTAAAAAATGACAAATACTATGGAAATCATCCATGTGGTGGAAATATGAATCCTGAGATATCAGTCATTATTCCTGCCTATAATACAGAAAAATATATAGCCAAAGCTATTAAATCTGTATTACAACAAACCATTGACAACTTAGAAATAATTATAGTAGATGATGCTTCGAGTGATTGGACAGTAGCAATAGCCAAAAGTTTTACTAATTCACGAGTTAAAGTGCTAGTTAATTCAGAAAATCTGGGTGCTGCTGCTGCACGCAACCGCGCTATTAGAGAAGCAACTGGAAAATGGATTGCTGTTTTAGATGCAGATGATTGGTATGCTCCTGAAAGGCTAGAAAAATTAGTGCATATAGCATCCACAGAAAATGCAGACATGATTGCTGATGATTTATATCTGATTAAAGAGGGTGAAGATGATCCCTGGAGTACCCTAATTAAAGAGAGTGGAGAATGTATTCGCAGTACCAAGCAAATAGACTCAGTATATTTTGTCGAAACAGATGTATATGGACAAAGAGGGCTACATTTGGGGATATCAAAACCTTTGTTTAGACGAGAATTTCTGATTCAAAATCATATTCAATATGATCCAAGTGTAAGAATGGGTCAAGATTTTTGGTTATCTTTGACTTGTCTAGTCAGAGGAGCGCGTTTTTTGCTTGTCCCAGAACCATATTATTTTTATCTTTCTCGCTCAGGTTCTTTAGTATATGGCTCTAAAATAGCTCGTCTTACTCAAAGTTGTCATAAACTTGCAGATTTTGTAGAAGAAGAGGATATAGCTACCAAACAACCCCGGTTATACACTGCATTATCCAGGAATTATACAGTGTTTAAAAGGTATTTATCCTACTACAGTGTTATAGAACCACTAAAGAAAAAAAAATGGTTAACGGCTTTGAAGGAAATGCTAAAAAATCCCTATTTTTTTATACATTTGTTGCTTAGAATTCCTGGTATTGTAAATCGTCGAATACAGCGTTATTTGCTTGGCAATGAAGCATCATACGAAATGTTTTACCGTAGTAAAAAAACTAAAACATAGATAATGACAAAGCCAAAGCTGCTTAAAAATTCTCTTTCACTATTAGTAAATAGGTTAACTCAAGGAGTTGCCACCTTTGTCCTCACCACAGTCATAGCTCGTAATTTAGGAGCTGATGAATTAGGGCAATACATACTCGCAATCAGCTATTACTATATCTTTGTAACTTTTGTGGGACAAGGGTTAAAAACCTTATTTACGCGAGAACTAGCAAGGGAAGCAGAAGCAACACCAGTTTATTTGGTGAGTGGTACTTTCTTGCAACTGATTTTAAGTATCATCGGTTATGTGTTATTAGTCTCTGTGGTGTTTATACTCCCCTACAGTCCTGACACCTCAATGGTTTGCTACATCATGGGGTTAGCAGTCATACCCTTTGCGCTTTCCAATATTACAGAAGCAATTTTCCAAGCGCAAGAAAATATGCACTTGATAGCCATCACTACCGTACCAATTTACATACTACGCACAGCAATAATGATATGGATTATCAACCTTAAATATTCAGTCAATCATATTGCCGGAATCATGGTGATTTCCGAAATATTAGTTTTGGTAATACAATGGATTTTCCTAGTACAGACAATTAAACCAGCTTGGCAGATTAATAAAGATTTTATGTTCAAATCTCTATATTCTGTCCGCACATTTTTTGCCATCGATGCATCTGGAATCATTGCTAGTAAAATGGATGTTCTCTTAATCTCCCTGCTAGGAAGTGAGTTTCTGGTTGGTCTTTATGGCATGATTGGACAATTAATGCAGCCCTTCATGATTGTTTCTAATAGTGTTTCTCTAGCAGCCTTTCCAGCCATGTCAAAAGCAGTAGCTATAGGAAAAGAAAAACAAAAAAAAGAAACAGAAAATGTTCTGGAAATTTTACTTGTCATTTCACTTCCCTTTATTATGGGAGTATTATTTTTTGCTGATGAATTACTTGTATTAATTTATAACGATCCTAAATTTCTTCAAGCCAATTTACCTTTACAAATTAATGTATTAACCCTAGTTACGTCGCCATTTATTCGTTCATTTGGCTATCTACTCGTAGCTAATGGACTGGAAAAGTACAATCTATTGGAAGTAATTATCACTACTGTTTCCGGAGGGTTATCAGGTGTAGTGTTAATTTCTCAATACAAGTTAATCGGTGCAGCACTAATGAAAATAGTCATGTCTATTAGTGCTTGCGGGTTACTAACTTATGCCGTGTATAATCGCCTATTTTTACTAAATTTATGGCGAATTATGCGTCGTCCACTGCTTGTGAGTGTTTTCATGTTAATGATATTTTTAGTCTTCAAAAAAATCCAATTAGATTTTTTATTAACTCTCACTGTATCAACTCTTGCTTATATTGTTTTAGTTTCTTTACTATTTATGAGTGATTTTGGAGGATTTAATTCTCTGTTGCAGAAAATATCAAGAAAATAATGACACATCTGATTTTCAGATTATTTACAATCATTCTATTGTCCATAACTCTCTATATAAAGAAAATGAAAATTAAAGTTGCTCTGCTATATTTTTGCTTTGATGACTATACTATTGAACTAGCTAATAGTTTAGTAAATTATGTTGATTTAACTCTAATTCAACAAGAAAAAAGTTCTAACGCTTGCAAAGGTGTCCTTGATCCACGCATTCCTGTACTAACATTTAAAAAACCAGATATGCGCTATCCAAGCAACATCCTAGCTATGGGTGAAATGATGCGCTTGATTGACAAAGTAGCCCCAGATGTACTGCACGTACAAGAAACTAACGATATCTGGTATTTATCCACGCTTTTATTGAATAAGATGCCTCCTTTAGTGACAACTATTCACGATCTTTTTTCCCATCCAGGTGATAAGCAAAAAGTATTTGCTTCTGATTATACTCGACCTATTGCTTTTTACCGTTCCCAACAATTAATTGTTCACACTCACATACATAAAAAAACTCTGAATGAAAAATTTCGTATCCCTAATCATCACATTAATGTTCTCCCACATGGTGAACTAGGTAGTTTGTACAAACGCCGTGTTTCTAACAATGACAATATAGCTAAAGAACCATATACTTTGCTATTTTTTGGACGGATTTGGCCATACAAAGGATTGAAATATCTGATTGAAGCAATGCCATTAATCGCAGAACAAATACCCGAAGTCAAGCTAATTATTGCTGGACGAGGAGAAAATATGGAACAATACTTTCCTGATGGTTATAATTCACAACACTATGAGATCCTCAATCATTTTATTAGTGATCAAGAAGTAGTTAGTTTATTTGCACGTAGTACCATTACGGTTTTGCCCTATATTGAAGCCTCACAAAGTGGTGTAGCTGCTCTTTCCTATGGCATGGGAACCCCAGTTGTTGCATCTGATCTAGGGGGATTAAGTGAAATAGTTAGACATCAACAAGATGGGTTATTAGTTCCACCTCGCGATGTTAATGCACTAGCAGAATCCATCATTTCTCTTTTAAAAGACAATCAATTATACAAAAAGATACAAAATGCAACTATTACCCGCTGTCAAGAAGATTTGAATTGGTCAAATATCGCCGAACAAACTTTGGCAGTTTACCATCAATTAGCACTGACAAAATCAAGTAAATTTTATTAGTAAATTATGAAAATTTCATTAAAAGATTTTGAATATGGATTTACTGTATTTGCCTTAATGATTTATTTAGGAGGAATTGTACTTCTTGTCCTCTCTGGAGGTGCAAATGAAAGTGATGTGGCAGTTAACTACAGTACAGCACCATTGCAAATCATATATTTGTTTATTTATTTTATTACTATCCTATTAATAGCTTCAAGATGGAAAAAAAATATTTTCGTCTTCAGGAAAAACCGTTTTATTTGGCTATTATTAATAGTTGCTGTTATATCAGTTTTTTGGTCTTTCTCACCTGGAGATACAAAAAAAGAGACATTCAAATTGATTTGCTCAAGTTTATTTGGGGTTTACTTGGCTACACGCTACACTTTGAAACAGCAAGTACAAATACTGGGAGTAACTTTTGGGTTAGCTGTTATCCTCAGCTTTCTATTTGCTGTTGGATTACCTAAATATGGAATTATGGGTGGGGTTCATGCTGGTAAATGGCGGGGAATATTTATGCACAAGAATGGTCTTGGGTCAAATATGGTGTTAAGCTGTATCGTATTTTTAAACCTGGCTATGAGTGCAAAGAAAAAAGCTTGGATTTATTGGTGTGGCTGTGGTTTATCTATACTTTTAATTTTACTTGCTGCTTCTACAGCATCCCTAGTCAATTTAGTAATACTAATAGCAATTTTCTTTATTTTAAGAGCTTTATGGTTACCTTATCAACTAATGATACCTACAATCACGGGTATATTCAGTGCAGGTCTAACTTTCTTATTCTGGTTCAAAGAAAACCAAGATTTGATATTTGGCGCGTTGGGCAAAGATTCCAACTTAAGTGGCAGGGGAGATTTGTGGTCTCTTGTCTATGACATGATTTGGAAAGAACCTTGGTTGGGATATGGGTATGGCGGTTTCTGGCAAGGTTGGAATGGAGAGTCTGCTTATATTTGGTTTGCCGAACCCTGGACTCCAACCCATCCCCACAGCGGTTTTCTAGCTTTGTGGCTAGATTTAGGCTTATTAGGACTATCAATATTCTGGATCGCATTTGTGATCAGTTCTATTAGATCATTATTGATAGTGCGGTTATATAGAACAGAAGAATATCTTTTCCCAGCAATAATGATGACTTACATAATATTAGTTAACTTAGCTGAAACTTCATTATTTGATGGTAATAAAACTTGGATAATGTATATATCATTTTCCTGCTCAACAGTTATCACATTAAATGAACATAAAAATAAAAAAATCACAAAGTCAATTACAAACACAGAATTCAGTTACTTGATGGGAGGTGAGAAAAATGCAAATCATCATGCTAGGAGCTAGTTTACAACAAAATGGCGGTATAGCCACAGTGGAAAATCTCATACTAAAACATATTTCTATTGAGATAAAAATTCAGCATATTACCACTCATGATGAGGGATCTATATTGCACAGAATCATAGTCTTTACTAAGGCTGTTGCTAAATTTTTAGGTCAACTTTTCACTCAAAACATAGATGCCATACATATTCACATTTCCGATGGGGGTAGCCTTGTACGCAAAGCTCTTTTAGTAATTCTGGCTTGGCCATTTGGTAAGCCGATAATTATGCACGCACATGGGGCAGAATTTCAAGTAACTTATCAAAAGCTGCCTCAATGGCTACAAAAAGTTTTTGCTGCGATATTTCGGCGCTGTCAAGGCTTTATTGTCCTCTCAGAAACTTGGGAAAATTACTATATTCAGAATCTCGGCTTAAATAAAAAACAAGTTTTTGTTCTGCCTAACCCCACTGAATTACCTACCCAAATTCCCCATAGAAAAAATTCTGATCCAGTTAGTTTGGTTTTTTGTGGGCGAGTGGGTGAACGCAAGGGTACATTTGATTTAATTACCGCATTTTCTCAACTCTCAGAACCACAAAAAAAATCTGCTCAACTAATCTTAGCAGGAGATGGAGAAATAGAAAAAGCACGACAGTTAGCTGTGCAGTTTAATATTGCAGAACAAGTAACTTTTTTGGGGTGGATTAATACACAACAACGAGATAAAATTTTATCACAAGCGGATGTGTTTATTTTACCTTCCTATAATGAAGGGTTGCCAATGGCAATCTTAGAAGCTATGGGTTGGGGTTTACCTATCATCGCTACACCAGTTGGCGGTATTCCTGAGTTAGTGATTAATAACCAAAATGGTTTGATAGTCACCCCAGGGAATATTCAAGAGTTATCAGAGGCGATGGCATTGTTGATTAAAGATGAACAATTGCGACTTTCTTTAGGCACTGCTGCTAGGAAAAATGTTGAACCTTATGATATCACTAATTATTGCCATCTTTTAGTTGATATATATCGTTCACTATCACAATTTAATTAAAGTTGAGGTGCTTGATGAGAATTAATATATGTGGCATAGAAATTGATAGATATAGTTTTGATGAGGTTGTCGAAAAAATCGTGAGTCATTGTCTGGACAAAGGAGTGCCAGAATATGTTGTGACTCCTAATGCCATGCATATTCTGGCATTGCAGAAAGATGCTGATTTCCGTGATATTTATCGCCGATCTTTTTTAGTCGTTCCCGATGGAGTATCTTTATTGTGGGCGGCTAAATTTTTGCAAACCCCCTTAAATGGTAGAGTGAATGGTACAGATTTATTTGAAAGACTCTGTGCGATCGCCTCAGAAAAAGGGTTAAAAATATTTTTGTTGGGAGGTCGTCCAGGGGCAGCCGAAAAAGCCCAGGAGGTACTGCAAAAAAGACATCCTAATTTAGCAATTGTTGGTACTTATTGCCCTGAATATGGTTTTGAAAAACGACCAGAACAATTAGAATTAATCAAGTCGAAAATAAAAGCAACCGCCCCTGATCTTCTGTTTGTCGGGTTAGGCGCACCCAAACAAGAAAAATGGATAGCCAATAATTATTTATCTCTGAAAGTTCCAGTTAGCCTGGGTATTGGTGTGAGCTTTGAACTGGTTGCGGATATGGTGAGAAGAGCGCCAGTTTGGATGCAAAAAACAGGTTTAGAATGGTTATTTCGCTTAATAGTTGAACCTCAGCGTTTATGGAAACGTTATATTTTGGGTAATCCTACTTTTATTTGGTTGGTACTCAAACAACGCTTGGGAATGTCTACATCATTTGAGAATCAGGAGGTAAGGAATTGAAGATTAGTATTGGCATACTTGCTTATAATGAGGTTGAAGAGATTGCTGCTACCTTGCATTCACTATTTCATCAAAGTATATTTCAAGAGGCTCACGCCAACATAGAAATTGAAGTTGTCGTAGTTCCTAACGGCTGTACAGATGATACAGCAGCGATCGCTCAAACTACATTACAAGAGTTGAAAAAGTCCACTCAGAACCCCTCTGTTTCCTGGCGTATTTGCAACGTTGAAGAAGCTGGGAAGCCAAATGCTTGGAATCTTTACGTTCATCAGTTTTCTCGCCCCGATGCTGACTATATGTTTTTAATGGATGCAGATATTCAATTTCTGGAATCCAAAACCCTCTATAAGATGATACAAACTCTAGAACAAACTCCTGACGCTTGGGTATCTGTAGACAAATTAGTCAAGGACGTAGCTTTAAAGCCGAAAAAAAACCTGATGGAGAAATTGTCAGTAGCAGTTTCGGGTGCATCGGGGGCTAAATCAGCTTGGATATGTGGACAACTTTACTGTGGCCGCACCGAAATTTTACGCAAAATTTGGATGCCTAAAGGCATTTTAGTAGAAGACGGCTTTCTATGGACTATGATTGTTACTGACCGTTTAACTTCCCCAGAAGTTCTCAATCGAGTTGTTCTCGCTGACTCTGCTTCCCATGTTTTTGAGGCTTACACTCAAATTAGTAGCTTATTGCGCCATGAGTTACGTCAAGTGATTGGTAATACAATTAACTACTTCATTTACACCAACTTACAGCCAGGTGATAATTCCAGTGCAGATGCTGGTTCTTTAATCAAGCTAAAAAATGAGCAAGATCCACTTTGGTTGGATAAGTTAATTACAGCAAGTGTCAAAAAAAGTGGCTGGTGGGCTATTCCCAATTGGTTACTAATTCGCCGATTACAAAGCCTCAGAAACCGACCTTTTCAGAAAGCAATCTGGTTATTTCCTGTGTTTTTCATCGCATTTTTTGTAGATCTGATACTCTGCTTACAAGCTAATTATCAGTTACACAAATATGAAAACAATTGTGATCATAAAAAACAACCAATAGAAGAATCTATAGAAGTTATAAATTAGAGAGTGTTGATAAAATGAGGCAACAGAAGTTATTAACTAGAAGACGCACTCTTTACTTAGGTTTAGGAACTTTAGCTGGTATCGGTGCTTCAACATCTGGGAAATTAATCAATAAATTTGATAAAAATCAAGTTTTTGCTAATCAAAATAGAAGCTTCAAGGTAGTAGGAAAAAACTCTTTAAAAGAACGTGCGGCTCGTAAAGGATTAATTTATGGCGCAGATTGCGGTACTTTAGATTTGCAGTCTGCTCCAGACTTGCAAACTGCTGTGCTTCAAGAGTGCGCTATGTTAGTACCAGGGTTTCTCAAATGGGATATGTTACGTCCAACTGCTGATAGTTTTAATTTTACTAGAGGTGATTGGTATGTACAGTTTGCTGAACAACACCAGATGCTGTTGCGGGGACATACTTTAGTTTGGCATGATTCTTTACCAAGCTGGTTTAAAGAAACTGTTAATAAGCAAAATGCCCACCAGTTTTTGCAGCAACATATTCAAAAAGTTGCCGGGCGTTATGCAGGGAAAATGCACTCTTGGGATGTGGTTAATGAAGCTATCTTTGTTGAGGACGGACTACCCAACGGATTAAGAAAAACCCCTTGGCTAAATTTATTAGGAACAGATTACATTGACTTGGCTTTTCGGATTGCTGCTCAAGTTGATCCTCAAGCTTTGTTAGTTTATAACGACTATGGATTAGAATATGACACCCCAGAACATGAAGCAAAAAGGAATGCAGTCTTAAAATTACTAGAGCGTTTGAAATCTCAGGGAACACCAGTTCATGCTTTTGGTATACAGTCTCACCTCTCAGGAGATGAAACTCGTTTTCATCCTGAAAAGTTACGTAATTTCCTCAGAAATATTGCTAATCTGGGTTTGAAAATTCTAGTCACAGAAATGGATGTAATAGATAAAAAGCTACCTCTAGATGTGGCTATGCGCGATCGCATTGTCGCTGCTGCTTATGAAGATTATCTTTCAGTCGTGTTAGATGAGCCAGCCGTTACCACAATTATTAATTGGGGATTGAGCGATCGCTATACCTGGCTGTCTGAATTTCACCCCCGTCCTGATCAAGCGCCTGTTCGTCCTCTGCCCTTAGATTCTCAAATGCAGCGCAAGTTAGCTTGGAATGCTATGGCTCGTGCTTTTGATAATGCTCCCAAACGTTAAAAATTAAAAATTAAAACCTGTGATACCTATGGTAAACCGCACGAACCGCTATGACTACTGCCTCATTTAGCCGACATAATTCTGTAATTACAGTATATAATGTTTGTGCATCTTCTCAGTAATGTTAGCATAATATTTTGTCTCAATTGTAGATACATATTGAGCTTCTTGTCTAAAAATTAGAATCTAGAGAATCTTGAATATTTATATAGGAAAAGTATATGGAATCTAGAGAATCTATTGATTTAGACTTTGGTAAATACTTATTGATCGTCAAACGCCAGTGGCTACCTGCTACTACTGTATTTATCGCTACAGTTGCCCTTAGTGCCTTAGCTACTACTCGTCTGAAGCCATCCTACGAAGCTGGAGGAAAATTATTATTCAAAATCCCCTCTTTTAACGTAGTAGGTTCTAATCTCCTCTCTAGCAAATCTGAAGGTTCTGGAGATTTAACATCTCTAGTATCTACTCAAAACCCAATCAGCACTCAAATGGAGGTGATTACTTCCCCATCTATCTTACAAACAACTATAGACAAATTAAAACTCAGAAATGACGAAGGTGAACCCCTAACACCTGACAAGCTAAAATCAGCATTGAAACTAAAAATCATTGGTGGTACAGATGTATTAGAGATTACATATAAAAGCCGTAATCCTAAAGAAACAGCGGCGGTAGTGAATAAAATTATGAATGAATTTTTAGAAAATGATATTCTATCCAATCGGGTTGAAGCGGAAGCGGCTCGTCAATTTATGGATAGACAGCTACCCACAAATCAAAATGCTGTTCGCAGAGCCGAAGCATCTCTCCGCAGATTCAAACAAACCAATAACATCGTAGACCTTTCAGAAGAAATCATATCAGCAGTTAAAGTTATTGGTATTTTAGACGAGCAAATTAATAATGTTAAAGCTGAACTAGCTCAAGTAACAGCCCAAACTCAACAACTTAATCAGCAATTAAATATCACTTCCAAGGAAGCGATGGCTATGAGTGCTATCAGTCAATCTCCTGCCATACAAGGTATTCTGACACAAATTCAAGATACGGAAAGACAATTAGCAATAGAAAGTAGCCGTTTTCAGGATAATAACCCGATAATTACTAGTCTAGAAGCAAAGAAAGTCAATTTAAATAATATCCTCCAACAGCAAATTCTAGCAACTGTTGGTAGTGAGATCAAAGTTTCTCCAGGGCTATTGCAGATTGGAGAATTAAAGCAAACTCTGATCCAAGATTTTATACAATCCGAAGTGCAACGTTTGGGGTTAAATCAAAAATATATCTCTTTATATAAATCCCGCTCTGCCTATCAACAACGACTGAAAGTTGTACCTCAGTTAGCAGAAAATCAGCGCGAGTTAGAAAGGAAAGTTGAAGTTGCCCAATCAACCTATCAAACCCTTTTGAAAAAGGTTCAAGAATTACAGGTAGCAGAAAATAATAATACAGCTAATGCCAGGATTATTGCTCAGGCTAAAGTTCCTGAAAAGCCAGCAGGAGGGAAAAAAGTAATTGTATTAGCCATAGGAGTGTTGTTTGGAGCTTTCCTTGGTACTACTACTATTCTCTTGCTAGAAATGAGAGATAGGTCTTTAAAAACCCTACAAGAAATCAGAGATATATTTGGATATACCTTACTAGGAATTCTCCCCTCATTATCTAAAAAATCTCTTTTCTGGCATCAAAATGCAGACTCTACAACTCCAGAAATTGCTGCTAAAGATGCACCTCAATCTTTAACAAGTGAAATGTACCGAGTTACTCAAGCTAATCTCAGACTATTGAGTTCAGATACAGTAATTAAAAGTATTGTCGTTACTAGTTCTATTTCTAAAGAAGGTAAATCTACAGTGGCAGCTAATTTAGCCACAGTTATATCTCAATTAGGACGCAAAGTTTTACTAATTGACGCAGATCTAAGAGTTCCTACTCAACATCATTTCTGGCAGATAAGTAATTCACCCGGATTAAGTGAGGTTTTAGTTGCCCAGGTTGAATACAGCAATTCTATCTTTAGGGTAATGGATAATCTTGATGTTTTACCTGCCGGTGTTAGACCTCCCAACCCTTTAGCTTTACTAGATTCTAAACGCATGGCTGCACTAATTGAAGAGTTTTCATCGGCATATGATTTTGTAATTATTGACACTCCTCCTTTATTAGTTGGTGCTGATGCAGTGACTGTCAGCCAAATGACAGATGGTATGTTGTTAGTAGCTCGACCTGGGATGATTGATTATCATAATGCTAATACTGCTAAAGAAATGTTAAAACGTTCTAATTATAATGTCTTGGGTTTATTAGTTAATGGCATCATTGAGAAAAATGAGCCTAATAATTATTTCTATAGTCCAGAAGAATATTATTCTGCTTCTAAAACTGTAACCAAAAAAGATCGGATTAAGGCATGATTATTTGGATAGTTATCAGATTTTGAACATTAAATTATGCAATTTAGTGAAATTATCAGTAAATTAAGCGACACGATTACAGGCCACAGCCTGATTATTAACCCAGAACAAAACCCAGAAATTACTGGGGTAGCACCTTTGGATGAATCTAGTAGCGGTACAATCAGCTATGTAGAAGGTGCAAAATTTGCTTCCTTAGTCAGTTCTACGGGTGCTAGTGCTTTAATTTTGCCCCAAAATGAACAATTGCAGATGCAAGCCACAGAAAGGGGTATTGCCTGGTTATCAACCCCAGAACCAAGATTCTTGTTTGCAAAAGCGATCGCACTTTTTTATCAACCATATCGTCCAAATCCAGATATTCACCCTACCGCAGTCATTCACCCCACAGCCAACATCGGTAATGATGTTTATATTGGCGCTCATGCTGTGATTGAATCAGGGGTAGAAATTGGCAACGGTGTAGTTATTCATCCCAATGTGGTAATTTATCCAAATGCGAAAATAGGCGATCGCACTACCTTACACGCTAACTGTACCATTCACGAACGTACCATCATCGGTGCAGATTGCGTAATTCATAGCGGTGCTGTCATCGGTGCAGAGGGTTTTGGCTTTGTTCCCACCCGCACAGGTTGGTTGAAAATGGAACAATCTGGTTACACTGTCTTAGAAGATGGTGTAGAAGTGGGTTGTAACTCTGCTATTGATCGTCCCGCAGTGGGGGAAACCAGAGTCGGACGCAATACCAAAATTGACAACTTAGTGCAGATAGGACATGGCTGTCAAATTGGTGCTGGTTGTGCGATCGCTGGTCAAGCAGGTATGGCTGGGGGCGTGAAGGTGGGAAATCGGGTAATTTTAGCTGGACAGTCAGGGATTGCGAATCAGGTCAAAATTGGAGATGGTGCGATCGCATCTGCTCAAGCTGGCATTCATAATGATATCGCACCAGGAGAGATAGTTTCCGGCTCTCCCGCAATGCCACACAAACTATATCTCAAAGTATCTGCTGTTTATAGTCGTCTGCCAGATATCTATCAATCTTTGAAACAATTGCAACGTCAATTAGGGAAAAAGTAGCCGATTAAATCTACATTCCTAAATAGTTTCTGGGAAGCACTGCTAAATAAAGTAGAGTTTCCCTGCCCGATTACAATACAGATTGACAGATGCGATCGCGCAGCGCCTCCTCAAAAAATTAAAGGTTGGTAGACAATCGTCCGTAGACTTTAGATTTACTTTATCTCTAACTTACCAAAAAGCAATTTCTTGTGTGTCTACCGCAGGAAGTATATAAACATATTTATAAAATAACGTAGGATAGATGTTAAAAATATATATTTCATGAGACATTTTACAACACATGAAAATATTACAAATCAAATAAAGAGGTACATATTAGTAGTGGCTAAAAAACATAATCAAAAAAATACTTGGAGACAAGAAATAAATGATATTGTGCGTGGTACTTGTGGAGGTTTTTTATTTGGTATTCCACTAATATATACTATGGAAGTATGGTGGATTGGATCGCTAGCAAAACCAAGATTGATTGTTATAGCGATTGTCTTAATGTTTATTGTAGTTCTTTTACTCAATTATACAGAGGGTTTTCGTAAACGCAGAAATAACTGGCGAGTTGATGAAGCAGCGATAGATACTGTAGAGGCAATGGCAATTGGATTTGTTTGTTCTGCATTTATGTTGTGGTTATTGCAAGAAATTACGCCAGCAACCTCATTGAAAGAATCCCTGGGTAAAGTTGTATTTGAAGGTGTACCATTTACCCTAGGTGTGGCATTAGCCAACCAGTTTCTTCAAGAAGGTAATCAAAATAATTCCATATCAATCACTCCTCAAGGTAACGGTATCAGCAAACATAAGCAAAATGGTTTACACGCCACATTGGCTGATTTAGGTGCAACTCTCATTGGTGCAATTGTGATTGGTTTTAATATTGCACCAACCGATGAAATTCCTATGTTAGCAGCTGCCATTTCACCCCCTTGGTTATTGGTGCTAATGGCTGCATCTTTAGTGATTTCCTACGCTATTGTCTTTCAAGCTGGTTTTTCAGACCAACAAAAACGCAGACAGCAAAAGGGGATTTTTCAGCGTCCATTAAGTGAAACTACCATATCTTATTTAATATCTTTGCTAGCAAGTGGATTAATGCTATTTTTTTTCCAAAAAGTAACTTTGGCAGATCCCTGGATGATGTGGTTAGAACATACTCTAGTATTGGGATTACCTGCAACTATTGGCGGTGCAGCGGGTAGGTTAGCAATATGATAGAAACAGAACCAGAACGTTCTCTAGCTGAGTGGATAACATTCGGCATTGCTTTATCTATTCTCGCAGTCGTTATTAGCTTAGTAGGGTATATGTGGCTAAATGAAAAAAATCAACCTCCCATTTTGTCGGTGCATAAAAAACAAATGATTCGAGAAATTGATGGGAAATTTTATGTTCCCTTTGAAATAGTTAATACTGGTGGTGAAACTGCTGAATCAGTGCAAATTATTGCTGAGTTACAAATTGCTGATAAAGTTGTTGAAACAGGAGAGCAACAAATTGATTTTTTGTCTGATGGCGAAAAGGAAGAAGGAGCATTTATATTTAGCCAAAATCCGCGTCATGGTCAATTAACTGTGCGAGTTGCTAGCTATAAGTTGCCATAATCCAAATATTTCTCAACATTAAGATTATCGCTGTTGTTGATATTTATTTGTTGGGTTTCATTTTATTCAACCCAACCTACAGCGCTTTAAATAAAACTGTCTGAATCAGGATTTCCAGGATTTAAGGATGAACAGGATGAAGTCAGGGATTTGATCACAAATTACCTTTTTCCCTGCCTCAACTAGATAACTAGCAACTTGGGTTATTAAAATCCCAATTTTTCTAAAACTGGTTTTGTAGAAACAATATGTCTTTCTAAACCCAATTCTTTGGGACTAACTCCTAACGCCAAAGCAATTAATTGAGGTAAATGTAAAACTGGTAAACCTAATTTTTTCTCAATTACCTTTTCTACTTCTGGTTGACGAGAATCTAAATTAAGATGACACAAAGGACAAGGGGTAACAATACAATCAGCACCATTTTCTAAAGCATCTTGAATATGCATTCCCGCCATTTTAAAAGATTCATTCGTAGCATAGCTAGATAAAGGCCAACCACAACATTGAGTACGACCACGATAATATACAGGTGTTGCACCTACTGCCCGAAACATATTTTCCATCGCTTCTGGCTGGAATGGATCATCATAGGGCATAGATTTTTGCGCGCGGAGGAGATAACAGCCATAAAAAGCTGCACATTTTAACCCACTTAACTTGCGGGTGACACGGTTGGTAATTTCCTCTAAACCATAATCTGTGACTAAAGCATAGAGAAGATGTTTAACTTCTGTACTACCGCGATAAGGTGAACAGCCTTCTTTTTGTAACAATCCATTAACTTGATTGAGATAGGCTGGGTTATTGGACTGACATTCTTTCAAACGTTCATCAACATGACCAATTACACCTTGGCAAGTGCTGCAATGAGTCAAAAGAGGGAGATTTAATTCTTCTGCTAAAGCGATATTTCTGGCATTAACTGTATCTTCCAACAATTGGGAATCTTCTTTAAACGTACCCGAACCACAGCAAGCGGCTTTTTTTAATTCAATTAGTTCAATACCCAGTTTTTGGGTGAGTGCCTGCGTTGATAAATATAGTTCCCGACAAGCACCTTGAGCAACACAACCGGGATAGTAAGCGTATTTTAGCGTTTGAGATAGCATAGAATTATGTTTGGGTTAGAGCGATCGCTCTAGATAATTACAAAGATCATTACTGAAAGCCCTACGGCTGTAACCCCCCTCATCATATCGTTGATTGAGAATGGATACTTTATTTACGCCGTATTGTACTAGCAAGGCGCAAAGTTGTGGAAACAGAGAAGAACAATTGGAACCATAACTTAGAAAACAGAAGCTTGAGGGCGCTAGATCTAGTACAAAACGGCAAGCAGTCAACAAATCCTTAAAAATTCCTGAAAAGCTTGTGTAATCTGGTTTTTAAATTTTTAATTTGTAATTTTTAATTCCGCGCAGCGGTACTAGTTGTTTCGGTTCAGCCAATACTGGGACAGCAAGTAGCCAAATCTGACGAGGAACAGCGGCTAGAATTTTCTTTGATGAAAAACCCACAGCGGTATACGGAAGATCACGCTTTCCGATAAGATGTATATGCTCAAAAAAACATTTCCCATAAAGAGCAAATCATAGCAACTGGTTAAGGACTTTATATCTATGAGCCAAGCAGATATTTTTGATAAGGTAAAGAAAGTTGTCATCGAGCAACTAGACGTTGAATCTGAAAAAGTTGTACCTGACGCTAATTTTGTCAACGATTTAGGAGCAGATTCCCTAGATATCGTGGAATTAGTGATGGCTTTGGAAGAAGAATTTGAACTCGAAATTCCCGACGAAGCTGCTGAAAAGATTTTAACGGTACAAGAGGTAGTGGATTACATTAACAGTAACGTTGCTGCCTCAGCCTAAAACTGTACTGAGTCTTGAGGAGCCAGTGCATTGAGTTTTGACAGTACCGTGGGTGGGTTTCCTGACTTGAGGTAACTTTGATCGGCGCTGCTGACTGATAGTAACTGGCATTGCTAAGTGCTGAGTATATAAACTCTAGACTTTTCTTGAGAAAAGAATCGAGTAAAAATGATCAAACCAATAGTAAACTCTTGACTCAGGACTTAGAACTCAGCACTCTTGATTGTTCTGCCTGCTGCTTTTTCGCCACCTTTAACTGAATCATGACAGACTATAAACGTAAACGCGTTGTTGTAACTGGTGTTGGCGCGATTACACCTATTGGTAACACACCATCTGAATATTGGGAAGGATTATTAAGTGGACGCAATGGCATTGACTACATCACTGCTTTTGATGCGTCTAAGCATGATTGCCGCATTGCGGGTGAAGTGAAAAACTTCGATCCACATGACTACATGGAGCGCAAAGAAGCCAAGCGGACGGATCGGTTTGCTCAATTTGCGATCGCGGCTGCTAAACAGGCTGTGCGAGACGCGCAATTAGTTATCAATGACCTGAACGCAGAACATATAGGTGTCATGATCGGCTCAGGCGTTGGTGGGATTAAAGTGTTGGAAGATCAACAAACTATCTACCTAAATCGTGGGCCTGATCGCTGTAGTCCGTTTATGATCCCGATGATGATCGCCAACATGGCAGCCGGGTTAACGGCAATTCATACTGGTGCTAAAGGTCCAAATTCTTGTTCTGTAACAGCCTGTGCTGCTGGTTCCAACGCCATTGGGGATGCTTTTCGCCTGATTCAAGGGGGATATGCCCAAGCAATGATTTGTGGGGGATGTGAAGCAGCAGTTACACCATTATCTGTGGCTGGGTTTGCCGCAGCCAGGGCGCTTTCGACTCGCAATGATGATCCGGCTCATGCTTGTCGTCCTTTTGATCGCGATCGTGACGGCTTTGTCATGGGTGAAGGTTCAGGAATTTTAATTCTCGAAGAACTAGAACAAGCCTTGAGTCGAGGCGCTCGTATTTATGCGGAAATGGTGGGCTATGGTATGACCTGTGACGCTTACCATATGACCTCCCCAGTCCCCGGAGGCTTAGGTGCTGCTAGAGCGATGGAACTGGCACTCAAGGACGCAGAACTCACACCAGAAATGATAAGCTACATCAATGCTCATGGGACTAGCACCCCAGCTAATGATGTTACGGAAACAGCAGCAATTAAGAAGGCTTTGGGCGATTATGCCTATCAGGTAGCAATTAGTTCCACCAAGTCAATGACAGGTCATCTTTTAGGTGGTTCAGGAGGAATTGAAGCAGTGGCTACAGTCCTAGCGATCGCTAATGACCAAATTCCCCCCACCATCAATCTAGAAAATCCTGACGAAGGGTGTGACTTAGATTATGTACCTCACGTGAGCCGCGCTCAAACAGTAGCGGTAGCACTATCCAATTCTTTTGGATTTGGTGGTCATAATGTCACTCTGGCTTTTAAGAAATACCTCTAATAACTTAAGTTGCTAGTAAGGTAACAGGTAACAAGTGACAGGTGACAGGTGACAGGAAGAAATTTACCAATTACCAATTACCAATTACCCTGCCTGAAATAAACGAGCGGAAAGTATCTAAGATATCATTCCCATCGGCACTAAGGGTTTGGCCTGACCAAATTATTAGCTTTATTCATCACCAGAAACTCAGAAGATCCCGCTTGTCCATCGACAAGGGAGAATGGGATGATGAGGATAGTGGGATCGCTTTAAAATGACCCCAGCAAGAGAAAGCTACAAACAATGTTAACCCATCGTTAAAAACAAGAGATTATGGCTGTTGCAACCCAATCCATCCAAGAACTTTGTATTAATTCAATTCGATTTTTGGCTGTTGATGCCATAGAAAAATCCAAATCGGGACACCCTGGACTGCCAATGGGCGCGGCTCCGATGGCTTTTGTCCTTTGGGATAAATTCATGCGGTATAACCCCAAAAATCCCAAATGGTTCAACCGCGATCGCTTTGTCTTGTCCGCTGGTCATGGTTCAATGTTGCAGTATGCCTTGCTGTACTTGACAGGCTACGATAGCGTTACCATAGACGACATCAAGCAATTTCGTCAATGGGGGGCTAAGACCCCAGGCCACCCCGAAAATTTTGTCACAGATGGTGTAGAAGTAACAACAGGACCTTTGGGTCAGGGAATTGCCAATGCAGTTGGTTTAGCCGTAGCAGAAGCACACCTGGCTGCTAAGTTCAACAAACCCGATGCCAAAATTGTTGACCACTACACTTATGTAATTCTTGGTGATGGTTGCAACATGGAAGGGATTTCTGGTGAAGCTGCTTCCATCGCAGGACACTGGGGATTAGGTAAACTCATCGCTCTCTATGACGACAACCACATCTCCATTGATGGTTCTACAGATGTAGCATTCACAGAAGACGTTTCCAAACGATTTGAATCCTACGGTTGGCAAGTTCTGCACGTTAAAGATGGCAACACTGATTTAGAAGGAATTGCCAAAGCCATCGAAGCAGCAAAAGCTGTCACCGACAAACCCACCATGATTAAGGTGACAACCACCATTGGTTACGGTTCTCCCAACAAACAAAATACCGCTGGTATTCACGGTGCTGCTTTGGGTGGAGATGAAACAGCTGCAACCCGCAAAAACTTAGGTTGGGAATATGAGCCTTTTGTAATTCCTCAAGATGCCCTCAACCACACACGCAAAGCAGTGGAACGTGGTGCAGCTTCCGAATCCGAATGGAATAAAACCTTTGCAGACTACAAAGCTAAGTACCCTACAGAAGCAGCGGAATTTGAGCGCTTCGTTAGTGGCAAATTACCAGACGGTTGGGATAAAGTATTACCTACCTATACCCCCGCAGATGCAGCATTACCCACCCGCAAACATTCAGAAATTAGCCTCAACAAACTAGGGGCTGTTTTACCTGAATTAATTGGTGGTTCTGCTGACTTAACCCACTCCAACTTGACCGAACTCAAAGGTTTTGGCGACTTCCAAAAAGGACAATTCCAAAACCGCAACATTCACTTTGGGGTGCGGGAACACGCAATGGGTGCAATCTGTAACGGTATGGCACTGCACGGTTCTGGTTTAATTCCCTACGGTGCAACCTTCCTGATCTTCACAGACTATATGCGGGCTGCTATTCGTTTAGCTGCTTTGTCTGAAGCTGGCTCAATTTGGGTAATGACTCATGATTCCATTGGCCAAGGTGAAGATGGTCCCACACACCAACCCATTGAAACCCTCGCTTCTCTGCGGGCGATTCCTGACTTGACTGTAATTCGTCCCGCAGACGGAAACGAAACCTCTGGTGCTTACAAAATAGCGATCGAGAAGTCTAAGGAAAATGCTTCCACTTTATTGGCGTTCACTCGTCAAAACGTTCCTAACTTGGCAGGTACATCTATTGCAGGTGTGGCTAAAGGCGGATATACAATTGTTGATTGCCAAGGGACACCAGATATCATCTTAATTGGTACTGGTTCAGAATTGAGCCTCTGTGTTAGTGCAGCGGAAAAATTGACTGCTGAAGGTAAGAAAGTTCGTGTTGTTTCTATGCCTTCTTCCACCTTGTTTGATACACAAGATGCAGCTTATAAAGAATCTATTCTACCTAAAGCTGTTACCAAGCGTCTATCTGTAGAAGCTGCTAGTAGCTTCGGTTGGCACAAGTATATCGGTAGTGAAGGCGACACCGTAAGTATTGATACCTTTGGTGCTTCCGCTCCTGGTGGTATTTGTTTGGAGAAGTTTGGCTTCACTGTTGATAATGTGTTAGCTAAAGCCAAAGCATTGTTGGGTTAATAGCAACAGTATATTCTCTGAATGTGTGGGGTGGGCTAAAAAGCTCACCTTTTTTTGATAATTGCTTTTCCCAATTACCAATTCTCCTATCATATAGATGAGTTTTTACTACAAGCAAAGCAGCAATCGTCTTCCTGCTGGCCTATATAGACGCAACAACTATCCCGAATATTCCTAAGCTCGGCTTTCAAATCATCTATGAGCTATATATTCTTTTGCTGAATGCCAAACCAATTCAAATAAACCTATCTACCATAGTCAGGTAGAATATCTTCCACATCCCGCAGCAGAGGTACAAAGAAACCTAAGAAACCAACCAGCAACATACATAGCGCACAAATCACATACAACAGCGCAATTCCTGCACCACTACCAGACCCAAATAATCCTCCAAAAATGCCAACTAGAACACCCTCTGATTGCAAGGCAGGTGTAAAAACACGATCTGCTAATGGACCGGCTATTAGGTAGCCTACGGCAGATGCTATCTGTAAAAGTAGCGATCGCGCCGCAAAAACCCTTCCTTGCACATTTGGTGGTACTTTCGCTAACCAAATAGCAGTATCCGAACTGCCCTTTAAAGGGAAAGTTAAAGAAGAACAAAATTGTGCAGAAATCCAAACCCAAGGTGTTTTACCCAAACCGAAAACAATTTTACTTACGCCTGCACCTATCATCCCCAGTAAAACGCCTTTGATTTTCTGTCTGAAACCGCCCCAAGTGCTAACAATAATCGCGCCTGTCACACCACCAAAACCAGCCGCAGAAGCCAAGCTACCTAGCACTAAAGTATTATTATTAGTGCGTGACAAAATCATTGGTGTATATAGGGAATTGCCAATGTCATGGGGTAGCCAAAATAATAAGTTAATGATTAACAATGCCAGTAAGCTTTTATGGGTAGTAATGTAGCGCCAACCACATCCAAAATCTTGCCAAATACTAGCTATTTTTTCATTTTCTGTTGTTGGTGGCGGTTGAGGAATACTTACTAAAAATAAGCTGCTAATTGCTATGACAAATGTAAAGATATCAATCAGCCAAATTCCGATAAAACCAATGACTGTGTAAAGATATCCCGCTAAAGCAGGAGCGATAATTTTACTGCCGTAACCGGATAAAAATTCTAGACTACTAGCGCGGGTATAGTGTTGTTTAGGAATCATCAGTGATACTGATGCCGAGTATGCCAAAGATTGAAATTGATTAAAGGTTCCAACAATAGCACCTGTTAGATAAAAGTGCCAAATTTGTAAATTATTGGTGAGATGCAACAACACAATTATAATTGTGCTGAGAACTGCAACTGTATCACCCACCATCATTAAAAGTTTGCGGTTAAATTTGTCTACAATTACACCACTGATGGGAGTAATAATAATACTAGGTAGCAGACTAAAAAAACCTACCAGAGTAAGTGTTGTTGCTTTACCTGTAATTTCCCATGCCCAAATTTCAATCGCAAAACCGGTCATATTACTACCGATGGTAGACACTAATTGACCAAGCCAAACAATGAGAAAATTACGCATACTGGCTGGGTTTGGTTGTTGTGGCATTTTGATGTGAAGGGAGTGAGGAATAGGGAATGGGGAATTTTCTGGTATTAATATGATTTCAGTCAGTTTATGTCATGTATTGCTTGATTTGTGCAATTCGTTCTTGCGGTTGCATCAGAGGACAGTTTGTGCATTTTTCATTGCATGGAGGAATGAAGGTGTATAAGCAGCAGGTGAGTCGGACTGTGGTTGTAGTTGGTAAACCGGGTTCGTTGAGTTGTTCGGTGCGTACTAAGTTGTAGAGGGGATTGCGTCCCGGCATGACTGAACTGTAGAGTTGTTCATACAAGATGGAATAATCTGTTTGTATTGCTTCTGAATTTGTATATTGGCTGAGTTTGGCAAATTGTCTTTCAGAAGCGTTAACTGCATTACCCCACATAGTTTTTTTGGAGAGTTTGGTTAAGCTATGAACACGGTCTATCATTGGGACTAGATTATGCTGAAATAAGCCAGTAAATACAGCTTGGTGTAAAGCTTCTACGCTATTTACTATTTTTCCTGGGTAGTCTTGGGGAATGAGGATAGGCGATAGCGTACTCCTTCGGGGAAGCAAGCTACGCGCAGCGTGTCGCGCCAGCAACTCAGCTGACTGAAGGTATCGCTGAGGATAAATTACAGTACCACTCAGGTCATGAAACCATAACGCCTTGGGTTTACCGTCTTCCAACACAAAACTCACATTGTCAAGCCCAGCATCTAACCCTACCCCAGCCCAAGTCATCAAGGCTAAAACACCTGGTAATGTTTTCCAGCTATATACTTTGTTCCAGATAGATGCAGTAATGCGAATGTCTTGAGTTTTTTGGTATATATCACTTGCTTGCCATTGAGATAAAAGTCTATTTGGTTGTAGGTAATCATTCAGTGAGATCACCTCAGCACCATCAGGAGGCTCAGTCAAAATAATGCAATCTGTATAGAAACTATCTAAATTACTTTGAGCAAGAGTAAATATTTCCATTAAGAAATTCAGCACACTTTTGTTACCTAGTTGTTGAGACATTTGTTTGCACTGTTTTTCTCTCATTATGATTAACTATCATGAATTTTTCAGTAAATATTTAAACAAATCATCTAAAATAGCATTTGCTGACAGAATATTGCCAAATATCCAGTAACTAGAATCAACGGTATATACTTGGTTATTTTTAACTACATTCAACTTTTGCCATAACTGGCTATTCTGATATTTTTGAAAAGACTCTTCAGCGCCAGGGTCTAATGCTACAAATAAAATATCTGCTTCTAGTAAATCTAAACGCTCTAAACTAACTGAAACTAGAGGCTGATTTTCATTATTAGTAAGTTGATTTTGGGTCTCTGGTAGAGGTATTCCCACCTCCGTAATTAGACTGCCAGGGAATGAATACTTGGTGCGAAATTCTGTAACTTGGTTGCCAGCATAAAAGCGGCTGACGGAAACTGTTGTTTTTTTGAGGTTATGATTTATAATTGTTCGTAATTCTTGAACTCTTTGTTGATATTGCTCAAGTACTTTTTTTGCTTGTTCACTTTTACCTGTTATTTCAGCAATACGTGATAAAGCATCTTTCCAACCAGTTTGAATGTAATCAAGTGTAACTGTCGGAGCTATTTGGGAAAATAACTTATATTCCTCTCCATTAATAGAAAACCCCAAAATTAAATCTGGATTTAACTGTACTATTTTTTCTATATTCGGTTGACTATCCTTTCCTAAAGAAACTATCCCCTCAGCTTTTTGAGCAAACTTTAGTATTTTGCTACCTGCTATATTAGGCTGTGTTGCTGCTATTGGTTTTAAGTCCAGTGCCAGCAATGCTTCCATAGATGTTTCATCTACAGCAATAATGCGTTGAGGTTCTAAAGGAACACAAGTTTCTCCCCAATTATGCTTGATTACTTTGCACTCAGACGCAACTAAATTTGCCTTGGTTAATTCTGTGATTTTAGTGAAATTGCTATAGCAACCCTGTACTAAAATAACACTCAAAGTAATGAGAAAAACAAGTTTGATATAACGATAACGATGTAAGAATTTTCTCATTATCTAAATTACAGTTTAGTTTTTGTAGGGTGTGTTATGCCGGAGGCTAACGCACCGCGATAATTAGTGTTACATATTTACAGTCTCTCAAATAACTCCCTCCTTAACATACTTTTTGTCTTGGCGGTAAGCTGTTGTGCATCTACGTTATTCATCCCTAATTTGGACAACGTTCGATAATGTAAAATGGTGCGTTGCGCTACGCCACAACACACCCTACTGAAACAGGCGAATTAAAATTCCCAGCCCAATGTTAATTTTACAGTGCGAGGTGCGCCATAAAAAACACGCAAGCGATTTTCAGCCAGTTCAAAATACTCAGTATCAAACAAGTTTTGTAGATTAATAGCAGCTCGGAAGTTATTTCTGCGATAAAATAATGCTGCATCAGTGCGTAAATAACCCGGCAAACTAAAGGTATTGTTTAAATCTCCCTCCCTTTCTCCTACATAGAAAAGACCTAAACCCAATCCTAAACCTTGTAGATTACCTTGTTGAATTTCGTAGGTATTCCACAAACTAAAAGCGTGTTCTGGGACGTTATTAATGCGATTCCCCTCTGTAATATTATTGGCTTGAGTCACTTGTGCATCTGTGTAAGCATAACCACCAATTATTTTCCATCCTGGTAATATTTCACCGACAATATCTAATTCAAACCCGCGACTTCTTTGTTCTCCTGTTTGGATGGAGAAATTAGGGTTTATGGGGTCAGGTGTCAGCACATTAGAGCGTGTAATTTGATACAGAGAAACTGTTGATGAAAGTTTATTTGTCCAATCAAACTTAGCTCCTATTTCATACTGTGTTCCTCGCTCTGGTTTAAATAAACCACTATCAAAAGTTGTGCCTGTTACCTGCTGAAATGAACGGCTGTAATTAGCATAAAGTGAAACTAATTGAGTCGGCTGATAAACTATACCAATGCGAGGGCTAAATGCTGTATCTTCCTGAAAAGAAGTAACTGTACCTTCTGAGTTTTCCAGCTTTTGATTAACAATATCGAAACGTCCACCAAGTATTATTTTTAAGTTATCGCTCAGTGCAATTTGGTCTTGTAAGTAAAACCCTAAAGCTTCTGAAGTAGATGGCTCATTAGGGGATGTGGCAATTAAATTAGTGATGCTTTGAGAACCATATTCAGGATTAAATAAATCCAAAGGAGTCAGTTGAAATTGCCGACTGGTTCCTTGTGATACATCTCTAGATAAATCAAATCCCAATAACAGTTTATGTTCTATATTACCTGTTTTAACGTTACCAACAACATTCGTATCTAAGAGAAAAATTTCTCTAATTGAATCATCTGTGTTGATTGTACTACGCTGTACTGTGCGACCGTCTGCTGACAAAGATGTCAGAAAACCTGAATTTTGCTGAGAGCGTTGAAATGAAGAACGAAAGCTATTTTGTATCCGCCAATCTGGGCTAAAACGATGCTCAAGATTATAGCCTACTCGCAATACTTGGCGATTGTTCTTATCAACAGAAGGCTCGTTTACAAACCGATTTCTTGGTATTTTGCCGTTGGGGTTCGGTAAGACAGTACCAACTGCGGGTAAACCTCTGTCATTACGTTGTTGTGTGTCAAAATAATCGGCTTCTAAAGTTAGTTGAGTGTTTTGACCAATTTGCCAAGTTAAAACAGGAGCAATAAAGTAACGTTCAATGTCAACAAAATCTACGAAGGTATCTGAACTCAATGCAGAAGCATTGAGACGATACAATAGAGTTTTACTGTCATTCAGAGGCCCAGTGAAATCAACTGAACCACCAAATAAATCGTAGCTGCCAATTGTTCCTTCTATTCTATAGAAGGGTATTTGAAGAGGTTTTTTGGTGACAATATTGACAGTACCTCCGGCTCCACCTTGACCAAACAGAACCGATGCAGGCCCCCGAAGCACTTCTATCTGCTCAATGTTGGCAATTCCAGAACCAGCAGTAGCGTTAGTATCATCTCTCAAACCATTACGGATAATGTTGCGGTTGCTGAAACCTCGAATGTTGAAAAGATCAAATACATTACGTTCTGAAGAGGTAGTGATTACACCAGCCGTATTTTTTAATGCTTCACTTAATCGCTGTACTTGCTGTTCCTGAAGAACTTGCTTCGGGATTACTTGAATTGCTTGAGGAATATCGCGGATTGCAGTGTCGGTTCTTGTTCCAGCAGAGGCGTTAGGTATTCGATAACTATCCTGTTCACCTGTGACAACCAATTCAATCGGTTCATCACTCTGGGCTGTTGGTTGTTCTGGTTGAGTTAGATTTTCTGACTGGGGCGTTGGTGTGGGTTGGGTTTCTGGTTGAGAAGTGGATGCAGTTGAGGTGACACCAAAAATTAAACCGTCTTCACTATCAAATAGTTCTACTGTGGGTGTACTATCTGTTCCCGTAACCGTAACTCTAATGGTGTTGGTATTAAAGTTACTAACTGTAATATCGCTAATTCCAGCAGTCGGTTGTTTTTGGCTAACTGTATCACCATTAGGTAGATTCAGTTGCGCTGAGGGAATGTCAATAATAAATGTGTTACCGTCTTTTTTCGAGGATACTTGTAATTTGTCACCTTCTGGAGTCGCTAAGATTATTTCTAAGCCATTGGTTGTAGTGTTAAATTTAACTTCACTAATTTTGACTAATGTTTGACTTTGCTGTGGTGGATTGGTAGCAGATGCCACGGGAGCAAGTTCAAAAATTAAGCCTTTATCACCATCAAATAATTCTGCGGTGGGTAGACCTTTTTCACCTGTAACTGTTAGTTGGACGGTGTTAGCGTTAGTTTGGGTGACGCTGATATTGCTTATACCCGCAACTGGATTTTTTTGGTTAAAACTGTTTTGTTTACCCAGTGATAAGACTGTATTAGGTATCTCTACTATAAAATTGTTGCCTTGGCTTTTATTTACTGGCTTGAGTGCTTCTATATTAGGACTTTCTAAAATTACTTCAATTCCTTTATCAGTGGTATTAACTTTAATACCCGTGATTTTAGTAATTAATGTATTGCGGGTTTGTGCTAGTAATTGCGCGGCGCTGGTTGAATAATGTTCTTTGTCTTCAACGCTAGATATTTCTTTTGTTTGCTTTTCTGCATAAGCTGGTTGTACTAAGCTGCCGATAAAAGCTAGTGCTAATCCCGCCGAACGTATCTCATTCATTAACTCAAACTTCATTACCGTTGCTCCTTCCCTTACACCTGTAAACAGAGTTTTCCCTAAGTTTTGTCGTTGTGCGCTTCCACATCCAGCAGAAACTTTCACGCCATTCATCTATGACGCAAGAATTTCTTAATAGTGGATTCTCCCTTATATAGAAGATTTCTCACTAAGTAGCTGCAAGTTATTTGCAGTAAAAGCAATCGCTATTAAGAAGTATTATCATAAAGCTTTTTATAAAGCAAGTATTTTTTCCAACCGTCTATAGCTGTGCTGACTGAAGGGGACGCAATAGTACAGATGGAGAAATTGGGTTATAATCCTTATTTTACAAGGTTTTTATGCGATTGCGTAGACAAAGAACCTGTTGCTTTTAAGTGATAGCACTGTGATATGAGAGTTGATGATTTGTCTACAGAAGCAATATGGGAGGGTGTAAAAAACTTATACTTGACCGGGATAGTGATAAGAGTTATTGATTATTTTCTAGTTGTAATTTTTAGATAATTGCTATAAGGTGAGATCTGTAATTGAAAATTAATAGCAATAAATACTTGCTGACTGCAAGCAACAGACTAACTAGAGGCGAATGAAACGCTGCTAATACCTGCAAGTTGACAAGTCAGCACTGGGGCGATTGCTCTTAGAATCAGGTTTTTCAACTGGCTTCAATTCAATGTTCTTGTGTGCATCAAGGCTGTGAAAGTACAATGACTCAATCTGTCAATGATTTTTCTACCGTTGTAGAGTTACTGCGTTACAAGTGTTTAGAACAACTAAATACTGAGGCTTTTACTTTTCTGCCAGATGGAGAAGCACAAGCAACGTCCTGGACTTATGGAGAGTTGGAGCGTCAAAGTAGAGCCATAGCTTGTCAGTTGCAAGGATTAAATTTAACTGGACAAAGGGCGCTATTGCTGTACCCACCGGGCTTAGATTATTTAGCAGCGTTTTTCGGGTGTTTGTATGCAGGTGTGGTAGCTGTTCCCGCTTATCCACCGCGCAACCATCGCAACACACCAAGAATACTGTCAATTCTCAAAGATGCTCAAGCAGCAATTGTCTTGACCACAACCACGATTTTACAGCAAATACAATCTTTATTAGTCGGCAAAACAGACATTAATCTGCGTTGGTTAACGACCGATGACATACAACCTGATATAGCCTTTGACTGGCACGAACCGCCCATAAATTCAGATACTCTGGCATTTTTGCAATACACCTCCGGTTCTACAGGTACACCCAAAGGCGTGATGTTGACCCATGGCAATTTAATTCATAATGCAACCACGACTTATACTTGCATGGAACATTCCCGCCAAAGCAAGTTTATAACTTGGCTGCCTATTTATCATGATATGGGATTAATTGGTGGGGTATTGCAACCTTTATATGGTGGGTTTCCTTGCATCATGATGTCGCCGGCTGCTTTTCTCCAGCGTCCCTATCGGTGGTTAAAAGCAATTTCTGATTACAGAGGAACTACCAGTGGCGCTCCTAACTTCGCTTATGAATTGTGTATTGAAAAAATTACTCCTGAACAACGCTCTACTCTAGATTTAAGTAGTTGGAGTGTGGCTTTTAATGGTGCTGAACCAATTCGGCAAGAAACGTTAGAGCGGTTTGCTCACACGTTTGCTGAATGCGGTTTTCGTCCAGAGGCTTTTTATCCTTGTTATGGCATGGCAGAAGCAACTTTGATGGTATCTGGTACTGTTAAATCGGCCTTAGTAACAACAAAACAATTACGGAAAAACGCTTTAGAAAGTAATCATATAATTGATGCTGCTATTAATGAAGATGATTCAATTGCATTAGTAGGTTGTGGTCGAGTTGTACCGCAGCAGCAGATTGTTATTGCTGATCCAGAGACCTTAACTCGTTGCGCTACAGACGAAGTTGGGGAAATTTGGGTTTGTGGACCTAGTATTGGTCATGGTTATTGGAATCGCCCAGAGGAAACAGCACAGACCTTCCACGCATATCTGCAAGATACAGGAGAAGGGCCATTTTTGCGGACTGGAGACTTGGGCTTTTTGTATAATGGCGAGCTTTTTATTACTGGTCGAGCTAAAGATTTAATTATCATCAGAGGACGCAATCTTTACCCCCAAGATATTGAACTCACAGCAGAACGCAGCCATAAAATGTTGCGTGCGGGAAGTGTTGCGGCCTTTGCGGTGGAAGTAGAAAAAGAAGAACAGTTAGTAGTAGTACAAGAATTAGAATTTCGTGCTAAACCGAATATAGAAGAAGTTACGGCTGCTATTCGTCAAGTAATTACAGAAGAACATGAAATACAAGTTTATGCAGTTGTTTTAATTAAAGCTGGTACTATTCCTAAAACATCCAGTGGCAAAATTCAACGTCGTGCTACAAAAGCCAGATTTTTAGAAGGTAGATTAGAAGTTGTTGGTAGCAGCATTCTGGAAATTAACCAGACAATAGAACCAGAAACAGTTCTCACCCGCAGCGAATTACTAGCAGTAACATTAGAACAAAGACAACTATTATTAAATTCTCACTTACAAAAATTAGTAGCTAGGGTTTTGAGGGTAAAACCTGAGCAAGTAAATTATCAACAACCTTTGAGTAGTTTAGGTTTAGATTCTCTCAAAGTTTTTGAGTTGAAAAATCGCATAGAAGTTGATTTTGATGTAGCTATAGCTGTAGCTGAATTCTTTGATGGTGCTGGTATTGCTGAGTTAACAAACCAAATACTCAACCAAGTTAATAGCAATCGTACTCATGTATACTTGCCTATTTCTCAAGTTGAGAGAAATACTCATCAATATCCACTGACCTTTACTCAACAACAATTATGGTTTATCAATCAACTACAACCGGGTACAGCTACATATAACATTCCTGTAGCGGTTCACATTCAAGAACATTTGAATTTATCAGCATTGGTTAATAGTATTAATGCAATTATTCAAAGACACGAAATTTTACGAACCAGCTTTGAATTAGTAGATGGTGAACCTGTGCAAAAAGTTGTAGATGTTGTTAACTTAACTGTACCGCAAGTTAATTTACAGCATCTTGAAAAGCAACAGCAAGAAATTGAAATCAAAACATTCTCTTTGCAAGAAGCTCAGTCATCTTTTGATTTAGCAGTAGCACCGTTATTGCGGGCAAAGCTGCTGCACTTGCAACCAGAAAAATCCATATTAATTTTGACCCTGCATCATTTAGTTGGTGATGGTTCGTCAATCAATATTTTAGTTAAAGAACTATCTGCAATTTATCAAGCTTTCTGTGCTGGTAAACCTTCTCCTTTGTCAGAACTGCCTGTACAATACACAGATTTTATTTATTGGCAAAGGAACTACTTACAAGGGGAAGTTTTAGAACAGCATTTAGCTTATTGGCAGCAACATTTAGGCGGAACTTTGCCTGTATTACAACTACCTACATCTCGTCCTAGACCGCCTATACAAACTTTTAGAGGAGCGCAGCAGAAGTTTGTATTGTCAAAAGCTTTAACTGAAGAAATAAAACATTTCAGTAAAGGGGAAGATGCTACTTTATTTATGACCTTGTTAGCAACATTTCAAACTTTGCTATACCGCTACACAGGTCAAGAAGATATTCTTGTTGGTTCACCAATTGCTAACCGTAACCGTGCGGAACTACAACAGTTAATTGGCTGTTTTGTCAATACTTTAGTATTGCGTACCAATTTAGCGGGAAATCCCAGCTTTAAAGAATTGTTGGCACGAGTGCGGAAGGTGGCAATTGAGGCATATACTCACCAAGATTTACCTTTTGAAAAGTTAGTAGAAGCCTTACAGCCGAATCGGGATTTAAGTCATAACCCATTATTCCAAGTAATGTTTGTTTTGCAAAATCAAGCAACAGATAATGTTTGGCAAACTGAGGAACTGGAGACGGGAACTGCTGAGTTTGACATCTGTCTATCCATGATTGCTAACGGAGAAGGATTGGTAGGGACACTAGAATACAACACTGACTTATTCAATGCAGATACTATAACTAGGATGCTTGGGCATTTCCAAACATTACTAGAGAGTATAATTTGTGATTCCAACCAGCGTATTTCAGAGTTAGCAATATTAACACCTTCTGAACGCCAGACGCTACTGTGGGATTGGAATAATACTAAAGTCGATTATCCCCAAAAAGCTTGTATTCATCAATTTTTTGAAGCACAGGTAGAAAAAACACCGGATGCGATCGCGGTGAGCTTTGAAAACCAAAAACTCACCTACCAAGAATTAAACAAGCGAGCGAATCAACTGGCGTATAAGCTACTAAATTTGGGCGTGAAACCAGAAACCTTAGTTGGTATCTGCATGGAACGCTCTTTAGAAATGATTGTTGGCATACTCGCAATCATGAAGGCTGGCGGTGCTTATGTACCCTTAGACCCAGCTTATCCCCCAGAAAGGTTGGCATTCATTTTCAAGGATGCCCAGATATCAGTGCTAGTTACTCAAGAGCAATTAGTCAACAAATTAGTCAACAAACTACCCAACCACACAGCAAAGATTGTCTATGTGGATACTAACAGTTTACAGTCTGAGGTAGATGAGTATTACAACAACCCACTCAGCCAAGCCTCATCAGAAAATCTAGCTTATGTGATTTATACCTCTGGTTCTACTGGCAAGCCCAAGGGGGTAATGATACAACACAAATCCTTGGTTAACTTCACTCAAGCAGCAATTGACCACTATGAACTCAAAATTAGCGATAGCATTTTACAGTTTGCCTCTATTAGCTTTGATGCCGCTATAGAAGAAATTTTTCCTTGCTTAAGTATCGGTGCAACTCTAGTCATTCGTAGCAATGAAATGCTCGGTTCAATACCCGACTTTCTCGAAAAATGTTATCAGCAGTCAATCACAGTATTAGACTTACCCACCGCATTTTGGCATCAACTGACTTCTGGATTATCAACATATAACTTATCCTTACCAGAAACAGTAAAATTAGTAATTATTGGTGGTGAAAAAGCTTCACTACAACAACTAGCAATTTGGCATCAGAAAGTAGATACGCAAAAAGTGCGTTTGATAAATGGTTATGGACCTACTGAAACAACAGTTGTTGCAACAATCTGTGATTTATCGACAGTAAATAATCAGAGTGTTACACAGCAGGAAGTACCAATTGGCAAAGCGATCGCTAATTATCAGACTTATATATTAGATCGGCATTTACAACCATTACCAATTGGTGTAACAGGAGAATTACATATTGGTGGTTTAGGAGTAGCTAAAGGTTATTGGAATCATCCAGAGTTAACCAAAGAAAAATTTATTCCCCACCCCTTTAGCAATCAACCAGAAGCAAAGTTATATAAAACAGGAGATTTAGCTCGTTATTTACCTAATGGAAATATTGAGTATTTGGGACGGATTGATAATCAAGTTAAGATTCGTGGCTTCCGTGTTGAAATCGGAGAAATTGAAGTTAGTTTGGCACAATATCCTCATGTCCAAGCAGCGGTAGTTATTACTAGTGAAAATCGCCTAATTGCTTATGTAGTTCCTGCTCACAAAGCAGATATTTCTGTCAGTGACTTGCGGTATTTCCTGAAGGAAAAATTGCCTGAATATATGATACCTGCTGCCTTTGTATTTTTAGCAGCACTACCTCTGACTCCCAATGGAAAAGTAGACCTTCGTGCTTTACCTATACCAGAAAATTTATATCCTGAGTTGTCAGCTAATTATCAAGCTCCGCAATCTGAAATAGAAAAAACCATAGCTAAAGTTTGGAAGCAGGTACTAAAGCTAGAAAAAGTAGGTATTCATGATAATTTCTTTGACCTGGGTGGACATTCTTTGTTGGCAGTACAGATAAACAATAAACTGCGGGAGATTTTGCATCGGGATTTATCAATTGTAGAAATTTTTCAGAATCCAACTATTAAGTCACTGGCGGAACATTTAAGCCAACCATCATCAGCGCAAAAAACTTTAGAGAGAATGCGCGAAAGAGTTGATAAACAAAGAGAATCTCTGAACAACCGCAATCAATTATTAATGAAGCAACGGAAGAATATTAAGTAATTTAAAAGGTAAGTTGTCAGTCATGGAAAGTATTGCCATTATTGGTCTAGCTGGGCGTTTTCCTGGAGCTAAAAATATCACAGATTTTTGGCAGAATTTGTGTGATGGAGTTGAAGCAATTTCTCAATTTAGTGATGAGGAATTAATTGCTGCGGGAGTAGATCCATCATTACTAAGAAATCCTCACTATATAAAAGCAGGGGCTGTTTTAGAAGATATTGATTTATTTGATGCTGGTTTCTTTGGCTTTAACCCCAAAGAAGCAGAAATGACTGATCCACAACATCGTTTATTTTTAGAATCTGCTTGGGAAGCTTTAGAAAATGCGGGTTATGATGTTCAAAGATGTGAAAGTAGAATTGGAGTTTATGCGGGTTCTAGCTTCACTAACTATTCAAGTTTTGATATCAATAATGACCAAATTGGCTCGGCTCATAGTTTTCAAAAGCTAATTGGTATTGATAAAGATTTTTTGTCTACTCGCGTTTCTTATAAATTAAATCTCACAGGACCGAGTTTAACAATACAAACTGCTTGTTCTACTTCTTTAGTTTCTACTGCTTTAGCTTGCCAAAGCTTACTCAATTATCAATGTGATATGGCTTTGGCGGGTGGTGTTTCAATTCGTGTCCCCCAGAAAACAGGGTATTTACATCAAGAAGGAGGAATCCTATCACCTGACGGTCATTGTCGCGCCTTTGATGCTAAAGCCCAAGGGACAATTATTGGTAATGGTGTGGGAGTGGCGTTGTTAAAGCGTTTATCCGATGCGATCGCAGACGGTGATCATATTTATGCTGTGATTAAAGGTAGTGCCATCAATAACGATGGTTCTGGTAAAGTTGGCTACACTGCGCCTAGCGTCAACGGACAAGCAGAAGCGATCGCTGAAGCAATAGCTTTAGCAGACATTGAAGCAGAAACTATTACCTATATTGAAACCCACGGAACAGGAACAGCTTTAGGCGATCCCATTGAGATATCTGCATTAACAAATGTTTTTCGTGGGGAAACTGAGAAAAAAGGTTTCTGTGCTATTGGTTCAGTCAAAACAAATATTGGACATTTAGACGCAGCCGCAGGAGTGACAGGTTTAATTAAAACTGCTTTGGCTTTGCAACATAAATTAATTCCTCCTAGCTTAAATTTTGAACAACCTAACCCAGAAATTGACTTTGTAAATAGTCCTTTTTATGTCAATACTAAATTGACAGAATGGAATGCAACTTCTACCCCGCGTCGTGCTGGAGTTAGTTCTTTAGGTATTGGTGGTACTAATGCTCATGTGATTTTGGAAGAAGCACCCTCTTTAAGAGAGCAGGGGAGCAGGGGAGCAAGGGAGCAGGAGAGAAATTATCAGTTGTTGGTTCTTTCAGCTAAAACTGATTCTGCTTTAGAAACTGCTACCAAAAATTTGGTTCAACATCTCAAACAAAATCCTGAGTTGAATCTGACAGATGTAGCTTATACATTGCAGGTAGGAAGAAGCGTTTTTAATTATCGTCGGTTTGTAGTTTGTCAAAACATTGAAGAAGCAATAAACGTCCTAGAAAATCCAGATCATCAACAAGTATTAACTCACTTTGAGGAACCAATTCAACGCTCTATTACCTTCATGTTTCCTGGACAGGGCGCTCAATATGTGGAAATGGGTAAAGAACTTTATCAAACTAAGTCCACTTTCCGGGAACAAGTAGATAATTGTTGTTTGCTACTCGAACCATATTTAGGTTTAAATTTACGAGCAGTTATTTATCCACAAGAATCTGAAAAACAAGCAGCAACAGAACAACTAAAACAGACATCTTTAGCACAACCAGCATTGTTTGTAATTGAGTATGCTTTAGCTCAACTGTGGATCTCCTGGGGTATTTCTCCCCAAGCAATGATTGGTCATAGCATAGGAGAATATGTAGCTGCTTGTTTAGCTGGTGTCATGTCTTTAGAAGATGCCTTAGCTTTGGTTGCTGTGCGAGGAAAATTGATGCAGCAAATGTCTACAGGTGCAATGCTTTCTGTTTCTGCATCAGCCAACGAAATTAAAAATTTACTGCCTGAAAATTTAGCTTTAGCTGCTAGTAATGCACCTTCTTTGTGTGTAGTTTCAGGAAGTTATGAAGCGATAGATGAACTTCAAAAAAAGTTAACTGCATTAAAAATAGAATATCGTCGTTTGCATACTTCCCATGCTTTTCACTCCTTGATGATGGAACCGATGTTAGAACCATTTATTGCGGAAGTGAACAAAGTAAAACTTAATCCTCCTCAAATTCCTTTTATTTCTAATTTAACGGGGACTTGGATTACAAAAGAACAAGCAACATCTCCAAATTATTGGGCGCAACATTTACGGGAAACAGTACAGTTTTCATCTGGTTTATCAGTTTTATTGCAAGAAACTGAACGCATTTTATTAGAAGTTGGACCAGGACGTACCTTGTGTACTCTCGTTAAACAACATACCCAACAAGCAGCAGGACAGGTGGTTTTACCTTCTTTACGTCATCCCCAGGAAGAAAAATCAGATGTTAATTTTTTACTCAATATTTTAGGGCGGTTGTGGTTAGCAGGAGTTGAAATAAACTGGTCTAATTTTTATAATCATGAACAGCATTACCGCGTACCTTTACCGACTTATCCCTTTGAGCGTCAACGTTACTGGATTGAACCAGAAATACAAACTCAATTATCCGGTAAAGGTGAAAGCAAGCAGGGTAAAAAGCCGAATATTACAGACTGGTTTTATATTCCTTCTTGGAAACGAGTTCCTATTGTCAAAACCAAAGATATTAACTCTAGTTGCTCGTTAATTTTTGTAGACGAATCTGGTGTAGGTTCAGAACTTGGGCAGATATTACAACAACTTGGGCAGGATGTAATTACTGTAAAAGTAGGAGAAAAATTTAATCAACTTGATAGCAATACCTACACTATCAACCCAAAACAAGCAGATGATTATCATCACTTGCTGCGACAGTTACCGGAAGGTAAAATTCCGAGTACAATTATTCATTTGTGGAGTCTTACCCAATCACAAACTTTATCTTGGGAAACTACGCAAAATTTAGGTTTTTATAGTCTTGTTTACCTCGCGCAAGCTATTGGACAACAACAGATAAGTGATAAAATTCAATTTTTTGTTATTGCTAATCATCTGCATGATATCACAGGTAAGGAAGAATTATATCCTGAAAAAACAACTATCTTGGGTGCTTGTAAAGTCATTTCTCAAGAATATCAGAATATAATTTTTCGTCTGGTTGATATTGTAATACCAATATCAGCACGAGAAGATTGTATAGAGCAATTACTGGCAGAATTAAAAGCAGAATCACAAGATTCAATCATTGCTTACCGTAATGATTACCGTTGGTTGCAAACTTTTGAACCTATTTCCCTAGAACCAGCTACCACAGAGAAAATTAGATTTCGACAGAACGGAGTTTACCTAATTACAGGTGGTATGGGAGGCATGGGTTTCACTTTTGCTGAATATCTAGCCAAAACCATACAAGCTAAACTGATTTTATTAGGACGTTCTGTAACATCTGGAACTGATAAAATTAAGGAATTAGAAGCTTTAGGTGCGGAAGTATTGGTACTGGCTGCTGATGTGACAAATTATGAGCAGATGCAGAGTGCGATTGCTCAATCTTTAGAACGCTTTGGGACAATTAATGGTGTGATTCATGCTGCTGGGGTTGCTGGTGCTGGGATGATTCAACTCAAAACCCCAGAAATTGCCGAAAGTGTTTTTGCTCCTAAAGTGCAAGGAACAATAGTTTTAAATAATGTCCTCAAAAATCAGGATTTAGACTTTTTAGTTCTTTGTTCATCCTTAAGTTCAATTCAAGGAGGATTTGGACAAGTAGATTATTGTGCTGCAAATACCTTTTTAGATGCCTTTGCTCATTGGAATACACAAACAAATAACAGATTGACAATTTCTATTAACTGGGATGCTTGGCAACAAGTTGGCATGGCAGTTAATACTACTGTTCCTAATGAAATCAAAAACTGGCGCGAAACAACTTTAAAAAATGCTATTCTTCCAGTAGAAGGAATTGATGTCTTTAGCCGCATTTTAGCCAACTCTCTACCGCAGGTTATAGTTTCTACCCAAGATTTACAAACAGGAATTAAGCAGCTTAACAAATTACTTTTATCCTTATCCTTTTCTCAAAAGCCAGCAAATTCTTGTCAAGCATCTGCTAGTAGACATTCACGCACACTGCAAGAAAATACATACATAGCTCCTCGCAATGAAATTGAAGAAGCTATTGTCAACATTTGGGAAGAACTCATCGGTATTGAAAAAATAGGAATTCACGATAACTTCTTTGAATTAGGTGGACATTCTTTACTAGCAGTGCAAACAATCTCCCGAATTCGAGAAGTTTTTCAAGTCGAATTGCCACTGCATACCCTGCTCTTTGATGCTCCTACAGTTAACAAACTAGCTAATGTGATTGTCGAAAAACAACCGCAATTAGATGACAATGATGAAATAGCACAACTATTAGCAGAAATTGAAAACCTTTCTAGTGAAGAAATCAAAATACAACTTAGTAAATGAATTACGAATTAACATTAGCAATAAACTTAAATTTATTGTCTACAGTGTGAAAAGTCAATATTTATCCTTAGAGTCAGGTGAATAATGGTGAAAGATATAAATGGAAGAATAGCTGCTTTGTCTCCAGAACAACGAGCCTTATTAGAAAAGCGTTTAAAACAACAAAAAAGCCAAAATAATTTCAGAAATAATCTGAAAATCGCTCAAAGAAAAACGACTGATACTTTGTGTTTATCTTTAACTCAAGAAAAATTCTGGCTTCTCCAACAATTACAACCAGATTTGACTTTATATAACGAGTCAAATATGTTGCGGTTACAGGGAAAACTTAACATAATTATTTTAGAGAAAAGCCTTAACGAAATTATTAAGCGTCACGAAATTCTTCGCACTGCTTTTCAAGTTATAGATGAGCAAGTTTTACAAATAATTGCGCCTACTCTAACAACAGAGTTGCCAATTATAGACTTAAAAGGATGGTCAAAAACTGATCAAGAGGCAAAAGTAAAACAGCTAGCGATAGAGTATTCTAGTCAGACATTTCATCTAGATAAAACTCCACTATTCAAAATTATTATCATTCAATTACAAGAGGAAGAACATATCTTATTGTTTACCATACATCACATTATTTTTGATGGTTGGTCTAGCGGAGTTTTTTATCGAGAATTAGCAGCACTATACCAAGCATTCTGTCAGGATATTTCTACCAAATTGCCAGAATTACCAATTCAGTATGCAGACTTTGCACTGTGGCAAAGACAATATTTACATGATAAATCCCACCAGCTTAATTACTGGAAGCAGCAACTAAAAAATGCACCGCCAATTCTCAACTTACCAACAGATTACCCCCGTCCTGCACAGCAAAGCTTCCAAGGTGCGCGTGCAACTGTCATCATTCCGCAAATACTAACAGATGCACTCAAGTCTTTAAGTCAACAGGAAGGCGTTACCCCGTTCATGGTATTGCTTGCAACGTTTAAAACCTTGCTTTACCGTTATACAGGACAGACAGATTTATTAGTTGGAACTCCCGTTGCAAATCGCACTCACGGCGAAATTGAGAATTTGTTGGGATGTTTTGTTAACACGTTAGTTCTCAGAACTGATGTATCTGGAGAACTAAGTTTTCAAGATTTACTGAAACGAGTACGTGAAACAGCCTTAGCTGCTTATACTCATCAAGACCTTCCCTTTGAACAGCTAGTAAAAGAACTACAACCGGAACGGACATTAAGTCATACTCCTCTGTTTCAGGTTATGTTTGTGTTCCAAGATGCTCCAACGTTAGCCCTACAACTTCCGAATTTAACCTTGGCTCCTCTGATGATATACAACGGAACTGCTAAGTTTGATTTGAGCTTGTATGTGGAAGATACAAAGCAAGGGCTAATAGGGTTTTTGGAATACAACACCGACTTGTTCCATGCCGACACCATTAACAGGATGGTGGGACATTTTCAAACTTTATTAGCGGGTATAATTGCTAATCCCCAGCAGCATCTGGGTGAGTTACCATTGCTCACAGCTACCGAGCGTTATCAGTTATTAGAAGAGTGGAATAATACACAAGTTGATTATCCGCAAGACCAATGTATTCATCAGCTATTTGAGGCACAGGTTGAGAAAACCCCTGATGCTGTGGCTGTGGTCTTTGAGAATCAGCAATTGACCTATCGGGAATTGAACGCCAAAGCAAATCAACTTGCCCACTATCTGCAAAAACTGGGAGTAAAGCCAGAGGTATTGGTGGGGATTTATGTAGAGCGAAGCTTAGAAATAATCATCGCTCTGCTAGCAATTCTCAAAGCTGGAGGAGCATACATACCACTAGATCCTACATATCCTCAAGAACGTTTGGCATTCATGCTGGAAGACTCCCAAATCTCAGTCTTATTAACCCAGCAACATTTATTAAAAGCTCTTCCACCTAACTACGCCCAAGTTGTCTGTTTAGATAGCGACTGGGAAAGCATTGCCGCACATCAAAAAAACTCAGTTAACAGCAACGTTAATCCGAGTAATCTCAGTTATACAATTTACACTTCTGGTTCTACAGGTAAACCCAAAGGCGTACAAATTACCCATCGCAGTGTAGTAAATTTCCTTACGGCTATGCAGCAGCAGTTGCAGTTAACAAATATAGACAACCTGCTGTCAGTAACTACCCTGTCTTTTGATATTGCGGTTTTAGAAATCTTCCTTCCCTTAACAACAGGAACTAAATTAATTTTAGTCAGTCCGGAGGTAGCAACAGACGGCGTACAGTTATTACAACAACTGAATAATTCTGCTGTAACTATTATGCAAGCCACCCCTGCAACTTGGCGAATGTTATTAGATGCAGGTTGGGAAGGAAGTTCACAACTAAAAATTCTCTGTGGTGGTGAAGCCTTATCACAAAACTTAGTTCATCAATTATTACCAAGATGTTATGAATTTTGGAACTTATACGGTCCTACAGAAACAACTATTTGGTCTACAATTCATCAAATTCATGATAGTCAAAAAACAGTTTCTATCGGTCGTCCCATAGCTAATACCCAAATTTACATCCTTGATAAGCATTTACAACCATTACCCGTAGGAATTTCTGGTGAACTGTATATTGGTGGTGCGGGATTAGCACGGGGTTACTTTAAGCAGTCGGAATTAACTAAAGAAAAATTCATTCCTAACCCATTCACCCCAGAAACATTACTCTACAAAACCGGTGACTTAGCCCGTTATCTTCCTAATGGAGAAATTGAATATTTAGGACGCATTGATTATCAAGTTAAACTCCGAGGATTTCGCATTGAGTTAGGCGAAATTGAAGCGGTGTTAGAACAGCATCTCGCAGTACGTCAATGTGTGGTGATAGCGCGGGAAGATGTACCAGGAAATCAGCGTTTAATTGCTTATTTAGTTGCTGAAAACGCCGTTACTGATGAACTGCGCCAGTATTTACGGACAAAGCTACCAGAGTATATGATACCCAGTGCTTTGGTCATCTTGGATTCTCTACCTTTGACCCCTAACGGCAAAGTAAACCGCCGCGCCTTACCCGCACCAGAAAATACTGGTGGAGAATTAGCAAGCACTTTTGTTGCTACCCGCAATCCAGTCGAAGAAGTATTGGCAGGAATTTGGACTCAAGTTCTGGGTGTTTCCCAAGTTGGTATTCACGACAATTTCTTTGAATTAGGCGGACATTCTTTACTAGCAACTCAAATCATTTCTCGTATTCGCAAAACCTTTGGGGTGGATATACCGCTTCAGCGTTTATTTGAATTCCCAACCATCGCAGAACTAGCTAAGAATATTCAAGAAGCCAGCCATCAGGGTATTGCTGCCATTACACCTGTTCCCCGTGATGGGAATTTACCACTATCCTTTGCCCAAGCTAGATTATGGTTACTAGAACAGCTAAACCCTGAAAGTGATATTTACAATATGCCCGCAGCAGTTCGCTTTGTGGGTGAGTTGAATGTAGAGGTGTTAGAAGAAAGCATTAACGAAATTATTTGCCGTCATGAAGTTTTACGTACTATCTTTACTTCCGTAGATGGACAACCATTACAGGTAATTACTCCCAATGTGCAGTTACAAATACCTGTAGTTGACTTGCGGGAATTGCCGAAAGCTCAACAAGAAGCAGAAATTGAGCATTTGAGTATTAAGGAATTCCAACTCGCCTTTGATTTTACCCAAGCACCGTTGCTCAGATGTACACTTTTGCAGCTAGGGGAACAAGAACACATCTTACTATTCACTATCCACCATATCGTTTTTGATGGTTGGTCACAGGGTGTATTAATTAGTGAGATAGCAGCACTTTACTCCGGCTTTGTTGTTGGAAAACCTTCTCCTTTGCCAGCATTACCCATCCAATATGCAGACTTTGCAGTTTGGCAACGTCAATATTTACAAGGTGAAAGACGAGAAACTTTACTCATCTACTGGAAGCAGCAATTAGCAAACTTACCTGTTTTGCAACTACCCACAACCCGTCCCCGTGCAGAAGTGAAAACTAACCGGGGTGCTAGTCATACATTTTTAATACCTGTCACAATATCCCAACAATTAAAACAACTATCCCAGCAAGAAAATGTCACCTTATTTATGACACTGCTGGCAAGTTTTAAAATCTTACTGCAACGCTACACCAACCAAGATGATATTGTAGTTGGTACGGATGTTGCCAACCGCAATCAAGCAGAAATTGAACAATTAATAGGCTTCTTCATTAACTTATTAGTTTTACGCACTGACTTAACTGGTAATCCTACTTTTATAGAATTATTGCAACGGGTTCGCACCCAAACATTATCAGCTTACTCTCATCAAGATTTACCCTTTGAAGAATTAGTTAGAGAATTACAACCTGATCGTCATCTAAGTAATACAGTTCCATTATTCCAGGTGTTATTTGTCTTGCAAAATACACCAAACTCCGCCTTGGAGTTACCAGGACTCAAATTAAATTTACTGGAACTAGAAGAGAGAAATGCCAGATTCGATTTAGCCATATTCCTCACAGAAACAGAGCAAGGTCTAGAAGGTAAATGGCAATATAACGCTGATTTATTTGCTCCAAATACTATCACTAAGTTAACTAATCATTGGCAAACATTAATCAATAGAATTGTGATTCAACCTCAGAGCCGCATAAATACATTAGAAATTTTCACAGAAGCAGAAAAGGCACAACAGACCATGCAACAACAGGAACGTAAAACTGCCAAAAGACAAAAGTTTATGAATATTGCTCCAAAAGCAGTAAGTTTATCAGTAGAGCAATTAATTAAAACAGATTATCTGCAAGAGGGGCAAAAATTTCCTCTCGTGATTCAGCCTAATAATTCAGAAGTTGATTTAATATCATGGGCTGAGAATAATCGAGAATATCTGGGAACAGAATTATTTAAACATGGAGCGATTTTATTTAGAGGTTTTAATGTAAAATCAGTTTCAGAGTTTGAAAATTTTGCTCAAACAATTTGTCCCAATTTATTTGCTGAGTATGGGGACTTACCTCGCACTGGAGAAGGTGGCAAAGTTTATGGCTCCACTCCTTACCCAGCAGATAAAGCTATACTTTTCCACAATGAAAGTTCCCATTTACATTGCTTCCCCTTAAAGATTTGGTTTTACTGTGTTCAACCTGCTGAGAAAGGTGGAGAAACCCCAATAGTTGACTGTCGTAAAGCTTATCAAATACTTAGTCCTCACCTGCGAGAAAAATTAGCCACTAAACAGCTAATGTACACAAGAAATTATGCTGAAGGCTTAGATGTGAGTTGGCAGAACTTCTTTCAAACCACAGATAAAAAAGAGGTAGAAAATTATTGCCGTCAAGCAAAAATTGACTTTGAATGGTATGATGATAGTGGCTTAGTTACTCGCCAAATTCGTCCAGCTTTAGCAGTACATCCCAAAACTGGCGAACCTGTATTTTTCAACCAAATTCAATTACACCATATCTCATATTTAGATACAGATGTTAGGGAATCACTGCTATCTATATTTGGAGAGTCAAAATTACCCCGTAACGTTTACTTTGGTGACGGTACAGCAATTACAGCAGAAGAAATTGCCGAAATTAATGCAGTCTATCAGCAATCACAAACTAGCTTCCTTTGGCAAAAAGGCGACATCATCATGCTAGATAATATGCTGGCTGCTCATGCTAGAAACCCCTATTTTGGACAGCGTAAAATCGTTGTTGCAATGGCAGAAATGACTAATGGCACGGATATCAATAGTCCCTAAAACTTTGTATGGAATTCTGGTAGATACATACTCTGCGTTTACTCCGCGCTGACCTGCGCTCCTTTGCGTTTCAAAAAAAACCTCACTCAATATGCAAACTGAAACTATTAGCGGATTTCAACTCGCACCTCAACAAAAAAGACTGTGGATTTTACAAAAAAATAGTTCTGCTTTCTGCTCGCAAGCTAGTATTTTGATTGAAGGCAATCTCCAACTAGAGATTCTTCAAAAGGCTATTGAGCAAGTTGTCAATCATCATGACATCCTGAAAACAAGTTTTTATCACCCACCTGGAGTAAAAACCCCAATCATGGTAGTTGCAGATGGCAGTTACTATAATTGGGAATATCTAGATTTAAGTGATTCCTCTCAGGAAGATATTTCTGGGAAACTTGAAGAATTATTTTGGCAAGCCAGACAGGAATATCAAAATATATCTCCAGATTCACTACTGCATTTATATTTAGTTAAGCCGTCCAATAATCAGCATATTTTAATTATTTCTCTACCTGCTTTGTGTGCAGATAATAGAACAATCAAAAACTTGGTTAATCAAATTAGTCAAGGTTATGAACAATGCTGCCAAGGTAAAGAAGTAAGCGGAGAATATGTGCAGTATGTTCAATTTTCTGAATGGCAGAATCAATTACTTACAGATGAAGATGCAGAGGAAGCACAAGCATATTGGCAACAACAAAAAATCAACTCTTTATCAGCATTAAAATTACCTCATGAACGACAAAGAAAGAATCAGCAATTTGTCACTGAGCGTTATCAGTTAGTTATTAGCCAGGAATTATTTACTCAAATTGATGCTTTTGCCCAAAAGTATGAAAAAACCCCTGATGTGGTTTTACTAGCTTGTTGGCAAATATTAATTTGGCGACTCACAGGAGAGTCAGAAATTGTCATTGGTACAGCAAGCGCTCGCCGTGAATATGAAGAACTTAATGACGTACTTGGTTTGTTAGCAACTTGGCTACCAATCAAAACTAAATTTACCCCTAATTTAAACTTTATAGAAGTCTTAACAGCAGTAGCACCAACATTAGAAAATGCTACTGAATGGCAAGATTATTTTGTCCCTGAAGCTGTAGACGCTGATGGTTTTCTAGCTTTCCCTATTGGCTTTGAATTTGACAATATTTCTGCTCACAACTCTAATGATACAGAAGTTAAATTCACCTTACAGGAAATTTACAGTTTTATTGAACCTTTTAAAGTTAAACTCTCTTGTTTACAACGCAATCATAGTTTAATTGCTGAACTTTACTATGATATTAATTACTTTGATCAAGCAACAATTCAAAGACTAGCGAAAAATTTTCAAAAATTATTGATAAATGTTATCAATAATTCAGATATACCTATCAGTCAATTAGAAATACTCAGCGCCAGTGAACGTCAACAATTGTTATTTGAATTTAATCAAACAAAAGTTGATTATCAGCAAGGAAAATGTATTCATCAATTATTTACAGAACAAGCAGAAAAAACACCTGAACAGATCGCTGTAGTTTTTGAAAATGAAAAAATCACATACCAAGAATTAAACTATAAAGCGAATCAATTAGCACATTACTTACAGAAATTGGGAGTAAAACCAGAAGTAGTAGTAGGAATTTGTGTAGAGCGATCGCCAAAATTCATCATATCCTTATTAGCCGTTCTCAAAGCTGGCGGTGCTTACCTCCCACTCGATTCCACTCTTCCCCAAGAGGCGTTACAGTTCCGCTTACAAGATGCTCAAGCCTCCTTTTTAATTAGGGACTGGGGATTGGGGACTGGGGACTGGAAAAATGACGTAAATCTAGATTCTGATTGGGAAAAAATCTCTCAGGAGAGTACAGAGAACCTCATTAACAATACCAAGCTGGGAAATCTAGTTTATATCATCTATACTTCTGGTTCTACTGGTAAACCTAAAGGTATTGCGGTTGAGCATCAACAACTGCTTAATTACCTGTACGGGATTTTGCCAAAACTGCAACTTGCTACGAATGCTAGTTACGCAAGCGTTTCCACCTTCGCCGCAGATTTAGGTAATACCGTCATTTTCCCCTGTTTGTGTAGTGGTGGCAGTCTGCATATTGTATCTTGGGAACGTGCCTCTGATCCGATAGCATTAGCTGATTATTTCCGTCGTCATCCTATTGACTGTTTGAAAATAGTTCCTTCTCATTTAGCAGCTTTGTTAAGTTCCGAGTGTTGGGGAATTTTACCCCATCAGTTACTTGTTCTTGGTGGTGAAGTTGCTGATTGGAATTTGATTGAAAAAATAGAAAATAATGCACCCCATTGTCGAATACTTAATCACTATGGACCTACAGAAACAACTGTTGGTGTACTGACTTATTCAGTCAGTGGAAAAAATCAGGAAGCGGCAACAGTTCCTATTGGTAAACCTCTGGCTAACACCCAGGTTTATGTATTAGATGCACACCTACAACCAGTTCCTTTAGGTGTAGCGGGAGAACTGTATATTAGTGGTGAATCCTTAGCGCAGGGATATTTAAACAGTCCTGAATTAACGGCGGAAAGGTTTATTACTAATCCCTTCAGTGATGGTGAACAGCGATTGTACAAAACAGGCGATCGCGTCCGCTATCTGTCGGATGGTGACATAGAATTTCTCGGCCGTCTTGACGATCAAGTGAAAATTAGAGGCTATCGCATTGAATTAAGCGAAATCTCAACAGCCCTGAGTCAACACCCAGGAGTACGGGAAAGTGTAGTGATTGCTAGGGAAGAGACATCAGGAGAAAAGCGTCTTGTCGCTTACATAGTCCCTACATCTCATTCAGTATCGGATCATGATTTCCGCAACTTCCTGAAAGCAAAGTTGCCGGAGTACATGATACCCACATCCTTTGTCATCCTCAAAGCTTTACCTCTCACCGCTAACGGTAAATTAGACCGTAACGCCCTACCTACACCAGAAGAAGTAGTTAGCAGAGAAACAACCTTTATTGCTCCCCGTACTCCTGTTGAAGAAGTATTAGCAGGTATTTGGGGGCAATTATTAGGTATAACACAGATAAGTATTGACGATAATTTCTTTAATTTAGGTGGACATTCTCTCTTAGCTACTCAGGTAATTTCTCGTATTCGTACCATTTTTGGCGTAGAAATTGCCTTAGCAAAACTATTTGAATCTTCAAGTTTAGCTGCACTAGCAGCAGAGATTCAAACCGCAATGCAGGGAGAAAAACAGGAAATTACAACTATTATACCTACTCCTAGAAATCAACAATTACCCCTATCTTTTGCTCAACAAAGACTGTGGTTTTTTGATCAGTTTGAACCAGGTAGCCCATCTTATAATCTACCTAGAGCAGTGCTTTTACAGGGAAAACTGAACATAGAAGCACTTTCATCTAGTCTCAACAAAATTATGAGACGACATGAAATTTTGCGGACAAGTTTTGTCATAGCTGATGGGCAACCAATCCAGGTAATTTCTGATTCTGTAAATTTAGAATTACCAGTTGTAGATTTACAAAATCTTCCAAAAAAACAGCGAGAAACAGAACTATATCGCCTTGTTAAAGAAGAAGCACAAACAGGATTTAACCTCACCCAATCGCCATTATTACGGGCGAAACTGCTGCAATTGGATGTAGAAGAATATGTAATTTTATTGACCCTACATCATATTGTTTCTGATGGTTGGTCAACGGATATATTAATTAAGGAAATAGTTGCACTATATACAGCTTTTAGTCTTGCTAAACCTAATTTTTTGCCACAATTACTTATACAATATGCCGACTTTGCAGTTTGGCAACGACAATGGTTAGCGGGAGAAGCATTAAAAAATCAATTGGCTTATTGGCAGCAGCAATTATCAGGTGAACTCCCCATATTACAATTACCTACTGACCGTCCTCGTCCCACAGTTCAAACTTATGCTGGCAAAACCCTATCTTATATATTGCCAAAAAGTTTAGGTGAGGATTTAAGAAATCTGTCAAAACAAGAAGGTGTCACTTTATTTATGACACTGTTGGCAGGATTTAAAACTTTGCTGTATCGCTACACAAGTCAAACTGATATTTTAGTTGGTTCGCCTATCGCTAACAGGAACAGAGCAGAAATTGAAAATTTAATAGGCTTCTTTGTTAATACTTTGGTATTGCGAAGTAACCTGTCTGGTAATCCTACTTTTCGTGATTTACTCAAACAAGTGCGGGAGGTAGCGCTGGGGGCGTATGCTCATCAAGATTTGCCCTTTGAGAAGTTAGTAGAAGAAATACAACCGGAACGAAATTTGAGCCATAATCCTTTGTTCCAGGTAATGTTTGTGCTGCAAAATTCGCCAATGAAACAATTGGAGTTGCCTGGATTAAGGGTAAAACCTCTAGAAAATAACGGTACAACAGCGAAGTTTGACCTAACTTTATTTATAGAAGATGTAGAGCAGAGATTAATTGCTAATTTTGAATACAATACAGATTTATTTGATGAAATAACTATTTCGCGGTTGGCTGCGAATTTTGAAGTTTTACTGAAAGGAATTGTTGCTGAACCTGAGCGGCAGCTTGGGCAGTTACCTTTATTAACCACTACTGAAGAACAGCAGTTATTAGAGTGGAGCCAGGGTGAAATTATTGTACAACCGGAATTATGTTTGCATCAATTATTTGAAGCACAGGTAGAAAAAACCCCTGATGCTATAGCAGTAGTATTTGAAGATAAGCAACTAACATACCGGGAATTAAACCGGCAAGCTAATCAACTTGCACACTACCTGCAAAAACTGGGAGTAGGAAAAGAGGTATTAGTCGGGATTTGTGTTGAACGTTCCTTAGAAATGGTAGTCGGACTTTTAGGGATTCTCAAAGCGGGTGGTGCTTATGTACCTCTAGACCCCACCTATCCCCAAGAAAGATTATCTTTCATGTTAGAAAACTCTCAAGTTCCAGTGTTGTTAACCCAGCCAAACTTACTTGAAAGCCTACCGAATACCCAAGCTAAAGTAGTTTGTTTGGATAGCAACACGGAACCTTTAAGCCACGAAAGTATAGAAAACCCTGTTCAGAGTGTAACGCCTGAAAATTTAGCTTATGTCATCTATACTTCTGGCTCTACGGGCAGACCAAAGGGAGCGATGAATACCCATCGGGCAATCTGCAACCGCTTACTGTGGATGCAAGACTATTGCCAATTAACACCAGCAGACAGAGTTTTGCAGAAAACCCCTTTCAGTTTTGATGTATCAGTTTGGGAATTTTTCTTACCTTTGTTGGTAGGTGCGCGTTTAGTGGTAGCTCAACCAGATGGGCATAGAGACACTAATTATTTAGTCAATATAATTACACAGAAGCAAATTACCACGGTACATTTTGTACCATCAATGCTGCAAGTATTTCTGGAACAACCAGGTGTTGAGGATTGTAACTGTCTCAAACGGGTGATTTGCAGTGGTGAAGCATTATCAGTTGAACTGCAAAAACGTTTATTTACCCGCTTGGATGCTGAATTACATAATCTATATGGGCCAACAGAAGCTGCTGTAGATGTCACATTTTGGAAATGTGAACAGTATAGCTCATTAACTACAACAGTTCCCATTGGTCGTCCTATTGCCAATATCCAAATTTATCTGCTGGATAAGCATCTTAACCAAGTTCCTGTAGGAATTACAGGTGAAGTCTACATTGGCGGTGTGGGAGTGTGTAGAGGCTATTTAAATAATCCAGAACTAACAGCAGAGAAATTCATTGCTAACCCGTTTAGTAATCAACCAGGAACACGCTTGTACAAGACTGGAGACTTAGCCCGTTATCTAGCCAATGGAGACATTGAATATCTGGGACGCATTGACCATCAAGTAAAAATTCGCGGTTTCCGCATTGAACTAGGAGAAATTGAAGCAGTATTAAATCAACACCCCAGCGTGCGAGAGACTGTAGTCATAGCTCAGAAAGACAAAATGGGCAACCAGCGACTTGTCGCTTATTTTATAGCTCAGGGCTACAGACCTACCATTGATGAACTGTATAGCTTTTTACAAGAAAAGTTACCGCAATATATGGTACCTTCTAGTTTTATGCTACTAGAGGCAATGCCTTTAACGCCTAATGGTAAGGTAGACCGTAAGGTATTGCCAGTAGTAGAGTGGCAAAATTTAGAACTAGAATCCACTTTCGTAGCACCTCAAACTATTGTTGAAGCACAGTTAGCTGATATTTGGTCAAAAGTACTAGGCTTAGAAAAAGTAGGCGTAAACGATAACTTCTTTCAATTAGGTGGAGATTCTATCCTTAGCCTTCAGGTAATAGCTAAAGCCAATCAAGCAGGGCTGCATCTGACTCCTAAGCAATTGTTTCAGTACCAAACTATCGCTCAACTAGCCACCGTAGTTAGCACAAGCGCACCTATTTTAGCTGAACAAGGTATGGTCACTGGTTCATTTCCCCTGACACCTATTCAGCATTGGTTCTTTGAGCAGAATTTCCTTGATCCTCATCACTGGAATCAATCTGTAATGTTGGAAGTGAAGGAAATGCTTAATCCTCAACTATTACAGCAGGCGGTAGAGTCTTTGCTTGAGCATCACGACATTTTGCACGTGCGCTGGCAGAAATTAGAATCAGGTTGGCAACCCATAATTGATCATGTAGAAAATCGAAAATTATTCGCAGAAATTGATTTTTCTACATTACCTCCAGATGAATTAGATTGTGCGCTCGCCTCCACAATCGAGAGATTTCAAGCCAGCTTAAATCTGTCCGAGGGACTACTTTTCCGAGTTGGCTTTTTTAATCTTGGTAAACATAGGCATAGTTACTTGTTTGTGACTATTCACCACTTAATTGTAGATGGAGTTTCTTGGCGCATTTTATTAGAAGATTTGCAAACAGCTTATCACCAGATAGCACAAGATAAAGCCATTAAATTACCATCAAAAACAACTTCTTTTAAACAATGGGCTTACCGGATACAAGAGTATGCTCAGTCACCATCTGCAAGAGCAGAACTAGATTATTGGCTAACAACCTTGCGTCAACCAATTGCAAACTTACCAATAGATTATCCTGGTGGAGACAACACCGTAGCTTCAGATCAAACTGTTGCAGTTAATCTCAGCCAAGAAGAAACTCAAGCATTACTCCAAGAAGTTCCATCTGTTTATCGCACTCAAATTAATGATGTCTTACTAACAGCATTACTGTTGACATTTGCTCAATGGACAGGACAGAACACACTGCTATTTAATTTGGAAGGACACGGCAGAGAAGAACTTTTTGAGGATGTTGATTCATCGCGGACTGTAGGCTGGTTTACCTCTTTATTTCCAGTAGCCCTGAGTTGTGAGAAAACTACTGATTTAGGAGAAGCTTTGAAGACTGTTAAAGAGCAATTGCGAAGTGTTCCAAATCGGGGTATTGGCTACGGAATGCTGCGATATCTCACCAAGGATAAAGACACTTCTGAGTTATTTGATTCTTTACCCCAAGCGGAAATCAGCTTTAATTATTTAGGACAGTTTGACCAAGTTTTACCCGAATCATCGCTCTTTAAATTAGCAAACCAGTCCAGCAATTCCAACAAAAGCCAGCGCAACCATCGGTCTTATCTGCTAGATATTTACGGTGGCGTTGAATCAGGCAAGCTGCAATTCAACTGGACTTATAGCCAGAATTTACACCACAAGTCCACTATAGAAGGTTTGGCTCAAGGGTTTATTGCAAATTTGCGATCGCTTATTCACCACTGTCAATCCCCTGAAGTAGGCGGCTTTACTCCTTCTGATTTTCCTCTAGCACAGCTAGATCAAACACAACTCGATACACTTTTTGGACAAGTTTCTTTTTAAGGGAGATAAGTAAATGGTAGTGACAAAAAACATTGACGATGTTTATCCTTTATCTCCCATGCAAGCAGGGATGCTGTTTCACAGCCTTTTGGCTCCCGAATCTGGTGTTTATTGTGAACAAACCAGCTTTGAATTGCATGGAGCATTAAATGTACCTGCATTTGTTCAAGCTTGGCAGCAGGTAATAGCACGTCATCCCATCTTGCGAACAGGCTGTGTGTGGGAAAATCTAGAAAAACCCCTACAAGTCGTCGGTCGGCAGGTCAAGTTCCCTTGGCAAGAAGAAGATTGGTGGGGAGTTGAGCCAAAAGAACAACAGCAAAAATTAGCAGCTTTATTAATAGCAGATCGTCAACGAGGGTTTGAACTCTCCCAGGCTCCACTTATGCGCCTGCTCCTGATTCGGCTGAGTGAACAAGTGTATCACTTTACTTGGAGCCATCACCATATCCTACTGGATGGTTGGTCAGTACCGATAATATTTCAGGAAGTTATCACCTATTACAAGGCATTTTGCCAAAGTCAAAATATTTACTTAGAATCACCTCGTCCTTATCGAGATTATATTGCTTGGTTACAACAGCAAAATCTCAGTCAAGCTGAAGTTTTTTGGCGCAATATACTCAACGGTTTTACTACTCCTACTCCCATTGGTATTAAACCAATTACTCAGCACTTGACCGACAATGGGGAACAGGAAATTAAACTTTCTGCGGTGACAACATCCGCCCTTGAGTCTCTAGCGAAACAACATCAATTGACCCTCAACACCTTAGTACAAGGTGCTTGGGCGTTGTTGTTGAATCGTTACAGTAGTGAGGAGGATATTGTTTTTGGGGCTACAGTTTCCGGTCGTCCCCCCTGTTTACCTAAAGTTGAGGCAATGGTTGGATTATTCATTAACACATTGCCCGTGAGAGTACAAATTGACCCCGAACAATTCTTGCTTTCTTGGCTGAAGCAGCTTTTAGCTCAACAAGTAGAGGCACGTCAATACGAATATACCCCACTGTCAGAGATTCAGAAATGGAGTGATATTCCTCCTGGTTCTCCTTTGTTTGAGAGCATAGTGGTATTTGAAAATTATCCTGTAGAAGCTTCATTACTAGAGCCAGATATAAACCTGGAGATTAAAAACCGACGTAGCTTTGAAAGAACTAACTATCCTCTGACTATGAGTGCTGTACCTGGTGAAGAATTATTGCTGAAGATTGCTTATCAACAGAGCGATCTGCTTGCAGCAGCGCTTCGCTATCGCCTTGACTCTGCCACCATTAAAAGAATGCTGGGACATCTTCAGACATTGCTGGTAGGTATGGCTACTAATCCTCATCAGCGCCTTAAAGATTTATCCCTGTTAACAGCAGATGAGCAAAACCAATTATTAATAGAGTGGAATAATACTCAAATTGATTACCCTCAAGACCAGTGCATTCATCAATTATTTGAAGCACAGGTAGAGAAAACACCTAATGCTGTAGCAGTGGTATTTGAGAATGAGCAACTGACTTATCGGGAACTCAACACCAGAGCAAATCAACTCGCACACTACCTGCAAAAACTGGGAGTAATACCAGAGGTATTAGTGGGGATTTGTGTAGAGCGATCGCTTGAAATGATCATCGGACTTTTAGGCATTCTCAAAGCGGGTGGCGCTTACGTACCCATAGATCCAGCCTATCCACAAGAACGCTTAGGCTATATGTTGACAGATGCCCAGGTTTCGGTGCTGTTAACCCAAAAACATCTATTAGAAACATTACCTGCACACAACGCCCAGACTCTATATCTAGACCAAGACAAAAATTTATTCATCACGCAAAGCACAGCTAACCCAATTAGCAATACTACATCTGAAAACTTAGCTTATGTAATTTATACCTCTGGTTCCACAGGAAAGCCCAAAGGTGCAATGAACACTCACAAAGGCTTGTGTAACCGTCTATTGTGGATGCAAGATACATATCAACTAACAGCAAGCGATCGCGTTTTACAGAAAACACCATTTAGCTTTGATGTTTCGGTTTGGGAATTTTTCTGGCCATTATTAACAGGTGCGAGTTTAGTCATAGCTAAACCAGGAGGACATCAAGATAGTAGATATTTAGTTGAACTAATTGCCCAAGAAAAAATTACTACACTTCACTTTGTCCCCTCAATGTTGCAAGTGTTTTTAGAAGAAACAGACCTAGAGAAATGTGGTACTATTAAACAGGTGATTTGTAGTGGTGAAGCTCTATCTTTTGACTTACAAAAACGCTTCTTTGAACGATTAAACGCCGAGTTACACAACCTTTATGGCCCAACAGAAGCCGCAATTGACGTAACTTATTGGGCTTGTCAACTTAATAGTAATCAGAAGATAGTCCCTATTGGTCGTCCGATTGCTAATATACAGATATATATCTTAGATAAACATTTACAACCTGTTCCTATAGGTGTAAGTGGTGAGTTACATATTGGTGGAGTGGGATTAGCCCGTGGTTATTGGAATAAACCTGAATTGACTCAAGAAAAGTTTATTGCTAGCCCATTTGAATCAGCACAGTTTTTATACAGAACAGGTGATTTAGCTCGTTATTTACCTAACGGGAACATTGAATATCTTGGACGCATTGATCATCAGGTAAAAATTCGTGGTTTTCGGATTGAAGTCGGTGAAATTGAGACACTACTAGCTAAACACCCAGAGATACAGGAAAGTGTTGTTGCCCTTAAAGAAGATGATTTAGGTGAAAAACGTTTGGTCGCTTATATTGTTTCTAAGCAAAATAAGTTAACTACCAATGAATTAGCATCAAAACTACAGAAATTTTTGCAACAAAAGCTGCCAGATTACATGATACCTTCAGCTTTTGTGTTGCTAGAAGCATTACCCTTGACCCCCAATGGCAAATTAGACCGTAGGGCGCTACTTACACCAGACTGGTCACAAAGAAATTTAGAGCAAAATTATATTTCTCCCCGTACTCCAGTTGAGGAAATTATCGCCAACACCTGGACTCAAGTGCTTGGTGTTGAACAAGTAGGAGTGAATGATAACTTCTTTGAATTAGGAGGTCATTCTCTATTAGCAACTCAATTAATTTCTCGACTACGCCAAGTTTTCCAAATAGAATTACCCCTCCAGAAAATCTTTGAATTTCCCACAGTCGCAGATTTAGCAACGGCTGTGGAAGCTATCAAACAAGCAGAGGATAGTCTTTTAGCCCCTCCTATTGTGCCTGTTAGTAGAGAAAATCATCTGCCTTTATCCTTTGCCCAACAAAGACTTTGGTTTCTAGAACAATTACAAACCAATAACGCTGCATATAACATTACTAGTGCTGTCCGTGTTCTTGGTGATCTCAATATCACAGCACTCGAAGCCAGCTTAAACGAAATTATTAAACGTCATGAAGCTTTACGTACTGCCTTAATTGCGGTAGAAGGTTTGCCGATGCAGGTAATTACTGCAAATCTGCAATTATCTCTACCTATAATCGATTTGCAAGCACTTTCAAAGCCAGAACAAGAAACTCAAGTACAGCAACTTATCAATCAAGAAACTCAACAGCCATTTGATTTGAGTCAAGTACCCTTATTACGGGTAATTATTCTCAAACTAAGTTCAACAGAATATGTGATCATATTCACAATGCACCACATCATATCTGATGCCTGGTCTATGAGTGTGATTATTCGAGAAATAGTAGCCCTCTATCCAGCTTTTGCTGGGGGTAAACCTTTTGCTTTGCCAGATTTACCAATTCAATATGCAGATTTTGCTGTTTGGCAAAGACAATGGTTGCAAGGACAAGTATTAGAAAATCACCTTGCTTATTGGAAACAAAAACTAGGTGCTGCTTTACCAGTTTTAAAGTTACCCTATACCCAAAATCAAGCAGCCACTCCAAGCAATCAAGCTGGTGTCCAAACCTTCAGTTTATCAGCCGAATTATCGGAAGCACTGAAGACACTTAGCCGTCAAGAAAATGTCACTTTGTTTATGACAATGGTAGCTGCTTTAAAAACATTGTTATATCGCTACACAGGGCAAGATGACATTGTAATTGGAACAGATGTTGCTAACCGTAATCGAGGTGAAACGGAAGGTTTAATTGGCTTTTTTGTTAACTTGCTGGTATTACGCACTGATATATCCGGCTATCCCACTTTTAGAGAATTATTACAACGGGTCAGAAAAGTAACTTTAGAGGCTTATGCCCATCAAGATTTACCTTTTGACAAGTTAGTTGAAGAACTACAACCAGAACGCCATTTGAGTCATACACCTTTGTTTCAAGTGTTGTTTGTCATGGATAATGTTCCGACGCAAAACTTGCAACTACCAGAACTAACGTTGCTACCAATAGAGGTAGAAGCTAAAATAGCTAAGTTCGATTTAGCTTTATTTATATCAGAAACAGAATCGGGAATTAAGGGTGGTTGGTATTATAAAACAGACTTATTTGCGGCAAAAGAAATTTCTAGTTTGTTTGAGAATTTTCAGGAATTACTTGCAAGTATTACGACTCAATCAGATGCCCGAATTAACACTTTGGACTTGCTGACAGAAACGCAAAAACAAGAACAGTTAATTACCGAGGTTAAACATGAGCAAGGTAAACTCAAAAAGTTGATGCAAATTAAGCCCAAGGCTATGAAGTTATCTTAGAGGATGTTTGGAAAGTCATGAAGGATACTAAAAACCCCTCTCCAAACCTCTCCCCTACAAGGAGAGAGGCTTTTAAACCCCCATTCCCTTGTAGGGGGGGTTAGGTTTGAGAGACCTTGGTGTTAATAACAATACTTTTCAAACAACCTCTTAGGAACCAGCAAAAAAATTTGGAAGATTGATTAAAAACACAGAAGCACAGAGAAAAAGGAAGAAGTAATATATGACAATTTCAACTATTGAAGGTTTTCGCTTATCTCCGCAGCAAAGACATCTTTGGTTACAGCAAAAAAACGATGCCGATTATGCGGCTCAAGCTGCATTTTTAATTGCGGGTAATCTTAACGTTGAAGTATTACAAGAAGCTGTGCAAACAGTTGTTAATCGCCACGAAATTCTGCGTACAAATTTCCACACTTTACCCGGTGTGAAAATACCTGTACAAGTAATTCAAAATCATAATTTACTCGTCTGGCAGAATATCGATTTAAGTAAACATGATAGTCATGAACAGCCAACAAAAATAGAGAATTATTTAATTGCCGACAGACGATTAATAAACGAATCATGCAATGATTCTCTTTTGCGTGTGAGTTTACTTATTTTGTCAGCTAACCAGTATCTTTTAGTTTTAACGCTACCGTCTTTATGTGCTGATGTTTGGACACTGAATAATTTATTCTCGGAAATTAGTCAGACCTATGCTTTATGCTTGAAAAATCAACAGTTATTAGATGAACCAATACAATATATCCAATTTGCTGAATGGCAAAATCAATTGTTAGAGGATGAAGAAGCAGAGGAAGGAAAACAATATTGGCAACAACAGGACTTTACAAATCAACAACCGTTAATTTTCCCTTGGGAAACTAATTTAACTGGAGAAAGTAAATTTGCATCCGCAATTTATAATCAGAATATTCCTCCAGAGTTATCTGCTAAAATTTCCGGTATTGCTACTCAGTATAATACTACAACTTCTAACTTTTTACTTGCTTGTTGGCAAACACTGATATGGCGGCTAACCAAGCAGTCTAATATAGTTGTTAATACTGTATTTAATGATAGAAAATATGAAGAGTTGCTGGAACTAATGGGATTAGCTGCTAAATCCTTACCTGTGCAGTGTGTGTTTCAGAAAGACTTTAAATTTTTAGAAGTTTTAAATCAAATTAGTGACAATATCCGCCAGATTAATAAATGGCAAGAATATTTTATTTGGCAAGACAATGTAGAAGGTGTAGCGAATTACCAAGAGTTACCCATCGGGTTTGAATTTCAAGAGTTACCTGAAGATTGTTTAGCTGGTGATGTATCATTTTCTTTATTCCACCATTTTTCTTACTTTGCTCCTTTTAAATTAAAACTTAGTTGTCTGAAAAAAGAAGCCGAGATAATTCTAGAACTGCAATACAATGAAAGTTTATTATGTCATGACAATATTCAACGGTTATTTGAATATTTTTTGACTATAGTAGCAAGTGCTGTTAATAATCTTAACGCTACTGTTTCTGAATTAGTAATTATCAATAACCAAGAACGTCATCAGTTATTAATTGAATTTAATAATACGCATAAAAATCATCCAAGTTATCAATCTATTCATCAACTATTTGAGCAGCAAGTTGAAAAGACACCTGAAGATACTGCTGTAGTTTGTGAGAATAAAAAGCTGACTTATGCCCAACTGAATGCCAAAGCGAATCAGCTTGCTCATTACCTCAAACGCTTAGGGGTTGGTGCTGATGTTTTAGTAGGGTTGTATGTCGAGAAGTCTGTTGATATCATCGTTGGTATATTGGGCATTCTCAAAGCTGGTGCTGCTTATCTACCATTAGACCCAAAATTACCAGCAGAAAATCTAGCTTTTCGTTTACAAGATGCCCAAGCACCCATCTTATTAACACAGCAGTCGTTAGTGGAAAAACTTCCCCAAACGACAGCGCAAATTATCTGTTTAGATACTGACTGGGAAACTATTGATCAAGAAAATCAGGAAAATCTACAAATTTCTGTACAACCAGAAAATTTAGTTTATGCTATCTTTACTTCTGGTTCTACTGGTAAACCCAAAGCTGTAGCGATAGAACATCAACAACTTCTCAATTACCTCTACGGCATTTTAGACAGACTCAATTTACCAGCAGCAGCGAGTTTTGCCACTGTTTCCACCTTCGCCGCAGATTTAGGTAATACAGTTGTGTTTGCTGCCTTGTGTACGGGTGGATGTTTACATATATTGTCTCAAGAAAGAGCATCTGATGCACAGGCGATCGCAGATTATTTTCAACAATATCCTATAGATTGCCTAAAAATTGTTCCCTCTCACCTCACTGCACTGTTAACAGCTTCTTCCACCCAATCAATTTTACCCCGTCAATGTCTAATTTTAGGTGGTGAAGCCAGCACTTGGGATTTAATTCAAACTATCAAAAAACAAGCTCCCAACTGCCAAATATTCAACCACTATGGACCAACAGAAACTACAGTTGGTGTACTCACTTATCCAGTGGAAATTCCTCCTTCTCAAGCCAAAACAGTCCCTCTGGGACGACCTCTACCCAATACTCAGGTTTTCGTACTAGATGAACAATTACAACCTGTACCTATAGGCGTACCTGGAGAACTTTACATTGGTGGTGCTTGTTTGGCTAGAGGTTATCTCCATCGATCTGAATTAACACAGGAAAAGTTTATTCAAAACCCCTTTGTAAATTTACAATTACCAGCAGGCAAATTCAGCCAGAAAATCTATAAAACAGGTGACTTAGTTCGTTATTTACCAGATGGTAATCTAGAATTTTTAGGGCGAGTCGATAATCAAATAAAAATTCGTGGCTTCCGCATTGAATTAGGAGAAATAGAAGCCACACTCAAAGAACATATTGAGGTACAATCGGCTGTAGTTATCGCTGAAGAAAATCAGCGCTTAGTAGCATATCTAGTTCTTAGTTCTGAATCAAACCGCAACCAGAATCAGCAGTCAGAAAGCATCAATAAATTACGCAGCTTTTGTCTGCAAAAACTACCTGATTATATGGTGCCATCGGCTTTTGTGTTGCTCAAAGCATTACCACTGACACCCAACGGTAAAGTGGACATTCAAGCATTACTAGCGCTAGAAAAAACCCGTCCTGAAGTTAATCAAATTTACGTAGCAGCACGTACTCCTATAGAGAAACAGTTAGCTGAAATTTGGCTGCAACTTTTAAGATTGGAACGAGTAGGTATTCATGACAACTTTTTTGATTTGGGTGGACATTCTCTGCTAATTACGCAATTACTAGCCAAGGTAAGAAAAGTTTTCCAGATAGAATTACATTTACGTGATTTATTTGATGCACCGACTATTGCTGATTTAGCTCAAATTATTGAGGACAAAAATGCAGGTATTGTGGCTCACACTGCCAATGTAAATCTGTTAAATGAAGCTGTCTTAGATCCAAGTATTCAAGTTAACTTAGCGGTTGAATATCCGAGCAGTCCCCAAAGTATATTGTTAACAGGAGCGACTGGTTTTATTGGTGCATTTTTACTGTACGAACTATTGCAACAAACAACGGCAGATATTTATTGTTTAGTCCGTGGTGAAAATAATATTGCAGCGCAAGAAAGACTGAGTAATAGCTTAAAATCTTATTTACTCTGGGATGAAAGCTTTAGCCACAGAATTATTACTGTGAACGGAGATTTGGCTAAACCATTGTTGGGACTCAGTGAAGAGAAATTTCAATCGATGGCTAGTCAAATTGATGTTATCTATCACAATGGAGCATGGGTCAATTTTACTTACCCTTACTCTGTTCTCAAAGAAGCAAATGTACTAGGAACACAGGAAGTTTTACGTTTAGCTACACAAATTAAAGTTAAGCCAGTACATTTTATCTCCACAATTGGAGTGGCTCAAATACAAGATAAACTTGACAAAGGAGAAAAGAGTGATACTGGTTATACCCAAAGTAAATGGGTAGCTGAAAAGTTAATTAAAATTGCTGGAGAACGAGGAGTTCCGATTTCTATTTATAGACCAGGACGGATTTCTGGCGATAGTAAAACAGGTGCTTGTAATCCTGAAGATCATACTTTTAGATTGATTCGTGGCTGTATTCAATTAGGAAGTGCGCCCAAGCAAGATGTGATGGTAAATTTAACTCCTGTAGATTATGCCAGTAAAGCCATTGTTTATTTATCTCGGCAAAAAGCCTCTTTTGGTCAAGTCTTTGATATAACCAATCCTCAATCAATTTCTTGGTATGAGATGGCTAACTTAATTTGTGCATTGGGTTATCCCATAAAACAAATTTCCTACGAAGCTTGGCGAGATAAATTACTGCAAATTTCTGAAATAGAAAACGATAATGCCTTATATCCACTAATAGGAATTTTTGCAGAAAGTTCTAAAAAATCTAGCAATAAGAATATTGCTAAACACAACTCTCACAATCACCATACCCTAGCTGAGTTAGTGGAATCTGGTCTTACCTGTCCACCAGTTAATCATCAGTTGTTACAAACCTACTTTACGTATCTAATTCGTACTGGGTTCCTCAACCAACCACAATTAAGTCAAAAAATTTGACATAAATAATCTTGCTCAAATACTCATCAGTAAATAGAACAATGCCCAACCTACACACTGAAACTACCAATCCAATAACTTTACAGCGACATATGTACATACATTTGCTATTTCAAAAATAAAAATTTTCTAATTAATTAGACTCATCAAAATTGTTGACGAACATCGAAATATCACTATCACAGCCATAGAATCATGAAAATTTCAGGTAAAGCCACCTTGGAAGGAACAAAAAATTACCGAGATAAGCATATTGATAAATGTGCGCCAGAGCATTTCAGAACAAATAAAGAATTAATTGCTAGTTCTATTGGTATAGGAACTTATCTCGGTCAAGTTAATGAAGAAACTAATTACCAAGTTACCCAAGCTATAATTGAATCTGTTAGGCAAGGGATAAACTTAATTGATTCAGCAATTATTTATCGTGAACAGCAAGGAGAACGTAGTATAGGTGAAGCATTACGATATCTGATAGAATCGGGATATATATCGAGAAACGAATTAATTATCTGTACTAAAGGTGGTTCTCTTACTGAAAAAACAACAGAATATCTAAATTGGTTTAACCAAAATTACATTGAAAACAATAATTCTCAAGTCAGCACAACAGACTTAGTACAAAATTCCCACTGTATACACCCAGAATATCTACAAGACCAAATTAATTTAAGTTTAGATAATTTGGGAGTAGAAACAATCGACGTTTACTATATCCATAATCCCGAAATACTGCTTTCAGAAATTTCGCTAGATGTTTTTTACAAACGTTTGTATGCAGCATTTGAAGTGTTAGAATCAGCAGTTGAATCAGGGAAAATCGCTGCTTATGGTATTGCTACTTGGGATGGTTTGCGTATATCTCCAAATAGTCCTCAACATTTAGATTTAGCAAAGATAAAGTCAGTAGCTGCTGAAGTAGGTGGTAATAAAAATGATAGATTTCGTTTTATCGAATTTCCTTTGAATATGGGTATGCCAGAAGCTCTAATTGCTCCTACTCAAAATGTCGCAGGAGAGCTAGTTCCTGTTTTGGAAGCTGCTTATCGTTTAGGATTAACTTCAATAGCTAGTGCTTCTTTATATCAAGCACAAGTTATAGGCAGAATACCTGAAAGTGTTGTTAATGCTATTGGCAAAAATTTTAATTCTGATTCTCAACGCGCACTACAATATACTCGCAGCGCACCCGGATTGCTCTCAGCACTTGTAGGTATGAAGAAGTTAGAACATATAGAGGAAAATTTAAAAACTAAGAGTTATCCGTCTTTAACAAAAGAAGAAATTCAAGAAGTAACTTATAGAATTGTAGAAGCTTTAAAATCTATGCAATTGATTAGTGAAAATTGCAATTTTGATATATCTCGTTTATCTTCTGTAACAAATGTGTTTACTGGATGAGATTTTAATCGCAAACAAAAAAGTTTTGAATAGAAATTGTAAGGTGATTAATAATGAGTAGAGAAAATCCTGAAGATACTACAATTTACAAAGTTGTAGTTAACCATGAAGAGCAATATTCAATTTGGCCTGCTGACCGAGAAAATGCCCTTGGCTGGAAAGATGCAGGTAAAAGTGGACTCAAATCAGAATGTCTAGAATACATCAAGGAAGTCTGGACTGATATGCGGCCTCTAAGTTTAAGGAAGCAAATGGAGGAGGCTGTTAGTACAAATTAATCATCACTAAGTTCTCAATTGCTATTTGTAAAGAGGGTTAACTTATCCACAATAATTGTATTTAGGAAAAAGGCTGATTTTAATTTACATATGTTTTCTGGAGACCACTTTTTTCTGCATTCTGCCCAATCTCTTTTACTAGAAAATTTGGCTCAATATTTGCCGTATAGCTTACTAGTATAAATTTCGTATTTTCTGAAAAAACTCTCAAAAAACTGAATGAATAATAGACTCAGAAACAGCTTGATTACCAGTTCAGAATCCTTTGCTCATAACCCGATTTTATCAGGACAAAATCTAGGTAAACAAATCCAAAATCAATGGTTATGGCGAAATTTAAATTTTGAACTTTTATCAGGAGAACAAGTTGCTGTGGTTGGTGCTTCAGGTTCTGGTAAGAGTTTGTTATTAAGAGCGATCGCTCATCTTGATTCTATCCAATCAGGACAATTTTTGTTTCAAGGAAAATCTATTGATTCTCAATATATACCCCGCTATCGTTCACAAGTAATCTATCTCCATCAACGTCCTGCACTTTGGGAAGGAACTGTAGAAGATAACCTCAAACAAGTTTATCGTTTAGCAATCCATCGTCACCAAGTTTATAACCAACAATTAATTCTTGACTATTTACAACTTTTACATAAACCTATTGATTTTTTACAACGTCCTGTGAGTGCAATTTCTGGAGGTGAAGCGCAAATCGTTGCTTTTTTACGTGCTTTGCAACTTTCACCCCTAGTTTTATTACTCGATGAACCTACCGCTTCATTAGATGCAGAAACAGTCCATTGTTTAGAAGCTTTAGTAACAGCTTGGCAAAGGCAAGATCCCCAAAGAGCATATCTTTGGACAAGTCATGATTCAACTCAGTTAAAACGTATTACCAATCGTCAAATTCAGGTAAAAACTAAAGAATAATGACTAAAAGTTATATTGCTATTAGTTACGGTCAACTAGGATTATCAGCTTTATTTATTCTCATTAATATAGCTCTTTCATGGATTTTAAATTTAGGGCTGGGAAAAAATCTATTAATTGCTTCCCTGCGAATGGTAGTACAATTACTTATGGTGGGATATATACTACAATGGGTATTCACTTTACGTAATCCAGTATTAATAATATGTGTAGCTTTGGCTATGACAATTATGGCGGTGATATCGAGTGTTAATCGTACTCGTCGGCGCTTTAATAGTATTTACTGGAATAATTTTATTTCTTTATTGTGTGGTTCATTTCTAGTTACAGGCTTTACTGTTAGCGGCATTATTCAAGTCAAACCTTGGTATGATCCTCAGTATTTAATTCCTCTATTGGGGATGATTTTAGGCAATGCTTTAACAGGAACTTCTCTCACATTAGAACGCTTTACAGAAGATTTAATTAGTCGTCGTGAACAAATAGAAGCACTACTAACTTTAGGTGCAACTCGTTGGGAAGCTGCCCATCAAACCATCAGAGAAGCCTTGAGAGTCGGGATGATTCCTACTATTAATTCGATGATGGTGATGGGATTAGTAAGTTTACCAGGAATGATGACAGGACAAATTTTAGCCGGTGCGAGTCCATCTGATGCTATCCGCTACCAAATTGTGATTATTTTTGCCCAAGCATCAGGAACAGCTATCTCGACAATGGGGGTTGTATTATTGGCATTTTTGGCATTATTTAATCAAAAACATCAGATGACAGATGCTTTATCGAAACAAGGTTAGACAAAATTTTGATGGTATATATGTAAAAATCTGGCGAGGTTTAAAATTATTTAACAGACAACAAAATTGTTTTTTTAATCATTATTTTTTATCTCTACTAACAGTTCTGATAGTTGGTTATTCTTTGCCGACGATGGCATCAGCAGAAAAGTCTAATGTCGGTAACGAATTAGAACTATTACAAACCGAGATTACAAAAAATGACCTCAAAATTATCCAACAGTTAGTCAGCATTGCCGAGCGTAAGTCTTCTCAAGTTTTGGAAGCAAAAACAGCTATGGGCTGGCGTGCATTTCAGGATGTTATATCTATCGAATTATCACCCTCTCTGACTACGACAAATTACAACTCATCTGATGATCCTGAAGAAAGGGAAAGTAGTTTTTATCTGAGTATTTCTATTGATCCGATTAAGTTAATTAGTGCTTTTGAACGAAAACCGATATTGAAATCTCGTTGGCAAGAAGCCAAGCAGCAAAAAAGATTATCCGTAATTCAGAGCTACTTAGCTTATATCCAAGCTCGTCAAGCGACAAAAATCGCAGCTTATCGAATGCAAAATTTGACAAATAATGAGCGTATTGCTAGTCTTAATTCTTCAAAAATCTCTGTGGAAAAAGTTAACAGTCTTAACAATCCTGAATATGTAGCAGCAGCTACTCAAATGCTTAACACTAACGCACAAGAACAAATAGCCTTGGAAGAACTAGCAGCTTCTGTTGGTTTATCCACGCTAGCAATAATTACTATCCTCAATGGAAAATAAACCATCAAGGGGTAATTCGCAATTAATAAATTCAGATTTTATTTAGGGTTCAGGGTTTCAATCTATTGCCGAATTTTATTGAGGTTTTTATACCCTCAACACCTTCGACTTGGCAGGTTTTTTAAAGATTCCGCCACTCCATTAAAAATAGATTTTCATCACCACCCACCACTCTAAATCCCAGACGCTCATAATGTGAAGATAAAAATTTAAGCGTTTAGGGTGTGCATCCCATTTAATTTTGAATCCAGGAATTAATTTTCTCCAACCAGGCTACAAGATGATGCCAGTAATGCTGAGAATAAATAGTAGGAGACCGACTTTCTGGCTTATTAATTAAATACTTTTCGTCCTTCTAAATAAGCCTTAATTTCCTGTTTTGTTCGCCACACAGGACGCAATTTTTTATCAGCAAATAATGGCAATTGGTCGCTAATATGAGACGAACCCGGTTGAGTTGCATTTCCATAACTATTTAGCGTCATTGCGCGGACTGGTTGAGAAAATTCTACTGCTGCTACAAAAGAATCCCCACTCACAGCTTGAAAACGTCCTTCTGATGCGGGAGCAAAATCAACAACTCGAAATGTTCCCAAATATCCCTCAGCACCGTTAGCTAGTAAGTCTAAATTACCAACTCGCAGACGAAAAACTTCTCCCCAGCTAATATCTAAACTACCGTAGGTCTTTTTGATTTCCTGTGCAACTTTTTCTAATAGTTCTACAGCCTCTTGGGGGTTAGCTAAACCATCGGGGGTGGTGCGTGGTTGGTTTTCATTCCAAGGTTGACTAAATGCTTGATTAAAGTCTAATTTGTCTGCCCAAGCAGCAAACAATACCGCACCTTTACTATTAGCATTTGCTTGTCTATCCCATTTTTCTAAAACCTCAGATGCTTGTTTTGCTAATTCATTTCCTTGTTGTGCTGCCGGGATTAAATCATCAAGAATTCGGTCTGCTAATTCCATGCGTGTAGAATGCTTGTAGGTAATCATTTCCTCAAAGGAAATACTCTCATCCTCTGCTAACATTCTGGCAGAACGCTGGGCGCGGAAATTTCTTGAACCCCGTGGTGCCATATATGGTGGATAATTATCTGCTTTGATAGCGGTGGGAAAAGTAGTTGTCCAAGGTGCATCATTAGCATTTTGTAACCAACCACTGGGCGGATCAATTACTTTTGGTAAATCTTGATAAGGATGAAATTTAGTCCACAATGTTTTGGATGTGTCCCCAGGAATAATGCCTTGCCAATATTTAAAGTCTCCCTCTTTCCGCACGGGAACTAGACCGTTAAACAGGTGCATAATATGTCCTTCTCGGTCAGCATAGATGATAGTAAACATCGGCAGTTGCAACCGTTGTACTGCTTTTTCAAAGGCGGTGAGATTTTGGGATTTTGCCATATCCCACCATTGTTCTAATATGCCTGTACTCTCTTGACCGACTACCCGTAGCGCCACGGCTTTACCGTTTTTCTCGCTGACTACAGGCCCGTGAATAGAGTTTTTGACTGACAATATTTGCTCTTGGAAGGAGCCATTTTTTTGTTTGACTTTTAGTAAAAAGTTTGTTGTTTTAAAAGGGAGAACTTTGTTATCGAAAAGATAACCATCTTTTTGTAATTTTAGTTCGTAGGCATCCCAGCCATCATGGGTATTAACGGTGTGAGTCCAACCTAAATGATCATTGAAAGCGATCGCTAATACGGGAATACCCACGAGTGTTGCCCCATAAGCATCAATACCTGGTGCGGTAATTTGGGCTTCGTACCATAAAAATAAATCACCCCAAGGCAAGTGGGGATTTGCCAACAACATTGCTTTACCATCAGCAGAACGTTTTGGTGCGATCGCCCAACCATTAGAACCAGGAGCAGACTTTGTATCATTAATATCTGCCACTCTTCCAGGATCAACGACAAACGTATACAGCAGTACCCTTTGCAGGTGACTGAGTACATCCTGCGGTGTAACAGGTAGCACCACTTTTACTTGCTCGTCAATTAAATCAGGATGTTCTTTAGCATAGGCATTAATCCCCGCCGCAAAGGCATCTATATCTCTGCGAAACTCAGAATTTTGTTCTTGATACCAGGAATTAGCACGTTTGGGTACACCCATTGTCAATACCCACTTATCTGAGTCTAAATACTTCTCTCCCCAATATTCAGCCGCCCTTCCTCGTGCTTGTCCATAAAGACGTAAAAGCAAGTTACCGTGGCTTTGCATCTGCGCCCAACCAAATGCCTGAAAAGCACCCTGATGGTTATTACCGTAAATATGTGGAATGCCGTAAGTATCCCAAAGAATTTCTGTGGATTTGGGAACTGCACTAAAACTTTGACTACTCACCACCAAAGTAAAGATAATACCAAGTAAAAAAGGTAAAAATCTGCGTGATTTTTGTCGCCAGTCTAGAGAATAATCAAATTTAGTTTTTACAGCAATAAACATTGTATTCATTTGTAATAAAGCTCTCCAGATTCTTCTAGTTAATTCCTTTACCCTTACGTCCTATTGGCACACACATTGGTGTTCCCACAACCGGGTCAGCAACAACACGACAATCTAAGCCAAACACCTCTTTGACCATTTCCTCAGTCATCACCTGTTGTGGTTCTCCAGCAGTAAAAATTCTTCCTTCTTTCACAGCAACTAAATAATCAGCATAACGACAAGCTTGATTTAAATCATGCAACACCATGACAATAGTTCTGTTCTGAAATTGGTTCAAATCATACAACAAATCTAAAACTTCTATTTGATGTGCCAAATCTAAAAAAGTAGTCGGTTCATCTAATAGTAAAATATCTGTATCTTGTGCTAATGCCATGGCAATCCAAGCTCGTTGTCTTTGTCCACCTGATAAAGTATCTAATGGTCGTTCAGATAACTTGAATAAATCTGTAATTTCTAGTGCCTGGCGAACAATTTTTTCATCTTTTTCTGACCATTGCTGCAACCAACTTTGATAAGGATAACGTCCTTGAGCTACTAAATCTCTGACTGTTAAACCTTCAGGTGCTACTGGACTTTGAGGCAAAATTCCCAATTGCTGGGCTACTTCTTTTGTGGAAAGTTGAAAAATAGATTCTCCATCAAGATATACAGCACCATTACTAGGTTTAAGCAATCTTGCTAAACCTCTTAATAATGTTGATTTTCCGCAACCGTTAGCGCCAACTAAAGCAGTAATTTTTTCGTCAGGAATTGCCAAATTCAAATCACGGATAATGGTAGTACTATCGTAAGCTAAAGATAAACTTTTAGTTGATAAACCTTTCATAAAAATTTTAGATTTTAGATTTTAGATTTTAGATTTTTAATTAATAATTGGTTTTTCTCCTCCTCTCCTCCTCTCTTCACTGTCATCTGTCATCTGTTGCCTGTCACCTATTTTTCCGATTACGAATTAACAAATACAAAAAATAAGGAGCGCCGACAGCAGCAGTAACAACTCCACAGGGAATTTCAATAGGTGCAAATAGAGTTCGTCCTAATAAGTCTGCCACCACAACAATCATTCCTCCTAACAGTGCGGAAGTGGGAATCAAACCTTGATGATTTGTACCTACTAACTGTCTTCCTAAATGGGGTGAGATTAAACCGACAAAACCGATCATTCCCGCAGTCGCTACTGATGCACCTGCTAAGGCTACTGCTACCAAAAGCAGTAAACTACGCTGCCATTCCACGCGACTACCTAAACTTCTCGCTACATCATCTCCTAAATTTAAGGCGTTCAAGTGCCTGGCTAATGTCAACGCCATCGGTACAAAAATAATCAACCAAGGTAAAAAAGAAAATACCTGTTCCCAGGTACGTCCGTACACACTACCAGCCAACCACACTAAAGCATCACTAACGCTGTAAATGTCACCGAAGGTAATCATTAAACTGGTGAAGGCACTAGCGATCGCAGATAAACCCACACCCATTAAAATTAATAAAATCGGCGAACTCCCATTATTCCAAGCTAACCAGTAAATTAAACCCGCCATTAACAAAGCACCAACAAAGGCAGATAAAGGCAAGATGTAAATAGGTACTGAAGGAAATAAGACAATAACTGTAACTGCGGCTAGACTTGCGCCAGAATTGATCCCAATAATACTAGGGTCAGCTAAGGGATTCCGTGTTAAACCTTGGAAGATAGTTCCAGAAATTGCCAGCGCCACTCCCACCATAAAAGCGACAAGGGTACGAGGTAGACGCAGGGTATTAATCACGAAGAGATGGTCAGGATTTCCCGTATTTACACCCAATATAGTTTTAATAATATCTAGGGCAGAGATAGGATATTCACCCCTACCCACATTCATCACCATTGCTACCCCAATCACTGCTAGTAAAAATAACAGCATCACTGGTACACGCCGGTCTATGCGAAAAGATATTGCTGAGGAACGGATCACCAGTATTTTAGATTTTGGATTTGGGATTTTGGATTGCCAAGAATTTTCTGTATAGTCTTTTTGTTGTTCCATCTATTTGGATTTTAGATTTTGGATTTGGGATTTTGGATTGCTAAGATGTTTCTGGATAAAAGTAAACCTTCATTTTTTCACCTTTGATTTAGCCAAGTAGACAAAAAAGGGAGCGCCAACCAGTGCAGTCATCACACCTACAGGTAATTCCTGGGGTTTAAGGAGAACACGGGCTGTAATATCTGCTACTAACAGTAAAGTTGCCCCGACAACGGCGGAATAAGGCAAAATCCAGCTATAATCGGTTTTAATGAAAAATCGAACAATGTGAGGAACGACTAAACCAATAAAACCGATGGGGCCAGCAAGGGCTACGGAACTTCCTGCTAGTAAAACTACGCTAATGGCAGTAAGAATTTTTATCCAGGCTGTTTTTTGACCTAAACCTTTAGCCACATCCTCACCTAGACTCATGGTGGTAATTTGTCTACCCAAAGCCAAGGCAATTACTAAACCGATGATGACAAACGGTAGTGCGGAAAAGAGAATAGTGGCATCTCTACCAGCTAATGAACCGGCTAACCAAAATCTAATTTCTTCTAATGTACGTTGACTGATAATTAAAATGGCAGTGGTGAGGGAAGAAATTAAAGCTGTCAGTGCTGCTCCTGCTACTGTGAGATTAAGCGGGGTAGCGCCTCCCTTTCCCAGTGAACCCAGGAAGTATACTAAAATCGCTGTGATTCCTGCACCCAAAAAAGCCGCAATTGTCAAAGTAGAAATGGATGAACTACCAAACACAAAAATTGTGACAACTACGGTGAGTGCTGCTCCAGACTCGATACCCAAAATACCTGGATCTGCTAAAGGGTTGCGTGTTAAACCTTGCATCAAAGCTCCAGATACTGCCAGGGCTGCACCAACTAAAATGGCAATGAGCGATCGCGGTAATCTGATAGTTTGAATAACCAAGTGTTGATATGAACCGTCAAAGCTGACAAAGGATGTCAAAATTTGATCTAATGGTATTTCTGCTGCTCCCAAAGTGACACTAGATACCAAACAAATTAGCAGCACCACCACACACACAACCAAGCTGAATACAGGTTTAGCTGCTGAATTAATCAAAATATTAGCCTCCCACTGGTGGCGTTATCTGCCCGTTAAAAATGAAATTTATACTGTTTTATTTTTATGCTTCCTTCTTCTTTCTTCCTCCTTGACTCCTGACTCCTGACTCCTGACTCCTTGATTATTTCCGTGTGGCTATACCTAATTTCACTCCTTCTACCTGTCGCACTTTATCCATGACAGCTACCACTTGTCCGTGATTAACACCTTCATCTGCATTTAGTACCACCATCAACTGTGTTTGCGGTTCTAACTTTTCTCTCACTCCTGTTTCTAATTGTTCTAAACTAATTGCTTTTTTGTTCAAAAATATCTCTCCATTCTTATTAATTGTCACCGTCACCTGTGCAGGACGATCTGTTTTTCCCGTAGCAGCTTGAGGTAAATTAACTGGTAAACCCTCGGAACGAGTTAAATACAAAGTTGACATGATGAAAAATGTCAAAATTGCAAAGATAACATCAATCATCGGCACAATGTTAATCTGTGCTGGTATTTCCGGTTCATCTTGTAGACGCATAAGCTTTTTCTCCTCTTTCGTAGCGACGACGGTATAGTAGTTCTAACTGTCCACCATATTCTTGAATCAAAGCCATTTGCCGTTGATAAAATCCCCGGAAGGTATTAGCAAAAACAAGGGTAAAAATTGCCACAATTAACCCAGCAGCTGTAGAAACTAAGGCTTCACTAATACCGCTAGTCACCCCCGCAGTTTTTGTTCCCCCAACATCACCAAGATTGAGTGAAGCAAAAGAAGTAATTAACCCCAATACAGTACCCAGTAATCCTAACAAGGGTGCGAGTGCAATAATAGTATCAAAAATCGTATTAAACCTTTTGAACAAAGGTATTTCAGCTTGTGCTTCACTTTCTAAAGCCAAGCGAAATTCTTCTGGATTTGGTTCTTCTAACTCTAAAGCCGTCAAAAATATCCGCGCAATGGGTAAATCTGCATTCTTTCGCAGTGTATCAATTGTACTGACCACATTATCCTGACGATAGAGATTCAATACATTTCTGACTACCAGTTGCTGACGGGTACTGATTTTTACCCAAAATTTGATCCGTTCGATAATTAACCCTACCGCCAACACAGAAGAACCCAGCAGGGGCCACATTACCACACCACCTGCGATAAACAGATTTTTAATATCCATGTACGCTACTCAAGCCTTTCGGTTAAATTTACTGACTAGTTCAGCAAGATAGCTGATATAAGTTCTCAATTTAAATTAGAGCAAATGAGAATATCTGTCAATCTTTTGATACCTTTTAGGGGAAGTATACAGTCTGCCCTGGGGTCAAAATCGCTGTAATTATTGTCTAGCAAGAAATTTAGGCTAAAACTCGTAAATGCAAAAGCTCAAATTTATTGATTGACATTTGCAGATTATTTCTGTTACTCTACCAAAGCTACTGAAAATATGTAGCAACAAATATGAGTTTTTCCAGCACAGCCATAGTAGTCTGTCAACCCAAAAATGACGGGTGAAGGCAGGCAGGGGGAGCGCTTGAGGTAGAGCAAGCAGGGGAAGAATAGAATTTTTTTTCCTAGTTGCAGAACTTACAGCAGAATTCAGGAGTCAGGAGTCAGGAGTCAGGAGTCAAACTGGCTTGGTGTCTAGGTTTCAATTTAGATTCTGTACCTCATTGATCTGCAATCTGCTGTAATTACGAATTACGTATCCCTAACGGGACCGGAGGCATTATTACGAATTATTTTGAACGTGGTCATCTTTTTGTAACTTAGTTCCGCACCTTTTACAAAACACTGCATCTGCATCATGAAAAGCTAAACTGCAACCTGAACAAATTGTTTCTACCTGATTTGCAGTCTTTACTAATCGCTTAATTAAATCTCCCACTTGCCAAGGAATCAGGGCTACTCCTGTTAGAATCATCAAAACCGTGAGTAAGCGACCCAATTCAGAAACTGGTATGACATCACCAAAGCCGACAGTTGTCATCGTCACAACTGAAAAATAAAATGCATCTAAAAAAGTGCCAAAGTTTTGCGGATTAACTGGATGCTCAACTTGATAAATTAAGCCAGAATAAACAAAAATAATTGCAAATAAAGTAAATAATATCCGCGCAAAAATTACACCATCTTCGCTGCTAATACTACCAAATAAGAATTTTTTGTCTATAAACCTGATTAATCGCAAAATTCTGAACCATCGTAATAAGCGGATAAAACTGATATCTACTAAACCAATAAAAGATGGTAATATCGCCATTAAGTCAATAATTGAATAAAAACTAAAAATATACTTGATTTTGTCTTCTGCACTCCATAAACGCAGTAAATATTCGACAGCGAAAATTATTAATATGCAAGTATCTAATGCTTTTAGCTCTAGGTGAGCATCATCAGAGATATTATAAGTTTCCGCCACAAAAATTCCTGATGATAATAAAACTAGAGTTGCAATGGTTAAATTAATTGCTTTACCAATTGGTGTTTCTAGGTCTGTTAAGTAAAATTCAATTTTTTCTCGATTTAGTAACATATATAACCAAAATAAATGAACTACTTCACAGCAATAACAGCAAAAATGCGCTATTGTAGGAGATTATTCTGTTAAAATCTCCTGTAAAGATGAACCAAGAATATTTTATGCGTCTAGCGCTAGAAGCAGCAAAAAAAGGAGATGCCCTTTATGGTGCAGTGATAGTTAAAGATATTGAAGTAGTTGCAGCAGCGTATAATACCGTAAATAGAGACAGTGATCCATCTGCCCATGCGGTTATTCAATATATACGACTGGTGAACCTTGTCCAATGTGTGCTACTGCTTGTGTATGGACTGGAATATCAGAAATTATCTATGGTGCTTCAATTCAAGATTTAATTTCGATTAATCAAGCTCAGGTGAATATATCTTGCGAAGAAGTAATCGCTAAATCCTTTAGAAAAATAAAGGTATAGCAGGAGGCAGGAGGCAGAGGGCAGGAGGCAGGAGGGAAAGCCTTATTATATCTAAGTTTCAAGGATTAATAATGTCCTAATTATCCTGGCTACAGCTATAACAAAAGGGATTTTAAAGAATGAATGTCTACAATTATTTGCATAAAATAAAGCCCCGTTAGATATCCAGGGCTTGTGTATATTGCTAAATGCAACAAGTTTTCAGAACTCAGCACTAAAAACTCAGCACTGTTTTAGTCATGAATGTTGAATGCTTGCACTTACATACTAGATGCACCAGTAGCAATGAGACGTTTGAATAAAGCTTCTGACCAACCAGTTTCTCTGAGTACAGCAGAGGAAGAAACTTCTACATAAGCCTGCTCAATAAAAGCTAAATCAATCATACAAATTCTGCCCAATGCATATTGCAATTCCTCTGACTTGCCATCAACTCTGAGCTTTTTACCAACTTCATGGACGACAACTGCCATAGCTGGAACTACGTGCTGAGGGGCAATTCCAATCTTCACATGAACAAGCCCAATATGCCAACGACAATCAGCATAGTCTTTACCCCAATCATCAATTCCTGTAAACATTTGATGAAACCATTGAATAAATGTTTCATGTAGGCGGTGAATTCGTCCCTCACTTTTATTTAAAATGGCATTCATTTCTTCATCACGTCCTAGATAAGCATAGAAGTGATCAGCCATTGTTGAAGCAATTTCTTTTCCCCAATCTGCACTGGATTTAAGAATGGTTTTATCTTCGGGAGTTAAACCAATTCTTTTTTCCATTGTTGCCATAAAAACGGTAGGTTCAATAGTCATAATTAACCCTTTAAAAAGATAGATGTGGTTGAATAAACTATCAGTTATTACTGTTTAGTCTTTGTTGAATTAAGTAAGTCTTTTGTATGCTCTGTAAAAGAGTATAGTGTAAGATTACGCTCTTTGAGCAGAGTTGCAAGAATATGCACCTTGTATTATTAATTTTTTCCTAAGATAAGACACCAAAATTGCTTTTAAAATTATGAGGTTTTATTGCGTAGAAAACCAACTAAATTTTTGAGGAATGATTGACTAACAGCTGGCTTTTCTGCTGGCTTTTCTGCTGGCTTTTCTATAGGTTTAGTTGCTGGTACAAGTTCCTGCACTGGTTCTGCAAAAGTGATGGTGGGTGTAGAAGTAGAAATAGGCTCTTCTACAGTGAATGTGGGTGTAGCAGCAACCATAAAATACTCTTCTGCTAAACCAACTACGATCAGTCGGAAAGCAATTTGCTGCACAGTTGCTATGGGTATTGTCAGTTGATTGGCAATGTGCTGTAGAGAAACCTGTCCGTTGACAAATTCCCACACTTGCCATTCTTGAGCATTTAACTGCATTCTGGGTTGTTTCACCATAAACCCTGACAAACCGGAAGTTGGATCTGGGAGCTTTTCTTCTAAAGCCGTCCAATCTCGCAGCGCACGGAGTCCAATTAATATCACCTCAGTTGCAGACATACTCAAACCAGTCATTTCCCTCAAAGGCAATGATGATGTTGGCTCAAATCTAAACAGAGCATCTTTGACTTGGAATAAGGAACATACTGGACGTAGCACTTGGCTATTAAATAGCAGTTTCAATTGTTCTGGTTGTACCAGTCCTTGGGATTTTAAGCATAGCCCCAATGGTGAGTTGATAAAACAAGAAGAAATTTGAGTGACTCTAGAGATTACTCGCTCACTTATCCACCCCCTTTGGGCAATCATTGATGTTAAGCCTTGTTGGTCTAAGCGATCAGCTGCGGTGACTATACGACCTTGATGCAGCCACATATAATAAACTTGTTTTTTCCGATTTTCATCCCCTTCAGGCAAAAACTCAATATAAAGTAGTCCTGTTTTTTTTCCTTGGTCTAAAAACTGAAGTAGTTCTGGCAAGGAAAAATCGGCAAAGTTACCAGTAATAGTCATAATTTACCTCCTTCATAAAAGGATCTAAATATTAAACAAATCAGAATAAAAATATTCCGAAATTTAACCTCAAAAAATTCTTATTTAATTTAGAGAATATTCCTAAATTAACTAGGATTGATGAGATAGATTACACTGCACAACTTTCCATCAAATACTGTACTAGGGCAATGACTGCTTCTGCTACAGAGTCTCCTTCGTTGGGATTGACTCTAATCATAGGAGGTCTTTCGGCTTCATTAACGTATCCAATGGCAAGATATACATCTTCTTCAGACCAGGCTCCTGGACAATCGGTATGTGTTAGACCAATGATCATCGGAATCTGAGCGCGTTCCTGCATAAAGTTGAGAATTTTACGTGCCTGACGGAATTCTCTAGCTCGATGTGCTGCTATCAATAAAATATAAGCGTGAGCTTTGCGGATCAAAATATCCCACATGAAATCAAAGCGAGACTGACCAGGTGTTCCATAAAGGTGCAGTGCCATATCAGGGCCAAATTGCAGCCGACCAAAATCAAAAGCTACGGTGGTTCTTTGTTTCAGCAATGCTGTTTCATCAGTTGCACGGGTATCTGTATCTACGACCTCAATTTCACTAACAGAACGGATAAAAGTGGATTTACCAGATCCTACTGATCCCGTGACAATTAAGCGCATAATCTCCATGTTTATTTACTCCATAAATAAACAGATAATGAGTGATTATTCACTAGTTTAAACAAACTCCTTAATGGTTTTGATAGTTGTTTAGTATTGGGTAGAAAGTTCCCTCGCTTGACCTGTATTTTCTCTACAAGGGAACTTGTATTGAGTTGGCTTTAGTATGGATCATTTAGCTTAAAACTAGTTTTAGTTCTGCAAGAACTCGTTTGATTTCTAGCATGAGTAATCCCTGTTTTGCAGTTTCACTAGCCAATACCAGCAATACCGCATCTTCACCACAACCTGTCAAGATACCAAAGCCTTTGTTACCTTCTACAAAGATTCGGTCTACGTTTCCCCTAGCTAACTCAACCCCAATCCGTTCACCTAGGGACAGCATAGATGCTGACATTGCTGAGACACGTTCTTCATCCATCCCACCTGGTAGACTTGCGCTCAAAGGTAGACCATCGGGAGTAACAAGTGCTGCTCCTTGAACGTCAGTAGTAGCAGTCACAAAGTGCTGTAAAATCATGCTCAGTTTTTCTGTGTTGATTGCCATAATAATTTCTGCTCCAGGTTGGTTTATATTTGGGACTGAGTCAGGAATTTTTATCAATTCCTAATTCATTAAATTCTTGATCTGTAATTCAAGTTAGAGACTTTTTAGTCTAAAGGTGTAAATTCAAATACGTCGTGATTACTGCCCCTTAACACAGAATCGGTATGCACTCCTCTAAAACGCTTACCAATTACTTGTTCTAAAGCGCCCCAAACTGCACCCATTGTAAAGGTACACTTGCGTTGTGAATTTTGTGGTTCACCTGCTGAACAAACGGTTTCAGATGTGTATACTCTAATAGTCTCACCATGTGTAACAATTTTCTCAATAATACAGAGTTTAGTTCCTTCTTTACCTAATGCGTGGGACAATTTAGCTGCTACATCATCTAAGGTATTTACTGTTCCCACTAAACCCAAATCTGTCGCTAGTTTTTTCCCCCGCGATCGCCCTGCTGTGGTTAAAGCAATAGCTGTGGCTTTTTCTCCTAAGGCATCTTCCATGCCGACAATTACTGCTTTGAAGCAGACAATGCTATTGAAATCTCCTAGTTGTGGCCTTAATAAATCTGGCATATATTTACCCCGATTTTATTTTGAGGACTACAGTGTTTAAACAGGGGGAAAATTTTAACTTGGCTGTGTTTATAGCTCCTCTTTTTATTTTCACTAGAGTATGACTGTGTAAATGAATGCGTCTGGCTCAGTTCCCTATTGACTCAATTATGCTGAAATAATGGTTAATATAATACCGAGAAATTACTGAATTTAGTTTTTGTTATATCAGTCATAAGTTAAGCAAATATAAGGGATTACTATTTTTGGCTTAGGCTTTGAGACTTATACAGGGTAAAGAATGTGGGATTTAAGCTAAAGCCTACTACCGCTCTCTCGGAATTAAAACTTAAAAATTAAAACAGCAGATTACACAGGTTTTTTAGTAATTCTTAATGGTAGTTTTATTTCCGCCCTTGTGTGAGGGACTTGCAGATTCTAGTCTGTCCTTAATTATTGCGTATTAATTTAATTCAGTAATAATGCTACTACGTAAAATATAGGACGTATCCTAAGTAACTGAAATGGCAGTAATTTTTAGAAATACAGGTAATACTGAAATCAAGTATCTTGTTCCAAGTAGGATGAGAATGTATTGGCAAGAATAGCGGCTTGAGTGCGATCGCGCAAATTTAATCGGTTTAAAATATTGGTGACATGATTTTTGACTGTTCCCTCAGATATGTAGAGTTCCTGGGCGATTTCTCGATTACTAGCACCTGTAGCAATTAACCGCAAAACCTCTTTCTCTCTGGGTGTCAGTTCAGCTAAACTCGGTGGTACAGATGTTGTCGGCTTGGATAAACTGGAAGGAAATTGAGTCAACAGTTTTTTAACTATTTCTGGATCTAGTTGAGAATAGCCTTTATCAACAGCGCGAATGGCAACAGCTAACTCTTCTGAGGGTGTATCTTTGAGTAAATAACCCATTGCACCATTCTGTAAAACTGCTTTCACATATTCATCATCGTCAAAAGTTGTCAATACTAAAACTTTAGTATTAGGAAAGCGTTTTTGAATTTCTTTTGTAGCTGCAACTCCATCCATGATCGGCATTCTGATATCCATTAAAACTACATCTGGCTGTAATTGTTCAACCAAATTAATGGCATTTTCACCATTTTCTGCTTCTCCAACTATTTCTAAATCGACTTCTAATTCTAATAATGCTCTTAAACCTTGACGAATTAAACTTTGGTCATCTACAAGTAAGACTTTAATCATTATTTTGACCGAGATAAGGGAATATCAACTATTATTTGACAACCAGAACCATGAGCGCTGTTAATTGTAAATTCTCCTCCCAGTGATAAAGTGCGATCGCGCATACTTTGTAAACCAAAGCCAGTAGTATTTTGTTGTACATCAAAACCTCTACCATTATCTTCAACTATTAGTTTTAAAGCTGCTGTTGTTGTAATTAATTCTAATTTAACTTCGGAAGCTTGTGCATATTTAGAAATATTCGTCAATGATTCTTGAATAATGCGATAAATGGGGTTAATTATTTCACTATGCAAGGGAAATTCTAGGAAAATATTGCACTTGATTAAAACATTATTTGAGCGTTGAAACTCATCCGCCAAAATACCAATTGCCTGTTCTAAAGATTGCTCTTGTAAAGGGTGTGAACGCATTTTGGAAACCGAGTGACGTACATCTTGCAATGCTTTTGACCCTAGCTCTTTAGCTGTTGCTAAGAATGTCAAAGCTCTAGGTATATCAGACTTTGCTAGCTTTAAAGCAGTTTCTAATTGTAGATTTAAAGCAGTTAGAGAATGTCCCAAGGAATCATGAATTTCCCTAGCAATGCGATTACGTTCTTCTAGGGTAGCTTGATTTTCAATTTTCAGAGCATATTGACGTAGTTTTTCATTAGCAATAGCTAGTTTTTCTCGACTTTGACGTTCAGATAATACTGCATTCATCAACAGCAAGACAAATACTAAACTTAACCCGAATAAAATTGTTAAACTAAAACTAAAAAACCGAAACCGTTCTTGAGCTAATGGAGATAATCTAAAAGGCGTTGAGCGATTATTAAGTGTGATCAAAAATAATATAAATGATGAAAAAGTTACAGTCAAACGTCCAGGTAACTGAAAAATCAAACAACTGCGAGTTACTAAAATGAGATAAAGAAAGGGAAAAAGTCTAGTAGTTTTACCACCGAAAAAGCCAATTATTAAAATTAGGACAACTTCACTAGCTGTATATATTACTTTAGAAAGATTATTATTCGTCGGTAATCTTAAGCCCATCAAGCCAAAAATAGCCAAGCTACAAATAGTCAATTCTGGGAAATGCACAGAAAATCGAGGCGATGGGGAGGGTATGATTACCATCAATACCGAAAGCCCCAGTAATGCCCACTCTAAATAAAGCAGAAAGCGAAAGGGATGATTATTAACCTGAATTGGGGGAGACATAAGTAGGTAGGCGTAAATAATTATCGTTGGGATCAGGCAGGGGGCTTTCTAGCAGGGAGCAGGGAGCAGGAGAGATAATTACGAATTACGAATTACGAATTACGAATTACGAATTACGAATTATTTGAGTTTGGTTTAATATATAAGTACACTTACTTTAATTTCTACTTTATAACTAGTCACCTTTGTCAGGACTAAAACATTACTTTAGTCATGGGTGTAGACGTGACTTTATCCTCATGTAGTTGCTGAGATAAATTCTTATGATAGTGACATCGAACTAAAAAAACACAAGCTTATTTATGAAACTCAAAACATTATCATTTATGGCTGCTGCGCTTGCGCTTACTGTAACTGCAATTCCCTTTGCAGCCCAAGCACAACAAACTCCCCCTTCAGGCCAACCAGGTAAACAATTTGCAGAAAAGGGTCCTTGGCAAAAGCTGGGACTAACTGAGGCACAAAAAACCGAAATGCAGAAAATTGGCCGTGATACACGCGCTGAAATTGACAAAGTTCTGACGACAGAACAAAAACAACAGCTAAAAGCAGCAATGGAAGCCCGTCGGAGTCAGTCTCCACAGCAAAGAGGTGAGCGTCAAGGTAAAAAAGAGCCTTTCGCTTCTCTAAATCTGACTGAAGCGCAGAAAACCCGAATCAGTGAAATCAAAAAGTCTTCAAAACAAAAAATGCAAGCAGTCCTAACTCCAGCACAGCGGGAACAACTCAAGCAAAGTTGGGAGAATAGACAATCGCGCCGTCAACAACGTAATTCCCAATAATATCGTGTCCCGTTGAATACTTACAGCAGGGAACAGGGAATAGGGAATAGGGTTGAAACTCTCTTTTTCTATGGCTTTGTTCTTAAATGACGATGAATGTAGAATCCCCGTGTCTTTAAACCGGGGAGTGTAAAATCGGTATCATTATCAGAACCGAGGAAAGCAGAATGTAGGGATTAGAGGAAGTTACGAAAATGCTTTCCATCCCAATTTCTGCACTTCAATGATTATTTAGGCGGCAATTTTTTTTGTTTTAAGGGAATAATAATCACAAATTCTGTGCCAATACCAGGTGCAGAAAGACATTTTAAATTACCTCCATGTTTTTCGGTAATAATTTTATAACTAATAGATAAGCCTAATCCTGTACCTTTCCCCACTGGTTTTGTAGTGAAAAATGGTTCAAATAAATGCTTCTGGACATTTTCATTAATGCCAGAACCATTATCTTTGATGCCAATTATTACTTCTTGGTCACTAGTAATTTCGGTATAAATCTCTATTTTGGGATTATCAATTGTTTTGCCATTGACCATTGACCATTGACCGGATACAGATGACTCATCTATAGCATCAATCCCATTAGCAATAATATTCATAAATACTTGATTGAGTTGTCCAGCGTAGCACTCTGCCAGCGGTAGATTAGCGTATTCTTTAATAATTTCAATTTCTGGACGGTTAGATGTAGCCTTGAGACGACTTTGTAAAATCATCAGTGTGCTATCAATACCTTCATGGATATTCACAGCTTTCATTTCTGCTTCATCCAAACGAGAAAAGTTTCGCAGAGATACGACGATTTCTTTAATTCTTTGTGCGCCAACATTCATTGAATTTAGTAATTTAGGCAAGTCCACCATGATAAAATCGAGATCGATAGTTTCAATTTCATTTTGTATTTCTGCATTCGGCTGGGGATAGTATTGCTGATAAAGTTGTATGAGTTTAATTAGATCTTGAATATATAAATTAGCTGGAGTGAGGTTGCCATAAATAAAGCTAACTGGGTTGTTGATTTCATGGGCTACACCTGCTACCAATTGTCCTAAACTTGACATTTTTTCACTTTGCACCAATTGAGTAGCTAATTGTTGTGCCTCTTGGCGTAATTGAGCTTCTGAATTTAGCAATATTTCTTCAGCTTGCTTGCGTTGGGTAATGTCATGGACAATGACTACATATTCTTGAAAATCGTGATGTGGTCGATCTGAGATGGAAACTTCCAAAGTTCTGATTTTCTGATAATCGCATAGAGTATGTTCCCCTCGTTTGTTCCATTGTTCTGGATATGCGGTTAATTCGGGCAGGAATTTTTGCAGGTGATGTCCCAATAATTGCGATGGATTACAACCAAAAAAATCTTCTGTTGCGGGGTTTGCTTGGCGGATAATACCCTGTTCATCTACTACTAAAATTCCATCTTGGGCAACAGTAAATAAGTGTTCTGCTGCTTCTCGTGCTTCTGCTAGAGCAACTACTTGGGGTAAACTTGTCCAACAAGCGATCGCAACTCCTACAAATGCTACTGTTATCAACAAAATAACAACCAGATTTTTCACGGTTGTGATCGGGGCCACATTCAATAACCAAACAAATAAGCAACCCACCAAAACAGCACCGCAGAGTAGAAACATTAATATCCCCACTTGTATAGCTAGGGGGTCTTTAATTGAGGTTTGCCGATGTGATTTATACAGCTTTATCCACCAATGGTAACGGAAAATAGGAATGGGAAGATAACGCACTAAGGCATCAATCAGCAATACAACAAAGGGCGCTAACAATCCTGCTAGAAAATCTTGCCAACCCCAAGCATAGGCAGTCACTAATAGAATTACGGCTTCTATGATAAAAAAGACTAAAGATAGTTTTGGCCACAATATATCTGGTTGATTTCGTTTTTTCCATAACCCTAAATGCATGAGCATGAACGCTAAAAACCAGGCTACATTTCCTACTATGACAATTTGAGATATGTCTCCCCAAAGAAAATAGATCATGCTGATGCATAAACTCAAAACCAGAGATGAACCAAATACCCCACGAGATGAAACTAGAGAAAAGACTGGTGCTAAGTGTTTATCTATAGCTAACTGGTAGATAATTCGGGGTGAATTAGAAATTGCGGTTGCTGAACCTAGTAAACAGCAACTAGTCAGTAAAAAAGTTACGGTTATCGGTCCAAAGTCTCCCCAAAATGATACCGATGCTACGGCAAAATTAAGATAAGGATTATCTTCTAGACCTTCAATGGTGCATAATCGGATAATTACCCAAGAACCACCGATAAAAATGGGCAGCATTAACCAAGCGGCTATGTCGAGAAAATTTAAAGTTTGTTTGGGGTGACGACTATCAGCTACAAATGATGAAACAGTTTCACAACTGTAGGTGGTATAGCTGAGGAAAAAGAACCACTTAGCCCAATCTATAAAATTTAACGATGTCCAATGCTGAGGAAAAAAGCTGGGACTATTGGGAGAGAAAACTAAAAAACCCAATCCTTGCAAACAGAATAATAAAAGCAAAAGTAAGGCAGGAAGTGAAAATAATAGATGTAAAATACTTAAGGCACGACTGCCACTAAAGGCCACAATAAAGGGTAATAAGGTAAAACCGAGTTTAAAAATTAGCGCTGGACAGGGAATACCCAGTACTTCTAGATTAGAAGTAATCATATTTGTGAGTACCACCGAGTTGAGTGGCACTACGGAAAGCCACGATATGAAATATCCAATGGCGGCATAGCGGGCAATAATGGGGTAGCCTTGCCACAAACGAGTGATGTAGTTAGGAGTTCCCCCAGCTACATTTAAAAAATTTCTACCTAGATGTTTGACTTGATAGTTGACTAACATCCCGACTATGACAGCGGGAACCCAAACGAAAATAGCTGCTGTTCCCAAATCCGCATGAATAGTTGGGACTAATGTTATCCAACTGAGATGGTTTGTAACACCAAAAGTCCAGGTTTCCAAAGTACTCATACTTCTTGGTAAGCTTTGGAATGCAAACTGATGATCAACTGGACTATGGGAACGTGACATAAATCTCCATTCTGTCTTAGGGTAAAAAAATCGGTAGGAGAAAAATTTCAAAACATGAGTGGTAAATTAATTGTATTTGAAGGAGTGGAAGGCTGTGGTAAAACTACTCAGATGGAGATGTGTAGTTTATGGCTAGAAAGTCAAGGCGTATCTGTGATTCTAACTCGTGAACCAGGGGGAACGGAGTTGGGTTCACATTTACGCCGACTATTACTGGAAAAATCAGAGGACAAGCCTGTTGGGGAAGTGACAGAATTACTGTTGTATGCTGCTGATAGGGCGCAACACATTGAACAGGAACTAAAGCCGAATTTAGCAGTAGGGAAATATATTTTGTGCGATCGCTATACTGACTCTACCATTGCTTATCAAGGTTATGGCAGGGGTTTAAGTATGAGTATAATTAATCAGCTTAATAACATTGCTACCGATGGTTTAGAAAGCGACTTGACTATTTGGCTAGATGTCGATGTCGAGGTGGGACTATCTCGCAAACGTGGTCAAGCTACACTAGACCGTATTGAACAGGAAACAATTGCTTTTCATCGTCGTGTACAACAAGGATATACAGAATTAGCTGCAACTTACCCATCAAGAATTTTCCGAGTAGATGGAAGTTTGAGTCAAGAAGTTGTCCAAAACATGATCCAGGAAATTTTAAAGGCGCGCTTGTTTAATTCGTAATTGAATACTAGAGGGGCGTTGCTGAGTGAATGTATGGAATTTGTCTCACGCAGAGACGCAGTGAACCAGCGCTACAGGAGGGTTTCCCTCCGCAGGCGACTGGTGTTCACCGAAGGTGTGCCGGAGGCATCACCCGAAGGGAGGCTCAGAGAGTAAGAGTTTGAGAGTACGAATTATGTTTTCACCATTAATAGGACAAAAACAAGCAATAGAATTATTAACCCAAGCTGTCAAGCAAAACCGAATTGCACCAGCTTATATGTTTGTTGGTTCTGAAGGTGTGGGAAGAAGTTTAGCCGCAAGATGTTTTATTGAATTGCTGTTTTCTAGTTCTGTAGAACCACATCAAATTCCCACTTTACAAAACCGTATCCGTCAAGGAAATCACCCGTCTTTGTTTTGGGTAGAACCAACTTACCAATATCAAGGACAACGACTCACAGCAGCAGAAGCAGCAGAGAAAGGAGTTAAACGGAAAGCACCTCCTGTAATTCGCCTAGAACAAATTCGGGAAATTACTCAATTTCTTTCCCGTCCACCTTTGGAAGCTTCTAGAAATGTGGTTGTATTAGAACAGGCGGAAACGATGGCGGAATCGGCTGCAAATGCTTTGTTGAAAACTTTAGAAGAACCTGGACAGGCGACATTAATTTTGATTGCACCTTCACCTGAATCTGTGTTACCAACTTTGGTATCACGCTGTCAAAAGATTCCTTTTTATCGTTTGGATAGGTCTGGGGTTGCTCAAGTATTGACACAAACAGGAAATGAAGAGATTTTGCAGCATCCAGAAGTCTTGAGTTTAGCTGCTGGTAGTCCAGGAAGTGCGATCGCATCTTATCAGCAATTACAAACAATTCCCAGTGAGTTACTCCAACAGGTAACAAAAACACCTACATCTTATCGCAATGCCTTGGAATTAGCCAAAAAAATTGATAAAGAATTAGATACAGAAGCCCAATTATGGTTAATTGATTATCTACAACAATCTTACTGGCAGCAAATACATCAACCAAGTATTATTGAACAATTAGAAAAAACTCGCAAAAATCTACTTTGTTATGCTCAACCCCGCTTAGTTTGGGAATGCACATTTTTGTCAATATTTCAGATGTCGCGTAGTTACACCAACCCTTAGTCTGTTTGTTTTTCTGTTAAGAGTTCCCTCTCTCGACGAATGAATTTAATTTTGTTTTTTACTTATATAGCCGTGGACAGGGTGGTTAGGACATCAATTGATAATGAAACTCCCACTACAAGCGGGTTTTACTCCTGACTCCTGACTCCTGACTCCTGACTCCTGCTATACAAACCCAGTCTTAAAAACTCGTCCAATTACTTCTTCTACAGGTGGTTCAGTTACTGTTAAATCAATAACTTCCAAATCAGCTAAAATTTGTGATACGGTGCTGGTAAGTGCCTCTCGCTGGACTATAAACCGCACGGCTCGACCTTCTAAAAGTTGGATATCACCATAGGACATAAGTTTTTCTGCTGGTAGTGCTTGAGCTAATTCGACATAGATTTCTCGGTAAGGGGCGAAGTTTTCCAATAGTCCATCTAAGCTACCATCATACATTAATTTTCCTTGGTGAATTACCAGCACTCTTTGGCATAAAGCTGTGATATCCGCCATGTAATGACTTGTTAATAATACAGTCGCTTGATAAAGCTGATTGTAATCTTTTAAAAAGTCGCGGACTCCAACTTGAGCATTTACATCTAATCCTAAAGTTGGCTCATCTAAAAATAAAACTTGGGGACGGTGTAAAAGTGCTGCTAACAGTTCGGCTTTCATCCGTTCACCTAATGAAAGTTTTCTGACTGGTTGGTTAAGCTTCCCTTCTAAAGAAAGCATTTCTGTTAATTCACCAACTCGACGATGAAATTCTTTATCAGAAATGTTGTAAACTGCGGCGTTAATTTTTAGAGAATCTAATGCGGGTAAATCCCAAATTAACTGCTGTTTTTGTCCCATCACTAAGGTGATTTTTTGCAAAAATGCTTCTTGACGACGAAAGGGAACTTGTCCAGCTACTCTGACTGTACCGCTAGAAGGATGAATTAGCCCTGTGAGCATTTTCAGGGTAGTGGTTTTACCAGCACCATTTGGTCCCAAAAAACCAACTACTTCACCGGGAGCAATTTCAAATGATACATCCTGAACTGCGTTAATGTGCCGATAGGTACGGTGAAAAAAGTGGGTGATGGTTCCACGAATACCCGGCTCTTTAATGGCTACTGGATAAGATTTACTCAGGTTTTCAGCGATGATAATTGACATAAAAAATTATTTCCTTCTACCTTATGCCTTCTGCTTTCTGATTTCTGCCTCCTACTAAGGATCGCACAGATGGTGTTCAGAAAGCTTCTCTCTAGTGGAATCATTTTTTACTAATTCTTGACGATGCTGTAAATAATCCCTCAGCCAATTATAAGTATAATTTAATTAATGACTTAAGAAGGTTGTGGGGTATCCCCATCAATAAAAGTAATATAGAAGTATCATTTATAACCTGGTTTATAATAACAAAATTTTGAACTCAAAATAGTGCGATCGCGCCCCACTTGCTTGGCTTGATATAGTGCTTGATCAGCTGCTTCAAATAATTCCTTTAAACCTAGAGAGGCTTGAGGGATAATACAGGCAATTCCTAAACTAATTGTTACCTTAGCTACATTTATTTCTTGACTATATTTAGTGAAGCTAGGAATTTTAATGTGCCATAATTTGACTTTTTCTCTAATTTCTTCCGCAATTATTATCGCTCCTTTAGCGTCAGTCTGTGGTAAAATTACAACAAATTCTTCACCACCATAACGAGCAACTAAATCATCTGCTCGTTTGATTACTGAATTAATTGCTTGAGCAACTTGACTTAAACAATCATCTCCAGCTTGATGTCCATAGGTATCATTAAAAAGTTTAAATTTATCTATATCTGCTAATATCAAGGCTATGGGTTCTTGGGTACTTTCCATTCTTTCCCATTCTAATTGGAAGCGATTATCAAAATACCTCCGGTTAGCAATTTGAGTCAGTTTATCAATATTCACTAAAATTTTTAATTTTTCATTTTCTTCTTCTAGTTTTGCTAAACGAATATAAGTATTATTTTCTGCTATTAAGTTTTCTTTTTGAAAAAATAAACGATACATTTCACAAGCAGGTTGAAAATTATCACTTCCTAATTTTTTAATAAGTCCCAAACTATCTAATTTATAAATTAAATTCGCAGATATATGGGTGGATTTTTGGGAATTTATAATTTGATCAAAAGCTTTAGATAATTCTTTATTACTTTGTAATATCGTCAATAAATACCTTAAATGATTACTATAAATGCCGTTGTGGCTGATAGCAGTTGCTAGTAGTTCTGGAAAAGAAATTTTTTGTTGCTGGAGATGATATAAACTTAGATGAATTAAATAAGGATGTCCACCAACAAGCTCCATTAATTGTTTTACTGCACTACTATCAAACCAATTCAGTTCGTGTCGTCTAGCAAATTCTGTTACTTGCTCTGCATTAAATTCTGGTATTTTTAAGCATAACCCCACATTAAAGGGAGATTGATTTACATTTAAAGGAATATAAACTTCTGTAGAGTGAATTACTACCAGACGCAATTTTTGCCAAATTTTAGTTTGTTTGGCTTTTTCATGCCAACTTCTTAACAAAGGCAAAAAATCCTTAGCAATTTGCAGATGTTCAAAAATATAATTGACTTCATTCAGAACTAACACTAATGGACTCTGAATGTGTTTTAATAAATATCCCTCAAAATAAACTGAAGCACTAACTTTACTCCCGATGTCCTCATCCCAATAATCGTTTAGATTTGGTGTAAGGGACAACTGACGAGCAATATTAATACAAAACCAGCGCAAAAATTTGTCAAGACTAGTAAAAATTTGGCTATCTGCCTGTTGAAAATCTATACTCACTATTAGGTATCCTTGATTCATGGCTTGGTGAATTAACCGTAACATCAAGGAACTTTTGCCCATATTGCAAGATGCTCTAATGCGTAGTAATCCCCCAGGTTTGCTCAACTCTTTATAAGCATCACTTTCAATTGGAGGACGTTCAATGTAAAATCGGGAATTGAATGGCAGCGGATCACCAGGTAAAGGGATATTTTCCTCCATTTGGAATATACCTTGTTGATTTAACATGAATATTTGTTTGTCAACTGAAATTAATGTGATATTACATCCATCAATTCAAAATAATTACAGCAGAATTCAGGAGTCAGGAGTCAGGAGTCAGGAGTAAAACTGGCTTGGTGTATAGGTTTCAATTTTGATTCTGTACCTCATTGATCTGCAATCTGCTGTATTTAGGTATAATTATCTAAGTAATCTGAGCTTATGTTAGCCCCTTGTGAAAATTATATATAAAAGTTAACATTTGCCATCTGGTATTGCCCACCGTAGCTAAGTTAATTAAGTTACCTTAAACGTCCTGAGCGCAAAATACTAATAATTAACCACAAGCCTAACAAACTAGCCGCAGCAAATAGAACATTACTAACAAATGATAACTGAGATGTTTGAGCTTGACTAGAAATAATAGCTGCACCCATAATCAGGGAACCTACTAATATACTAAAAGAAAGCCGGTTAGCGACATCATCCATTGTCCGGCGCATACCGTCTAAACCCTGAAGTGATAAGTTCCACTGAAAGGTTTCTGATGTTACACGGTCTAAGAATAGTTCAATTTGGCGGGGAGATTGTAAAGAGAGACTTTTGATATCTAAAGCGGTGCGTAAGAGCGATCGCACTGGATTATCTCCCAATAACTGCTGACGAAACAAGTCTGTGATTAATGGCTTAATTTCATCAAATAAATTCACTTCTGGGTTAAAGGTACGCGCTACCCCTTCTAAATTTGCTAAGGTTTTAGCATACAAGCCCATATTGCTAGGTAAGCGAATTTTATTATTGCGGGCAATTTGTAAAATTTCATAAATTATCTGACTGAAATTGATATCAGTCAAGCTGGCATTGTAGTATTTTCGCAACATCCGGTCATAATCATTTTCTAACCGGGACAAAATGACTGGTTGAGCAGAATCTGAAAGTTGTAAAGTTAACTGAGCGCACCTCTGAGCATCTAAATCTACAATTGCTAACAACATTTCTGTTAAGATTTGCTGGGTGCGGGGATCAAGTCTGCCCACCATACCACAGTCTAACAGCGCCACACGTCCTGATGTGAGATAAAACAAGTTACCTGGATGGGGATCAGCGTGAAAAAAGCCATCAATATATAGTTGCTGAAAAAATACTCTAAATAATAAGGTAGTGATCGCCGTTCGTTTGGCGACAGCATCTTTAGGATCTTCCTTGCTTAAATCGGCTGACAGCAGGGGAACCCCATCTAGCCACTCCATCACCAATAATTTTTCTGTTGTCAAATCCCAGTCAATTTCTGCAACTACTATTTGTGTGGGATCATACCAACGACTTTGGGATAAGTTACGCCGTAGTTGGTCTGTAAAACCTGCTTCTCGTGTAAAGTCTAATTCAGCTTCTAGGGCTTTAGTAAATTCTTCAGCAGTGGATTTGATGTCGTAATTTTGGCCAAAATCAGTCCGCGCGACTAAATCCGCGATCCCTTGAATTAAAGCAATATCTTGAGCAATCGTCGCATCGATTCCCGGACGTTGGACTTTAAGAGCAACTTCCCTTCCGTCTGCTAAAGTGGCGCGATGGGTTTGAGCAATTGATCCCGCCGCTACTGGGACATGATTAATTGTGTTGAAGGTTTCTTCTAGTGGGCGTTTTAGCTGTTTACGGATCACTACTTCTACTTCAGACCAAGGAACTGGCGGTACTTCGTCTTGAAGAGTTGAGAGTTCTTCAATGTAACCAGCGCTAAGTAAATCTGGACGGGTAGAAAGTAGCTGTCCGAGTTTGACATAAACTGGCCCCAAATCCACCAAGATGTTTTTTAAGACCGCAGGTGTAGGTAGTTGGGGTTGATCAGCTTTACCACCGGTGAGCAACCTTCGCATATAGTCCCAGCCGTTGCGGAGGACTACTTCAATAATTTCTCGTTGTCGGGGAACAGTTTGGGTTAGGAACATTTTTTGGGAAATGAAGACAAAAAATTAAAGATTAAAAATTAAAACTTAAAAATTTCAAAAAAACTCTTGCCTACTGGTTTTTTACCCATTATCTTTGATTAAGAAATATGTTTTTGTTTAACAAAAAGTGAATTTCATAGTGATCCCCAAGATTCAAGGCTCAAAGTTGTTGCTTAAGCTAAATGTCACAGAATACTATAGACAATCTAGTTATAATTGGGAACAAGACTTTTGAGCCTCTACCAAGGGTGTTAACTTTTACAATAGGTTAGTAAACCGGGGATCACTTTGCAGGATTTTGAGGATCTGCTTAATTTCTTGGGTACGTTCCTTTTTTACTATCAGGGTAACATTGCGATCGCGCACAATGACCACATCATCTAGCCCAATAGTCACAACTACATCATCTGGATTGGAGGCATAAATAATCGCTCCCTCAGTATCTAGTCCTACATGAGTAGCTAATTCAACATTAGGATGATTTTCTTTTTTGAGTAAGCGTTCGATCGCATTCCAATCGCCTAAATCATCCCAACCAAATTCCACTGGTAAAACATATGCTAGACTTGTTTTTTCCATCAACGCGTAATCTATACTTTTTTTAGGCAACCGGGGGTATATATCAGGGCCTTGTTGCTCTAAGGGTTCGATAATTTCTGAGGCATGGGTACGCAGTTCTTCCAGAACGACTCCAGCCCGGAAGACGAACATACCACTATTCCAGCTAAATTGTCCCGTAGATAAAAAAGTTTCTGCCGTTTCCCGGTTGGGCTTTTCAGTAAAGCGGTTGACGTGATAAGCTGGCAACGCATTAAAGCTACCAATCTTTTCACCTTGTTCAATGTAGCCGTAACCAGTTGATGGGAAAGTAGGCTTGATCCCCAACGTGACAATCGCTGCTGTGCTAGTCGCAAGCTCGGTAGCTGCACTCAAGGTATGTACAAACGCATCTTGATCAGCAATCCAGTGGTCAGCAGGGAAAAAGCCAATTACAGCATCTTCTCCGTAACGCTTTTTAATTTCCAAACTTGTCCAAGCAACGGCAGCAGCTGTATCCCTACCTTCTGATTCGATCAGCAAATTTTGCTCTGGTAGATTGGGTAGTTGTTCTCGTACTCCTTGAGCTATTTGACTAGAAGTAATTACCCACAGGTGATCCCAACCACCTGCAAGTGTTAGTAGTCGATCAGCAGTTCCTTGGAGTAAGCTTCTAGAACTACCATCGAGACTTAAAAATTGCTTGGGTCGGTTGCGGCGACTGAGAGGCCAAAAACGCTCACCTTTGCCGCCGGCAAGAATTACAGGGATCAGTAAACTATTCATGTTGTCATATACACCTGTTGCAGAACAATACAAGTGTACATTCATTCAATTTTGGTTGGGATAGTGTTTTTTAAATGTTTTATTTATCACCTAGTTAAAACTAAGAGGGCTACCGTACCCAAAAAATCTAAACTCGGCTTTTCGGAAATCTAAAATTCTTACAGATACATATTACTCTGGCAAAATTTGTAGCTTGGATTAACATACCTTTAGGGAGTGGTTGAGTGGGGAGAGAATTGTGATAAAACAAGTTCAATGGTCGGAAAATCAAGTTATACCTCAGCAAGTACCAGCTTTAGATCCAGGAGTGCGATCGCCACAATTTCCACGGACAGAAAATCAGGTCATACCTCAACAAGTCCCAGAATCAGAGGCAGAGGCAATCCCAAAGCCGCCAATAAATGATTCTCGGAATGTCATCGATTCAGTGGGTGCGCTTCCTAACCAGATATATGAGCGGTTGGGTTTGACGATGCCCCACTGGCTACTGTGGATATTAACCTTTGTTTTAGGGATCATTTTATCCGGGTTGCTAGTATCAAGTTTAGCACTTTGGACTCCTCTGTGGAGTAATTTAGATCAGGTCAAAGATGATGATTTTGCCTCTAATACTAAAGATCAGGTAAAAGTACCTGGGTCTTTATGGAGTACACTCTCCAATCACCACCATAAGTACCAACTAACAAAACCCATGAACATTTTAGTTATGGGTATTGAACCAGTTAAGGGTACTGTTGATGGCTCCCCAGAAAGTTTTGCCGGTAGCAGCGATACGATGTTACTAATACGGCTAAATCCCAGCGATCAATCTATTCGCGTGCTTTCAATTCCCAGAGGGACGATGATCTCGATCCCCGAACAGGGACTAACTCAGGTATCTGAAGCTAATGCCAAAGGTGGTCCAGTATTAGCCGCACGGGTAGTTAGCCGCACCTTGAACAATGCGCCCATTGATCGCTATATTCGCATCTCTACTAGTGGACTGAGACAATTAGTTGATCAGTTGGGTGGGGTAGATGTATTTGTACCCCAAGAGATGAATTATAAAGATCAAGCAGGTGGTTTATCGGTAAATTTAGTCAGTGGTTGGCAGACTCTTAATGGTGAACAAGCCGAATTATTTGCCAGATTTAGGGAAACAGGTTTAGGGGATCTACCACGAGTGCAGCGACAACAAGCACTCATAACCGCTTTGCTGCAACAAATGAATAGTCCCACAGTTTTACCCAGGTTGCCCCAATTAACTCGCATTATGCGAAAGTATTTTGACACCAACCTGAAAATGCAAGAAATGATGGCGTTGGCTCATTTTGCCGAGAAGGTAGAGCGGGATAATTTTCAATTAACCATGTTACCAGGTACATTCAGCAAATTCAGTAAAGACCCCAATAGCTATTGGCTGAATATGAATGGACAACAAAGCTTATTGAATGATTATGTTGGGGTGAATGTACCCGGTCTGAAGCCAGATTTAAGACCTGTGTATCGCCTCAAAATTGCTATTCAAAATGCTTCCAATCAACCTCAGTTAACGGAACAAGTTATTACCTATCTCAAACAAAAAGGTTTTACAAATATTTACACCGTTCCTGATTGGCCTGATACCCAACGTCAAACTCAAATAATTGTCCAGAAAGGAACTCATCAAACAGGAGTTGACTTACAACAAGTCTTAGGCTTGGGTCAAATCGACGTGTCAGCAACTGGAGATTTAGAATCTGACTTGACAATTCGGATTGGTAAAGATTGGAAATAGTCATTGGTTATTGGTCATTAGTCATTAGTCATTGGTCATTGGTGATTGGTCATTGGTCATTGGTGATTGGTCATTGGTCATTGGTCATTGGTCATTGGTCATTGGTCATTGGTCATTGGTCATTGGTCATTGGTCATTGGTCATTGGTCATTGGCAAAAAAAAGTAATAGTAAGGGTTTAGCATTGCGCTTTACCCCTACAAAAGAAAATTAATAAACTTATGAAAAAGATTTTGTTGAGATTATTAAGTTTAATATTGATTTTGATGTTGGCTTTATTCTGGGTAATTATTAATCCCAAACCTGCTTTTGCTCAAGTCAACACCATCAACTATAACAACGCCTCTTTAGAAAATGGTGATTTTTCTCATGCTGATTTAGTAGGTGGGACTTTTGTCGCAGCCGAAATGCGAGGGGCAAATTTTCAAGGTGCGAATTTAACTAACGCGATTTTAACTAAAGGCGTTTTGTTAAAAGCAAATTTAGCAGATGCAAATTTAACAGGTGCTTTAGTTGATAGAGTGACCTTGGATGGTGCTAATCTGAAGAATGCCATTTTCACAGAAGCAACTTTAACCCGGAGTCGTTTTTATGACGCGGATATCACAGGTGCTGATTTTACTGATGCTTTGATTGACCGTTATCAAGTATCCTTATTGTGTGAACGGGCAGATGGTGTTAATCCTGTAACTGGTATTTCTACACGGGATAGTTTGGGTTGTAGGGAATAGAGTATGTTAGCGTTCGTGTAACACATCAAAATCTGGGAATCAGTGCATTACGCTGTCGCTCTAGCGCAGCCATGCCCGTAGGGCTATACGCACCCTACGACTGAGGTACTTAAATATGGATAGTAAATATCTTCCCTTACAAGCTATATTATTGGTTACCAACTTGTGGTTATATTGGTATTTTATAAAGGGTAAGACGATCAAAGTTGATGAGCAAACACAAGCTAAATTGGACTTTACTATTCAACCCAAGTTACTTCGGTTTATTGGTTTGTTTATTGGACAAATAGCAATAATTGGCTTATATTCTATCTTGATCGGTACACCTATCACACAGCTTAATTGTGACCGTGTTCCACAAAATATAGATATTCCAATTATTGATAAAAGCACTGAGCAGAAGACATCATCACTTATATGTCAATTGATAGAATTAGATTGGTTTAGTCATGAAAGAAGCCAGAAACATATTTCTGAATTAATTGGAGCTAATTTGGAAAAACAAAGTGAGACTGATAGCGATGGAAAAATTTACTATGAATATCGAATTCAGTTAATCACCAATACAGAAAGTGTTCCTTTTACACAAGCATACAGAGCTGGTAGCTTTAGTTATGAAGAGTTAAAGTCAATAATATCACAAATTAATAATTTTTTGGCGCAGCCATCAGAAAAGAAATTAATAGTTCAGAAAGATGATAGATCAATTATAGTTGCAATAACAGTATTTTTTAGTTTATTAGCTCTAATAATAATAGGAGCAGGTTTATTTATTAGCTGCAATTTAAATAAAGAAGCAAATAGCCTAATTCTGAGCCGCTACCGATGGTTTGGAATATTTGGCAAGGGTTTTTCTCAGTACTCATTAAATGAAATTGTTAATATTAAAGTTGAAAGTTCTGATTCTGATGAAGGTAGATTTACTTATCGAGTGATTTTAATTTTAGAATCAGGAGAAATTGTACCTTTAAGTCATGTCTATAGTTCTGGGTTTGAAGAGAAACAACAAATAGTTAATATTGTCAAAAGTTTTCTCAGTCAAAAATAGTACCTGTTTTCCCTATAACCAAAATAGGATAGCCGCAGTAGTCAGCATTGCTCATCAGATGCTAAATTACTAACTTAACTTATCAAAATTTACCTGACAGATGTTAAGATTTCAGGTTAAATATTCTTAGATATACACTCTGCAAGAGTTTTCGGGTATTATTAGTGACACAATCAGAACAAAAACCTTCTCGTTCTTTCGCGGGCATTGCTGGTATTGTTGCCGCAGCGACGTTAATTAGTAAAATCTTTGGTTTAGTAAGACAACAAGCCATAGCAGCTGCTTTCGGTGTTGGTGCTGCTGCTACTGCTTACAGTTACGCCTATATTATCCCCGGCTTTTTGTTAATTTTACTAGGTGGTGTCAATGGTCCTCTTCATAGTGCCATTGTTAGCGTTTTAGCCAAGCGCAAACGGGAAGAAGCCGCACCTTTAGTAGAAACGGTGACAACCATCGTCGGTGGGTTGCTGTTGGTGGTGACAGTTGCTCAGATTTTCTTGGCAGAACCAATCATTGATATAGTTGGGTATGGGTTAGAGCCTACCACGAGAGAAATTGCAATTCGTCAATTGCAAATAATGGCTCCCATGGCCTTATTCGCCGGTTTAATTGGCATTGGTTTTGGTACTCTCAACGCCGCCAATCAATATTGGTTACTATCAATTAGTCCTTTATTATCTAGTATTACCGTAGTTATAGGTATTGGTATTTTAACTTTGCAATATGGCAAAGATATCATCAAGCCAGAATATGCTTTAATCGGTGGCATGGTGTTAGCTTGGGGAACTTTAGCCGGAGCAGTTTTGCAATGGGCAGTACAATTAATTGTTCAATGGCGGTTAGGTTTAGGAACATTAAAACTGAGATTTGATTTTAAATCTCCCGCAGTTCAAGAAGTAATTAAAATCATGACTCCGGCAACAATTTCTTCAGGAATGATGCCGATTAATGTTGCCACAGATTTATATTTTGCCAGTCCAATTAAAGGTGCAGCAGCAGGTTTTAACTATGCTAATTTATTAGTACAAACTCCGTTAGGAATTATTTCTAATATCATTTTACTGCCATTATTACCCATATTTGCAAAATTAGCAGAACCAGAAAACTGGCTAGATTTAAAATTACGCATTCGTCAAGGACTTTTACTTACTGCTGTGACGATGCTACCTTTGGGTGCGTTAATGATAGCTTTATCTGAGCCAATTGTGCAGGTAATTTATCAACGGGGAGCATTTAAACAAGAAGCTACACAGTTAGTTTCTTCTCTGTTAGTTGCTTATGGAATTGGGATGTTTGTCTATTTGGCGCGTGATGTTTTAGTCAGAGTATTTTATGCTTTAGGTGATGGACAAACACCTTTTAGAATTAGCATTTTTAATATTTTACTCAATGTTGGTTTAGATTTTATTTTGGTTAAGCCTTTTGGCGCTCCTGGTTTGGTGTTAGCAACAGTGGGAGTAAATTGTAGCTCAATATTAATGTTATTGTGGTTGCTAAATCGTAAATTGAACGGTTTACCTTTGCGGGAATGGAGTTTACCAATTCTGGGTTTAACTGCGGGTAGTGTGGTTGCTGGTGTTGCAAGTTATGGGACTTTGGTTGCTTGTCAGCAGGTTTTGGGAAATAAGGGTTTAGTTATTTTGTTGGTTGAGTTGTCTATTTCTGGTTTGGTAGGAATTGGGGTGTTTGCTGTTTTTGCAGCTTGGTTGAGAATACCGGAGGTTAATAGTTTTGTGGTGAAGATGCGGCAGAAGTTTTTGAAGAGGTAGGTTTTATTTTTTATTCATCAGGAGGTTGTACATATCGGGAATTAGACCTTTGTCATCGCTAAATAATTGACATAAATATTTAATTTCATCTTTGACAAAAGCCATGTTTCCTGTAGCTAGAATTTTATTGTATGTAATTTGAATGGTTTTAAGAGGATATGCAAGAATAGCATGATCTGGATCAAATAAATATAAATTTAGAGGATCGCTTAAATATTCATGTATTACTCTTCTCAATCCAAAATTGATAATTTTTTCAAAGTGTTTAGGTACTTGAGGTTCATAAAATTTAGCATTTTTATAATTTGCTTGTTCTCGTTTTTCCATTAACCATTCCAAAGGTTCTTGTAATTCAATTTGCTGAGAAACTAATAGAGGTTCTATATTGGTTTTTATAAAAGTATCAATTACTAGCTTATGTGTTCCCGGAATTTTCGCTTTCTTAGGAGTTGATGATACTTGTGCATTCACGGTGAAGGGTATAGTTTTAGTAGGCGAACTTTTTACATAAAATATACAAATATCATTCATAGCTAAGAGAGACCTAAGCGCATAAAAAGTAGCATAATATAATTTGACAGTCGCCCATGTTAACAAATTTCTATTGATGCCAAAAGTTGCATCACCTAGAGAAACTATAGATGAATATAGATAACTGATAGCATCGTTTTTTAAACACCTAGACAAGCCAGATGCTTGTGATTGATTGAGAGAATGTTGTTCAACTGTTGCAACTGACGAATTACCAGAAAATATTGTTTGAGTTAAATATCTTTGTGCTTGATGAGTCACTTAAATTAAATTTCTATTCTTTTAGTAGGCTCATTGATAGGATTGAAAATAGTAACCAGCTTTTCATAAACATACTTCTGAGCAGATGTACCACCCATACCAGTCACTTCTGATTGAAGTATAAGATTATCTGAAGTAAAATTTAAAGCATCTTGAATGGTTTCTATCTTAAAAGATGATTTGCTATTACAGTACAGTATCATTTTTAGGTGTAAAAACTCCATAGCACCAGCAAACCCTGAAGCATAAAGAAATACATTGTCTTTACGATCCCAAGCTTTTGCGTATTTTTCACGAATTGCTTTCATAAAATTCATGATGATACGCTTTTGTGTTTCAAGTTCAAATATACCAATCTGTTCAAAACGCCCCTTTTCTTCTACTAAAGGTTTAATAGACGTGATAGCAGTTGATAATGCAATTCCTCCCTTACGTTTTGCTGCTCCAGGAAATTTAATTTGATCATAAAAAGGAGAATCTTCAGTTTCATTTAAATAAATTGCTATATCTCTAGCCCTTAGCGCATAAGGATCTATAGCTGATTCACTGGCGATACCATATAAATCAAAAACTAAACTGGGCGGTACAGTTTTTTGTTCAGTGTTAATTGCTAGAAATATATCTGCACATTCTTTAGTAGTTAAATGCTCATATATAGCTACAGGAATTTCTAACTCAGCTATATTTTCACGCTCATTAATTGCGCTTTTAATACCTGCAAGCCTATGCTGCCCGTCTATAATTTGGGCTGAACGTGATACATTAGCAAAAGAAATACTTTGATGTTGCTTTTGTAATGGATTTTTATCACTCACCCAGTTAAGAATTATAGCTCCTGGATAATCGCCACCTTCTAAAGTAAAATCTTTAATGCTTTCAATTCTTTTAGGATTAAGTAAGCGTTGTACTGCACCTGGTTCATCATCTTTTCCACGCACGGAGGCATAGCTAATATTAACCAGTATTCCTGCTGGCAATTTAGTTAATATCAATTTTCTATTTATCTGGGTAACTTCCAAGTATGGAAAATTTTCTAATTCCATTTCTAACTGTAATTAATGTATTGACAATCTATTTTATTTTACACCTAATTCCTCGCATATCGAATTAAGTAAAAATTTTTATGATCAAGCTATTTGGTAAATTGCAGGTTGATATTTAGGTTCAGGAATTGGTTTACCTTCTAATTTTGCAGTTTCTAGCCATGCTACTTTTCCTTTTAAGGCTTCGCATAATGCTTCTTCTTCTGTTAAACCAAATGCAGAACAGTATTTTAAATCAGGAATATCGGCTATATAACCATCATCTTCTTGACTGTAGAAGGTATTAATATGATAGCGTGTCATGCTTTATCTAATCTCTTCACAACTCACAACTACTCAACCCAGTTTTCTAATGACAGCGTAGAAATGCGGGAAAACTCTCTCACATTGTTAGTAACCAGGGTAACTCCTAAACTCAAAGCATGAGCAGCAATTAGCATATCCATTGCACCAATAACGATTCCTTGACTTTCTAAATTACTTCTGATTTCACCATAAATTGTTGCAGATGATTGATTGAATTCCACAATCTGTAGAGGTAGGAGAAATTGCAGCAATGCAGTACGATTTTTTTCTTGTTGTTGACTTTTCGCTACTCCATATTCAAGTTCAGCAACTGTAATAGAAGAGATTCCGATATCTGAAATTTGCAAACTTTGAAATTTATCCAGCACCTTTTGAGGCTTTTGTTTGATAATGTAAATACAAATATTGGTATCAAGTAGATATCGCATTTAAAAATTATCTCTGCTATCAAGATGCGGTTGTTCTCTGGTAGTCATAAAATCATCAGAGAAGTTATCTAAACTATCAATTAGAGATTGCCACGGGTTATCTTTGGCAATGAGAACAATAGCATTACCAATCTTTTTGATATAAACTTCAGTACCTGTGAGTTGAAAGTCTTCTGGCAAAATTACGACTTGATGAGTGCCGTCAGTGCTGAGTTTAGCAATGTTCATAGTTTTGATATCCTTGCTTTTAATTTCTAAATTACTTGCTTTGTAAATCACTTATTATTGTGCTGCAAATTGGAAACTAAATTGACTTTGCATAATGATAACATTTAAATATGATACAATATTACTAATATCACAATAATTAACTCCCTGTTGATATTATGCAAACACAAACCCGGTACTACACCCCAGAAGAATATCTAGAACTAGAAGAGAAAGCAGAATATAAAAGTGAATACCGCGACGGAGACATTGTACCCATGACTGGAGGAACAACAAATCATAATAAAATTGCAGGTAACTTTTATGCTTATCTGAAATTTGCTTTAAAAAAGAAAAGTTATGATGTTTATATTGGTGATGTGCGGTTGTGGATACCGCGTTATCGTCAATATACATACCCTGATGTGATGGTAATTCAAGGAGAACCTATTTACACGGGAGCAAATACAACTACCGTGATGAATCCTTTATTAATTGCTGAAGTTTCATCTAAATCAACTAGCAATTATGACCAAAGCGATAAATTTCTTTATTATCGCTCAATACCTGAATTTAAACAATATATTTTAATTAATCAATATCATGTTATGCAGTATGTAAAAACAGATGATGGTAAATGGATATTCACGGAATATGAATCTGAATCGGATATTTTAAAACTGCAAACAGTTGATTTTCAAATTGATTTTAATGATTTGTATGAGCAGGTGAATTTTAAACAAAGCAGTGAGGAATAATTAACTAATAAAAGATTAATCAATGTCGCTATGTCATTAACTGTTTACAAATTAACACTTTTTTTATTTTCAGGATGATAACTGTTTATACCCTAAAAGACTGAGATTTGAACTTTTACAAGATTACGAAAAAACCTAAACGTGTCGTAGGGGTTTAGCATTGCTAAACCCCTACCTTATGGAATCAAAGGATTTAGCATTTTTGACAAAGTTAATTTTTGAAAAGCTTTGAGTAGAACAATTAATAAAATCAGGTTAGAATAACTAAAAATTCGCGGGAGGTAACAGTTTTTAGTGAATAAACCTCAAATCCCCAACTTACCACTACCAGCACCGCTTGTAGGTTCAGATGCTGGCTCTTTTACTGAGTATACAGTTACTCAACGAATGCCAGATATTGCTCGTCGTGTGATTATAGAAAATAAATTCCCCACGGAAATAAATCAAAGCTTAGAAAAATTAGCAGCGGAACTACCAAGCGGATATTTACAACCTTTAGTAAATGACACGGGTGCAGATTTTTCCGACTGGGAGAAATATCTAGAACCATATAAAAATCAACGTTGGGTAGATGTTCCTTGGTTTGTTGCAGAAACTTATTTTTATCGTCTGATTCTGAATATTACTCATTACTTCAAACCTGGAGAATGGCAAGGTGTTGATCCATTTCAATTACAAAAAGTTCAAGGTCTAGAAACATCAATTGACTCAATTATTTCTTTGTGTACTCAATTGCAGCAATGGTTAAATGAGTCGCAACAAGAAAATCAACCTAGCAAATCTTCGTTAATTGCTTTGTTGTATTTTGCTTTGTGGGGAAATCGGGTTGACTTAAGTTTATGGTCAGCTTTTGAAGATGACAGGAGTCGTTTTAATATTCAGACTCAATTAAATAATATCTTAGTAGATGATACCTTTGCCGTTACTAAGTTATTAACAAAATCTCAGGATAACTGCATTGATTTGGTTATTGATAATGCTGGTTTTGAGTTAATTTGTGATTTATGTTTGGTGGATTTTCTCTTAGGTAGTGGATTTGCAAATCAGGTTTATCTTCACTTAAAGCCCCATCCAACTTTCGTATCTGATGCGATGATAAAAGATGTGCATTATACGCAAGATTTTTTATTGCAAAGTAGCAATATTCAAGTTCAATCATTGGGACAGAGATTAACCGAAAATCTAGCTTCAGGTAAATTAGTTTTAACCGAAGATTATTTTTGGACTTCACCATTACAATTTTGGGAAATACCAAACTTACTCAAAAATGAATTAGCGAAGTCAAATTTAATAATTGTCAAAGGTGATGCTAATTATCGGCGGTTGTTGGGCGATCGCTATTGGGATTTTACCACTAATTTTGCAGATATAGTTTCTTATTTACCTATACCAATGGTAGCTTTACGTACTTTAAAATCGGAAGTTGCCGCAGGTCTTAAGTCAGAAGTTATAGTGGAATTAGCAACAATAGACCCTCATTGGTTGACTAATGGACAATGGGGTTTAATTCAGTTAGTAGACTAAGCTATTTAGATAAGCGTTAGCTAATTTCAGTTATGAGATTGATTTCTGAACCATCGGTTCCTGTAAAAATCCAAAAGATGAAGCAACGGGTGCGATGGATGCATCCTAGCATTAAAGAACGGGACATTGACCAAACCTGCATGATTTTAGATGATGGCAGGGAGGAAAGTCCAGATTTTTCGTTTATGGTCATGGGCGATACTGGTACTAAATCCCATTATAGTCATCATCCCCAACGCCAAGTGGCGGAAATGATGCTAAATCATAGTGATGATTGTCGTTTTGTGCTTCATACTGGTGATGTAATTTATACGATTGGTTCCCGTGAATATTATCCGACCAATTTTATTGAACCTTATCGGGAATTTTTGGTAGGTGGTGAAAACCCGAAAAATATTGCTTATGACCAAATGGTGTTTAAGTTACCAATTTTGCCAGTTTTGGGTAATCATGATTACTATGATGTGCCTTTGCTGTATCGCTTAATAACAGGTTCAACCTTGTCTCTACGCCGGATGTTCCGCTATAGAGATATTGAAATTGGTTGGCATGGTTCCAATCAAGGTGATGCTTATACAAGGGCATTTATTGATTATTTAGCGGCGATTTCCCCAACGGATTTAGAATCTCATTTAGACGCACATTACACCGCTAAAAGTGATACAGGACGCTGTTTGCATTACCAACCGGGAAAATTTACCCGCTTACCTAATCGGTATTATACTTTTCGTTATGGTGGAATTGACTTTTTTGCCCTTGATGCCAATACTTTTAATACACCAGAACCTTTACCAGAAAACCAAGCCGGAGATGTTTACCGTCGGGAATTGCAAGAACGTTGTCAAAAAATAGACCAAGAAGAGTTACAAATTTTAGCAGAGTTAGACAAACTCAACCCCGAAAACCCTACAGAAGCTGAACAATTGGCTGATTTAAGTGGGAAATTAGACCAAATCAACGAAGTAAAAATTGATATAGAAAAGCAATTAGAATCTCACACAATTGCTGATGTTGATTTTGAACAACTTAATTGGTTGCGAAGTCGGTTGATTGAATCTTGGCATAATTCAGAAGTGCGCGGGCGGGTAATATTTTTGCATCATCCTCCTTATGTTACAGAAGCAACTAAGTGGAATCAAGGTCAAACTTTAGCAGTACGTCATCGTTTGCGGGGAGTATTTGAGCAAGTAGCGGCAACGTTGGGTAACATAACTCAAGAACGTCCCATTGTAGATGTAATTTTTAGTGGACACGCCCATTGTTTGGAATATCTGCGGACTGTGAATACAGGATACGCTGATTCTCACATTAATTATATTGTTTCTGGTGGCAGTGGTCGTCGTCCCCGTCGTCAACGAGAGGAAGGGACAGAACTGATGGAAACTTTTACTAATGAAGCCAGTAATTCTACTCGCAAAGTGGCAGATTCTTTGCTTTATGTGGGACGCAGTGGTTACGGTTCTCAAAGGAGAAAGCCTTATTCCTGCGTGCGGGTAGATGTAAAAGCGGGTTTTCCTGCTAAGTTTATGGTTACACCACTAGTTACAGAATTAGTTGAGGGGAAATGGTGCGAGAGTCAATTAGAACCATTTATAATTTAATACTTATCATTTTTCTGAGTTGGGGAATATTACTGAGTTTCTCTAACGTTCCCACAGCAGCATCTCCCCTTTACGAACTACGACAAAATCACAGTTCAGATGGTATCGGTAAATACTACATGGGGCGAGAAATTGCCCAAGTCATGGGGTATACAGGTGCTGGTTGGTTAGAAAGGCCTAACCGGGAAGCCGAAGAAAAACCCAGTCAAATAGTCAATCTACTGAATTTACAACCTGATGATGTTGTTGCAGATATTGGTGCTGGTACAGGTCATTTAAGTTTTTTAATAGCACCTTTATTACCACAAGGTAAAGTTTTGGCGGTAGATATTCAGCCAGAAATGTTAGAGATTATTGGCTATTTTAAACAAGAGAAAAACATCAATAATGTTGAGCCAATTTTAGCTACTTTAACAAATCCTAACTTACCTTCTGAAAGCATAGATTTAGCAATTATGGTAGATGCTTATCATGAATTAGCATATCCCCAAGAAGTGATGATAGAAATTGTTAAAGCATTGAAACCAGGTGGTAGGGTAGTTTTAGTAGAATATCGGGCTGAAAATCCCTTTATTATGATTAAACGTTTGCACAAAATGACTCAACAACAAGTGAAAAAAGAAATGCAAGCGGTAGGTTTAGTTTTGCAGGAAAGCATAAATTCATTACCACAACAGCATTTATTGGTATTTGCAAAACCATGAATTAGATTTTTATCTCACGCAGAGTCGCAGAGTCGCAGAGAAGAACGCAAGAGTTTGGTATTCTATTTGTGAAAACTTCCCTTTCTTCTCTTTCTTACCTTCGTGTCCTATCCCTTTAGCTCCTACGTCGCTACGCAAGCTATCGGGACGCTACGCGAACGCTTCTTCGCGGTTTATTAAAAAAGAGTTTGTGAAACATTATCAATAATTTGTTGGGTTGCTCTTTCGCTTAACCCAACCTACTATAATTTATAATATTTGTGGAATTAAACTGACTTTTTTCGCAACACCATCCCAAACTATCCAATTAACTTTATTATCTAAATCATCAGCACTATTAGAAACTTTAAAATAGAACTTTTCTCCGCTTTTAAACTGCACCGCAAAATCAGCATTTTGGGCATAAACAACTATAAAACCTCTATCTCGTAAGCAATACATAGCCCAATTTTTTAATGATTGCTTATAAGGTTCGTGGGGAATTGGCGGGTTAGTAATTACGTCTTCAATGACTTTTAATATTTTTTCCATTTTCTCATTTAACTAGGATCACAACGTATTTCAATCATAAACCCATCGGGGTCATAAAAGTACACACCTCTACCTGTAGGACGGGTAACTGGGCCATGTGCAATTACTAAATTATTTTCCCTGATAACGGCCACAGCTTGATCAAATAATTCTGGATTTATATCAAACGCTAAATGATATGCTCTAGTAAAGGACTTACTGGGGTCAGGGTTTGGTGGTGATAATTCCGGTTCTCCAAATAAATCAATAATCGTCCCGTCGGGAGTGACAAAATTAGTGACTTTACCAGCATTCACAAGTTCTATTAATGTTGCAGGTACTTCTTCTCCTGTGAGTTCGTGTAAACCCAAAATATGACCGTAAAAATGGCGGGAAGCTTGCATATCACGGACATTTAAAGCGATATGATGGACTTTGCGTAGGTAGCCAGTGGGAATGGTATTGTTAGTCATTTTTGGTAATGAGTATTTTTTAATATACTGTAACCTAGTAATCGTCTGAATTTCAGTATTTTTGCGTTAACATAAAACTTTTGACCCTTTTCCCAAAAAACAAACGACTTGACAATAAGCAATGAATACTATAGTATTCAAGTATGAAAAACAAAACTATTGATTTATTCGCTGGTGCAGGTGGCTTAAGTACAGGCTTTCACTTGGCTGGCTTTGAAGCGTTATGTGCTATTGATTCAAACAAAAAAGCCTTAGCGACTTATCAACATAACTACCCAAAAACTAAGGTAATACATCAAGATATTCGTGAAGTTAATGCCTCAGAACTTCGTGCATATCTAGGTCTGAAAAAAGAAGAACTAAAAGCAATTATTGGCGGTCCTCCTTGTCAGGGGTTTTCCAGAAATATACCTGCTGAGTATCGCTATATAGATGATCCTCAAAATCAATTATATAAAAGTTTTTTAGATTTTGTCAAAGAATTCAGACCACTTTACGTCATTATGGAAAACGTCCCAGAAATTTTGACAGCATACAAAGGTCTATTCAAACATGAAATTACAAATAAACTAGAATTACTGGGATATAAAGTTGTATCATCATCTTTAAATGCCGCCAACTATGGAGTACCACAAACAAGAGCTAGAGCTTTTTTTATTGCTAGTTTAGAGCGTTTAATTTACCTGCCTGAATCAACTCATTTTGGTGATATTAAAAGTAATTATAAAAATCAAGAATCATTCTATCAAACTAGCCTACTAAAATCTATTTCTTTTCCAATCGTCACTGTTAAAGATGCAATTGGAGATTTACCACAACTAAATGCAGGACAAAAATATGATGAAGATAAATATCCTTCAGCCCCACAAACAACTTATCAAGCTTTAATCCGACATAACAGCACAAAAATTACAAATCATATTGCTCGTGCTTTAAGCTCAATTCAAATGTCAAGAGTAAAGCTGTTAAAAGAAGGACAAGATGCCAGAGATTTACCACCAGAATTAGCACCTAAAAAGCACTATAGTGGTGCTTATGGGAGGCTTTTTTGGGATAAACCAGCGAAGACAATTACAAGATGGGTTTTTCATCCGGGTTCTGGTAGATTCTTTCATCCCACGCAAGATAGAATCATTACAATACGTGAAGCTGCGAGACTTCATTCTTATCCAGATACTTTCCACTTTCTAGGAACATATACAGAAATGGCTTCTCAGATTGGTGAATCTGTACCTCCACTACTAGCTAAAACAATCGCTGAGTGTATTATCTAAAGTTCCAATTAGGAGTTTTGTGCTTGTAAAGCTGCAAGAATTGTCTTGACATAATTCTCTGGGTTGAGACGAGTTCGTTGAATATTTATCCTCACTGCTTCTGGAGGAATAATTCTAGCTTTAAAAAGTTGTTTTTGATTCTTATACCAAACTAACTCAATTTTATCTCCTACACTACCTTGTAAACCTGCACCACTTTTACCAGTTTTCTTGTTTACTGTCCAAGCCCAATTAAAAGTAGTTGGATCAAGTGGATACAAAGGATATTCACAATAAACATATTCATTACCTTTAATGGTTTTCAGTAGTATGCTTTCATAACTATTTTCAACTCCTTGTAATAACTGATTAGTCATAAGCTTTTCATTCCAATGTTGAATAACAGCCGCACCTAGTTCTTCTGGTGGAGATACTTCTGTTAAACCAGGAAAACCAAGTTTATCAGCTTTACTAATAATATCTGCTCTTTGAATAACAAAGAAAAATGTGCTGCCAATTTTTAAGTTACTAAGTTGAAGAGATTTCAATGACCAACCTGTTTTAGTGAAAATATTAACCGCATCATAAAGAAGTTTGCTACGTCCTAAAGCTGGATCTGTCAGAGGAATATCTTTGACATAATGAAAAATAGCTTCCCAAGCATAATCTTCTATTGACCCAATAACTGGGGATGCAACAGTAGCAATAATAGCCTGTTTTAGCCTTTCAATCTCGTTATCTGTCAACACGTAAAGATTCCTCTACAGCTTGCAAAAATTCACTCATTGTTACACTTAAAGCCTTCGTGATATGACTTAGAACTCTTACGGATGGGCTTTTTAATCCTCGTTCCAGTTGGCTAATGTAGGTTCTATGCAGACCTGTAACTTCTGCTAGATATTCTTGTGACCAACCTTTTTCTATACGACGACGTTGTATTTCTAGCCCTAAATTTTGGTCTAGTTTACTTGGTTGCATAGAAAGAGATTAACGGTTTGAATACAAAAGTTCTACAGACTAAAGTATTCAATTAGCCCAACAATCAATACCTTCGCCAAATTTTTAGAACGCCCGCTGAATGAGGGTTTCGGGCTATGGGTTTAAAGCCCTAGTCAAAAGTCTGAAACTTTTACAGTCAAAGGAATCTAGCTTTTTTTGTGTAACTCTAAACCTCTAATTTTGGCAAAGGTATTGCTAAAAACAGCAATTAGTTATCAGAATGGTGGGTTAGCGATAGCTTAACCCACCCTACAACTACCTTCTATACTCATCCCCACAGTCACCAATTAACTGATATAAATCCCGCGACTGCTGCGAAACTGCATCTATCTTTTCCACATCATCAGCATCCAAACTAAACCCAAACACCCGCGCATTATCTTCTAAATGTTCCGCAATTCCTAATCTTGCACCCACAATTACACCCCCAACTGCTGGCTGATTTAAAATATAATTTACAGCCACATTAGCAATACTCACTTGATGCTTATCCGCAATTTCTTTAAGAGTAGCTAGTAACTCTTGAAATAATTGCCAACTACCCCAGTTAACAATCATTTGTTTGTATTTTCTCAAGCTGGTAGTGTTGATTTCTAAGCTTTTTGGTTCTGATTTACCCAAATATTTTTCTGATAACAAACCACCGCAAACACTACCATAGGTAAATAGTTTGATATCATGTTCTTGACAGAATTTAACCATATTTACTTGTGGTCTTCTGTCAACTAAGGAAAACTGAACTTGATTAGAAACAATCTTGATTCCTGCTTCGGTAATAATTTGCAAATGTTCGGTATCAAAATTAGTTAAAGCTAAATGTTTGATTTTACCTTCAGTTTGCAATTCTGCCATATATTTGAGCGCATCTAAATAGTTAGAGTCTCCATATTCCCACCAATGGAACTGCATTAAATCTAATGATTTAACATCCATTCGACCCAGGGATATATCAATATTTTTCTCGACAATCTCTTTCGTCATCTTTCCAGGACGAGGAACCCATTTTGTAAAAGCTTGAATATTATTTACAGCTTCTTCTCCACGAGTCGCAATTAATTGACGACGAAATTCACCAATAAAATCCTCTGCTGGTCCATAATGATCTGCTAAATCCCAAGTTGTAAAACCAGCATCGACATATTGAAACATTGACTCAATAGCCGTTTTCGGGTTAATGCGTCCATGTCCCCCGGAAACCTGCCACATTCCATTTAAAATTCGGCAAATTTTTAAATCAGGGGTAAATTGTAAATAGCTTTCTTGAGGTAAAGTCATATTTTTTGTATTGTTATTTCCAATCTTTTTCTGCTTGTTCCAAAACATAAGCTGCAACGTTTTCAATTTCCGCTGTTGTTAATCTTTCTTTGTAGGCTGACATATTATTTTTACCATTAGTGACGATATTTGTAATCGCCTCTAGGGAATCCATCCCATATTTTTTGAGTGCATTCTTTTTGAGATTTTTACCCCATCTAATAATGTTACCGCCATCGATATGACAACCAACACAATGCACATTAAAAATTTCTGCACCATTTACGGTATCTACTGCATTAGCAGGTAAAATCAAAATACTTGTCCATAATGACAGAGTAACTAATATTAATGTTAGTAATCTTCTCACCCAACTTCTCCAAATTTTGTGATGACAATTTACAGCAATAAGCACTAAACACAATATTATAGTGATTCAAAGTCGGATGTAAATCCGGCAAATTCTGCACATTCTTCTTGAAAGGCTTCTGCTTCGCTAACATCTTCTATTTTATATGCCATGATACGGATACCATCTGGCATTTTTTTAGAACCAATCAATTCACCTTTGTATTTATCTGCGAGTGTTTTAAACTCAACGCCATAAAGCTTCCAGGCTTCACCGTCACAAGTGATATTTACACGCCACATAGTTAATTTGCAATTATTACTGGTACATATTCATCATCTCACAAATAGGTAACACAGTAAAAATCATCTCTTTGATGCTGTGGTTTTCTATCTAAAGGAAGTGTTTATCTAAAAAATAACGCGCCATAATGTAAATGTAGCATCATGTCCGATTGCTATCCAAATTAGCTAAATTTCTAAGGGTAAACATGACTAACAACATCAAAGACAAAATTCAAGCAGATTTACAGGCAGCCAAAGCTACCGGACAGTTAAGAACAGAGAACGTTCGTGAAATAGTCAAATCCGCAGTTTCTCAGGTAGCTGCTGAATTGAAAGAAGGTTCTAGCGAGTTACGGACTTTAGTTAAAGATGCAGTTTCAGCAGTAATTGAAAATTTACAAGACAAAGGTAGCGAAATCAAAGAAGAAGTGACAGCTTCTATTGAAGGTGCATTAGAAGGTGTGAATAGCAAAAGACATGAAGCTATTGTCAAAACCCAAACTGAACTGAAGACGCTACAAGCGCGACTAGATAATGAAGAAGAACAACTTCAGCAAGAAGTTGATGGAATGTTAGCAGAGATAGTAGAAACTGGTAAAGAAAAATCTGCTAATACTAAAAGTTTAATTGACTCGGCAATTAATGCGATTAAAGATAGTGAAGAAGTTAGTTTGTTAAAGAAACGTTATGCACAACTGCAAGCACAATTAGCAATTGTCAAAGCCAATTTAGCTGCACGTTATGGCGGGCGTTCAGGGGAAGTAAAAGACCATTTAGATGAAGCCAAAACCTGGTATGATCAAGCGCGTCCCCAGTTAGAATCTGTGGCTACACAGTTAGAAGAAAAACACTCTCAATTAGAAAATAAACTGGGTGAAGCAGGTGCTGTATTAGCTAAAAAAGAGCGCCACTTCAAGCAAATATTGAGAGATTTACTCTTAGCAACAGCTGACTCATTTAAAGATAAAGAACCTGAAGACAAGAAAACACTGACTAAATAAGTATCTATCGCAATCTTTGCGGAGATTTTAAACATCTTGTAGGTTGGGTTAGATGCGGTAAATAACTGATAATGCTCACAGATAAATCACCAAACTGCGTCGTAACCCAACATCTACTATAAAATATGTGTTCATGACTCATGTAAAATCGCTAGATCGGGTTTTTATCTTCAAATATCATCAAAAAAATGGTAATTAGTCACAATACCTTGTCCATTTTCTGTAGGTTGGGTTACGCTGTCGCTTAACCCAACCTTGTATCTTAGAGGTATGTTAGAGGAAGTGGTAGACCGTCCCAACCTTGGTTTTAAAAGACCGCTTTGTAGCAAGGGTCACCACAACAATCTCCATG
>NZ_JACJTQ010000010.1 GCF_014698735.1 Anabaena catenula FACHB-362
TGTGCTGTGGATGGTTTACTTATTTCTCTAATTGTCCGATACCTATGACTAGATGACCCATATTTATAAATGCACTATTTTGTCATTCTGTCAATGCGTAAGTCCTAGAATATTACTATAAGTAGGACGTAAGTGTATTGTGATCGAGATCACTATATTTAAGTAATTCTTTCTGGTTGGAGTAGTAACAAAACTATACATTTGTTAAATTTGTCAACAAATTTAGAGTCCATAGTCAATATCTCATCTTGACTATGGACTCTGGATTTTTAAATTTCAGCAAATTAATAAGTTGTTGCTGAAGACTAGGTTGTAGGTTCGAGAATATATTTAGATTTTTTGGGCATATATTCCGGTTAATTAGGTAAAAAAGCTTTTTGAACTACAAAATTAACTTTAAACACTCTAAATAACTATTAAATGCATTTACCAATTCCCTTTTCCCTACACCGGACACGCCATAATTGGCTTCAACAAATAACTTTGTGATTCACCGAATTTATCTTTAGTTGGATGATCTAACGATAGGATTTTCTACCGATTCCCGATACTGTTGAACATCTGCGGTGTAAGCGATGGGCAGAACAGCTTCAACGTTCTCATGGGGACGAGCAATAATTACCCAAGACTCTAGAGTACCGCCATAAACGTTCTCTGCGGCTTCCACGCCAGCAGCCATAGCCGCTTTAACTTCAGAAACATCACCCCGGATATTGACTGTAAAACGGGCGCTACCAACTCTGATATAACCAACAAGGGTTACTCTTCCAGCTTTTACCATTGCATCTGCGGCTGCGAGTACTGCGGGAAAACCCTTGGTTTCAAGTGCGCCGACTGCCTGTAGTGACATTATTGTTCTCCTGTATGAATAAAAGTTATGTGAGGGCTACAAATTATTTTTAAGAAGTTATGCTGCCAACTTTGATAGCGAACTTACTTAGAACAGACGAAAAGGTTCGGATTTTGAGGTGAAGTGGATGGGTAGAATTGTTTCCACATTTTCCGGGGGATTGGGAACAATGTAATGGGTAATGACTTGCCCACCATAAACTTCTTCTCCTGCGGCAATTCCGGCTTCAACTGCTGTTCTGACTTCTGCAACGTGTCCCCTGACGGCCACTAATAAGCGACCGCTTTCCGCTATACCATAATATACGATTGTGACAGCGGCAGATTTTACCATTGCATCGGCTGATGCGAGTACTGCTGGAAAACCTAAAGTTTCAATTACGCCAACCGCCATTGGCATGGCTTCACTCTCCTAAGTCAGGGATAAGCAATATTTATTGTACGAGGCAATGGTGACAGGTTTAACATTTAGGAAAATTTTCTTTTTTGATTCTCAGTGGTCAGTTGTCAGGTAAACTGATGTTTATGTTTCCAAGTTTTTTACCTGCCGCAGTTGGGCAACTGAGTGAACCAACATCTATTGCTTTGGCTCAAAATATCCAAAGTCAAGGTATCCTTACTTTTCTAAGCAAAGAACCAATCACCACCACCTATGTAAATAAAGGTAGTGGCGGTACACCGATTTTATTAATTCACGGTTTCGACAGTTCTATTCTGGAATTTCGGCGGCTTTTACCCTTGTTAGCCCAAGAGAATGAAACTTGGGCGGTGGATTTATTGGGGTTTGGCTTTACAGATAGAGTTCCAGGGCTTGATTACAGCCCGATGGCTATTAAAACTCATCTATATTATTTTTGGAAAACCCTGATTAACCAACCTGTCATTTTGGTTGGTGCTTCTATGGGTGGTGCAGCCGCAATTGATTTTACCCTGACTTACCCGGAAGTAGTGCAAAAACTTGTGTTAATCGACAGTGCGGGGTTGAAGGGTGGTTCAGCTTTAAGTAAATTGATGTTTGCGCCGTTATATTCTTTAGCGACTGAGTTTTTGCGAAATCCGAAAGTGCGCGATCGCATTTGTCGTAGTGCTTACAAGAACCCTAATCTTATCTCCCTAGATGCTTTACGCTGTGGGGATTTACACTTAAAAATGCCTAATTGGAATCAGGCGTTGATTGCTTTTACTAAAAGTGGTGGTTACAGTGCTTTTAAATTTCAGCAACTCTCGCAAATTGATCAACCAACGCTAGTTTTATGGGGTGATAGTGATAAAATTTTGGGGACTGGGGATGCTCAGAAATTTAAAAAGGCAATTCCCCAAAGTCAACTGATTTGGATTCAAGATTGTGGTCATATTCCACACTTGGAAAAACCCGAAATCACTGCCCAACATATTTTAGAATTTCGAGGTTAGATTTTAATCGTACAACCAAGTATTGTCAGCAAAATTATCATTTGATTGGTTGGGCTTTTCTTGGAGTCTTTCAGGAGATCTGTGTGATTTTTTAGGGTTAATGGATAAAGATCTGGAAGTTTCTTTGACAGGTTCCCTGAAGGTTTCTTTGACAACTTCTTGGACAGGTTCGTTAACTTTCTTTAATTCATTAATTTCTGTTATTAACTTAGAATTGGATTCTGCTAATTGTAGGGCTGTTTTTTTAGTTTCATAAAGTTCAGTTGTTAACTTTTCTCCCAAAGCTTTCTGTACAGATAAATCTGTTTTCAGTTCACTAATTTGCTCCTTGAGATAAACTTCTTTTTTCTGGGCTTTTTCCAAGTTGGCAGTTAATTCTTTAATCATGACTTCTAAATCTGCTTTAGTAGGAATGGTGCGCTTGGTAGAAGTTGGTGTTGACTCTTCTTGCACGGGTAAAGAATTGTCTTCAATAACTTCTTGTGCAGTGACTTCAATTGCAGAGTCTCCAACTTGGGGTGTAAATTTTTGTGCTTCTTCTTGTAGTAAATCAGAAAGATTTTTCTTAGCCATTATTTTCTCCAATCATGTATTAATTCATCAGCCACACGACGGTAATCAGATTCTGCTTCCCGTGCGTTTTTTCCTCGCCATTGAGTAATTGCTACACCCTCAAGGGTGGCTCTTTCATGAGCTTTATAGGTACGAATAAAAGTATTAAAAACTGGAATACCTAGTTGTAAAAGAGTTTTTTGTGCTTCTAGTGCTTCTCCTGAACTACGCGTATCGACTTTAGTTAACAGTACCCGATGGGGAGTACCCATAGGGATAACGGCTTGTCTAACTGTCTCAATCAGGACAGCTAAATCCATTGCTGCTGGGGGTGTGGGTAAAACCAGATAATCTGCAATCCCTACTACCGCCGCTAAAGCTTCAGAACGCAATGCTGGAGGCGTATCTACTATTACTAAATCGTAGCTTGTAATCTTTGGTAATTCACCTAAAAGTTGTGGATTTGTATCTTGAGCCAAATCAAATCCCATTCCCTGCTGATTGCGTCGAAACCACCAACTAGCAGAACCTTGAACATCTGCATCAATCAGAAGGACTTTTTTATCTTGGGCAAAGTTAGCAGCTAAGTTGACTGCGGTAGTCGTTTTACCGACTCCTCCTTTACCATTAAGGATAGCGATGATTTTTGGCACTGTTTACTTCCGAACCAACCTGATATCAATTTGGGTTTTTAGATTTGGGATTAAAATTACTAACTATTTCAAGTTGTTATTACACAAATGTACCGCTTTTTGGGGACTTACAATCTCAAAAAATTGCCCCTGTTAAAATTTAGAAGATGTGAATGCGAGCAAATAACTATGACAGTAACCAACAGCTTACCACAGCTAGTTAAAATGCCGCTTTGGCTCAGAAGAATGAAGTTTGTCATGCAGCCAGTGGAGTATGTGGAAAATTTTGCCAAAATCTATGGTGATAGCTTTACACTATCAGGTTCTGGGGATAGCTATTTGGTATACTTCAGCGAACCAGAAGCATTAGAGCAGATTTTTACTGCTGATCCTAGTCATTTTGAGGTGGGGAGATGGAATAGGGGTTTAAGATTTTTGTTGGGCGATCGCTCTTTGTTGTTAATGGATGGAGAACCCCACCAACGTCAACGGCAATTATTAGCTCCTCCCTTTCATGGTGAACGAATGCGGGCTTATGGTCAAGATATCCAGGAAATTACCCGACAAGTATGTGATAACTGGCAGATGGGTAAGCCTTTCAATATCCGAGAATCCATGCAAGAAATCACCTTGCGGGTAATATTACGGGTAATATTTGGCTTAGATGAAGGAGAGATGTTTGAAGAATTGAGGCGATCGCTCTGTTCCCTGTTAGACTTCATGACATCACCGATTATGTCCAGCGCCTTCTTTTTTCGGTTCATGCAAAAAGACCTTGGTGCTTGGAGTCCTTGGGGTTGGATTGTGCGCCAACAAAAACATATTGACGAACTAATTTATACTTTAATTCAGCAACGTCGAGCAGAACCAGATCAAAACCGTCAAGATATCCTCAGTTTAATGATGGCGGCTCGTGACCAAGAAGGTCAAGGAATGTCAGATCAAGAATTACACGATGAGTTAATGACTGTTTTAGTAGCGGGACATGAAACCACCGCTTCCGCGTTAACCTGGGCATTTTACTGGTTGGATAGATTACCACAAGTGCGAGAAAGATTACTACAGGAAATAAACTCTTTGGGAGTCAATCCAGAACTCAGCCAAATCGCTAAACTTCCCTATTTAACAGCAGTTTGTCAAGAAACACTGCGAATTTACCCTATTGTGATGGCAGGTTTCCTGCGAGTTGTCAAAACTCCGATTGAGATTATGGGTTATAAATTACCAGAAGGAACATTTATAATCCCCAATATTTACCTTGCACATCATCGAGAATCAGTTTATCCCCAACCCAAACAATTTAAACCAGAACGCTTTTTAGAAAGACAATTTTCACCTTATGAATACTTACCTTTTGGTGGGGGAAATCGTCGTTGCATTGGTTTAGCATTTGCTCAATATGAAATGAAAATAGTATTAGCAACTATTCTTTCACATTTTCAACTTTCGCTATTAAATAAGCATCCTGTTAATCCTGTACGTCGGGGTTTAACTTTAGCTGCACCTGGGGGAATGAAAATGATTGCAAATCATCAAATTAAGAATTCTCATACAGATGTAGCAGTTTAAAAATGTGGAGACGTTGGATATAACGTCTCTCCAATAAATCCTCAGCGTACCTCCGCGCTTACCTTAGCGTACCTCTGCGTTAAAAAACAATCTCCTTAATCATCCTCTCCTCCAACAATTCTAATAACCCATCCACATCCTTACCAACTTGTTCAAAACAAACTTGCGGTTTGGGTTCAGGTGCAAATTGAATTAATTTAACCTCCCCCTTACCAATACCAATCATGACAACTTCCGTTTCTGGTTTATTATTATCAATAATTCCTAGAAGTTCTTGTAACCGATTTTCAACTCGATCATTTAGTTTTTCTATCTCAGCTTGGGGACAATAAACAAAATGTGGCTTTGGTAATAAATCAATACCAATAGTACCTTGACTATCACCATGTTCTAACCTCAATCCCCAAAATAATGCAGCCAATTCTTGCTGATTTGCTTTGACAAATCTATCCAATTGTCGCCGCCATTTGTTATCTTCTGTTTCCGGTTGAGTACTACCAAACATCATAGGTAATTCGTAATTCGTAATTTAAGACTTTTATTTTAAACCTGACTGGACGCGCCAGAGACTTGTATAAATGCCATCTTTCTCTAACAGTTGTTCATGGGTTCCTGACTCTACTAATTGTCCGTGTTCCATGACATAAATGCAATCAGCATTGCGGATAGTAGAAAGACGATGAGCGATTACCTACGGTACACTACGTGAACGCAATTGTCGTCCGATTGACGGTAATCCGTTCTAGAGAACGCTGGATAGCGGCTTCTGTCTCATTATCCACTGCTGAGGTCGCTTCGTCTAAGATTAAAATTGGTGGATCTTTTAACACTGCGCGTGCTATGGCAATCCGTTGTCTTTGTCCACCAGATAACTTTTGCCCTCTCTCCCCCACAATTGTCTCATAACCTTGGGGCAAACGCATAATAAAATCATCTGCTTCTGCCACTTTCGCTGCCATCATGATATCTTCATTGTTGGCATTAAAAGTCCCATAAGCAATATTTTCAGCTACCGTACCATGAAATAAAAACACATCCTGACTTACCAAACCAATACAACGACGTAAATCACGTAAATTTAAACTTTGTAAATTAATGCCATCTACAGTTATTTTGCCGTTTTGAACTTCATACAACCGTAATAAAAGTTTAACTAAAGTGCTTTTTCCTGAACCCGTAGAACCAACAATGGCAATTGTATTTCCAGCAGGTATTTCCAAAGAGAGGCTTTTAATTACTGGGGATCTATCTTTATAAGCAAAAGTCACATTTTGAAATTCCACCGCACCGCTTACCAAATCTATCGGTAAATTGATATTTCCTGTATGAATTTCAATGGGAGTATCTAACAAATTCATTACCCGATTAGTAGAAGCCATTACTCTTTGGTATAAATCAAAGGTATCTCCTAATCTAGTCAAAGGCCAAAGTAAACGCAGAACTAAAAATACTAATGAACTGTAAGCACCTACAGCTAATCTTCCCTCTACTGCTTCCATTCCCCCGAATACTAACAACACCGTGAAAGCTGTTAAAATGAAGATCCGAATTAAAGGAATAAAAGCCGCAGACAGAGAAATTGCCTTAGAGTTACTTTGGCGATAAGCATCACTTTCAAATTCTAAGCGTTTGGCTTCATAATCTTCAGCCGTAAAACTTTTAATAGTAGTAATCCCGCTGAGATTATGTGATAACCTACCATTCAGCAAACCAACTTTTTCCCGTACTTCAGCGTAGCGAGGTGCTAGTAATTTCTGAAAAGCTACCGAACCACCCAAAATAAAAGGCATAGGCAACATTGCCATCCATGCCACACTAGAAGCTAAAATAAAAAATGCACTGCTAATGATGACAATAGTTGTAACTACTTGAATAATATCGTTTGCACCCACATCTAAAAAACGCTCTAGTTGGTTAACATCATCACTGAGGATGGACATTAAACCGCCAGTACTACGTTCTTCAAAATAAGCTAATTCCAATTCTTGTAGGTGTTTATATGCATCGAGTCGCAAATTATGTTGAATATTTTGCCCCAAATTTCGCCACAACAATTTGTAGAGATACTCAAAAAATGATTCTAATATCCAAGTAATGGCAGTCAGGATAGACAAAATCAAAAATTGCCCAGAAATATATTTGACACCCAACTGAGCAATAAAAGAATCCTGCTGCTTAACGACCACATCCACCGCAATACCGATTAATGCTGGTGGTGCTAAGTCAAAAATTTTATTCAGGATAGAAGCAGCAATTGCCAGCCAAATCTGCCGATGATACCTATCTCCATAGTCAAACAGGCGTTGGAGTGGATGTACAGAATGTCTACGCCTTCTTGATTCCGAGTTAGATTTAAATCCTATACCCACAGCCGTTTACAAATGCTTGTAGCTAAATATTACCACACAATCAATTTTATCAGTCTTGAGTACTCAGTTAAGTACAATAACTTTAGAGTGTGTCCTATAAAAACTCAGTTCAACGCCGCAGACTGTGCAGGTATTTGAGCTAAATGTGTTACTTTACTCAAAAATCAGCACTCAATACTAACTAGGAGATAGAAATTTGAACACTAAACAACTAGGGAATTGGCAAACTACCGTTTTCGGAATTGTATTAGCAACATTAGTACTTTTCGGACTTAATTCTTTTGTGATTATTAACCCAGGACAAGCGGGAGTAATCAGCATTTTGGGTAAAGCTACAGATGGGGCATTGTTAGAAGGTATTCATATAAAACCACCATTTATTTCCGTGATAGATGTGTATGATTTGACGGTACAAAAATTTGAAGTTCCAGCGGAAAGTTCTACCAAAGACCTACAAAATTTATCAGCAAGATTTGCTATTAACTTTCGGCTTGATCCTAGCCAAGTAGTTCAGGTGAGAAGGAAACAAGGTACTTTAGAAAATATCGTCTCCAAAATTATTGCCCCCCAAACACAAGAGGCATTTAAAATCGCAGCAGCTAGAAGAACAGTAGAAGAAGCAATTACCAAAAGAAGTGAACTAAAAGAAGATTTTGATACTGCCTTAGGCAATCGCTTAGAAAAATATGGAATAATTGTCTTAGATACAAGTGTAGTAGATTTGGCTTTCTCCCCAGAATTTGCCAGAGCAGTTGAAGAAAAACAAATTGCGGAACAGCGAGCGCAAAGAGCCGTCTATATAGCACGAGAAGCTGAACAAGAAGCCCAGGCTGATATTAATCGCGCCAAAGGTAGAGCCGAAGCCCAAAGACTCTTAGCCGAAACTCTCAAAGCCCAAGGAGGACAATTGGTTTTGCAAAAAGAAGCAATTGAAGCTTGGAAAAGTGGGGGCGCACAAATGCCAAATGTACTAGTTATGGGTGAAGGTTCCCAAGGTAGCATTCCATTCATTTTCAACTTAGGAAAGTTATCAAATCAATCTTGATTTCAGTCAGAAATACTAGTAAGGTGGGCAAATCCCATCTTCACAACCACAGCAACACTTCTGAGACGAAATATATGCCTAATCCTAAAAATCATAACCTCACCGTGGAAGAAGCCAAAAAAATCCTCAACAAGTTTAACTGTTTAGATATTGCGCCTGTTCTTAAACCCTCCGAAAAAGTTTTAACTCGTCAGGCATTAATTTTCATGGCCAGCCTTTCAGATTACCAAATTTTAGGAATTTGTGCTGATACAGCAGAGGAAGGAATTTTGGCTATGAAAACCTATTCTCATGCTTTTCACTATGAAGCGCCCAGCAATTTACAAACACCTGATGGACCAGTTTATATCAAATTGAATGGTAAAAATGGACTGTGTTATCTCGATTCTTATTTTGGGCATCATCGGGGAGTATTAGTTTCTTGTCAATCTTATGAAGAAGCAGGAATCAACGAAATGTATGGACATTTACCCCTTGATTTATTTGTATAGCATTGATCACAAATCTACTGCTTCATATAGTGGGCAATGCCCACAAAATAACTAACAACTAATTACTAAAAACTCAAATTTTATGAGCATTATTACATTACAGTCAGTTCAGAAAGATTTTGGAATTAAAGAAATCTTAAAAGATGCCAGTTTTAGCCTTGATATCACCGATAAAGTGGGATTAATTGGTACTAACGGTTCTGGTAAATCAACATTATTAAAAATGATCGCTGGGCTAGAATCAATTGATAGCGGTCAAATTTTAGTTAACTCTGGTTCTAAAATTATCTACTTACCCCAACAACCAGATGTAGATGAAAACCGCACAGTTTTAGAGCAAATATTTGCTGACAGTGGTGAACATATGGCTTTGGTACGGGAGTATGAAGAACTTTCCGATAAATTAGCTCATTATCCCGAAGATAGTCTACTCATGTCTCGTCTTTCTGCGGTAATGCAAAAAATGGACGAAACTGGTGCATGGGAACTGGAAACCAATGCCAAAATCATTCTCACTAAATTAGGAATTGCTGACTTTGATGTCAAGGTTGGTACTTTATCTGGAGGCTATCGCAAGCGGATTGCACTAGCAACAGCATTATTAGCAGAACCAGATGTATTGCTGATGGATGAACCAACAAACCATCTTGATGCACTGTCGGTAGAATGGTTACAAACTTATTTAAGTCGCTATCGTGGTGCGCTTTTCTTAATTACCCACGACCGTTATTTTCTAGATAGAGTTACTAATAGAATCATCGAAATTGATAGAGGTGATATTTACACTTATACAGGTAACTATTCCTATTATCTCGAAAAGAAAGCTTTAGCTGAAGAATCTGCTCTTAGTAGTCAACGGAAACATCAAGGTGTATTACGGCGCGAATTAGAATGGCTCAAACGCGGGCCAAAAGCGAGAAGTACAAAACAAAAAGCCAGAATTGATCGCGCTCATGCATTGCGTGATACCGAGTTTAAACAAGCTCAGGGTAAGGTCGATATTTCTACAGTTAGTCGTCGTATTGGTAAAAAAGTTATTGAACTCAATAACATTAGTAAAGCTTACGATGACCGAATTTTGATTAAGAATTTTACCTACGAATTTAGCCCCGAAGACCGTATTGGGATTATTGGTGCTAATGGTGCGGGTAAATCTACTTTAATGAATATTATCACCGGACAGATTCAGCCTGATTCTGGAACTGTGGAAATTGGTAGTACAATTCACATTGGTTATTTTGACCAACATTCTGAAGAATTACTCACAGAGATAAACGAAAATCAACGGGTAATTGATTACATCAAAGAAGAAGGCGAATTTATTCAAATAGCTGACGGTACGAAAATTACTGCTTCCCAAATGTTAGAGCGGTTTTTGTTTCCTGGAAGTCAGCAATATGCGCCAATAAATAAACTTTCTGGGGGGGAAAAACGGCGGTTATTTCTGTTACGCTTACTGATTAGTGCGCCTAATGTCTTGATTTTAGATGAACCAACTAATGATTTAGATGTGCAAACATTAGCTGTATTAGAAGAATATTTAGAAGATTTTTCTGGATGTGTAATTGTTGTTTCCCATGATCGTTACTTTTTAGACCGCACGATAGACACTGTATTTTCTCTGGAAGACGGTGGAAATTTAAAGCAATATCCCGGTAACTATTCAGTTTATTTAGATTATAAAAAAGCTGAAGAAGCAGCACAACAAGAAATAGCTAATACTACAGAAAAGCCCAAAAATACTACTGAACAAACACCTATATCTCCAGAACCAGAAACTAAAAAGCGCCGAAGATTATCTAATTGGGAAATAAAAGAATTTGAACAGTTAGAAGGTAAAATTTCTAAATTGGAAGATGAAAAAGCAGCCGCAGAAAAAGCACTAGTAACTGTTTCTCCTGGCAATTATACCCAAGTCCAAAAGCTTTATGAACAGGTGGAAACACTCAAAAAAGCGATTGATGTAGCGACAGAACGCTGGTTAGAATTAGCGGAGATGGATGCTTAACAATCCAAAATTCAACATTCTTTGCGTAAGGGTTAAGTAGTAAATAGAGTTTTCAGCAATTCCTAAATATGACAATTAGGATGAGTTATACTTGAACTTTGCGGCGTAACTTTTGGAACATCTGCTGTCAGAATAACTCGACCATCAGTAGAAATTATCCATCCTTGTGCTTGCTGAATTACTCGATTGTTAATATTTTTTTCCTTCTTATTTACTTCTCTTTGTCTCATCACCACAGGTGTTGTTTCCTGCTTACCTGAACGAGTAACCCATTCTACTATTCCTGGTGAATTGCTAATGTATTCATCAGAATCAGCAGGTAAACCACCCTTTCCCGTAATTGTAAAAGAACTGTTTTTAGCAAGTTGTTCTTTGGAACAAATATCTTTACCTAATAATGATTCTGCATCGACTAAATTACCAGGTAATTCTGTTAAACCAGAAGTGGGATCTACATCGGGCGTATTGATCTGCACATTTCCAGCTAATCCAAATTCAGAAGATGCCGTAATATCACTTCTTATGGTTATTTGTGGTTGATCTTTTAATCCAAAAATGGCATTAGTCGTAATGTTAATTTCTCCGCCATTTCCTTCATAAGCATTAGCAGTAATATCGCTATTTTCTTGGGGAAATGCTACAATAAAAGGTGTATTAATATTGATATTTCCTCCATCTCCTCCAGCACCATCTGTACCAGCAGTTGCTGTGATGCGGCTGTTATTTCGCATTAATAATAAATCTTGAATATTGAGATTTATTTCTCCCCCTTGGTTACTGGCAGTTTCGGCACTGATAAAGGCTTTATTATCCAAACTTAGTAACCCAGCCTTTACAGATATATTCCCACCTTTACCGCTTCCTTGACTATTTACTGCTATCCTTGCACCGTTTTTAATGATTAAGGTTTGGGAGTCGATTTCAATACTCCCACTATCATCAGTTGAACCTGTTTCTGTATTGGCAAATAGTCCAGTTTCGCTACCATCTAAGGTGATATTGTCTTTTACTTTAAGGTTAATATTTCCAGCTTTAGCATTACCAGAAGTAGCAGTAAGAAGTTGTCCTCCAGTATTCGCAGTCAAGTTATTAGTATTGATATTGATATTACCGCCTTGACCACTACCAGATGTAGAAGCTGATATTTGCACACCATCGGTAATCTTTAAATTTTGGGAGGTAATTTGAATATTGCCAGCATCACCGCTACCTCTACTTTCAACTGCTAATTTTCCTTTTCCTGTAATGTTAATATTTTCCGGTGCTGTGATGATTAAGTCACCACCGTTACCACTAGCAATCGTAGAAGCGGAAATAGTGGAATTAGGGAAGAGGGTAATATCTAAATCGGGTTGGTTGTTATAAGGATTAAGTTTTAACGTGCCTGCGGGTGCTTGTCCTTGGGTTTCGGCAAAAACGCCAACAATGCCCGCTAGGTTGATTTTAGAGGCATTTAAGGTGATGCTACCACCGCCTTGGGTGTTTGTCGCAGTGGCAGTTGCAGTGGCGGTAATGCGGGCGGTATCGGATACGGTGAGGTGAGGAGTATTGATGATGATATCGCCGGCTTTTCCTGCACCACTGGTTTCAACGGAGAGAATAGGGGAAAAGTCTTGGACACCGATACCCAGGTTAACTCTATTGGGTGCATTGACAGCGATCGCACCCCCATCACCGTTGCCTGTAGTTGTGGCGAAGATTTTCCCGCCATTGGCTACTGTTAAGGTGGCTGTATTAAAGGTGATGTCTCCGGCTTTTCCGTCTCCTGTGGTGGAAGCTGAGATTTCGGAAGCATTTGTCAGGGTTAAGTTGTTGGCATTAATTTGAATATTGCCAGCATTTCCTGCACTGCTGGTATTACTGGCAATCTTACTATTATTGAAGGTGACAGTACCAGGACTGGTGATAGTTACGTTTCCTGCGGAATCACTGCCGTTAGTGTCGCTATCTATGCGACTATCTTTGAAAGTGAGATTACCTGTACTGGTAATATTTACATTTCCTGATTGACCAACTCCATCAACGTTCAGGATAATTTCTCCAAAAATTGGAATGTGAATGGTCACCTGTTTACTGGTGATGATGCCAGTATTTGTCACTGATAAATCGCCAAAACCTTTAACTTGAACATCTCCAGATTTTGAGGAAGAGGACAGAGTTAAAATTTCTAAATTTGTAATGTGATTTTTAGCTGCTAATGTAACGTTACCACCCTGTGCAGAATTTCCGTTTTTGGAAACAGAAAAGGAAGAAAAAACAGGGACTTCCTGGCTATCTTCATTATCTCTGATTCTGCCAATATTTCCACCAGCAGACAGAGTAATACCCCCGCCATTTCCTGCGATGCCTAATCCTGAATATGAGAAGGAGTATAGGTTTTGTGTAGAGATATTACCCTCATTGGTGGTGAGAGTAATGCCTCCACCATTTCCTGCGATTTTAAAACGTGACAATGAGGAGGAGTTGAGGTCTTGTGTAGTGATGCCACCAGTGGCAGACAGAGTAATATTACCACCATTTCCTGCGATGCCTAAACTTGAAAATGAGGAGGAGTTTAAGTCTTGTGCGGTGATATCACCTTGTGCAGTGAAAGTAATATTACCACCAGTTCTTGCTGTGCCTGAACCTGACCATGAGTAGGAGTCAAGGGATTGTGTAGAGATATCACCTTGTGCAGTGAAAGTAATATTACCACCATTTCCTGCTGTGCCTAAACCTGACAATGAGAAGGAGTTTAGGTTTTGTGTTGTGATATCACCCTTTGCAGTGAAAGTGATATTGCCGCCATCTCCTGAAAATGAGAAGGAGTTTAGGTTTTGTGTTGTGATATCACCCTTTGCAGTGAGAGTAATATTGCCGCCATCTCCTTCTGTGCTTGGAGATAAAGATAAGGAGGAGTATAGGTTTTGTGTTGTGATATCACCCTGTGCAGTCAGAGTTATATTTCCTCCACCGAATTTGGCTCTAGTATCAATATCACCAACAGTTAAATTAACACCTTTAATCTCAACACTCCGTCCAGGAGTTTTAATAGTATCAGCAATATCCATCTGAAAATTACCGATACCATTCCCATCAGCATCAGCAATAAATTTGATTATACCGCTACCATTAGCTAGTTCTAAACTATTACTATTTAAAGGATTAATTGTAATATCATTTATTGCCTGAAATATCAAATTTGTATTTCCAGATAATCCTGCTAATGTAGTTTTATCAATTGTTGCATGATTGTTTTCTGCAATAGTAAAATTTTTAGTCTTAAGTAATAATGTACTTGTATCTATATTTCCCCTGACTTTCAGATTTTCTGCACCCGTTAATTGAATTGTTCCTGCTGCTGTTAATGTGCCTGTGTTGGTGACATTTGCACCAAATAAAGTCAATTTCTTCCCATTAGCAACAGTTAAATTACCTTGATTATTAATAGTGGCTTGTTGATTTCTTAACGCATTCATAAATAATGCACCTGGTTGGACTGTCAATAAATTACTTGTGGCTGGTGCTGTGGCGCTAAATAATCCATTTTCTCCTAATTTAATGCTATCAGCAGTTGTGGCAGTAAAAGAACCACGAATATCTAAACTGGCATGATTTCCAAAAACTATCCCATTGGGATTAATTAAAAATAAATTTGCTGTTCCCTCTACTCCCAACTTCCCGAAAATATTAGACGCATTACCACCAGTGACACGAGTTAATATATTTTTAATATTTACAGGATTGGCAAAATACACACTTCTATTTTCACCAACATTGAATTTTTCAAAGCTGTGAAATAAATTTGTACCTCTAGCAGCCCCACCATTAATCAGGTCTTTGAATTCGTTAATTTTGTTAACTACTGAATTTTCTGAACCTAATGTATTATCTGGTTTTAGTTGTGCTAATACTCTTGAATTTGTAGAGGTGAATATTCCTGCTATTATCAATAAAGTTGTTGTTACTAATTGCTCAAATTTTTGCTGTTTTTGATGTTTCATTTTATCAACTCGTTTGTACCTGTTTATAAACTGATTTTTGGATCTAAGTTAAGTAGGCGAAAAGAAATCAAACTATATTAAGTAAGGTAATTATTTTTAAATTGTTTTGTAGTGAAAACTTGAGACTTTAAAGTCTGGACGAAGCCCTGACTACAAACCTTTAATTATTTACGCTACTCTACTTGAAAATATTTCTCTTAGCCGCTAAAGCTGTATTCAGAAACCCAAAATATCAATTACCATAAATTTTGGTTTATTCAAACACAAACAGAATTATAACATCACTGACAGCAGATTTACAGGTTATCTCATGATTACCTGTGGTTTCCAGCACATCCATGAATTCATAAAACCGTGATCAAGTTTTTTGTCAATGTATAAGTTCTGGTAACTTAAGGCGGAATTATTCATGACTTACAGCAATTTTCAGGTAAATGAACCACACAACATTCTGTAAATACGTGGTCTAAATACATGAAAACTGCCGTAAACAAGTACATAGAGAGAATACTATTGTGAATCTGAGTATTTAGTTAATCTCTTTTCATGTACTAGGCAAGTCATCTTCTGATAATGTCTCATCTATGATCATTATCCAAGGTATACCGTTATTAACTGGTGAACTAATACTAATTTTGGCTTGATTAGCAAACCGTTTTAACGTTTCGACTAAGTAAGGAACGGTAGTCATGATATTCTGGTAACTTTCAATATTATGACAAACCATGATTAACATCAAAATACCGCTATTGACTTTGAAATACCAATGGCAACCAGATAATAAAATACGTACCACACTATTACAAGCTAGGAAAAATCGCTTTTTAGTTACTTCTTCCAGTTGACTGAGCAATAATTCACTGATTTGTGTGGTTTTATAAGAAGGCAAATCATCTGGAGATAGATATGGTTTAGTCATAGGATTTAGTCCTTTTTCAAAAGAACAATAGACTGACGTAATCTAAATAATTCAGCATATAGCGGTTCTTTTGTTGAATGAGATGAGATAGAAGAACCCCACCCCCAACCCCCTCCCCGCAAGCGAGGAGGGGACTATGATGTAACTCATTCAAGTGCATACCTCTATAATCAATTAGTGAGTTACGTCAGATGTTAAGATATTCCAAAGTAACAACCGTTCACTCCTATACGAATGTTTATATAATTCGTATGTCCTTTCCATCAATTTTCCACATATTTTCTTTAGCAATTAAGATACAAAACTATATTAAGTTTTGTGGTTATTGCCAATAGATTTAAGAACTATGTTCTTGTGCTTCTGTGGTAATCCAAATAAGTTCTAACCACAAATGAGGATAATCTGTTTTCAGCCTTGATAAGGGATCACGCAGTAGTTTGGTAGCATTTAAACAAACAACTTCGGCTAGTCCTAAATATTTGGCGACTTCTCTGAGTAAATTTTTTTCAACTACTAGAGATGCAAAAATTTCATGAGGACAGTAAATCCCAATATACTGCACCGGGGAAACACAAGAACGCATAAAGCAAGGAGTTATTACTTTCACATAACAATGCTGTAGTAATTCCCATACTCGCGGGTGCATTTCTTCGATAATGGTGTTGAAGTTAGCCGCTAATTTTTCTTCAGTAATCATAATTCTCTCCATTACTGGTGCATAATAGTGCAACCAGGATAAAGAACTTTTGCAGTTCCGCTAACCATTAATTGTTGAAAATCTTTTCACTTGCACCTGAAAACTCTTCATTGTTAACGGTGCGTTATAGAAATCATCAAAACCGAATTTTCTGGAGAAAACTGTATTTTTTACTACTATTTACCAAATTAATTGGTAGGCATATGAATTTTCAGCCTATTTAAAATCCTGAAAAGCTTTTATTTAAAAGAATTACAGCTATTACCAACTAATGAAAATTTACTTTTTTGCAAAATATTTTGCGATTCGCAAGCAAATTAGCAAAATGTTGTGATATTCTTTGTGTATGGGGAATCAAGAGAGCGAAAGCACAAAAATCATCCAAGTAAAAATGATATATATTAACCGTGCTTTTGCCTTGGCCGATTTTAGTTAAATCCGCTATGGCTTTGAGAAACCAAGAGATAAAGCCAATGAAGCAGGATAGTAGCCTCCGTAATAACTTGAAGTCAATCAGAACCCGTTTAGCCATGAGTCAACAAGACTTGGCAAACATAGCGGGTGTAACTCGTCAAACTATTAGTGGTGTAGAGTCGGGACAATATGCTCCCTCAGTTGAGATTACACTGCGTCTGGCTAAAGCATTGGGCTGTCAAGTTGAGCATCTATTCTGGCTAGAGCGAGATTTACCGGAAATTGAAGCCGTTCTTGCCAAACCTGTTGCCGATGTACAACAACTAAGAGTTAGTCTAGCGCGGGTAGGAGGTCAATGGATAGCTTATCCTTTGATCGGTAAAGATGCCTTTCGCCAAGATATGATTCCGGCTGATGGAGAGGCTCACAGAGAGAGTAACACAGATAAGCTACGTGTTCGACTTCTCGACGATAATATGGACTTTCTTTATAATACCGTCGTTATCGCTGGATGTTCCCCTGTGATTTCTCTGTGGGCTAGGGCTACCGAACGCTGGCATCCCCAACTGCGAGTACAATATAACTTCGCTAATAGTATGGCTGCATTGCACAGTCTATGCAGAGGTGAAGCTCACATTGCTGGAATGCACCTATATGATCCAAAAACGGGAGAGTATAATACTCCGTTTGTCCGGGATGCTTTGGCTGGAAGAGAAGCTGTTCTGATTACTCTGGGAGTTTGGGAAGAGGGACTGATGGTGCAATCGGGGAATCCCAAGGGAATCAGCACTTTAAGCGATTTATTAGCAATGGGAGCAACCATTGTTAACCGAGAAGTAGGTTCTGGTAGTCGGCTGCTTTTAGAACAAACTTTAGAAAAGGAACAAGTTCCATTCCATGAACTTCAAGGCTTTGATCGGATTATAACCAGTCACCAAGATGTTGCTCAAGCGATCGCTTCTGGATTTGCTGATGCAGGTATCAGTACGGCATCTGTAGCGGCAGCTTTTGGGTTAGGATTTATCCCCCTACGTCAATCAAGATACGACTTAGTAATTCTCAAAGAATATCTGGAAGAAACACCAGTACAGCAATTACTCAGTACCTTGGGACATCGGTTAGTTCACTCCCAATTAGAAATTCTCGGCGGCTATGATATCAGTAAAATTGGGGAAGTCGTCGCAACTGTTTAAATTTTCGGCGTTGCTGTGTGAAAGTATGATTTTGTCTCACGCTCCAGGCGCTCCAGGCACAGAGAGTAAGAGTCGGAGAGATGGAATATTTGAGATTCAGCATCGTTATGTAGCCATTTTCGTAGGGGTGGGTTAATCCACATCACATCAATACAATTTAACCTGCCTTTACTTTACTTATTAGTCATTAGTACAGATGAAAGACACTGACTAATAACCAACAAAAACTTACCAAAACTGTAAATATGTTCAGGATTTTTACCCTGTTTGCGGTGGAACGCGCACCTCCTGCGAAGTTCTGCAAGCGATAGCGAAGCGCTCCGAAGGAATCGCATCTGTAACCATACAGTGTGAACTTTTCATGATCACTAATTCACCAAATAGGAGATATTATGTCCGACCCAAAAATTAGACAAATAGCTTTTTACGGTAAAGGCGGTATCGGTAAATCTACCACCTCCCAAAATACTTTGGCTGCTATGGCTGAAGTTGGTCAACGCATCTTGATTGTCGGATGTGATCCCAAAGCAGACTCTACCCGTTTGATTCTCCACTGTAAAGCCCAAACAACCGTCCTACACTTAGCTGCGGAACGGGGTGCAGTGGAAGATTTGGAACTAGAAGAAGTCGTAATCACAGGCTTTCGGGGGATCAGATGCGTCGAATCTGGTGGTCCTGAACCTGGTGTAGGTTGTGCAGGTCGAGGTATCATTACCGCTATCAACTTCTTGGAAGAAAACGGTGCTTACCAAGATGTAGATTTCGTATCTTACGACGTATTAGGCGACGTTGTGTGTGGTGGTTTCGCCATGCCAATTCGGGAGGGGAAAGCCCAAGAAATCTACATTGTTACCTCTGGGGAAATGATGGCGATGTTTGCAGCTAATAACATTGCTCGCGGTGTTCTCAAATATGCTCATACTGGCGGTGTGCGCTTAGGTGGCTTGATTTGTAATAGTCGTAAAACTGACCGGGAAGACGAACTGATTAGCACACTTGCAGCCAGATTGAGTACCCAAATGATTCACTTTGTGCCTCGTGACAACATCGTGCAACACGCAGAATTGCGTCGGATGACTGTTAACGAGTACGCACCTGATAGCAACCAAGCTAATGAATACCGGACATTAGCCGACAAGATTATTAACAACACAAATCTTGCTGTTCCTACACCTATTGAAATGGACGAGTTAGAAGATTTGTTGATTGAATTTGGTATTCTCGAAAGTGAAGAAAATGCAGCCAAACTGATAAGTGCTGCTAATACTCAAGCAGATGCTACCAAAAAGCAAGAAGACGCTGAAGGAGAAGCACTAGAAGCACTGAAAAAAGGTGATGTAGAAATTATTTCTGGGAGCAAGAACAAGAAGTAAGGCGCTTGCTTTCATGCTTTTGTTAAGAGTGGACTTATTCCAGTCCACTTTCCCTACCATTATCTCCCTTCTGTACCTGATGCATAAATAACTCTATATACTTTAGTCTCTGGTTTCCTCTTTGTATTGGTTGGTTGTTAGGGGATGGAAAATTTCTCACTCGTTTCCCATTCCCTTTTATCTTCTGCATTTCGGTTAATAGTGTTATTTGTCTTCCCGTCAGTGAATTTATAGTGCAACATTAATTTCTTCAGCCATGAATAAACATTCTCTTTCTCCAGATGATTTACCACCTTCTCAGGTGACATATCTTGATGAGATGCTAATAAGAAATTTAGAGGAAGTTATTGGCAAACATTTTTATGTCAATTGTGGTCGCATTATTCAAGTTTTATTATCAAAATGTCAATGGTGTATCAAGACTAACTCCCGTGGTTTAATTTTAATTATTGTTTGCCCTGATAGAGAAATGTATTGGCATATTGTCAATGCTATTCCTGATGTTGCTAAGAAGTTAAAGCAATTTTCCCAAATGGCAATTATCCGTATATTTCCTCCTGTTGATAAAGGCGCGTCTTGGGAAATTGGAGTTAGTGAAATATCTGCTGACAGAAGATGGTTCAAATAATTTATTACTGAATATGAGATTGCGATTATAAGGAAGTGGTTTACCTCCGGTAAGGCCGCCTGCGCGAGTTCAATTTCGGGTTCAATTTCGGGTTCAATTTAAATTAATAGTTTTTAGTCTGCCTCCGCAGAGTTGGTTTGTATAGGCATGGTTTCTAACTTCCATTTATATTCTGCTCACACATAACATTTTTATTTATTAATTTTCTATTTATCCTTGATTATCATAGAAATATAGAAACCTAGATTTTCTGGAAATACCATGCCAAAGCGGATATTTATAGAAGTAAATAGTTGGTTCAAACGAGATAGAATTGTCCGTAATTTAGAACTTTTTCAGGATATTATTGTTATCTCCCTTTGCGTGAGTTTATTTTGTGTAATGCTCATCCGATTAGGAGATATGTTTTTATCATTTCTACATCCATTAGATTTACGGCAAGTAACATCTGATATTTTGTTCATTTTGATATTAGTAGAACTGTTTCGCTTGTTAGTTGATTATCTACAAGAGCGGAGTATATCTGTAGGTGCAGCGGTAGAAATTACCATTGTTTCAGCTTTACGAGAGGTAATTTTACGTGGTGTATTAGAAATTCCCCGCGACCAAATTTTTGGACTTTCTATATTTCTATTAGTTTTAGCAGCAATTTTTCTAGCTTTACCTTGGATGCCTCGTTTATTAGAACAGGTAAAAGTTACTAACCATGAAACAGTAGAACCAGAATCATAATTAATTATCTTGGGTATTGGGTAATAGGTCAGATAATTATTTAACCTATTCCCAATCTAGGCATTTAGAAAATCCTCTAATTAAGGGAGAATAAAACCGTATTTTTGAAATACAACTCTTGCTTCATTACCAGATAAAAATTGAGCAAATTCCTTAGCAGTATCAACATTTTTACTGCGTTTAACAACTGCTAATGGATAAATAATTGGCGAGTGGTATTTTTCATCGGCTGCAACTACAACTTTTACCTTATTGGAGATTTTGGCATCAGTCACATAAACTAAACCCGCATCAGCATTACCACTTTCTACAGATGCTAGAACTTGACGCACATTGTTAGCGTAAACTATTTTTGGTTTTACTGTTTTCCAAATATTTAACTTTTCTAATACTTGTTGTGCATATTGTCCTGCGGGTACGCTTCGAGGTTCACCAATAGCAATTTTTTTGATTTTTTCATCTTTAAGGTTGTAAAAACTAGAAACACTAACAACATTTTTAGGTACAACCAAAACTAGGCGGTTTTTAGCAATGATATTACGAGTACCGGCAAGCAAATATCCTTTTTGTTCTAAAGCATCTACTTGTCTTTTAGCCGCAGAGATAAAGATATCCACTGGCGCACCTTGCTCAATTTGCTGTTGCAATGCACCAGAAGATCCAAAGTTATAACTAATATTGACGTTTGGTTGAGTTTGTTGATAAAGAGGCTTAATTTCTTCGAGTACCTCTTTTAAACTAGCAGCAGCAGAAATTAGTAAGTTGGTATTTGATTGTGCTACGACAGGGGGAGAAATGACGGTTGGTAAGCCAATTGCAAGAAGCAGAGTAGCAAATGCCGTAGCAATTAAGGCTAGTATCTTTCTTCTTTTGATTGGAAAAGAGGGCTGAGAGTAATTTTTATTCATGGAATTGACACTCGGTATACTTTTACCAATACCAAGATTATCATAATATTTACCAGTTATATTGGTAAATATGTCCTCAAAAAAACGAGATATTGTATCGTAAGTTACTTTTGTCTAGAATAGACTAGAGCATAGTTACCAACTAAATTGGTTATTATGCTCTAGAGTCCTATTTGGAAAAAGAGCTTTTTTACTAACGGATATAAACAGCAATGGCAAAAGATTCTGATTTTTTAGCTAATTTAACTGATTTTCTCTATCCTCGACATAGATATCACGGTCAATTTAAGCCAGAGTATTTGGTTTTTAACTCTAATTTACAGGAATTTTCTCAAAGGGTAACTCGACTTGGTGGTAGAAAATAAAAGTATAGTAAGTTACACTTTCATTATTCTGCCGGGTAATTTGCATTAGCTTCACACAACGCTTGGCACAGAAATTGTGTTTGTTTGTGGCTGTGCTGTGGTTGCATTGTGGAGTTGTGTGGCTGTCTATTCTCAATAAGTCATTTTAATGCAAATGGTCAAAAGTGCGTTATTTTGTTTTGTGGCTTTTTGAGGATTCTTGTGTAAAGTTGTGGGATATTATTGTGTCTTGTGCAGCGTTGATGTGTCTGTAATGTGGCTCAAAAACCGACTCAAAATCTTAGCTCTAACAATCAAAATTTTGGTTCACTCAAATAATGTGATCTGAAAAAATTTGTTTAATATCCAGAGTTAATACTTGCTTGTACGCTCAATGTGTGATAATAAATTTTAGATGACGCTTATTTATTCTGAAATTAAATTTCATTCCCACGCTCAAACATTCCATTGACTCAACAACTTCTAGTGAATTAAAATGTTGCAAATTTATGAAGTTGGCTTGCTACCTCTAGTTCCTAACGATGACAACACTGCCACCCTGAAATTGGTCTATAAATCTGCTCAAAAACAAGGCGTTTGGCAATATAGAGAACGTGATTTATCACTGGTTTTTGAGCGGGAAGAAGCGATTTTTACTAACACTTGCCCTACAGGGATAAAAGAGATCCAGAAACGAGGTGCTGCTCCCCTGATAGCTTGCTCTGAATGGGTCAGTAACTTTGGTAACTGGACTCTTAATTCTGATTGTCTTTACTGTTACAGTGGTAAGGATTTAAAAAGAACGGAAACTGAACGAAAAACGTTGTATTGTTCTGGGTTTAAGTTTGAGTCGGTATCTGGTGAATGGTGTTGTGAATGGGAATATCAACACAATTACGATTTTTTAAACTCTTCCCATGAATACAATCTAAAAATTCAACTTCGCTTAAATTTTATGACGCTAACAGGTAGTTATGCCGAACAACATTATAAGGATGTGCGGGGGTAGTTTTTTAAATTAATCATTTCCAACTTTACAGAAATTGCCCCATACTATAGCAGTTTCCATGCTCGTGAGGTACAAAGTTTTCTAGTTTTAGGGAACAGGGAACTCTTAACAGGGAACAGGGAATAAATTGGTGTGTACTTCATTAGACTGGGAATTGCTTCTTGAAGATGTGGATGTTTTTCTAAATAACCTAATTGTTGCCGTAAGTGACTATTGAAAATACTATCAGGGGTGGTGACATCTGTTAGCAATTGCTCTATATTTTTGTTTTTTTCATTTAGGTGAAATAGGGCTAACTGCGTTAGATATGGATTTCCTCCAAGCAGTTTATTTAATTCTATCCCAGAGATTTCTGGAGTGGGAGCAGCATAACGAATAGCTAATTCTTGCACTTGCTGTCGGGTAAATGCTGGTAATTCAATTAGTAATCCCACATTAAAGGGTGATTGATGCAGGTTTAATGGTAAAAAGACCTCGGTTGAATACACAATTACTAACCGTAATCTCTGCCATAATTCGCTACTTCCTGTACTATGTCTAGCTTGTTCATACCAAGCTCGTAGCATTCCAAAAAAGTCAGCAGCTATATCGGGGTAGTTAAACAAAACGTTAACTTCATCTAACACTAAAAGTAGGGGACTTGACGCAGCAGGTAATAAATGGGTTTCAAAATAGTCGGTGCAGCTATAATTGCTGCCAAATAATGGATTCCATAATTCTTCTAAACGGTTGGGTATGCCTAAACTACGGCTTACCATTAAACAAAGCCATTGGAGAAAATGACTTAAATTGCCTAAAACTTGGCTATCTGCCAGTTGTAGACTAACAACAGCTGTGCGACACCCATGTTCTTTGGCTTGAGATAATCCTTGGGCAATTAGTGATGTTTTCCCAAATTGGCGAGGTGCGCGAATGCGAATTAAAGCTCCTGGTTGAAAGATTTCTCGAATAAAGAGTTTTTCTGCTGGGGGACGATAGATATAAAAGGGTGAATCTAGGGAAAGTTGTCCTTTTAATGGTGCTTGCAGCAAGCTAGTGAGAACTGCTTTTGCAGTATCATGATCTGGCTCTTGTCTGACATAATCATCCTCTCTCAAAGACAGTTCAAAGGCTTTAAAATAGGAAGCTAGGGTGGGACTGTCGATAGGGCTTTGTCGCCGACGAACTTTAATTAAAGTTTTGGTGCTGATGCCGGTGCGCTCGCTCAATTGTTCTAAAGTATAAGGATGACCGGAATTTTCCCGTGCTGCGGACAAGTATTCAGCCGCTTGCAACAGTTGCCAGCCTTGGAAACTGAGGATAACACCTCTTCTGCGTTTTTGAGATTGTTCGGAGATATTGTCATGGGAAGTCACACGCAATAGACAGATAACTGTGATTAAACTGATTAAGAAGTCATTTTATCAATCTTTCTTTTCTGAAAAATAAAATTCTTGTTCCGATTGTTAAATTACCAGCTTAAAGTTCCATCGGTACTGGTTTTTTAAGTTAGATTCTGATAAGGTAACAATTTCCATCGGTAAAAATTAAATATTCTCACTACTAAAAAAAATTGCATACCCTATTCTCCCTAAATTCTGTTAGTTGTCATCATTTGATAGATTTAGGACAGCAAGGTTAAATTATGTCAGCAATATTGGAATTCTTGCAAAATATTTTATTTTCCCGTTCCTATATGCCCCACGGGCATTGCTATCTCTGGCAAACTCCCCTGGTAGGTTTATATGTAGTTAGTGACGCGCTAATTGCGATCGCTTATTTCTCTATTCCGGCAATGCTGATCTACTTTGTCAGCAAACGGAGTGATATGCCTTTTTCCAAAGTCTTTGTCTTATTTGGGGCATTTATTATCCTCTGTGGTACGGGGCATCTCCTGGATATTTTGACACTTTGGTATCCCTATTACTGGATTTCTGCCATTGAACGCGCCTTCACTGCCTTAGTTTCCTGTTATACAGCTTTACAACTGGTGGAACTCCTGCCACAATTTTTGGCATTGCGAACACCAGAACAGCTAGAAACCATCAATAGAGAGTTACAAAAGCAAGTAGCAGAACGGCAACGCACGGAAGAAACTCTGCAAATGATTGTATCCGGTACTTCTTCTGTGACTGGAGATAAATTTTTTCCTGCTTTAGTCGAAAACTTAGCAACAGCACTGGATGTTGCCTACGCCATAGTGTTTGAAACCGTTGACAACTCCTTACAAAAGCTGCGGAGTATTAACGTATGGACTGTAGATCATCTAGCAGAAAATTTTGAATATGAACTGATTAACACTCCTTGTAAAAATGTAGTTCAAAAAAATATGCTGTGTGCCTATCCTAGTGGCTTGCAGGAGATATTTCCCGGTAATGCACTGATTGAAAGGTTAAATGCCGAAAGCTACCTAGGCGTTCCATTAGTCGATATCAATCAAAATGTAATTGGCAACCTGTGTATCGTTGATGTCAAACCCTTTCAAGCAAACGATCGCAACAAAGATCTTCTCAAGGTTTTTGCAGCACGGGCTTCTGCTGAACTACAACGCAAATGGGCAGAAGAAGAGAAACACCAAGCTTATCAAGAACTAGAATTCCGGGTGCAGGAACGCACTGTCGAACTTGTGACTGCCAATAACGCCTTAGAAGTCGAAGTTAGGGAAAGAACCACAGCAGAAACTGCCATGAGAGAAATGGCAGAAAGAGAAAAGGCCATTAACGGCGTAATTCTGCGAATGCGTCAAACCCTCAACCTTGAATCGATTTTTAATGTCACCACTACTGAATTACGGCAAACTGTGGGATGCGATCGCGTTCTGATTTACCGCTTTAAGCCAGACTGGAGTGGGGAATTTGTTTCTGAGTCTGTCGCGGAGTCTTGGAATATATTGCTTCCCGCACGGGCAAATGATCCCCAACTCACCCAAGTTGCTGTTGAAGGGAATGATTGCATCAAAACTCAACTCAGCAGTGCAGAGGTTTTGAATCGGGATACTTATTTACAAGAAAATGAAGGCGGTATTTATCGCCAAAAAAATAGTTATTGCTGTGTTAGTGATATTTACACAGCCGGATTCAATTCCTGCTATCTCAATCTTCTCGAAGAATTGCAAGCACGAGCTTACATCATCACACCCATTTTTTGCGGTAAAAAACTCTGGGGTTTGTTAGCAGTTTATCAAAATGGCAACCCCCGACAGTGGCAAGAATCAGAAATCGGAATTATTACCCAAATCGGCAATCAATTGGGAGTAGCTGTACAACAAGCCGAACTATTTGCCCAAACTCAAAAACAAGCAGAAGAACTAAAACGAGCTAAAGAAGCCGCAGACGCTGCTAACCGGGCTAAAAGTGAGTTTCTAGCGAACATGAGTCATGAACTGCGGACTCCACTTAACGCTATTCTCGGCTTTACTCAGTTAATGCAACAAGACCAATCCTTAACTTTTGACCATCAACGGTATATCGAAATCATTAACCACAGTGGTGAACATCTGCTGGGACTGATTAATGATGTCCTGGAAATGTCAAAAATTGAAGCAGGACGAACTACACTTTATGAAACAGAGTTTGATCTGTACCAACTGCTGGCTAGTTTGGAAGCTTTACTGCAACTAAAAGCACAATCCAAAGATTTACAACTGAGTTTTAACTGTGATCCTACTGTACCTCATTACATCAAAGCTGATGAAAATAAACTCCGTCAGGTACTCATAAATCTGTTAAGTAATGCTATCAAGTTTACAGAGCAAGGAAGCGTAACTCTGCGAATTAGAAATCAGCAGTTATCGGAAGGTGACACTGAATCACTGACTACTCAGCACTCCCTCTTTTTTGAAGTAGAAGATACAGGCCCCGGTATTTCTCCAGAAGAAATTGGTGATTTATTTCAGGCCTTTCAGCAAACACGAGCCGGACAGAAATCTAAAGAAGGAACAGGTTTAGGGTTGCGGATTAGTCAGAAGTTTGTACAATTAATGGGTGGTGAAATTACTGTTTGTAGCGAGTTAGGTCAAGGTAGTTGTTTCACGTTTCACATTCAGGCTGGTTTGGCTCAACCAACCCCTAGTTCCAAATCTTTCCCCGTTGATCATGCAGTTAGTATTGGACATGGACAGAACTATCGAATTCTGATTGCCGAAGATAATTCTACTAACAGATTACTACTCAGCAAAATTCTGATAAGGTTAGGCTTTGAAGTAAAAGAAGCTGAAAATGGGCAAATTGCGATCGCACTCTGGCAGCAATGGCAACCTCACCTGATTTTTATGGATATGCAGATGCCTATTATCGATGGCTATGAAGCTACTCGACAAATTCGGATTAGGGAGCAAGAGTTAAACCAAATGCAAACTCCTACAAAAATTATTGCTCTCACTGCCAGTGCCTTTACAGAACAGCGAGAGGAAAGTTTGTCCGCAGGCTGTGATGATTTTGTCAGCAAACCATTCCACTGGGCAGAAATCCTGGAAACTCTTTCTGGGCATCTACAAATACAATACTTGTATACACCTAACGCAGGGAATAAAATTACTGCCAACTTAGTCAATAAGACAGAGAATTTTATTCTTGATAGAACGTCCTTAGACATTATGCCCATCGAATGGATTAACCAATTACACTTTGCATCTGCCCAAGGTAATGATGCTGATAGTCTTAAGCTGATTCATCAAATTCCACCTGAACAAACGTTGCTAATCGCAGCTTTAACTAAATTGATTTCAACTTATCAGTTTAAGCAACTGATGATATTGACTCAACCAAGACAAGGAAATATGTAAGGTAAATTTATGAATAATCAAAATAACCCAGACACATTTGTAGTACCAAATACCCAGACAAATATTTTGATTGTTGATGATTTTTTAGAAAATATCCGTCTCCTTTCTAGTATTTTAGAGCAGAATGGCTACCAAACCCGCAAAGCCATCAGCGGCTCAATGGCTCTGACAGCAGTTGAAGCATCTCCACCCAGTTTGATTTTATTAGATATTAGAATGCCAGAAATGAATGGCTATGAGGTTTGTGAATATCTGAAATCAAACCCTAAAACTGCCCATATTCCCATTATTTTCTTAAGTGCATCAGAAGATGTGATTGATAAGGGAAAGGCTTTTGAAGTCGGTGGTGCAGACTACATTACCAAGCCATTTTATATAGAGGAGGTTTTGGCGCGGGTTAAACATCAATTGAGTATTATCACGGCTCAAGAAACAATTTCTTATCTCAAGGAATGGATAAAAGAACTACAAAAAAAGATTGAATAACAAAAGTTTTGTGTTTATTAGATGATTTTATTTCCCTCATTTCTTTAAAAAACAGACTACCTATTTTTTTAAAATAATTAATGAATATGCCCGGACAAAAAAATGTATTTCTAGCGGATCTTCTGATTGTTGATGATAAGCTTGAAAATATTCGATTTTTATCTGATTTTCTATCAAAACAAAATTATCAAGTTCGCAAAGCAATCAATGGACAAGCAGCATTAATGGCTGTTCAGGCACTTCCACCAGATTTGATACTTTTAGACATTAATATGCCAGGAATTGGGGGTTATGAAGTATGTAAAGCTTTAAAAAATGACCCAAAAAATCAATCAATTCCTGTTATTTTTTTAAGCGCTGGTAATGATATTACTGATAAGGTTCGAGCATTTGAAGTTGGAGGCATTGACTATATTACCAAACCATTTCACTTAGAAGAAGTGTTGGTAAGAGTTCAAACTCAGTTAAGGCTTAAACACTTACAAAAAGAGCTAGAAGCTCGTAATGATCAATTAGAAAATACCCTACTAGTATTACAAAATGCTCAAGCTGAACTTATTCACAAAGAAAAGCTACTGAATGCAAGTCGAATTGCAGCCGGCATTTCTCATGAAATTAACAACCCCCTCAGTTTTATTCTTTGCAATCTTAATCCTGCATCTGAATATAGTGAAAAGCTAATTAGTCTGATTCAGCTTTATCAAAAAGCATTTCCAGATCCAAATCCCGAAATTAAAAATTTTATCAAAGAAATTGAACTGGAATTTTTGACTCCAGATTTTACTAGAGTAATTCATTCTATTCGCACTGGAGCAGAACGAATTCGCGCTGTTGTTCATGCTCTGCATATTTTCTCTCGTCTTGATAAGTCAGGTATCAAACCTTTCGATGTTCACCAAAGTATCGATAGCGTTCTCATGACTCTACGCTATCAACTGGCATTAAAAGATGGTTCAGTTAGCGTGGAAATTTTCAAGAACTATGAAGATTTACCAGAATTTATGGGCTATACAAATTTATTTAATCAAGTGTTAATGAATATTTTGCAAAATGCCATAGATGCACTGCATTTAAAAGTAAATTCAGTTATTGATAGTTCATTCAAACCTATAATTTCTATTCATACACATACTACCCAGGAAAATAAAGCAATCATCAGTATTAAAGACAATGGTATCGGAATTGCCGAAGAAGATAAGGATCGTCTATTTGAGCCGTTTTTTTCTACAAAATTAGTTGTTAAAGGTGTTGGTTTAGGCTTATTTACTAGCCACCAAATTATCACTGAAATTCACAAAGGTCATTTGATTTACAAAGCTGTCCCGGAAGGAGGCTCAGAATTTATCATTGAAATTCCGATTACAGGATTTTTCGGTTAATTTAGACTTTATACAGCCGTGGACAGGGTAGTTAGGACATCAATTGATAATGAAACTCCCACTACAAGAGGGTTTTACTCCTGACTCCTGACTCCTGACTCCTGACTCCTGACTCCTGCTATAAAAACCAGAAATCTTCTTTAAATAGAATAGGGGTAAAGAGCAATGCGCCTTACCCCTACAAACTAGGCAAAAGCCCAGACTCACAATTTGAAAGTATGAGATTTGTTTTATATAGCAACGGACAGGGCGGTTAGGACACCAACTGATTATAAAACCTAGACACCAAAAGACTTTTCAGACTGTCACCTGTCACCTGTTCCCTGTCACCTGCTATACCAAACCACCAGCGGCTTGAAAACGAGCGCGAGCGCGTTTAAAGACTTTAGTTGCTTGGATTTGTTCTTGACGGTCGCCTGCGGGTACTTGATTCAGAAGAGTTTGGGCTTGGCTGTAAGCGGTACGGGCTTCTTCCAGGTTAATTTTGTCGCCACGTTCAGCACCGTTGACCAAGATAGTCACTTCGTCTTCATCAACTTCAGCAAAACCGCCCAAAAGTGCGATCGCTTGCCAATCTTGATTTTTGTTAGCGCGAACCCGCATTACACCTATATCCAAGGCAGATAACAGCGGCGCGTGTCCACTTAAAATACCTAATTGACCAGTAGTGCTAGGCAATACTACTTCTTCAGCTTGGGCATCCCAAACGGTCTTATCTGGGGCAATTACACGAACAGTTAGGGTCATATTCTTAATTTCTAATTGATGATTGTTAATTCGTAATTCATAAATTACAAATTACGAATTACGAATTACGAATCCCTAGCGGGACCGGAGGCACTATTACGAATTATCCCTTCAGCTTTTCAGCTTTAGCGATCGCTTCGTTGATATCGCCTACCAAGTAGAAAGCTTGCTCTGGTAAAGCATCCAATTCACCAGACAGAATTTGCTTGAACCCTTTAATCGTGTCTTCCAACTTCACATACTTACCAGGAGAACCGGTAAATACTTCTGCTACGAAGAATGGCTGAGACAAGAAACGCTCAACTTTCCGCGCCCGTGCCACAACCAGACGGTCTTCTTCAGACAATTCATCTAAACCGAGAATGGCGATGATGTCTTGTAGTTCTTTGTAACGTTGTAGAGTGGATTGTACAGCCCGTGCAGTATCGTAGTGATCACTACCAACGATGTTGGGCTGAAGCATGGTAGAAGTAGAACCCAGAGGATCTACCGCTGGATAAATACCCTTAGCAGCCAAACCACGAGACAATACTGTTGTCCCATCCAAGTGAGCAAATGTAGTTGCAGGTGCGGGGTCTGTCAAGTCATCCGCAGGTACATATACAGCTTGAATAGAAGTAATAGAACCTTCGGTTGTAGAAGTAATCCGTTCTTGCAATGCACCCACGTCTGTACCCAGAGTAGGCTGATATCCTACCGCAGAAGGCATCCGACCCAATAGTGCCGATACTTCAGAACCAGCTTGTACAAACCGGAAAATGTTATCAACAAACAGCAATACGTCTTGCTTGTTCACATCACGGAAATACTCAGCCATTGTCAAACCAGACAAACCAACCCGCATTCTTGCTCCGGGTGGTTCATTCATTTGACCATAAACTAGAGCAATCTTGGATTCGTTGAGATTATCTTTATTGATAACTCCAGATTCCATCATTTCGTTGTAGAGGTCATTTCCTTCACGTGTGCGTTCACCCACACCCGCGAATACAGACACACCACCGTGTTGGGTAGCGATGTTGTTGATCAATTCCATCATGATCACGGTTTTACCAACACCTGCACCGCCGAACAGACCGATTTTACCACCGCGTCTGTAGGGAGTCAGCAAGTCCACAACTTTAATCCCTGTTTCAAACACAGAAGGATTGGTTTCCAAGTCTGTGAATTTGGGTGCAGGACGGTGGATAGGTAGAGTTGCTTCAGCATTTACGGGACCCTGGTTGTCTACAGGTTCGCCCAAAACGTTGAAAATCCGTCCCAAAGTGGCTTTACCCACGGGTACGCTAATGGGAGCGCCAGTATCAACAACTTCCAAACCACGTACTAATCCGTCTGTAGTACTCATTGCTACAGCCCGTACTTGGTTGTCACCTAGCAATTGCTGTACTTCAACGGTGAGGCTGAGGTTTTGTCCGGCTTCGTTAGTGCCGTTGATGGTCAAAGCGTTGTAGATTTGAGGTAACTTCCCGCTGGGAAATTTAACGTCTACAACTGGACCGATGATTTGGGTAATGTAACCGATGTTTGTTTTTTCTGCGGTGGTGACCATGCTGCGCCTAAATGATTGAAGCTATTTTTGAGAGTGGGTCGTAAACGACCTGAGATCAAGCAATGTCATCTTTTAGGTTAGCACTGAACGCCCCCACCTTCGCCTTAAATTCATTATTAAGAGCAGATCCCCGACTTCTTGAACACGTTGAGTATCTCTGGTATCAAAAGCAAAAAAGCCATGTCTGGAGTTGACATGGCTGAGGTTTAATTATATTTAATGATAAATTTATGCTTTAACGGTGGCTTGCTGTTTACGTTTGCGAAGAGTGGTAACGCCAAAAGCACCTAAGCCTAAGATACCAATGAGGGAAGCGGGTTCGGGAGTTGACTTGGGTGGTTCTACACTAAGAGAACCGCCCTTTAAGAACACAGCAGAGTCCCAAGAACTATCACTCACATCATTGATTTTGATGCTGAGAGTATTTACAGCATTCTTATTCACAGCACCCTGAAAAGTTAGATTTTTGGTGTATCCATCTAACTGTGTGTCATTACCAGTATTATTGATGTAAGCAGGATCGAAAGGTCCAGTAGGGCTATTTGCCAAATTGTTGATAGTGACGAAGTTACCGTTGGCTAAAAGTGCTAAGTTTGTTCCGTTTAATAAAAGCTCGAAGGAATCGTTATACTCACTACCTGCATACTCTAAAAACTCTTCGGAACCAAACACATATTCAAAGTAGACATTGTCTACTGTATTGTCAGCAAAGAAGGAAATATCTAGTTGAGCCAAGTCAAAAGAGTTCTCAGTGTCACCTATTGTTCCATAATCAGTAGTTTTGATGGATGTATCATTGGGTCCTACTACATCTAAAACATTTCCTGTACTGAGAACTACACCAGAACCAAAACCAAATGGATCATTATTGAACAAGCCAAACGCATTTGCGTCACCTGTGGTTGTGACATTGAAGGCACTGAGTCCACTAGTATTAGACCCTAGTAATGAGTTGAGTAGTTGATTAGCATTGCTGTTTTGGGTTACAGTGAAAGCAAAAGCTGCACCTTGTCCACCTAGGGCTACGGTAGCGCTTACTGCTGCGGCTGCTACCATTGAGAATTTTTTCAAAACATTCATAGTAGTCATTGTGTAATTTTTTTGGAAACTAAATTTTTAGTCATTTTTAATTTTTAACTTTTAACTTTTAACTTTTAATTAAAAAAAGGTTAAAACCTGACATTATCGGGGTTATAGCCGGATTTTTTTTAGCAGAGTTACCAGATATTTATTTATACGTAAAGGAATTATGAAGCTAGTGTCAAGAGGATTGAGGGTTTTACTCAGAACGTAAATTATCTATACATTCTGGACAAACCAGACAAAAGAAATATACATTCGTAAATCCTCAGAATACCCTAAAATAAGAGTAAGTACAAAAAACCGTTTACGTTTTCCTCAGTCGCTTCATCCCTATTGCTTATGAATTTCTCGTCAGCACGTCAGCATTTTTGCCAAGAGATTCAACAACCTGACGAGTGTATCAACTTGGCAAAGGCAGCTTTGTATATTGCCCAAGAAGAATATCCAGATATTGATACTGAAGAATACCTCAACGCCTTGGATACAATGGCAGCAGAATTAGAGGAACGCTTACCATCTTCCCGTTATCCGCTGCGGGTGATTCAATGCCTTAACCAGTATTTATACGAGGATTTAGGATTTGGCGGTAATAAAATAGATTACTATGACCCTCGTAATAGTTTCTTTAATGATGTAATCGAACGCAAAACAGGGATTCCCATCACTTTAGCACTAGTTTACCTGGAAGTAGCAAAACGCATTGATTTCCCAATGGTGGGGGTGGGAATGCCAGGACATTTCCTCATCCGTCCAGATATACCAGATATAGAGATTTTTGTGGATGCGTTTAATCAGGGTGAGATAATGTTTGCAGAAGATTGCCAAGAGCGGCTTTCACAAATTTATCAGCAATCGGTGACGCTAAAACCTGAATTTTTAGCCGCAGTGAGCAACCGTCAGCTATTAACACGAATACTCACAAATTTGAAATATATTTACCTGAAACAGCAAGATTTACCCAGAACTCTAGCCACAGTCGAACGAATTTTATTGTTGTTTCCCGATGTAACTTTAGAATTAAGAGATCGAGGTTTGCTGTACTATCAACTTGGTCAATTTACCCAAGCCAGAGAAGATTTACAAAGTTATCTAGCCAAGGTTCCTGAAGCTGAAGATGCAGATGTAATTCGCCAATTACTGAAAAAGTTGGGTAAAAATAGTTGAAAAAGTTCAAAATTACGAATTACGTATCCCTAGCGGGACCGGAGGCACTATTACGAATTACGAATTACGAATTACGAATTACGAATTACGAATTACCCAGTTCTTCTGCAACTCGTTTAAGACGACGCAGCTGGGCTTCCATATCTGCTTTTGTCCAAGTTGCTGCAAAGGTATTGAAACCCCAACTTACCAACGGGTTAGGAATCTGGAACTGGAAGCGGTTGATTAATATTGTACCATTGGCGACGGGTTGACATTCCCAGCGATCGCTTCCTTGGAAAAATCCTTTGAATCCCCAGATTACCAAACCTGGTTGCCGTTCGACAACTACTGTGTTTAAAGTCGGTTTTAGTCCAGGAATTTGAATGATAAACCGACTTTGACTACCGATATCAGTACTCCACATTTCCCCCACAGGTTCGCAACGGAGAACAGGGTTAAGCCAACGGTGCATAAGAGTTAAATCGGTGAAACAGCGCTCTACTGTTGAGGCTGAAGTATTAATTTGGATTGATTGCTCGATAATTTGGGCAGATTTCATAGTTTTTTTCTGAGTTTAACTTTAGTCAGCAATTCATCTTTGATGCGGTTCAAAATCGAAGTTTCATCTAAAGTTGATAAAATTTGACTAACTACCGCTCTAGGACCATCAGGCCCCCAAGTAGCGCCATTAGCTAAGTAAGCTTTAGTAACTTGTCCAATCCCATAAGAAGAAACACCAGCTACTCCAGCTTGGGTAATTGCTACAGATAGATAAGGAGCTAAAGCTACACCTGCTGTTGCTGTTGCAGACATACCAAGTAAAGTTTTTAAACCACTTAAACCCAAATTTGCTAACAGTTCACTAGCACCGATACCACCCATACTCAGGGCGATTTTTTGGAGTAATTTCACAGCACCAGTTTCGGTCATGGGGATACCGTAAAGTTTAGATAAGCCTAAAATTAAGGAGATATCAATAATCACAGCACTGAGGATATCAACTACAGTAACAGGATTGAGAGCGATCGCAATAGCTTTAGTCATCACAGCTTTCCAAATCAACTCATTTGCGTTCTGTTCCCGAATTATCAGTTTACGCTGTAACACTTGCTCATTTACATTATCAGCATAAAGCATCGTATTCAGCGCCACCAAAGCTTTACCTTCCCGTTGGAGAATCTCTAAAATTTTCAGTTTTAGTTCATCAACTTGAGCATTACCTTGACGCAACTGTATACCTCTGCTACCATCGGCACGACGCACCGCAGTTTTTAGCAATGGTGAAGCCGCAGACATAACAATTTCATCCGGTGAAACTAACTCTCGCACCCTATCGTCCCGGATTTTTTGGTAAATTGCCATTCTGTCAGCTTCTGGATATTGGTCAACTTTGTTAAATACCAAAATTATGGGTTTACCAGCTTCCCGCAACTGGGAAAGTGCCTCATGTTCCATTTTTGTCATATCCGCAGTAATAACAAAAAGAATCAAATCTGCCTGTTTTGCTATCTGTTCAGCTAACGCAGCGCGGGTTTCACCATCGACTTCATCTAATCCCGGAGTATCAATTAATTCTACTTGGGATTGATTATTGCTACGTAAAGTAACTCGTAAAGCCCGTTCAGTTTCACCAATTATTTCTTCGGTAATAGTCCAATTAACCTTTTGTTCTGTACGGGTGACACCGTGTAATGGTCCAGTCTCAAATACTGATTGTCCGACTAAAGCATTGAGTAGAGAAGATTTACCTCGTCCCACCATACCAAAGGCCGCAATCTGCACCACCATGCTGTCTAATTTGCTCAACATGGTTTCTAAATCTGTAATTTCTGCTTCCAAGCCGGATTTTTCTTGGGGGGTGAGGTCAAGATTATTGACTAAATTTCGCAGCGCGGTTTTGGCTTGTTTATAATTGAGTTCAGCTTGAATGTCTTCAAAGGTGAAAATAGCGCTGTCTAGTTCTTCTTCCCATTTGCTTGATTCGTTCGCAGGGGGTTCGGGTAATGTCGATGTCATATCAATATTTTAGATTTTGGATCTACCTCAGTTTTAATCCTAGTACCGCCTTGAATTCAAAATTCAAAATTCATACCGCCTCAGCTTTTCAGGGATTGGAAATAGTTAGTTTATTTCCGCTGTTATGTACTAGTCATGAGAATATAAAGTTTGTTTCTCGCCATCATTCTTAGTTTAACTTTTGTGTTCTCAAAATTAGGAAATTAGTTTCTGTATGGTTTTGGTTGACTGCGGCTGGTGTAGCTTACCGTTAGGTTTCATGCTTACATACCTTCATTTTGCGAATTTTCAAGTAAAAAGGCTTGTAATATCGGCACTTTAACAGTAATAATAACCGTATATCTCCTATAAATGAAGATATTTAATATATGTATAGGACTGCTATTTATCACGTAGCATCCCCTTCCGATATTGCCTATACTGAAATATCAAGATTAATTTCTTGTTTTTAATCGAGCTTTACCTAAACCTAATGAATAACATTTTGATAATTGAAGATGATCCTCTAATGCGAGAGCTTATTCAGGAAATTCTCGATCAGGCGGGGTTTTCCACGATTACGGCTGAAGATGGATTGGTTGGACTAAACATGATTAAAGAGCATCATCCAATTCTCATTATGTGTGATGTCATGATGCCTCATTTAGATGGCTATAGTTTGATTGAAATCTTACATCAAGATCCAGTCACTGCGCTCATTCCTTTTATTTTCTTAACTGCTAAAGATGAGCATTGTGATCTGCGTCAAGCAATGAGTCTTGGTGCTGATGATTACTTAACCAAACCATTTAATGCCGAGGAACTTCTCCAAGCGATTACGACACAACTCAAAAAACGCGAAATATTTACCGAATATTATCTAAATCAGGTTCAGCAAATGGAAGCTAAACTCATGTATTTAGATCGTCACGACAGCTTAACTGGGTTACCTAATCAATTTTTATTAGAAGAACATTTCAATCAAACTCGTCTTCAAGCTTACAATGACCGTCAAATTCTGCCTTTGTTACTTATTGATATAAATATTTTTCACCAGACAAAATTAATTTTTGAATCTAGCTTAAGGCAATTATTACTAAAAGCTGTGGCTACAAGATTAAATGATATGCAGTTGCAGAATCATGCCATTGACTTAATTTCCTATTTGCAAACAGATAAATTAGTGATTTTGTTAAAGTCAACTCTAGATATTCAGGTCGCTGCTGATATTGCTCAAAAGATTTTAGACAATCTATCACAACCTTTATTTTTTAATACCCAAGAAATTTCTCTGGCCGCTAAAATCGGGATTACTTGTTATCCTGACGATGGTCTTCAACTAAATGAATTACTGACTAATGCTGAAGTTGCTTTAGAACATTATAAACAACAAGATACCAGTTTTTATCATTTCTCCAGTCCAGAGATACTAAAGACGGTTTTTAGAAAAACTATTTTAGCAACTGATTTAAACTACGCTCTAGCACGAAATGAATTTCAGCTTTACTATCAACCTCAGATCAATATCACAACTGGTCAGGTTGTCTGTGTAGAAGCATTGATTCGTTGGCAGCATCCAGAACATGGCTTTATTTCTCCCGCAGAATTTATTCCCATTGCCGAAAAATCAGGTTTCATTATCCCTTTGGGAGATTGGATATTAAAAACTGCTTGTCATCAACTTGTTGTTTTCCAATCAGAGGGATTGGGTAATTTTAATCTAGCAGTAAATATATCTGCTTGTCAGTTTGCCAACCCAGATTTCAGTCAGCGCGTGATTGATATTATTGCAGAAACAAGTCTTGCGCCTAAGTTTTTAGAATTAGAATTGACTGAAAGTGTATTTATTGAAGATGTTGAAGTAGTAAAGGAAAAACTAAATCAGTTATACAATTATAGTATTCAGATATCAATTGATGACTTTGGCACAGGTTACTCATCTTTAAAATATCTTCAAGAGTTTTCTTTTAATCACCTGAAAATAGATCGTTATTTCATTACTAATATCGACAAGATAGACAGTAAACAAGCAATTGTCAAATCTATCATGCAAATGGCAGATAATCTGCAAATAAAAATTATTGCTGAAGGAGTAGAAACAGAAGATGAACTATGTTGGCTCAGACAAAATAACTGTAATGTCATCCAGGGATATTTTTTTAGCCGCCCTCTAGCACCAGAAGAGTTGAAAAAATTTTTATTGACTATACAATGCCGCAAATTTCAGTGAGTCACCACTCATTTGTGTGATGCCTGTGGCCAGCATAGCTATGGTTTCCATAACTGTTGTATCTGTTGTCACTAGTAGCGGGTTACGAAAGATAGCCGACTTTAGCCAAGCTGGGATAAGAGCAGTTGCATCTGTCAACATTTTTTAATGAGTAGATTTCTTTTTATTTTGAATAATTACTCTTATAATAATTTGATTAGAATTACTAGGAAAATTTTATTTTATTAAAAATATATGATTATACCATAACTTATGAAAGAATTAGAGCAAATAAAAAATCTATATCCCCAAGATTTAGATTTGAAAAAAAACTGGTATTCTCCCGTAGCAGATGCTTATAATAAAGTCAGACCACGCTATCCTCAAGAAATCATTAATCGTACTGTAGAAGTAGCTAAACTTTCCCCGGCAAGTAAGATTCTGGAATTAGGATGTGGGCCAGGAAACGCAACTGTATCTTATGCTCAATTGGGTTTTTCAATGGTTGGTCTAGAACCAAGTCAGGAAGCTTGTAAGTTTGCCAGAGAAAACTGTGCAGCATATCCAAATGTAGAGATTCAAAAAACGACTTTTGAAGAATGGAAATTAGAACCAGAGAAATTTAATGCTGTTTTAGCAGCGACATCTTTTCATTGGATGAACTCGGAAACAGCTTATGCAAAAGCCGCTGATGCTTTACAGGAGGATGGTTCTTTGATTTTGTTGTGGAATATGACACCTCAACCTGATTATGAGGTATACCAAAATTTGCATGAGGTTTATCAAATTTATGCTCCATATTCAGCACGATATGAAGATAGTACAACTCAAGAAAAGATAGTCAGATCTTTTGGACAGAAAGTCATAGATTCAGGTCGATTTGAAGATTTAATTTCCGATCAGGTTCTGTGTCAAGTAACTTATAGTGTTGATAATTATTTGCTGCTTTTGGGTACACTTTCACCATATTTAAAGTTACAAAAATCAATTCGGGATGCTTTATTTGCAGGTTTGCGGTCAAAGATTGAGCAGCATTATGGAGGAAGTATTGAGATTACATATATTTCGGCTTTTCAGGTGGCGACGAAGGTTTAGGTGAGGCTTTTATCTCGCGCCAGCAATTTTCAGGTAAATGAATGACACAGCGAAAAATAAATGTAAAAAATGGTAATTTTAGTTATCCTAATTAACATCGTTATCTCCGTGATACTGTTATATATAGCAATAAAATTGTTGCAAATTAGACATAAATTGGCAATGGTAACTGATACCTTAACCAACTATGAACGCGCTACTCAGGCAACTTTACACATAGCACCAGAAAGTATATATACAGGACAACAGGAGATTTATAACCTGCGCCAAATAAATCAAAGACTAGAACTGCAAATCCAACAAGTGCAGCAAATTTTCAATCTCATTTTACTAGGAAGAAAAATTTGGCAGCAATCTTTTTGGAATATCGGGTCTTGCCAGAGGAGAAAACCCACCTAAAATGGGTGTAAAGAGAAAAATAATTAAGATGTCTAATAATCGTTCTGGAGTATTTATTGGCGGTTTGATGCTAGGAGCAACTATCGGTGCTTTAACCAGCTTGCTTGTTGCTCCACGCACAGGGCGCGAAACACGTAAACTTTTGAAAAAATCAGCTGATGCTTTACCAGAATTGGCAGAAGATATATCAACAAGTGTGCAAATCCAGGCAGATCGTCTTTCTGCCAGCGCCGTGCGAAACTGGGATGATACATTAGAGAGACTGCGGGATGCGATCGCTGCTGGGGTAGATGCTACACAGCGCGAAAACCAAGCCCTACAAAGGCAAAACCCCGCTGACGGAGAAAATAAAGATTCTCTCACCCAGCATCTAGAACGCTCATAAATAGCATAACTGTGATTGATCCTCTGTTTTGGCTGGGACTTTCCATCCTCTTAGTCGCTGCTAGTCTAACTGCTGTGTTAGTGGCGGCTATACCGGCTTTGCAGGAATTAGCACGCGCTGCTCGTAGTGCCGAAAAATTCTTTGATACTCTCTCACGTGAGTTACCACCTACTCTCAACGCCATCCGCAATACCAGTTTAGAAATAACAGACTTAACCGATGATGTCAGTGAAGGTGTCAAAAGTGCCAGTCAAGTCGTTCAACAAGTAGATCAAAGCTTAGATAGCGCCAAAAAACAGGCTCAGAATATTCAAGTTACTACACGTAGCGTCTTAGTTGGTGTAAAAGCTGCCTGGAAAACATTTACGCGCCAGAAACCAGTTAGACGAAGCGCCGAACGCTTGCCCATGAATGAGAAACCACCGCTCACATTGCGAGAGCGAGAAACACCGAGACAAGAAAATCGGCGCACACAACCAGAAACCTACCGTCTCAATCATGGTTATAGCGAAACTGTTCATTGGGAAAGCGATGTAGAGGACGAAGATTAAACTTGAAAGGGACTGGGGTTATGGAGGGAGATGAAGAAAATTAAGAACAGGACTTACGCATAAGTCACGAAAAAACTAACCATAGAGAAGCCAGTGCGTTGCGGAGGGCAGTTGCGTGGGCTGGTTTCCCGACTTGAGCAAACTGTCCGTTGGGGTTCCCCTCGTTGTAGCAACTGGCGCGACACAGAGGTCACTGAGAAATAGGAAGGAGTTTAAGAGGTTTTTTGCGTAAGTCCTAAAGAATTACCAATCACTCATAATTCATCACCAATTACACTTTGCCCAGATGTCTTAGATTAGAGTAAAGTAAACAAGTGTAAAGAAGTATCACTTTTCCCGTACTTTTTTAACATAGCTTGTTCACTTCCACCCGTTAATACTTATATAAAAAATTCCATGCAGCTTTGTTTTTGGCGACGAGTTTTAGTATCCATTGCAATCTTTTGCTTTTCAGGGTCAATTTGGGCAATGCAATCTCCATCAGCCCTAGCTTACGAAAATCCTGACCTACTACCTGCTATATTCACCCCAGTTGTAGATTTAGCTAAATCTCTCCCTGACCCGCAAGAAGAAAAATTGGTCAGAGAATTAGAACAATTTGAAACTGATACTGGCTGGAAATTGCGAGTATTGACCCAGTATGACCGCACCCCAGGTAGAGCAGTCATCAAATATTGGGGTTTAGATGACAAAAGTATTCTCTTAGTTGCCGACTCTCGTGGCGGTAATATCCTCAGTTTTAGTGTTGGTGATGCAGTTTATGAATTTTTACCCAGGACTTTCTGGATTGAACTGCAAACCCGTTTTGGCAACTTGTACTTTGTGCGCGAACAAGGGGAAGACCAAGCCATCCTACAAGCCTTAGATTCAGTTAAAGGTTGTTTACTTAAGGGTGGTTGTAATGTCGTTCCCGGACTACCAAGGGAACAATGGATACTTACTCTCATTACCTCCGCTGTGGGTGGGGTTATTTGTGGCTTTGCGGCTCAACCTCGCAATGATAAACAAGTGTTCGCTTGGCAATGGGCGTTAATTTTCTCACCATTATGGGGAATTTTATTTATCGCCTTCGGTATTGGCCCAGTAGTTACTCGTACAAGCGATTGGCTGCCTCTAGTTCGTAATATCTCGGCTTTTCTGATGGGTGTTTTAGTTGCCTATTTATCTCCAGTTTTCAGTCGTCCTTCTTCCAATGCTGAGTCTTGAGTTAAGAAGAAGGGAACTCTTAACAGGTGAGAATAACCTTCTTCCTGTCTTCTGATGATAAGCTGAAAGCTGATATGTGAGAAGCTTAACAGCAATGGAATGGCACGTAACTGATGCTCAAAGCTTGGCAATCATTGATAGTGAAATTGGCGATCATGTCTTTTCACCAGCGGAGTATGAGATAGTCCGGCGAGTAATATACGCCACATCTGATTTTGAGTACAAGTCGTTAATCCGGTTTTCGGAACACGCTTTACAATCAGGAGCAGCAGCACTAGCAGCACGCACCACTATTGTGGTAGATGTGCCAATGGTACAGGTTGGTATCGCTTACGACATTCAAAACACCTTTGCCAACCCGGTGTATTGCAGCATGGAAGCTCTGACACGTCCACAAAAGGAAAGAACTCGTGCTGCTTGGGGAATTGAAACCCTTGCCAAGCGGTATCCAGAGGGTATCTTTGTGGTCGGTCAAGCGCAAACTGCACTAACTGCACTTGTAGATTTAATTGAAACTGAAGAAATTCGACCGGCTTTGATAATTGCTACCCCCGTAGGATTTGTCAACGTAGATTCTGTTAAAGAACGTTTGCAAGAATCTTTAGTACCTTATATTACTATTGACAGTCGCAAGGGTAATGCAGTTGTGGCAGCTGCAATAGTCGATGGCTTGGTTGATTTAGCATGGCAAGCCTATGGCCAAGATCGGAATGGAGGGAATTAACTTTTAATTTCTTCGACGGCGACGGGGTTGATCTTGTCGGTCTTCACGTAAGCGGAGACTGACTTCATTGAAGAAATCCTGTCGAACTAATGGATAGTCGCTTATCCATAAGTTTCGACTGGGAATGTAGATATTGCTAAATTCTTCAATGCGACTTAAATCTGAGCTATTTGACATTACTATCATTTCTGCGATTTGACCACGAGCGATCGCTTTGTGTGCAGGACGTAATGGTGCTTCAAATTCAACAGTAAATCCTGTATCATCTCCCAATTCTAAGTTAATTCGTTTTTCGCGGTTTTCAATAATTACCAACTCGCCTTTGTTGTTGACGGTTTCTTGTTTACCAGTCAACTTATCTGTAATCCACCAATCCATAACTCTTCCACGAAAAAAGCCGCTGTACTTGAAACGGCGGCATTTTGCATTACGGATACTGGCTTGAAAGACTGGATACCATAGCCAAAAAAAAGCGCCAAATACCCCGAATACCAAAATAAACCCAAAATCCAGCCTGAAAAGGGTTTGAACCAGTAAAATTACAACTACAGTAACTACAGAAATTAACAGCCGCTGCAAAACATTGCTTAACTTTCCCCAGTAGTATTTGTACTGAGAACCAGTGGCAATGAAGGGGATGATTTGTTCAAATTTTTGGCGCGTTAGAGGAACAAGCATGAATAGTGAGTTGTGAGTGATGAGTACCGAGTGCTGAGTGATGAGTACCGAGTGCTGAGTGATGAGTTAACTTCTTTGTTCTTTATTTCTCCTGACTCCTGACTCTTGAACGGCAGTTGACGGCAGTTGCTACAAGTCGGGGAACCCGTCCACCGCACTGCCTCCTTCTTTAAAGTATTTTTTCTAATCCATATACTAACGACTTTAGCTGATTTACTTTGCGAATTGCTAGTAAGACTCCGGGCATATAGCAGGAGCGATCGCTTGTATCATGGCGTAATGTATAAATTTGCCCTGCTGCGCCAAAAATCACTTCCTGATGGGCAATTAGTCCCGGCAAGCGGACACTATGAATTCTAATCCCTTCATCTGCTAAACTGCCTCTAGCTCCTGGTAGTTTTTCTGTTTCTTCTACTTGAGGCGGGTTAAAGGTTTTACCTAATTCTGCTAGGAGTTGGGCTGTTTGAATGGCTGTCCCGCTAGGAGCATCAGCTTTTTGGTTATGATGAAGTTCAATAATTTCTACATGATCAAAATATTTAGAAGCGTTTACAGCTGCTTGTTGCAGCAATACCATCCCAATAGAGAAATTAGGAATCAGCAAACAACCTGTACTAGCTTTTTCAGCAAAGTCTGTCAAATCTTGAACTTGTTCGGGACTTAAACCTGTGGTTCCGACAACTGGACGAATTCCGTAAGCGATCGCACTCCGCACATTATCATAAACTGCATCAGGATGGGTAAAGTCTACCATTACCCCTGGAGCCATCTGTCTTTCACCCGCCACATAGCCTAACATTGGCTCTAATTGATTGGTAATAGGCACTTCTAAAGGTTCGCTTAAACCTGCCAGTTCCCCTGCATCTTTGTCTTGATGTTCCGGTGAGGTATCGAGAGCGCCCATCAAAATCATATCCGGTGCTTGAGCAACTGCTTTGATTACTTCACGTCCCATTTTGCCAGCTGCACCGTTGACAATGACTGGAATAGTAGATTGATTAGTCATATTTTCTTAAAATGCGTTTTCAGTCAACAAACGCATTGTAGAAGAATTTGGCTAGTGACTCAAACCTTTAAAGGGTAGGGTGTAGGAGAAAAAATAATTTTCTTCACTACACCCTACCCTCTATCCACAAATTATCCTACTGGGTAAATCTTGATTGGTTAGATAATTGCGTGCTTACCTATGACCTAACGATCTAGATTATTCACCCTCTAAAGCGTTAATTCTAGGATTTTTAGAGAGATTTTGTTGTTCTTCTACAAACTCTTCTACTGCATAAACATCAGGCCAAACAGTCGCGCCGTGTTCGTAAGCATCAATACCAATTTTGTCAGCTTCAGAATCAACACGCAGTCTACCAATAGCTTTGAGTCCACCAAACATTAAAAAGGCAAACGCTACAGTAAAAGCGGTGATAGCAACTAAACCCAAAATCTGCACACCCAACAAATCAAAGCCACCACCTAAAAATAGTCCAGCTTTTTTGTTTAGGGTCAGTTCTGCTTGACCAAATAAGCCAACAGCTAAAGTACCCATCATGCCATTGATACCATGAACTGCAAATGCACTTACAGGGTCATCAATATGCATTGCTTCAATTAAATCAATGCCTAGAACTACTAAAATTCCACCGGTTAAACCAATTAAAACCGCAGCCCAAGGAGCCACAAAAGCGCAACCCGCTGTAATTCCTACAAGTCCTGCTAAAGAACCATTGAGACAATAAACTAAATCCCATTTACCAGAACGGAAATATTGGAAAAGCATTCCTGCAAGAGCGCCAGCACCAGCGCCAAGGGTAGTATTGAGTGTGACTAATCCAATTAAGCCAGGATTAGAAGTACCCAAGGTTGAACCTGGATTGAACCCGTACCAGCCAAACCATAAAATCATGGTTCCCAAGGTTGCTAAACCTAAGTTATGTGCCGGTGGTAGTGTTCCCCAAGGAGTGCGTCCAGGACGGGAACCGAGTAAATAAGCACCAACTATAGCTGTCCAACCACCAACGGTGTGAACTACAGCACTACCGGCAAAGTCATGGAAACTCATTTTAGCTAACCAGCCGTTGGCGTTCCACACCCAGTGGACAATAATTGGATAGCTGAATGCACCCATGATGGCGCTGTAAATTAAGTCAGCAACAAAGTCAGTTCTTCCCGCCATTGCGCCTGTAGTAATTGTACTGGCTGTGGCTGCAAAGGCAAATTGGAAGAAGAACAAGGTGTAAGCATTGAGGTTGGACGCTATACCTGGTACACCACCACTAGGGAAGGCTCCATCAATGGGTAACTGACTCAGGAAAAAGGTATCTGTGCCAATGAAACCACCCGCGCTTGTACCGAAAGCAATACCAAAGCCAATACCCCACCACACCAAAATGGTGACAGCAGCATCAACAAAGTTTTCTAATAAAGCGTTTACTACTCCTCTTTGTCGCAGCAAACCTGCTTCTAACATGGAAAAGCCTGTTTGCATGAAGAAGACTAAAAACCCTGTTAGTAATACCCAGGTGGTATCAATAGAAATTTGTAATTGTTTTGTTGTGCTGTCTAAAGATTGGAGTGTTGGCGGATCTGCTGCTTGTACAACTGTAGGAGCAAAAATTGCAAACACCATTGAGCCTATAGCTAGTGCTAGTAGGCGATACAAGGGTTTAATATTTTTATTCATTGCTTTTTTTCCTGCTAGAAAAGCTCTATTTGATCTTGTTTAGAATCTTACAGAAATCAATTAGTTTAATTAGGGTCACTAAACAAGATTTTTGCCAATAAATCTGGAAAAAATATTTGATTTAGGGCAAATTTAACCGAATCTAAATACAGGAATAATTAAATTATTTCCTGTTGCAAGGTGTTGAAATTACTACCACAATAAGTTGGACTGATTTTGCATTTAATAAAGTTTAAAGTTCTGTATCAGAGACTACATTTTTTTGTATTTGATCTCAATAATCTTTTCAGCAGTAAAGACTCAAGGGGCTGTATCCTTTACTATATCGGGATTTTCAGTTATCAAAGTTGCACAATCAAAATTTTAGAAAAAGTATATGTAAATATAATAAATTATGACTTTTTATATAAAAAATCACAATTTATCATGACAATTTTCTTTATAGTCAATTGTAATAATTAAAACATCTGTTGTAAATATTGCTTGTAGCCTAATGCTTCTAATTGGCTTTGCTTGTCCATCACCATATCGCATAGGCTTTGTCGATATGCTTGGACTTTTTGCAATAATTCTGGTTGGTGAGTAGCGAGAATCTGTATTGCTAAGAGTCCGGCATTTTTAGCATTACCAATGGCTACCGTCGCTACGGGTATCCCTGCTGGCATTTGCACAATGGAATATAAAGAGTCTACACCTTGTAAGTTACGGGTAGATACGGGGACACCAATTACAGGAAGTGGGGTTAAAGATGCTACCATGCCAGGAAGATGCGCTGCGCCTCCTGCACCAGCAATAATTACTTTGATACCTCGTTGATGTGCTGTTTGGGCATATTCCACCATCCGTTCTGGGGTACGATGGGCAGAGACGATCGCAACTTCGCATTCAATACCGAATTCTTCACAAACTGCGATCGCATCTTTCATTGTGGGCAAATCTGAATCACTGCCCATGATAATACCAATTTGAAGACTCATATGATTTTAGATTCTAGATTTTGGATTAATTACCGATGCTTCCATCTACAATCAATTCAGATTTAGCTTTTTTTGGCTAGGGTAATGACCAAAGCAACACCAAATCCCATCCTATCAAACGTAGATATTATTAATGCCAGAGTACCCGGTTATCAAGATTTGCAGATGATCTGGGTAAATGAAAACGGCACAATTGAGCAAATTTTGCCAATAGGTACAGTCTGCAAACGCTCTCCAGCAAAAGATTTACAAATTTTGGATGTGGCTGGTGACTGGATTTCCTTAGGTGGCGTTGATTTGCAAATTAATGGTGGACTAGGTTTGGCCTTTCCTGATTTAACACCAAAAAATGCCCCAATGCTGGAAAATATCTCGCAATTCTTGTGGAATGTGGGTGTTGATGGATATTTACCAACCCTAGTGACAACGTCTATAGAAAATATACAGCGATCGCTTGCCGTTATCTCTAATTTTTCTCCCATCTCTGTCAACTCAGCCCAAATCCTGGGAGTGCATCTAGAAGGCCCCTTCTTAAACTACTACAAACGTGGCGCACATCCAGCAGAATACCTTCAACCCCTAACCATTGATAAAGTCAAGCGACTGATTGGAGATTATGCTTCCATTATCAAAATCATCACCTTAGCACCAGAATTAGATACCACAGGTGAAGTGATCCCATATTTGCGTTCTTTAGGAATCATCGTCAGTTTAGGACATTCTCAAGCAACCGCAGTGGAAGCACAATGCGCCTTTGAGATGGGTGCAACGATGATAACTCACGCCTTCAACGCCATGCCACCATTACATCACCGCGAACCAGGATTATTAGGTGCAGCGATGAATAATCCCGGTGTGATGTGTAGTTTTATTGCCGATGGACAGCACGTTGTCCCGATAATGTTAGAAATTCTCCTCCGTGCTAGTAAAGGGCTGTTTCTAGTCAGTGATGCCCTTGCACCATTAGGATTAACAGATGGCGTGTATCCTTGGGATAGTCGGCAAATTGAAATTATTAACGGTACAGCCAGATTAGCTGATGGTACTTTATCAGGGACGACTTTGCCTTTATTGGTAGGAGTGCAGAACTTGGTGAAGTGGGGAATATGCGACGCAGAAAAAGCCATTTATCTAGCTACAGACGCGCCCAGAAAGGCTATTAATTTACCAACACTTACCCCCAATCAACCTGCCAATTTCTTACGCTGGCATAAGGACGAAGCCACAGGAGAACTTTCTTGGCAAAGGTTGACAGGTGATAGGTAGAGGAGGTGACAGAGTTGAAAGTCTGTTTCTGTCTAATGACTTATCAAAAAAACTCTCCGCGTCTTCGCGTCCCCGCGTCTCTACATTCTATTGCCCATGCCCTAAAAACTGACCATTGACCGCGAACAAATGATAATTTTAAGAATTGTGAACCGTTAAATAGAGATGTTATGAACGTAGCCGACGATAAAACAATTGTACGCGAGTACTTCAATTCAACAGGTTTTGACCGTTGGCAACGCATCTACGGTGATGGTGAAGTCAACAAAGTCCAACTAGACATTCGCACTGGACACCAACAAACCGTAGATACAGTCATCGGCTGGTTGGAAGCAGACAAAAATTTAGCAGAATTGTCAATCTGCGATGCTGGTTGTGGTGTAGGTAGTTTGAGTATTCCTTTAGCCATAGATGGCGCTAAAGTTTACGCCAGCGATATTTCCGCCAAAATGGTTTCAGAAGCCCAAGATAGGGCTGTACAAGCTTTATTTAATACTGTAAATCCCACCTTTGCTGTGCAGGATTTGGAATCTTTAACTGGTAGTTATCACACTGTCATTTGCTTAGATGTTCTGATCCATTACCCTCAAGAGAAAGCAGATGAAATGATTTCTCACCTCTGTTCTTTAGCACAATCACGAATCATTCTAAGTTTTGCACCTAAAACCTTATTTTTGACTATTCTCAAGAAAATTGGTAGTTTCTTTCCAGGCCCTAGTAAAGCCACTCGCGCTTATTTACACCGGGAAGTTGATGTAGTGAAAATTCTGGAAAAAAATGGATTTACAGTCCAAAGACAAGCAATGACTCGGACTCGGTTCTACTTTTCTAAGTTGTTAGAAGCTACAAGATAAACAGCAAACATCGCAGCAAAATCAATACTGTATTTTTGCTGCGGTTTACATCTGACAAATTTTCAGCTTTGATTTTGAGCATTATTTTATTTAATACCTTTCTGAAATGACAGCTAAAAAAGTAATTAACTATCCATCAAAATTAATATTGGCTTCTCCTTGGTTGATTATATTTATCTTTTCGGTTATCGGTCTTATCGGCATTCTCAACCATTCAATGTGGAGAGATGAACTAAATCCTTGGTTGATTGTTAGAGATAGTAAATCTTGGCAAGATTTAATTGAGAATATTCGTTATGAAGCTCATCCTGTGCTGTGGTATTTCTCTTTGGCATTGCTGAGGAATATTGCTGATACACCTATCATCATGCAACTATTTCATTTATCTCTGGCAATTTCTTCTGTGACCATTGTTTGGTTATATAGTCCTTTTAATTATAGACAAAAGTTCCTTTTTACATTTACCTATCTCCCTTTTTATGAATTTCTCTTAATTTCTCGAAATTATGCTTTCGGAATGTTGTTTATTTTTGCTTTTTGTGCAGCTTTTCCATCTAGGAAAAAAACTTATATTACTTTAGCAATTTTATTAGGATTAATGGCAAATACTAATGCCTATGCCCTATTGATATCATTTGCTTTCTTATTAACTTTAATATTTGAATTTTGTTTTGATATTGAACATCGTCAGCAGTATCTTCAGAAAAATAAAAAAGCTGACTTATTTATAAGTATTGCAATCATTATCGCTTGTTATATTTTGGCAATAAATATTATTACTCCTCCTGCTGATAGTTATCTTCATGGAGGATTAAATACTGGCTGGTCTATGACACTAGATTTGCGCCATTTCTTGAAAAGTATAGGTAGATTATTTGGTGGTTATTTTTTAATAATACCCGCATCTAAACGCTGGCTAGATTTAATTGTCTGTGCCGTAATTGCTATAGTCATGGTAATTCTAACTTTAATTAAGTTATCTAAAAAACCCTTTGCTCTCTTTTTTTACATCATTGGAACTTTAGAGATATTTACATTTGCCTACTTGAGATTTTCTGGTTCAGGGCCTCGACATTTTGGGCATTTTTATTTAATTCTTTTGGCTGCGTTATGGCTGGGAAGTTATTATCAAGAATCGAGTCTTTTTACCACCAAATTTATTATCCCACCCAACTCACTTAAATTCGTTCATAAATGGCAATATATAATGTTTATGGCGACTTTATATATGCAATTTTTTGGAGGTATTTATGGCTTTTCTAGAGATATGATTATACCTTTTTCTGCCAGTCGAACAACAACACAGTATATTCAGAAGTCTCAGCTAGATAATGAATTTATTGTTGCTAGTCGAGATGCAAATATGGCTGCATTATCAGGTTATCTTAACCGTAAATTCTATTATCCTGAACGGCAAGATATGGGAAGTTTTACCCTGTTTAAAAAAGGACGTGAAGAAGTTGAACAATCAGAAATACTAGAACAAATTAGTTCTCTTTTAAATTTGCCAAAATACAAAAATAAAATTTTACTTATTTTACATAAAAAGCTGCAATTCAATCAAACTGATTTGAAGATTGATCCTATCAAGAGTTTTGAGAAAGCATGGATAGATACTGAACGATATTATCTCTATTGGGTGAGTCAAAAAAAATAAGAATTTAGAATAATGGATAAATTCTTTGACTTGTGGATAATTGATACCTGATCCAAATAATATCAAGTCGGGGTAATTGCTGATCAAAAAAACTCGACCCGTCCCCGTGTCCCCGTGCGGTTCCTTAATGATAAGTATTCAAACGGACATGATATAATTTCTCTCTGCTTTTCATAACTCGGTACTCCAACAAAATTAATTACACGATTAATTACACAGCTTTTTTAGAGGTTAATAACTTTTTCCATAGCCATAAATGTTTCACGGACTACAATATGAGAGACTCATGACGGATTTGTGGAAATATGACTGGAAGCAGAACACAAGTGAGGTTAAAATCGCAAGCAAAGTCTAACTCTGAAGCAAAACTATGAAAACGGCTGAAAAATTGGCTGCTGGTTGGTTGCTTACACTCGGATTCATGTTTCTAACGATATCAGTCTCAGCAGTAAGTACAAAAAATACCACACTCAAGCCCATCTTAGCAGGGATAGAGAATGAAGGATTGGTAAGAGATTTTATCAATAAAGATGCTGTCTATCAACTTGATAATACGGCTATGCAAGGTATCATCTTTGGTGTTCCTACAGCCATATTGGGGGTATGGTTAGCTTTGGGATTGTACAAGCAAAACCAACAAGAGAAAAAAGCGATTAATCAACAGACAAATGAACATTTGCGATTGCAATTTTATCAAATGTTACAAGAAAATCAGGGAAAAATAACTCTGTTAAGCTTTGCAATGCAGTCGCAATTACCAGCAACTGAAGCCAGAAAATATTTAGATGAAAAAGCTAAAGAGTTCAATGCGAATTTTCAAGTAACCGAAGAAGGAGCCGTATCATATCATTTTGATGTTTAGTCTCACTTCACTAATTTACGGCTAAGTTCTGATGACGCAGATTTTTTTGACTGTAGCTGCCATTTTCGGTGGTTTGTCTGTTGCAGGTGGTGCTTTTGGCGCTCATGCTTTGCGGGAAAAAATCAGTGAGCGATCTTTGGAAATTTTCGACACTGGCGCTCGCTACCAAATGTACCACGCTCTAGCACTTTTGTTAGTCGCTATCCTCATGAGTCGTCTCGAATCACCCCCAGCTACCCTTGTAGTCAGTGGTTGGTTATTTATTGTTGGTGTGGTCATATTTTCAGGTAGCTTGTATGCTATCAGCTTAACTGGTATCAAGTCATTAGGCGCTATAGCCCCATTAGGAGGAATAGCATTGATGACTGGTTGGGGTGCTTTAGCTATTACTGCTGCAAATATGAAATTTTGATATCTAGAAACTTTCAGCTATCAGCAGTTAGCAGGAAAAGTTTCTTGTCAAATTAAATCCCCGAATCCTTAGAGGATGTTTTAAAAGTTGTGGCTGAGGTATTCAAGACTTTATATCCTCCTTTGTAAAGGGTTAGAGTGAATCGAAATACAACTCTAGACTTTACAAACATCCTCTAAAAAATCGGGGATATTCACATTTATTAATAATATAAACTTTGAGCCTGACAATATATTTTTTGTGGTGGTTCATCAAAATATTTAAACAAAACAGAACATAACCATCCTTCCACATTATGTTTTTCCCAATGATACCAATAACCATTATATTCTGGTCTAATAGCAATTAACTCAGCTTGATAACCAGGAAAAGGACTACTAGAAAATATCATTTTAAAACCTTCATCACAATTATTGATATCCTTAACTAAGATATCAATCATCTCTGGGATACCACTCACAAAAGGTTCTTGGATAATTCCCAGTTTTTTATCATCAAAAACCCATGTATGATTATGCCGATATGGGAAAATAATCAAAATTGCATTATTCATATTCACCCTTGAATTTCTTTCAATAAACCCCCATGTCCCCAGCACCAGAAATTGCCGTTGAGTTTCGGGATGTCAGCTTCCAAATTAATCGCCGTACCCTGTTATCTCACTTAAATCTCACCATCTACCAAGGGGAAGCCCTCGTCTTACTAGGACGCAGTGGTAGCGGCAAGACCACCACCTTAAAATTAATCAATCACCTCCTCATACCCACTCAAGGACAAGTTTTAGTCAATGAACGCCCTACAACTGACTGGGATGCCATTCAACTGCGACGGCGCATCGGCTACGTCATCCAGGACATAGGCTTGTTTCCCCACGTTAGCGTCGGCGAAAATGTCGGACTTGTCCCTTCTCTAGAAAAATGGACACAACAGCGGATTGAGGCGCGAGTCTATGAAATGTTACACTTAGTTGACTTAGATCCAGAAACTTATGCCCACCGTTATCCAAATCAGCTATCTGGCGGTCAGCGTCAGCGAGTTGGTGTGGCCAGGGCATTAGCTGCCGACCCGCCTATATTATTGATGGATGAGCCTTTTGGGGCACTCGACCCCATCACTCGCCTAGAATTGCAACAACAGTTCCATCACTTGCAAAGGCAACTGGGAAAAACAGTTATCTTTGTCACCCACGACATTCAAGAAGCTTTCTTTCTGGCGACTCGAATTGGGTTGATGTATGAAGGAAATTTAGTTTTTCTAGGAACGAAGGCAGAATTCCTCCAATCTCAACATCCAGAGGCCAAGGCTTTTATTGCTTGTTTGAATGCTTGGGAAAACAGCGCTTAATTTAAGGATTTAACCTTGTTTTTAACCCAATACGCCCCAGAAATCCTTCTCCGCACCGGGGAACATTTACTATTAGTGGCGATCGCCATGCTAGTGGCCATCTCCATCGGCATTCCTTTAGGCATTCTCATCACTCGTCACCCGAAATTCGCCGAACCCATTCTCGGTTTAGCTAACGCCCTACAAACCATTCCCAGTTTAGCTATCTTTGGCTTCCTCATTTCTGTACCTTTCCTGGGGGGAATTGGCAAAACTCCTGCCATTGTCGCCTTAACTCTCTATGCTTTGCTTCCCCTGATTCGCAATACCTATGTCGGTATCAATAGCGTCAATCCAGCGATTCGAGAAGCTGGAAGGGGAATGGGGATGACAGACTGGCAATTGTTGGTTCAGGTAGAAATTCCCCTAGCCTCAGGGGTGATTTTGGCTGGAGTCAGGGTTGCAACGGTGATCTCCGTGGGAATTGCCACCATTGCAGCTGCGATCGGTGGCGGTGGGTTGGGAGTGTTTATTTTTAGGGGCATTTCTACAGTTAATAATCAATTAATTTTAGCCGGAGCAATACCCGCCGCTATCATCGCTTTAGGTGCAGATTTGGGCTTGGGATGGGTAGAAAAACGTCTCACACAGCAAAGAGACAAAAAGAGCAAAGTTAATCGTCAAATTGGCATCGCATTGGGCATATTAACGTTACTGTTTGTGGGATTAATTGCCTTTACCTTTCGGCAAACAGCGCCAACAATAGTGATCGGCTCAAAAAATTTCACAGAACAATATCTATTAGGAGAATTACTAGCTCAACAAATTGAATCTCACACTAAATTAAAAGTTGATCGCCGCTTCAATTTAGGGGGAACTTTTATCTGTCATGAAGCTGTAAAATCAGGGCAAATTGCTGGCTATGTTGAATACACAGGAACGGCATTTACAGCGGTATTAAAGCAGAAACCTATTAGCAATTCTCAAATAGTATATCAACAAGTCAAGCAAGACTACGACCAGAAGTTTAAATTAGCAGTCATGCCGCCTTTAGGATTTAACAACACCTTCGCTATGATCATTCGGGGTGAAGATGCTAAACGTTTACAGATTAAAACCCTTTCCGAAGCAGCTAAATATACTCCTCAAATGCAAGCAGGATTTGGATATGAATTTCTAGAACGAGCAGATGGTTATCCAGGGTTAGCAAAGACTTACGGCTTAAAATTTGCCAAATCTCCCCGACAAATGGAGTTAGGATTGATGTATCAAGCCTTAAAGGAAAAGAAAGTAGATTTGATAGCAGCCAATTCTACAGATGGCTTAATTCCTGTTCTAAATTTAGTCATTTTAGCAGATGACAAAAATTATTTCCCACCTTATGAAGCTGTCCCCATCTTCAATCAAGAAATTCTGAAAAAATATCCAGAGTTACGCGAAGCAATTAACCAATTAGCTGGTTTGATTTCCACTGAAGAAATCCAAAAAATGAATTATCAAGTAGATAATCAATCTCGTCCAGTTGAAGCGGTCGTTCGTGGGTTTCTTCAAACTAAATCTAAACTCTAAATTTAGATATCACATTTCGCAAGTTCTATTTACCACCATTTTGTCCCTGGTTCACCTTTAAATGGCCCAACAATATCAGAAGTAATCCATCCCCCGTAAAAATCACCTGCTTGAGCTTTAACTAACTCATCATTGACATAGCAAGCATCCATTAAACTGGCATAAAAACTATAGTATTCTTGAATTGATTCAAAATTAGGACTAGGCTGAATATATCGCCAAGCAGCATTATTGACATATTTATCACCCACAGAAATATCATAATATTGACACCAACCTTTCCATTCACACCAAGTTTTCCTAGGTGTTGCTATTAAATGTTCAATTTTAATATCTTCAGCCGGAATATAATAACCAGGAGGATGACTAGTTTCTAAAACTCTTTTTCCGCGATTTGTTTCTGCTAAAACAATACCATTAAAAATGATTTTTAGATGTTTATTACTATCTTCTAAAATCGCTGGACGGGGATAATCCCAAACTGATTCTTGACCGGGTTGTGGGGGGATAGGATTTGGTTTCATGGTTATTTAATTAATTATTATGACCATTAAATTATATCATTTATTAACTGACACTGTAGACTGAGAATCATCAAAATGACTATTTATCTTAGATTCAATCAAACTCATAGGAAACATAATTCCTGGCTTTTTAGTAATAGGATTTATGGTTTTAAATACTCTATCCCAAAAACCTTGAATACCATAATTTCGGTTAAAACCAGTATGATGAAGATCATGGAAATCTGAGGGAATAAAAAATATTGATAAGGAACTATGACCTTCTAAATTATAAATATTACCTATCAAAGTCCATGCACAAAGTTGAGTGATATCATATCCAAAGATAAAGATAGGTAAAACATCTGTGATGGTAACAACAAGATATTCCAAAAGGCTTTTATGTCCAGCTACAAAACTTGATGTATCTTGAAATTCATGATGTTTAAGATGAATTTTGAGAAATGATTTTGTATGAAATAATCTATGGACTACATAAAAGCCGAAATCAGCAGCAACTATTCTCATCAAAAACCATCCTAAATTTAGAAGTAAACTATTACCTCTATGAACTTCTGGAGCTAAATATAGTATGATTAATGTTGATATAAAAGCTTTTATTTCTCCTGTAATAATACCTTTTATAGTGAAAGTAGGAAACTCTTGCTTTTTTACTTTCTTAACTCTTATCGTTAGTTTATCTCTTAAAACATCGTTGCTTTTGATGAATTTTTCAATTAAAATACCAATAACATAAAATGATGTAGAACCAATTAGCCAGTATAATACTACCTGGGTGATAAAATTAAGTTTTATATTATTGAACAGAAAATAAAATACTTGCTGAACAATTGTACAACTAATAGCAATCTTGAGATAAAATTCTAACTCAAAACAGCAATTAAATAACCTTTGCATTTTTTTAAACCCTAATTTATTTAGGTTAATTAATATTTGATTAGTTTTATTAAAAGGCACGTAATTAAAAAGTCAAGTAGCTGATGATCAATCTCATCTCAATGAGATCATTATCTTCTGAATTTGTAATCATCAAAAATCCCATATCAAGAGAATTTCTTCCTGTTAAAATGTAAAGATTTATCTTAATTGGGCATTTAAAGAATATCATTGTTTGTCACCTTGATAGATATCCCAAAAACAAAACTTAACTAACTAATTTACCCAAATTTTTTAGAGATGAGAATTTGACATAAAAAGAGTTTGCCAAATTAATTTTCCTTACTTTCATTATTACCAGCAGGAAGTAGAATACCTTTCAGCAACAAATTATCCATAAACATCTTCCGCAAAAACCGCTGAATATGAAGATGTTTTCCCGGTTTTACCTTGGTTAAGGTTCGTAACAAAAAGTGAGATTCACTTACACTTTCTACACCTTCTACAAAAGTTGGTTCAAGGACATCTAACTCATTTTCTTTTAACTGAATTCCTATTTCCTGAATTACTTCATATATATGTGATAAATTGGAATTATAAGGTACATTAACTTCCACTACTGCAAATATATACTGTTTGGAGTAATTGGTAATTGAGCCAATATCCCCATTACGAATAATATGTAATTGACCATTGGGATGTCTGATGCGGGTGGTTCTCAGTTCTATCGCCTCAACAGTACCTTCTACTGTTTTCTCTTCGGCTTTCCCCGCCTCAATATAGTCACCTACCAAATAGTAATTTTCAAAGAGAATAAAGAAGCCACAAACTATATCATTAATTAGTGTTTGTGCGCCTAACCCCACAGCGATACCAACAATCCCAGCACCAGCGAGAATAGGAGTAGGATTAATATCAAGGATGTAGAGAATGGAAATCGCAACGCTGAAATAGATTAAATATTGCAACAAACTACGAAACAAAGGAATCAGAGTTAAGCGTCTGCTTTTTTGAATATCAGTTAAATTATTGTCTTTTAACAACACCTCTTCTAGTAATAAGTAAATCACCTCAAACATCACACGACTTATGAAAATGATAGCGATAATTTTGATGATTTTTAAACCAAAAGTGGCTAGTTTAGCTATTAACTGCACCTGCTGAATTACTAATGTGACAGTGCAGACGTAAATCACAAATTCTAAACACCGTTTTAAAAAGGGAATCAGGTGTTGGAGACGATCATAAAATCTTAATAGATTATCAGGACTGGAGTATCTGACGCTCAGAACATCTAGAATATCAACAATTGCTGCAACTGCTTTGAGAATTAGTAATCCCACACCAATGATCAGATAGATTCGTAGTGCGATATATAGATATTCGGAAACTACTATGGGTAATTTGAGAAATTGGGTACAAGTAATCAGCACCCATAACCAGATTCCACCTCTAATTCTTTGATTGAGTGCGGTAAAAAAAGCGTCAATACTTTCATCATCAGTGGTATTTTTGTCTAAGCTCTTAGCACGATTACTAGCTATCTTCAACCAAGATTTGATAACTTTTAGAGCGAATATTGCTGCAATTACAACACCACCACTTTTAGAAATACCAATTCCTAATGCCATCCAAAATCCTGATGGAATCCGGCGAATTAAGGCTATTGTATATTGTTGCAGGTCTTCACCCCGATAGATTAGATAACCATTAGCACCGACAATCAAAATGCACAATACTATGCAACCAAGTAATAACAAACCAGTAATATTGCGGCGCAGGATTTTAATTTTTATATCGTCACACTTCAATATTGATAATCTAACTAACAACTTGAATAACTTACCTAAAAGCCATCTTAATTTTAGAAAAACAATTATTAAAATGCCGACTTCAGCCAAAATAATTAATAGGTTCATAGTTCGGTAATTTTCGCATTTTTATGATACCCAAATCCTCAAAGAATTCGGGTATATCTATTCTGAACTTTCTTAATTGTTGCTGTTTTTCATCTGTTTATATTTTTCTGGGTCGGCTTCTAGTTCTACAGACAAGAAATCAATGCCCTCTTTTTCCAATATTTCTAGTATTGCTAGATTTAAGTTCTTTTCTGCATCAAAATAAAGATTGTCATCATTGACAAAAGCCATAATTTCAATCACGCGGGCATTCTGTTCGATTTTTTTGAAGCGCACTGTACAAGATGGGGAAAATCCAGGAATCTGTTTTGGTAGTTCTTGAATATTATCGCAAATTCTGGCAGTTTGTTGTGCGGAAATTCCGTCAATACTAAGAATTAAATTCAGTCCCCATTTTAACTCTTTACCAGGATTTTGTGACCAATTCTCTACAATTCCAGAAATCATGCGAGAGTTGGGCATTTTCAGAATAGAACCCCATTTAGCTAAATGTAGGGTTGTAGTTCTAAATCCAATATTTTGGATTTGCACAAATCCATCTACTCCTGATATGCCTACCCAGTCACCTTCTTTATAGAGATTATCAGAGTAAATAATTATTGTACAAAACCAGTCATAAACAATATCTTTGAACAGTAAACCTAAAGTTATTCCGGCACCACCTAATAAACCAACAAGCGCAGCGGCTGATTGTCCTAAAAATATCTCACTCACCTTAATTGTGATGACTATAATTGCTGCCGATTGAAATATTTTCGGCATCAATGGCCTCAACAATTCATCAAGCTCAGTGTCAGTATGCAGAACCATGTTAGCAATTATCTGCCCCAAGATTGAAGAGGCACGATAAACAACATAAGCTACTATGAAAACAACTATTAAGTTGAGAATTCTAGTGATTGTTTCGCTTAATTGCAGCCCTATATTTTCTGCCAGAATCTCCTTGACTAGCCACAGCCCACCAATGAGAATCATCCAGCTTAAGGATGGTTTGATAATTGTGATCAACTCATCGTCGAGTTTAGTTTCAGTTTTGCTAGTGAATGCCTCAATGCTTTTAATAATCCCGGCAACAAAAAACCGTCTTAAAGCCTGTGTCAGCGTCAGTATGAGAATAACAACAAGGATTTTGGCGATGGGGATGCCGGAGTAATTGATATTTTTAAGCGCGTTCCAAACTGCTTCCATAGTGGACTAAGATGTAGTTGAGTTAATTAGAAAATTTATTGAGCTTGGCAAAGAATTAAGCCAAACCACTGTTGAGGATCTGTCCAAGTTTTCACAGTTTTAAGTCCTTTGGTTGCAAGTTGTTTTTGCATAGTTGCTAAATCAAACTTGCGAGAAATTTCAGTAAGAATGCTTTCCCCAGCTTGAAACGAAATCTTTAAATTGAGGATATCTAAGGATACCCAATGATCTTTTTGGCAATGGAGATACATTTCTATTTGAGAGGATGTTTGATTATAAATTGCTTGATGTCTGAATAAATTTATGTCAAAATTACCTTGAAAACGCCAATTTAAATGGGAGAGCATATTCAAATTAAAAGCAGCCGTTACGTCTTGACTATCGTTATAAGCTGCTTCTAACATTTTTGGTGGTTTTTGTAAATCAATACCCAGCAAAAAGTAATCTCCTGGTTTTAAAGTCTGAGCTATTTTGCTCAAGAAACTATCACATTCCTGCGCTGTAAAATTGCCTAAAGAACTTCCTAAGAAAAACAGCAGACGTGATTGTAAATAATTTGATTCTAGGTGAGATAAAGCTTGTTCATAAGTTCCTAATAATCCATGAATGGAGAAATCAGGATATTTTTTTTGTAGTTCTATGACGCTGGTTTTAAGGATTCCCCCACTCACATCAATTGGTAGATATCTACAAGAATCGGCAATTTTTTGATAAGCATCTAATAAAAGACGAGTTTTAGTAGAACTCCCACTACCTAATTCTATTAATTCACAACAGCTTGTGATTTGAGCAATTTCATCAGCATATTGACTCAAAATCCATGCTTCGGTGCGGGTTGGGTAATATTCAGGTAACTCACAGATTTTTTCAAAGAGTTGAGAACCAAGATCATCATAAAAATACTTGGGGGGTAAAGTTTTTGGAGTTTGGGTTAATCCCTGAATGACATCTTCACCATCATTCTTTAAATCTTGATAATGATCATCAAGAACAGTTAAAGTTTCGATTAACATTTTTTAATTCCTTCTATTTTTTGATCTTAGAAAATCCTGACTCTTCAATTCTCTCAGGGACTCTGCGTGAAAAAACCGTAAATTAATAGGACTTACGCAAGATGTGACTGAAAACCTTATTGCTGTGTAGCGGTAATTCATGAATTACCGCTACTTTGGTTCTGTTTTGCGTAAGTCATAATTAAATAAGACTCAAATTCTGAACAATTCTAAACCCAACGTGCTGATAAAAGTAGGGACGAAACCAGTTACGATAGGATGGTAATGCCATTGAACCATTAGTTGCCCAAGAACCACCAACCATCATCAAATGCTTTCCATCAAAAAAGGGTGCGGATTGATCTTCATAAAGCTGATGGGGTTGAAATCCTGGTAAGGAGTTGAATGTCTCTCCTAACCATTCCCAAACATTTCCTCGTAAGTCATATAGACCATTTTTAGTATTAGCTGGTTTGAACATTCCCACGGGACTGGGAGAAATGAATTGTAAGTTGATATTAGAGTTATTTGATAAGGGTCTATCTTCAGATATTAGTAAAGCTTGCTTCCATTCTGCTTCGCTCATTAGACGTGTTCCTGTGCCTTTCCAGCGACAATAAGCGATTGCTTCGTAGTGATTAACTTCCACAGGCCAATTTAGGGGTAAATCCATTTCATCAAAAGTGGCTCGATAGCGATAGCCATTTTGAGATGATATCCAGAATTTGGGATGTTTTACGTTGTAGAGTTGTTTCCAAGTCCAAGATTCACTAGTCCAGTATTCTGAATTATTGTAGCCATCAGCTTGCACAAACTCTATAAATTCTTTGTTGGTTATTAAATATTGACTAGCTAAAAATGGTTTTACTTCAACTTGCAGATGACCATATTCGCTATCCCAACCGTAGGTTAAATCATCTTCAGATTTTCCCAATTTCACCATACCACCAGGAATTTCTCGCATTTCATTATGAATATTTTCCCTATTACTAGGTGCATAATTCCATCCTTGGGGGCGTTTTAGCTTCTCAACTGGTAATTGACGTAGCAGCATAGAAGAGGTTTCAAAATGAATGCGACTGTGTTCTATTCCCATTAGCAAAGCCCAAAAAGGATGCTGTTGATGAATAGGGAGATTAAGGGGAGTTTTTTTAATAATTGTTGTAATTTCTTCCCTAACTTTGTCCCGATATTGCCAAACTTTTTCTACATCAGGCCAGATAACTTTTTGCATAGCTGCATCTAGTTCTGCTGGTGTTTCTGGATCAACTCCTAGTTCAAATAGAATTTCAAATTTTGGGTTAATAGAATTTTTGATTAAACCAACACGAATTAATTTATTGATATAAAAAACAGCCGAGTGACCAAGATAAAAAATTAGAGCATTTCTTAAAGGATCAGGATTGATATAGAAGGTTTCTTCCCCAACTAAACTTTTCATGAGCGTTTCTTCAATTTCCCATGAATTCTCAAAGTAATTGAGTAGGGTTTGTGAACTGCAATCATCAAGTTTGGGGACTTGAGTCAATGTCAGTTTATTAATTGTGGGAATTGTGGGCATGATATTAATTTAATTTTTGTATTCGCAGCGACAGCGATTTTTTTGTTTATATGCATTTAATTATCGCATTTTGGTCTTATTTGGTGATTTTTAATCATTATTTAATAATTGTGTGATTTTCAATACAAAAACAATTATGTAATTTTAATCACTAAAAAACCAGGGTAATCAGGAAATTTACCCTTAGTATCGTGTCTGCCAAAATACTTATTATTAGGGAACTGTGCGGGGATGCTGAGAGTTTTTTGATAAGCAATTAGCCAGATTTGATCTAATAAACCAAGTTGCTGATTCAAGGTATGAATTTAAGCTCACGCAGAGGCGCAGAGAGTTTTTTTGATAAGTCACTAGCTGGACTTGATATCAGCCATAAACTCTCTTTAAAGACAGCAAGACCGCGACTCTTACTGCCTTAATGATAATTAACCTGATACGATATAAATCCCTCAAAAGTCCAATTTTCTTAACTCATACTACCCATGTGAACCAGATTTGGTTTTCAGTTATATCCTTCTTGTACGCCTATTTTCAGGTTTGCTATGTCGTAAAGGGACTACTTCTGCTTCACTACTCTCCCTAGCTACCCGAATCAATAATCCCGCAGATACCAAACTAGCAATCATGGAATTACCACCATAACTAAACATAGGTAATGGTAAACCTGTCGTTGGTAGAGAACCCGTAGCCACACCAATATGCAGTAATGATTGTCCTACCATCACAACCGTTACGCCAATTGCTACCAATCGATGTACAGAATTTTTCGCTTTTAGGGCTACGATTAATCCCAGTGTGGCGAATACTGCCAAAAGTGCCAACAGTAGGATACTGCCCACAAAGCCAAATTCTTCAGCGAAGACGGCAAAAATAAAATCGGTGTCTTGAATTGGTAAATAAAATAGCTTTTGTTGAGAAAGCCCAAATCCTGCGCCCCAAGTGTTACCTGAACCCACTGCTAGTAAACTTTGCACTAATTGGTATCCATCTCCTGTAGCGTCAGCCCAAGGGTTGAGAAAAGACATCACCCGCTTGCGTTGATATTCTTTAATGCTAATACTGAGTATTGCTAATAGCACCCCACCGATGGCTGTTCCTCCTAAATATTTGTATGGTATTCCCGCCGCTAGGGCAATTAACCAAATTGTCATACCGCAGAGTGCTGTTGTACTTAAATTAGGTTGAGCCAGAATTCCCAATAATACAAGACAAAACACACCCAACCAAGACAGACGAACCCCCCAACTTAATCTTTCCCATTGACCAAAAATTCGCGCACTTTGTAATACTAAAAAGGGTTTAATCAATTCTGATGGTTGAATGGGAATTGGCCCCAAGGCTATCCATCTGGCGGCATCAAAAGCTTTCTTTCCTAATCCGGGGATGAGGGTGACGAAAATTAACAATAAAAACAGCAACAAGAACCAATGAGATAGCCCCAAAATTTTCCGTAATGGGAGATTGGCAATGATGTTGAAGATGATTAAGGAAGCTAAGACCCAAAGAACTTGACGCTTAAAATAGTACAATCCATCACCCTGACGTTCATCAGCTACAGGATAAGACGCGGAAAAAAGCATAATTAAGCCGACGAACAGCCAAATCAATGTTAACCAGCGCAACAATCGCGCTTCTAAAGCCCAGGTGGAGACGGAATTATCAAAAATTGGTATTAATTGGCGTAGATTCACGAGGTATTAATATGGATAGGAACATAAGCTATTTTAGGTTCGACTCGGTCTAATATCATGTCTAGCTAATTGCTGATCAAAAAACTCTCCTTTTGAAGAAGACACGGGGACACGGAGACGCGGAGACACCCCATGTCTAAAGCCAGGGGATTCCAGCCAGCAAGGAATGTCTTTTTTCTTCTCCACGACTCAAGTCGGGGGCTTGAAACCATTTGCGTCGAATGTCGGACACAGGCGACTCTCCGCTTCACCACGCGGTTTCCTAATAATCAGTATTCAAACGGACACGATATAAGATGATGATTACCGCTTTATCATCATTCATTATCCAACAATCTTTGTCCTAACATGACCGCTAAAGCCTGGGTAATATTCAGTAAATCGAAAATCTTTCGCTGAAGTATAGAGTGGGGGTTAGAAAATATATTTAGGGGTTTTTGGGGAATTATTAAAGGTTAATCAGGCTAAAAAAGGCTTTTTTACCATCAAAATTTCCCTTTTCTCCATTTAATTAACTCTTAAATCCATTTACCAATTTTTTGTTTCCCTACACCTGACACCCCACACCCCACAATCAGCCTAAACAGATAAGTTGGTGATTTACTGAACATCTCTTCGAGAAATGCTTAAATACTTAAGACGAAAAATAATTATAGATACCTATTTGCATAAATCTTACGTATTAACTACACTGTTCTCAATTGGATTATGGCAAGTAGGTGCTTGGGCTACCTTGGAGTTACTAGGATTTAATTTATTGTTCTCCACACGCAACTATCTACCTCATCCCAGTTGGGATTCGCGTATTGTCGTTATTGGTATTGATGATGCTACATTACGTCAATATGGGCAGTTTCCCTTGTCACGCGATCGCTATACTCAATTATTAGAAACTCTAGAAGCCTCTCCTCCGGCAACTATTGGCTTTGATATTTTGTTTACTGAACCTACCAGCTACGACGAAAAACTAGCTGAAGCAATGGCAATTAATGGTCAGGTTGTTTTACCAGTTGCTCCCAGTTTACAACAACAAACCCTGCGTCCAGTCCCAATTCTAGATGATGTCACAGCTAAAGGACACATTGCCAAAAATGCCGACTTGGATGGAGTAACACGTCAATTGTCTCTTTACATTAAGAGTGTTCCTGCCTTCAGCATCACGTTACTGGAAAAATATAACTATAGTTTGCAGCAGACTTTTAGCGCCAATAGTACTAACTCCAGGAAATCATTTATTAAGTTACCACCTCTGCAATCGGGAGTAAACGCACAACCAGTTTTGATTAACTGGTTAGGTCCTACTCAAGGAAATCAAGGAATCCCCACCTACTCCTTTATCGATGTTGTCGAAAAAAAGGTAGATACAGCGAAATTAAAGAACAAAATTGTGCTAGTTGGACTGACTGCAACAGGAGCAAACGATCCCTTAAAAACTCCTTTTGATCAAATACCCCCAACCTCTGGTGTCTACCTACACGCTGCCGTTATTGATAATATACTCAACAATAGACTGTTACAAAAATTACCTACTAATTTTGAAATTTTGCTATTATTTGCTGTTGGTATCGGTTCTAGTCTGATACTAATTCCTTTGAAATTTCAGGAACGAACTCTTTTTTTAGGGCTTTTGCCCATAACTTGGTTTGGTGTAACAGTTTTAGGGCTAACAATCTCTAATCTTTGGTTGCCTACAGCTGCACCCATAGGCACTATCCTCCTAGCGGGACTAAGTATTCAATGGCAAGAACAAAAAGAAAAACAACAATTGATGAGTTTATTTGCTCGTCATGTTTCTCAAGAAACAGCAGAATTAATTTGGAAGCATCGGGACGAGATTTTTCAAAATGGTCAATTAGATGCCAAAGAAATGGTAGCAACGGTGCTATTTTCTGACATTCGTAGCTTTACCACGATTTCTGAGGGCATGAAACCACGAGATTTGCTCCACTGGTTAAACTCCTACCTGGGTGCTATGGCAGAGTGTATTCAACAACATCACGGAGTAGTTGATAAATACATTGGGGATGCTATTATGGCTGTTTTTGGTATTCCTTTCCCCCACACTCATTCAAAGGAAATTCAGCAAGATGCTATTGATGCTGTCTTGGCGGCAATTTCTATGCAGGAAAGATTGGTAGTGTTAAATCAAGAATTAAAACGGCTGGGCAAGCCTACCATTAGCATCGGCATTGGAATTCATACAGGTTTAGTGGTTGCTGGCAGCATTGGTGGATCTCAACGATTGAATTATTCTGTTTTGGGAGATGCTGTGAATATTGCGGCTCGTTTGGAACAACTCAACAAAAATGCCAAAGAGGGAAATCCTTATAGCATCTTAGTCAGCGAAACAACGTTTCAGCTGATTAAGCAGCACTTTCATACCCAACAAATACAGCAATTACAGCTGCGGGGGCGTAAAAAAATAACCATGATTTATTCCATTACCGGGAATAAACGGGAACTTGACAAGCCGATACAAAAAAGCTAAATAATGCTAACAAGAGCCAGCTTTTTTTTCCTGCTTCACCCTAGAAGTGTCGGCACTGTCTAGTCCACAGGCTTGATTGTTTGGGTGTATCTCACCCTACTATTAATTATTTAGGTTTGGTTATCACCTAAAATACCTATCAATAATAGCATTTTTCTCTGTGCTGTCTCAATTTTTTCTGTCAACGAGTGGTCAGTGAGCCTGTGGTCACTGAGCCTGTGGTCACTGAGCTTGTCGAAGTGTCGAACTGTCGATATAAATGTTAATTAAATGTGAGCATCTGTTAGCTTTTGTTAGTAAAACACTAACTAGCTGTTAACCCTCGGTGTAAAAATCAGATCTTCTTCAAGAAGAACTGATACAGTAATTTGTAGCCAACCGAGGAATTATATCGTGTCCGGTTGACTACTTATCATCAGGACTGACGCTCTTACGCGGGGAGTTTTTTGATAAGCAATTAACCGGGCTTGATATTATTTGACATTTCTTTGGTTATTGGAAAAGCTCTCACAATCTGATGAGTAGGTGCATCGGTGCATAGATATCTGATTACAGCAATAGTTACAACTGTTTTATGGGAAACTTTATCATGTCAGGCTGGGACTCAGCCACCCCCTTGCATTCCCAACAGCCTGCCTGAAGTTAGCAAATCTCTCAATAGTTTTCGAGAGAACAATGTGATTGTCATTGGCAAAGTTCCAGCCCGCCCTTATGTGGTTGTTGTTCCTGGCAAGTCAGATGAATTATTAAACCTTGTCAGAAATTATATTTCCGACGCATTCCTGGCACAGCACAGGTTTGGAACTTATGTGTATGCCGCTGGATCTCCAAGGAGGGAAGAAGCAGAATGCTTGTCTCATTTTTTGAGATCCGAAGGCATAGATGCACGAGTGATCTATTTTCGCCAAAAACCTACTCAATAGAAAACTGTTGACTGGATTATTCAAGAACTGGTTTCAATCGGCACAGACAATCATCTGGAAATACATATGAAAACTTGGTGGGCTTGTAACTTAACTTTGGTAACGGTTGGACTACTTAGTACTCTTCATGCCTCCGCAGCAGATAATCAATTACAGGTTAAAATCAATCGCTGGATTGAAGTGAGCCGTACCAACGGGCAAGTGCTATATTCTCGTGGGCAAACATCTCAACTTGCTCGTAGAGGAATACGACTAGAATCTGTAGGAGATACAATCAGCACCAAGCAAGGTTCTAGTGCCGTTTTGACAATCGATACAGGTACTGGTTTTATAAATGTTTCCGAAAATACGACTATATCTGTAAATAAACTCGAAATGGGAAATGCAGGTGAACGGATAACAGAACTCCAGGTAAAGACTGGGCAAGTTCGTCTGCAACATCGTCCATTAACTAATTCATCCTCTCGTGTAGAAATTCATACTCCCGCTGGGGTGGCTGGAGTGCGAGGGACTGAGTTTGGTGTGAGTGTACAGGATAATGGCAAAATGGGGGTTGGCACTATGAAGGGTAGTGTAGCCATAACTGCTCAAGGGCAAACAAAGTTGGTAAATGAGGGGTTTCAAAATCTGACAATTCCCGGAGAGCCACCTTCTGAACCAGTTCCTCTGCGGGAAGATACTATTCTGGATATTCGTCAACTCATAGCGAATGACAACCAAGTGAAAATTGTCGGTATTATTGATCCGGTGAACCTGCTGATGATTGCCAAACAGCGTCTGAGCATCGGTGCTACTGGCCAATTTGATATTATTGTGCCTTTACCCGCTAATCGCCGATTAGAAGCTGTTGTGGTGACTCCTTTAGGCAAAAAGCAATTGTATGAACTGGCAGTTCCTTAGTTGGGTTTAGTTATGAGGTTTTATGACTAGCGATCGCTCATAATGGATACTTGAACTTACTATAAGAATCATAAATGATATTTGATAGCTTGCGTGGCGTAGCCATAAAATTTTCAGTAGTGTAGGGTGGGCAATGCCCACCAGAACCAGGATATCGTGGGCAATGCCCACCCTACGTAAAATTTCAAAAATCAAATATTAGTCCTATATAAAAGCTGGCATAATTAATAAACCCAGTTACTTAGCATTACTCACATGGGCAGAACAGGTTACTAGCGTACCAATGTTAGTAGCATTTGCCATATTTGGGGAAATTTTTAGCTAATGTTATTTAATTTTAGTCTATTATGAGCGTAGGCATAGCTCACAATAGATACTTTAGGTAATAATTAACTTTTTACTAATTTGCTATTATTAAAAATAACTATTTTGTGATTAATTATAAAATTAGCAATTATCACTTTTCATATAAAAAGCTATAATCTAGTTTAGATATATTAGTATGATGCTGCTATTTAGCAAAGTTACAATATGCAAGATAGAGATTTAGGACCATTAGGAGAAAATGCATTTGAAGGATTGTGCATTCAGGCTGGAGGGTTGACAGTCCATGAATCCAAATCTCAAATGGATAGAACAGGATGGGATTTCCTTGTAGAGTTTCCGTGGAAGCAGGATAATTTTTCTCCTCAAGATATGCTTCCAGCACCATTACAGTGCAAAATTCAAGTTAAATCAACGGATGAGCAAAGGAAAGGAGAATCAATCACTCTATCTAATTTACATAGACTTATTAAGGCAAATATGCCAGTTTTTTATTGCTTTATTGAATTTGATGGAAAATCTGAACCGCAAGCTATCTATTTAGTTCATGTCGGAAAGGAGATAATCGAGAAAACTTTAAAGAGAATTAGAGAGCTAGAAAATGAAGGGAAGGGGGATCAGCTAAATAAGAAACACCTTTATATAAGTTATGGAGATGCTGATCGTTTGGCAGATATAAGTGGAAAAAGTTTGAAAAGTGAAATTGAGAAACATATTCCCGATGGTATGGAAAAGTATATTGAGAATCAAAATCAGCTATTAAATACTTTAGGATTTGAAGATGGTAGATATGAGGGTACTTTCACTCTAGCTAGTGATGATCCTATTAGAGATATTTTAGATTTGTCTTTAGGAATTCGCAAAGAACTTGATCTAGATAACTCAACTATTCATAATAAAAGATTTGGAATTTTATCCAAAACTCCTCACATAGAGCGAGATGGAGGAATTTTATCCCTTAAGGTCGAACCACTAGAAGCAGAATTAAAATTCAAAGAATATAAATTCTCTCCGGGCATATCTTTTCCTGCGAAATTATATATCTCTCCCTTTAATGAATTCATTCCAAAAGAACGTATAAAACTTAGAGTAGAATCTAGGTTTTTTGAATTTATTATTGAATCAAATCAAGGCATAAATTTTTCAATTCGCTCTTATGCCGAAGGTAGTTCCCTAAAGGAATTAAAAAACTTTCTTCAAGTTATGACTATACTTGAAAAATCATCTAATCCCATTCTAGTAGAAATGGAGTCTGCATACCCAACTTTGAGTTTTAGTTTAGAAGATCCGCCTCAGTCGTTATTTGATACAAGCATTTTTAATGACCCAGCATATAATTGGAATAGAGTTCATGAGCTTGCAGAAACGGCTGTAGAAATATGCAGAAAAATGGATATTTCAGAAAATGAAGTGCTGATTAATATTGAAGAATTGATAAGAAGTTTTAGGACATCTAGTAATATCCAATTACTCTATCAAGCACTGTCTGGAAATGCTGAATCAGTAAATCTTGTCTTTTCAATTGAACCATCAGGGTATCAACAGGGTACTAAGGCAGCAATTATTTTTTTTGTAACTTTCAATATTGGAAATTACATTATTGGTTGTTGTTTAGCACTTGTTGGCTCTCTATCTATACTGGGTGAACAACCTAGTTTGATTGGTGAGAAGTTTCTTCTGGGACGGCAGTTCAAAGGTACTGATGAAACCATTCTCATCAAAGAATCAGTTGATCTGGGTTTGAATGAGTTAAAAGAAGAGTTACAAAATGAAGAATTAGCATTTATTCATATAAAGTCATAAGGATCAAGAAGTAGACAAAATCAATGCCCAGAAAAATTCGGGAGTTAAAAGCCGAGATAGCGCGAGAAGGGTTTGTGTATCTACCAAAACGAGGGAAAGGTAGTCATGAGAGATGGAGACATCCTTTGATTAAAAAAACACTAACTATTCCAGGTAAAGATGGGGATGATGTTCCACTTTACCTAGAAAAGCAATTAGCAAAATTATTAGCTGAACTAGAAGAGTTAGAGAAGGATTAGGATTTATGAATCAATACAGTATGATTGTTCAATGGTCAGACGAAGATCAGCTGTTCTTAGTCACAATTCCAGAATTTAGCCATCTTGTAATTATGCCTTGTACTCACGGTAAAACTCGTCAAGAAGCAATTCATAACGGTGAAGAAGTAATTGAAATGTATTTAGAAGCTTGGGACGCAGAAGGTGAATCCATACCTGAACCAAACATACTGCAAATAGCCTCTTAATATCAAATTCCCAAAAAAAAGAGGTCATCAAAGACCCCTTCAAAATCAAATAAAATAATATTTGGTTTATAGCAATTAAGACAAACCAGTATTTGTACCTTGCTTACCAGTTGCCAATTCTACCTTAACAATTTTGCCACCCATTTTTTGAATCCGTTGTTGTTCACGGAACCAATTTTCATAAGGAACTAACTTAGTAAAGTATGTATTTTGTAATTCGCGCTGGGTGCGAGTACGAGTTAGGCTTGGAACACAAGCAGTGATTTTAAACAATCGGGACATATTCTTGAAATCTCCTGATATTGTCTGGTGAAACTTTATTTTTATCTCAAAAAATTTTGAGTGCAAATCTTTAATTAATCTTTCCAAGGCTGGGAATCAACCATCAATACTAGACTGATAACACTTACAATCAATCAGCAAGAGAACCTTCTAGCAATCATGATTGATTTCCAGACCTTAATAAAGCCGCACCTAAATTATTAAGTGCAAACCTGACTCCTAGCTCAAGCCAGAGGAGACATAATCTAAGTAAACGCCCATTTCTTTACCAGCGTCAGGACCAACCAAACTAGCGGTTACTTCCTTGATTGCTTGGATAGCTTGAACGGTAGCGCCTACGGGTACTCCCAAGGAGTTGTAGGTTTCTTTCAAACCATTCAATACGCGCTCATCCAAAATGGAAGGATCGCCAGCCAGCATAGCGTAGGTAGAATAACGCAAGTAGTAATCCAAGTCACGGATACAAGCTGCGTAACGACGGGTGGTGTACATATTACCACCGGGACGGGTGATATCAGAGTACAACAAGGACTTAGCTACAGCTTCTTTAACGATCGCAGCAGCATTAGCACTGATGGTTGTAGCTGCACGAACGCGCAGTTCACCAGTAGCGAAGTAGCCTTTTAGTTTTTCGAGAGCAGCGGTGTCAAGGTACTTACCTTGAACGTCTGAAGAATTGATAACGGAGGTAATTGCGTCTTGCATTGTTGTTTTTTCCTTATTTCCAACCTTATTGCCACAGTTTTAGTTTCAGCCGAGAAACAGCTTCAACTTACTGCATTGCACCAACAACGTAGTCGAAGTAAGAACCAGCTTCACCAGCGTCTTCAGAAGACAACAGGGTAGCAGCAACGTTCTTCATAGCGGCAACGCCACCAGCAACTGCATCAATGGGAGTACCCAAAGACTTGTACATTTCACGTACACCAACGATACCGATTTCTTCGATGGGGGTAACATCACCAGAAACGATTCCGTAGGTAACGAGACGGAGGTAGTAGTCGAGGTCACGCAGACAGGTAGCTGTCATTTCTTGACCGTAAGCGTTACCACCGGGGGAAACAACATCAGGACGCTTTTGGAATAGTTGGTCGCCAGCTTGCTTAACGATGCGCTCGCGGTTTTCTGTCAATACTTGAGCGATGCGGAGACGTTGTGCGCCACCAGCAACAAAACCTTTGATTCTATCTAATTCACCGGGGCTGAGGTAGCGAGCTTCTGCATCAGCATTCACGATAGCTTTCGTGACGATACTCATTAATGGATTCCTCCAAAACTAATGACACCAGCTTTTAAACTGGTAAGACTTTAAATTGGTTGATAGTTACTTTCTTTCTTATATGCATTGCGAGTCAGATGGACTCAATACAACCAGATAAGATGGAAAATTCAACTACCTTCCGGAAAATATTGTCCGGCATTATGTTGAGCATTTATTACTGCTCTTAACACTTTGTAATATTAATTTTCAGATTTGCTCATTCTGAGGGCAGGGGGAACAGGGAACAGGGAACAGGCAAAAGAGGCAGAGGGGCGGGGGGCAGGGTGCAGAGGAGACGAATTTTCCCCCTTGCTCCCTGCTCCCTGCTCCATTTCTTCTTCTACTGTCACCTGTCACCTATCACCTGTTACTTGTTACCTATCTGTTGCTAGGACGACCAGTTAAAACAGCGGGAGACAAGCTAGACCAGGATTGTTTCACCAAGTCTGCTGCTGCCTGTACGCTACCTAGGTAGTTACCTGCGGGTAAAGATGGATAGCGGTTGTAAGGTACTACGTCTTCACCGAAGTAGCGAGCATACTCAGAACTATTAACCATTGCCTCTACAGCAGCCCTTAAACCGCTATCAGCCAGCAACTTGTTATACTGACGGATTTCGCCTTGAGTGGCTGGTGCGCGACCCAATAGGTGACGGAATAGGAACTCAATCACCTTGGTGTTGGGATAAGGAGTGTAGAACCGTTTGCGATAGATATCTGAACTAGCTAGTTCAAGAACAAACTCACGGACAGTAATTTCACCGTTACGCAGTTTGCTATCTAAGTCAGAACGACGGAAATAACCAGGAACTTGACCGCTAAATACGTCCATGACTTGGACATAAATAGCATTAATTACCTGGTTGGTTTCTGGGGAATTTGTGCCAGTGGTAGCGCGGTAAATACGGGCTGGTTTGCGGCGGCTTGTACCCACACCGACTTCTACAGACTGTCCGCGACCATCGTTGTAAGAACGACCCAACTCAATAAACAAGGGCTGAGTCTTGTCTATTTGCTTGGCTTGGGCTGCCAAGTCTGCGATCGCTTTCGCTAAGATTGGCGTATTCTCAGTTTTAATCCGAGGCTTGACAGTTTCAAAGCTAGGAACAACCACATCATCATTTTGCTTAGTTAGCTGGTTGTAAAGCTTCTCGGTATTGGGGAAGTTAGCAGCAGGTAAAGTGGGGAAGCGACGGTAAGGAACTGTATCTTCACCAAACACCTGACGATATTCTGCACTATCAACCATCTGGCTAATAAAGGCACGAATACCTTGAGTAGCTAGAATCTGGTTGTATTTGCGAATTTCTGCTTGGTCAATAGGTGCGCGACCCAAGAAATGCTTAGTACCCAACTCAATTACTTTCGTGTTGGGGTAAGGTGTATAGAATTCTTTCAGATACAGGTTAGAGTAACCCAAACCTTGAATAAATTCCTTAACGGTAATTTCACCGTTCACCAACTTACTTTCTAGAACTGTGAATTCGTTCTTGGAGATGTAAGGTGCAATATCCCGCTCGAAAATCTGACGATAAGCGCCGCTAATCACGGTTTCAGCAGCAATCTTGTCATTGCTAACTGCTGTCAGCTTGAAGACCTTGGTTTGCTCACGCTGCTTGCTAACACCTTGATTAATGCGGAAGTCAATATCTGGTTGGGTCCGCATTTCTGTAACTGCACCCAATTCCACAAAGCGAGGCGTTTCTTGTTTCTCAACATTCGCCACATCTTCACGAATGCTACCAACGCGCAATTGACGCAAAGACACACCCGCAGGAGTTAGATAGCGTTCGTAAGGAACTGTATCTTCACCAAAAGCTTCACTGTACTCAACACTGTCTAAAATGGCATCAACGACCGCATAGAAGCCCTTCTTAGAAGCAATGTCAAAATACTTGTTGTTCTCTTGACGACCGTAAGTAGGACGACCCAACAAGCGACGGTGAATATACTCGATGGCTTTACAGACATACAGAGAAGTCCAGTACATCTTGCGGAATAAATCCGACTTAGCCAATATCCGCACAAACTCACGGACAGTGATATCACCGTTTTCCAGCTTGATTTCTGCAACTTTCAGACGTTGACCTTCGTAAACATCACGACCGAAAACTTGCAGGTAAATAGCCTTAATTACCGCTTGAGTAGAACTTTCTGAGAACTTGACACTTGCACCCTTAGCGGCTTTTCTGCCAATAGTTCCAGGAAGTTGGTCTAACTTGAACACCTTAGCACCCAGAGTACCAGGAGCTACACCCCGTGCTTTGGGATTGCTGAGTTGGTTATTAATACCAGGCCCTTGGTGAATCAAAATCCGGCGGGTATCTTTACCAAAAGGAGCAGGACTGGTGCTGGGGTTGCGGGTTTCTTTCGGGAAAATCGCGCCAAATTGAATTTCCAAGGGGTCATTACCAGAACCGTAGGGATGTTGGTCAGGTAATGGCTGTTCGTAAGCAGCAAAGGTGGTAATGAACTGAGGTACTTTCCGGAAAGGCGCGCTGTAGTTAAACAGGTCTTGCTGTGGTCCCCAGTTACGACATTCTTGGGCTTCTTGACCCAGACCCCGGATGTAGGGTACTGTCTCTTCGCCAAAGTAATCGCTGTATTCATCAGAATCTACTAAAGCATTAACTAAAGCTGGTAGACCGCCCTTAGAAATAATGCCAAAGTATTTTTGGACTTCTTCACGGCTGCTTGGTCCCCGTCCCAAAATGTGACGGAAAGCTAATTCAATGACCCGACTGTTAATAAAAGGCTGGTAAAACTGTTTTTGGTAAAGGGGAGATTTAGCAAGACGACGAATAAACTCCTTCATGGAGATATCGCCATTTTTGACTTTGGATTCCAAGTCAGAGATTGACAAACTATAAGCACGGGTAATGTCGCGCTCAAAAATTTGACGATATGCTGCTTTGATGACTTCTACCTTTTCGCTAGAAGACAATCCGGGCTTCATGACGTACTTAGGACGACGTTCTGCGGCATTAAAGTAAATTTGCGGCAGTTGTAACCCTTGTTGGTCACCTGAAGGACGTTGGCGGACTTTTGTTGAAGGTGTTGGTGCTTGGAATTCTGTTAACAACACATCCATGTACTGAGTCACAATTTCTGTGGCTACAGGGTCTTTACGGAAATAAGACAGAGAACCTGATTTAATTTCCTGTAAAGCTACTATGGTTGCTTCTCCAGAACAGGCATTTTCAATAATTTCCCGCAAACCTCTGGTATTCACAGAGATGATGTTGGGGTCGCCAGCCACAATCGCATAGGTAGCATAGCGCAAGAACCAGGACAAGTCCCGTAAGCTCTTGGCCATGTTGCTAGGCCCGTAACGAGCAACGTTAATTGGTCTAAAACCTGGAGGTGTTGGTCCACCTGAGGAAGTATTAAAAATTGAGCGCAAGTTTTCAAAGAAACCACCACGGCTTTCAACATAGGTGACAGTTCCTAAGGCCATGCCTTCTTGGACACTAACACCACCAGCGCCAGCCATTGCCAGTTCTCGCTCTCTAGGCTTTTCTAAAAAAGACATGGGCGAGCCACCGACGAAAATTCGGTTAGCAGCACGAGAGACGATAATCTCGGAATTTTCAGTGAGAATCTGGGCAATTTCTAAACGCTTTGCACCAGATGCAAAATAACTTCCTAATTCACTCAGTTCACCGTTTCCCAAAAAGCGGTCTTGTTGTTCCGCTTGGGAAATGGTTGCTACTGGTAAGGTTTGATATAGTTGCGGACGCGCAACGGAGCTTCCACCACTTGCCTTAACACTCATTGGATTTCTAAAACTCCTAATAAATAAGTTTATGTGTTAAGTCTGGGTTGTTTTGAGGCTTGACACTTTTCCGTATTTATGCGTTAAGAGTACTGCCTGCAAAACTGCCAGTAAATTAACCCAGTTAGTTTTTAGATTAGAACGTTTTGCGTTTACGCTGCTAGTTTATTAAGAAGTATGTCGAATCTGTAATCTAAATCGGTGATATGGAACAACCAATGGACATACGGGGGGATGAGGAGATTCATTTATAGCTGGGAATTAAGTAAATTGAAAGCTCAGTTATGTTATGCTAAATTAAACGTAGTCGTTATGAGTTTGTATAATAGTTATGACTAATCCTACAGTAGAAAACTTGGTAATTATCGGTTCTGGTCCAGCAGGATATACAGCGGCTATATATGCGGGACGTGCTAATTTAAAACCCGTTGTCTTTGAAGGATTTCAAGCAGGGGGTTTACCGGGTGGACAACTGATGACAACGACAGAAGTTGAGAACTTTCCCGGTTTTCCCCAAGGTATTACCGGGCCGGAACTGATGGATAATATGAAAGCCCAAGCAGAACGGTGGGGGGCGCAATTATATACGGAAGATGTGATCTCAGTTGATTTGAGTCAGCGTCCTTTTATTATCCGTTCCGAAGAAAGGGAAGTAAAGGCGCATAGTTTGGTAATTGCTACTGGTGCAACAGCCAAACGGTTAGGTTTACCCAGCGAACATGAATTTTGGAGTCGGGGAATTTCTGCTTGTGCAATTTGTGATGGTGCAACTCCTATTTTTCGTGGTGCAGAGTTAGTTGTAATTGGTGCAGGTGACTCAGCAGCGGAAGAGGCAATTTATTTAACTAAATATGGTTCTAAGGTGAATTTGCTGGTGCGTTCTGAAACAATGCGGGCTTCTAAAGCAATGCAAGACCGGGTTTTGAGTAATCCGAAAATCCAAGTACACTGGCACACAGAGGCTGTGGATGTATTCGGGAATGGTCAGATGGCTGGGGTGAAAGTCCGCAATAATCAAACTGGCGAAGTGAGCGAATTACCTGCTAAAGGTTTATTTTACGCCGTTGGTCATAAGCCCAATACTAGCTTATTTCAAGGACAATTAGAACTAGATGAGGTGGGATACATTACCACTAAACATGGTGGCGTAGAAACCAGTATAGATGGTGTATTTGCAGCCGGTGATGTGCAAGATCATGAATTTCGCCAAGCTATTACGGCAGCAGGTACTGGTTGTATGGCAGCGATGTTAGCAGAACGGTGGTTATCTGCGAAGGGTTTAATTCAAGAGTTTCATCAAATCCAGAGTGAGGAGTTGGAAGCGCAACCAGAAGAGACAAAAACAGAAACAGCAGCGGAGTTTAATTTGCAAGCGACACGCCATGAAGGTGGTTATGCTTTAAGGAAATTATTCCATGAGAGCGATCGCTTGATGTTAGTGAAATATGTCTCTCCTGGTTGTGGCCCTTGCCATACTCTTAAACCTATTTTAAATAAAGTAGTCGATGAATTTGACGGTAAAATCCATTTTGTCGAAATCGACATTGACAAGGATAGAGATATTGCTGAAAATGCTGGAGTTACCGGAACACCGACGGTGCAATTATTTAAAAATCAGGAACTGGTGAAGGAAGTTAAAGGAGTGAAGCAAAAAAGCGAATATCGACAGTTGATAGAGAGTAATTTGTAGACCTTATTCAACATCGATATTTGTTTAAAGATGCGTTATCTGGAACCATTGTAGAGACGTGACCTGGGTAGGGATTCTCGTCTCTACATTCTTTCATACAGATGACTATTCCAAAATCTAAAATCCGAAATGGGAGAAAATGAGAGCCAAAATTGAAAATAATGTGTTATTTATCCACAAAGAGGATGTCCCAGAGTTTAAAAAGGGCGGTTCTGTAGTTAGAAATTCTTATTTTTGGGCGTTACGTTCTATTGCTGGACGTGCTAGACGCGATCATGATTGGGAATATGAATCAGATGTTTGGTTAGCACTAGCACGGATGTTGATGTCGTTTACTGAATCTGGATATTTGGGATATAGAGAAACTGTCTTAGAGTTTCCCTTATCGCAAGGGAAAATTCCTGATTTATTGCGGGATGTTTCAACTTGGGAATAAATTCAGGTAATTTTTTTAGGAAAATTTTCAGTTAGATTGGATTTAGGAAATTGAACCTCTTTTAAGAAATTGGTTCAAAAACCATTTGCGGAATTATGATGTTTTCTTGTAATTGTCCAATTCCTAAAAAACGGGTTTTTTCTTCATAAACTCGTACTAATCCCAAAATATCAAGATTGATAGAAATTTGTTGACCTTGACACCATTTTTTAGCTTCTGTTGATGGTAAACTTACAGATGGTAAATGTTGCAAAGGTACATCTGGAGCCATCGGTTGAAATGTCTGGGCTGACAATTGGCTTTCTAACTCGGTGAGAGTGAGACTATCTTGTAAGTGGAAACCGCTGCTGACTGTACGTATTAAAGCCGCGAGAGTACCACCTGTATTTAATACCATACCTAAATCACGAGCGATCGCACGAATATATGTTCCCGCACCACAAGCGATCGCTATATCCAGTTCGGGAAAATCCCCATCACGCCAGTCTAAAACTTCTATCTGAAAAACTTCTACTGTCCGCGTAGGCGCTTGCACAATTTCCCCTTTCCGTGCTAAATCATACAGCCGTTTTCCCTCTACCTGAATAGCACTGTAACTGGGAGGAATTTGCTCAATTTTGCCGATAAATTCGCTAAGTGCTGTTTTTATTTCTGCTAAATTTAACCCAGGACAAGGTTGAGAAGTGATCACTTCCCCTTCTAAATCATCAGTAGTAGTACTTATACCAAGGCGGATGGTAGCTTTGTAAGCTTTTTCACCCGGTAGATATTGTAATAATCTCGTGGCTTTACCCAAAGCGATGGGTAACACACCTGTAGCTTTAGGATCTAAAGTTCCTGCGTGTCCTACCCGTTTGAGACGCAGGAGTTTTCTCACCCGCGCGACGCAGTCGTGGGAAGTCCAGTCAAGTGGTTTGTTGAGGTTAAGAAAGCCTTGCACGGAATAATTTCTAATTCGTAATTCGTAAGTAATTATATAAGACTTACGCAGAAAAATAAGAATTTTATTAATAAAGACAAAATTTAAAAAACATCACAGAAAAATCATAAGATGAAGCAAGGAAACACCAATATCTAATATCCAAAATCCCAACTTGATGATGCTAGAAGGGAGTTTTTTTTCAGGGATAACTCCGTAGAAATTATTATCTAGTACGGGACTTAATTCTTGGCTACTCAAAGATTGAATAAGACTCAAACCCAAAGACTGAGTAGAAAGGGTTTTAGCGTATTCAGCGTTAAGATAGGGAAGATATTGGGGTCTTTTTGCCACATAAGCTTGGAAAAAAGGTAAACTCAAAGCTTTGATATGAGCACGTGCTTGGTTTCCATCTCCAACCATCTCCGCAGGTAACGCTACTTGTTGACTCCCGGAATTACCATTACCGATTGTAGAAAAATGAGTTCCACCCAGAAGCAGAACCAGATATTTTTGGGGATTCGTTAACCAAGAAAACGGCACAATCTGTTCATATAAAGCTGGTGCAACGTTATCTTCACTGCTACCAACAAGCATCACAGGAGTTTGAATTTGGTTTAAGCCAGCTTGTCCAAAAATAGAGCTAGTGATAGGATTAACTGCGATCGCAGCTTTAACTCTCTCATCCCGCAAATTATATTCTTTTTCAGACTTATTTGGCAATTCTAAAGCTCGACATTGCAGCATTAAAGACATATTCCAAGTATTTCTCAGCCCCGCTGGTGTACAGTCTTTTTTTAGCTGCTCAAAGTTAACCCTTGCACCTGCTAAAGCTAAAGCCGTATAACCGCCAAAAGATTGTCCAAATACACCAACTTGTTGCAGATTTAACCGACCTTTAAAGTTGGCATCAGACTGGTTAGCTTTTTCTAATTGATCTAATATGTATTTGATATCTAATGGTCTATCTGTAAATTCTTCTGGTTCTACTAAGTCACTAGTTTTACTCTTGATCAAAGATTGTCTAGAGTGCAATTGTTTAGCACTACTACTAGGATGATTAGGAACCACAACCGCAAATCCTTGGGAAGCTAAATGATTGGCTAAATAACGAAAATTACTGCTATCTAAACCTAAGCCGTGAGAAATAACAATGACTGATGCTGAATGTTGAACATTGGGAAGATAAACATCTGTCAGCAAAAGCCGATTCCGGTTTAAGTCGAAAAATTTTATTGTATACTTTTTAGCTTGAAACTTGCCTGTAGTTTGTAAATTTGGCAATTGAGACAGATTCGCCTTTTCGATGGTAGCAGCTTCTAGATGAGATTTTTGCTGAACTAAAGCGATCGCACGATTGGTTTGACTAATCAGTTTCTCCAATTCTCCAAATATTTCTAAAGTATCAGCTAAATTAATATGAATATTACTACTGGGATACTTAAGTAACAAATTTAATAATGTTAAACCTTCTGGTTCCCCAGATGCTAAAATTATTGCCAATCGTAAATCCTGAAATCCTGACTCAGGTTGATGAGATTTGGTTTTAATCAACTCTGCTAACCGTCGTACCAGAAATTCACCTTGTTGTGTGTAGAGAAATTGTGAAGCAACAGCGGGACTAATTTTTAAAGAACCGAGTAAAATAGGTCTTAGTTCTTGTAGTTGTTGAAGTGAAATATATCGCTGATAAACAGCCAATTCATTATCAATTAATCCCGTTTTGGCAAAGACTTCTAAACTAATCACGGGAAAGGAAACTTCTAGTAATGAATAAGAAGCATATATTTTCTCTGCTGCCATAACAGAGTTACTAATTCCAAATGTTGGCAGCAATATTGAAAGCACCAGCAATAGTGAATTCCTTTTCACTCTGCTGGCCCAATTACCAAACCAACTGTTCATCGCTCAAATGTTTCGGTGATGTTGTTTAGCGAGGCGTTATATTTGGTAGTTATTCACAGAGCCTGATGGATTTATATACTATTGTTACCCTCAGTCTTCTGGATATTTTTGAGATTTTTTGATCTTGAAGACAAGTTTTTAAATTTCCGGTAAATAAAGCCAATTAATAGGAAAAATATCCGCCTGATACGAGGTTGACTTTACTTATTTACAATTATCCATAATCATAACAACTAAAAAACGACTTTACCTCAGTATTTATGATATAACTGGAAATATAAAATAAAACTGCTAGTAAAGTTATTGTTCTTGCTATAACTGAATACCTAGAATTATCTCATCAAAATTATTGCTATTATTCAGATTTGCCTAAAGCTATAGTTACTGAACCACAAACAACCAATAATGCCCCAATAATGCCGATCATTGTGATGTGTTCTGGTGGAATTATAGTGAATGAAATTTTTGAAGTTATCCAAACTGATATTAAAATCACGATAGGAGATAATGCTAATACTGCGCTGACTTTTGATGCTTCCCAATGTGCTAATGATTCAGCAAAAGCTCCATAAGCAATCAAAGTATTTAATCCACAAAATAGCAGCATTCCTAAATGAAGATTGTCGAGATAAAAAACTGTATTTACTTTCGCAAAAGGAGTAAATAATAAAGCACATCCCCCATAAATTATCAGCATAATATGAGAAGATGGTAAAGATTTTAATAACTGCTTTTGTGCTAAAGCATAAATAGCCCATGCTACTGCTCCTAAGACAATTAACCCACTGCCAAGAAGATATTGACTAGGTGCTGTGATTAAATTCGTAAATTGGGCATTAAAAAACAGCGCAAAACCTAAAGTTAGCACACTTACACCCAGCCATTGACGCAGTGTATAATGCTCTTTAAAAATAACTAAACCACCAAAACCCAACAAAACAGTAGATAACTGAATTATTACTTGTGCATTAGCGGCTGCGGTGAGAGCTAAACCTTGCATGAACAGAAAATAATTACTGGCTAAAAATATTGTGGCTATTGCTAATAATTTTCCAGAAGTACTACGTAATTGTTCTAAACTTGGTAATTTGCGCCGCACAAATAAATAAATTAACAGTAAGATAAACGACATCAAAAACCGAAACCAAATAACGGTGTAGACATCTAAAACTTGTAGTGTTACCGTCAGCGCAATCGGTAGAATTCCCCATAAAAAAACTGTCAGCAGCGATAAACCTAGCCCTAAACGCCAGCGACCGGAACTTTGATGCATCATTAATAATAATTAAATGAGTTAATCATGTTTGACCAATTCCTCAATGTCAATTAGTTGTGTTAGTAGGTTTTAAATTTCTGGCTTTGTAGAATGTTTCTAAGCTATTGCGATCGCCTACAAAGCGCCAATGCCACGGTTCATAGCTCACACCTTGAGTATTACCCTTGGGAAAAGACATCTCAAAGCTAAAACGGGCAGCATTGGCTTGTAACCACTGATAAGCCTTGGTATTCTCAAAGTTGGCTTGCAGATTAGTTGCTGGTACAGTTCCATCTCCTATATCCACAGCGTAACCTGTGTGATGTTCACTATGACCAGGAGGAGCGCTCAGAGAGGCTCTTTGGGCGGGGGTTTGGTTCCGTTGAGCGCCAACACCAAAAAACAACTGCTCTTGGTCTTTCACTGAACGAAAGCCAGAAATTGGCGTTAAGATTACCCCTGCACTTCTTGCCGCTTTTACCATTGCCTGAAACTTTTGGGCAGCGCCTTGTCGCATTTTAATCCGTCCATCTGCCGTAATCGGTACTAGTTCTGATTCCGGTGCTTCTCCATATGCTAAATGTCCCAAAATAGTGTTGCTGTCCAGACTTGGGGTATTAGTCAGTGCAGGCACAGAACCAGTTGATGCTGGTAGAGAATCGGCAGTTTTTTTAGGTGCTGTAACAAAAAATAAAAAACCGCTGGTTACAGCCAGTAGCACAAATCCTACTAATCCCCCAATTACTAAAACTAGTGGTTGTACGCGCAGCTTAGACCCGGTATCAGGAGTATCGCGTACAGCTACTGGAATATCATCTCCAGCACCAGACGATGAGTTTTGCGGTTTTTCTGAAAACCCAGCCTTTTTCAAGTGTCAACTCCTGTGTTTGTTCAATTTTGGATTTTGGATTTTGGATTTTGAAAAACTGACTAAATTAGCTTTTCGGCTGTCCATCTGTCCTATGATTTTTCAAGTTAGTACTATTCAAAATTGTAGACTGGCAAAAAATAACAGTTATAGGTATCATTTTATATTCCTATTTTTTAGATAAAATCTTGATAAATCTCTTAGAACTATACGTTAAGTTAGTGGGATTAGTCCTAGTAGGAGTCATCCTAGGACGCAAATTACCTGATACATTTCCTACTCGTTTAGGTCAATTTCTGTTTTGGATAGGAGTACCGATCAGCATTATTGCTTTTTTACGCCAAACAGATTTATCGGGACAGATTTGGATTGCACCAGTTATAGCTCACGTAGCTATCTTACTAGGGGCATTTTTAGCTTGGTTAGGGATTAAAGGTCAAGCCTATTTGACAAAATCTCTCCCGCAACCATCAACACAAGGTAGTTTCATTTTAGCGGCTATGGTAGGTAACACTGGTTATCTGGGCTTTCCCATCACCTTAGCAATGGTAGGCAAAGAATACTTCGCTTGGGCATTATTCTACGATTTATTGGGGTCACTCTTCGGAGCTTATGGTTTGGGTGTATTACTAGCAGTCCGTTTTGGCAACACAGTCCAAAATTATGGACAGATGGCTAAAGTAATCTTAATCAATCCTGCCCTCTGGAGTTTTGGATTGGGGTTGCTATTTCGCCAAGTGACAATTCCCACAGTGTTGGAATTTTGCTTAGATAAATTAGCTTGGAGTGCTGTAGCTTTATCCTTGATTTTAATTGGGATGCGACTCTCACGGCTGAATTCTGGGTACAAACTACCTCAAGCCGGGAGTAGTTTATTTATCAAAATGCTTTTAGTTCCCTTAATTTTGGGTAGCACCTTGCCACTTGTTGGTGTCAGTGGTGGTGCAGCACAAGTAATTGTATTACAAATGGCCATGCCTCCAGCTTTTGCCACATTGGTATTAGCTGAAACCTTTGATCTAGATCGTGACTTGGCAGTGACTGCTTTAGCGATGGGGGCGATGGTATTGTTAGTTACTCTACCCGTTTGGTTGTGGTTGTTCTAATTTTGGATTTGAATTTCGGATTAGTCGTTTTTTCACCAAATCAACACCGTTGACTCAGATTTTCCAGCAAATCCCCTGGATTCATATGTTCATACATTTCAAAGGGTTGATGAATCCAGGGGTTATCGGGTAGATAATCAACATAGTAATAGGGAGTAATGACTGAACAGGCTTTATACCAAATAACGGCGGTGCGAATTTCTGCAATTGGGTACTGACTATATTGCTGTAGCCAAGGAATAGTTTGTTGCAGAGTGATCCCAGAGTCTACTAAATCATCTACTAGCAGAATCCGGGAACCTAATGTGTCGGTAGTCATCGTTAAGTGAGGGGAAACTATTAAACCCCCTTTTTTCTGCTTACCAGTACCGCTGTAAGATGATGTAGCTAAAATTGCTAAAGGTTGATTGTATATCCGTGATAAGATATCACCCACTCGCAGTCCACCTCTAGCAAGACAGACAATTTGGTTAAATTGCCAACCTGATTGATAAATCTTGACAGCTAATTGTTCAATTTTATGGTGATAATCTGACCAAGAAATGTAAAGGTCTGACATAAGATTCTGGAAATTGTGTTAACTAATACTTCAAGTAAGCCAAGTTATTTATTTTAAAATAAGCGGGATTTATTATGAAAGATGCTGATGGCAATTTGCCAAAATCTTTGACAAGTCAAAAATTAGATTTAAAAACTAAACTGGCTTATGGTGCTGGTGATTTAGGCCCAGCAATTACTTCCAATATTGCCATCTTTTATCTGTTGGTGTTTTTTACCAATGTGGCTGGTATTCCCGCAGGTTTAGCTGGCAGTATTTTGATGATTGGCAAAATTTGGGATGCTGTCAATGATCCGATTGTCGGATGGTTGACTGATAAAACTAAATCTCGCCGCTGGGGTCGTCGTTTACCTTGGATGCTATATGGGGCAATTCCTTTTGGTATTTTCTTTTTCTTACAGTGGATTGTACCGAAATTTAGTGCTAATCAAAGTAGTAATATTTGGCCATTGTTCTGCTATTACGTAGCAATTGGAGTCCTATCTCAGGCGTTTTTCACTGTTGTTAATTTGCCTTATACGGCAATGACACCTGAACTATCTCAAGATTATGATGAACGTACTAGCCTGAATAGCTTTCGCTTTACTTTTTCTATTAGTGGCAGTATTGTATCGTTGATTTTAGCGCAAATTGTTTTTTCTGTCATTGTCAATCCTCAACAACAATATCTAGTTTTAGCAGCTATTTGTACTGTTATTTCGGTTTTATCCTTATATTGGTGCGTTTATGGAACACGCGATCGCATTATGGCTTTTGAGGCTAAACGTATTCAACTGGAGGAACCAGCAGAAATTCCTTTTATTGAACAATTAAAAATAGTCTTTAGTAATAAACCGTTTTTATTTGTTATCGCTATCTATCTTTTTTCTTGGTTAGGTGTACAAATCACAGCAAGTATAATTCCCTTTTTTGTCATTTACTGTATGGGACTGAAAAATTCAGATGTTCCTACAGTTCTGATTGCTGTACAAGCAACTGCGTTATTAATGCTATTCGTTTGGAGTAATTTAAGTAAAAAAATTGGTAAAAAAATTGTTTATTTTATGGGGATGAGTGTATGGATTATCGCCGCTGCTGGACTATTTTTCTTAAAATCTAATCAAATTGGTTTGATGTATTTAATGGCTGTAATGGCAGGTGTTGGTGTTTCTACAGCTTATCTAATTCCCTGGTCAATGATTCCTGATGTGATTGAGTTAGACGAATTGCAAACCGGACAACGACGGGAAGGAATTTTTTACGGTTTTATGGTTTTATTACAAAAGTTTGGTTTAGCTTTTGGGCTATTTATAGTCGGTAATGCTTTAGAAGCTTCTGGTTTTAAAGCGGCTGTAGTTGGGCAAAGCACGCTTCCCATACAACCTGATTCAGCATTGTTTGCTATTCGGATTGCTGTGGGACCAATACCCACAATTTGTTTAATTATTGGTTTGATTTTAACTTTTTTCTATCCTATTACCCGCGAGATGCATGCAGAAATTATGTTGAAGCTGCAAGAACGACGAGAGAAGATGGGGGAATAATTAATTTTGTATATAAATAAAACAGGGTGCAGATATGATATCCATCACCCTGTAAATGTGAAGTAGATTTATAAAAACTTTCATCATGGTTCGCGGTTAAACGTGGATTGGTAGAGTTATATTTACATCTACAATTTGCTTGCTGACCCAACGTTCTACAGCGTTTTCTTGAAGAATATCTGCCCCTACTTCCTCATAAGTGGCAATATTTTTTCGATATGCGTTTTCAATCTCGTGATAGTTATGTTGTTCTACTTTTGGTGGAAGCACAACTATTGCGAGGGGAAAATTAGGATGGTTGCTCTTTACATCTAAAATTCGCCAAAAAACCGCATCTGTTAGTCTATCAGGTACATCAACTTCAAAAGAGATTCCATGTGCTGCGAAGTAAGGTTTACCATTAGCAACAACGATATCAAACTTATTATTTTTGTGCTTACCAGGAAGTTCATAATCGTTTCTTAGTAATTCTTTGGCTACGTCTCCAAATTCTTGGATTAGCACTTCCCGTGTTTTAGACCTGACAATTTTAGCAGCAGCTTTACGGTCACGCGGCTTAAATTTAAGATTTGATTCTAGTTGTGGCTCACGCAAATAAGTATTAGCAATATCTTGTAGCAATTTATCCACAGTATTTAGTGAACCGCGAGGTTCTGTGAACTGAATACTATTCATCCAGCCCTGTGCTATTTTTAAGAGTCGTTCTTGGTTGGATACTCCATTAAGCTTGTCTCCTGGAAATAGAAGTCCTTCTTTAGCTCCATTTTCCATACGATGAGCAAAATCTTTCAGGAAACCAATTTCTTCCATACCAAAATGGCGTACTCGTTCCCAGTTCTTTACAAAGTGTATTTTGACGGCATTATTGTCAAAAGCAAGCACGCCAATATTAATCCGCTCATCTGCGATCGGATCAGGAACATACTGAATTACACTGTATCTACTTGCCATAGCGCCTCAGTTACACATTGGCTAAAGGGATTCTAGCAATTCTTGCTGACGTTTTATGAAGAACTCTAACATTGTTATTCTCTCATTCATTGTAATTCCCCACTCGTTAGGAGGGCTAACTACTGCTTGGATGATCATTTCTTCTGTAACTGTCTCAAGGACAGAAAGAGCTTGTCTAATTTCATTATCTTTTAAACTACATACTGAAACAATTCTCTGATCTGGCTTTGCCTCTGAAGCATTGTTCAGAGATTCTGCTGTCCAATCAGGCCCACTTGGAAAGAAATGACCGTGATCTACAGAATACACTAAACAGGGATGGGCTTTTTGATATATAAATTGCTGATCTTGGCTGTACACCCAACCAAATAACACGCTCAACAAAGCAAACCGTTCTCGATTCCCAGTGTGGTCTTTGTATTTTCTCATGTCATGATCATCAAGACAATCACGAATGAAATGAGTTGCATGGGCTTTACCAGGAGCTAAGAAGGCAAATTCTGGATCTAGTTCCAGTAATTCTGGTGAGATTTCAACGATTTGCGGCTTACCAACAGGCGCTCCCATTGCTAAACCTAATCGTGCCACAATTTGATCATTGATAATTTGCCGACCAGCCTGCTGACCCTTCACAACATAGTCACAGTTGTCAATTCCCTTGGCTCTAACAGGACGAGCCGCAGAATTCCATCCACTTAGCAAGGTAGTTATAAGTACTGGTTCTTCAGGGTTTTTGAGTAATTTTTCTAAAGAAAGTTTCCATCTTGCCCTATCTTCTTCTATATTTATTTCGTTGTTCACATGATGGCTGTAAAATCAAAAAAATGATCCCAATTTTATTGGTTAAGAATTGACAATACTTGATTTTCGTTACTTAAACAAGTGTCATATTGCTTTTATATTTTCTACTATCAATAATATTTCAGTGCATGCAACATTGCCTAAAACTGAAGCACTTCCAGCAATTAAACCACCATCTAAAACTAGTGCGGAATGTGGGTTAAAACTACGGAGATGAGGACGATATCTACGTTATCTCCACATCCGCATGATTTCTGAGGCTACTGAATAAAGTAACGGAATATGAAGTTTATATTAAGAAGTATGAATATTCCTAATGCAAAACTAAATAATATTTTATTATAATACGTATAAGAAACGTTAATATTTCAAAACGGCTGTTGTTGGGGATTAATTTTGGCTTGAAAAATCAATTTTTTGAATAGGGGAACAGAGATCGATGAATAAATATTTAATGAAAACCATAGACTATCAAGAATGGAAGATTGAACTATATCAGTGGTTTGCCAAAAAAAGATTTGAAATCATCTGCCACAGCCCAACTGGTAACAAGCTAGATTACTCAAAAATATCTATGCGCTGTTGGTTCAACGAGGATTTTGCTATCGATGAAGCTAAGGAATTTATAGACTTAATTATTAGCCAACAAAATATAAATCCAATAACAGTATCAAAATCAAAGTGGAATCACTTTGAATTAGCTGAAACTCAACAAGTAGATTTATCAAAGTTGGCAGGTTAAAGTTAGCGGTGGGTATCAATTCATTGTTTTTTGCTCTTGTGTTTACATTAATTATTTAATGTATCCAGACAAATAAGCGCCCCAACCAATTAAACTACCACCTAATACGAGCCATACAGCATTAATGCGATAGCGCAGTACTAAAATTACTGAGATGAGAGCGATCGCACTTGCAATAAAATCCATATAAGGCGCTTTTTGTATTGTTAACGTCGCTACTCCTAATTGCAGCGTAGTCAATACCATGAGCGCCACAGCACTGACATTGACAGAATCTAAAAAAGCCCTTGTCCAAGCAGAGGCGCGTAAACGGGGAATCAAGGGGTTTAAAGCGGCAACGAACAAAAATGAAGGCAGAAAAATTCCCAAGGTAGCCACGATTGCACCGGGCATACCTGCGATGACATAACCAATAAAAGTAGCAGTAGAAAGAACAGGGCCAGGAGTAAATTGACCAATTGCGATCGCATCTAGTAACTGCTGTTGTGTCAACCAGCCATATTCTTCAACTAATCCACCTTGCAAAAAAGCTACTAATAAATAGCCACCACCAAACAACACACTACCAACTTTCAGAAAAAACCAACCTAATTGCCACAAAGGCACAGATACAGCACTTACTGATGTCGCTTGCCAAGTTGCACCTATGGTTAAACCAGCAATTAATAAATTAGTCTGATTTCCTGGACTATTATTTTTATTACCACCATTTAACCAAAGCATACCTAAAAATCCGCCAATTAATAGAGCAATAATTTCATTGACTTTCCAGAAAAATGTCGCCACCCCCACAATTACTGCAATTACTAATAATTTGCGTGTTTTCACGGCTTTTTTTGCCAAGCCCCAAATAGCATTCAGGATAATGGCTAAAACAGCCGGTTTAATCCCATAAAGTAAAGGTGCAACTTGGGGTAAAGTACCATATTTGACATAAATCCAGGCAAATACACCTGTAATTACCACCGCAGGTAAAATAAAACAAACACCCGCTACAATTAACCCCAACCATCCTGCATAAATGTATCCAATATGAATCGCCATTTCTGTAGAGTTGGGGCCAGGAATTAGGTTAGTTGCACCAAGCAAATCCAGAAAATGTTCTCGTGTCAGCCACTGACGGCGCTTGACTACCTCATCTTCTATCATGGCAATATGGGCAACTGGTCCCCCAAAGCCAATAATGCCTAATTTCAAAAAGAGTTTAGCGACTTCACCCAAACGACTCAACGGTAATTTATTCATAATTGGCTAGGCAATATTGTTTAACTGTACGAATGTAATCGCTATTTATAAGCTACTGTTGATAGGTTAAAATTAGATATTTTATTGCATAAACACTAAAATACACTAATTTGATAGTTTTATAGTAGTATAAGAGTTACTCTTTCAGTAGTAGCCTTGATCCAATTTTATAAAAGTAGCTGTTAACGTTAATAGCGAACAGCTACTTTCCCTAAATAGAAATTTAGAGCTTTTATTGCTACCGTATATTCTTTTGTCGAAATACGGCTGGTGTTTATAGTGACTTAATATACAAAATATACATAGGAAGTGCGATTCCCTTGTGCTGATTTACCCTTCTTTAGAAAGCCTATTCTTTTACAGTAATTTATAGCCAGAGTTATAAAAATTACAATCTCCATAGTAAAAATTTCCCGGAGCCAATACTTGCTTTTTAAATTTGGCTGTGATATTTTCTACTTATGCTATATTCTCCGTTATTCCGGGCGACTTACTGGAGAATACAGCAACTCATATCACAGCAAAATGGCGGTAACCATGAGAGTACTAGAGTTTTCCTCTAGACTCTCCTTCTTCTATGTCTAATTTTGGGAAGCAACAAATGACTAAAGTATTTCTTCTGGATGCCAATCAACAACCATTATCTCCAGTACGTATTAGTCATGCTAGGATACTGTTGTCACAGGGTAAAGCTGCGGTTTTTAAGCGATATCCATTTACCATTATCCTCAAAGAATCCCTCAACAAAATTAAGGTAGAACAATTAAGTTTCAGGATTCACCCTGGTGGTAAAACTAAGTAATTCGTAATGCTTACGACAGGCTATGTCAACGTAATTCGTATACATATTACGTTTTTTAGGTTGATCTACTTATAAGATAGCACCGAAAATTTTTCAGCTATCCTGCTTCACCAATTGCCTATTTTTTCATATGTACATTTTTGTAAGTTGGGATTTAGCTGTATCTGGGTAATCACTAAATACGCCATCTATACCTAAGCTAAAAAATATTTCATATTCTCCTTGAGGATTTTCTTGAAAGTCGAAAGGTAAGAAAAAATCTTCATTGCAAAATGTCCAAGCATGAACTTGTAAGTTAGCTGCATGAGCATCATTTACTAACGATGTTGGTGATAGTAATTTACCTGTAATATCTCTAGGAATTAGTAAGTTTTTATTAACTCCTATAGCTTGTGCATATTTAGAAACTTCTATTAATTCAGTTTTAGTTACTAAATCTTGATATGTACGATTATCTCCATTGGATAAAAAATCATAAGGTTTGCCAGAATTATTAAGCAACTGTACCAAAGGTAAATCTGTTTTTTTTGCTAATTCTTGTAGGTTACTGACTTCAAAAGATTGAATAAATACAGGTAAATTAATTTTATTTAAAGTTGTCAGCAGGTTTTCTTCTAATGGTAAACCAATTGATTTAAAGTAACTTGGATGTTTAGTTTCTGGGTAAATACCAATAATTCGACCAAGTTCCAAACTTTTAGCTTGGGCTAAATCAATGATTTCTTGCAGCGTGGGAATCGTAAAAATTCCATCATAAGCTGTATTTTGCGGACGCAGTTGGGGAATCCGTTCTTTAGCTTTCAAAGTTTTTAATTCGGCTAAAGTTAAATCTTCTGTAAACCAACCTATTTTTACTTCGCCATCAATTATTTTTGTGGTTTTCAGGTGAGTAAATTCTGCATGAATAGCAATATCGGTAGTTTCAGAAATTTCATTTTCATGACGAGCAATTAAAATACCATCTTTGGTAATTACTAAATCTGGTTCAATATAATCAGCACCTAAATCAATTGCTAATTCATAAGCAGCTAAAGTATGTTCAGGACGATAGCCACTTGCACCTCGGTGAGCAATAATAATAGGAGATTGGTTCGTGGAGTTTTTAGCCATAGTCTAAACAATGAGTTTCTTATATCTGTATTTTTACATACTTATCCATTTTGACAAACCCAAAATATTACAATATTTTAAAGTAATATTTTTCACAGGAAATAAATATTTAAAATAAAGATACACTATACATAAGTGAAATTGGGGTTACAGCTATGACAAACAACAATATAGAAGTTGTCTTTAGCTTTGATACAACTGGTAGTATGTATCCTTGTCTGACTCAGGTACGACGAAAAATTAAAAATACCGTTACTAGACTGATGGATGAATTACCTCTAATTAAGATTGGAATTATCGCTCATGGGGATTATTGTGATGCAGATTCAACCTATGTGACTAAAACCTTTAACCTTTCGGGTGATGTCGATAAAATTTGTGATTTTGTCCAAAATGTAGAACCTACTGGTGGGGGAGATGCTCCAGAATGTTATGAGTTAGTATTACATGAATCCCAATCGCTATCTTGGTCAAAATCAGCATCTAAATCACTGGTTTTGATTGGTGATGATATTCCCCACGCACCAGCACACAATCCTCACAAGCTAAATTGGCGTAAAGAGGTAGATAAGTTAGCGGAATTGGGAATTTCAGTTTATGGAGTACAAGCTCTTAATCGCCCTCATGCGACACCTTTTTATCAAGAGTTAGCTGAAAAATCTGGTGGTTTTCATATTAATTTAGACCAATTTTCTTATATTACTGATTTGTTTTTAGCAGTTTGCTACCAGCAGTCATCTGATGAACAGTTACAAGCATATGAACAAGAAGTAATTAACCAAGGAAGAATGAGTCGTGGGTTAAATAAAATATTTGATACCATGATGCAACGAGAGGGAACGTCTTATTATGAATCAACTGATTTAAGGGCGGTTGTTCCTGGAAGGTTCCAAGTTTTAGAGGTTGACCAAGATATTTCTATTAAAGCGTTTGTGTTGGAAAATGGGTTAACATTTAAAGTAGGGCGCGGTTTCTATGAATTCACGAAAACAGAAACTATCCAAGCGACTAAAGAAATTATCTTGATGGATAGGAAAACAGGTGATTTATTTCAAGGTAGTGCTGCACGAGAAATGTTAGGTCTACCGATGGATGCGACAATTAGGATTAAACCGAGTAATCTAGAGAAGTATGTTGTGTTTGTTCAAAGTACGTCTGCTAATCGGAAGTTGATTGGTAAAACCAGATTTTTATATGAAGTTGAAGACTGGGATCATTAATCAATATTTTGCTAGTTAGAGAAATTGTCAGAATCAGGATGTCCAGGATTTAAGGATGTACAGGATGAAAACTGTAATTTTATCACCTATTACCTGTACAAATTTACCATAGTATTGAGTCAAGGAAATTGGTTTATTTCAGGCTTTTTAAATACTCCCTTCTTATTAAAGAATACGGATTAAATGAACCCCAAAGACGCGTTCACGTTCGCGAAGCGTGGCGTTAGCCATAGTGTCCCGTAGGGATAGAACGCGAAGGAAGAAGGGAGAAAATAGCTAATCTTACACTGGGAAGGGAGTAACATAATTTAGCAAGGTGCGTCAGATGTATAAAGTTTGTTAATTTCTGCCAAATTTTTGAGTCTGACGCACCCTACAAGACAAGACACTTAAAGGCATACTCAATATGTGCTAGATTCTATCAATCTCTGATTTCTATAGTCTTTAAATTCTATTTTCCAAGTATTATCTCGTAAATTTTATGATGCCAACTCAAGCTGAAGTGAAGCGTATAGAAGAGATACGGCAGTTATTGCAACAAGCTAGTTATGCTTACTATGTTCTAGATGCACCAATTATGGAGGATACAGTCTATGATCGGTTTTATCGAGAACTGCAAGAATTAGAAACTCAGTATCCAGAATTAATCACTCCTGATAGTCCTACTCAACGCGTGGGTGAGCGTCCTGCAACTCACTTTACCTCAGTCCGGCATAACATCCCCTTGTATAGTTTGGAAAATGCTTTTAATGTTGAGGAGTTACAAAGTTGGGAACAGCGTTGGCGAAGACACTTACCACCACAGTATTCTCCGGGTGATGTAGAATATGTGGCGGAATTGAAAATTGATGGTGCTGCTTTGGCGTTAACTTATGAAAATGGGGTTCTCGTCAGGGGTGTGAGTAGGGGTGATGGGGTGATGGGTGAAGATATTACCCAAAATGTGCGGACGATTCGCTCAATTCCCCTACGTTTGAATTTCGATGGTTTAGAAAATATTGAAAAGGTGGAAGTACGCGGTGAGGTATTTTTACCTTTGGAAGTATTTAAACAAATCAATGAGAAAAGACAAAAAGCAGGTGAACAAGTATTTGCTAATCCTCGCAATGCTGCTGCTGGTACACTGAGACAACTCGATCCCCGGATTGTAGCGCAACGACAGTTAGATTTTTTTGCTTATACACTGCACATTACGGGAATGGATGACTCTAGTATTGCTAATACCCAATGGGAAGCTTTGGAGTTGTTGCAAAAATTCGGTTTTCGGGTTGATGCCAATCATAAACTATGCCATGCGTTAGAAGAAGTTGCTGATTATTATCAGTACTGGGATACGGAACGGCTGAATTCAGCTTATATGACTGATGGAGTAGTGGTAAAACTGAATTCTTTTAAGCTGCAAGAACAGTTAGGTTTTACGCAGAAATGTCCTCGTTGGGCGATCGCACTCAAGTATGCAGCAGAAGAAGCTCCAACCCGTGTGGAAAATATTATGGTGAATGTGGGAAGAACGGGAGCTTTAACACCTTTGGCAGAAATGTTGCCTGTACAATTAGCAGGTACTACTGTTTCGAGAGCTACTTTACATAATAGCGATCGCATTACCCAATTAGATATTCGCATCGGTGATACTGTCATTGTTCGCAAAGCTGGGGAAATTATCCCGGAAGTGGTGCGGGTAATTAAAGAACTGCGTCCCGCTGATACTCAACCTTTTATGATGCCTACCCATTGTCCCGTCTGTGGTCAACCGGTGGTGCGAGAATCGGGGGAAGCGGTGACTAGATGTGTAAATGCTTCCTGTGCAGCAATTCTCAAAGGTGAGATTGAACATTGGGTGAGTCGTGATGCTTTAGATATTAAAGGTGTAGGTGAAAAGTTGGTACATCAACTAGTGGATAAAAAGTTGGTGTCTTCTGTTGGCGATTTATATAACTTGACAGCAGAACAATTATGTGAGTTAGAAAGGATGGGTCAAAAGTCAGCGGAAAAATTGGTGCGTGCGATCGCAAAATCAAAAAATAAACCTTGGTCACGGGTATTATATGGTTTAGGAATCCGTCACGTTGGTAGTGTCAACGCCCAATTATTAACAGAGAAATTCACCACCGTAGAAGAATTAGCAGCAGCGAGACAATCGGATATTGAAGGTGTTTATGGTATCGGTGCAGAAATTGCCCAATCAGTTTATCAATGGTTCCGCACCCCTGCAAATCAAACTTTGATTTCTCGTCTCCAAGGATTGGAGTTACAATTAGCTACCATTGAGCAGCCCAAAGCACCTGGAGAAGGTAATCCCAAGTTTGTGGGTAAGACTTTTGTGGTTACAGGTACATTACCAACCTTAAAGCGTGATGAAGCCAAAGCATTGATTCAAAAAGCTGGTGGTAAAGTGACTGACTCAGTTAGTAAAAAAACAGACTTTTTAGTTGTGGGTGAAGATGCTGGTTCCAAGTTAGAAAAAGCGCAAGCGTTAGGAATTGCTCAATTAAGTGAAGCACAATTGCTGGAAATAATTCGTAATTCGTAAACAGGTGACAGGTGACAGGTGACAGGTGACAGGTGACAGGGAATTCTCAATTTTCCTCGCGTCTCCGCGTCCCCGCGTCTCCGCGTCCCCGTGTCTCCGTGTCTCCGCGTCTCCGTGTCTCCCCATCCCCATCTTCCCTAACGCTTAGTCTCTGGTTTTTGATACTTACCTGAATGCTTACGGGCAAAATATTCTTCCATAACTTCTAAAATCATGGGTGCAGCAACACTACCACCACCACCACCAGAATGTTCAGCAAAAGCAACAATGAGAATTTCTGGCTTATCAGCTGGTGCATAAGCACCGAACCAAGCATGATTCTCTTTCACTCCACGGTTCCAAGCTTCAGCTGTACCACTCTTACCAGCTGCTGGGGGAATAGTAGGTTTATTCAGAGCCTTTCCTGTACCTTCAGATATTACTTTCCGTAATCCATCACGGAGTATTTTAATGGTGGTCGGTTTCATATTTAAAGATTTGCGCCATTTTTTTGCGTCACCTTTATCTTTGAGTAAATGAGGCTGTACCCGATAACCACCATTAGCAGGGACAGCGAACATCACAGCCACTTGTAGAGGAGTCGTTTGTAAAGCACCTTGACCAATAGACATATTAATGGAATCACCTACAGTCCAAGGCATTTTCCAAACTTTCTGTTTCCAAGTTTCATCAGGAACTAAACCTTTTGCTTCTTCTGTGGAGAACTCAAAGCCAGTTTTTTCACCAAATCCATATTTGCGAGTCCATTCAATCAATTTGGGACCACCTACTCCTTTACCAATTTGATAAAAGAAAGTATCACTACTCCATTGCATTGCTCCCACAAAACCCAATGGCCCAAATCCGGCGTGGTTCCACTCACCAAACCTTGTCCCACCAATGTTCAAAGAACCATAGGTTTGTAGCACTGTGTTGGGAGAAAATCTACCCGATTCTAGTCCCGCCGTTGTGGTAACAATTTTAAAGGTACTAGCAGGGGGAAAGACACTCAAAGCCCGATTCACCAAAGGATGATCCTCTCCTTGGACGGTTTTCCAGTCTTTTTGAGAGAGTGTTTGTTTAGAAAAAATATTGGGGTCAAAGGTAGGATGGGATACCAATCCTAATACCTCACCGTTATTGGGGTTCAGTGCCACAATTGCCCCATTGCGATTACCCAAAGCCTTTTCGGCTGTTTTTTGCAGTTCTACATCTATAGTCAAGTGTAAATCATTACCAGGTTTTGCCTGTTTTTCTCCCAATACCCGCAGTGGTCTACCTGCACCATCTACTTCTACTTGTTGACCACCCCATTCACCTCGGAGAGTTTTCTCATAAGCTTTTTCTACACCCATCTGACCAATTACATCTCCTAAACGGTAGCCTTCAGACTTTCGTTTTTTCAGCTGTTCTGCTGTCAGTTCACGGGTGTAGCCGATGACATGGGCTAATTCTCTACCTTGGGGATAATAACGTACTGCTTCTGTATTTATTTCTACATCTGTCAGTTCGTTTTCGTATTCCTTTAAAGCTGTGACTTGTGCTTCATTTAAGTCACGAGCAATCCGAATCAGGGTAGATGAGTTAGCCCCGGCTTGTTCTAGTTTCTCTTCCATCTCCTCTTGAGGGATATCGAGGAGTTGACTCAAACGGGGCCCCACCACAGACCAGGAGGGTTTAGTATGAGCCATAGGCCACAAATACACTGACCGAGGATAGCGAGTAGTCGCTAACAGTTTGCCATTGCGGTCAAAAATATTGCCCCGTTCTGGTTGTTTGGAAATCATGCGAATCCGGTTGGACTCGGCACGTTGTCGGAGTTTTGTGCCATCAATAATTTGCAAATAAGCTAAACGAGCGCCTATTCCAGATGTCATCAATAAAGTGAATATAATTAAAAATATTGATTGAGAATTGCGCCCCACTGTGCGTGTATTTTTTTGTCCGCCCAGTACAGGTGGTTGAAATAGGGTCATAAGCTTAGGATAATTTTACAATTATTAATATACGCAATTGTTTTGTTAAGATGTCAAGCTGATTGGAGACGATACTATACTCCGTCACTTCTGTCAATGTTTTGCTCAGTTGCAAGATACAGCAGGAAACTCTTAACTCTTAGCAGGGTTGAAACTCTTTTGTTATATGGCTTTGTTCTTAAATTTCGTACCTCCTGCAACCTGAAATCTGCTGTATGAGCCTCTCATGGGCGCATTCTGCACTTTAGTCAGATATAAAAGAAACACATTGAAATTGAAAATCTGAAACCTCTACCAAGTAAAGGTTATGAAATATGCTGCTGCAAAATTTGGCAATGCTGATTTCATTATGTTAGCACTACGATCTACATAAATCCTTTGTTCTTGTGTCCTCAGTTGATGATGGCTACTCACTACTACTACTCCTAGCGATCGCTCCCGGAAACCTGAACAGACAGAATTTATAACCGAAAATGCTACTCAGCATTCAGGGTGAAACAATAGAAAGTATATTTCTAATAAGAGTGTTTTTGCGGAATACAATTCAAAGTATGGACTGTAGTCTGCTTAACACCCTACATAGCTTGACTAAGTTTTCTACAATTAGGGCATTCTACTGAAGAATATGGCTCAAACTGTGATGCAAAATCAGAGGAGTGTAACGTCTTTTCAACCACTTGATGTTGAACTGCGTAACGTATTCAAATTTTTCAACCAAGAACCAGCTGTACATGGCGTGGACTTGGATGTGAGACAGGGAGAATTTTTTAGTATTTTAGGCCCTTCTGGTTGCGGTAAAACAACCACACTCCGCTTAATTGCTGGATTTGAAAGAGTTGATGCAGGTAAGTTGTTGATTCAGGGTCAGTCGATGAGCAATGTACCTCCTTACCGAAGACCTGTAAATACTGTCTTTCAAAGCTATGCGCTGTTTAACCACCTCAATGTGTGGGATAACATCGCTTTTGGACTGCGATTACAAAAATTAACCAAGTCAGAAATTGACAGCAGAGTCATAGAAGCTTTAAGGCTCGTGAAAATGGAAAGTTTGCGATCGCGCTTACCCTCTCAACTTTCTGGTGGTCAACAGCAACGGGTAGCCTTAGCTAGAGCTTTGGTGAATCGTCCCGCAGTCTTACTTCTAGATGAGCCATTGGGAGCATTAGACCTCAAACTCCGCAAAGAAATGCAGGTTGAGTTATCAAATTTACACAAAGATTTAGGATTAACATTTGTGATGGTGACACATGATCAAGAAGAAGCACTATGCTTATCTGATCGCATCGCCGTTATGAATCAAGGCAAAATTGAGCAAATTGGGACTCCCAGCGAAATTTACGAACATCCCCAAACACCCTTTGTTGCCGATTTTATTGGCGATACAAATCTATTCAGCGGTGAAATCACAACAGTAGACCCGGAATGGGTGAAAATTTTGACAAAAACCGGACTCTCTATTGTCACCGCACGTTCGGAAGATACACCAACTGAATTATTACAACCAGTAGTCATCAGTGTCCGCCCAGAAAAAATCCAGATTTCCCTTTATCAACCGAATCTGCCCACAAACTGCTTTGAAGGCAGGCTAGTTAATGTCATGTATTTGGGTACTCATGTTAATTATGTTGTGGAATTGGTCAACGGCATAAATATCAATGTTTTACAACCTAACACCTTTGGCAGCTTACCAGACCGTGATACACCCATTTATATTTGGTGGGCAGAAACTGACTGTATTGCTATTAGTCAAGAATCAAGAACCAAAATTTCATAGTTTGATAACTAATGACGAACAGAAGGCAATTTCTGAAAAAAATGGCGGTGCTTTCTAGCCTTTCTTTAAGTAGTTGTGGCTGGAGATTGGCTAATGTAGGCGCTAATTATACTGGTTCAGGTCAAAGCGACGAACTACATCTATATACATGGACGCAGTATACTGATCAAGAATTACTATCCACTTTTACTGCCCAAACTGGCATGAAAGTAGCGGCGGATGTATATGATTCTAATGATGTCATGCTAGCTAAGTTACAAGCTGGAGGTGGTGGCGCTTACAGCATTATTTATCCATCTGATTACATGGTGCAGAAGATGGTAGATAAAAATTTGCTAACTCCCATCAATCATGAACGCTTAATTGGGTTAAGCAATTTATTCCCACAATTTCAGAATCCTAGTTATGACCCCTCTAACCGTTATAGTATTCCCTTCAATTGGGGAACAACGGGTTTACTTTACAACTCGGAAAAACTCCCAACTGCACCAGAAGATTGGGAATATCTTTGGCAAAATAAAGATAAACTTCAGAAGAAAATAACTTTACTTAATGATGTGCGGGAGGTAATCGGTGCAACATTGCGGATGCTAGGTTATTCTTATAATTCAGAAAATGAAACAGAAATTAAACAAGCTTATGAGAAGTTGAAAGCACTCAAACCGGCAATTGCTGCTTTTGATACTGATGCTTGGCAAAACCAAATTCTGGCAGGAGATTTATTATTAGCTATGTGTTACTCTGCCGATGCAGTGAAAATATCTAAAGAAAACCCCAAGCTGAAATTTGTAATTCCTCGTAGTGGTTCCTCTTTATGGACAGACACTATTGTTATTCCTAAAACATCCCCTAATGTTGCTGGAGCTTATGCTTGGATTAACTTGATTTTGCGACCAGAAGTGGCGGCTCAAATCAGTGAAAGGCTAAATATTTCTACTCCCAATCGTGCGGGATTTGAGCAATTACCAAAACAGCTTCAAGATAATACTAATTTATTTCCTCCAGCATCACTTTTAGAAAAGTGTGAAAGACTTACTCCTCTCGGTAAGTTTGAAGAAGTTTATGAGCGGTACTGGACTCAATTACTCGCTTAAAGTAAGAAAGCAAAAATCTATATTCTCGCTCTTCAATCTAAAATTGGTAACAGGCTGTGCCTATTCAAAGTAATAATTCCCAACTAGACTCTTCTATCAAGATAGCTAAATCACAGAAGTTAGAACGCCATCGCGTTAACTTGCTTCCCCCTTTGGCGCTACTTGCACCATCTGGAATTTGGTTATTACTATTGTTGTTGTTGCCAACATTAATAATTTTTCAGTTGAGTTTAGTACCAAATATTCGACCAGGAGATTTGGTAAATCCCAGTGGATTTAATAACTACATCCGCATCATTGAACCAATTTATTTAAAAGTCATATTTCATTCGTTATTTTTGGCAATTAGTACCACCATTAGTTGTTTAATTTTAGGGTTTCCCGTTGCTTATTGGATTGCTCAAATGGCACCAAAGCGCTGGCGGAATTTGCTGCTATTAGGTTTTGTATTGCCTTTATGGACTTCTTCTCTACTGCGTTCTTATGCCTGGATTACAATTTTGCGTCCAACGGGATTATTAAACAGTTTACTCACCAGTGTAGGTTTACCAGCTTTAGAATTGCTTAACCGCAATCCAGCGGTATTAATTGGCATGAGTTACAGTTTATTACCTTATATGGTTTTAGTGTTGTATGCTTCTTTAGAAAAACTAGACCAGCAATTGTTAGAAGCAGCAGCTGATTTGGGTGCAAATCCCATCCAAACTTTTTGGCAAGTAACTGTACCTCAAGTGTTTCCCGGTATCGCTGCTGGTTCTCTGTTGGTATTTATCACAGCCCTGGGGGACTTTATCGACCCGGAATTGTTGGGAGGTGCTTCGAGTATGACAGCAGCAAGGTTAGTTTATAACCAGTTTCTGGGAGCTACCCAAAATTGGGGCTTTGGTTCAGCTTTGAGTATGACGTTGATTATGGTTGTCAGTATTGCGTTAGCGGTAGCTTACCGTAGGTATCGCACTTTTGATTAAATTTGGTGAAGTCAAACCCAAACAATAACAATGATCTGCAAAAATCGAAAATCTGGAAATTCTTTACCGGAGGCAGATATTGTACAAAACAACTATTCAAAGCGCATTAGTAAAAGCTAGTCCTGAAATTGAAGTGCTACTGTGTTGTGCTAAGACACAGATAGAATCAGAAACAGCTGAACACATCAGATCAATCCTGTCAGAAAATATCAATTGGGGTAAATTGATAGAAATGGCGCAACACCAAAAAGTGCTGCCGCTATTGTATTTCAGTCTTTCTAGTACATTTTCTGAAGTAGTTCCGAAAGCGATTTTAAGCAAATTGCGAATGGAATTCCTGGCTCAAACTCGACGCAGTTTACTTTTGAGCGGAGAACTCGTCAAACTATTAAATTTGTTTGCAGCAGAAAAAATATCGGCTCTGCCCTTCAAAGGGCCGGTTTTGGCTGCGAGTGCCTATGGAAATTTATCACTGCGTCAGTTTAGCGATTTAGACATTTTAGTTCATCCCAAAGATATAGAAAAGGCCAAACAAATTTTCCTGTCTCAGGGATATAGCCAGAAGATTGAGCGCATCGAAGTTACAGAGGCTCAAAAAGCTGCGTTTGTGCGATCGCAAAGCATCTATAAATTAGTTCGTGAAGCTGCTTATCCTTTTATCCACCCTGAAACAGAATTAGTAGTAGAACTCCACTGGGGAGTAATGCCAAACTATTTTTCCTTTCCTATTGATTCTGAAGCATTGTGGCAAGACTTAGAATCAGTTACCATTGCTGGTCAAAGTGTTCCTAATTTGTCTCCAGAAAATACACTGTTGATGTTAGCTGGACATGGGACAAAAGACTGTTGGACAAATTTGGCTCGGATTTGCGATGTAGCTGAACTAATTCGCTCTCATCCCCAGTTAAATTGGGAAAAATTGCTAGAGCAAGCCAGCATTAAAGGAGGTCAAAGAATCTTATTTTTGGCTTTGACACTAGCGCGGAATCTTCTAGGAACTGCTTTACCTGATGAAGTTTGGCAAAAAATTCAGACAGATCCAAAAGTTAGTTTACTTGCAGTTGAAGTCAGCCAAATTTTATTTCAAAAAACTGATGGCTCATTCCAAGACGGGAGAGTTACTCGTTTTCATCTGAGTGTTAGGGAACGTCTACAAGATAAAATACTTTATTGTTGGTGTTTGGTCACAACGCCGACAACTTCGGATTGGTTAATATTGCCTTTAGCAGAATTCCCCGCTTTTATTTACTATTTATTGCGACCAATACGGCTAGTGAGAGAGCAAGTATTAAAAAAAATTAACCAGAATTCCTGATTTTTATATGGCAATTTTCAACCACAATATCCCTGACTTCTCTAAGAATTAGGGCATTTTAACATTTCTGGATTTATGCTTATGGCTTCGTTAGGGATACACAAATCAAATTGCTATATTATCTATCTTTAAGAAAAGATAACCTTCTTTATTAAATCTTTAAAAAAGATGTGATCTAATTTACATTAAGATTAACCTTGGGTTAAGCAAACAATATCAGTCAGTTTAAAAGCACAATGAATTTATCTGAAAAATTTAAAATCAATGTCCCGAAAGTTGTCCACGAAATGATTGAAGGTGAAGTAGTCATCGTTAATCTGGATGGGGGAGATTATTATAGTCTGGTGACAGTCGGCGCAGATATTTGGGAAAAACTAGCTAGAGGTCTTTCAAGAGGAGAGATTTTGACAGAAATGGTTAGTTGCTATGACAGCAGTAGCGAAACCATTGAAACCGCTGTTAACAATTTAATTGCAGATTTACAGCGCGAAAGTTTGATTAGTATTGATGCAACAGATGAGGAAAATCAGACACATACAACTAACGATAACTCCCCAACTAAGGCTACAGAAAAGCTGAAGTTTGAACCACCAACTTTAAATAAATATACAGACATGGAAGAATTACTGGCTTTAGATCCCATCCATGATGTAGAGCCGGAAGTGGGTTGGCCGAGTGCCAAGGTATAAATCAGTAAACAGAATTTATGTAGGTTGGGTTGAGGTCATCAAACCCAACATAATCACTGCTAAAAATCCAAATTAACCCAAATGATTAAAAACGATATTGAAGAATCTGATATCGCAATTGAAACAGAACAAAAAGACCCAATTGCCTTTTTCAATTCAATTTATGAACTATACGAAAAAGCCGAAGCATCTGTGGGGGGTGCGGTTAATCGGTTTTATGATATTGGTGGATTTAAAATTCAGTTAAGATTTGCCGGTTCGGCTTTAATTCCTTATCAAACTCCGGCTTTAGGACATTTGGAAATAGAACCAGTTCCCCATCCTGATTTAACAATTTGTTTGTGGGATAGTACTTCAACCAATACTATTATGCCTCCTCCTCCTTGGAGAAGAATTGATCATCATCCTAAGCGCGGGGAAATTCACGGATTTAATACTGATCGCATTCATACGAGTTTTCAATGGGGTGCATTTGCATTAAGTCTGTTAGATAGCGATCGCAATTTAGGCATCTATTGGGTAGATACAACTGAACAAATTCCCTATTGGGAAACCGGTTCACCCCTACGAACCATTTTTAACGTCTGGATGAGTAAACGGGGAATACAACTGGTTCATGCTGGTGCTGTCGGACTCTCTAGCGGTGGTGTGTTGCTAGTAGGAAAAGGAGGTTCAGGAAAGTCAACAACAGCTTTAACTTGTATTAATTCAGAGCTTTTTTATGCCAGCGACGATTATAGTTTAATTACCTGTGAACCTAAGCCAACGGTATTTAGTATCTACAACACAGGCAAAAAAAATGCCGATGATGTGAACAGATTACCATTTTTGGCTGAAGCTATCAGTAATAGCGATCGCTTGGATTCAGAAAAAGCCGTTTATTTTATTAACGAGCATTTTTCAGAGAAAATATTGAAAAGTTGTCCCATTCGTGCAGTTTTGGTTCCGCGCATTACGGGAAAAACAGATACTTTCTTAACACCTACTTCTGCTGCTGCTGCTTTAGCTTCACTTGTACCGAGTACGATGATTCAATTACCAGGTGCAGGGAAAGAAGCTTGTCAAATAATGATGCAAGTCTTGAAACAAGTTCCTTGTTATTATTTAGAACTTGGTACAGATTTAGAGCAAATTCCTCAAGTGATTTTTAAGCTTTTATCTGAAAATAATTGATGCTAAATCCAAAGCAATTCAACAACACATCCGCAGACTTACAATTAAAATTGTCCCATGTGTGGCAATTAAAGGGAAATCTAGAAAGAGCATTTATTGGTTATCAAGAAGTTTTACGTCTCTATCCAGATTACATACCAGCGTATACACATTTAGGTAATTTGAGGATTAAAGAAGGACGTATTGATGAGGCATTTGAGTATTACAATCAAGCCTTAGCCATAGATCCAGAAGCAGTTGATTTATCTCACTACTATGCCTATCTTGGAATAATTGTCCAAAATTCTCAAGAGTCTTTGCCAGAACAGGAATCAGAAGAGATTCCAGAAAATCCTGTCGGCAAAATTAATTTATATCATCAAAAAACTTTTCCCTTCCATCGCAGTGGTTGGAACTTTGCTATAAATGCTTTAAAACCTTTGCATAACAGTCAAGGAATCCTATTTGACGGATTTCTAGAAAATGCTTTTTGTTGGCAACATCAACAGGAAGGATTCAGACCCGCGAGAATTTTAGAAAAAATGAAACAAGATGGATTATTTTCCCAATTAGCAACCTCTGAAGAAAGAGGAATTACTCCTTATTATCAACCGTGGGTTGGTTTTCTCCATAATCCTCCAGAAATGCCAGTTTGGTTTAATAATCAAGACTCACCTCAAAAAATATTAGCTAAAGAAATTTGGAAAAAAAGTATTAATTCCTGTGTAGGATTATTTGCTTTATCTGAGTACCAAGCTCAATGGTTGAGAGAGCAAACAGGTAAACCAGTTTCGACTTTAATTCATCCCACAGAAATATCTGAAACTCAGTTTGATTTTGATAAATTTATCAATAATTCTCAAAAAAAGATTGTTCAGATTGGTTGGTGGTTGCGAAAACTAAATGCAATTTACCAATTACCTCTTGCTCAAGATAACCCTTTAAACTATGAAAAAATAAAACTCACTCCTATCTTTTTTGAAAGAGCCAGTGAATATCTCCAAAACCTCACCAAAAAGGAAAGAAATGTAACTCAATTAGAAATAGAGGATAAATTTTTCCAAAATACTAAAGAAATACAGCATTTAGCAAACCAAGACTATGATAAATTACTGTCTGAAAATATAGCGTTTGTAGATTTATATGATTCAAGTGCTAATAATGCTGTCATCGAATATATTGCCAGAGCAACACCACTTTTAATTAATCCTTTACCTGCTGTTGTAGAATATTTGGGTCAGGATTATCCCATGTACTTTAGTAATTTGTCAGAAGCGGCTGCAAAAGCTTTAGATACTTCCTTAATTTTAGATACACATGAATATCTCAAGCATTGTGAGACGAGGAAAAAACTTTATGCTGAGTATTTTTTAAAAAGTTTTGAAGAGAGTGAAGTTTATCAATTAATTTAGGTAAATGAACAGATGAAAAATCAGCTTTTGGTAAGTGTAATTATTCCAGTTTATAACGGAGAAAAATATCTAGCTGAAGCCATTGAAAATGTCAAAAATCAGCATTATCAACCATTAGAAATTATTGTCATTGATGATGGTTCGACAGATAAAACTGCGGAAATAGCAGCCGAACTCAAAGATAATATTCGCTATATATATCAAAAAAACAGTGGCCCAGCATCTGCTCGAAACCGTGGCATAAAGATAGCAAAGGGTGATGTAATTGCTTTTTTAGACGTTGATGATATTTGGTCAGAGGATAAATTAGATGTGCAAGCCAATTACTTAGCCAGTAATACATCAATAGAGATTGTACAAGGATTAATTCAACAGATGAAATTATCTGCACTGACAGCAGGCAATCAACATATCTTTGAGCCGCTCTATAAACCTTACCACTATATTAATTTAGGCAGTGCAATTTACCGAAAATCAGTATTTGATAAAATTGGCTTGTTTGACGAAACACTCAAATATGCTGAAGATTTAGATTGGTTTATCAGAGCTTGGGAAAATGGCATAACAAAGGTAGCTTTAGATCAAGTAAGCCTGTTTTATCGCAAGCATAAAGATAATATGACTGACGGTAAAAACTTAGTTCAACTTGGCTTTGTGAGAATTTTTAAGCGACATTTAGATAGAGCGAGAAATAAAGATAATTCTCAAATTGATGTATTAGCTAATGTACCAATTCATGAATATCTTGGTATTCCTCCAGACAATCCTAAAATATTGTAATGAAACAACAAAACCACGAGTATCAATATAAAAATGAGCAAATTTATGACTACAAATAAACCTTTAGTTTCTGTAATTATTCCAGTTTATAATGGCGAACGCTACTTGTCAGAAGCAGTACAAAGTGTCCTGAAGCAAACCTATGAACCTGTAGAAATAATTGTAGTAGATGATGGTTCAACAGATAGTACGGCAGAAATTGCACAATCTTACCAAGATATTCGCTATGTCTATCAACATAATCAAGGTAACGGAACGGCCAAAAATACTGGAATCTCAGTTGCTAAAGGCGAGTTAATTGCCTTTTTAGATGCAGATGATTTATGGACATCTAATAAACTGAATATACAAGTTAATGATCTGCTAGAAAATCCCCACATTGATTGCTGCATTTGTAAAATGCATACATTCTTAGAGCCGGGAATAGAGTGGCCAACCTGGGTCAAAAAAGACCAAATCGAATCGGATGTTACAGCTTATTTACCTAGTGCATTAATAGTTCGTAAGACTATTTTTGAAAGGATCGGTAATTTCGATCCCCGCTATAGACGTGCTAATGATTCTGATTGGTTTTTTCGTGCGAAGGATGCGGGTTTTTTGATGAAGATAATACCTGAAGTCCTTCTTTATCGGCGTATTCACAGATATAATATATCCCAAGAAACAGGCGAAATGAATTTAGAACTAATGAAAATTTTAAGTGCATCAATTGAGCGTAAACGCCAGCAAAAATCGTCAAAATAAAAGCTTAGGAGCAAAAGTTAATGGCAAACAATAATCCTTTACTCAGCGTTATTATTCCAGTTTATAACTGCGAAAAGTATCTAGCCCAAGCCATCGAAAGTGTACTAGCTCAAACCTATCAGCCCCTAGAAATTATCGTCATAGATGATGGTTCAACTGATGCTAGTGCAGAAATAGCCAAGGGATTTGGTTCTGTAGTGCAGTATTGTTGTCAAGCCAACAGTGGTACTGCGGCGGCTCGTAATCGCGGAATAGAATTAGCCAAAGGTGATTTTTTTGCTTTCCTTGATGCAGATGACTTTTGGGTAAAAGATAAATTAACCCTACAAATGGCAGCATTTATAAATAACCCCAATCTTGATGTTATATTTGGACAGGTTGAACAGTTTATTAGTCCAGAATTGCCAGAAAATCTCAAAGCCAAATTACACGTTCCTAATCAATTAATGCCGGGGCATATTCCTTCCGCATTGTTGATAAAACGGGAGTCTTTTTTTCAGGTTGGCTTATTTGAAACTCATTGGAAATTAGCCGAATTCGCTAGTTGGCAAGTGCGTCTAACAGAGCTAGGACTCCAAACAATGATGTTACCCGACTTAGTAGCCAAGCGAAGAATACATGAAGCTAATAAAGGAATTCAGCAAAAACAATATCAAACTGAATATATTCAGATTCTCAAAGCATCATTAGATCGCCGTCGTGCTAAAGGTTAGGATATTCAATTTAATGGCGTATAATTCATAGATATGAACTTAAAGACTCGGCTAAACAACATTAAAACTCGTTTCAAAGCCGCATCTAAAGCCTTCCTCGATCCGATATCTACTCTCAGTCCAAAAGTTTTTGTCAAAACAGTAGAGCCTTCAGTAGTTTTAGATAATCAACTTTTAGCTGGGAAAAATGTCCTGATTACTGGAGCAGCAAAAAATATTGGCAGAAGTATCGCTATTGAAATGGCTAAACAAGGTGCAAATATTTTCTTCACAGATATTATTGAAGAAGGATGTTTAAACTTAGAAAAAGAATTAAATACTTATCCAGTTAAGGTAAGAGGCTTTGTTTCAGACATATCAAAACCTGAAGATATGAATTATTTATATAGCATTTTGGAGGAAAACAAAATTATAATTGATATTCTTGTCAATAATGTAGCCATTCAATTTGAAACAGTTGGTATAAATAATTTAGAGTTAGGAGAATGGCAAAAAACTTTTCAAACCAATGTCTTTGGTCCCATGTACCTCACCAAACTTATCTCTAAAATGATGGTGAGTAATTCTATTCAGGGTTCTATTATTTTTATGACTTCTATACACCAAGAAACAGTTGTGTGTTGGCCTAGTTATAGTTCTTCAAAAGCAGCATTAGGCATGATTATCAAAGAATTAGCAGTAGATTTAGCCTCTTATGGGATAAGAGTCAATGGAATTGCTCCCAGTTGGGTAGCAGAAGATGAGCAAAAACAATCATTGAGTATTGAGTATAGCCTGTTGCATGGTTGTTCTATCTCTCCTTGTTATATCGGCAGAGCGGCTGTTTATCTAGCCTCTGATTACTTTTCAAAATTCACGACGGGAACAGTTCTTAAAATTGATGGTGGCACAACATTATATAATTATCGTGTTGCTCAACATCCACCTCAATAAAAAAATACCATTTATTTTATTTTCATAAAGATAATGTTTCGTATCACTAAATGGGTCAATAAACAAATAAAACGAATAAGCTCAATTTTTCCCAAAAAATTAGCATCAGGTAGATTAGAGGCAAAATCTTTAAATTTTAAAACCCTTTTTCCTAAAAATGCGAAAATTGAGCGCGTAGCAACAGGATTTCAATTTACAGAAGGACCTCTTTGGTTTGCTGAAGAAAATTATCTGCTATTTAGCGATATTCCTGCCAATAAAATATATAAGCTTACCCCTAATTGTGAATTAACAATCTTTAGAGAACCTAGCCACAATTCCAACGGTTTGACTAAAGATAAACAAGGACGATTAATTGCTTGTGAACACAGCACACGTCAAGTTACTCGCACAGAAAAGGATGGTTCAATTACAGTTTTAGCTGATATATTTAAAGGAAAAAAACTCAATAGTCCTAATGATATTGTTGTCAAAAGTGACGGTTCTATTTATTTTACAGATCCCCCTTATGGCATTAAATCTGAACAACAAGAACAACCGATTCAAGGAGTATATAGAATCTCACCAGATAGCAAAGAAATTATTGTCGTAGCTGATGATTTTATCAAACCAAATGGTTTAGCATTTTCACCAGATGAAAAAAAGCTATATATAGATGATTCTGAACGTCGTCATATCCGAGTTTTTGATGTTCAACCTGATGGAAAACTTAGCAATGGAAGCATTTTTTATGATATGAAAGTCGAAAAACCTGGTTTACCAGATGGAATGAAAGTAGACACACAAGGAAATATCTACTGTACTGGTGGTGGTGGAGTTTGGGTTTTTGATTCAGAAGGAAATCATTTAGGAACAATTGTCACTCCAGAAGTACCAGCAAATTGTGCTTGGGGAGATGAAGATTACCAAAGTCTTTATATCACCGCCTCTACCTCTGTGTACAAAATTAGAGTTAATATTCCAGGGATAAAAATATGATTATGAATAACCAAGGAAATTCTGGACTTTCTAACGAGAAGAAATTGCTTTTGCAAGCAGCATTATTATCAGATCAAACGGGATTAAATTCCTGGCAACAATGGAGAGATAACGTTGATATTGAGAATTTAGATAATGAATCTTATCATTTATTGCCTTTACTTTATCGCAATTTATCTGCAAATGAAGTGATAGATGTGCATATAGGAAGACTCAAGGGAGTTTATCGCCGCACTTGGGTAGAAAACCAAGTACTATTTCAAGCCATTGCCCCCATTTTCCAGTCTTTTCAAGAAAAGGGTATTAAAACTCTATTACTTAAAGATGCAGCTTTAAATCTCCATTATTACCGCGATAATGGATTACGCATGATGCCTAATTTAGAAATTTTAATTCATCCCTCAGATGTTTTAATGGGGATTAATTTATTGCAAAATATTGGTTGGAAAGAGATAGGAAAAATACCTCAAGACATTCTACCATTTTCCCAAGCAATGGGATTTAAAAACAGTTCTAATCAATTTGTTATTCTGCGCTGGCATTTATTCGCAGATGGGTTTACAGAAAAAGCCGAAAATGATTTTTGGGTAAATACAATAATTACTAAATTGGGTGAATTAGAACTACATATTTTGAATCCAACAAATCAGTTATTGTATATTTGTGGAGCTTTTAAAAATCAGCTTATGTCAAGTAGCAAGCTAGCTGATGCTACAATTATTATTAATACGTCAGAGAATCAAATTGACTGGAAGCAATTAATTATAAAAGCTCAAAAATACCGCTTGATTTGGGCGCTGAAAAATATGACCACTGCTTTACAGGAAATTTTAAATATTCCTATACCATCTTCAATTTGCACAGAGATAACCAATTTACAAATCTCTAGCTTTGAATACCGTGAATATCAGATTCTGACCAAGGAAAATAATAGCGTATTAGATAGGCTAAATCTGAGATATTACCAATATGCAAGAATGATAACTGATAACAATGGGAAATTAAATTTTTTAGGATTTACTCAGTATCTACAATATCTTTGGGGTTTAGAAAATTTATGGCAAGTTCCATACCATGCAACAATTAAGGGCATAAAAAGGCTAGTACCGCTTTCTAGGAATTAAAAATTAAAAATTAAAAAAGCAGATTATACAAGCTGTTTAATAATTTGGAATTGTTATAGAGTTTCCTAATCACAGGAGGTTCATCATAGTCCCCTCCTTGCTTGCGTGGGGGTAGAGTTTTTGTACCTCAGTCAACCGAGAACCGCTATAGTTATTTTATATCAAATCACTTAATTAAAGCTACAAATGAATCTCCTCGTCCGTCCATTTTTATCAACCTTAAAGAAAGTGAAACGGTATTAGCCGCGCTACACAGGTACAAAAAGGCTGAAGGATAAAATAAACTGGTATATTCAACCTTTTTGTAATTTGTCATATATTTATCTAGCTACTGTCATTGTTACCTGATTTAAATCTTCCATACCTCTGTTCGCTAAATGATTAACAGTAGAGATAAACTCATTCTCTAAATAAGGCTTAGTTAAATAAGCAGTTGCACCCAATTCTTGAGCCAGTTGACGATGTTTTTCCGAACTACGAGAAGTGAGAATCACTACTGGTTTTTTAGCTAAATCTGGGTTTTGACGAATATTACTTAATAATTCAAATCCATTCATCCGTGGCATTTCCAAATCCGAGATGATAACTTCAATTTCTGGATGTAAATGCAACTGTTCTAGCGCTTCTACCCCATTTTGTGATTGTATTACTTGATAACCACATTTTTGCAAAGTCAGAGAGATAGTTTGTCGCACGCTAATGGCATCATCTATGACCAAAACTACTTTTGGTAATTTGTTAGTTATTCCTACATGAGAAATTGGTTGAGTTTCTCTACTATTTTTGGGAGTAGATGCAGCTAGTAGAGGTGTAGATTCAATTGTATCCTCCGACATAGGCAAGGCTTGTTTTTTAGATACAGGACTTGTTGGCAGTCTCCTGACATCAAGTGTAGCCTGCATCTGCTGAGAATCTACAAGCAGAGTCCCATCAATTACTAAGATGAGGTTGCCATTAGCGAGGCTACTACAACCATAAATATATTTTGGTGGAGTAATGGCATTTCCTAAAGGTCTGATTACTAATTCTTGTTCACCGATAATTTGATCAACTTCTAAACCCAAAACCCCCTGATTTCGCCGGAGTAAAAGCACAGGATTTTTCATGATTTCTGTGTCAGGAGTGGTGGGTATAGTGTTTAAATAACTGCCAACTAGTGACCCATTGTAATACATCAAATTTGACAGTTTCAGAAGGCTGACTATCAGTTCCTCCTCACCTGAATGCCAATGCAAAATCTGTTTGCCTTCAAACTCTTTGATTTGCTGTTCAGCGGGAATTAATATTTTTTCAATACTATCTAGCAGTAAGGCATAAACAACACCTCCTGCCTGGACTAACATTAGTTTATCTGTGGTCATAGAAAAAGGGATTTTAAGTATGAATTTTGTCCCTTGATGAGGCAATGATTGAACGGAAATCAAGCCATTGAGGGAGTGTAACTGAGTACGGACAATATCTAATCCCATACCGCGACCAGAAATTTCATTTACTCTACCCGCAGTAGAAAATCCTGGTGAAAACATCATTTCTATCAGTTCAGATTCAGTCGGATTATGCGAATATCCTTGAGCATCATGATCACCTGGAATCAGATTAAGTTCAATAGCTCTCTTGCGGATACTTTCTAAGTTCAAACCTTGACCATCATCCCGAACTTCGATCACAGTTTGACTTCCCTGATGATATGCACAAATTTCTATTACACCTTGTTCATTTTTGCCAAGATCACGGCGAATGTGTGGAGCTTCAATACCATGATCAAAAGCATTACGTACTAGTTGTAATAAGGGATCATATAGCTTTTCAGCAATGGCTTTATCTATGAGAACTTGTGTACCAGTAAGTTTTAATTCTACGAATTTTGCATAAACATTTCCCAGCTTATTGACCATTTGAGGAAAACGATTGAGGATAGTTCCCAAAGGCAACATCCTTGCCTCTACCAAATTATCTATGATACTCAGAGTTAAATTATGTTTTTTCTCACTAATTTGAGTAGATTGTCTCATGAGTAAGTCAAGCGACTCAGCGGTTTCTTGTAGTTGCAATGTTTCTTCTAGTGCTTCATGTAATGTCAGATGATATTCTGTATATACATCCATTTCTAGAGCATCAAACTGCACAGCCGAGACTTTTTGTGTATGTTCTATGGGAAAATTATTTCCCTGTAATGGCAGATCACGCAATTGATTTAAAATAGATTGATGTCGGCTGAGTTGCTGACTTAATCGTTCAATCAGGTCTATAATCTGTTCATCATATAAAGTCCGACGTTTTTGGTAAATTAGCAATTCTCCTGCTAAATAATTAAGACGTTGCAATCCATCTACATCCACTCGCACAAAAGCAGGTTGGCGAGAATTTTTACTAGGAGAATTTAGGGATTTATCTTCTATTTGCCTATTAACTTCTATAGCATCATCAGCAACAATTTCTAGTCCTACTTCAGGAAGATTTGTAAATACCTGATCACTGACAACTGAGGATGTAACACTTTCTAAATAATGATCATTTTTAATATCTTCTACTGTCTGGGTAATGACAGCTTCATTGCTCATGTCTGACAGAGTTTCTCCTCCCCATATCGATTCGAGTAGACTATCGTCAGTGGGATGATCTATGGGAGGAAATATTTCTTTAATAACTAGCAATTCTTGTAGCTTAGGGTTATCAAGCCATTTTTTTTCTTGCTCAGTTACTGGAGGATAGTTTCTATATTCATTTCCTACTTGACGAATCTGCTTTTTTAGGTTTTGGATGATAGAGATAACACCATCATTTTTGGCAACTGAATGTTCAAATCTGGCTAAGTCTAGGAGAATAATTAAAACTACACCTCGGCGATAAAGACAAAGGTTATGGCTATCTTTTTCATCTTCAACAAAGGCTAGAAATTGCTCTAACCAACTTTCAATATAATTGAGTGGATTATTATTGAGACTGATTTTAGGAATCAGCAAATTTAAACTCAGTTCAGCTTCTGGTATGTCGCGCTGGTGATTAAACCAGCCAAAAATGTAGCGAATTACTTTTAAAGTAAACTTGGCATTTCCTGGTTTTAGATGCTCATTATTGTTGCCGTCAGATGTAATTAAAAATTGGTAAAATTCGGTTGTTAGGCTGAAAAATTGGGTGGCAAAAGATTTAGTTGTGGGTATAATGAATGACTGGTTTTTTGGTACTCTAACTAATGAACTATTAGGAGATGTAATAGGTGATTCCTGTTTTGTGACTTTTGCCAGTGTTTGCAAAGCTAAAGAAGGTGAACCACCAGAAATACGATCGCCTGCTAAAACTTCTTTCTGTGACTTTTGTAAATCAGCTAAGGCAATTTCAGCAATTTGGTGCGCTTCTTGGGGATTAGCTTCCAAAGCGGACATGATTGTGCAAGCAAGTTCTTTCAACCCTGGTAGATTTAACGATTCTGCCAAACCTAGAAATACATCAAGTTGAGAGTGTAAAACCTCTATTAATTCTTCATTATTGAGTGGCTTAAGCAGGGCTTCAGAAATACTTTCTAAGCGTTGTTTTACTCCTACTTCAAAGATAGACTGAACAATATCAAATCCTAATTCTTCAGAAGTAGGAATATGAGATTCAGCCCCAAAGGCATCACCTAATTTTGTTTGTAATTGGGCAAATACTGAAGTTGCTCTTTGCAGAAGTTCTTCGCTATTAATATTACTTGCTGTTAGTTCGGCGGTGACAGCTAACTGAAGACATTCGTAAGCTTCTAATAGGAGTGTTTGTAATTCAGTATTTATGACTACATCTGGACTATATAGAGCCTTAAATATATCTTCTAACGAATGGGCTATCATTTTGATAGTATCTAACCCAACAGTAGCTGCTCCACCTTTAATTGTGTGAGTTGCTCGCATTAAATTATGAACTTTAGCAATACTATAACTTTCGGCTAAAGTAAATAAATCCTGTTCAATTGCTTGCAATAGTTCTGGGGTTTCAGCGAGAAAATAAGCATAGCCCTGTTCCCGAATCTCATTGTCTGTAATCATAATCTTTTGTTTTATTTTTTTGATTTTGGTTGATGTTAATTCATACCAATGTTGGATTGTATAGCAGGAGTCAGGAGTCAGGAGTCAGGAGTCAGGAGTCAGGAGTCAGGAGTCAGGAGTCAGGAGTCAGGAGTAAAACCGTCTTGTAGTGGGAGTTTCATTATCAATTGATGTCCTAACCACCCTGTACACGGCTATATATTTTCAATGTTCAATTACCAGTCATCTATAAAATGGGTAGAACAGGCGATCAGCCTGCCCATAATAGGTAAATATTGCCTGTTCTACCTCACACTTAGAACAATCAGGATTATTTGACTTTAAACTTACTCGCCGTTGTTAATAGATCTTGTGCCATTCCTGATAAATTTTGGAAGACAGTAGCAATTTCTTGAGATTCACCAAAGGTCTTATTAGCAATTGAGGCTACATCATTCATTGATGCTGTTACTGTTACAGATTGGCTCATTTGTTTTTGGGTTGCTTCAGTAATGCGCTCAATGAGTTGACTAATTTCAGCAGTTGCGGAAACGATGGCGTTTAAGTTTTGGCGGGTTGCACTAACCAGGTTTGTTCCTTCCACTACTTGCTGAATACCTGTTTCCATTGCCACTGCAACTTCCCCAGTTTCAGTTTGAATTTCTTGGACTAATTTTTCAATTTCGATGGTGGCTGCTGCTGACTGACGAGATAAAGAACGAACTTCATCTGCTACCACTGCAAAGCCTTTTCCATATTCACCGGCGCGAGTAGCTTCAATAGCAGCATTCAAAGCAAGTACGTTTGTCTGTGTAGCAAAGTTGCTAATCAAGTTCACCACTTTGGAGATTTTTTGTGATGATTCACTTAGGCGTTTAATCTTTTTACTCGTTTGAGCGACGGTTTCCCGAATTGCTTGAATGGCGTTGACTGTTTGGTTCATGGCGGTATCACCAGAATCTACAGTTTTGTTGGCTTGTTGTAAGGCTAATTGTACTAATTGAGCGTTTGCTACTACCGCTTGGGTAGAATCTACCATTTGTTGAATATCGCTTAAGGCTTGGGTGATTTCTTCAGACTGTTCTTTTGCTAAATCAGTCAATCCTACTAGTGAAGAATTGCTATTGATAGAGGTTTGGGCAACTTGTTGAGAAGCTGCTTGTACCTGAATAACAATTTGTTGTAATGCTTGCAAAGTGCCATTGTAGGCATCGGCAATTGTGCCTAATTCGTCTTCTGTAATTGGGGCGCGGACTGTTAAATCACCACTAAGTGCAGGTGCGATCGCTCTGAGCAGTTGAATGGAACGTTGTTGTAGCAATTCTTTAGCGGCTTTTTCCCTCTGGGCTGCTTCTGATAGTTTGGATGATTGATTTTGGAGTTGTTGCAAGTATTCGGTTTGTTGTAAAGCCAGTCCTAACTGGTCGCCAATACGCACCAATAAGTTAACTTCTGATTCTTCCCATTCACGGGTTCCAGAGTTTTGATAAGCTGCGAGTAAGCCCCAGAGCTTTTCGCCAGATAAAATGGGAGTAATAACGTAAGCTTTAGCTTCATATTTTTCAAGTATCTCTACGTAGCAGGTATCAAGGCTGGCTTTATAAATGTCATTCACTACTAAGGTAGTGCCTTTGGTATATCGACCTCCTTCGGTTTTTTGTAAGCAAGGGTCATTTAAGACGGTTTTAATACCAGGTCCGACTAGTTTCACCCAACCGCTAACTACTGATTCAGCTATAAATTCACCACCCCAATCAGATGTGAATTGATAGACGACTGCGCGATCGCATTTGAGTAGTTGGCGAATATCTTGGGTAGTATTTTTGAAAGTCTCCTCTATATCTGAAGCTTGACGGATGCGGGTGACTATCTTGGTGAAGGCTTTTTCTTGTTCAGCAATCTGAGCTAGTTTTTCAGATTTTGACTGTACTTGTTCTAGATAATCTATCTGGGATTTGGCGAGACTAATTTGTAAGCCAATCTGCTCTAAAAAGCTCACTTCTCTGGGTTGCCATTGACGGGTTCCTGAGTTTTGATAAGCAGCTAGTAATCCCCATAGTTTTTCTCCATAGAAGATAGGAACTATGATATAAGCTTTGGTTTCAACCTGCTCTAAAATCTCCAGGTGACATTGAGCATGACCGGCTTGATAGATATCATTAACAACAAAGCTTTCACCTTTGGCATATCTACCTCCTTGGGTTTCTTGCAAGTAGCTATCTTCCCAGACCATTTTAAAGTCAGAGGTGGCAACTCTCATCCATCCATTAGCCACAGACTCGGCGACAAACTGCCCGCCCCAATCTGGGTTAAAGCGATAAACAGCGACGCGATCGCATCTTAGTGATTGACGGACTTCTTGAGTAGCTGTTTTGAAGATGTCTTCTAAATCTAAAGATTGACGGATGCGGTTGACTATTTTGTTGACTGTTTTTTCTTGTTCAGCCAGTTGACTGATTTCCTGAGATTGTAACTGTACTTGTTCTATATAATCTAACTGTGATTTGGCTAGGCTAAATTGCAAGCCAATTTGCTGTAAGAAGTTTATTTCTGAAGTTTTCCATTCACGGGGTCCAGAATTTTGATAAACTGCCAGTAATCCCCACAAATCTTCACCCAAGAAGATAGGCACAATTATGTAAGACTTGGCTTCAAACTGTTCTAAAATTGCAATGTGGCAGGGGGCAAGACCGATTGTATAGGTGTCGTTAACTACGAAGGTTTCACCTTTGGCATATCTACCGCCTTTGGTGTCTTGTAAGTAAGTGTCATCTAAGACAGTTTTGATATTTGGCCCGACTAATTTTGTCCAACCAGTAGCCACTGATTCATAGACAAATTCACCACCCCAATCAGGGTTAAATTTATAGACTGCAACGCGATCGCACTTTAGGGCTTGGCGGATTTCTTGAGTAGTAGTTTTGAAGATGTCTTCTACATCTAAAGATTGACGAATGCGGTTGACGATCTTGTTGATAGTTTTTTCTTGATCGGCAATTTGCGCTAGTTCCTCAGTTTTTAAGCGGACTGTTTCTAGATAATCTATTTGAGATTTTGCTAGGTTAAATTGCAAAGCAATCTGACTTAAAAAGTTAACTTCTGAGATTTGCCATTCACGAATTCCAGAGTTTTGATAAGCTGCCAATAAACCCCACAATGTCTCTCCAAAGAAGATGGGTACGACTATATAGGCTTTAGCTTCAAATTGTTCTAATAGTTCTAAGTAGCAGGGAGTAATATTTTCTTGATAGATGTCATTTACCCACAATTTTTCGCCTTTAGCAAACCTTGCTCCCTTGGTTTCTTGTAATAATGTGTCTTCAACCAAAGTATTGATATCAGAACCAACAAGTTTTACCCATCCAGATCCTACTGATTCAGCAACGAAATTGCCACTCCAGTCAGAGTTAAATTTATATATGGCTATGCGATCGCATTTGAGGGCTTGACGGGCTTCTTGGGTAGTGGTTTTGAAGATTTCTTCTAAATCTGAAGATTGACGAATCCGGTTAACAATCTTAGTTAAGGCTTTCTCTTGTTTTGCAATCTGCGCTAGTTGATCAGATTGTTTTCGCACTTGTTCCAGATATTCTCCTTGGGAGATAGCCACACCAAATTGCAAACCAATCTGAGTTAAAAAGCTAACTTCCCAGTCTTGCCATTCCCGCGCCCCAGTATTTTGGTAAGCTGCTAGTAAACCCCACAATTTTTCCCCAGAGAAAATGGGCGCAATGATATAAGCTTTGGTGTCAAACTGCTCTAAAATCTCAATGTGACATTGAGCATGACCTATTTTATAAATATCATTGACAACAAAGGTTTCACCATTGGCATATCGACCACCTTTGGTTTCTTGTAAGTGGGTATCTTCCCAAACCATTTTATAATCAGCAGTGACAATTTTTGTCCAATTATTACCTACTGCCTCGGAGACAAATTGGCCACTCCAATCTGGGTTAAAGCGATAAACACCGACGCGATCGCATTTCAGTAATTGGCGGACTTCTTGAGTAGTGGTTTGAAAGATTTTATCAACATCTGGCTGCTGCAAAATCTTACTAATAACTTTAGCTACTGATTGCTTGGCTAAGGTAGACTGCTGTAATTCTTTTTGTAATTTAAAGCTCTGCAATCTGTAGGTAATTTCTGTAGCGATTTGAGATAGTAGGGTGATCTCCGCCTCTTGCCACTGACGAGATGATCCACAACTATGAACTACCAGTAAACCCCATACTTTATTACCAATAAAAATTGGCAAACTTAAACTGGCTTTAACTTGAAATTTCTCCAGTAGTTGCTTTTGATAGGGAGTAGCTTGGATTTGATTAATGTCATCAATCGCTATCGGTTCAATATAATCTTGATTAGTATACAAGCCAAACAGAATTGCTGGTAAATTTTCGCCTATAGACGGTGTCCAACCTGTGGTTCTTGATTCTGCTAACACAGTTCCAGAATCAGAGTTAGTAAATTGATAAATCAAGGCGCGATCACCACCAATTTTATCTCTGATTTGTGCAGATGTTACTTGCAGTAAAGTTTCCATATCTGGAACTTGCCGCATTTGGGATGTTATGTATTGAAATCGTTGCCGCCAGACTTTAAATTCCTGAGTAATGGCATTGGATACTGTTAAATCCTTATTACCTACATTTACTATGGTGTTACCGTTTTGTTTGTCTGAGGTTTCTACTTCAGTAAAGATATTGCCTCTATCTTCACTATTTTGATATAAAGTTGTCATTTGAATCTCCTTGAATACTATTAGTAATAAATTGATACTTTTGAGCTAGAAAATCTTAAATGGTCAGATGATAATTCCCTGTATTCCTACTTTCACAAAACCGATTTTTCAGTTATTGTGTCTCCACATTGAAGATTGAATAATGGCTAAGGCATCCAAATTAAAAATCATCTCCTCTGAACCATTAGTAAAATATCCCCGCAAGAAAGGTGACATTGCCGAATAAAATAGATCAGCAGATGGGGTTTTCATTTCCTGAGTATCCAACCATTCAATATCTGTCAGTTGGCGTACTAAAATTCCCAAATATTTACCCTCATTTTCTAACACAATTGCCATCATTTTTGAGAGTAAATTTGAGCCTTGTAAAAGGGGTGGATAGCCTAACATTTCTTCTAAATCAACCAGCCAAAGCATTTCGCCACGCCAACTATAAATACCTAACACACAATTAGGCATCTGTGGAACTCCACATATTTCGGTCATTGATATTCGTAATACTTCTGTGATGTGCTGTAGGGAAATTACTGCTGTATCTCTGACTCCCAAATTAAAACTTAAAAATTTTTCTTTTGTCTCCAAAGTTAATCTTCCTTTGTCTTTAATGATTGGGTTTAACCACTATTTAGTGATTAAAACCAAATTATAAATAGTGACTATTTTTCCCTCATCAATAAGATATTTTTTACTTATTGATCAATTTTCTCAAAGTAATTTCTAACTCTTCTCTATCTACTGGTTTTGATAGATAAGCTTTAGCTCCTAACATATTCCCCCAAATCTTATCTACTTCACTATTTTTTGTAGAGCAGAAAACTATGGGTATTTGGCTAGTAATGGGGTTATTTTGTAGTTCTCGACAAATTTCATACCCGCTTTTACCAGGTAAAATTACATCAAGTAATATGACATCTGGCTTATTTATGTCAATTTTTTCTTGTGCCTCTTCACTACTTGTGGCACAAACTACAGAATAGCCTGCCTGTTGTAAGTAACGGCTGATAATTTCCATATCAGTCAAGCCATCTTCAACAACTAAAACAGTACTCATGGTAACACCTATTAAATTATGCTTAGTATAGAAACAAAAACTGAAATATGCAATCAAACCTATCACGTCAATGCTAGTGTAAAAAGACTGGAATTAATAAATGGAAGGCAACAATGTTTACATAACATATTTTTCCTCCCCTTTTAACTATCTAAGTATTCCTACTGTATTTCGATTACCCTTACTTGAATTTTATTTTACTTGATTTATTGTATATATATTTTCCTAATAAAACCTACGTGTTCAATATAAGTTAACATATCTAATTTTTAAATTTAGGTGCTGTTAATAACTAATTAAACAAGTTTACCCTGAGTTAAAAAACTCAACTTTCTCAAGTTTTTTGCGGGACATAGCTTAACTTTACTCAATTAAAATGAAGCTGTATCAAATCAGTTTTTAAAGACAACTAACGCAGATGCACGCAGATAAACGTGGATAAATACAAATGAGTTGATAGATTTCACAATTTTGTGCAACCTCATATTAAATTGGTATAAGCGAAAACTATCAAATCATTTTAACTGGCAACTTCTAAATTAGTTGTGCCAGTAGGTATTGCCACGTATTTACGGATTACGCCCATGACTCGTTCAGCGATGATCGGTTTAGATATAAAATCCGTAGAACCCACTACCTTGGCGCGAACTCTATCTAAAAGACCATCATTGCCAGTTAAGATAATTACTGGTGTATTACTAAAGGTAGGAATGCGTCGTAGTTGAGTGCAGATTTCATAGCCACTGGCTATGGGCATAACTAAATCCAAGAAAATCAAGTCTGGCTTATGCTGAATCAGAATAGGCAAAGCTTGTACAGCATCTTCAATTTTGATAAATCTCAGACCATGAGATGTGATAATTTCTTCTAGCATTTTACAGACCAGAGGACTATCGTCTACACAAGCTACCAAGGGAGGAATTTTATTTCTGGTTTGTCTGGGTGTGGAGTTCTCAACTTCACTCACTTGTAAGGGTGTATCCGGAACTTCTACTAACTCAATAATTCCTTTGAGAATATAGGGAAGTAAAGAACGAGCAATGGGCATAACATCCTGCCTCATTTTTATGCCTAGCTCTCGCAGAGTGTATTTGCCATTAATTAAACTGACAAAGTTTTTATATACAGATGGACTTACCATCTCCTGAAGTTGTTCTGGTCTCCGCAAAACTGGTGATGAATTAGGGGAAACATTAGCCAAACCCACCTTTGACCAAATAGCCCACGAATCTTGCATCTGTTTTATTGACATATCTGCACTCGTGAAGCTCATTGGCATATCTAAAACAATGTCCTGGCTAAGATGAGACGTTACAGATGCAAAATCTATCTCCTGCGCTAAGTCAAAAAAAAGTTCTGCAATCGTGTTTTCGACAATAGCTTGAATTTGTTCCCGTTGGATTTTTTGTCTTTTGTATAAGATATCCAAGAGGTTATAGTCCCAGTAATCTAGGGCAATATCTTCAGGCCGACAACGGATTTTATCTAAGTCAATATGGGGACAGTGTTGAGCCATTTGTCTGCGCCAACGCCTGAAGGGATGAGTTCCCCCTGAAGCCCACACTAACCTTCCAAGACGATAATAGAAAGCCCATTGCCTTCCCTTGGAACTCTTAATACTTAATTTTCCGTTGTATTGCAGTTGAGTACAGCTTTTAAACTCATTTAGTAAGTTATGAGATTCTATGAGTTCTGAGTTGGTCATACTTAGTTCCTTGTAATCAATAAGTCAGTCTCTAGAAAACCTATACTACCCATATATATACTCAGCAAGTATCTTAGATTAGTGATAGTACAATCTGTAAACTGATGTGAATAGCACCCATTGATTTTTTATATATTTGGTAGATAGTATTTGTCAGATGCGATTGAGAATATTAGCAAATATAAATCAGCAGATGCTTCTTCTAATACTCTATATCCTGACAACATTTCTGCGCTTAGTTAAATTTCTTATGTTCACCTACGAATGAGCCTTTACCACTGAGAGTCTATTTTACTTCCTAATTTCGTGATTTTATATCAGTATTAATACTGCTTTTATTTTTCTGTAAATCGCCATGTATATAAAAATGACCAAAAGAATTGATTTATTGTTGAGCAATCGTTAACAAAATTTACCAATTTTTACATTACCTTCATAGTTTTCTTAAAGAGAATCATTAAATCTTGATTTAAGCTTTAAGTACTCCCATAGATTTATTTTACATGAGAAAAACTCAATTTTGTTAATTAATTTAGCGTGAAATGTATGAGAAGATGTTTGCTTAATTATAAGATTTATCAAGATTTACTTGTCTAGAAGTTACAAGTTTCGTTTCTATGAATTTTAATAAGTTATTAAGAATTTAAATTTTCTTTAATATGTATTGCTAGTATAGCCATTCCCACTTACCGCAGTTTTCAGGTAAATGAACCACAAATAGACCTTTTTGGGAAACTTTTCTCCTACCTCTCCCTAATCTCCCCGTTTAGGGGAGGGAAGAGGAGCAGCTTTTATTATTGGAGAGGCTGGGATGTTCTCCCCTTCAGATTGTCGCCGGATCTTAACGTCTCTTTTTCAAGCACCCAGCTTGTGTTTTTTGTAACTGTCAACAGCAGCCCGAAGATTACCCTGGTGTGCGGCGAGGATTTGTTCACCTGCTTCTTTTTCTAAATCAGTCCAGTGCATTAACAGTGCTAACTTGACCCATTTGCCACTGCGTTCCAGTAGGAAACCTGCGGCTTCTCGACTTAAGCCAGTGAGGTCTTGTAAAATTCGCAAAGCGCGATCGCGTAATTTTTGATTTGTGACGGCGACATCTACCATGCGATTACCATAAACTTTGCCTAGCTTGACCATGACCCCCGTAGAAAGGATATTTAAAGCTAGTTTGGTGACAGTACCAGCTTTGAGGCGGGTAGAACCAGCGATAATTTCTGGGCCAGTTAACAGACGAATGTCAATATCAGCATCAAAATCTACTTGTTCAGCAGGAACACAGGCAATAAAAATAGTCAAAGCTCCCCGTTGACGGGCAGCATTTAAGGCACCGTGAACATAAGGAGTTGTACCGCCAGCGGTAATACCGACTACTACATCCAATTGGGTGATTTGGCGTTGTGCGATCGCACTTTCTCCATCTTCTGCCCGATCTTCCAAATCCTCAGAACTGCGTAGCAGTGCGCCAGCACCACCAGCGATAATACCCTGTACCAACTCTGGAGGTGTGCAGAAAGTAGGTGGACACTCAGCCGCATCTAACACCCCTAATCTTCCACTTGTCCCCGCACCAATGTAAAATAAACGTCCGCCTTCATAGAGCCGATCTGCCGTGCGTTCAATTGCTGCTGCTAATTGAATTTTAGCCGCTGCGATCGCTGCTACTGCCTTTTGGTCTTCGTTATTAAATAACTCCACCAATTCCAGAGAGCTAAGTTGGTCTAAATTTAGACTATTGGGATTTACCTGTTCCGTCAGGAGATGCCCGCGTTCCTGCAAATTTGTCATTTTTTGGTAGTCCTGTGTCAGTTGTCATTTACCAATGACTAATTACAATAACCCTTCTAGTCGGCGACGAATGCTGTCTAAGTCTGAATCAGGTTCCTGTACTGGTGTGGTAGATGGATTAAAATATAAGGAATCTTCATCAGTATCTATTGTTTCGGCTTCCGGTTGCCAGTCGGTTTGTTCCACGTTCACTTCTGGAGGAGTGACGACCAAATTACTATTTTCGGGAATAAGTTCCCAGTCGTAGCCAGCACTTTCACAAAATTCCTTAATCTCCTGGGCATTCATCACCTCAACTGTTGGTGAGGCGAAATCCTGCGCTTCCAACATCAGAGCATAGCGTGTAGCGTCATCTTCTGACTCAAACATCAAGATTTTATTGCGTCTTGCCCCTGACAGCCCTGCTTCAGGATCACCCGTCAAAACTGTGTGAATCCCCTCGTTATCGGTCCCAGCATTGAAAATTAGTACAAAAACACGCATCATTCAGCCTTTGATCTCAATATTATTCCCATTAAATCAGTAAGCAAGCCCAGTCTAAAGGTGCGGAGCTTTAGCCTAGCTTATAGAAGTCAACAGAGAACTGAATATCTGTATCCAGGAAGTTGCATAGTTGTTAAATATAGTGTAGTTATTAAGAGTCGGTTGTTAGCGACATCCGGCAATTTAAGATTTAAAACCTATGTCTAACTCTTCCAATCAAGATTCTCATAGCCCGATCCATAAGCGTAAGCATATATGGTTAATGATATTGAGTCGTGGTGGCGTTGCTTTAGGAGCATTGTTGCTGCTGGGAATTATCGGCGGTCTTTGGCGGTTGCGGGATTTTGTCCAAAAAGAGTTAGCACCATTGGCAGAGAAAAATCTGACCTCTACCCTCAACCGTCCAGTTAAACTTGGACAACTCAAAGAATTTTCTCTCATGGGGGTAAAATTTGCCGCTTCAGAGATTCCCCCTACACCCACGGATTCAGATCGGGCTACTATAGAAGCAGTCGAAGCGGGTTTTGACCCCTGGCAATTAATTGTTAACCGCAGTCTCAAATTAGATGTTACATTAATCAACCCAGATGTTTATATTGAACAGGATCAGCAAGGTCGCTGGATTACCACTAAGATAGCCCCAGGTGGTAAAGGTGGAATAATTAAAACTGATTTGGATAAACTGCGCTTCCGTAATGGCAGGCTGGTGTTGTTGGCGCAGCAGAAAAGCAAGGAGCCGGAAGCAGGGGGAGAAATATCAACACCCCAGTCCTCAACTCCTGTAGTATTTTCAGGGCTAAATGGAACTTCCCAACTTGTGGAAAATAACCGCCTGATTAAATTTGATTTAGCGGGGAAACCAGACAATGGCGGCAGCATTTTCCTTCAGGGAAATATCCGCGCTCAAGCAACTTTAGATGGTAAGTTAAAGCTACAAACGCAAGATTTATTTGCCGCAGATATTACTCGTTTGATTAAGTTACCACTGACTTTACCAGCTGGTCGAGTCAGTGGTGATTTGCAGATCGAATTGATACCAGAAAAGCCAACTTTATTAGATGGTAGTGCAGCTTTGCAAGATGTGACGCTGCAAATACCAAAAGTACCGCAACTGTTGAAAAATACTCAGGGAAATATCAGCTTTAAAGGATTGGCAATACAGCTAGATAATAATGTAGTTAGCAACTATGGACAAATTCCCTTGATGGCTACAGGTGTGATTGACCGAGAAAAGGGCTTTCAGTTGCAAGGGCGTGTGAATGCTGTGAGTGTATCCAAAGCCCTAGAAACTCTCAAGGTTAAGTCACCTTTACCTGTGAGTGGGGTAGTCAAAGCAGATTTGCAGATAGTTGGAGATATATCCAAACCCGTTCTCTTAGGTACTGTTTCTAATCTGAAAACTGCCCAAATTGACAAAGTTGATTTTCGGAAAGTTAGTAGTAAGTTTGAGCTTTCTACTTTTGACTCTCTCATTACTCTCAAGGATATTCAAGGTCAATCTACATTGGGAGGTGAGGTGACGGGTGGGGGAACTATCCAACTTGGTAAAGCGCCACAAGTGAATGTTAATTTTACTGCCAAGAATGTTCCAGGGGATGCGATCGCTAAACTCTACAATATTACTTCAGGATTCCCCATCGGCAATGTCTCAGCTACAGCCGCACTCACTGGTGCAACTAGTAATGTCCAGACTCTAGTTAAATGGCAAGCACCACAAGCTAAATATGCCGCTACTGGTGAAACTATTATCAATCCAGACCGCACTGTTTCTTTTCGTGATGTAGCTGTTAATGTTGGCGGTGGTGTAGTTCGGGGTTATGGTAATTATGATTCTCAAGGTTGGCAAGCTGTAACTCAAGCCTCTGGTGTGAAATTAACACCATTTATCAAAAAAGAGCAACAGCAAAATATCTCTTTGGAAAAGGCAGAGTTTAACGGTCGTTTAGTACTATCGGGAACTTCAGGCCCATTTAAACTTACGAATATTCGTCCAGAGGGAGCAGGTGTTGACATTGCTGGAGGGAGAATAGCTATTTCTCGTCTGCAATTGCAAGACCAAAACTTTATTGCCGAATTAACAGGCCAAGGTGTACGTTTAGGGCAAATATTAAAACAATCTCCCGCAATTTTAAATAACCCCATAGCCGGGAAATTCACGATTGCAGGTAATACCGAAAATTTCAGCCTCAAGACTTTGGGTGGTGTTGGTGAAGGTAGCCTAGCTGTGGGGAATGGGAGAATAACAGCTAAAAATATTCAAATTAGCAGTGGTCGCTATCAGACACAACTTGAAGTTAAAAATGTCCCTTTGCAGTCATTACCAGCCGTTGCACCCCCATTACAAGGTATATTAGCAGGTCAGTTTAATGTTGCTGGTTCCATTGAATCTTTTCAACCGCAAACTATCCAAGCGACCGGTCAAGCAAGGCTAAATCTCGCAGGGGGAACAGTTACAGCGTCTAATATTCAAGTTGCTGATAGTCGTTACCAAGCTGTACTTACTGGTTTAGGTGTGCAGTTAAATCGCTTGAATAAACAGTTGCAAGGTCAATTTGCCGGTCAGTTGCAAGTGGCAGGTATTTTAGGATCTGCTAAATTAGCTGATGTCCGTGCTGCTGGTCAGGTACAGTTTAGTCAAGGTATTGGTGGGATTAATTCACCTCTCAACGCAGCTATCGGTTGGAATGGTCAGCAACTCACGATTCCCCAGGCGAGAACTCCGAATTTGAATGCCAGTGGTTATATTTTAGCCAATGCTCAACAACCTGGCATACCGGAAATTACCCAGTTAAATCTCAACGTCCAAGCCCAAAATTTTGATCTGCAACAGCTACCATTAAAGTTGCCTAATTCTATAAATGTTGCCGGGAAAGTAGATTTTAGGGGACAGGTGACTGGGAAATTGACTGCACCGAATGTTGTCGGTGTGCTGGGTTTAAGAAATTTTGCAGTACAGAAATTTGCCTTTGAGCCGCTGTTATCTGGTAAAGTCAATTTATTCCAAGGGCGGGGGTTAAACTTGGATTTAGCTGGAAAAAGCGATCGTTTAGCTTTTAACCTCAACAACAATAGCCCTAATAACTTTGCCATAAAGTGGCAACAAGCATTAGCTACAGGTCAAGCAAAAGGCGATAATTGGGCGATTCAAGTCGGAAATTTCCCTTTACAAGCTTTAAATGTGCGTTTACCTGGGACAACTACTTTGGGTAATGCAGCATTAGCTGGGTTGTTAACTGGGGATTTGGAGGTTAATCAAAAAACATTGGCGGCTAGAGGAAATATAGCGATCGCACAACCGCAAATTGGTAGAATCAAAGGCGATCGCTTCACGACTCAGTTTAGCTACAACCAAGGTACAGCTAGTCTCATAAATAGTGAATTTATCAAAGCTCAAAGCAGATACAACTTTGATGCGTCCGTCAAACAAACCAACAACGTTCCCCAACTGCAAGCAAAAATTAACATCAACCAAGGCAATATTCAAGATGTGCTGACAGTAGCACAGATATTTGAAATCCAAGACCTACAACGAGGTTTAGCAGCACCAACCTACGGTACATCCGCAGATTTAACTACAAATCCCCAAGGCTTATCCAATCAGTCTTTATTCAACCAAATCCAGCGTTTATCTGAAGTTGATGCACTCCTAGCAGCACAAGAACAAACGCGGCTAGATTCCAAACTAATACCAGATTTAACAGATTTAAAAGGGACTTTTAATGGCGACATTGCTATCAATACCGCCACAGCTAATGGACTGGGAGTAGAGTTTAACTTACAAGGACAAAACTTTATTTGGGGTAGAGAAACAGAACCCAGTCGTTTCTATAGTGCAGAAACAGTAATTGCTCAAGGCGGTTTTGAAAAAGGAGTTTTACGTTTACAACCTTTACGCATTCAATCTGAACAAAGACTAATTGCCTTCACTGGTAACATAGGCGGTGAAGAACAATCTGGTCAATTGCGAGTCAATAATTTTCCTATCCAGATATTAAATAACTTTGTTAAGTTGCCAGTAGGAATTACAGGTAATCTCAACGGTACTGCTGCTTTAGCAGGAAGTATAGCCAATCCTCAAGCCAGAGGGGAATTAGAAATCACAGAGGGAACACTCAATCAGAACAAAGTCGAATCAGCTACCGCTAGTTTTAGTTATGCTAATGGCCGCTTGAACTTTGGTAGTAAAGTCTTAGCAGCTAGTCCCGAGCCTGTAAATATCACTGGCAACATTCCTTACAAATTACCTTTTGCATCCGTAGAACCAGACGGAAATCAAATCAGTCTAGATGTGAAAGTGAAAAATGAAGGTTTGGCATTATTAAATCTATTAAATAACCAAATAGCCTTTGAAAATGGTGAAGGAGAAGTAGACTTGGCTGTCCGGGGAACAATACAACAACCCTTAGTTAAAGGAATAGCCTCTCTTAACAATGCGACCTTTACTGCTCAAGCATTACCAGGGAAACTCACAAATGTTTTTGGAAAGGCAGAATTTGATTTTGACAAGGTATTAGTAGAAAATCTCCAAGGTCAGTTTAGCAATGGTAAAGTAGAAGCCGCAGGGGAAATCCCCATTTTTAACAGTCGAGACATTCAAATAAACAATCCCCTCACCGTTAACCTTGAACAATTAACCTTAAATCTCAAAGGATTATATCAAGGCGCAGCTAGTGGTAATTTAAAAATTACTGGTTCCGTCCTCCAACCAGGAATAGGCGGTAATATCCAATTATCTAATGGTCAAGTATTATTAACAGAATTCAGTAGCTCTGATACATCTAAAACTAGTTCTAATGCCTCAAACTCTACAGTAAACCAACAAAATATAACATCTGCTGGTAGTGGAATTACAAAGTTGAATGATTTAGCAATTAAGCTTGGTAAAAATATTCAAATCGCTCGTCCACCTGTTTTTAATTTTCTAGCATCTGGTGATTTAATTGTGAACGGTTCCTTAAGTGATCCTATACCGGAAGGAACTATCAAATTAACTAAAGGCGGGGTAAATTTATTTACTACCCAATTTAATTTGGCTCGTAACTATGAACATACAGCCACTTTTAGAAGTTCAAGTACTAAGCCCCGTGACCCTGACTTAGATATTAAGCTATTTGCTAAGATATTAGATGTAATCCAGAGCGGTGATATCAATAGACAAAGTTCTACAGGATTAGCAGCATTAGAAACAGTTCGTGTCGAAGCAACTGTCAAAGGCCCTGCAAGTCAGCTGAATGATAATTTGGAACTGAAAAGCAGTCCCACACGCTCAGAAACAGAAATTGTCACTTTGTTAGGGGGTGGATTTGTCGATACCCAAGGACGTGGTGACAGCACATTGGGTTTAATTAATATAGCAGGTTCGGCTGTGTTCAATAACTTTCAAAGTACATTTAACCAGATTGGTGATGCTTTTGGTTTAAGTGAACTGCGGTTATTTCCTACTATTATTTCTGATAAACCTGAAGCGGGTAAAAGCAGTTCTAGTTTAGAATTAGCATTAGAAGCAGGAGTAGATATTTCTAGTAGATTTTCCTTCTCTAGCATTAAGATTTTGACGGCTAGTGACCCTTTCCAATGGGGTGTTAATTATAGGATAAATGATGAAATCCGTTTGCGTGGTTCCACAAATTTAACTGATGACAGTCGCGCAGTAATTGAGTTTGAAAGGAGGTTTTAAAATAATTCGTAATAGTGCTTACAGCAGGCTACGCCAACGTAATTCGTAATAATGCCTCCGGTTCTGCTAGGGATACATAATTCGTTCGTAATTCGTAATTTGGAAGGGAGTAGAATAGGATGAACGTAGATAAATTTAGACTTCAGCAGACTAGGAATAGCTCAATTGCGGCTGGATTATTTTTTTCCAGCACAACCTTCTAAAACTTTATTACCCATAATCAAAATAGCTGAATAAGGATATTTTTTATCCGACATTGTATCATTACAATTGTTCACTTTATTCAAAATTAAAATATTTTTTTCTTTTCCCTTGAGTTGATATACTCGCACTTTATCTATAGGTCTTGCTTGGGCTGATAATGGTGCAGTATAAGGAAATGTTTGTTGTTTTTCACCTGGTGCATTATAGACAATTCCTCGTTTAGTAACAGTAATATTCCAAAATGGTTCATTACCTACAGCAGTGAATTCTTCAATCTTAGATGATTGGGCAATGCTTTGATCAGATACTAATAAGTTAGCAGCAATTCCCAAGATAGATAAAAAGAAAATTAAGTTTCTCATGATTAGCAGTTAATCTTGATATTGGGGTATTTCCAATTATACATCATTCCTGATTTATATGCCAATCTTCCGCTTGTTGACGAATAGATTGTAACTCATTTGATGACATTTTATCTAAATTCTTTAAAATAAAACTCATTCGTCCTTGAGTTTGTAATTTTGAGCGGTTTTTATCCAAAAAATTCCAGTAAAAGAAGTTGAAAGGACAAGCTTTTTCACCTGTGCGTTCTTTATGATTATAAACACAACTTTTGCAATAGTCACTCATCTTATTGATATAATTAGCAGATGCCGCATAGGGTTTAGATGCTAATATTCCCCCATCTGCAAATAAACCCATACCAATTACATTTGTTTGCATTACCCAGTCATACGCATCAATAAAAGCTGCATGAAACCAATTTTCTACTTCTTGAGGTGAAAGTCCTGCTATTAAAGAAAAATTACTTAATACCATTAATCTTTGGATATGATGAGCATAACCAGTACCTTGCACTTGAGTAAGAATTTGGTGCAAACAATTCATTTGCGTTTTACCAGTCCAGAAAAATTTAGGTAAAGATTGGGTATGGTTAAACCAATTCTTTTCTGTATATTCTGTATCTACAAAGTGGTAAATACCATGCATATATTCTCGCCAACCTAACACCTGACGGATAAAGCCTTCTACACTATTTAAAGGTAATTGATGTTGTTGATATGCTTGTTCTGCTGCTTTAATTACTTCCAAAGGTTGTAATAAACCCAGATTCAAATAAGGAGAAAGTAAAGCGTGCCACATGGTTTTTTCTCCTGTTACCATTGCATCTTGGTAGGGACCAAAATTAGGTAAACGATATTGAATAAACCAGTTTAATATCTCCAGTGCTTGTTTACGAGTAACACCCCAGAAAAAAGGTTCTACTTCTCCATAGGTTGCAAATGGCAAAGAGTTGACTTGAGTAATTACATCAAGTGTAATCTCATCAGGTTGAAACCATTTTGTAGGTGGTGTATTTAACTTTCCTTTGGGTGGTTGACGGTTTTCTTGATCTAAATTCCACTTTCCTCCAACTGGTTGATCTTTATCCATTAAAATTTGAAAATTTCGCCTTCCTTGTCGATAGAAGTCTTCCATTAATAGGCGTTTACGATTTTCAGCCCAACCATGAAAATCTTCTCGACTCCACAAAAATTGATTGTTAGGAATGAGGTTAATTTGACAAGGAAGTTGCAAATTTTCAATTATCTGCATGAAAGGGTGATTATTGGGTATCATTACCCGCAGTTCAGTAATATGATGATCTCTCACCCATGCTTGTAATGGTGTGGTAAAATCATCCGCAATTTTATAAGTTACTAAATATCCTTTTTGCTGCAATTCTTCAGCGAAATGACGCATAGCAGACCAAACTAAAACTAGCTTTTGTTTATGGTATGCTCTATCTTGAATATGGTTGAGTGACTCGATGAAAATTACAGGTATTTTTTGGGTTACTGAACAAGTTTGTAATGCGGCTTGTTGTTCCCAAAGTTGGTCTCCTAATATCCAAACTCCTATAGACATTTTGATTTGATTACCTCAGATTACATACTTATATTATTACCATCTTGCTGATTGATAACTAATCGCAAGACTGATAAACTCAAAATTATTAAAAATAACACCAATCCAATTGTACAGGCATAGCTAATTTCTAAATTACTAAATGCTTGTTCATACAAATAGTAAACAATGGTCTTAGAACTATTGAGTGGACCACCTCCTGTCATAATATAAACTTCTTCAAAAACTTTAGTAGCAGAAATAGCAGAAATTACAGCAACTAAAGCTAAATAAGGCTGCATTAAAGGTATAGTAATATCCCAATGTTTACGAATACCATCGGAACCATCTATTGCAGCCGCTTCGTAAATATCAGCAGGAATTGATTGCAAACCAGCTAAATAAATTACCATGTAATAGCCTAAACCTTTCCAAATAGTTACAGCCATAACACTAGCAAGCGAAATTGGTACAATTCCTAATATTTTGGCTGGGCTAGTTAACCAAGGAATTCCATCTGGAAATAACCCTAAAGTTTTGAGAAATTGATTCAATAAACCATTTTCTGCATATAACCATTTCCAAGCTATCCCTGCAACTACCATAGAAATTACAACTGGGGTGTAATATGCAGTTCTAAACCAATTCATTCCCCGCAATTTTTGATTTACCAAAATCGCCAAAATTAAAGGAGCTATTACTAAAATTGGGACAACTCCCACAAGATAAAGAAAAGTGTTTTCTAAGGTTTTCCAAAAAACAACATCTTTCCATAAACGCAAGAAGTTACCAAAACCTATCCATTTGGGTGCTTCGCCAATATCTTCGTAGGTCGTAAAACTGAGGTAAAATGCTTGCATTGCTGGCAAAAAGACAGTTAAACCTAAGATAATTAAGGCGGGTAGCAAAAATAAATAAGGCGTTAATCGTTGTTTTAAAAAAATCCAATTTTTGGGAGTTAATAGATTCATATATATTATTCTCAATGAATAGTTCAAACAATAACTGTCATGGAAACTGAAAACAATCTGTCAATTGAACATCAAAATGTACCTGTTGCTCATCAAGGACTGCATAACTTTTTGTATAGTTCGGAAGATGAACACATTGCCCCTGAGGTGAGTATAACTCCACAGATGGCAAATAATGGCATGGAAATTATTCCTCTAGAGGCTTGGAGGGAAGTTGCTACTAATGGGAAAGTAGCAGGAGTTTACGCGGTTTTGGACGCTGAACGTAGCACACAGTATATTGGCTATTCTCGCAATGTGTTGCTTTCTCTGAATGGCCATGTTACCCAAAATGGTGAACAGAAGTGTGCTTTTGTGCGTGTGCAACCCTTTAATTTTCCCAAGCGTCAAGAAATGGAAGAACTACGCGATGCTTGGATAGCAGAATTGGGGAGTATTCCACCCGGTAATGCGGGTGAGGGGGGAATGTGGGCGAGTACAGTGGGTGAAGTTGCTAAAGCGGTGATGTCAGACACAGAACGTCAAGCTTATGAGGAGAAAAAGCTAAAGTTGCGAAAAGCAATGGCAGATACAACCCTTTTGAAAGAAGTAGAAAGGGTGGATATAGGAGAAACTGCGGTGCAGAATGATGATTGGAGTGCAGTTATTAATGCACAGACAAAGGAAACTAAGTTGTAAGGAATTTATAGCCTAATATTTCCGATACAAAAAAGCTAACTAATGCTAACAAGAGCCAGCTTTTTCTTCCTGCTACCCTTCGGGAACGCCAAAGGCATACGTCCTGTTCGTGTCGGCACTATCCAGTCCACAGGCTAACACGGTCAACCTGACCCTCCCCAGCTGGGGAGGAGTTAGATTTATTCTGGTGAGGTGTATTTCTGGTAAGGGTTGTAGAGTTTTTATTGACAGAACTTTACAACTAATCGCACTTGCATCTATCCCGGCTTTACCCCAATATAGCAAGTATATCTTCCCGCTTAAATAAAAATTAATTCTCAAGATAGAAGGCTGTAGTAAATAACAGTTTTAGCTTAGAAAGTATATAAGTACTTACGATTATGTAAGGAGAATTTTATGCCTACTAAATCCGAAGAAGGACATGAACATCGCGGGCCAGACAAAGGTGAAGCTTACGGAGTAGCAGCAGTCACTCAAGCACTTTCAGGTATAGACTTTCCTGCAACTAGAGAAGAAATACTCCAACAAGCAAGAGGTCACGAAGAAATTCACTGGACAAAAGACAAGACCATAGATTTAAGCTCATTACTTGATCAAACAGGTCAAGATCGGTTTGAAAGTATGCCGGAGTTAGTCGAAGTCATTAGTCAAGCTACGAGAGAACAAGAGCCTGCATAGCTGTTTTAGTTCGCAAATATAGCGGTTTGAATCTCACAGAGAGATGCCCTTCAGTAGCAAATGATAGTGCAGGAGTGCGATTCTGGAGAATCACCACAGAAGTTGAAGAAGTACTGGAGCGTTGATGTTTGCGAGCCGCAACAGTTAACTACAGGAACTGAGGATTGGTGATTGGTGGTAATTTTACTTAATTACCCATTACCAATCACCAATTACCCATTACCAACCTAAAATAATCAGGCGCTACCAGTGAAGGCAACTTCTGGAAATTTCAACTGCGCTTCAGCCATTGGGCGGTTTCTGCCTTCTTCTTGCCAGTAGTTAATCACTTCTGTTGCTTTGTTGAGCAACTCAACGCGATCAACATCTGTAATCCAGTGTTTGGATTCTAACTCTTTTTTTAGCTCTTCCCAGGCATCATTTCTGGGCCAGAAAAAGTATTTAGTCAAAGGACTGGTTCCTTTGCCAACAACTTGATCGACTGCTAGAGCGACGTTCTCATCTAACCAGAGAATTTTTAAAATGAACTTGGTCAATTACACCTCCCGGAAAAATCCGGCTATGACATTACTAAAGTTAGCGATGCTTGCGGCGGGCTACGCCGACGCTTATTTTAACGCAAACTCTGACCAATTGACCAATGAGAATTGTTGATGAATGATGGTTTATGGGTGATTTCAGTCTAGAATTTTTTTCCCGGATAGCGCGGGGGGGTGGGTGTTGAAAAACCTGTGACTCCAAAAAAGGCTGAAATCATTTTGTAGCAAGACTTTCAAGCTTTTTAAATCTTGAATCACCCGCGCACCTTATCCAGACTGGGTTTCAGCCATTTTCAATCTTGACACGATCCTGGAAATCGACTATGATTAGACCACTCGCGCAATCGAACCTTGAAAACCAAATACAGTCAACCTTTCCGGCTCCTGCTATTGCAATTTCACATACTCCCTATTAGGGATTGAAACTCAGGGCTGGCAACGGATTGGGGTATTTCCTGGGATATTGCAATTTCACATACTCCCTATTAGGGATTGAAACCGTACTTTACCCAAGATTTCCAAACTCTAGTCGTTGGGAGAATTGCAATTTCACATACTCCCTATTAGGGATTGAAACGAATACGCACACTGTTTACATCAACCCAATCAAATTGCAATTTCACATACTCCCTATTAGGGATTGAAACTTGCTTGGCTTCTTTGGCTAACGTTGTGATGCTAATTGCAATTTCACATACTCCCTATTAGGGATTGAAACGTGGAGATTGAATCGAAGTCAAAGCACCCCCCCCTAGAATATTGCAATTTCACATACTCCCTATTAGGGATTGAAACACCACCGGGAGAGGAATAACTGGGGATGGCTACAAGTTGAAATTGCAATTTCACATACTCCCTATTAGGGATTGAAACTCGGAAACGATTCAATAAGGCGATGGGATATTCATTGCAATTTCACATACTCCCTATTAGGGATTGAAACATCAAGGTAAGACGCTCGATCTCCCTAACGTATATTGCAATTTCACATACTCCCTATTAGGGATTGAAACACAATTGTCTTGGATACCGATGACGCTGGATTGATTCATTGCAATTTCACATACTCCCTATTAGGGATTGAAACCCATTCTGGAACGTAATACATTTTCCTATTACGATATTGCAATTTCACATACTCCCTATTAGGGATTGAAACTACTACTAACAAGAGTGCGGCTAAGAATAAAATCATTGCAATTTCACATACTCCCTATTAGGGATTGAAACCTGACACGCGCTCAGTTTCCTCAACCACTGGCTTCATATTATTGCAATTTCACATACTCCCTATTAGGGATTGAAACTTTAACCTTAGAAGAAGAAAATAGCCTTGATAAATTGCAATTTCACATACTCCCTATTAGGGATTGAAACTCCCATTGCTCGGTAGCACCCTGGAATGCGACTTCTATTGCAATTTCACATACTCCCTATTAGGGATTGAAACCTAAATATGTTCCCCTCTTGAATAAATTGACTGCATTGCAATTTCACATACTCCCTATTAGGGATTGAAACTTTTATTGAAAATTACTACGAGGAAAAAAACTAAAATTGCAATTTCACATACTCCCTATTAGGGATTGAAACAACATCTGGTACTACATTACCAGTAACAGTATTACCAACAGAATTGCAATTTCACATACTCCCTATTAGGGATTGAAACTGCCAGCAAAAGATTGTCTATGCACATAAGCTCTAAATAGATTGCAATTTCACATACTCCCTATTAGGGATTGAAACTCCAAATACCAAGCTAATGGCTTCTGCTAAGGTTTATTGCAATTTCACATACTCCCTATTAGGGATTGAAACGATAAGTAGGCATTACTACTGGGAATTGTTCCACCACCAATTGCAATTTCACATACTCCCTATTAGGGATTGAAACAACCTAAAACTAAGCCCTCCGATGAGGGCTTAACCTATTGCAATTTCACATACTCCCTATTAGGGATTGAAACCCATTGACCACCAACTGGGGCAAAACCACTGGGTAATTGCAATTTCACATACTCCCTATTAGGGATTGAAACATAAACCGCAGGATGATCTGTAGGGACTGCTTTTAAATTGCAATTTCACATACTCCCTATTAGGGATTGAAACAAGCAGTTTGGACAAGAACCCCGACAAGGTTATAATTGCAATTTCACATACTCCCTATTAGGGATTGAAACGCCACGGAGTCTAAAGCGCTACGGTTTCCCATAGAATTGCAATTTCACATACTCCCTATTAGGGATTGAAACAGTGGAATAACAACCACTGCAACCATGAAGCAGGTTGAGGATTGCAATTTCACATACTCCCTATTAGGGATTGAAACCCTCTACTTTCTCCCAATACTCCGTAGCCTCTCCACATTGCAATTTCACATACTCCCTATTAGGGATTGAAACCGGTAGTCGATGCGCTAAAGGTTGTCCAGGCTGCCGTGCCGCTAGAATTGCAATTTCACATACTCCCTATTAGGGATTGAAACTACCAATCACCAGTAAAAGGCACTACCATATGGAAATTGCAATTTCACATACTCCCTATTAGGGATTGAAACATATTATCCAGGCTCCTTTGGACTTGTGTTCAATCTCAGATTGCAATTTCACATACTCCCTATTAGGGATTGAAACCTAGCAGTGCAATCTCTGGTTTCAGTAAGAGCATTGCAATTTCACATACTCCCTATTAGGGATTGAAACCCATATTGCCTCATCCCGGCTCATCAGCACAAATGCTGAATTGCAATTTCACATACTCCCTATTAGGGATTGAAACTTACCCGTCCACCTGCCGTTTAGACGCGGGAAAAGTCTTTAAAATTGCAATTTCACATACTCCCTATTAGGGATTGAAACTTGACTGGACTCCGGCATTATCTGGCACACAGACGGGATTGCAATTTCACATACTCCCTATTAGGGATTGAAACCCCCGACTAGCGCTTAACACCAACCAGTCACGAATCGAGCATTGCAATTTCACATACTCCCTATTAGGGATTGAAACATGACCCACAACCTGCGCGTGATCTCGCTCATACCATTGATTGCAATTTCACATACTCCCTATTAGGGATTGAAACCTGAAGAATTTATAGAAATTTTTACTCAAGAGCATGATTGCAATTTCACATACTCCCTATTAGGGATTGAAACAACGCTTAAGTGCTTAAATTCTAGTTTCTGTCTCATTATTGCAATTTCACATACTCCCTATTAGGGATTGAAACCCGATTAGGATTCACCGGGATTCCTGATAATCGGCAAGAAATTGCAATTTCACATACTCCCTATTAGGGATTGAAACGAGATAATGCCTCATCGTCTTTAAGTTACTCCATTGAAGTGAGATTGCAATTTCACATACTCCCTATTAGGGATTGAAACAACAGTAAAAGACTAAGCAATCTTTTCTACCAAAGATTGCAATTTCACATACTCCCTATTAGGGATTGAAACTACCTGCGGATTTCTCAACATCTAGAAATTCACCCAAATTGCAATTTCACATACTCCCTATTAGGGATTGAAACCTCTATCTTCTCTTGAAGGCGCGATCGCGGAGTTGCTGGGAAATTGCAATTTCACATACTCCCTATTAGACATCTCCGAAAAAGAATTAAATTATGGTATAAGAATATAAAAGTGTATTTTTTGGTAAGACGTTATGGGCAGTATATTTGAATATATTCAGAGCAATCCTCAC
>NZ_JACJTQ010000100.1 GCF_014698735.1 Anabaena catenula FACHB-362
CACTTTTTCAACACGCGGCCATGTATTGATACAAAATTTTATCTAACTTGTTGCTGCAATGTCTGATGTTCCGTTAATTTTTAGTCAGCTTATGGTTCAAAGTTTGGCCATTTTTGAGGTAAAAGCACAATTTCCATACGATTCCTCATTATTTGTAGAAGCATCCCGTAAAGAAGTTGTCAAAACTTTATTAGAAGCCATTGTCTTGGTTGTCATCGTCATTTTTGTTTTCTTGCAAGACTGGCGCACTACCATTATTCCCGCAATTACAATTCCGGTTTCTTTAATTGGCACGTTTGCGTTTGTCAAAGGTTTCAATTTTTCCCTCAATAGCCTGACTTTGTTTGGTTTAACCCTAGCAAGTGGCATGGTCGTTGATGATGCCATCGTTGTTGTTGAAGATATAACTCGTTTGATTCAAGAAAAGGGTTTAAGTCCGCGTCGCGCTGCATCTCAATCAATGCACGAATTATTTGGGGCGGTTATTGCCACATCTTTGGTACTTTTAGCTGTATTTGTTCCTGTAGGATTTTTCCCCGGAACAACGGGACAACTATATAAACAATTTGCCTTAACCATCGCTTTCTCAATTGTACTTTCGACTTTTAACGCCATTACCCTCACTCCGGCCTTAGCAGCTATGTTATTACGGAAAACAGAAAAACCACGTGGTTTACCAGGTTGGATATTTGGGGCAATTAATTGGTTACTGAACTGGATTCAAAAAGCATATCAACAAATTCTCAAGTTGCTAATTCACTTAAAAATCGTTGTATTACTACTATTTATTGCATCTTTGGTTTGGACAGGTTGGCTTTATTTGCGTGTTCCCACAGCATTTTTACCAGAAGAAGACCAAGGTTATTTTATTAATTTAATGCAAGGACCAGATGGGACTTCACTCAACTACACCCGTGAAGTTGCGAAACAAGCAGAAAAAGAACTTTTGAAAATCCCAGAGATTCAAGGTACTTTTGCAATGGGTGGTGTGGGTTTTAGTGGTAACACTCCCAACAGAGGCTTGATATTTGCACCGCTCAAATCTTGGGATGTGCGAAAAACAGCAGCACAAACAGCATCAGCAATTGTTAATCAAGCTAGAGGTAAACTTTCAACTATTAAAGACGCTTTTATATTTGCGGTTAACCCCCCGACTATTCAAAGTTTAGGCAGTGTGGGTGGTTTTGTATTTCAGTTGCAAGATAGAGGAGACAGAAATAATAGCGATATTAATAACTTAGTTAAAATCAGCCATGATTTGATCGGTAAAGCTAATCAAACCCCAGGATTACAAGGAGTATTTAGCACCTACACCGCTAACGCACCACAGTTACTTATCGAAGTAGATCGGGAAAAAGCCGAGGTTTTACAAGTTCCCGTGAGAGATATTTTTAGCACCTTACAAACTTTCATTGGTTCACGCTACGTTAATGATTTTAATGCTTTTGGTCGCACCTACCGAGTCTATGTCCAAGCAGATCAACAGTTTCGCTCTAACCCAGAAGATATCAGCCAATTATATGTACGTTCAGGAAGGGGTGAAATGATTTCTCTTAATAGTTTGGTGACAGTAAAACCAACTACTGGACCACAAACAATTAATCATTATAACCTCTATCGTTCCATAGAAATTAATGGTGCAGCCGCCCCTGGTTTTAGTTCTGGACAAGCAATAGAAGCTATGAAAAATTTAGCCGCTACTGTTTTACCGAAAAACATCAGCTATGAATGGTCAGGTATTACTTTAGAAGAATTAGAATCTGGTGGACAAGCACCAATTATTTTTGGTCTAGGAATTTTCTTTGTTTTCTTAGTATTAGCTGCTCAATACAATAATTTTATTGATCCTTTGATTATTTTATTATCAGTTCCCTTGGCAGTTTTAGGAGCATTGTTAGCTCAATCATGGCGCAGTTTATATAACGATGTTTACTGTCAGGTTGGGTTAGTGATGTTAATTGGTTTAGCTAGTAAGAATGCAATTTTAATTGTTGAATTTGCTAACCAATTACGTGAACAGGGTTTTTCAATTACCAAAGCAGCAGTGAAAGCTTCTGGAGAACGTTTAAGACCAATTCTCATGACAGCAATTTCCACTTTATTGGGAATTTGGCCTCTAGCTGTGGCTACAGGAGCAGGTTCAGCTAGTAGACAATCTCTTGGTACTGCTGTCTTTGGGGGAATGTTTGTTGCTACTTTCTTGAGTTTATTTGTAGTACCTATTTTGTATATCGTGATTACCCAAATTCGCTTACTTTTTACAGGTGTACCAAAAGTTCGACTTCAAGCAGGTGAGTTAGTAAAACCATCAGGAGTTGACGTACTTCCCTAAAAATAAGCGGGAATTCTGCATTTACCCGTGTTAAGTCAATTCGCTGTAACGTTTACCCACTGGACAATTTAAACAGTTGCTTTCATCACATAAGCGGCAGATAGTTAAGGCACTATCCTTCGTTTTTGTCAGGGAAAACAAGATTTGGTTAGTGATACGACACAAATGTAGGCGGTCTTTTGAAGATAGAGAAGCGATCGCTTCCTCAAGTGCCAAGAGCCGCGCTTGATGGATCTTGCCCACCATAGCTTCCCCTTCTTGGGTCAATTTCAACTCCACCGCTCTGCGATCGACAGAGCAACGTTCACGCAGAATCAATCCTTGTTTCTCCAGTCGTTCTACAAGCCTTACTGCACCTGGATGCGACATTCCCAGGGCGCGGCGCAATTGTTCAATTGGTATCCCAGGTGCGTGTCTTACCAAGCAAAGAGCCTCGGTAGCTGGTCCTGCATCATCGATCATTTGATCCGCCGACTGAGCGATCAAATCTGTCAAGGCAAGGGCTAAAGCCCCCACTACATTCGCAAGGTTAGTGTTTTCCATACCTAAATTATATGCGTCACGCATATTGACATCAAGCAAATTTGTTGTTTATTATATGCTTCAAGCATATAATTGAATTCTCCATGATCCGACCTACCAAACCCGAAGATGCAGCGGAAATAATTGCTGTAGCCAACACAATCGGTTTTCAGTCTAACGAGCTTGAGTATCTCAGCAAAATCCTGGCTGACTACTTTGGTGGTAAGAGCGACAGCAACCCCTTCTGGATCACTGACGAAGATGACAAAGACGGGCCAGTTGGAGTCGCCTATTGTGAGCCTGAACGGATGACCGATCAGACGTGGAATCTACAATTGATCGCTATTCGCCCCGATCACCAAGGACAAGGACGCGGTGGGAAATTGTTATGCTACATAGAAGAAACTTTGAAGGCGCGTGGTGGAAGAATGCTACTGGTGGAAACGTTAGCAAGCTTAGAGCGCACGAGGAAGTTGTACGCGAAGTGCGGTTACGAGGAAGAGGCTTGCATTCGGGACTTCTACACAGCGGGCGCTGATAAGATTGTGTTTCGTAAGGTGTTAAATGCTGACTAGCAGGTTACAAGTGAAAATCTGCAATATTGTCTCAAAGGCTTGCTGTATCTAAGTTGAATAGTCATTAGACATCTCCGTAAATTCAATATGTGTGTTCCAAAACCTTTGTAGAGACGTTCCGGCGGAACGTCTTTAGCACATTTTTCGGAGGTATCTATTAAGGTAAAGATAGGATTCTGTCTGAACATATTTCAGTGAAGCGGGTCAATAATTGCTTTTCACCTAGCATACAGAATTTTAGACTTAATTTAAAAAATAAAACTTAGACGCACGTTTATTGAAAAAATAGATGTGCTTTTTGCACTGATGAAATCAAAAAAATAACTAATAATTTCTTCTATTTCCTATTGACTCTCCACCTAACTAGAGAATTTAAACTAATTTTAGGTTGAGTGGATAATTTATAAATTCTCTCAATTTGTAAATATTCTCAGTAATGAAATAATGGAGGAATATCAATGAATCGCTTTCTCAATGCCATTGCTATCACTACTGTTTTGGTAATAGACATCTCCGAAAAAGAATTAAATTATGGTATAAGAATATAAAAGTGTATTTTTTGGTAAGACGTTATGGGCAGTATATTTGAATATATTCAGAGCAATCCTCAC
>NZ_JACJTQ010000101.1 GCF_014698735.1 Anabaena catenula FACHB-362
GCATCTTCTCTTCCTGTCACATTTCGAGAAAATCAAGTCATCAGTCATGAAACATTACCAGAATTAGAAATTACTCCCCATACTATTTTTCAACGTGCTGGTTTAATTCGTTAGGTCTTGTTTGGTATCAAAAACGGTGTTGCACCATATGCGATTCCTAGGTCGCGCTGAACGCTATCGCTATGGTCTCTTCTATCGGGTGGAAAAATTAGAAAATTAATGTTTCGAGCTTCGCTTGTACTTCTTCTATTAAATCTTGTGCAACACTTTCAACAAATTTTACCTTTCTAGCTCTCCACTCTAGTGTTTTAATTTGGTCAGCTAACACAACTCCTTGTGTTTGCATTCCCTCAACAAGTGAAACTTCAAAACTAAGCCCTTTTGGATTGCTAGTTATAGGACACACTAGAACTAAAGAAGCCATTCGATTATATTTAATTGGAGATATAACAAGAACCGGGCGATAGCCGATTTGCTCACGCCCTTGCTGTTGTAGTTCGTTATTTAATGTCTTAGCAATATCATCAAAAGACATTCCTGATGCTTGAAGGGCAAATGCACGCCTAATCGAATCAGCCGTAAATCGCTGTGTGTTCCCAAATTCTAATTTGATAATATCTCCTCTATTCGGAAAATAAGAATTAACTACCAATCTTCACTCCCCACAGCGTTTCCAGTCTCAAATTCAGGATGAAATTTATCAGGAGTCATACCCAAGAGCAACTCATCAAGCGTATATTTTTTTCTTTTTTGTGGTGTAATCACAATCCTGTTGCCTTCCACACTAAAATTTATCGCTATCCCTTCCGTTATTAAAGATGATGTTTCTATCAGGTTACTGAGGGGGCTACGAAACTGGCTGAAACATAGACTCTATAAGCATCATAGCTCTTACACCTTGTTGATAATACTTTCGCTGATTGCGATTTAATCTTATTAATTCTGTTACTAATTCCAGACAAATCTCCTTGAGATTGACCCAGGTTTGACTATATAACCCAACATAAAAACTACTATGTCTCCGCTCTAATCGACCATATTCTTTGAGACGAACGACATATTTTTGTATTCCTTTACGTTTGATTTTTTGACCTTGAATCGTTGCAGATGTGTAAGCAACAGCAATTAATAAAACAAGAGAAATAAAGCGTTCCCCCTCAATATTAGTGTCTTCTAAATTATAACCACCTCTCTTAAAATCTCTAAACATTTCTTCTATATCAAATCTTTGTTTATAAGCAGAAATAGCCGACTCTAATTCATCCAAATTTGTTAAGATAAACCATCCTTCTTTCGGTGCTACTCCGTTGATTTTACGTTTCCATTTACAAGCAACATTAAAACTCATGAAACCACGAGTCTTTGTCACCTTAACTCCTTTAATAAAAAAAGAAACTCCGGGTGCTAACCCAAAACTGCTTAACTCAATAAAAATATCTTTTTTAAATTCTACAAATTCGTTATTTTTTAAACGCAAGCAAAAATATACCCCCAATGACTGGAGATACTTTGCAAGTTTCACAGAGCAAAATTCTCTATCACCTAATACACATATTTGGTAATCTTTTAATAATGGTATTACCTTGGACAATAAATCCTGTTGTTCTGATATATTACTGCTACCTAATTTTGGCAGCAATTTGAAATATATTGGAAATGCTCTTTTATCCCAAATGATGCTAACCATGAATAAATTTATGCGGCTCCAATTTGTTCTATCAATTGCTACATAAATTATTTTTTTATTGGTGAAATATGTTTTCAACCATTCTTTAACAATTGGAAACCAAATTTTTTCAATTTTTAGATTTGGTATTGACAAAAATCGTTGTATTCTTTTTCTTCTACTCTCAAATTTTATCGGTAAAGGTAGAGCATTAGCTAACCTTTCTAAATTGACTTGTTTAATTGACTGTAAAATCTGAACTAAAATTCTGAGGAATAGGTATTCCGCTAAACTCAATTGACTTTTTAAGTGGTTTTGGTAGAATCTAGGTAACATTATCAATAGATAGGCTTTGTTGCAAATCAGAGACCTATCTTTTTTACCACAAAACCTTACACTCTCTACATACAAAGCTTTTCAGCCTATTTCGTCGCCCCTTCAGATCAGGTTAAACAATTTAACCAACCACTTAAAACAAATTCAGGGTTTATTACAAGACGGTAATAATAATGATGTCGTAAAAAATTTGATTAGAGAGACAATGTATTTTATTGAATGGATAGCCCCAGATGTAGAATTTGATTATGCTTTTGAATTAGCGAATTTAGGACGGTTTTTGACCCGTTGGTTGTTTAAATGGGCGCAAATCTGGAACGACACAGAAGCTAGAAATCAGGTAAATCAAGAACTTGGTAATTGGAATGACCGTATTTTGCAAATGTCACAATTAACTGTACAAAAACTATGACTCAACCACTTTTACCACAACCTCAACTAGAACCTAACGGTATTACTTCAGACCAATATTTTGAATTTACCCCAGAAAAACTAGAACTTTGGAACGGTTATCTAGGTTACGGCGGACAAGATAATTTAGGATTTCATTTAGCATCATCGTTTAAAATATAATGGAGTTCTAGGAAAATTGATATGAAAGCAGAATTAACAGCCATCATTGAGAAAGCAACGGAAGGAGGATACTGGGCAATTTGTCCAGAAATTCCTGGTGCTAATGGTCAAGGTGAAACCATTGAGGAAGTAAAAGAAAACTTGAAACTTGCTATTCAAATGATTCTTGAAGATCGTGTGGCAGATATTCGCAGGGGACTAACAGAAGATGCGATTGAAGAGACTATTTCAATTCCATGAAACGTAAAGAATTAGAAAAAAAGTTACGACAAGCAGGTTGCTACCTTAAACGAGAAGGTGCTTCTCATTCCCTGTGGATTAATCCTGAAACCGGGGTCATTGAAGCTGTACCAAGACATACGGAAATTAAGGAATTGTTAGCTAAGAAAATTCTCAAAAGCTTAAATGCTGAATAGGGCGATAGCTACGCTTGCCGCAGGCGATGGCGTTGCTGATTTGAGGTATGAACGTGATTTTTGATGATGTAAAAACCTGAGAATGGAAACAGTAATAGCACAAAACCCATAACTACGACAAACACCGCTAAACCAACTCTGACAAGGGAGCTTTCTAGCAGGGGGAGGAAAAGTCGTTTTGATAGGAGTGAAATTGGATAGCGTACCCTCCGGGACGCTCCGCGTAGCAAGATCCCGTAGGGAACTAGCGCTGCTGCAAGCAGTTCATCTTTTTTGTGGAGTTCTCCTAGAAACAACGATATACAGATTAAAGTCGCAGAAATTCAACGGGCTAGAGCGCAACTTGCAGATACTACCAGAGAAAAAGTAGCGATCGCTAGAAAAAAACTTTTCTCTAAACCCTAAATTGAGGCTAAAAATTCCGAAATAATCGCCCCCTCAAGAATTCACCAGGATTTTTGTGAGCAAACCGGACATCTACGGAAAGATAGAATAAAATAAAAGCTTCCTGAAACGCCACTTCCAGGAAGCTAGATGTTAATTGTTATGTGATGGTTATTTCTTTCATGGATATCACTAATGTTGAGGTTAGCCCCGTAGAAATTCTCCCTCCCTCCTCCAGTAAAGTTGTATCTCGTGATACTGCTCAACCTGTGACCGCCGAATTAGTAGAGGAGGTGATTCGCCAATATTATTACCGCA
>NZ_JACJTQ010000102.1 GCF_014698735.1 Anabaena catenula FACHB-362
GTGAAGATTCCGAAGCAATAGAAGCTGTATTTGATGCCTTGGGAATGATAAGTTGGGAATCTTTTGTCAGCAGTCGTCTACCGTTACTGAAACTGCCAGAAGATGTCTTAGATGCCTTGCGGAAAGGTGAGATTGAATATACCAAAGCTACTGCGATCGCTCGCATCAAAGATTTAGCACAACGAACTGCACTCATAGAGGCGACGATAGCAGACAGTCTATCACTAACTCAGATCAACGAAAGAATTAAAGCAAGTCGTCAAATAAATCCAGAACCACCTTCACTCAAAAACCGTTATAAGGAAGCATCGAGTCAATTACAAAAAGCGAAGGTTTGGGAAAATCCTAAAAAGCAAAAAGCTTTGGAAAAACTACTGGCTCAGATAGAAGCACTTTTAGGGGAAGAATAAACAAAAGAAAAAGAGGCAATAAAACTCATAAATACCATTTTTCTTTTTAGGTACACAGCTTCTACTCATTGTTGGTTGGAGCTACTTAATTTGGGCTAAACTGAGGCGATAAATAAAAATTTTAGCTCTATATTGAGTATGCGCTCAATAAATGGGGGCGGACTACCTATTTGGGAACGATTTTATGCCATTTGAGGCTTGTCATTGAACTATTTACCCCGGATTATTGAGCGGTTACTATATTGAGAAGCTTCGTTGTGTTAACTATGAAGTCAAACAACCCTTTTAGAACATCTTCTCATACAGCTAAAAGTTTAGATTTATAATAAATTGAAGTAATAGACTCCGGAAAGGAAATAAGCAGTTGACTACAGCAGAAGAGTTAGAAAAATTCAAAGAACCTGGTAAGTTTGAGTTGCTTGCTACAGCTGTGTTGTGCAAAGCAGAAACAGAATATAGAGCCATTTTACACACTGGAATGAATGCTAAAGGTCAGACAAAAAAATCACCTGTCGATGGTTTTTGTCGAGTTCCCGGAAGCATTCCTCCACACTTTGTTTTAGTAGAACATACTGTAGAACAGAACCTGGAAAAGAAATGGTTGTTTGATCATCGAACAGTAAAACCTGCTGCAAAGGGCAGAAGAAAGCAGCTTTCGGAAAGTGACGATGGTGATCTTTTAAAAGCAGGACATCTTGCTCGGTCAATTGAAACTGAATTTCCAGATGCGAAATTCACTGTTGTTTTGACCACTAATCAGGGCTTGAAACCAGATTTTTGCTTACAGGTAGAAAAGAAAGCCCAAGAGTTAGAAATATCAGTTGATTTTTGGGATCGCTCACGAATAGCTAGATTTTTAGATACAGCACGTGAAGGTCAATGGCTGCGTAAGGAATATCTGGGTATTGCAGCCGAAATGCTGTCAGATGATTTACTGCGCGACCTCTGTTACAAAAGCTTGGATGAATACAAAAAACAATTCATTACGAATCCAGACCAATGGGTTTCTCGGCAGATTGATCAACAAGTCGAAAGAGGAATAGACAATCAAAGTTACTCAATACAATTGTTAATTGGGAATTCTGGTTCTGGCAAGAGCGCAGCAGCCTATCAAACTGGGAAAAAATATTTAGAGGCAGACGGTTACAGTTTATGGCTTTCAGAGAATGTGCTAACTGCGAGTGATTCACTGACAAGTGCTTTGAATAAAGTTCTGCATGATTTGTATCCGAGCTTAATGCCAAATGCTGGGAGAGAAGCTCTGCGATTGTTGAAAGATGGGAAAAGAATATTACTGATTGCTGATGACATTAATCGAACAGATAATCCAGCAAAACTGTTACAAAAACTGGTGAATTGGTCAAAACCTATTTCATCAAGTGTGCCTAATGCCAAACCTTCACCTTTACAACATTTACTTGTTTGTCCAGTTTGGTCAGATGTCGTTAGATCAATTATTCCTGAATTTAATAAGACAAGCTGGATAAATAGCATTTTTATTGAGGCAATGCTTCTTGAAGAAGGAGTGAAAGCTGTAAAAGATGCTGTTAAATTGACTGCTATTGAGCTAACTAATACAGAAGCAACTGCACTGGCAGAAAAATTGGGTAATGATCCTATTTTAATTGGATTCTTTACTTCATTATTGCCAGATCCGCAGCCTCATGAGTTAAACTACCTTGCTGAAAACGTAATTGATTATTTCGTTAAAACAGCTATTGATGAAGTTGCCCAAATAGGAAATTTACTCAGAGATGAATATAATTCCGCTTTGTCAAACTTAGCTGTTCAAATGCTTCAAAATCGGAAGCTTAATCCACGCCTGACTGATCTAAAAAATTGGTTTGGGGATGCCTCTGAAGATATGAATGCTTTGAGAGCATTATTGAAACATGGAAAACTATGTCAAATTGATAATGAAAAATTGGTTTTCCGGCATGACCGTCTTCGAGAAGCCCTGTTGATAGAAAGTATGGGGTATCTGTTGAATAATAATGCTGAACCTTTTGAAATTTTCTGGGAACCTTATTATGCAGAGATTATTGGTCAAGCAATCATTAAATATCCTCAAAATGAAGAATTTCTAAGAGAATTATGCACTAAGTTACCTTTATCACTTTTAGAGGGAATTCGTCACTTTGCCATCCCTAGCAACCAATATCATCAAGCTATTTATAGAACATTACAAGATTGGGTTGATTCTAAGGTGTCCTCTGACTTAGTACCTGAATCTATCCTTGGAACGTTTTACCGGAAATTAATAGATATAGATTCGCATTTAATAATAAATATTACTGAAAATTTGCCGAAATATCGATCTATTCTTTTATCTCGAATACGGAATGGATGTACTATTAGTGGTGTTGATTTCTGCATTATGGAAAACCAGCATTGTTTTGCACCCTTAATAACTGATGGGATTAGAGATCAAGTTATAGAACAAGCAAAGTATAATTACAAAGAAAAAATATTAGATGAGATACAGCGAATATTAAAATCTAGTAATATCACTGATGCTGATAGAGCAGCTGCTTTAACCCTTGCAGGCTTTCTGGAGTTTTTTGAGTTAGAGAATGAAATTCTGATTTGCTGGCAACTTATAGATAATAAAGCTCAGTTTCTTCCAAACGCTATTTGGGCTGCCAGTCAGTGCTGCGGTGACAATCCAGAAAAACTTTTAGATCCTCTAATTGAATTCTGGGCTAAGTTACCAGATCAAAAGAATGATTATGGTGAATCTTGGAAAGATTGGTTTATACGTGAGCTTTCTGGTTTCCTTCCTCGTTACATTCACAGTCATGTATTGGAGTACCTCATTTATCAAGCTAATAAATATGAGTCGCTGCGTCAGTATATCGCCTACTTTTGTCAATTCATTGATACTCCTACTGCGGTTGAATTTGTGGTCAAGAGTATGGCTGAAATTGAGCGTAATTTAAAAGGCAAGGAGAGTGTTTCGTCATGGATGCCACAGACTAAGAACTTATCGAGAGAATCTTTAAATCACCTATTTTACCTTTTTGATAACCCTGACAGCGATGATTTTATTAAACAAAATATATCTCAATTACTCAATACTGTAGCCAAAATAAGAGTATAAAAAGAGGGCTGATGTAGTAGAGTTATAGTCTTCCACAACGACAACTCGAAAACCACACACAGCCCATGTTTGACATACTAGCACTGTTG
>NZ_JACJTQ010000103.1 GCF_014698735.1 Anabaena catenula FACHB-362
GGCATCTCTAACGCTTATTTTAGCGTACCAGCCAGCTACCTTTGCATTGGGGCATCTCACTTTTAAAAGCAGTGGCAGTAACACTTTAGCTATTTCCGGAGATGTCTATTGCTGCACTTTTGACGCTTTGACTGTCGATAATCGCCTCCGATGGACACCGATGACGTTGGCGTTCAATGCGAGTCCATTCTCGCAGACAGTCATGAATACGCAACCATGTCCCATATGCAACGCCAGTTGCGGAAATATGTGTATACAGTCTGCCACGGAGGAAAATCCCCCGGCATTGCTCGACTACTTAACAGCACAAAGTTTGTGACCCAATGGGTCACATTTTTTGATCCAGAAACATTTGGAAATGCTCATCTTATGTACTATTATCACCGATCATCTCACAAGTAGCCTTGACGATAGTTCTTTTTCTTCAAAGAAGCTGCTTGTTTCCTTGACCATTGCTTGACAGGAGTTAGTGGGGCAACATCTGCGAACTGATAACTCAATGATACATTTCCACTCAACTTTGCTACCACATTACCAATAAAGCGACAACAGCGTTCTGGTTGACTAACAACTTGTTCTTCGGCAAACCGTATTATTACCCACCCAGCTTTAAGAAAACACTGATTTCGATAATCATCATCACCAATACAATGGGTAGGTACTCCTGTAGAAAAACAATGACTTTCGTCCACTTCAATATCAAGATGTAGCTCAGTATTTGGTTCTACAATTACAAAATCTGCTGTGTAAGGACGGTCATGACTATTTGGTAACATTTCTTGTTGGGGAAATACCCAATCACCAAAATAATATTTCAGCACTTTTCCAAACCGTTCTTCAGCAGCACCCACGGTAACACTACCACTACCATTTGCTTTGCTAAAGTATGCTCACAAATTTTAGGTATTCCCTTGATTTTATTAGATTGGGGTAATGTGAGAAGTTATGGTAATGAAGCAGAAATAAAATTAAAACAACTACTAAAATTAGCAGACCGTCTCAATGAAGTGGTTTTGTATTTTGATGACTTTGACAAAGGTTTTGCTGGAGATGATGATATAGCTAGAAGGTTAGCAGGTCAGTTACTCACTTGGATGCAAGAACGTACCAGTGATGTAATTGTAATTGCTAGTGTAAATCGTTTAGAATGGCTACCACCAGAATTAACTAGGGCAGGAAGATTTGACTATATTTATAAAGTTGACTTGCCTAATTATGGGGAAAGACACAGTATTTTTAAACTTCACTGTGCGAGATTTGATGATAGATTTAGTAGTGATGTTTCTGGTAGTATTGACCCTTATAGTCAAGAGGAATGGCGACGAATACTTAAAGAAACTAATCGCTGTGTAGGTGCGGAAATTCAAACTATTGTTGAGAGGGCGGCGGCTACTACTTTTTGTCAAATGTTTCCAGAAGATATACCTGTTGCTAGCAATGGTAAATTACCACCATTTGAAATTTCTGTGGCGACGCTGTTAGCAGAACGTCAACACATCAATCCATTAGCTATTCGAGAAGCAGATAAGGTGGAAAGTATGAGGAATAAAGCTGAACTTCAGGGTTTACCATCTTCTACTGTAGATTCATCGGAGTATGCAATTGGTAATATAGATATATTTGGTGAATAATTCATCCTCATCACCAAATTTACCCGAAATCATATCCTGCCACACACCCCAGTTTCGTTGATGCGGAAAACGTGGAGCTTTACATTTGGGTATTTTTTATATGCTCGTTGTGCGGCAAAAAAGCATCTTCATTCATAAAATATGGCTCTTCGGTACTATGCTAAGTTAAATCATAAAACTTTAAACTCCTTACCATATGTAGAAAGAGGCTACACTAATGCAGGAATATTGAGAAAAACTCTTGAATATTGTACATTGGTAGAATTGGAGTTTGACGGAAATTTATGGTGCAAAGAATAGAAGAAATATTAGGTAATACAATTACTGAATATACTCCTAATGTAATCAAGTTTCAGGGTTTATCATTGGCAACATTGGAAGAGATTGTTAAAGATGGTCACACTACAACATCTGCAAGTTTTAACGCTGCTCCATCAGTGGGTTTATTTATCGAATTTGGACAGCGTTGCCAAGAAAAAGGATTAATAGTAAATTATGATGGAGTAGCATTTACTAAGATAGAGAACCCCGATTTAGTTGTTGATGCGATTACAGTCATTGGTGTAGAAGACTTAGATTTTGTCGGTGAATTTGTTAAATTTGTTTGGGGATGTGATGAGTTAGAGATAAATTCTCACAAGTTATATGCTTGGTGGGATTAGCCATTGAACATAAATTACCGAAAAAAATAACCAGGGGGTCAAATTGATTGATAAAAATTATTCGTAGTCGTGCAACTCCAGAACAAATCGAAAAAATGTTAGAAGAGTTAAAATTTTATATAAAGGTAGCGGTAGACCTTGAACGTCGTGTTTTAGCTGGTGGAGGTGAAATGCACTTTTATTGTGAACAAACACTATTAGAAGATGGTAATCAACAACAAGATATATGGGCAGCTAGTTTTATGCGTGAAAGTCGTAAAATAATCTATGAATCTATTGAACAGAGAGATGCCATTTGTAGAAAGTTCTGTGCCGATCTTTCAAGACGTACAAAAAGGCGATAGCTTCGCTTGTCAGACAATGGTATCAATTATGGCATCGGGCAGTTGCTCTTCTACTAACCTTAAGGGAGTATATTGATAGGCAACAATAGTCGCTAACATAGTTAATGTTCCCATAAACATAAACATCAAACCGATACCACGACCTGATCCGGTGCCGATGACTTGTCCAATGCTTCCGGTTAAGAAACTATTAGCTGTCATTAAAGGTTCAAACACCCTGTCGGTTAGGGGACCTACAAACAGATAAGCTAAAGGTCGTGATGACCAAGCTAACATGTGTCTAATTGCAAAAACCCTTCCTTGGACATCGGGTGCCACCTTAGTTTGCCAAATGGCATTAGAGGAACTTTGTGAAACAGGTATTGTCAAAAAAGCTACGAAAGCTCCAATAGTAATTAAGGTAACAGAGGTGGTCATTCCCACCAATAAAATAGCCAGCCCCAGCAGGAAATTAGAGCCAAGTACAGCATGAATGCGACGTTTTGGATTTTCCCAAATGCTCATAAGGATGCTACTGATTAACATACCGCTACCCCCAATAGATAAAACTATACCGAGGACGTTGGCAGAGGTAAAAGACAAAACTAGGGGGGTGAATAAAACTTCAGCAGTGCTGACAGCAAAGTTACTGATACTGAAGAAGATTAACAGTCCCATTAATCCGGGGCGAGCTTGAATATAACTCCAACCGTACATAGATTCCTTTAGTAAAGAACCCTTGCCTATTTTTCCGGCAACTGTGGTTTTTTGTTTTGGGAATTCAACAATTAAGAGTGTTACTAAAGCGAACAAAAAAGTGACTAAATCTATCAGGATGACACCCTGTAATTGGATTACAATTACCAGAAAGCCTCCACAAATTGGTGATAGCAATCGAGCCAATGCTTCTGATAACTGAGTCATACCATTAGCACGACTAAGATGTTGTTTCTGGACGA
>NZ_JACJTQ010000104.1 GCF_014698735.1 Anabaena catenula FACHB-362
TGCGGTAATAATATTGGCGAATCACCTCCTCTACTAATTCGGCGGTCACAGGTTGAGCAGTATCACGAGATACAACTTTACTGGAGGAGGGAGGGAGAATTTCTACGTTGCTCACCTCAACATTAGTGATATCCATCTGGGAAATAACCATTACATAACAATTAACATCTAGCTTCCTGGAAGTGGAGTTTCAGGAAGCTTTTATTTTATTCTACCCTCCCGTGGATGTGCAGATATTGCTGATAGGACAAAATCCCTGATCGTGGTTTGCTCCCAGTCTGGATAACTTTATTTAGGCGTGCTTTTGCCCTGCAAGCGTCAGGAATGTCTTTTGTTAAAAAAATAAATATCGCACCTCTCTAATTACCAATGCCGTCACAGGTAAAATAGATGTACGCCAAAGTTACCATTCCCTAACCGCACAGGGGAAACGCATATTATCAATAAGGACAATTTAATCTCAATAATGACCAAAATATTCGCATTAACGTCTACTTATTGACAATATTCTAGTCCATCACTATGACTCTAAAAAAATCAATCAAACGATAAATTGGGATTTATTGGTTTATACATTAAAAGGTTATTTTGTCAATAAAATTTAGATGCGTTTCCCCTGACCTATGATAAAATGATTAACCGAGGTAGATTGACCTTAACGGATGGTCGAAACTCCCAACAGTAGAATATCTAGTTAAAAGACGGCTATTTTCGCTATTTTTAATCATTTTGTGCTGCAACACACCCTACCATCAAGTAATACTTAGATTTTAAAAAGGTAAAAAATGGCTTTCAGTAATTTTAAAACTATCGGAGAAGTCCTCACAATATTTCAAGTTACCTACACCGAAGACAATTTTATCAGTGACGTTCCCTTTAATATTACCGACTACTTCCGCGAAGATTTAGAATTAATGATGCGGGATGCTGTTGTTGATAACTCAGAATTTGCTATCTGTGAAAACTTAATTTATCCCGTTCTTAAAGAAGTTTGGAAAACATACCGCCAACATTTTATTTTATGGAGTCATCAATCCTTAAACTACGATGAAAAATTATCAGGATTTCCTGAATATATTTTAGCTAAACGTTCCCCATTAGGTAAAGTTGTTTTTGACAAACCATACTTTATCTTAGTAGAAGCCAAACAAGACAACTTTGAGGCAGGTTGGGCGCAATGTTTAGCAGAAATGATTGCTGCTCAAAGATTAAATGGAGAGTATCAAATCATTATTTGGGGGATTGTTTCTAATGGCGCAACATGGCAATTTGGTAAACTAGAAGATAATAAGTTTACAAAAAATATGACTCCTTTTACAATTTATGAACTAGATAAATTATTCGCGGCTGTTAATTTTATGTTTCAACAATCTGAATTACAGCTAAATAATTTAGTTTTATCTGGTACAGTTTAGTAGCAGATAAAACTAAAACATTTTCTAAAATATCTACTTCAAACTTTTTTTAAGATGTTTAACGGTGAAGTTGAGCCGCCGCAGTTAAACATTGGTTTTTAAAGATCCTTTTTGCAAGGTCTTCTCTGACACATTTTTAGACGGTTTATACTTATAACTGAGTTCGAGTGCATTGCAAAAGCTATTTCAGCAAAACCTATTTCAGCAAAACCTACTTAATCCTGAAAACCTGACCTTTAGGAATAAAGGGTAATCGGCAACCTACAGGAATCAAAAAAGCGTGTTCTCGACGAATATGTAAATTATCGCAATAGCCATCAGTAATGATTAGCAACGGAACGGGCCATTTTTGGGGAAATCCTCCGCTGTTGCCAATAAATCAATACCGGGCTGTAAAACAGTACCACCTCTACCCTTAACTTGGTGATGCCAAGCAGCGTCTCGTTCACGTAGTGTCTCCGACAGGAGAAAAGAAGCTATCGCACTAAAAACCTTAAACCAGAACTCCTGCCATCTCCCTAATTCGATTTGCCCATGTTTGAGACAAGGTTGAAATTTCCAGACGACTAGAATCACTTGCCCAAGTTGACAACCAATGAATATGCCATCGAGACAATTGACGTTGCATTTGAGCCAGTTCAAAGGCACTGTCCACATCTAAATCAATCGCTGTCAGTTCTAAAAATACTTTACTTTCTCTAACAATTTTAAGTACCGCTTCCCCATTAACCCCATCCAAACTGAGAGATGCCATTTGTAGAAAGTTCTGTGCCAACCGTTCAAGACGTACAGAAAGGCGATCGCAACGAAACGCAATTTGTTCTACAGTCCAGTTATTCATAAACCTCCTAATAACTTGTGGATGATTTGTTTGACCTTTTCCCGAATTGCTGGATCTAAAATTTCCATCGCTCTATTTTGACGTGGCCGGAGATTTACCATTGATTCATAAAAAATTTCTTGAGAAATAGGATTCCAACTCGCGCCCCAAACATCCTGTTGTTGACTTCCATTTTCAAGTAAAATAGTTTCACAGTCAGAGTGCATTTCACCTCCACCTGCCAAAATTTGATGACGTATATCTACGGCTGTTTTAATATAGAAACGATTGGCTTGAAGCATCTCGTTGATTTGGGTAGGTGTTGCAGGTTCTTGTAAAATATGAATGATCAAGGTAAAATACGAATCAATTTATTAAGTCATTCTCTCATATTACCTTAAACGATATTTTGGTGTATTACTAATGTAATTATGCAATCAATAAATATTCTTGGTTATCCACGAAAATAGATGTTTATCCCAATTTTATGTGAGGTTGCACAAAATTCTAAAATTCATTGATTGATCTGCATTTATCTGCAGGGTAATAGCATCTCAATCATTCTCGACATCTTAAGCTGTTGTGCAGCTTCATATTCATCTGGTATTAGTTTCAGTAGTTCATTAAGGTTTACCTAACAAGACCAACCTTTGCTGTAAGAGGATGTTTGAAAAGTTTTAGGGAGTCAAAAATTAAGCCAGTCGCTTCACCATAATACGGATCATGGCAAGGTAGATAAAAGTCTCAGAGGTTTCGGGCAATAATTCATAATCTCTGACTAATCGCCGACAGCCCATCAACCAACCGTAAGTGCGCTCCACTACCCAACGTTTTTTGAGTAAGAGAAAACCCTTGGTTTGTTCTGGTCGCAGAACTACCTGCACAATCCAACGCAAAAAATCCATCACCCATTGCATGAAGCGTAGCGTGACGACGTAGGAGTCATACGGCTCACCGTCAAAACCCCCATCTACCCAGATAGTTGTTAAACGAGATGCATGCTGTGGAAACTGTTTCACTCGTTTGAGAACTTGTTTTCCCCCTTCTCGCTCTCCTAAACTGGCAGATGTTACCAAGACTCGCAAGACTAGCCCCAAGGTATCGACTGTCATAAATCGCTTGCGTCCCTTGATTTTTTTGCCTGCATCATAGCCTACTTCTTTGCTCACCATTAGACATCTCCGAAAAAGAATTAAATTATGGTATAAGAATATAAAAGTGTATTTTTTGGTAAGACGTTATGGGCAGTATATTTGAATATATTCAGAGCAATCCTCAC
>NZ_JACJTQ010000105.1 GCF_014698735.1 Anabaena catenula FACHB-362
TTCATTTGCATTTATTGTGGTTTTGAGACCCCCTTTATTTGCAGAGAATGTGGTTTCAAAAATGCCTTGTTTGCAGTTTTATCGCTGGATGTTTGCAGTTCGCTACAGCTAAAGATTTAAACAAATTTTTCCTCTCTGTGTGCGGCCAGATGCCAACACCAACTTTAGTGGGGCAATTTTTGCAGATGCACAGGTACTCGGCTGTAACTTTGGTTTTGCGGTACAAGGCGGAGTTGGTTGACTGTGGGTTGAAGGAAGCAACTGTTAACCGCCGGTTGGCGGCAATTAAGGCGTTGGTTAACTACGCCTATAAGGTGGGTATGTGTGACTGGACGTTAGCTGATATTAAGAGCGAGAAAATTCAACCTTACCGAGATACGACGGGAATTACTCCCGAAGCATTTAGAAAAATGCTGTTAGTGCCAAACCAGGAAACAATGAAAGGAAAACGGGATTATGCACTGCTGCGGCTGTTGTGGGCTAATGCTCTGCGACGGGAGGAAATTTCTCACTGTAATATTGAAGATTTGGATTTAGAAGTACGGACTTTGAGTATCTTGGGCAAGGGAAAGGGTACTCAGAAGGAAAATATTGACTTGCATCCCAAGACTTGCAAGGCTCTCCAGGATTGGTTGTGGGAGAGGAAGGAATTAGATATCAAGCAACCGTTGTTTATTTCCCTGCGACCTCACTACGGACATCGGCTGACGGGGGACGGAATTCGCAAGATTGTTGTCAAGATTGCTAGTGTGGCGGGGATTTCTAAAGTTGTCAGCCCCCATAAAATTAGACACTCATCAGTGACAGCGGCGTTGGATGCTAGTAGTGGGGATGTCAGGAGTGTGCAGAAGTTGAGCCGCCATGCCAATCTGAATACTTTAATGATTTATGATGACAACCGCACTAAAGCCCAGGGGAAAATTACAGCTTTATTGGAGGATTTGGTTTGAATCTTTCGCTCATATTTTGGTTTTTTTGTAACCGTTCAGGGGGGGTAAAACATTCGCCCAAATGCTAAAGTTCTTACTTGGTAATGGTTTAGCGAGATTTATGGTATCGACTAATAGCACCTGAAATGTCTAAAAAACAATTGACAGACGACTATAGCACTGCACTTTTGACTATTCACAATTAACCGGAAAAAATCAAATCTAGATTGGTTTTCGTATTGATTCTGTGTAATTTCCTGTTTTCCTGTTGAACATTTTTCTGATCCCCCCGTGAACGGTTACAAATTGATAAGAATAAAAATGTGCGATCGCAGAATGCTTACCTTAGTCAATGTCCCTGATTCTGGGTTCCCTCAAAAATTATGTCATTAGTTCTGATACTGCATTGCTCTTTTACGAATTACGGGGTGCGGTTTTGTAACTTCTCTGAAGTATGGGAGCGATAATTGCGGTGGGCGATCGCCAGAAGCATCGCCAATTATGTTACATTTAAGTTACCCAGTCTTTACACAATAACTCTGCTTGTTGTAGAACTGTAGAGGTTGCCTTTTCCTGTTTGTCTGGGGGATAGCCATACTTCTTGAGTAATCGTTTAATTGTCACTCGTAATTTAGCCCGCACATTTTCCTTCACTGTCCAATCAATGGTTAAATTAGCACGAATCGCTTTCACCAAATCACGAGCGATCGCTTTGAGGGTGTCATCTCCCAAAATCATCACTGCACTATCATTTACTTCCAGGGTTTCAAATCACAGATTTCTCGCCAACTTTAATGGTGGGTTTACTTATGCTGTGTTGTACTAGCTATCGGTTCGCTCGTTGACCACTTACCAAGTTATCTTTTGACATCAGTAAAATATCCACTTGGATGATTTTGCTGAGTGTAATTCCATGCCAGGATAAATATGAGAATCTTATGCTTGCTAGATCAGCTATCTAATAGATTACTGGCAATGGATTTAACCACAAGAATTATAGAAAATTCAGGACTGAGTATACCTATCTTTGATGGTGCTTACAACAACGGCAAGGGCAGATATCTATCTGAACCAGAAATCATCAAAAATTCGTTATTAGCACAAATATTCGAGCCATCAGAATTGCCATCTCTCCTCCTGGTGAAAATTGATAGTAAAAATCCAGATGCCAACCATTTAAGACAAAGAACATTTACAGATGGTATAAAACGCAAATTAGCCTTTAGTTCAGGCGATAATTATTACTTCGCTGATGATACATTGCGGAAAAAAATTAGACAGTTATTTACCACAGAACCAGATACCGCTTCTCACATCTTGCACCTGGAAATATGAATGTCAAAACCACAACTACGTGCCAGGGGAGCAAGTCGCTGGATATCAAGTAAAAGAAGAGACACGACAATTTGAGGAAACAAAAATTCAAGGGCTGTTTGTGCAGCCTCACCCCAATCTGGAATGGGGTCATGCGCGGTAAATAAAAAAGTCCAATGGGCAATCAGGAAAGCAGTCAGAGAAAGGATGAGCCAACGATACATACCCAGCAAAGTCCCTTGACCAAAGCGATGTAACCCAAAACGTTCGCGAAGCGTGACCCAAAGGGTCATTGCTTGGCGGTTTTAAACCATCCCTCTATTTGCCATCTACGTTTACCCCACCACTGAATAGTGCTGGCTTTGAGGGGTCGAGTAGATAAGACAAAACGTTTTTCCAATCTACCGTTGTCACGTTTGAGGTAATACCAGGAGACAGTAACAGGGAAGTTCAAACCTACTAAACGTACCTGTTGTCCTTGTTTGTGCAGATGTCTTAAAACTCTACCATCAACTAATTTACGAGTAATTGCTAAACCTGTAATCGCGTGATGTTTAAGTTTGCGGATGATGATATATTTCACGCCTTTTCTCTCATGTTTTTAGTCCCAAATGCAAACAGAGGCATTGACTTTATATTCTTCGATTGCTTGCACCACATCAACATCACTCTGGGATTTTTTGTGTGATATTACTAATATTTACGTTATATTTATGACTACGCACTTCTGGATACTTAGTATTGATACACTGTGATTTTTTTGTAATTTGCATCTCCTATTTCTGGGTTTATTCGGTAGGTGCAAGATGTGAGCTATGTAGTTATTGAGGGTAAATTACTTAGCACCAACCAAATACGACAATACCTCAAGCAGAAGCTACCAGAATACATGGTGCCTAGTGCCTTTATCACCTTGGACAATTTACCATTAACACCTAACGGCAAAGTAGACCGCAAAGTCCTACCAACACCAGATGGGGAAATTAGTCGAGAATACGGATACGT
>NZ_JACJTQ010000106.1 GCF_014698735.1 Anabaena catenula FACHB-362
TGAAAAGAAAACAAAATTGTCGTTGATATTCCTATATTAATAACCAACTGTATCCAGGCATGATAACTACGAAGATTAGCAAAATATCCTAACTGTTTAGCAGTTTCTACAATTTGGTAACGGTGGTAATATGAACGAGTATCACTAACAGGCGCACTAATTATAAAAACTTCCTAATGGGTTGAAAGCATTTCCACGGGCGACACACCACCCGCTATGAATGAAATAAACACTCGAAATCTAAAAATTTCGTAATGATCAGGGTTTTGGCTCGTGTTTCTTAAAAGTTGAAGTCCTTGCTTTTGTTTTGAACTCATCTGTACGTAAATACACTCGTCTCACCTGTCTTGACTGATTTTTCTCCTCTTTGCAAAAAACTGGGATGCTCCCCACAAATCTTCTTCTCTATTTCTGTGATTTCCTCTGCTTGTGGTAATTTTTCTTCCATCTGTGCGACTGATTCTTTTGGGGCTGGCTGCCAAGTCATATCCGGTTGCACTGGCTTTTGTCTTAGTAAATCTCTAATGAACAAGGGCAAAGGGAGACAGGAGGCTTTGAACCTACTTTCAAATTCTAAACCTGCTTCCACATCTTGCAAACAAATAATTAACGTTTCCTCACCGGTCTTCTCTCTCTTCCACTCCAATAATCGCTGCGGTGGCTTCTCTTTTTTTATGGACTTATTTATTTGCGTCATCTCCTGGCGGACTTCTGCTACTGTGAGACGTTCTGATTTGAGGCGTTCTAATATTAGCTGAAACTTATCGCAGCACAAAGCTTTGATTGTGTTGCAATCGAGCAAATCTAGATTGCTAGGTTCGATTTCGGCGATGAACTCACCTACCTTAGCATAGGAGGTGGCCGTGGTTGCTGTCCACTCTAATGATTCTTGAATGGCCTTCAACTCAGTGCGCTTACACGTCAGTTTGGCAAAATAGACGGTTTGACACATCTGGATGAAGGCGCGAGTCATTTGTTGCGCTTGTTGCTGGATCTGGGAAAAAATTTCTTGATCAATTTGGTCTAGATCGGTTAATGTAGTCATAGATAACGACTGCTGCGAATGTGGTCAAAACAAAACGACTCGCCCCAAGTGGTGAGTGAGTTATTGAAATGCAACTCCCGGTTAACTTTCGACGGCTGACCGGGTTTTGCTATTGAAATTATTTTACACTAATTTGCTCAAATTGCGATTACTATGTTGCGCTATCTCTATTCTTTGGGTCCCGTCAGGGATACAAGTCCCATCAGGAATAGAGATAGCGCGATCTAGCACACTGCCGATAGCGTAGCGTGAGCCGTCATGCAATTGCATGAACCAGTCAGAAATTTGGCAATAATGCGGCAACTGGCTACTACACAAATAGAATCGGCTCAAATTCCACATCATCACACCGGATTGATACTCTTAGGTCTAAAGACATTGAGCTTGACAGAAGCCAGAAATCACGTTAATCAAGAACTTGGTAATTGGAATGACCGTGTTTTGCAAATGTCACAATTAACTGTACAAAAACTATGACTCAACCACCTTTACCACAACCACAATTAGAACCCAGTGGAATTACTTTTGAGCAATATTCAGAATTTACCCCACAAAAACTAGAACTTTGGAGTGGTTATCTAGGTTACGGCGGACAAGATAATTTAGGATTTCACTTATCTGTACTTACCAATATGGGGTTATTAACGGCAGTACAAAATACCAATTTATCACTGTGGATAGAAGCACTTGACCATATAGTGAGAGAAAAATTACAAAGTGTTAATAGTGAATCAGAAATAGCAGAAGCAATGTTGAATCGTTTTAATCAAGCAATGGCAGAATTGGAAGCAGTGATAAATTATTTGGAGGAAGTATAGGGTAACTTTTAAAGTTTCCTCTAAGAAAATTTTGACAGTAGTATGGAACAACTTAGTTTATTTTCCAACACAGAATACAAAACACTGAGAACCATAAAACCAGTGATAGATGCTGATTTTTTACAATATTGGGGTTAACCTTTTCATCATTCTTAGAGGAAACAACAGGTCATCTTGTTAAAGGATCAATTGGTAAATCTGCATCAATCTCAATCAGGGTGATTTTGGCATTTTCAACAACGGTATTTCCCATAATTGTATCGTGCATAGCTTCAAACTTAGATTCTGATTCAGCAATGCGTTCATAATGCAAAATTACATGATAATGCTTGGTAATTGGTTCTCCAGTTTCCGAGCGTTCAACTAAATCCCAATCTATATTTTGACGTTCTTCAACAATTTGACGATATTCACTAGCTAACTGTTCTAAGGCAATGGCTATGGCGTGTTCTGGGGTTTGACCACAACAACGAATTTTATTTCTGGGGTGTTCAAGAGAAGATGACATCTGACAAATATATTGGCCATTGTCATCCTGTACGTTAATTGTAATTGTTCCGGTGATTGCATTCATACCCAAGTTACCAGATGAAAGTTTAATTCCAGTATACAAGTGAGGAAAATCCACCGGGGCTTTCAATAAAATTCTTAGAGGAAACCAAAAAGTAATTATTTGGAGTAAATGTAATCACTGAGGAATTTTCTGAGAGGAAACCGCAAAACTGTAATATTGTGGGAATTAAAACCAAACCAATATAACCTTCTGGGGCGATGTTATCATCCTTAAACTTTTCCTCTAAGAATTTATTGGTATTTATGTAGGGGTAGCTTGAACTACAAATAGAAAAAGCTGATTCAGTATCACTGCGGAGCGATTCATTAACGCTGTTTGAAACCCCAAGCCGAGATATGTGTAATTTCCTGCAAGATGGTCTGGAAACCCCTGCTATATCTGCATTTCAGCCTTAGCGTACAATTTACCCTTTTTGGTTCGCAACGATTATTGTTTAGGGTTTGCTCTGACGGGGCGACAAACAAGGCTGAGAACAAGACGGTGTAAAGAATGCAACGATTTATGGTAAAAAAAAATAGGTCAGTTATTGTCAATAAGACCTATCTAATGAAA
>NZ_JACJTQ010000107.1 GCF_014698735.1 Anabaena catenula FACHB-362
TCTCAAATTTTACCAGTTTTAGTGCTTTGTTATTATGCCCCCAAAGGTTCGACATTGATTTTTGAACAGCCAGAAATTCATTTACATCCATCAGTGCAAGCAGGTTTGGCAGACGTATTTATTGATGTGATTAAAAATAGAAATATGCAAATCATCTACTGTCCAGCAATTTTTACCCCTGATGTAACGATCGCTCTCTTCTTAGTCTAAAGTCCAGTTATAACCCCCACTTTTAAAATCACGGAACATTTCTTGGTTCTTGCGTAGATTTTATGGAGAATTAATAGAAAAGTGCCAGTTTAATAAACTGCGTAGACGAAAATTGTTGAAGTTACGAAAGCCATATCCAAGTCGTTTAATCAACTTGAGCTTATTGTTAATGCCTTCCACAGTGCCAGTGGTAGTTCTGCTATCAAAATAACCAACTATTTCTCCGAACCATCTAATCATAGTTCCAATAGTTTTAGGAAATAAAGACATGGCATCGTGCATCCAATCCAATAAATCAATTATGCTGTCTCCCCAAGATGTAGAGAATTCAAATATTTCTCTGAATGTTTCTTTCAAGGAGTGCATCTTGGCTAGGGTGGGAGAAACTGACTGAACTAATTTCAACCGTTCTTTTTGCTCTTCGTTGAGTGAGTCTTCATTTTTAATCAGGCTATATTTACTTTTATTTAATCCGGATAATCTTCTCTTTTTTTCTGATTCATCTGCTAAAGACATTGCTGCTTTCTTCTCTGTCTTACGCATATGATCTAATTCATCATTTACCTGTTTCATTACATGAAATCTATCTGCGGTTATATTGGCATTGGGCATTAATTCTTCGACCAAACTTTTATAAGGAGACCACAGGTCTATACTCACTTCTTGGATTTGCTCAAGTACCTCAACTCCCCATCCTTTGAGGACTTCACGGATTTCTTCTATCCTTCTTGTTTTCACTATTTCAATTGGTTTACGAGTATCTAAATCTACTATTACTGCTAAATAATTTCCTTGTCCTTTCACCAAAGCTATTTCATCTATCCCTAATCTTTTTACCTGACTCAAATTTATCTTCTGTATTTTTTCTACTTGCCTTCTTAACATTGATTCAACTTCCTCATCACTGAGGTCGTTTCTTTTGGCTACGCTATGAATGCTGCTATTCAATACTTGTTCTACTATGTTGTCCGCTAATCTTTTTGTATATCCTTTATTTTTATCTACAAACTCTAGTTTCTCGCTAAATACTTTTTTACACTTATGACATTTAAATTGACGACGATTTATTTTTAACAGCACTGGCTTTTCACTCCACGGTAAATCATGAATCATTCGCCAATGGTCTTGGTGTATACTCAGGGTAATATTTCCACAATTGGGACAATTACAATGGTTGACGGCTTTTTCGATTGTGATGATTATTCCTGCTCCTTCCACTTCCTGGCAATCTAATACTTTCATTTCTGGAAGATTGAGGATTTGTTCTACAGGAAATTTCATAACTACCGCCACCCATCCTTGTTTTTACATATCTAATTATCTCACCTTCGGTATTTAGACATACATAAAATTCTGTAACTTCTTGTATCTCAACTGTTTCAGACTTATATTCTGAAAATTATTAACTATTAATTTCTGTTAATTTACTTTCTCTCCATAAAATCTACGCAAGAACCCATTTCTTCTATACAAAATCGCTTTTTATAGGCAGAAATTGCTAATTCCAAACTATCTAAATTAGTTAAAATAAACCACCCTTCTTTTGGGGTTACTCCTAAGATTTTACGTTTCCATTTACAGGCAACATTAAAACTTGTAAAACCATGTTTTTTCGTAACTTTAACTCCGCCTAGAAAGAAAGCAACTCCTGGTGATAAACCTAGATTATTTAAATCTACCCAAATTTCTTTTTTGATTTCTACAAATTCACTCTTTTTAAGTCTTGTACAAAAACATAAACCCTGGTCTTTTAACCAGTTTGCTAGTTTTATAGAACAAAATTCTCTATCACCTAATACGCAGATTTTATAGTTACTAAAAATGGGTAAAATTTTCTTCAACATTCGTGACTGCTCCTCAAAGTTACTGCTGCCTAACTTTGGTAATAATTCAAAATATACAGGAATTGCTCTTTGGTCCCAAACTATACTAATCATGAATAAATTTATGCGTCCCCAAGCTGTCCTATCCATCACTACATAAATTAGCTTTTCATCCTTCAAATATGTTTCTAAAAATGTTTCCACAATCGGAAACCAAATTTTCTCAATTGTTAGGTTTGGTAAAGATAGAAATCTCTGTATTTTCCTTTTTCTACTTTCAAATTTAATCGGAATTGGTAGGGCAGTAGCCAAAGCTTCTAAACTTACTTTTTTCACTGATTGCAGCAGAATAATCATAATTTTGAGCAAGATATACTCTGCCAGATTCAATTGATTTTTTAGATGTGTTTTGTAGAATTCAGGTAACATTATCATATAGATAGTCCTTATTGAGAAAAGTGCTTCTATCTTTTTTTACCATAAATCGATACAATCTCTATCTGATAAGCTTTTTAGACTATTTCGTCATCCCGTCAGGTTTTACTAGGCTTGGCAAGGACTTATGCACGTTCACAGAAAGGAACAAGAGTCTACAGTCTAAAGCCATTCTATCGAGGTGCAAAAATTACAGTAATTGGAGCAA
>NZ_JACJTQ010000109.1 GCF_014698735.1 Anabaena catenula FACHB-362
AAAAACAAAAACCCCCCGGAATGAAGCGGGAGGGGGATTTGTGGTAGTGATAGACCTGGCATCGAGCTATTTTGGCGTGGGGCAACCCCCAGACTATCGTGGCCGCAACAGCGTTTCACCTCTGAGTTCGGGAAGGGATCAGTGTGGTTCCACCGCGCTATAGACACCAGGAAAACTTGGTGGGGGGCAGGGTGAGGGGGGCAGGGGGAAAGAAGAATTTTTATCTCCCTTGCTCCCTGCTCCCTGCTCTCTTACCTCTTCAAAACCCTGAAGACTGCAAGTAACGCGAAATGTAAAAATGAGAATAGAGGTCAAGCCCTCGGTCTATTAGCACGGCTCGGCTGCATACATTACTGCACTTCCACCTACCGCCTAAGAACGGGTGTTCTGCCCGTGACCTTACCTACTTATGTAGTGAGAGCACTCATCTTGAGGTGGGCTTCCCACTTAGATGCTTTCAGCGGTTATCCGCTCCGCACTTGGCTACCCAGCGTTTACCGTTGGTACGATAACTGGTACACCAGCGGTGCGTCCTTCCCGGTCCTCTCGTACTAAGGAAGGCTCCTCTCAATGCTCTTACGCCTGCACCGGATATGGACCGAACTGTCTCACGACGTTCTGAACCCAGCTCACGTACCGCTTTAATGGGCGAACAGCCCAACCCTTGGGACGTACTTCCGCCCCAGGTTGCGATGAGCCGACATCGAGGTGCCAAACCTCCCCGTCGATGTGGACTCTTGGGGGAGATCAGCCTGTTATCCCTAGAGTAACTTTTATCCGTTGAGCGACGGCCATTCCATGCTGCGCCGTCGGATCACTAAGGCCTACTTTCGTACCTGCTCGACTTGTCGGTCTTGCAGTCAAGCTCCCTTTATGCCTTTACACTCGTCGCACGGTTTCCAAGCGTGCTGAGGGAACCTTTGCGCGCCTCCGTTACTTTTTAGGAGGCGACCGCCCCAGTCAAACTGCCCACCTGAAACTGTTCCCTCTCCGGCTAACGGAGATGGGTTAGAATTCTAGCTTCGCCAGAGTGGTATCTCACCGTTGGCTCCATATTCCCCACAAGGAATATCTCCACGCCTCCCACCTATCCTGCGCAAGCGAAGCCCGAACACAATTCCAGGCTACAGTAAAGCTTCATAGGGTCTTTCTGTCCAGGTGCAGGCAGTCCGTATCTTCACAGACATTCCTATTTCGCCGAGTCTCTCTCTGAGACACCATCCAGATCGTTACGCCTTTCGTGCGGGTCGGAACTTACCCGACAAGGAATTTCGCTACCTTAGGACCGTTATAGTTACGGCCGCCGTTCACCGGGGCTTCGGTCGCCAGCTTCACTTTCGCTGACCGACTTCCTTAACCTTCCGGCACTGGGCAGGCGTCAGCCCCCATACGTCCTCTTACGAGTTTGCGGAGACCTGTGTTTTTGGTAAACAGTCGCCTGGATCTCTTCACTGCGACCCACTTCCTCAGTGGGCACCCCTTCTTCCGAAGTTACGGGGCCATTTTGCCGAGTTCCTTAGAGAGAGTTATCTCGCGCCCCTTGGTATTCTCAACCTCCCTACCTGTGTCGGTTTCGGGTACGGGTAACATATCTTCATCACATGACTAGCTTTTCTTGGCACTATCCTTCTCCACTCGGAGTTCGTAAACTCCTCCCAAACCAATCAGGGTGTGGTTATCTTTCATGCGTCCCTAGCAATGCTCCCATATGTTAGTAAGTGACTATTGACACTTTGTCCATCGACTACGCCGTTCGGCCTCGCCTTAGGTCCCGACTAACCCAGAGTGGACGAACCTGGCTCTGGAACCCTTAGGGTTTCGGGGTGTATGATTCTCACATACATTTGCGCTACTCAAGCCGACATTCTCACTTCCGTTTCGTCCACAGCTGCTCGCCGCTACTGCTTCTACCTACGACGGAACGCTCCCCTACCGATTAATTAATTAATCCCACAGCTTCGGTACATCGCTTAGCCCCGTTCATTTTCGGCGCGAGAGCGCTTGACTAGTGAGCTATTACGCACTCTTTCAAGGGTGGCTGCTTCTAGGCAAACCTCCTAGTTGTCTGTGCACTCTCACCTCCTTTATCACTTAGCGATGATTTGGGGACCTTAGCTGGTGGTCTGGGCTGTTTCCCTCTTGACAATGAAGCTTATCCCCCACTGTCTCACTGGCAATGTGTGCTCTGGGTATTCAGAGTTTGTCTCGATTTGGTACCGGTCTCCCAGCCCGCACCGAAACAGTGCTTTACCCCCCAGATATAATCATTACCGCTGCGCCTAAACACATTTCGGGGAGAACCAGCTAGCTCCTGGTTCGATTGGCATTTCACCCCTAACCACAGCTCATCCGCCGATTTTTCAACATCGGTCGGTTCGGACCTCCACTTGGTGTTACCCAAGCTTCATCCTGGCCATGGTTAGATCACCAGGGTTCGGGTCTATAAACACTGATTATCGCCCTTTTCAGACTCGGTTTCCCTTTGGCTCCAGCATTCTCGCTTTAACCTACCAGTGCCTATAAGTCGCCGGCTCATTCTTCAACAGGCACGCGGTCATCCGTTCAATCGGACTCCCACTGCTTGTAAGCTAATGGTTTCATGTTCTATTTCACTCCCCTTCCGGGGTTCTTTTCACCTTTCCCTCGCGGTACTGGTTCACTATCGGTCACACAGTAGTATTTAGCCTTACGAGATGGTCCTCGCTGATTCACATGGGATTCCTCGTGCCCCATGCTACTCGGGATTCAGCTACTATCCTTTGACTTTCGACTACGGGACTTTCACCCCCTCTGGTACAGTATTTAGCTGTTTCGTCTAGTCTCCGTGATTCGTTATCGCTGTCCCACTACCCCAAAAGGTAAACCCTTTGGTTTAGGCTCTTCCCCTTTCGCTCACCACTACTTAGGGAATCTCTATTGATTTCTCTTCCTCCAGCTACTAAGATGTTTCAATTCGCTGGGTTAGCTCATACCTGTCTATATATTCAACAGGCTGTATTTAGGGTTGCCCCATTCGGATATCTCCGGCTCATAGTTTGCTTCCAACTCCCCGGAGCATTTCGTCGGTAACCACGTCCTTCTTCGCCTCTGTGTGCCTAGGTATCCACCATTAGCCCTTATTAGCTTGACCACTTTCTCATTTCTTTCCACTTGCAAACTTTTCTGCTGTTCTGAAGCTCTTTTATACTCCGCTTTGAGTCTTTCACTCATCACTCGGTACTCATCACTCAGTACTCAGTTTCGTCTGCCTGCTTCTTTTCGCGTTACTATGCAGTTTTCAAGGTTCTGGCTGGTTCAACCCAGCAGTCTGACTCTCATCAGTTGCTGACTTCTTCCAATGTGGAGGTTA
>NZ_JACJTQ010000011.1 GCF_014698735.1 Anabaena catenula FACHB-362
TTACAGCCAAATCCCAAGATAGTCACTCATAGCAGATGACTTAGCATGGAAGCATAAGTGAGTAATTGGTAGTAATTGTTAGTTTTTTAGCTACTGTTAATTAACCCTCAGCTTGGGCTGGCGAAAAAGCAAAAATTTACAACTCTATGTTACTAGCTTGCTGCTTGTGGGCTTACTAGCTTTAGGCGGATGTCAGCCTGTGCCATCGGTTAATGCAGCTAAAGTGATACATTTAACCCTGTGGCAGGGGGTAAATCCGCCGCCAAATCGGGATGTTTTGCAAAAGCTGGTAGACAAATTTAATCAAACCCACGCAGATATACAGGTTGAGTCTCTTTATGTGGGACAACAAGATCAGCAAACGCCAAAGATTTTGGCAGCGGTGGTAGGTAATGCCCCCCCTGATTTGTTGTGGTATAACCCGACAATTACCGGACAATTACTAGAGTTGGGTGCTATTTTAACTTTGGATGAGCAGTTAGAAAACTCACCAATCACAAAGGAAATTGACCCTACCTTGTATGCTTCAATGGAATACCAAGGTCAGATTTGGTCTGTACCCTTTGCGACAAATAACGTCGGTGTTTTTTATCGCCCAAGTTTGTTTCAAGCTGCCGCAATTACTCAATTACCCCGGACTTGGGAGGAGTTGCGGCAAGTTGCTAAGAAATTAATTCGTGATCAGAATGGCGATGGGCAACAACACCCGCATAGCGATCGCAAAATTGATCAACATGGTATGCTTCTGCCGCTGGGTAAGGGAGAGTTTACCGTCTTCACTTGGTTGCCATTTATGTGGAGTGGTGGCGGTGAATTGGTGAGTGGTGATTCCCAAAAAGCAGATGGAGTGGTGTTGGAAGAGAATCAAGGTGCGATCGCTGCTTTGCAATTTTGGCGGAATTTAATTACAGATGGTACGGCAGTACTATCTGAACCAGAACGGGGTTATGAGATCAATGCCTTGGTAACAGGTAAAGTGGCAATGCAGATCACAGTCCCGTGGAGTTTAGGGGAATTTAAACAGAGTGGTGTAGATTTTGGTGTTTTTCCCATTCCTGCGGGGAAACAACCTGCGACGGTTATTGGTGGCGAGAATCTATTCCTTTTTAAGACTACACCGGAACGGGAACAAGCCGCCTTTAAATTTGCTGAATATGCTTTGAGTGAAGAGTTTCAGACGGAATTAGCACTGGGAACAGGCTATTTACCAATCAATGTCAAATCTCGTCAAAGTGCCAAATATCAAGAGTTTCTCCAAAAACAGCCACAATTAAAGGTATTCTTAGATCAAGCAAAATTTGGGCGATCGCGTCCTATCTTTCCTGGTTATAATCGCGTTTCCGATAATTTAGGCAGGGCAATTGAAGCGGTGTTATTAGGTAAAAGTTCCCCAGCCGAAGCCCTCAAAGCATCTCAGCAGCGTTTGGATTTGATTTTTAAGTGAATTCAAGTTTTATTTTCAGGCAGATAGGGAAGGTTTAACTTGACCAAAACGGCGATCGCGTTTTTGGTAACTTAACAACGCCTGATGAAAGGCTACTCGGTCAAAATCTGGCCAGAGAATATCAGTAAAATACATCTCTGTATACGCCATTTGCCACAATAAAAAATTACTCAACCGCATTTCGCCACTGGTGCGAATCAGCAAATCTGGTTCTGGGATATCTGCTGTATAAAGGTATTTCGTCACCAGACTTTCATTTATTTCTTGGGGATTTATTTCTCCCAGTTGCACCAATTCCCCTAACTGACGACAGGCGGTGATTATTTCATTTCGGCTACCATAATTAACTGCCACATTAAAATGAATTGCCTGATTATTTGCAGTTTCTATCATCGAATGCTGCATTTCTGCTTGTAAAGACTTGGGTAAATCTGACAAATCACCAATAAACGAGATTCGCACACCTTCCCGGTGCATTTGTGCTAACTCTTGGCGCAAAAGTCGTTCAAACAACAGCATTAGAAAATCTACTTCTTCAGTTGGTCGTCGCCAATTTTCTGTAGAAAAAGCGTAAGCTGTAAGTGCTTTAATTCCCCAATCTTTACAACATCGTAATAGTTCCTTAAGCGTCCTCGCACCTTGGCGATGTCCAGCAATTCGGGGTAAACTTCGTCCTTTAGCCCATCGTCCATTACCATCCATAATAATAGCTACGTGTTGAGGTAAATTTTGAGGATTTAAATCGGCGGGTAATTTGGAGAATGGTTGAGTATTCATTTTTATTTGATGTAGAAAATTAATAAAGTTCAATCACAGATGAACACAGATAAACACAGATGAAGAATTTATCGGTGTTCATCCAATACGGTTCTGTTAAGATCCCCCCGTCTGCGGCGACCCCCTTAAAAAGGGGGTAAAAGAGAGTTAAAAGCCCCTCTTTTTAAGGGGGGTTGGGGGGATCTTCGATTTAAACGTTAACCGAACCGTATTGGGTGTTTATCTGTATTTATCTGTGTTTCTAAAAATCCTGAACCTGTATTTTTGCAAGATGGTTAAAATCTCTATCTTTCATTTCTTCACTCACAGAAACACCAAACAAGTCTTGTAAATAATCTGGTGTGAGGCTATTATTCCAACCCCACAAATGACGCATTGCAGAAGTGAAGGTAAAAATCAGAGTTGCTTTATTACTCAAAGTCCAAGAATTCCAATTGAGTGTTCCCATCATGCGACGCAGAGTCCGGATGAGGCTATTTCGCTGGTAATTTGGCGAACGTGTTTTCATCAGCGTCCGTCCAATGCGGATAATAGAAGTATCGGGGTAAAGCCATACCCCAAACCCCCAGAATTTCGTCATGTGGTTGATTTCATCCTGTACCAATTCCTCTAAAACCTCTTGAAGTGCGCCGGTGGTATGTGCCATCATCCACAGATAAAGACAAGTAGCACCGTATTCAGTCGCAACTCGGTGTAAGCCATGACGATATAAATCTTCGTAGGGGTCATTAGAAGGGAGATAACCCCGGACTATGCGAAATTTTGGGGTAATTTTCTCCCCTGTGAGTTGTGTATAAATCTTGATTAATGCCGGCGTGTGTTGACGTTCTTCTTTTTCCCACAAGCCTAACTCTAACAATTTACCATCTTCCGCCACAGTTCCCCCCACAAAACGAGCCATTTGAGGGTGTAATTTTGTTAAATATTGGCGGCTTGTTTGGGTATAGTCGCGGATGGGGGCTTCTGTATCCATCGCACCTATGAGAATAGATAGAAATATCTCTGGTTTAATACCAATTATTTGCCCACAATTTATTGCTTCCCAGTTAATAACTTTCCAAGGTCGGGTTTGGGGATTTTGAAATTGTAATGGTAAATCTTGCAATCGGTCTTGTAATTTGTCAACTGCGAGATAATGATTTATTAAGAAATTAATGCGGCGTTGTGTTTTTTGAATTGCTAAATTTGCGGTGTGTGGGGTGAGGGTGTTAAGCATATTTTTAAAACTTTGATTTTTACCTCTTTACCCCATAGCTTAAGCAACCCCCCTATTGTTTGTCAGTCGGGTGAAGTAGGGTAAAAAGTCGGTTGTGCGATGTATATTTATGGTCAAATCTTATGTTGACAGGTTATAATGCGTTGCAGCGGTGGATATTACACTACCGTTAGGGACTTTTAAAGACCATAAAGCAAAACATTTATGATTACCATACTGGCTAAAGCATTCATTGAAGACCTGGAAAAATTCGTCGGTGTATTCTCAACTCGTGGTGTTGAGATGCGGAAAAAACACGGCAGTAAAGGTTCTGAGATATTTAAAGTTGTGGCAGAAGAGAATACAGTCTGGGTACTATTTGAATGGGAAAATAAAGAAGCTTTTGAAGAATTTCTCAATGATCCAATGGTTCAGGAAACGATGAAATCAAGTGGCACAATTGGTAAACCTGAGTTTATTATCCTAGATAAAATTGGTGAGTTTCCCGGTTAAGCTAATATAGAAATGAGGCGTGTAACATTTCTATACAGTTAGACAAGTCGGAAAAAAAGTCGGATTGGGGGCAATTTATCCGAAAATGTAGGCGGTGAAATTGTAGAGAGGACTATTAATTTTGATCTAAACTACCCTCGTCGTGGCAAAATGGAAGCTGAAGCAGCATTAGCATGGTTAGAAACCATAATTCCTGCTCAGACCGGGGAACGGTTGAGCGATTTGCAAAAAGTTATACTTCAGCAAGTTTGGTATGGTCGCAAATACTTCGATATTGCCATTTATTATGGCTGTACTGAAGGACACGCCAAAGATGTTGGTTCTCAGTTGTGGAAGTTGCTTTCTCAAGCACTGCGGCAAAAGATTACTAAAGGTAATTGTCGCGCAATTCTGGAACGATGTATTAAGAAAACAGGTGTAATTTCTAGTTTACTTGATTCCCTCCCTCACCACCTCCCAGAAACGCCAAACCTCGCTGTACAACGAGAAGATAGCAATTTTATAGGCAGAAAAAATGCGATCGCACATCTCAATACTTTGGTGAATCAAGGATCTAAAGTGATTGTCATCCAAGGGGAAGGCGGTTTAGGTAAAACTACTCTAGCCCAGCAATATCTGCAAAATCAAGGTTTTGAGTTGGTTTTAGAGTTGCTGATGGCCAAGGAAACTCAAAACATCACCCCAGCAGAACGAGTGGTTGAAGAGTGGTTAAAACAAGACTTTCACGAAGAACCAGGGGTAGAATTTGGGGTGACATTGGGACGACTGAAGCGCCAACTCCACAACCGGCGCATTGGGATATTAATTGATAACCTAGAACCTGCCCTAGACCACCAAGGACGCTTGATTACCCCTCACCGCAACTATGTGGAACTATTGCGGGTTTTAGCTGATGCTAGGGTGCAATCTGTGACGATAATTACGAGTCGCGATCGCCTGAGTGAACCTGGGCTGAATGTCAATCACTATCGGCTTCCTGGCTTAGATTGTACTGTATGGCGACAATTTTTTAGCGCACGGTTAAGCCTACCCATCGACTCACCCACTCTGCAAATTATCCATCACGCCTATGGTGGAAATGCGAAAGCAATGGGTATTCTCTGCGGTGCAATTCAGGAAGATTTTGATGGTGATATGATTGCTTATTGGCAAGAAAATCATGCAGACCCCCTAGCGGTGACAGACTTAAAAAATTTAGCTGTGAGTCAAATTAACCGTCTACAAAATCTTGATTCCCAAGCATATCGCCTACTTTGCCGTTTGGGATGTTATCGTTACCAAGATGTACCCACCATCCCATCACAAGGACTGATTTGTTTACTTTGGGATGTACCAATTTCTCAACATCGTCAAATCATTGCTTCTTTAAGAAATCGGTCTTTAATTGAATGTCGCAAAGGTGAATATTGGCTGCATCCAGTGATTCGGGCAGAAGCGTTAACGCGGGTTGACAATAATGAATGGAAAACTGCTAACCAAAAAGCCGCAGAATTCTGGACAGCCACTATTTCAAAAATTGAAACTTTTCCAGATGCTTTACAAGCACTAGAAGCTTATTATCATTATGTAGAAATCAATGAGTTTGAGTTAGCAGCTAAGGTAATCCTCAAAAGTCGTGATAATCAATGGCGGCAGTTTTTGCCCCTTGGAAGTACGCTTTATCGTATGGGTTTTATTCAACCTGTACTTACTGCTATCACTCAGATTATTGGCGATATTAAAAATGACCAAAATCTAACTGAATTATATAATATTTTAGGTGATTTGTATTGGATAACAGGTAAAATTGATTTAGCCATTGCCTGTCAAGAAAAAACTATCACCTTAGCGACACAAGCGCTTAAATCAATAGTTCCCCAACCAGAGAATAAACATAAAGTCTACTATCTGCGAATGCTAGAAGTAGACTCTCTCTTAAGTATGGGTCTTTACAAAATAGATTTGTGGGAACTAGAGGCATCTGCAAGCTTATTTCAACAGGTAATTTACCTAGCTCAAAATACTGATCATCATCGCTGGGCAGAAAAAGCTTCTGTGTGTTTAGCTTTAGTAAATTCTTATTTAGGAAAGCGAGAGGCATCTTATTTACTAGCAGATGCAGCCTATCAAAATATTACTACAGAAAACCTTTTAGAACAAGCAGGAAGATTTGCATATTTTATTCAGATTCTCGGTCAAACCTATGTCAATTTAGGGGACTTTTCTAAGGGAAAGGAGATGTTTCACAACGCCCTAAATTTTGCTGAGGAAAGTAATTATATGCAGGTAAAAGCCAAAACTCTCAATGGTTTGGCAGAAATACATCGACAACAAGCTGATTTTCAATTAGCCCTGAATAATCATACAGAAGCAATTGAACTTTTGGATAAAATAGGCGCTAAATGTGATTTAGCTGAAGCTTATTTTCAACTAGGTTTAACTTATCGAAATATGAGAAAGTTTGATGAAAGTCAAGAAAATTTTTACCAGGCAATTCAGCTATTTAAAGAAATGAAAGCACCCAAACAGGTAGAAAAAGTTTTAAAATTTTGTTCTACCGTAAGAGTGGGAGGCGGAGCCTCCTGATAGGCATTCCCAGTCAATTGAGGCAGAGGGTAGCCGGGGGAAAAATTGACAATTTAAGTAAAAAATTCCCCGCCTCATCCCTGAAATTAGACCAGCCGCAATTAAATTGAATTTTCAATTAGTTATTGCTGAAATTCAGTTAATAACCAAGCACAAACTTGACCATGATTCATCATTCGAGTTCGTTGTAATGCTTCATTGAGTAAAGTTATGGATAATCCTGATAAAACTTGAGATTGAGTAATTCTTCTACTGCCGCCATTTTCCATCGCAAAAGCAATTATCTGCACATTCTGCACATCAACTATCCAATATTCAGCTACACCTAAATCCTCATATATTAATCTTTTTTCACCCTTATCATCAGCCAGGGAATTATGAGCAACCTCAATGACTAAATTTGGCGGTGGATAAATATCTAGATTAATGATGGAAGTACCGTAGGGAATAATATTGGCATTTTCTCCAATGTAGTAAGATACATCAGGTTGAGCATCCAAGCCTATTTTTTGGTAAGTACAGTTATCTTTACCATTCATATCAATGCCTTTGGTAGCCACAAAAATGCCAATAGCAGAGATAATAATTGTATGATCGCTGGCGTGGTCATTGCCCACGGATGGCATTTCCACCCTCATTTGTCCATTGTGGTAGTAGGTTTTAGCTTTTTCATCAACACGATTGTCAATGGTTTGCATATATTGATCCCACGTTCCTACTATCCAGGTGTCAGTTGGTAATTGTGGTTTAATTTCGCTCATATCGTAATTTTAATTATGAGGATGTTGTGGCTAATATTCGGCAAAGTTTTACAATACTAACTAATTATAAGGCTAAAGCCCTTACACACAAATTTCGTCCAATATCGCTCAATTTACCCTCATCCCATACGACTGGAAGTCGAGGCTAAAAACATCTAAAATGCATTTAGCCCGCCTACGCGGGCTTTGCTTGTCTAGCCCCAGATTTTCACTTTCTCAAAACCAATTGAAAGGAATTCAAATACCCCGTGATGGTTTTAGCTAAAGTCGAACGCTGTTTTTTAGAAACTATACCTATGACCTGATACAAGCGCCCTTCCGCAACATACATTCTGTTGATAGTTACCTTACCAGCGGAATCTACATACTCAATTTCTTTCCCCGGTTGCCCATTGGAACTACGAATATTACGTTGACTAACTAAATTGCTTTGTGTAGCTTTTAAGGTGTTATCCTGGGCTTGATTCAAGATTTTTTGGGGGTTAGTCATTTGAGCATAGCTATAGGGAAATTCATTGTAAGTTACTAAATATGCAACTTCCTGTTCTGGTGGTTGGGTGGCAAATATTTCTAATTTTATTTCTCCCATGTAGGTTTTTTGGACTTGAGTTTTTCTTTTCGGTCTTCCTGGCATTAAAACCTGAAAACTTTTATCTGGGGGAGTGAATACCTTCCATTTTGGCTGCACTACTTTAGGAACAGTCGGTTTACTAGGAGAAACCGCTGGTTTGGGTTGACGCGCTTCGGCTGAAACATAACCACTGTATACAAAAGTGGCAACGATGAAAGGTAGTAAAATTTTGATAGTCATATTTATAGCATTCGCAGATGCAGATTTGATGGTTTCTGCTATTTATAACCTAGCTGCACACACAGCCGCACCAATTAATCCTACTTGTTGATTAAGAATTATATGTACGGGTATTTCTTCTAAAATCGAGCGCATTCTGCCTTTTTGGGTGAAGTTTAATAAGAAGCTCCCATTCTGCATTAAAGGCAGGATTTTGGGTGCGATGCCACCCGCAATGTATAATCCACCGTGGGGTAAGAGTTTGAGGGCGAGATTGCCGGCTTCTGCACCGTAAGCCTCTATAAATAGTTGCATGGTTTGTTCAGAAAGGCGATCGCTTTTAGCCAAGGCTGCACTCCCAATAACCGCACCAGGATCGACTGTTTTTTCTGATTTTCCCGCTTCTTGTTCCCAACTTCTGACAACTTGGGAAATTTCTGGTGATTCGGTGGCTAATTGTCTATCTCGCAAAAATTGGTAAATGGAAGTAATCCCTAAGCCGGAAACAACCCTTTCTACAGAAGCCCGTTGAATACCATGTTTATCCAATAAGTATTTCAACAACTGAAATTCTAACTCGGTGCGGGGTGCAAAATCTGCGTGTCCACCTTCTGAGGGAAAAACATGATAATGATTTCCCTGTTTAATTAAAAATCCTTGTCCTAAGCCAGTTCCCGCACCAATAACCGCCATTGGCGCTTCTGGTTGGTGTTTACCAACTTGTAAAGTCAGCAAATCTTGTTTAGTTAAACCAAAAATGCCATAGCCCACAGCCGCAAAGTCATTAATTAGGGAAATGGAGAGAATACCTAATTCTTGGGCTAAACGTTCTGTATCTAAAAACCATGTTAAGTTAGTTAGTCTGGCAGTATTTTTAACTACTGGGCCGGCAATTCCAAAACAGGCTTTTTCGGGTGTGGATGTATTCGCAGTTGCCAAAAACTTCTGCACTATCGGCACTAAATCAGCAAAATCCCCACTGCGGTAACTCTCCTCATAAAGAGTTTTTAACCCTAATGAATCTGAGGATTCCACCAAGCGCAAAATAGTTTTCGTCCCACCAATATCTCCTGCTAGTAGCAATGTCATAAAATTTATCAGTTAGTTACTTGTGCTGTAATTATTTAGCTATCAGCAAACAGCAGTTAGATTTTTCAGGTTTACGCCAAAAATCACTACTTGATCATCTACTGATTTATCAAATATTCTGACTCCTGAACGGCAGTTGCTTTATGCCGGGGAACCCGTCCACCGCACTGCCTCCTCCTGACTCCTGACTCCTGACTTATACAAATCTCACCATTTCTTCTATTTGAGTCAAATGGGAAGTATCTCCCTTTAGTTCTAGCAACCATTCTGACTCTTGACGTACGACTTTAACTAAAGAACATAAGGAAGCTTTAACTTCTGTTTTAGCAATTTCGCCAACTAGTCCCATTGCTCCCCCCAGTACAGAAGCGCCATGTGCTATCAGTAGGATATCATCTGGGAAGAATTCAGCCGCTAGACATCTGGCTGTTTGTCCAGAACGTTCCCGCACTTTTTCATGGGTTTCGGGGTATTGTGCGGCAATGCGTGATGTGTAGCTGGTGTCAATTCTGGGGAATAATGCTGCTAAAGCTAGTGTAGAGTGTCTTTTTGGTTCTTCTGTCATCCATTCTGGATTTAGCCACTCACTTAAGCCTGTTTCTAATTTAATTGGTAAATTCAGCACTTCTGCAACTGCGTTAGCTGTTTGTACTGTTCGCAGAAATGGAGAAGCGAAAATCTGGGATATTTTTTCACCTTTGAGACGTTTTGCTAGTTGTTGCGCCTGCACCATGCCATCATCTGATAAAGGTGGATCATACCTTTTTTCGGCGGTGAGAAACCAATCAGGGTTGACAAAGTCGAGGCGGTTGGCGTGTCTTGCGATCCAGATGATTTGACTCATGGGGGGAAATTTTACAGGTATAATCAGGTGCAATTTAAATATTAGGACATAAGTGTTATATTTCGTAATTTAGCTAGAAATCGCATTATCCTGCCTGAGTTGATAATGGTAGAGTTTATAAAGTTTCCTCACGCATACACTCAGCCGCAAACGCGAAAACGGCCTGTAATGCTTCGGGTGTAAGTGTAGGATAATTATCAAGAATTTGTTCTTGTGACCATCCAGCAGCAAACAAACCTAACAGAAATTCTACTGAAAGACGAGTACCTTTAACAGTTGGTTTACCTAGCAAGATCTGTGAATCTGAATGAATATATTTATTGTTCCCATGCCTTAAATTTATTCAATTTTACCTAACTACCTCACATTTCTCACCAAAAAATTAGCCTGACCACAACTTTTTCGAGAACGTCTCAAAATTTCTTCGCTACAAATACCAGCTTGACCATCTTTAGAATAGCAAAAGAAGACTTCTTTTAAAAACCTGCCAGAATCAGAACAATATGGTGCTATACTATCAACATTAAATTTGCTATTAGCACTTACAAAGGCAGTTTTCAAATCTTTCACTGTAGTGCGAAAAGGTTTGTCAGGACGATTATAATCTGTGGGAATAACTAGAGAATATTTTAACTGTCTACTTAATGCTAGATATTCGATAGGTTTTTTACCCGAACAAGTTCCATGTTTTTCCCATTCATGATTATAAAGCTTCTCATTGGGAAATAAACCTCTAAACTTTTGTTTGACTAATGGCGGTAATTTTTCAGTTGTACAGTTAGCGGGATAACCTTTTTGATATTGTGGCCAAAGACCATGTAGAACAAAACCATATTTCTTTCCTGGTTTGCACTGCTGGGGGTCACGATTACCATTTTTAGCACAATAATCAGGCGACCAAGATAGAGTTAATACATAAAAATCAAATTTACCCGGAGTACCAGGTTTTTGAGCAGCAGCGATATCAGGTAATGCTAGGCTAGTTATTAATAAGGAAGATGCGACTAAAAATTGCTGAAGCTGCATAATTTCAATTCTTTAACCTAAATAAGCCTTTTTAACTCGCTCATCAGTAATTAACTCTGATGCTGCACCGGTTAAAGTGATAGAACCAGCTTCTAAAACATAACCGCGATCTGCAATTTGCAAAGCTAAATTAGCGTTTTGTTCAACAAGTAAAATAGTAACACCTGTATCCCGCAAATTTTGAATAATTGCAAAAATTTCTTTAACGATAGCAGGTGCTAAACCTAAACTTGGTTCATCTAAAAGTAAAAGTTTCGGTCTACTCATTAAGGCACGAGCTATGGCTAACATTTGTTGTTCACCACCGCTGAGAGTTCCTGCTAGTTGGTTGCGTCTTTGTGCTAACCTAGGAAATAGCTGAAATTGCTTTTGAATATCCGTCTGTATCTCTTTATTATCTGAACGAATATAAGCACCCAACAGCAAGTTATCAAAAACTGTTTGTTTGGCTAATACTCTTCTTCCTTCAGGAGAATGAGCGATACCTAACTTGACAACTTCATGAGCTTGACGACGAGTAATATTACGTCCGCTATAAAGAATATTTCCACTTTGAGAATTAACTATTTTGGAGATAGCGCGGAGGGTGGTAGTTTTACCAGCACCATTAGCACCTATCAACGTCACCACTTCACCCCTGTTAATAGTTAAATTAATTTTTTTCAAAGCTCTTATACCGCCATAGCTAACATCAAGCTCTTGCAATTCTAATACTATTTCATCAATTAATTGTCGTTGAGCGGCGTTCATCAGTGGTTTAAATCCTCATTCAGTTCCTAAATAAGCTTCGATTACAGCAGGGTTATTTCTCACTATAGATGGTTCACCCAAAGCAATCAATTGTCCAAAATCTAAAACTGCAATTGTGTCACACAAACCCATGACTAATGGTACATGATGCTCAATCAGGATAATCGTTAAATTAAAGCGATAGCGCAAATTGCGAATAAATTCACTTAACTGCTGTTTTTCACTAGGGTTCATCCCGGCCGCAGGTTCATCCAAGAGTAAAATTTGCGGTTCTAAAGCTAAAGCACGAGCTATTTCTAATCGACGTTGATCACCGTAGGCTAAGTTTTTGGCTTTTTCTTCTGCACGAGATGTCAAACCAATCAACTCTAATAATTCTAAAGCTTTCTGTTTACTTTTATTTTCCTCATTCGCTGCAAATGGTAAACCTAAAATACCTGTGATTATATTAGTTTTATTATGCAAATGTCTGGCAATTATCACATTTTCTAAAGCTGATAAATCTCCAAATAATCGAATGTTTTGAAAAGTTCTAGCAATACCTAAACTAGCAATTTGATACGGTTTAAGTTGAGAAATTTCTTTACCTTGATAAAGTAATTTGCCGCTAGAAGGGGGAATTAAAGCTGTAATTAAATTAAACATTGTGGTTTTACCAGCACCATTAGGACCAATTAAACCAAAAATTTCCTGTTTATTTACTGTAAATGAAACATTATTTACCGCTACTAAACCGCCAAAACTGCGGGTTAATTCCTTCATTTCTAAAATAATGTTTGTGCTTTTTTCCTGAGTGATTTCCATATAACTATTGTTTAATTCTGCGTAACTTTTTGAAAATATCTGGAGTCACTAAACCTTGAGGAAAAAATATTGTACCAATGACAATTAATAACCCAAAAATAATTAATCTACCATCTCTTAAAAAATGCGCTAACCAATCTGGAAACCCAGTTGTTTCCGCTAAATTTCTTAAAATTTCCGGTAAGGCTGTAAATACCATTCCTCCTAAGACCGAACCTAAAAAGGTTCTAGAACCACCAATTAATACAAAAGTTAAGTAGATAATACTAGCATCAAATGTTCCTTGACGAGCATTCCAAGTATTGAGAAAGTGGGCGCTAATTGCACCGACAATACCAGCGAGAATTGCTCCTAAAGTAAAGGCTAAAACTTTATGGTAAGTAGGGTTAATTCCCATTGCACCCGCTGCTAATTCATCTTCACGAATAGCAATAAAAGCCCTACCAACACGAATACGTTCTAGGCGATAAAGTACCAGCATACTAATAATTAATAATGGCAGCGCAATCCATAAATATTCAATCGATGTTTGGAAAGGTTGAGGAATGCCAAAAATGCCAACAGCACCACCTGTAATTTCTAAATTCAGGGAAATAACCCGCAACACTTCCACAAATGCGATGGTGGCTATTGCTAAATAAATTCCCCGTAATCTTAACGCGGGAACGCCCACAACAACACCTAATAATCCCGAAATAATCCCAGCGATTAACATCTCTAATAACAGCAGAGGAATAGGAAATAATTCACTGTTAGATGTAAAGACTTTGGTAGAAAGAATCGCTGCAATATAGCCACCTAAAGCATAAAATCCAGGGCTGGCTAGAGATAATTGACCGGTCATTAATGGTAAGTAAAGTGATAGACCTAGCAGCGAACCTAAGACCATTGAGACAATTAAAGAACCGTAAGTTGAGAAAAATTCATTCATAATTCTTCAGAAAATATTGGCAATAATTTCTATGTTTCTACACCTTTTGAATAAATTTCTTACCGAGTAAACCTTGGGGTCTAATTAATAGCATAATAAATAATATGCCAAAAGCAACAGCATCTTTATAGCCAGAATATTCACTAGGTACTAAAGCCTCTATTACGCCAATAACTAAACCTCCTAAAACCGCACCGGGAATACTCCCTAAACCACCTAAAACAATGACGGCTAAACCCCGTAAACCAAAACCAATCCCGAAATAAGGACCAGCAATACTCACACTAGAAGCCACCAAAGTTCCAGCTAATCCCGCTAAGAAACTGCTGATAAAAAATGTGAGGACAATAAACTGATCTGTGTTAATTCCTAACAAACTTGCGGTTACTTGATCTTCGGCGATCGCTTGCATTGCTTTCCCATATTTTGTAGAATTAATAAAGTAGGTGAGAATCGCCACAATTACTACAGAAACGCCAAAAATTACCAATTGTACACTGCGAATTGGAATTGGTTTATCTACACTACCAAAATTAATTGCTGCGGGTAAATTACCAAAAGTGTCAGCAGGGAAAGTATAACTTTCTGCTCCTACTAAATATTGAATTAAATTGACAATGACTACCGCCACACCCAAACTAGAAACCACAGTTAATAACGGGTCAGAACCTTTCCGGCGCAGAGGTTGAAAAGCGATACGTTCCATCACAACCCCTACTAAACCTGCCAAGGTACTACCTAAAATCAAAGATATTGCAAAGGGCAATTTTACAGGTAAAGCCGCATTAGCTAACAAACCACTAAAGCCAAAATTACCGCCCATGAGTGCATAAGTAAAATATGCCCCCAAAGTAAAAATTGCCCCATGTGCTAAATTAATGATGCCCAAAATTGAGTAAACCAAGGTATACCCCAAAGCAAAAATTGCGTAAACACTGCCAATGGATAACCCGTTTAATAATTGTTGTAAAACTAGACTGAAATCCATGTACAGTTATTTAATGAATGTGAATTTACCATTGTTGCCATCTTTATCCATTTTGATTTGAGCAACATAAAAATCTTTCTGTACGACTTCACCAATTGGCGTGAAAGAAATTTCTCCCAAAGGTGTATCATATTTTCCGGCTAGGATTTGTTTATTAAGTTCATTTCTTAACTGTGGCAGTTGTAATTTATTAACTTTAGTTTTATTATCTAAAGCCTTGAGTGCTTCCACATAAACCTGTAACGCCGTAAAAGCTTGGGCGCTAAGTTGAGGTGGTTCTTTCTTGTATTGTTCTAAATAAGTTTTACGAAAGATTTTGTTAATGTCATTATCATGTTCTGGACTGTATGCTTGAGCAATAATTACTCCATCACAAAGAGCCTTACAAACAGGTAATATGTTTGAAGTATTTAAACCATTTCCACCAATAATTAAACCTTTATAACCTAGTTCTCGTAATTGACGAACTAAGTTTCCACCATCAGCAGTCAATCCAGAAATAATCACTAAATCTGGTTTTAAATTAATAGCATTAGTTGCTTGGTTTTGAAAATCAGTGTCAGTAGTTTGGAATTTTTGAACTGTAACTATTTCTAGTCCAGTATCCTTAACGGTCTTTTGAAAAATTTCTGTTTCTGATTTATTGAATGCATCATTTTGCGCGTAAAAAATCGCAACTTTTTTAATATTAGGATTTTGCTTGAATGCGGCTTTTACTGCATTAGGTGCAACGGTAGCAATGGGTGCAGATACACGGGAAATATAGTCACCAAGTTCAGGAATACCTTTAGCAGTATTCGAGCCTGCAACTACTGGAACTTTAGCACGGTCAGCAACGGGATCAGCACTAAAAGCCTGTTGTGATAAAGTTGGTCCAACAATACCCACGACTTTATCTTTGTTGATTAAAGTTTGAAAAGCATTAATTGCTCCTGCTTCATCACCACCTGTATCTTGTATTACTAATTTAATGGGTGTACCATTAACGCCACCTTGATCATTAAAATACTTTTGGGCGATTTTTACACCTGCAAGTCCTTCTTGACCAAGTAAGGCAACATTACTAGTTTGGGCAAAAGCGATACCAATGGGGATAGCACCAGATGTAGTGCTTGTTGTATTGTTGCTTGTCGCAGTACCAGGGGTATTAGTTATGGAATTATTTCTAGTGTCACCACCACCGCAAGCTGTCAGCAGCAGGGTACAAGTAGCCAAGAATGTAGTTGTCAGCGCAGCAGGTCTTTTCATTGTTTAAGTGTTATCTACTTAGGGAATTATTTTTATTTCATCATGCAAAGGTAACGCTTCCAAGTAGATTTGATATTTTTATGGATTATGCTAGTGAGGCAGCAATCAGCAATTATCATTTTTTTCTACTAGGTTGCTAAATTGTGCCATAAAACGGCGATCAATACAGTCTTTCCAGTGCCACAATAGCTGATGGGGTGGTAAGGTGAAATTCCCTCTCGTGGCTAATGCGCGTCCATCACCTGTACTAATTAAACTTAAATATTCTTTTTGTGGTTTATAGGGTTTGAGTGATTTACCCAAAATCATCCTTCGCAAATTATCATACAACGGTTTACCTTGACGCACCGCAAACACACCAGCTTTCGGTAAGTGATAATTTCTCATTGTCGCAATATCACCCGCTGCAAAAATATGGGAATGAGTAACAGATTGCAAATTATCATCAACTAAAATAAAACCTTGTTCATCAGTACCAATACCCGAATTTTTCACCCAATCTGGTGCTGATGCTTGTGTTACCCAAAAGACTTGATCACAGTCAACTATTAACCCCGATTCACATTTAATTTCTAACTTGTCGTCTCTTGGTGCAACTTGACACACAGTTTCACTTAAATGCAATTTCACATTTTTGTTAATTAAAATTACCTCCATAATTCGTCGCACTGATAAATGATGATTTGGCATTAATTTCCCACTCCGTTGGAATAAATGCAATTCCAGATTTTTAATTTCCAATCTCTGTAAACCTGCTTGCATTGATAATGCCAATTCCACACCACCAGCACCACCACCCACAATCCCAATACTTAGCTGTTTTTGGGGATTTTTAACAACTGTGTTTTGTAGTTTATACCAATGTTCTAAAAGTTGCGCCACTGGTTTAGCAGCAATTGTATATTCTGCTGCACCTGATACAGATAATTTTGCGGGAGTGCTGCCAATATCAATAGACAGGATATCAAAATCTACGGCAGGTCGGTTAACACAAAGCACTTGGTGATTTTTGAAATCCAGCCCAATTACTTCATCAAGATACAATTCTGCGTGAGCAAATTTGCATAAATTCTGTAAAAAAATATGACATTCAGCATAATTGTAAAATCCGGCAATATGTCCTGGTAACATCCCAGAGTAGGGTGTATATTGATCTGGAGTAATTAAGGTCAAACTTACTCCGGGCAGAGGTTTTTTACCTAAAAGTCTCAAGATAATAGCATGACTATGACCGCCACCAATCAGCACTAGGCTTTTCAGTGTTGGCTGGTAATTTGGCTGCATTTGCAGATTTAAGTAAATTTGATTAGGAATTAAATATAAATAAATTTTATCATGATTGTTCTCTATTGTCAGTGAATACTAAGCAATAGTGATCACAACCAAAAACTGATCAAGATGTGCTAAACATATTTTTCTCTATGTTCATCAATTATATTTGATATCAGAGAATGTTTAGAAAGTTACAAAAATTACTCTTTACCTGTCTCTAAACCTCTTTTATACAAGAGTAAAGCTTTGTGATTCTCCTGTTTCTTGTTCCTTTCTAGCTAAAACTCATGTTTTCCTTTTCCCTCTACTCTTAGGAGATTTCTACTCTTCGGCAATTGTTAGGGACAGGTTGTTGAGGTTAGAGGCCATTTTTATGAGCTAATAATCAATATGAATTTGAAAGTATTATTTTTCACATCCAAGCTACTCGATTTCAGTGGATTAATTCAAAATGCCTCATTCAAAAAAATCATCCTGTGGATGCTGGAAATTCAAGAACGATTAAAACATACTCAACAAAATAACTCATATCAACAGTATTTAATGAATGTCATACCAAGACTTGAGAATAATTCCATTGAAACCAGTCTATCTGCAATTAATGATTTAGAGCGTCTCGCCAAAATCCAACCGCAATACCACTGGATAATTATGGATATGCTGACTCATTTTGTAAGAAATCAAGCTCCCATTATTGCCCCAGAAGAACAGATGATTAATTCTTCTACAAACATCGAGCAAGTGATTCAAGCAGCTATTACCGTGATAGGGAGGAGAGATATCACAAAAGACCCAGAAAATGAGCAGATTGACTTAAGTTATGCAAACTTGAGGGGGGTAAATTTGTCAGGTGCAAACCTAGGAAAAACTAACCTTTATCAAGCTAATTTATCGAATGCAAATCTTGCTGGTGCAAATTTAGAAGGGGCAATCCTCAGTGCAGCAAATCTTTCTGGTGCAAACCTCAATTTAGCCAATCTGTCTGAGGCAATTCTCAGTGCAGCAAATCTCAACGGTGCGAATCTCTCTGGTGCTAACTTGCATCGAGCTAATTTGTATTTAGCTAGTTTACAAAATGCAATTTTGAATGATACCATTCTTAATGGTGCAAACCTGAGAGAAGCTAAGTTTAATTTTTAAGAAATAATATATACCAGGTTGTTAAAATTTTGCCATTAGCATCTTACAATTAAAATTTTTGCTTTCCAGCTATTGACATCTACTCCTATATAGGAGTAGATATATAATTATCCGTCAGGAATTATGAACACCTATTTGATAGCAGATTTTGGGTTAAGAAGTGGTTTGGTGATTTATCTGTATCTGTAGCATCAGCGTTATCAGTTAATTACCCCTTCTAACCCTACCGACAAGGTGTTCACAACCTCAGCAAGAATCTCTATATAGAAAGATATTGTAACTATTCAGACGCTGAGAAAATTTTTTACAGAGTATAGTTATTTTCACTATCACGAATTAGTACCAAAGTTAATCCTGAGTTAATTAATTCCTATTCTGACATCAAGTCCGGTTAATTGCTGATCAAAAAACTCTCCGTGTACCCCTGTCACTGCGCGGTTCCCTAATTATAAGTATTCAAGCAAACACGATATTACATATCCAACTTTGAAGCTAAATGCTATACTGTTTTTTTCAATCATCTCAGTAATAACTCATTATTGTGAAGCATCTTTCTGGTATGTCTGCTAAAAAGACAGACGCAACTTTGAATTGGTTTATCACCATCATAGTTATCGTTGCTATGTCCTTGATACTGATTGTCTTCGCATCTACTAATATTGATAAGTTATCACTTCCGCAGCGAATAGCTGATAGAAATCAAGCATTAACTACAACTGCAATAGTTTTTCTTGGTTTAGCTGTCATGCTTAATGCTTATTACGCAGCCAAGCGGAATCAAACAATGCAAAAAAGTGCCATTACAGCGGAAAAAACCCTAGAAATTGGCATTGAAAATACCAAACTCACCCAAGAAAGATTAATTACTGAACGCTTTATTGGCGGAATTGCCCAGTTAGGACATGACAAAGTTGAAACGCGGACTGGTGCAATTTATGCATTAGAAAGAATTGCTCAGGATTTCCCTCAAGAACATTGGACAATTATGGAAATTCTCACTGCTTTTGTCCGCGAAAATGCACCCATACAAGTAGAGAGAAAACAACAAAAACCAGAAGATTTCATGGCTATTGATTTAGGTCAACATCGAGATAGAGTACGTCGTCAACAATCAGTAGATTCTTATATTCCATCAGAAACTTTCAAACTTCGCACCGATATTCAAGCGGCTTTAACTGTTATTGGTAGACGAAATTTTCAGCAAGACCGAGAAAATCAAAAGCTGGATTTAAGTAATACTAATATCAGGCGGGTAAACTTAGCTGGTGCAAAATTGCAACGGGTAGATTTGCGAGGTTCTGATTTATCTGGAGCCAATTTACGGGAAGTAGATTTAAGTGAAGCAGAATTGGATGGAGCTAAACTTATAGGGTCGATTCTCTATGAAGCTAACTTATTTAAAGCTAGTTTGCGAGGAGCGAATTTGAGCCGTTCCAACCTCAATTTGGCTAACTTATATGCAGTCAACCTACTTTCAGCTAATTTGTTTGGTGCAAGTTTGCGTTCAGCTAATTTACAAGCTGCAAACTTATATAAAGCTAATTTACAACAAGCAAACTTGAAAGCTGCAAACCTTTCTAGTGCTAAGTTGTTTTTGGCTAACTTGCAAGGTGCAAAGTTAGGGAAAACTAATTTACATTTAGCTGGTTTAATTGCGGCTAATTTGCAAGGTGCAAATCTTAATGGTGCAAATCTGCAAGGTGCAAATTTAAATTCTGCTAAATTACAAGAAACAGATATCTATTTTGCTAATCTCAGTCAAGCTAGTTTGACAGAAGCAGATTTGCAACAAGCTAATCTCATGGGAGCTAATCTTTGTGGGGCTATTCTTGATCAAGCTGACTTGTCTTGGGCGAATTTGATGGGTGCTAATTTATCTGGCGCTCAACTTTGTGATGTTAATCTCACTGGGGCGATTTTGACTGGTGCAAAAAACTTAGAATCAGAACAGATAATCATGACATTGGGCGATTACACGACTCGTCTCCCTGATTATATCGAACCCCCAGCTAGTTGGCGACAATCTAGTTAATTTATAGTTATCACTGTTGCTAATTTGGGTGTATTCTACTGTTTAAGGCAGGAGGGAAGAGTGTTTTAGCCTAATTCCTATTCTTGGATCTATTTACCTTTATTTTTACCATGCTACTCACTTACATTTTTTGAACTACTAAATTTGAGTTTTGTTTTATTATATAAAGCTCTTAATTAAGTTATTAAATCATGACTTAGCAATTGTCATGATTGCTTGTTTTAAATTTACTGAATTCGTAATCAAATTAGCTTTTTATATTAGTCAATTCATAGTAACTTCAGATAAACACTAATAACTCGCAGTTTCCAGCTTTTGCTAGACAAAGGTTTGAAAATATCAGGCTGTTACAAAAAGACTACTATTTGTGAGGTTAAAATTATCATGACATTTGATATTACTAATAATTTTTCCTCCAAAAAGGAATTCAATTTTACTCCTATTTCCCCAATTGATACCTTTAATACGCCGGCTGACAATAGCTTAAGTTGGGGTAATCGTAGCAGTTTGCCGAAAGAGGAAACAACAGAAACTATTGCCACAACTAATAGCTATAATTCCAATAATGGCTATGGCTTAGTAGATGCCGGCAAAGCAGTAAGTGGAGCCGCTGGTGAAAGTCCTTATGCAGACGCTCCTGATTTGGGTGGAAATAATTGGGGTGCAGATTTGGTAAATGCTCCAGCAGCTTGGGAACATGGACACACAGGACAGGGTATTATTGTTGCGATTTTAGATACTGGAGTTGACTACAACCATGAAGATTTAAAAAACAATATTTGGACAAATAATAAAGAAGTTGCTGGTAATGGTATAGATGATGATGGCAACGGCTATATTGATGATTTTCAAGGTTGGAGCTTTGATAGTAGCAGCAATAATGTTTTAGATGATAATGGTCATGGAACTCATGTTTCTGGTACTATTGCTGGGGAAAATAACGGTATTGGTGTGACTGGTATTGCCTATAATTCCAAAATTATGCCAGTCAAAGTTTTAGATAAAAATGGCTCAGGTTCTTATTCAAATATTGCTAATGGTATCTATTATGCTGTCAATAATGGGGCTAATGTAATTAACCTGAGTTTAGGAGGTAATTCTTCTAATGACGACCTTAAATCAGCTATTGAATATGCCAGCAGCAAAGGTGTAATTGTTGTTATGGCCGCAGGAAATAATGGCGACTCTACACCATCTTATCCTGCCCGCTATGCCTACAATTCAGGAATTGCTGTGGGTGCAGTAGACAGAAATAATAACTTCACTGACTTCTCTAACCGTTCTGGTTCTCAAGAAATTAAATACGTTACTGCTCCAGGTAAAGATATTTACTCTACAGTCCCAAATAATCAATATACTACTTATGATGGCACTTCTATGGCAGCCCCTCATGTTGCTGGGGTAGTGGCTCTTATACTCAGCGCTAACCGCAGCTTAAGTGATAGTCAAGTACGGGAAATTATCACGAGTACGGCAAACAATACTACACCAACTCCAGAGCCTAGTCAGCCTTCAAATCCATCTCCTTCTCTGCCGTTTCCATTTCCTATTGACTTATTACCTTTTCGTCTAGATATGATAGGTTCACTACTACCAAATATAGGCTCACTATTTCCCTTCGGTTCACAAGGGCAATCAACTATCCAATTACCGCAGGTTGTTCTTTCTGTTGGTGAAAAGAGTTTAGAATTACGGTTTCGTGATGCTGGTACGGGAACGCAAAAGATAGCAAATTTCAGTTATTACGGTGAGAATAATGATCAATGGGAATTGCGTTATTATGACAGCACTGGGGTTAAATACACTATTGCTGAGAATGGTGAGAGTGATATGGAAAAAATAGTATAGTAAACAAGTTTTCATCTATTGAAACCATGCTGTAGAGACGTTAGCTGAAATGTCTCTATAGAGGGTTTAATTTATTTTATTTGGTTCTCGATTGAGTGATGTACAAAAACCCCACCCCCAACCCCCTCCCCGCAAGCGATGAGGGGACTATGATGTACCTCATGTGATTAGGAAACGCTATATTTGGTTAGTTTATCTGAAAATAGTTGTTAGTTTTTTATATATAAACAAATTGGACAAAAATAGCATTCTTGCCGATAATGACATAGAGGGTAATTTGTCGGCAAAAGTGTAAATTTACTAATGACATCTATAATATTTATTCACGGCACTGGGGTAAGAAAAGCGGAATATAACGAAACGTTGAAGTTAATTGAGCAAAAGCTACTTAGCCAACGTTCTGATTTAACAGTGCTTCCTTGTTTATGGGGTGACACTTTAGGGATAAAGTTAAATGCTCAAGGTGCATCTATTCCTTTGTATGATGCCACACTGGCGTTAGGTGATGAAGAAGAAAACGCAGAAATTATCCTTTGGCAACAATTGTATCGTGACCCTTTGTATGAGTTGCGGGTGTTGTCACTCAAGCCAGTAGAAGGAAGTGTAAATCCTTTTGGTGAACAACCGAGCGATCGCATACAATCAGTTTTAACAAGCTACAATCCCACGCCAGAACTACAAACACAACTAGCAGCAGCGGGAATTAGTGAGGAATTTGTCGTAGCTTTAGCAAAAGTTACTCAGAGTGAATCCTACAACCTCGCTTTGCTAACAGCAGCAGATTCCCTTTATGATTTGTGTTTAGCGATATCAAGAGCGATAATTGCTCAGGCAATATTTGACAGTCAGGAAGAAGACAAGTATCCGCTAATACTTACTGATGCAGATTTGCGGGATAAGTTAGTTGAAAGCCTGACTCTGACTTTAACAGAACCAGAATTAGGGTTAGGGAATTGGACATTACAAAAAATTGCCCAACTTGCACAACCAATTGGTACTAATTGGGTAAAACGCCGACGTGGTGCAATTACCAATTCAGTATCGCCTATGCCTGGAGATATTTTGCTATATCAAGCCAGGGGTGAAAAAATTCGCGCTTTTATTCGGGAAACAATAGCCAAGGCTGAACCACCAGTAGTTTTAATCTGTCACAGTTTAGGTGGTATCGCTTGTGTTGACTTGCTGGTGAAAGAGAAATTACCGCAGGTGGAATTATTAATTACAGTTGGTTCTCAAGCGCCGTTTTTATATGAAATTAACGCTTTACCCAGTTTAGAATTTGGTCAACCTTTACCCGCACATTTCCCACAGTGGCTGAATATTTATGATTTACGGGATTTTCTCAGTTATACTGGTGCTAATGTTTTCCCGAATCAAGTGCAAGATGTACTGGTAGATAATAAACAACCATTTCCCCAAGCACATGGCGCATATTGGACAAATACCTCCACTTGGAAAGCGATAATTCCCAGACTACCATGATGAATTTTACCGCTAAACCAGAGCGGACTTATGCTCTAGTTGTTGGCATAGAGAAGTATCAAAATCCAGATTTTAATGTTAAGAACGGTGGGGGACCAGCCATTGACGCGCTGAAATTTTATACTTGGTTAATTCAGTGCGGTGTACCAAGGGATAATATTTGTTTGTGTTTATCTTATTTAGAAGAAAATAAGCATTTATTTTCTACCTTAAACGCACAAAATAATCATCCTACTGAGGCTAATATTGATAAACTCATTACAGAATTTTTATTACCAAAAGAAGGCGATTTAATTTACATTTTTTGGGCAGGACATGGTTTAATTGATTTTGAAAGAACTCGCAGATTATTATGTGCTGATGCTGTAAATGATAATTGGCGAAATATAGATTTTAAATCCTTACAGGATTTTCTAAATTCAAGGTCTAAAATCCAACAACATATCTATATTATTGATGCTTGTGCTAATTACATTCGAGAGTCTCAAAGAAATGAATTAATTGATATTGGAGGTAAGACCTTTCCAAGAGGAGACCGGAAACCCGATATTAAGCAATTTATTTTACTAGCTACAAGAGAGGGAGAAAAAGCTATAGTTAATTCCCCAGAAAAAACAGGGTATTTTTCCCAAGCCGTCAGGGAAGCTTTAGGACAAGAACCGCCAGATATTTGGCCTCCCGATATGCTGAGTGTAGCTGATAAAGTTAAACAGCAATTTGCAAGTTTAAATAAACAACAAGTAACAACACAATTACCAACATATTATTTCTATCAAACTGGGGATGGTGATAGGTATAGTGAAAATCCGTTTAAAAAGTCAATTACTCCCCAAAATCTTCCCCGCAGTAGTGTAATTAAATTTGTGGGACGAGAAACAGCACTGACAGACTTGCACGAAAAATTACAACAAAAAGAACGAGTTGCAATTACCGCTATTGCTGGTATGGGTGGTGTAGGTAAAACCGAATTAGCCTTGCAATATGCCTCACATTATTGGGAACAAGGAACATATCCCGGTGGTGTTTGTTGGTTACGAGCAAGAGATGAGAATATCGGTGAACAAATTGTTAATTTTGCTCAAAACAATTTAGGTTTAAAGATTCCTGAACATATTAAAGGTTTAGATAATCAAGTAAGTTGGTGTTGGCAAAATTGGCACGAGGGGAATGTTTTAATTGTATTAGATGATGTTAATAACTATGGACATATTAAATCTTATCTTCCTTCAGTAAATCCTCATTTCCGAGTGTTGATAACTACACAATTACAATTATTGCAATCTAATCAAAGGATAGAGTTAAAAGTATTAGAACTAGATACAGCCCTTATTTTATTAGAGTCATTTATTACTAAAGAAAGAATACAAAATGAATACAGTATTGCTAAAAAAATCTGTCAATTTTTAGGTTGCTTACCATTAGGCTTGGAGTTAGTAGGACGCTACCTGGAACGCAAACCATATTTATCCCTGGCAGAAATGTTACAACGTTTAGAAGCAAAAGGTCTGAAGCAACAAGCATTACAAAAATCAGAAAATTTAACTTCAGATATGAGGTATGAATTGGGAGTCGCGGCTGCTTTTGATTTGAGTTGGCAAGAATTAAATTCTACAGCCAAGGAGTTAAGTTTATTTTTGTGTATATTTGATTTAGTACCTATTTATTGGCAGTTGATAGAGCAGTGTTTTCCTGAGCAAGATCCAGAAAATTTAGAAGAAGCTAGAGATGAATTTCTAGTATATCTACATTTACTGCAACGTGAAGGAAAAGAGACTTATAAACTCCATGAATTAATTAGAGAGTTTTTTCAAAGTAAATTAGTTGAATTAACACAGACTAATTTAATGGAAGCAGTAGCTTTAAAAATTGGGTATATTGCAACTAAAAATACTATCTGTATTACCGAGATTTTACAAAAAGGATTATTAAATTGGAACTTTCCTCCAACTTCACCATTATCAGCATTAGAATGGGGAAAGCAAGTTTATATAGCCAGTCAATCTTGGTGTAATGGACTAGATAAATTAGCCAAATTATTAATGCCTCTAAGAGTAGATGGTAATTTACCAGTTTTAGGTGTTGCTTTGGTTGAAAAAAATAGCAGCAGTTTCATAGATAATCTGATCAATAAGCTACCTAATTCTGGTGCTATTCTCTCTGAACAAATATTAATAAATAATCCAAATCGATTTTCCCTTGTAACAGGTTGGTATTTTGGAGATAATATTCAAGAAAATATTGTTGAATTACCTTCAGAAGCTACCAAAATTGTTGACTATAATTATACTTGTGATTTTTCAGATATAAATGCACTTTTTGAATTAGGTTGGAGTCATTTTCAATCTCGATCATCCTTGATTAAACCCAATGTATCTACCGCTTGGCAGTATACTTTTGATTATATTATTGAGAAATTATCAAAATTGTTACAAGAACGTTCGCTTCCTGTTTCATCAGGATATCTTTCTCTTGAAGCTAGTTGGCACGCAGCTATTTATTTAACTCGGAAACATCTAATAAACTCCTACCCATACCGAAATGAATATTATGATCCAATTGCTTTAGACGAGATTGAAAACTGCTTATCTAAAGTTAATCAAAACCAGTTTTCCTCAATGAATAAACACTATTTAAACCAGTTAAGAATTGAGATAGAAGCTTGTAGTGATAAAGGTCAAACTCATTTAATTTTTTCTCCTTCTATTCAAGTATATAAAAGTCGCTCTAATATTTCTGATGAAATCTTATTAAATTATACAACAGAAATTTTTCAGCAATCAATTGAAAGTTATGAGCAATTAGTTAATTCTTTATTTATCAAATTTGTTCCAAAATTAAAGTTAGCATCAATTTTACCTGCTCGACTTGTTGGTTATATTGTTCCACCTAAAAATTCTGCTGATTCAATTAGTATGAGTTGGCATTGGGAATCTTTATCTAAAAATCAAAAAAGTTATGTAGATTTTAAATTAATTGAAAATGAGAGTTCTCTACCCTCTTCATTTTCGCAAACTGCTCTATTTCCTCAAGGACTTAAAGAAACTCCATTTCATCGATTTACATGGCTAGGGACTAACCCTGTAACTGAACGAGTATATCAATGGCTGTGGGAAGATTTTAAAAAAATAGGATGGGTTAAAGGCGATCGCTTAAACAATGCAGGGTTTCCTTACTGGAGATGAAGTTATTAAACTTATCAAGTACATTTACAATAGCCCAATATGATAACTCTTTTCCATTACTCTAGGCAAAAGAAAATTTTCTGTTAATGATAAATATGTAGTGAAATTAGAACGAGATATCAAAGCTTACAGACTCTAAAATCACTACTTATATACCATTACCGTTTACCAGTAATTTATTCCCTAGCCCAGGTAACTAAAATCATCTATACTCTAATTACCTCACAGAAAATGCTTCACTAAACCTGCGGGTAATTGGCTCAACAATAAACGTCAAAACCGACTTCTTCCTAGTCACAATTTCTGCATTTGCAGCCATACCCGGAGTAAATTCTACCTCTTGACCTCGGAGATTAATTGAGTGTTTGCTTAACTTAATTTGCGTTGGAAAAATTAATCCCAATTCTTTATCGACAATTGCATTGGGACTGATTTGCATAACTTCACCATCAACAACTCCAAATTCTTGAAAAGGGAAAGTTGCTAATTTCACCTTTGCTTTCATCCCCTGACGAATAAAACCAATATCTCGGTTAAGGACTTTTACTTCTAAAAGCATTTCTTCCCCTTCTGGGACAATTGATAATAATTCTTCACCAGATTGAACTGGTCCTTTAGTAGCTTTAATTTTGTAAATTGTCCCCGCTACAGGTGCTTTAATTGTTTCTCCGTCTTTTTGCTTTTTCGCTTGTTCTAATTGACCGGCAACATTGGTTAATTCTTCTTTACGCTTGTTGATTTGGGTAAGAATTTCACTTTGGCGTTCGGATGTTAAACGTAAACCTTGATTACGTGCAGCTTGATAGGTCTGTTCAACTTGTTTAATTTCTTGAATTTGAGCAGATATATCTTTTTCTAAAGAGGTAACTTTGTCTTGTGCTTCTGTTAACCTATTTTGAGTATTAGTGACTTCATCTGAACTTTTAATAATATCTGTATTGGCACGATTTAATCTTTCTTGCGCGTCTAGATAATCAACTCTAGGAACTGCACCAGGATTTAATAGAGTGCGGAGATTTTTTTCTCTTTGTTGAGCAATGCTTAAACTATTTTCAACTTTAACACGGATACTTTTGGCATTAACTAAGTTAGTTTGAGCATTAATAACACTGGTTTTGGCGTTTGCTAAATTTTCTTGTAACCGAGTCAAACGGACTTTGGCTTGATTAATAATTGAAAGTTGGCGTTGTGCTTCTGCTTCCGCTGCGGCTTGTTTGGCGTTGTAGTCTAACAAACGGGAATTTAATAATTCATCTTGCAATTTTGTCCCCCCAATCTTTCCCCCAGTACGTTCTGCTTCTAATCGTTGTAAATCTTCCTCAATTAATTTACTAGCTTTAGCCAGTCGGTTCACATCAGTTTGTTGTAAATTAGGATCACGTTCAATTAAAACTTGATCTTTGGTGACGCGATCGCCTTCTTTCACTTTCACTGCTAAAATAGAGCCATTACCTAAAGATGTCACCGGTCTGACTTGAGTGGAAGCAATTAATTCTCCTGGTGCTGTCGCTACTTCATCAATTTCTGAAAAATGCGCCCAGGAAATTGCCCCAAATATAACAATGCTAATTGTTCCCGCTAATAATCTTGTATAAAGTGGAGGTAATTCCTGTACAGCTTTACCCAATTCATAAGATAATTGTTCTTCTGGTTTTGCAAATCTCTCTTTTGTTTGACGTGCTTGAACAGCATTTGCAGCTAGAGAAAATTTCATAATTTTTGTCCTTTGTTATCAGTCATTAGTGATTAGTCATTTGTTTAATTGCTAATGACCAATGACTAATGACTATTTTCTAAATTTCTAAATAACGGCGCAAAAAGTTTTCTAATGTTTCCAATCGAAAGTTAAATATCCTTTCTAAATTGGCGGTTTCTTCTAATGTACAGAAAAATTCATTAGCTAATAAAGTGCGAAAAGTTCCTAAACTTGTTTGTGCTGAGGAGTTAAATAAACCTAATGCACTCCGGAAGCTATCAACAGCAAACAGAGGAACGTTTATGACTATCGGTTCTTTGTTAAAGATGCGACTAAAAATTCTGGGAATATCCTCTCGCAATAAAATTTCCGCACCTCCTACAGGTAAAATTTGGTTACAAGCATCTGCAACGGTCAAAGAATCTACAACTATCCTGGCTAAATCATCGGTGCTAACAATAGATGTGCGGTTTTTAGGATCACCGATAAGTAGATACAAACCCGTTTCTCGAAACCATTCCGCCAGTGGTAGCAAGTTTGATGCTAATCCAGCAGGGCGTAAAATAGTGTAATCTAAGCCACTACTTTGCAGATATCTCTCTACGGCTCGTTTGGCTTTGAACACGGGAGCATCTTCATATCCTCTGTCAGCACCTAAAACGGATATAAAGACAAAATGTTCAACACCCTGGACTTTAGCCTGATCAATGAGTTCAATATTAGCGCGATAATCTAAAGATAGAGCATCATTCCCGGAACCATGAGCGCTGATAATATATTTTGCTCCTCGACAAGCTTTCTCAATGTCCTGTTGTCGTCGCAAATCACCAATGAAGATGTCAGAACCCCGGTGTTCTAACTCGCTGTAATGGGAAGTCAAGCGGACAAACGAACGCACAGGCTGCTGTTGTTGGCGTAAGAGTCGCACGACGCGGCGACCAATTCCGACGGTTGCTCCAGTGACTAGAATCATAGCTTTTGGATTTGAGTATGGGCTATTCCTCTAGTTAAGTTTAATCACTATTTTGTCAGAATCAGGATTTCCAGGATTTAAGGATTAACAGGATGAAGATGAGGATCTAGAATGAAAACGTTGGGGTTAAACAAAACTGATGCAGATACCAGAAACAAACCCAAAGATCACAATACCTATATCTAGTCTTTACACAAATGACTTTTATGCTTGGACACAAGAACAAGTTTCTTTACTCCGTAACCATCAATGGAGTCAAATTGACTTGCAAAATTTGATTGAGGAAGTTGAATCTTTGGGAAAACAGCAACGCCAAGAACTGCAAAATCGGTTAAGCATTTTAATGGGACATTTACTAAAATGGCAATTTCAACCACAACACCGCAGTCGTAATTGGTTAGCAACCCTTCGCATTCAACGCTTAGATACTATTGAATTACTGGAAGAAAATCCTAGCTTGAAATCCTATTTGGAAGAGGCGCTTGGTAAAGCTTATTTGAAAGGTGTGGAATTAGCTGTTAGGGAAACAGATTTACCTAGTCGCACTTTTCCTTCTGATTGTCCTTATAGTTCGATAGAAATATTAGATGATTGCTTTTATCCTGGTGAAGCCAGCGAGTTAGTCAGTGAGTGGGAATCGTAATAAGTTCTACATTTTGGGTCGAGGTTGCGGTTGTGCATTAGTTAACCTTTGCATTGTATACGGATCACATCGCTCAAACAATGAATTGAACCATTCAATAGCTTCTAACCCAGCGAAATTTTTTACAGGTAGCCCAAGTACATAGGTTTCATCATCGTAAATAATCCCGAATGTTTTAGCTACTTAATGTAAATCGATGTTCCTTAAAGCCAGGGAATAAATTCCCTGTCTAAAAGCTAAAGTCGGTTAAAACCGACTATTTTGGCATCAATAGGATAATTTTTGATTTTGAGTTAACCAGAGTGCGTTTTAACGCACTTTAGCTTTTAGACCGGAACTTGAGTTCCGGACGGGTTTGTTCTAAAACTCCACAATCACTGGTGTATGATCGCTAGGCTGTTCTAATTTCCTTGGTGCAACATCAATAATGCAACTTTGAGCGCGATCGCACAAAACCGATGTGAGATAATGATGATCAATCCGCCAGCCTAAATTACGCTTGAAAGCAGCAGTACGATAATCCCACCAACTATAATGTCCTTTTTCGCTGTTAAACTTCCGAAAAGCATCCGCAAAACCCAGAGAAAGAATATCTCGTAAAGCTTGGCGTTCTGGTTCAGATGCCATAATGTGATTTTCTATCTTTACTTTGTCGTGAATATCTATATCTTCCAAAGCGATATTAAAATCACCACACATAGAAATAGCAGGATTTGACAACAACAACACCTGCAAATATTCCCGCAGGATTTTTAACCAACCCAGCTTGTATTCATATTTATCACTTCCCACAGATGAACCGTTGGGAACATAAAGATTGATAATGCGAACTCCATCAATCACGCCGGTTATCACCCGCTTTTGCTCCTCCCATTCTGGTTCTATCTCTGGTAGAATTGCTGTGAAACCCATACTCACATCTTCTAAAGGTTGACGGCTAATGATAGCAACGCCGTTATAAGATTTCTGCCCGTAAATATAAGGGTAATAGCCTATTTTTTCAAAAGCTAAAATCGGAAAGTCTTTATCTATAACTTTCGTTTCTTGCAAACATAAGACATCAACAGGATTTTGATTTAACCAATCAATCACCTGTTCTAAGCGTATACGAATCGAATTCACATTCCAAGTAGCGATTTTCATTAGTTACCAGTGTGACAATTAAGTAAGTGGGTTTGAATATTTATGTTTGGGATCAGGTAGGCGAAAGTAGAGAAGAGGATTTAACGCTCATTCATCTTTCTTTACATAGTGAGGTTTAATTGTGTCGAGCTACTAAGATTAAGAATTATAAAAAATGTAAATTCCTTGTAACCAAAAACCCTTGATAATTGTTACACTCCGTTTCTTTATCCGTCAAAAACAGGCGATAAATAATTGCTTTAATTTGTAATTTAGTATGCCCAGCTACAAAATCGCTAAATTTGTCAGCTAGACTACATTATATTTTAATTGATTATGATCCCCAAGGTAGATGAAAATCCGAAATACTCGGTTATAGTTTAAGAGTGCTGTTGGTTTTTAGCTATTACTTAATAACTGCAATAATTAGCATTTTTATGATCCTTTTTATTAGAGGATGTTTGAAAAAGTCATCAAGTTTAGCAAAAAAAACTCTCCATAGACCTGTTCGCGTAGCACTCAGCGGCTTCCCGCTGTCTTTCCTCTCCCCCACAAGCCGAGAAGCTTTGAGATTACTATTTTCTGTTCTCTTTTCCTTGCCGGAAAGGGGTTAGGGGCTAAGTCTTCAGGGTTTTGATGTTAATAAGGATACTCTTAAAACATCTTTTTAGAAAAGAGATTATATGTCATTTACAGCAGATTGCAGGTTGGAGGAGGTACAAAATTTTTACCAAAAATCATGTATCAATGGGGTTTTACTCCTGACTTCTGATAGCGTAGCGTGGCGTAAGCCATATTCTGCTGTACATTGCTCTCGCCGAGTAGTTGATGCTGGAAGCAACTGATTCATTGGGGTTTAATCAAAATTTTTTTGCCTGATTTCGACAATAATTTTTTTGAAGAGGAAATTGGTATGAATAAGAGAGCTAATATCTGCCCCTGCTGCGGTGGTTCCATTTTGCGTCATGTTCGTTCTGGCGAACTATATTGGTTTTGCCTATCATGCCGACAAGAAGTTCCACTGTTAAGCATTAATCGTTTGTCTAATTCAGAAACCCGTAATACAACCGGAGTGCTTACCCAGCAGACTGTTGACCTAGCATCGTCCTGAATTTATAGCAGGAGTCAGGAGTCAGGAGTCAGGAGTAAAACTGTCTTGCTGTCTAGGTTTCAATTTTGATTCTGTACCTCCTTGATCTGCAATCTGCTATATTTACCGGTCAAAACACAATCAGCCGAGATTTAGCGCAAGTGTCATGTAGGTGATGCTGGCGCTATGCTTTGAGCAATCCAAAAAAGTTTGTTACCAAGATAGCTGATAACCTCATCCGTATCTCGTTATGATAGAAAAGTAGATAAAACTTAAAAAATATTTATCAAATGCTGATTGACTCCTCTGGCTTGTCAAAAGTCAAAGACTCAGTAACCAAATCCATTCTCTTCGGTAACGAACCTAAGCCGGAGTTAATTGCCATTCTTGCAGTCTACTTTGTTCAAGGCATCTTAGGGTTAGCGCGTCTAGCCGTCAGTTTCTTCCTCAAAGATGAATTGCATCTGAGTCCAGTTGAGGTATCAGCGCTGTTGGGAATAGTCGCCCTACCGTGGATGATTAAGCCCGTATTTGGCTTTATTTCCGATGGGTTGCCCATCTTTGGCTACCGCCGCCGTCCGTATTTGGTGTCATCAGGAATATTGGGCACTGCGGCTTGGGTGAGTTTGAGTACTGTAGTTCATACTAGCTTAGGGGCAACAATAGCGATCGCTCTGAGTTCCCTTTCTGCCGCCTTCAGTGATGTCATAGTTGACTCCCTCATTGTCGAACGAGCTAGACTAGAAACCCAAGCTAAAGCCGGTTCTCTCCAATCCCTGTGCTGGGGTGCTACTGCCCTTGGGGGTTTAATAACAGCCTACTTTAGTGGCTTACTGTTAGAACACTTCACTACCCGCACCGTATTTTTATTTACCGCTGGATTCCCCCTCATTATTTCAGCGGCAGCGTGGTTAATTGCAGAAACACCAATCAGCAAAGTTGAGTCAGAAAATCATCACACCAACTTTCTCAACGTCAAAAATCAAATCATTCAAGTGCGCCAAGCCTTTACCCAAAAAGGAATTTGGCTACCCACAGCATTTATATTTCTTTGGCAATCTACACCCAGTGGAGACTCAGCTTTTTTCTTCTTCTTCACCAATGAACTGCACTTTAAACCAGAATTTTTAGGCAGAGTTAATCTCGTTACAAGTTTAGCCTCATTAATTGGCATTTGGATCTTTCAACGTTTTCTTAAAAGTGTTCCCTTTCGTGTAATTTGTGGTTGGAGTATCCTCATTTCCGCAATATTAAGAATGACAATGCTCCTGTTAGTAACTCACACAAATAGAACATTAGGAATAGATGACAAATGGTTCAGTTTAGGTGATAGCTTAATTCTCGCAGTCATGGGACAAATTGCATTTATGCCCGTGATGGTTTTAGCCGCTAGAATCTGTCCCTTGGGAATCGAAGCCACATTATTTGCACTCTTAATGTCCATCTTTAATTTAGGAGGCGCTATTTCCAAAGAGCTTGGAGCATTATCTATGCAATGCTTAGGAATCACTGATACTAACTTTGATGCCCTATGGTTGTTAGTAATAATTACTAATCTCAGTGCTTTGTTACCTCTTCCATTCCTCAACTGGCTACCCGTTGAACAAGAGGAATCTGAAATGGCAACATTGCCAGCAACTTCAGTTAATAATTGATGTCCACGCAAACAAGCTTTATTGCATCTATCAAATCAAAAACATATGCAGACATTACCAACTCAAGAAACTCAACCTTTACCAAAATCCTATACTCGTGAAGATTGGCAAGGAGGATATGAATCTCTCACCGAAGAACTTGATTATTGGATTGAGGATATAGAAGGAGAAATTCCTCCAGAATTACAAGGAACATTATTTAGAAATGGACCAGGTTTATTAGACATTAACGGACAACGCCTACATCATCCTTTTGATGGTGATGGCATGATTAGCCGGATTACTTTTACTAATGGCCGCGCCCATTTTCGCAACCGGTTTGTTCAAACTACTGGCTATTTAGAAGAAAAGAAAGCAGGTAAAATCCTTTATCGTGGTGTTTTTGGTACACAAAAATCCGGAGGTTGGTTAGCTAATATCTTCGATTTTAAAATTAAACATATTGCCAATACTAATGTTCTTTACTGGGGTGATAAACTTTTAGCGTTGTGGGAAGCAGCAGAACCTTATCGACTTAATCCCCAAACTTTAGAAACATTAGGAAACGAATATTTTAATGGGGTTTTATCTACAGGTGAAGCCTTTAGCGCTCATCCTCGAATTGACCCCAGTTGCACCCAAGATAACGGCGCACCTTGCTTAGTCAATTTTGCTATCAAGCCAGGATTAACTACGACAATCACCATTTTTGAATTAAACCCAGACGGTAAAATCATCAGAAAAAAAACTTATAGTGTTCCGGGTTTCTGCTTCATTCATGATTTTGTCATTACTCCTAATTACTGCATCTTTTTTCAAAATCCTGTTAATTTCAATCCCATACCTTTTGCTTTAGGAATATCAAGTGCAGGACAATGTATTAAGTTACTAAAAAATAAACCAACTCGGATTATAGTTATTCCCCGTACCCCGGAAGCAGAAGCAAAAGGTGTAAAAATCCTCGAAACTCAAGCTGGTTTTATTTTCCACCATGTCAATGCTTTTGAAGTGGAAAATAAAATTATCATTGATTCCATCTGTTACGAATCTTTAACAGAAGTTGAACCTGAAAGCGATTATCGGCAAACAGATTTTGATGCTAATTCACCGGGAAAACTTTGGCGTTTTCATCTCAACCTACAAGACAATAAAGTAGAACCTCAGTTAATAGATAGCCGTTGTTGTGAGTTTCCCACTATCCACCCAAATAATGTCGGCAGACAATATCGTTATTTATACTGTGGTGCGGCTCATGCAGAAACTGGAAATGCACCTTTACAAGGGATTTTAAAGCTTGATTTAGAGTCACAACAACAACAAATGTGGAGTTTTGCACCTCGCGGTTTTGTAGGTGAACCGATTTTTGTACCTCGTCCAAATGCTCAACAAGAAGATGATGGTTGGGTAATAGCTTTAGTTTATGATGCAGAATATCATCGTTCAGATGTGGTGATTTTAGATGCTCAAGATTTTCAAAAAGGTGTAATTGCAAAACTACACCTTAAACACCATATTCCCTATGGATTGCATGGAAGTTTTACAAATCAAATTTTTCTTTTAGAAAACGCCAAAAAATAAATTACCCAAATTCACAGAATCAAAACGACTTTTTCCCCTGCTCCCTGCCCTAAAAGCAACGTACGCATATTTCATTTCTGGAGATGTCTATGGGTATGTTGTTGGGAAATCTGCGAAATTAATCCCCTGCTCGATACCCTGAATACAATGGTGGAAAACTCTCTGCTCATTTTTGAAAGTGTGGTAGATGCGATCGCAAAGCGTCACTAAACCCCTTTAATATCATGTCCAGTTGAATACTTATCATTAAGGCAGCAGGGGGGCAAGGGGAAAGAGAATTTTTGAATTTCTGCACAAACATCTGCACAAACAATTTATATCGCAAGTGATTAGGCAGACATGATATAACTACTTTCAGCCCCGATTTAAAAGACATTAAAGCCTAAAAACCCAAAAAGTTTTTAGGTTTTATAGCAATCGCCAAGGTAGTTAGAACATCAACTGATTACGGCGTTGCTGATTGGAAGTATAAATCCGGGTATTGAGACGCAAAATTTAAAGCTTATACAAGTATTTGGAAATCATCAAAAATCATTTTCATACATGGATTCCGCAACGCCAATTTTTGCATCTCCATAACTAAAGTTAGTTGCTCTGTAACCTTTAATTACGAATTACGAATTACGAATTACGAATTAGTAATTATTCTGTCAATGGGACTAGGATGAGATTCATGCTCGCTATGAATGCTGATCGGTTAGCAGAGATAGTCTCAAGCGCGATTCCCTGGGTTGCTAAAGAGGCAAACAGCAGCAGTCCCAAATTTGTCCCATCGCGGAGCGATCGCATATTCAAGTCACGCAAATGCACAGCAAAAGCTAGTGCTGCTAAGGCACAACGAATGGCGATCAGCGTTCCGGGAGAAAGGCTAACGATTGTTTGTTTAACAAGAGGAAAGGTTGTACCCCAAAAAATAGTTACGGCCATCAGCAGCATGATGCCCAGGGTATGCTGGGATTTAAGATTGTTTTTGTATTCCAAAAGATTGTTAATATAGGACATAAATTTATTTATTTTTAGTCCTATCTTCCAGAGACTTATACTTTGAGCCATCAGGCATAATCGCACCTTCTAGGAAAGCACTACTCAGTTCATAATCGCTGACTTTAGCATTTTTGAGATTAGCACCAGTTAGGTAAGCTCCCGCTAGGTTCGCACCACTTAAACTAGCATCTCTCAAATTTGCACCACTCAGGTTTGCATTACTCAAATCTGCACAAATCAAATTAGCATTACTCAGATTGGCACTATTAAGATTAGCCTTAGTCAAGCGAGCAAAACCCAGTTTTGCATGACTCAAATCTGCACCACTAAGTTTAACCTGACTGAGATTAGCATTATCTAAATTGGCATAGCTCAAATTAGCATTTGTAAAATCGCTTTCCATTAAATTGGCTTTACTCAAATTGGCATGAGGAAGATTAATATCTACCAACTCCGCACCAGGAGCATCCAAACCTCTCAGAGAAACACCATCCTCATTCAAATCTTGCAGTGCCAAAATTCTCGCATAACTAACTTTAACATCGTGTGCTGCATCAACCGTACTCCAGGCTTGATAATGAAATTGTTTTCTGCGATCTGGAGCTTCTTTAATGAATAGAACTAGCGCCACCACCAGACTGATAGTATCAGCAGCACCCAAAACTTCTGCTAGTAAAGAGTTGTCATCGACAATTACAAGAACTACAGTAAAGATAACTGCCGAAGCTACAGCGACTAACCATACTGGTGCTATCCAGAAAGCATCAATAAGTTTAGCAGGAAGTTGTTTGAGGACTTCACTGAATGGCTGTTCAGATATTTTGGTCTGAAACTTCTGATAATTAGCAGTAAAATTAGTGATAATTTCTTTTAAAACTTCACCATCTAACTGAATAGATATCAGAGATTTTTTCTCTAGCTCTGCTGAGGGCTGAAATAGCTGAGATTCTTTTTGAATTTCGGTTTTTAATGTTGCAGGTTTTGATACAATAACAGGTTTCTCCGCTTGGACAGGTTTTGGTAAAACAGCAGGTTTCTCAGCTTGGACAACTTGAGGTGAAGATTCTTCTCCCGCACCTTTTAACATCAAGGTTGTAATAGCTCTATAAGCATTTAACCAAGCTTTTTTAACTTCAGGAGTCCAATCTTCACCAAGATACTGCTCAAACGCCAACAGCAGTGCTTCTCCTACTGGTCTATAGTATTTGGGAATAGCTCCATAGCCGACGTGTCTACCTCCCAGAGCGTTGAGAACTGGCCCTAAAGCTTCTGGGTTGCGGAGATTTTCTACTACCAAAACCAGGGAATTTATCAGCTTTTTTTCTTGAGTTCCCATATCAGTATGGGTAAATAGCGGTTTCACCTCTGGGTGAGCTTGAAAAAGATTATCGTAGAAACTGGCTGCAAATTCATCAGCACGAGGTTTGATTTTTTCAAAACTGTTTACTAATATTTCTACAGGTAACTCTGAAGATTCTTCTTCTGGTATTTCTGTTAATACTTGCTCTGCTACTTCTACTTGTGGAATTTCCTCAATTTTTTGCTCAATTGGTATTGTAGTTGCTTGTGCTGCTTGTTGTTCTGACTTATTTGTTGTTGGTACATTATCTACACCTGCACCTTTTAACATCAATGCAGTAATAGCTGTAAAAGCATCTAGCCAAGCTTTTTTGACTTCAAAAGTCCAATCTTCACTAAGATATTGTTCAAACGTCAACAGCAGTGCTTCTCCAACTGGTTCATAATAATTGGGAATAGCTCCATAACCGACGTGTCTACCTCCTAAAGCATTAAGAACTGGGCCCAAAGCTTCTGGGTTGCGGAGATTTTCTACTACCAAAACCAGGGAATTTAAAAGCTTTTTTTGTTGATTTACCATATCAGTATTGGCAAATAACGGTTTCACCTCTGGGTGAGCTTGAAAAAGATTATCGTAGAAGCTGGCTGCAAATTCATTAGCGCGAGGTTTAACTTTCTCAAAACTTTGCTCTAAGATTTCAATGTTTAACGTCATACTTTTTTCTTTTTTTTAACTTTGTAGATATGTCAAAAATTAAAAGTAAAATATTAAAACTATATAAATATATACTTAAGGTTTTTACTTTTAATTACTTGAAAGAAGCTAATACAATAACTTGATATTTTTGAATTTTTTTGATTACTGTATTAAGTCCCTAATGAAACTGGGGATGCAGCACCAGAGACAACATTAAGGTTAGCAACTAACCCATAGGTTGATACATACTCTTCTAACTCTTGCAAATCAACTGTTCCACTTTTATCTGCATCTAGAGTATTGAACAGATAATCAGTTATATATCTCCTGACTTCTTGTGAGCTACGTTCACCTGTTGTCATATCTTCTATGCGACCTAAAAGCTCCATAATTTCGCCTCTATCAAGTGCTTTACTTCCATCTGTATCCAATTCCAGGAAAAGCTTTCTGATATCTTCTGTTGCCATTCTCGAAGAGCGTAAAGTTTCTCTCAATAATTCATTACCAAATGAATTCATAAACAATATCTGCTCGATGAGTGGTATGGAGAAGAACCCCAGTGCTGCCCAAAAAATTGCATATCTTACAGCTTCTGGATTTGCAGTTGCACTAACTCCCAAGAAAAGAGATGCCCAAAGGAAAAAGTTGGGATTAACAAGCAGGATATAAGCATCTCTAGCTTCTGCCTTATTCAGCTTGCCTGTTGTTAAAACTGAAGTTAATACGGCAGAGATGCGGATTAAGATAAAAACTAATGTTGCCACTGCTAGTTGTTGCAAACAGGCTAGTGAACGGTTCGGATCTGTTGATGAAAATAAGTCGGAAATGAATGTTGATGGAGTAAACTGAAACCCAGTTGCCAAAGCCATTAATGCGACAGCAAGCACTCCAATAAATTTCCAGTTCTTGCTGTGGTGGTTTGATTCAACAGGAGATTTATCACGCCAAAATTGGGCTAAAGCGCCCGGTATTGCCAGACCAACAATGAGAATAATCCCGAAAAATATCAGGCTTGAATTGTTAATTGGTAGTTGTTTTGCCAAGCCAAATGTCACAACTAGTGCAACTGGAGTGATGATTGATAAAGTCCTGGATAAGATAGCCGAAGGATAAAGATTACCGCCCCAAAGTACCGATAAAACAGGGGAAGTAAGGGCTGGTGGAACCATCAAAAACAGCACCCACATAACTTTGTACAAATCCCCTGGGCTTTGATACAATATTCCCGAAAATATTAAAAATAGCCCAACTATCCATCTTACTAACATCCACCCGTAGACTATATACTTCACAGTTGAAGTTACTTTGCGTTTACTCGCTGCAAAGTCAATATCCAGGTAAGTATAAAAGGTTGAAGCAGCCAGACAAACAACAATTATTCCTCGAAATAGTTCTGATGGCATTCCCCCTGTGGAGGCACTTAACGCCCTTACCAAGCATCCTAGTAAGAAGGCAGCAGCATAGAGAAAAATTGCCCACATAATTGACAGATCATTGATCTGTTTACGCACAGAAGCTGCACCACCGGATTCCTTATCACGAAACTTGACTAACTCCTCTTGACTGAGAGCTTTACCATTAGGAAGTTTCAGATGTTTATAAGCAGTTGGTGGTAAATCACTTAAATAAAGTGCTAAAGGCTCTAATACATATTGGTGGCACACCACCAGAACAGTTTCACCCCGTTCTAAATGTGGTACGATTCGCTCTTGGTAAAAACTTGCAGCGCGGTGATAAACTTGTGCAATTTTCTCGCCAGCCGGAGGTGCTTCGTTATGTGAATGCAACATTTCCTCGAAGCCTTCATAGCCCAAAGCTAGACGCAGCAAATTCAAATTACGACCGGCAAAAATCCCAAAAGATTTTTCGCTAATTCGATGGTCAATTTGAATCGGAACATCAGAGGATTTCAAAGCCTGACTTTCAGCAAGTGCAATTTCACAAGTTTGTCGTGCGCGTCTCATGTGAGAGACATATACTGCATCGAATTTCATACCTTTTTTCTTGAGGTCAGAACCTGCTTGACGCGCTTGCAATCTACCAAATGCAGTCAAATCTACATCTAATACACCTGCAAAAATATTGCGTTCATTGCTGGTACTTTCACCATGCCGAATGAAATATACTTTTCCTTCTTGATGATTGTTTTCTCCTACTTGGTTAGATGTTTCCAAGTTGGAAATTATTTCTGAAGATAGATGCTCTTTTGGTAGATTATTCATGCTGTTTATAGAATCCCTGTAACCTAAAAATTTCTGTGTTTTTGAAATAAGCAATTACAAATTCAAACTTTCTAATTCTTGCCAGAGAGTAGACATAAACTCATTAGCATCCTTAATACCCATTTCTCCCAGTGCTTTCCACTCCTCTGTCGTGTAATCTAAATCCTGTCCCATGATGTCTTGAGTCCAATAGGGTAACTTAGATGGATTTTCCATTAGCTCATAAGTTAGCTCCAATATTTTTGTTCCTGTCGTGTTTCTCTTGGCTTTTGTAGCCAAACAAAAAGCCAGTAATTTAGCTAGATTGCTTTCTGGAGGAATAGATACTAGGAAAGCCATATTTTGTGCGAGAACAAATTTGTCTAATTTCATTTTTTTCCTAATTTAAAACTATTTAATCTTTAAATAACTGAGATTATGCTTGGGAGCGATCGCTATTCTTTGTCGTCTCACCCGTGTTATTCTTCAAACAAGTTGATCAAATAGCTGCATAAACCGTTCCTTATCCACATCTAAACAAGCATCTACATTAGGTGGATTCGTTGTTTCATCTCGGCGATCGCGTCGATCTGCCAGTGACATTCCTGTTGTGAATCTTCCTTGAGTTTCAACCATCATATATAGCGATTCTGTCGTTACTAAGCTCGGATCAATTGCCACTGCCATTGCCAAAGGATCGTGTAAATAACAGCCATAGAAGCCTTCATTATCACGATAGAAAGCCATATAAATTCCCGTGCAGTCGGCAATAAACTGAGAAACTTTTGTAGGCCGACGCTGTAAATTATCTTCAACAATTTGACGAGACAAGGGAGCTTTCATCGCCACATCTAAACCCACTAAGGTGAGAGGAATTCCCGACTCCATGACAATTTGAGCCGCATCAGGATCGACAAAAAAGTTAAATTCAGCAGCGGCTGTAATATTTCCGGGTACAGTCACAGCCCCACCCATGATGACAATTCGCCCTACTTTTTGCATGGTTGCACTATCTTTCTGAATCGCTGTTGCTAGATTCGTGAGCGGTCCTAATGCAATAATGGTCAAACTCTCGCCGTACTCTTGAGCAGCCTTCAGTAGTAGAGCGATCGCATTCTCTTCAGATGGCTTCATCGTCAGTTGAGGATAGCGGAGTGTACCATCAGCTTCCTGAAAGCGATCAAGTTCACCCAAACCATCAGCCCCATGAATTCCTGCGGCGTTAAATGGTGGTTTTTCTAGAGGCTTTTCACAGCCTTTGGCAACTATAGGCAACCTATCCGGTTCAACAATACTGACTACGCGCAAGACATTATTCGCCGCCTGATCAACATTAATATTGCCAGCCACAACAGTGACGGCTTTCAGGTCTAATTGCGGTGAATTCAAGGCCATAATCAGAGCCAAGGCATCATCAACACCTCCGTCCGTGTCAATTATTACTGGTATAGGGTGATTTTGAAGGGCTATCATGCTAATTACTGCTCCATTTAACTGATATCAAGATGATGTAAATCGTAGCTACACAGGCATAACCTAGAAGCCAACAGTTGAAAACGTCTCTACTTGTAAACTAATCGGCCTTCGATATGACTATTAAGATTTTGATGATGACTCAAGTATTCTTCTAGGACATCTTGATAATTGGTGACAATTAGTTTTGGGTCGCCTAATTTTGTTAGTTCTGCATGGGTAATGCCTAAATTCTGAGCCGAATTTTGGTAACGATAGCCATCCATACAAATAGTGTAATGTTGATTGTCTTGTACAGCTTGTTCCTTAATGCTTAAGGATTCCAGGCTATGCAGGGCATCATTGTAAACTGCTTTAATCCCTTGGTTGACCTGAAAATACTCACTTTGACCCTCTATGCGGTTTTCCGGTCTCATAATATGGGCAAATATCTGGGTTAAGTGAACCCCAGTCACTCGAAATTTATGAAGAGTATCTTGATAAGGGAAAACAGTTTTCAGATCACTCAAAGTTACTGGAGGTCCTAATTCTTTTCCTCGGATTGAACCACTGGCAACAAAAACCACATCCAAACTATCAAGTTGAGCAAAAATATCCGCGATTAAGTTTCCCAATTCAGTTTCTTGTTCACGCTTGGGATGGGTCATTTTATGGGCTAATCGTCCAATCAAGCGATTATACTTGCGGTCTACATCTTCTTTGAAGGAAGCAATCAGCTTTTCGATTTCGAGATCGGGCAGAGCCAGATTATTATCAACTGGAAGGAGTTGCCATTTCCATTCAACGATGCTATTCGTATCGTCATCAACTACAATATCAAAACGTCCGATCTGGTCTGTCCCTACTCCAGCTTGGGCAATCAGAATATTATTAACTTCGGCTGGTTGTTCTAAAAATGTATGGGAATGTCCGCCGATGATCATATCCACACCCCATTCTGGATCTAGCATTGCTGCCAGTTTTTTATCCTCTTCAAAACCGATGTGGGTGAGAATAACAGTTAAGTCAATATCATCGTTTTTGTAGGCGTTGCAAATCTTGCCAACTTCTGATGCCGCATCTTCTAAATTAATAAAAGTGCCAATATTCCTATCACGTTTTAATGTTCTCAAAGCTTCTTCCGTCACAATTCCGATGAACATAATATCAAATCCATCGACATTAAGGATAATGTATGGATTCATCAAGCGGCGGTTATACTTTTTAATGTATAAGTTGGCATTCACTATAGGAAAATTTGCCATTTTTTCCAAGAATAATAAATGAGGCAATCCATAATCTAATTCGTGGTTTCCCAAGGTGACGACATCAGGAGCCAGATAATTCATAATTTCTATGGTGGAAATCCCTTGGTATTCCGAATCAATCGTCGAGCCTTGGAGCATATCACCAGCAATAACAAACAGCACGTTTTTCTCGTCCTGACGCACCTGATTGATATATCCAGAAAGTAGGGACATACCACCAATAACATGACCCTCTGCCTGACCTGTAGCCTCTGCTAGAAAGTCGCCGTGCATATCATTGGAATGTAAGATTGTGAACTTTTTAAAACGCTCTGTGATTGTCATAGTTTTTTACCTCAAAAAATTGACTCTTTTTATTAGGTTTGTACTTAGAATTTTGGCTAAAAGTTTTCTTTTCTATAGCCAAAACCATATTTAGTACAAAGACTCTTTAACTGTGTTGACAGTCCAGGAGGTCCACAGAAAAATACATCAACTTTATTGGGTGCGTGTTGTTTTGCTAAGTCACTAAAAATCTCATCCCAATCTGGACGACCAGTTTTTGTGCGACTCTTTAAGCCTGTGATTAAATCAACCTTTGTCCGAGAATGCATCAAATCCATCGCCACAAACAAAGTACTAGACTTCATATCTGATTTTTGCTGTGCGCCTGTTAGATATAAGTTTAGATCAAAGAGTTTGTTAGTGTCTTCGGCTTCAATTTCTGATAACAGTTCAACGAACCATTCAAATGCATTTTGTTCTCGATTTAGCCAGTAAAAATGTACCTTCTTCAAATTGATGTTAGAAGAATTATGTTGATTGCGGTACAAAATACTTTTCAGGATAGAAGCAAAGGGAGTTACACCAATACCAGCACCAATTAACACAGCATATTTAGATTCAAAAATATGTGTACTTGGTGTACCATAAGGCCCATCTAAATAAACCGGAACTCCCTGCTCAGGTTGAGAACTACTTGAACGTATCCATTCTTCCCTTTGCTCTCGAAAAAGTTGATATAACTTACCAGTCCAACTTCCTGCTGCGCGTATATGTAAAGATAAGACATCTGGTCTTTCCGGGGCGCTACTAATTGTAAATGGATGCCATTCATATTTGGAAATACTGGGACATTTAATAAATAAATAGTCTCCTGGTTGATAGTTGAAAGCTCCTGGACGTTGAACTTCTAAACCTAAAACTTTAGATGGGAGTAAAGAGGCATTAACTACAACAGTTGCTTGTTTTGTTGCCCGCCAACGGATAACTAATTCAATCACAAATCCCAGTCCAGGGAATAACACCCACTGCCAAAAAACTGGCCCATGAATTAATGCCAGGATAAACCACAAACCGTACCCCATGTGAGCTATATAGAAAAGCGCAAATTTCCCACCTTGTCGGATAGGTGCTTGCGCTGTTACCCACATAATTGTGAAAACTAGCAGTAATAAAAATCCCGATAAACCAGCTTTTGTCCCCAATAAACTTTGTAGAAAGGGCGCAGGTAAGGTACTGTAATTGAGAAAATGTGCGATCGTATGCACAATTGCCAAGGCAAACATGACTTGACCTATAAGCTTATGAAACTCGATGCTTTCGTCTATGGGTAAATAGTCATTAAGGCTACTTTTGCGAAGCCAAGTCATAAAATGCCGTAGCATGGGGATGAGAATCAGCGCCCCGTTGAAGTTAAGTGTTGCACCACAACCTCTGGCAATTTGAACATATACATTTGCTCCTAAATCTGCATATCGCTCAACTGCCCCGAAGAAAAGAAATATATTGACAGCAACATAGAGGGCTAAAAAAGCTATTTTGACCCAATTGTTTTCAATGTAATGCTTGATGTAATCTTTTTTTGTCCGCTTTTTTTCTGGGGAAGTAACTGTTTGAGAGTTTTGCTTGTGAGGTCTGAGCCAGCTAACAGGGCTGACGGTCATTGCTTCAATTAAATCAGGAAATTTGCCGATTAAACCTTTAAATTCTGCAAAAGAAATTTCCCCACTGTTGTCGCTGTCAGCTTCTAGAAACAATATATCGACTAAATCGTTAATTTGTTCCGGTTTGAAACTGAGATTATTTTCATTCAGACTCGCAGTAATCAAATGAGCAATTTCTGCTTTATCAATGCAATCATCCCCGTTGATATCATGTAATTGATAAGCAAATTTTAGTTTCTCTTCTGTAGTCGCAAAAACAAGTTTTTCTACAGCAGCTAAAAATTCTTCTATTTTGATAGTGCCACTGTTATCAGTATCAAATATGGAAAAGAGTCTGTCGGCAAAATATTCGTCTTTCAAGCCTAATGATTTCTTAAACTCTGCTTGATCAACTTGTTTATCTTCTCCAGCAATCTTGGTAAATACCCGTTTCAATTCTTCTAAAGTTTGTCTGGGGGTTTCCATTGTTTATTTATCTGGTTTTATCTATTACTAATTGGTATTTATTTAACCTTATTCAAAATGGGATTGAAAAGGTTTTTATTAGAGGATGTTTGAAAAATCCAAAATGTTATGCTGTAGCAAAATAGCATAGTGTATATAGCTAGAGCAAAATGTATTCCTGACAGCTAGTATCTCATAAATTGACGAAAAAGCAAGATTCTTTCATCTTAAAGCTGATAAATTATCAACAAGCTATCAATAAAGAGCATGGTATCAAGATATATACATATTTTTTTAACATCTGCGTAACGTATTTCCACAATTTGTGCGTCGCAGCGGTTTTGCGGCTTGCTTATTAATATCAAATCAAGTCGCAGAAGTCTAAAAATTAAGTTTTTATAAAAATAGTTATTATAGTTCTGTAATATCTCTAGTTCCTTCAGGACATACAGGAACACCATTTTTTAAGATGGGATTTGCTGGACGGGTAGCAGTAAAGAATTTACTTTCACAAAGAACTGCTATTGTCGTAAGTTTAATTTTATTATTTTCCTTGACAGGAACAACGAAAACAGCACCAACGAAAGTTATAAGAGGGCTAGAATGTGTTAATGTATAATGAAAATTCAACCAAATCTTATGATGATATTGTCCAAATTCATGTTTAGCAATACCATAATTAAAAGCAGCTTTTGATGTCGCAATTGTAGAATAGTTGTAGTTTATGGTTTGCTCTAAAATTCCTAAGTCTAATTTAGAGATAGTTTTAGAAAAACGACCATTTTCTAAAAAGTAAGCTTGTTGAGCTTTATTTATAGCGTTAGTATATTGCTTACCTTCTGATGATACATCACGGCTGGGCAGGTTTAAAAATGATGGGTAAGCCAAGGCACTTAAAATACCAATAACTATAGTTACTCCTAACAGTTCCCACCATGTAAAGCCATCATGATCATTGTTTTTGAATAGATGTTGGAGTAGTTTTCTGGAAAATTGTGTGTTCATAAGTTACTCAATTGTGCTAGTTCCTTCAGGACATATAGGAACGCCATCTTTTAAGATTGGACGTGCTGGAAGGGTAGCAGTAAAGAATTTACTTTCACAACGAACTGATATTGTCGTAAGTTTAATTTTATTATTTTCCTTGACAGGAACAACGAAAACAGCACCAACAACAGTTCTAAGAGGCATAGAACGAGATGTAATTATAATATGAAAATTCAACCAAATATTTTTCCTATATTGTGGATATTCATGTCTGGGAATACCATAATTAAAAGCAGCTTTTGATGTTGCAATCGTAGAATAGTTGTAGAATATGGTTTGCTCTGAAATTCCTAAGCCTAATTTAGACATAGTTTTAGAAAAACGACCATTTTCTAAAAAGTAAGCTTGTTGACCTCTATTCATAGAGCCAGTATATTGCCTACCTTCTGATCTAGGAATGTTGGGCTGGGTTAAAAATGATGGTAAAGCCCAGACAGTTAAAATACCAATAATTATAGTTACTACTAACAGTTCCCACCCTGTAAAGCCATCATGATCATTGTTTTTGAATAGATGTTGGAGTAGTTTTCTGGAAAATTGTGTGTTCATAATTTACTCAATTTCTCTAGTTCCTTCAGGACATACAGGAACACCATTTTTTAAGATGGGATTTGCTGGACGGATAGCAGTAAATTCTTTACTTTCACAAAGAACTGCTATTGTCGTAAGTTCAATTTTATTATTTTCCTTGACAGGAACAACGAAAACAGCACCAACGAAAGTTGGAACAGTTATACTAGTAGATGTAGTTGTAATATGAAAATTTAACCAAATATTATGCCTATATTTTGGATATTTATGTCTGGCAATACCATAATTAAAAGCAGCTTTTGATGTTGCAATCGTAGAATATTTGTAGTTTATGCTGTTGTAGTTTATTCTGTTGTTAATGTCTTGCTCTGAAATTCCTAAGCCTAATTTAGAGATAGTTTTAGAAAAACGACCATTTTCTAAAAAGTAAGCTTGTTGAGATCTATTTAGCGAGCCAGTATATTGCTTACCTACTGATGATATAGCAATGCCGGGCCGGGTTAAAAATGATGGTAAAGCCCAGACAGTTAAAATACCAATAATTATAGTTACTACTAACAGTTCCCACCCTGTAAAGCCATCATGATCGTTGTTTTTGAATAGCTCTTGGAGTAGTTTTCTGGAAAATTGTGTGTTCATAGGTTTTATTGTTTTGTAATATCTACAGTTCCTTCACCACATACCGGAACGCCATCTTTTAATATGGGATTTGCTGGACGGGTAGTAGTAAATTCTTTACTTTCACAGATGATTGACACAGTTTCAGTTTGCTCTTTTGCTGTTACAGGTATAGTAGTTCTTCCACCACATACCGGAACGCCATTTCTTAAGATTGGTTCTGTTGGAAGGAGATTACCTAATATATCATCAAAACATATAATTGTTACATTGGCATTAGGGGTCATAAATACAGCACCGATATAGTTTTTAAACTTGTCTGTTCGTGCAATTCCGTAATTATATACAGAACTTGTACCCATTTTGATGAAATAGTTATATTTATTAGTCTGATTGGCAATTCCTAAACCCAATTCTGGTAATGATTTGGAGAATTTGTTATTTTCTGAAAAGTACGCTTGTTGACCACGGTTCATAGAAGCAACATATATTTTACCTTCAGATAATTTTAATTCTGAGCTAGTTTGTACAATAAATGATGGTAGTGCTATAGCAGCTAAAACTAAGATAATTATGAATACTAATAAGACTTGCCACCAGGTAAAACCCTGCTCATTCTTTTTATTAAGAATATGTTGGAGTAGTTTTCTGGAAAATTGTGTGTTCATAATTTACTCAATTTCTCTAGTTCCTTCAGGACATACAGGAACACCATTTTTTAAGATGGGATTTGCTGGACGGGTAGCAGTAAAGAATTTACTTTCACAAAGAACTGCTATTGTCGTCAGTTTAATTTTATTATTTTCCTTGACAGGAACAACGAAAACAGCACCAACAACAGTTATAAGAAGTGTAGAAGAAGATGTATAATGAGAATTAAACCAACTATTATGATGATGTTGTGCATATTCATGTCTGGCAATACCATAATTAAAAGCAGCTTTTGATGTCGCAATCGTAGAATAGTTGTAGTTTATGCTGTTGTTCATGGTTTGCTCTAAACTTCCTAAGTCTAATTTAGAGATAGTTTTAGAAAAACGACCATTTTCTAAAAAGTAAGCTTGTTGAGATCTATTTAGCGAGCCAGTATATAGCCTACTTTCTGATGATACAGCACGGCCGGGCTGGTTTAAAAATGATGGTAAAGCCAAGACACTTAAAATACCAATAATTATAGTTACTACTAACACTTCCCACCATGTAAAGCCATCATGATCATTGTTTTTGAATAGATGTTGGAGTAGTTTTCTGGAAAATTGTGTGTTCATAATTTACTCAATTTCTCTAGTTCCTTCAGGACATACAGGAACACCATTTTTTAAGATGGGATTTGCTGGACGGGTAGCAGTAAAGAATTTACTTTCACAAAGAACTGCTATTGTCGTCAGTTTAATTTTATTATTTTCCTTGACAGGAACAACAAAAGCAGCACCAACGAAAGTTATAAGAGGTTTAGAATGAAAATTAAACCCACTATTATCACGAGAATCATATTTACGTCTGGCAATACCATAATTAAAAGCAGCTTTTGATGTTGCAATCGTAGAATAGTTGTATTTCGTGGTTTGCTCTGGAATTCCTAAGTCTAATTTAGAGATAGTTTTAGAAAAACGACCATTTTCTAAAAAGTAAGTTTGTTGACCTCTATTCATAGAGCCAGTATATTGTTTAGCTTCTGATGATCCAGCACGGGCGGGTTCGTTTAAAAATGATGATGATCCAGCCCAGACAGTTAAAATACCAATAATTATAGTTACTACTAACAGTTCCCACCCTGTAAAGCCATCATGATCATTATTTTTGAATAGATGTTGGAGTAGTTTTCTGGAAAATTGTGTGTTCATAGTTATTATTGTTTTGTAATATCTACAGTTCCTTCACCACATACCGGAACGCCATTTCTTAAGATTGGTTCTCTTGGACGGAGATTACCTAATATGTCAAAACATATATTAATTAGTGTTATGGCTTATAAATACAGCCCCGATATAGTGTTTAAACTTGTGTATTCGTCAAGTTACGTAATTATATACAGAACTTAGACCCATTTTGATGAAATAGTTATATTGATTAATCTGACGTGACTTGTGCGTAAGTCCTAGATATTACTCCTGCATTTGAATCTCCCCGTCGTTGCATCTCTATGTCAATAAAACTGTAACAAAAACTACAAAATTGATATTTTCTTAAAAAAAGAGGGTAAGCTAATCATATAAATCCGGTTCACGAAAATAGCGTGATGAGGAGTTCTCTTATGGTTACAACGTCTCGCCCAGTCTGGGAAAATCACTCTCCAGCGCATATTTGCCCATTTGACCAAGCTTGTAGTTATTTAGAATGGGCTGCGAAAGAATTGACACTAGATTCTGGTATAGTAGAAATACTTAGCCATCCCCGGAAGGTGGTGACAGTTTCCATTCCGGTAAAAATGGATAATGGAGAAGTGCGAGTTCTCGCTGGACATCGAGTACAGCATTCCGATATTTTAGGCCCATATAAAGGTGGAATTCGCTACCATCAGGCTGTAACACTGCGGGAAGTTTCAGCTTTAGCAATGTTAATGACTTGGAAATGTGCGTTGTTGGGTATTCCCTACGGTGGTGCCAAGGGTGGAATTCCCATAGATCCTAAACAGTACAGCGTGGGGGAATTAGAACGCATTAGTCGCCGTTATATTAGTGAGTTAATTAAAGATATTGGTCCTTCCGTAGATATACCCGCGCCAGATATGGGTACTTCAGCCCGTGAAATGGCCTGGATGATGGATACTTATTCTGTTAATGTTGGTCATTCTGTACCAGGTGTGGTGACTGGTAAGCCGCTTTCTGTTGGTGGTTCTCTCGGAAGGGAAATGGCTACGGGCAGAGGTGTAATGATTATTGTCCGTGAAGCCCTGGCAGAGCAAGGTAAATCCCTTGAAGGTGTGCGAGTTGCGATTCAAGGTTTCGGTAATGTAGGCGGGGCTGCGGCTGAATTATTACACAATGCAGGAGCAAAAATTATTGCTGTTTCCAGTGGTGCTGGAGGTGTATTTTCGGAAGTTGGTCTTGATATTCCGGCTTTGAAAGCCTACGCTGCTGTAAACCACAGAAGTGTTGTCGGTTTCCCCCAAGCTACACCAATTAGTAATGCAGATTTACTGACTTTACCTTGTGATGTCTTGATTCCCGCAGCCTTGGAAAATCAAATTACTGAGGAAAATGTCCATCAGATACAAGCCCAGTTTATTGCTGAAGCTGCTAATGGCCCTGTGACATTGGAAGCAAATCAAGTCCTAGAAGCGCGTGGTGTAACGGTTTTACCGGATATTTTAGCCAATGCTGGTGGTGTAGTGGTGAGTTATCTAGAATGGGTACAGGGACTTTCTTACCTGTTCTGGGATGAAGAACGAGTGAACCGGGAAATGGAACATTTGATGGTACAGGCTTACCGCAAGGTGATTGAACAGTCGAAAGCACGGCGGGTGAATCTGCGGTTAGCTGCTTATACTCTGGGTGTGGGTAGAGTCGCCCAGGCTTTGACTGATAGAGGTTTGTATCCTTAGTTGTACAGCAGCGTTCAGTGTTCAGTATGGGTTTAGCATTGCTAAACCCGTACAAATGTAAATGTAAAGATATTTCCCAGTCCATACTTGTCGGTTAAGCTAAAAACATTAAATCAGGTAGGTTGGGAAGCAATACTTGTCGGTTAAGCTAAAAACATTAAATAAGGTAGGTTGGGTTGACGTTAGGAAACCCAACATTTACGGACTTTTGTTGGGTTGCGCTATCGCTTAACCCAACCTACAAAAACTCTTAACCGAACAGTATTGATTTCCCAGTCATGTCTTTACACTTACATTCATTTTCTAATTACAGCAATTTTCAGGTAAATGAACCACATTCTTTTCTCACGCTCCAGACGCAGAAGTGCAAAGAGAAATCAACAGTGTGGTCTAAATACATGAAAATTGCTGTAAGCAAGACCTCAGTCTTTGTTAAAAGCTGACAATATCCAGTTGACTGATACTATTAATTTCCGTAATCGAATTATAGTTCCAGCTATTTTCAAATACTAATCTTTCCTCACGTCTGGTCTGAGAATCGTAGCGAATTTCTGTGACAAATTTTATTTCTGACTTCGATAAGTCAATATTATTTAGTCGCAGTTTGTTAAATTCTATTACCTCTGGAGTTAAAAAGTATTTGTTTCCTTTTTTGGCAATCTGTCTTGCTCCTGTACTGTTGTAAAATTGCACCCAACGATTGTTTTGACGAGCGTAGATTGTGTAGACTACATTTGCGTATTTAGTAACTGGTTTTTCCAGAATATCTAGATGTAGAACGAAGGCTCTTTGATTGGAATTAACTAACCTGCCTAATTTAAATAAGCAATTCCAGTCTTTGCTCCTAAACGCTTTTGATGAGTAACGATTGTTTACTTGACGATATTCGCGTCTGCGATCATCATCGTCATCATCACGTCTGCGATAGTTGTTGTTATCATCATAATCTTTTTTGGTAGTTCTGTAACTGACTGTCGTTAGCTGCGTAATACTACTAATTTCCGTAATCGAACTATAGTTCCACACATCTTCAAATACTAATCTTTGGTCTCGTTTACTATTGGAATCGTAGCGAATTTCTGTGACAAATCTTAAGTCTGATCTCGACCAATCAAGATTACCTACCCGCAGTTTGTTAAATTCTATTACCTCTGGGGTCAAGGAGAATTTTCCTCCTTTTTTTTCAATTAGCCTTGCTCCGGTACTGCTATAAAATTGCACCCAACGATTGTTTTGACGAGCGTAGACTGTGTAGACGACATTTGCGTATTTAGTAACTGGTTTTTCTAAGATATCTAGGTGTATGACCAATGCTTTACGGTTGGAATTAACTAACCGTCCTACTTTGAAGAAGCAATCCCAATCTCTGATTCGATATAATTTTGATGAACGATGATATCCTCCCCTGTAATCGTCACCTCTGCGATAATTATCACGGTCATCATCATTGTCATAACGTCTGCGATTATTTCTACGATCATCGTCATCATCATCATCATCATCATCATCGTCATCGTCATCATCATCACCTCGGCGACGATTATTGTCATTATCATCATCTTTATCTTTTTTAGACAGGAGAAAATTTGATTCTTCTTCTGTCAACTGATTTATAAATGAGTAGTTTTTTTGCTGTGGTTCACCAACATTTTTATCTTGAATATCTGCTATTTGAGTTGTTAAAGAGAGAACTTGAGAGGGAACAGAGACAGCAGCTATTACGGATAGGCTTGTAACTGTTAAAACATCTTTGCAGAACAAAGTGAAGGAAGACTTGTGTGACATTGAAATCCTTTTATGACTTGGTTGGTCAGCTAAATTACTTGATTTTGATTTTTTCTATGACTTAATGTATAGTGACAAGTTCCCAAGTCTGTGTAACTTTCTACACTTTGTAGCAGTTGCAAAGACACAACGGTTATTTTAAATACACATATGCGTAAATTGCACTTTTTGACCGAAGAGGACGCTCCAGAGTGGGAGACGCGGAGAGTCGCCTGTGTCCGACGTTCGACGCAAATGGTTTAAAGCCCCTGACTTGAGTCGTGGAGAAGAAAAAAGACATTCCTTGCTGGAATCCCCTGGCTTTAAACATGGGGTGTCCCCGCGTCTTCTTCAACATCTACCCATAGAGTTAATCTACAAGAAATGGAAGCGAGTACTCATAACACCCTTCCCCATGATCCTGAAATTTTAAGCAATACTGGTACAAGAAGGACGGTTTACAGAACATTACAAAAATGACGATTCAACCTAGTGATAAGGCTTTATTAGATTGGAGTGGTGATACTTTAGCGATCGCCTTATTTGAAGACGCAGTAGAATTAACTGGTGAGTTGGCAGCTTTAGATGAGAAATTCGCCGGCATCTTAAAAGAACTGATTGCTGAAGAAGAATTTACTGGTAAAGTCAATAGCACTATTTTCACGCGGGTAGGTGCTGGAAACAATGTGCGGAAATTGATTTTGGTCGGTTTAGGTAAACCAGACGCGCTGAAACTAGAAACTTTACGCCGTGTTGCGGCTACAGTAGCGCGAACTGCTAAAAAGCAAAAAACCAAAACTCTGGGAATCAGTCTACCAGTATTTAACAACGATCCTGCCGCAACTGCTCAAGCTATAGCCGAAGGCGCACAACTGGCACTTTACCAAGATACGCGCTTTAAATCGGAACCAGAAGATAAAAATCCCAATATCGAAACTATTGATTTACTAGGATTAACTGGACAAGAAGCAGCCATAACCCGCGCTAATCAAATTGTTTCAGGGGTAATTTTGGCTAGGCAGTTAGTAGCAGCCCCTGCTAACGCCGTTACACCCATCACTATGGCAGAAACTGCCCAAGCCATAGCTGCTGAACACGGTTTACAACTGGAAATCCTGGAAAAAGAAGAATGTGAAAAATTAGGTATGGGTGCATTTTTAGGAGTCGCCCAAGCTTCTGATTTACCACCAAAATTTATTCACCTCATCTACAAACCAGCCACCACACCCAAACGCAAATTAGCAATTATCGGTAAAGGTGTAACCTTTGATTCTGGTGGTTTAAATATTAAAGGTGCTGGTAGTGGCATCGAGACCATGAAAATGGATATGGGTGGTGCAGCGGCCACATTAGGTGCAGCTAAAGCCATTGGACAGTTAAAACCAGATGTGGAAGTTCACTTTATTTCCGCTGTCACCGAAAACATGATTAGCGGTAAGGCTATGCACCCTGGAGACATCTTAACCGCATCTAATGGCAAAACAATCGAAGTTAACAACACCGATGCAGAAGGGCGTTTAACCCTGGCTGATGCCTTGGTATATGCCGATAAATTGGGAGTAGATGCGATCGTTGATTTAGCCACCCTCACAGGTGCTTGTGTAGTTGCCTTGGGTGATGATATCGCCGGTTTATTTACACCTGATGATGCTGTCGCTTCCCAACTGCAAACAGCCTCAGAAGCAGCAGGTGAGAAAATTTGGCGGATGCCAATGGAAGACAAATATTTTGACGGATTAAAATCTGGCATTGCCGACATGAAAAACACAGGCCCCCGTTATGGAGGTTCCATTACTGCTGCCCTTTTCCTCAAGCAATTTGTGAAAGATACCCCCTGGGCGCATTTAGATATTGCCGGCCCCGTTTGGGCAGATAAGGAAAATGGCTACAACGGTGCAGGTGCAACCGGTTTTGGTGTCAGGACTTTGGTTAGCTGGGTTTTAGGTTAGTTTAATTTGAAGACAAGGGTGGGAAAACCCATCCTTGCCTACTCAGGGAACTCCAAAAAATAAATTATCCAATTTCACTCCAATCAAAACGACTTTTCCACCCCCTGTGTACTTTTTTAATTTTTAATTGGGAATTTTTAATTGTTAAGTATTGCAATCTGATAAAATTTGTAAGGTTTCTTTGAGCTAGGAGCAATGGGATCGACTGGTGTAAGGATCGCAATTGACGCAATGGGGGGAGATCATGCACCCGCTGAAATCGTCTCTGGCGCACTGCGAGCGCGGGAAGAATTGGGCGTAAAAATATTATTGGTGGGTGATCCACAGCAAATTGAAGCTGCTATGCCGCCAAAAACAAATATGGCGGGTTTAGAGATTGTTCCTGCTGAGGAAGCGATCGCTATGGATGAGGAACCGATCACCGCTGTTAGACGCAAACGGAAGGCTTCCATCAATATAGCGATGGATTTAGTCAAGAAACAGCAAGCAGATGCAGTATTTTCTGCGGGTCACTCTGGAGCCGCAATGGCATCAGCGTTGCTCCGCTTAGGACGATTACCAGGAATTGATCGCCCAGCTATTGGGACAGTATTTCCCACAATCGTCGCAGGCAAACCAGTGATGATACTTGATGTCGGCGCTAATGTAGACTGCCGTCCTAAGTTTTTAGAGCAGTTTGCTGTCATGGGATCGATTTATAGTCAATATGTTTTGGGAACACCTGAACCCAAAATAGGTTTATTGAATATTGGCGAAGAAGATACTAAAGGTAATGAAGTAGCTCTCCGCGCCCACCAACTCTTAAGGGAAAATACCCAAATTAATTTTACTGGCAATGCCGAAGGACGGGATGTCCTCTCTGGTGAATTTGATGTGATTGTATGCGATGGCTTTGTGGGTAATATTTTACTAAAATTTGCCGAAGCTGTGGGCGGAGTAATTCTGCAAATTCTGCGGGAAGAACTACCCCAAGGTTTACATGGTCAAATTGGCACGGCAATTTTAAAACCCAACCTTAAACGCGTTAAACAGCGCATGGATCACGCCGAACATGGAGGTGCTTTACTTTTAGGGGTAGACGGAATTTGTTTTATCGGTCATGGTAGTTCCCAAGCGCCGTCAATTTTTAGTGCGATTCGCATGGCCAAAGAAGCTGTAGACAATCAGGTACTGCAAAGACTTCAGTCCCAATATCAAATCCTACAGAGTGAAAGCGATTAGCCTTCTCTAGGAAACGCTACGCGAACAGCCATAGTCATTTGTCATTGGTCATTCAATTTTGGATTTGAGATTTTAGATTTTGGATTAACTATAGAAAAATTAATTTCATTTTCAATGCCCGATTTCTTTATTAATCTAAAATCTCCCCTCTAAAATCTAAAATTGGCACGGTCACTAGTCATTAGTATTAGTTACTTATCTTGATAAAAATGACAATTGACAACTGACACATGACAACTGACAAAAATGCTGAAGCTTATAGGAGATTAAGAGTGCCAATATTCAATGGTGTAGCAATTACAGGCAGTGGCTCGGCAGTACCAGCAACTACCCTAGATAATAAATCACTAACTCAACTGGTAGAAACATCAGATGAGTGGATTACCACAAGAACAGGAATTAGTCAACGGCGGTTAGCATTGCCACCTGAGTCATTAACTTCACTTGCTACTACTGCTAGTCAGCAGGCTATTGCAGCAGCAGGAATTAATCCAGAGGATATTGATTTAATTTTGCTGGCAACTTCTACCCCAGACGATTTATTTGGTAGTGCTTGCCGCATTCAAGCTGAATTAGGCGCTGTCAAAGCAGTCGCTTTTGACTTAACAGCAGCTTGTTCTGGCTTTGTATTTGGACTAGTCACAGCAGCCCAATACATTAAAACAGGTGTTTATCAAAATGTACTGCTGATAGGGGGAGATATCCTCTCTCGTTGGGTAGATTGGCAAGATCGGCGGACTTGTGTGTTGTTCGGCGATGGTGCAGGGGCAATAGTTTTGCAGGCCAGTAAGAGCGATCGCTTGTTAGGATTTTCTCTTAAAAGTGACGGCACTCAAAATCATTATCTCAACATCGGTTATGAAGGTTCTGCCCAAGAACTGAGTCCAGGTATAAATGTAACCAAAGGAACTTATCAGCCTATCAGCATGAATGGCAAAGAAGTCTATCGCTTTGCTGTTCAAAAAGTCCCAGAAGTTATAGACAAAGCCTTATTTGCAGCTAATCTCACCGTTGACCACATAGATTGGCTCGTATTACATCAAGCAAATCAGCGAATACTGAACGCTGTAGCGGAGCGTTTAAATATTCCAGAACATAAAGTAATCAGTAATGTCTCCAATTATGGTAACACCTCCGCCGCTTCTATTCCCCTAGCATTAGATGAAGCAGTGCGAGCAGGAAAAATTCAAACCAATGATATCATTGCTACCTCCGGCTTTGGTGCTGGTCTTTCCTGGGGTGCAGCAATTTTTCAATGGGGAAGGTAAAGAGGCAGGGGGCAGGGAGCAGGGGAGCAGGGGGCAGGGGAGGGAATTTCTTGCCCAATGACCAATGACCAATGACCAATGAATGACCAATGACTAATAACTGGGGAAGGTAAAGAGGCAGGGGGCAGGGAGCAGGGGGCAGGGGGCAGGGAGCAGGGGGCAGGGGGCAGGGAGCAGGGGGCAGGGGGCAGGGGAGGGAATTTCCTGCCCAATGACCAATGACCAATGACCAATGACCAATGACTAATAACTAATAACTAATAACTAATGACAAATGACTAAAACTGCATGGGTGTTTCCCGGACAAGGTTCGCAAACCTTAGGTATGGGAATGGATCTACTAGAAATACCATCTGCTCAAGAAAAATTTGCCCAAGCTGAGGCAATTTTGGGCTGGTCTGTCATAGATATCTGTAAAAATGATGAAGAAAAACTATCACGCACACTGTATACTCAACCGATTCTTTACGTAGTAGAAAGCATTATCGCTGATATCCTACGAGAACGAGGACAGCAACCAGATTTAGTTGCTGGTCATAGTTTAGGAGAATACATAGCCCTTTATATTGCTGGCGTTTTTGATTGGTCTACGGGCTTACACTTAGTTAAACGTCGGGCGGAAATCATGGATAGTTCCGCAGGTGGAATGATGGCTGCACTGATGAACTTTGACCGTGAAGAATTGGAAAAAGTCATTAGTGATACACCTAATGTAGTTCTAGCAAATGATAACAGTCCGGCTCAAGTCGTCATTTCTGGGACTCCAGATGGTGTACAGGCTGTAATGTCGCAAGTCAAAGCCAAGCGCGCTATCCCCTTAAAAGTTTCAGGAGCATTTCACTCACATTTAATGACAGCTGCTTCCACTGAATTCCAAGAAATTCTCGACTCAGTGATTTTTGAATCAGCGGTAGTCCCAGTTTTGTCTAATGTCGAACCTGTTGCCACAGTAGATGCTGACGTATTAAAACAGCGCCTTTCTCGACAAATGACAGGTTCAGTTCGGTGGCGAGAAATTTCTCTACAATTACCAGAAAATGGAATTGAGCGAGTTGTAGAAATTGGTCCTGGTAATGTTTTAACTGGTTTGATTAAACGTACTGCTCCAGGCTTGATTTTGGAAAACATTCGTAATGCTGCTGAGTTACCTGTTTAGGGTAAATTCATTCACAATTAAATTAGGGTCAACAGAAACAATTTCTAGGAGATGATGGATATGACAACCGTATCCAATGAACAATCAGGTATCATTCGGACAGAAAAAGGACTGATGATAACCGGAACTCGTATTACCTTGTACGATGTGATGGACTATTTAAAAGCCCAATATCCATCCAAGTTGATTCGTGAAAAGCTCGGACTAAATGATGAGCAGATTAACTTGGCTTTAGCTTACATAGATGCTCATCCTGCGGAAATAGAAACTGAGTATCAAGAATTTCTCCAAACAGCAGAGGAAATTCGACAGTATTGGCAAGAACAAAACCGCGAACGATTTGCCAAAATAGCAGCTATGCCTACTAAAGTTGGTCAGGAAGCTCTGCGTGCAAAACTGCAATCGTGGAAAGAGCGCATTACATCCCAATCATGAATTTTCTAATTGACTATAATTTGACAGGGGACGCGGTTTTATTCTGGGGAACACTTGCAGCAGAAGGTTGGGTTGATCTCTTGTCAATTCGCTTTTTCACTTTTAAACAAATTGGATTAGCAACAGATAGTAGTGACAGAATTGTGTGGCAATTTGCTCAAGCAAACCAAATGATTCTGATTACAGCTAATCGCAATATGAAAGGATCTGATTCGCTAGAGCAAATGATTCGTGAGGAAAATATAGAAACTTCACTACCAATTCTCACTATTGGAAATCCTGATCGATTCGATGAGCGTGGTTATAGAGAAAAATGTGCGGCTCGTCTAGTTGATATTGTATTAGATATTGAAAACTATATGGGAGCGGGTAGAATCTTTATTCCTTGAAGTTTTTGGTCTGGTGGAATAGCGATTTCAATATCATAAAAAAGTTATGTAGCCTATTTTTTTGTCTAAAGATTGACTTGATGAACTCCAGTAATTTGTTAAGGGTTTCAGTAAGATAACGCCAAAAAAATCGACCTTAAAGTTCCTGACGATTTCTCAAAAATCGGCTTAATAACTATTCAAACAAAACTAAAAATATTCATGAATACAGTTGAACAAAACACTTGGATGACGCAAGCAGACTATGCTAAAAAGCTGCGTCCTTTACTTCCAGCAGAAGCATTTCTCCCTGATACTACTAAAGTCTGGATTCTGTTAATTAATCTAGCAATTTTAGGGCTGGGTTGGGGAATTGCCAATCACCTTGATGACTGGAATTGGTATTTTCTCTGGCTTTATTTGCCACTAGCATTAGTGATGGGTAATAGTGTTATTGTTCTCCTTTTTAGTACCCACGATTTGCTCCACAGCCGCAGCATTAAAAATCCCCGGTTGAGGCAAGTAATTAGTCTGCTGGGATTAACAATGTTATGGATGCCACCAACTTTATGGAAGGCAGTACACAATCGAGAACATCACAATAAAACAAATTCTTTACAAGATCCAGATCGCAATTATTTAGATAGCCAACCTCAAAATTGGGGTAAATGGATTCAGAATGCTTTTGTCCCCTCCGCTGAGGTAAATCCTATTTTACTGTTTATCGGTATGGGTCATGCTTGGGGAGTTCACGCATTTCGTAACCTGACCTCAGTGTTATTATTTAACAATGGTAAAGCCGAATATCCTGTGGTAGCTTTTACAGTTAGTGGCAAAGAACGACGTGCGATCGCTCTAGAATTATTAATTATCATAGGAATACATGGGAGCATCTTAACTTACCTGGAATTCCATCCCGTTAAACTTCTCCTGGGCTACTTTTTACCAATTTGGATAGGCTATGCAGGTCTTATATTTTATATCTATACTAATCATATGGTATGTAAAATGACAAGTGTAAATGATCCTCTGATCAATAGTCTTTCTATTCGAGTTCCTAAAATATTTGATGTTTTACATTTTAACTTTTCTTACCATACCGAACATCACATTTTTCCTGGCATAAATTCAGATTACGCGCCAATGGTGCAAGAATTATTACAAACACATTACCCTGAACGTTTCAATTTGTTGAATGCTGGCAAAGCATGGCAATTGATGCTGCAAACTCCTCGTCATTACAAAGATGACAACACTTTCACAGACTGGTCTGGAAACAAGTCCGTGGAATGTCCAATCTTATGCACAAATCATCTCACTGATGATAGTAATGCTCAATAAATCTCTGTAGTAAATAATGAATGTGGAGACTTTTTCAGGAACGTCTCTACAAGCATTCTAGAAGATACACATTTAAATTTAGTCCATGTCTAATGATGGGTTTGGCTAATGAAAAAGTTTTGCCTAAAATCATAATTATGCAATTTACAGGCGTGATAGCTTAATATAAGTTTTTGCTAAATACCTGAAAAAGTTGACATAAGACTGGTGTATATGTCTATATTAAGGTAAAAATATTACCATAACCATCCTCACTGAAATAACTTTGGGTTATGAAAAAAGCTGTCTACTGGATAATGGGTGAAAGGGCAGGGCGAACCATAGTTGGGACTTGGAACTGGTTATGGGGAATGCCTGTCGAGTCTGGTGGTAAAGTGGCTGTAGCCGTTGCTGAAGAATCTCTACAGTCAATGCAAGAAGCAGTGCAGAAACTGGCTGTAGCAGTTGCGGCTCAAGAAGGTGCTTATAAAACCGCCAAGAATAAATATGAGACAAAAGTTAAAGAATTCAAAACCCTAGAGCAACAAGCGATGATTGCTCAAAATGGTGGCAATGAAGAAGCAGCGCGAATGGCCATGAGTAAGGCTATTCAAACAGAGCAAATCTTGCCCAAACTAGAAGAAATGGTTAAACAGGCGGAAATGGCAGTCAAGGCTTCTAAAGATAAACTCAACCGTGAGCGTATGAAGCTAGAAAGTTATAAAGCCGATATGCAGAATATGAAAGATATGTCAGAGGTAAATGAAGCTCTGGCTATGATAGCCAAAGTCAATAATGAATTTGACATTGGTTCTGCTAAAAGTGACTTTGAAAAAGCTAAAGATGCAGTAGAACGTCGAAATCTCAAGACAGAAGCTTTAGCAGAATTGTCAGAAAATCCAGCAGAAAAACTACAGGCCGAAATCGAAAATATGACATTAGACGACGAAGTTGCCCGTCGTTTGCAAAGGTTACAAGATTCTCAACCCAAACAACTACCAGAATAAATAGGAATTTATGAGTCAGAAAAGCGGACCACCTCCTATTGTTTTTATCTTGTTGTTTTTAGGGCTTTTGGGTGGTGGTTACTGGTGGTTTTTCATGCGGAACTCTGCTTCAACCACTACAACTACTACTGGGGCTTTTTCACTACCAACAACAGTAGCCAGCGGTACTACCGTAAAAATAGACGGTTCTACCAGTATGGTGACAATTAACCAAAATCTTAAAAATAGTTTTGAGAAACAGTTTGCGGGTACAAAGGTAGAAACATTTGGGAATGGGACAGATAAGGGAATTCAGGATCTATTGGCTGGTAAAGTTGATATTGCCGCAGCTTCCAGACCATTGACAGCACAAGAGCAAGGTCAGGGATTGAAGACTGTTACTGTAACACAAGATGCGATCGCTCTGATTGTCAGTAAGGCAAATCCTTTCAACCGAGGATTAACCAGCAGCCAAATTGCAGATATTTTTCAGGGAAAAATTAATAATTGGTCAGCAGTGGGTGGTTCACCTGCAACAATCCGCGTTATTAATCGACCGATAATTAGTGGCACACATCAAACATTTAAAGAATTGGTGTTAAAAGGAGCTAATTTTGGGACGACACCCAACATTACGACATTACCGCAAGATGCTACAACTCCCTTAATTCAAGCTTTGAAAAAAGATGGTATCGGCTATGCTACCTTTGCTCAAGTTGCTAATCAGCAAACCGTGCGAGTTGTTGCTATTGAGGGCTTGACTCCAGAAGCCGCTAGTTATCCTTACAAACGTTCACTGTATTACGTTTATAAAGACCCTGCTAATGTGGGAGTGCAAGCATTCCTAGGCTATGCAACTTCGCCCCAAGGTCAGCAGGCTTTAACATTAGGAAACTAGTGTAGAAGAAATAGAAAGTTATGATCTGGGAGAATGCTCCCAGTTAAAGGTTAAAATGAATTCTGACTGCTGAATTCTGACTGCTGAATTCTGTTTTATTTATATTATTTTCTGTGACTAGAACTCGTGAACCCTTAATTAGTTTGGCACTGTATCACGCCTTTAAATGGTCAGTGGTTAGTCCTATGCTGCATACTTACTTTCGGATCAAGATTTATGGCGTGGAAAACGTCCCTCAAACGGGCCCATTGCTAGTAGTCAGCAATCATGCCAGTTACTTTGATCCACCAATTGTTTCTAGTTGTGTACGTCGTCCCGTCGCGTACATGGCTAAAGAAGAATTATTTAAAGTCCCAGTTTTAGCACAAGCAATTAAATTATACGGTGCTTACCCGGTTAGTCGGGGAAGTGCTGATCGGACTGCAATCCGTTCTGCTTTAGAATGTCTTGATAATGGTTGGGCTGTGGGCGTTTTTTTAGAAGGGACTCGTACCCCAGATGGTCGGATTACTGACCCCAAAAGAGGAGCCGCACTACTAGCAGCAAAGGCAAAAGTACCTTTTTTACCCGTAAGTTTATGGGGTACTGACAAGATTTTACACCCAGGTTCATCGCTTCCCCGTTCAGTTCCCCTGACTGTCAGAATTGGTAAATTAATTGATGCTCCTAGTTCCACTAATAAACAAGAATTGGAGACATTGACACAAAAATGTGCATCTGTAATTAATGAAATGCACGATTTAGGGCGATAATAGCAATTTTAGATTTTGGATTTTCAAGTAAGTGAACCACATTTTTTATTTCACGCTCCAGAGAAATAAAGAGTGTAGTCCAAATACGTGAAAACTGCGGTCATGTCCACGATAGAAATGAAAATGCCGCAGTTATAGCAGGAGTCAGGAGTCAGGAGACGCTTCGCAGACCTTCGGTTCAGGAGTCAGGAGTAAACCCTCTTTAAGTGGGAGTTTCATTATCAATTGATGTCCTAACCACCCTGTCCACGGCTATACAAGTAGTCGGACAAAATTAAATTCATTAGTGGAGAGAGAGAACTCTTAACAGGGAACGGGGAACAGAAAAACAATCCGTGTAATTAATTCTGTCGGGGTACTTATCAATTCACTTAATTAAAGCTACAAATGAATCCCCGCCTCTCACCGTCTCCCCGTCCCCACGTCTGTCCATTTGTATCAATCATAGAAAAAGAGAGTTTCAAAGAGAGTTAAGAGTTCCCTGTTCCGTGTTCCCTGCTGTATATTCGTTGCCAGACAGTAAAAGCTAAAAGCAAAATAACACTACTGGCACAAGCCATCATTACTAGCAAACTCATCCCTTGTACTCTCATTGCCAACAGGTTAAAAAACAAGGTAATTGACCACAATGTAAAAGCGGCGTGACGTTGGGATAATCCCCAAGCCAGCAAGCGGTGATGTAAATGGTCTTTACCGGGAGTACTGAGAGGGTTTTTTCCTGCCAAGAGTCGCCGGATAAACACCTGAGTAGTGTCTAAAACTGGCAACAGCAGAAATAAAACCGTGGGGATCAGAGCATAAACAGTATTTTGTTGAAGTTTGCCCAAAATACTAGTTGCTGCTAGTACATAACCGAAAAAATATGCTCCGGCATCACCCATGATGATGCGCGACGGGTAGAAATTATGGCGCAAAAAGCCTAGTGCTGCACCTGCCAAAGCTGCCAAAACTAAAGTAGCCGCCGCCCGATTATTAAATTGGGCAGAAACCGCTAACAAATTCATGGCGGTAATGAAACTGATTCCTCCTGCCAAACCATCCATACCATCCATTAAGTTAATAGCATTGGTAATACCTACAACCCACAATACTGTCAACGCCATCGACAGCAGCGAATCAATAGGAGTACCAAACATCACTTTGATGCTGATGCCATTGGCAACCAGCAACAGTGCTGTCGTAATCTGCGCCCACAACCGAACAGAAGGGGGTAAGCCAAATTGGTCATCAATAAAGCCGACAAGGACTAATATCGACCCTCCTAACAGAATCGTTAAAACTTGAGCTAATACGCCTTGGAGTTCAATAGGACGTAAAAGGCTGGCTAGTACCAAAGCGGCGATAACACCGGCATAGATAGCCAAACCTCCTGCATTAGGTAAAGGTTCTCGATTTAGTCGCCGGGCGTTGGGTTGGTCTGCCCAACCTACCCGTAAGGCAAATTTGCGTATAATCGGCATTAAACGCCACGTTACAAGCCAAGCCAAAAGAAAAGTAAAAACTACTGCCAACCAGCCGGTGCCGCTAGGGTCAGCAATACCAAGGGATTTCAGGGAGTTCTCTAGGTTCATCTCCCAATTCCACCATTACTGCCAGTATCTAAAATGAGCATTAACTGTAATATTAATCAATTTTTTATTTGTATCTGTTAAATTCAGTAGCTGAGGCACTTAGCACTCTTTGCCTGTGAGTGCTAAATTGTCTAATGGAAGCGCTAGAGAAATAAAACATGGCCAAGATTATTGCATTTAATGAAGAATCACGACGGTCTTTAGAAAAGGGTATTAACGCCTTGGCTGACGCGGTGAAAATCACCTTGGGGCCAAAGGGTCGTAATGTCCTTTTAGAAAAAAAATTTGGTATACCTCAAATTGTCAACGATGGTATCACTGTTGCCAAAGAAATTGAATTAGAAGATCCTCTGGAAAATACTGGAGCCAGATTAATTCAAGAAGTAGCCTCCAAAACTAAAGATATTGCTGGAGATGGCACTACTACGGCCACGGTTCTAGCACAGGCTATCATTAAGGAAGGGTTAAGGAACGTTGCCGCCGGTACAAACCCCATTAGCTTGAAACGGGGAATTGATAAAACCGTTGAGTTGCTAGTGGCAGAAATTGCCAAAATAGCCAAGCCAGTGGAAGGCAGTGCGATCGCTCAAGTTGCTACCGTTTCTGCTGGTAATGACGAAGAAGTGGGCAATATGCTGGCTCTAGCAATGGAAAAAGTCACCAAAGATGGTGTCATCACCGTTGAAGAATCCAAATCCCTCACAACCGAATTAGAGGTAGTAGAAGGGATGCAAATTGACCGGGGTTACATTTCCCCCTACTTCATCACCAACAACGAACGGATGACGGTGGAGTTTGAAAACGCCCGCATTTTGATTACCGACAAAAAAATCAGCAGCATTCAGGATTTAGTACCTGTATTAGAAAAAGTTGCCCGTGCAGGTCAAGCTTTGCTGATAATTGCCGAAGATGTCGATGGAGACGCTTTGGCAACTTTAGTCGTCAACAAAGCACGGGGTGTGCTGACGGTTGCAGCAATTAAAGCCCCTGGATTTGGTGAACGCCGCAAAGCTTTATTACAGGATATCGCCATTCTGACCGATGGGCAGATGATTTCTGAAGAAATCGGTTTAAGTCTAGATACCGCTACTTTGGAAATGTTGGGTACTGCCCAAAAAATCACCATTGACAAAGAAAACACCACTATTGTCGCTGGTAGCACCACCAAACCAGAAATCCAAAAGCGGATTGCTCAAATTCGCCAGCAGTTAGAAGAAACTGATTCTGACTACGACACAGAAAAATTGCAAGAACGCATCGCCAAACTAGCTGGTGGTGTGGCAGTTATCAAGGTGGGCGCAGCCACAGAAACCGAACTCAAAGACCGCAAGCTGCGAATTGAAGACGCACTTAACGCCACCAAAGCCGCAGTTGAAGAAGGCATTGTTCCTGGTGGTGGTACTACCCTGATTTACCTGGCTTCTAAGATAGAAGCAATTAAAAACAGCCTCGATGCAGAAGAAAGGATTGGCGCTGAAATCGTCGAAAGAGCGCTAGAAGCTCCTTTACGCCAAATCGCTGACAATGCAGGTGTTGAAGGTTCCGTGATTGTTGCCAAAGTGCGGGAAACTGATATTAACATCGGCTACAACGCTGCTACAGACGAATTTGAAGATTTAATTGCCGCAGGTATCATCGATCCTGCCAAAGTTGTGCGTTCAGCTTTACAAAACGCCGCTTCTATTGCGGGGATGGTCTTAACTACCGAAGCAATTATCGTCGAGAAGCCTGAGAAACAAGCTGCCGCTGCCCCTGATGGTGGCATGGGCGGTATGGGTGGCATGGGCGGCATGGGCGGTATGGGCGGTATGGGTGGTATGGGCGGCATGGGCGGCATGGGTATGTTCTAATCACAACTTCCCCAAATAATTAATTTTTAATTTTTTCTACAGTTTGTCTTCACAAAAAGGCAAACTGTTTTTTATAGCATTCAGAAATTTTGCAGAAACTTATAAATGTTATTATGTCGGCTGTAATACTGCTGACTTTTCACGATAATTGTAAAAAGCGGCTTTGCTCAAGGTCAATTACAATAATTCGTAATTCATAATAATGCTTACAGTCCCGCTAGGGATACATAATAATGCCTAAGGCAGGCTACCGCCAACGTAATTAAGTTTTGTAATGAAGATTTAGACCTTGCCTAACATACTTGCTGCTTTTAGAAGCTCTTGACTTAAACCCCCAGAATTAGTTAGAACCTTTGACAAATGACTATTAGGTAAAAATGCATGATTAGAAAAATTCGCCGTACTTCTAAAGTTATTACTAAAAAATATGAGAAAGAATATTATCATCAACCAGGAACTCTGCCAGGCACAATCATCATTGATGAAAATGCTGAACAGCCAATTATTTTTATAATTGACTATAACCAAACTAACTTTATCCGTGAACAAATTACTAACCCTGAAGATTGCCTTAATTATTTGGATACAGAATCTGTTTCTTGGGTAGATGTACAAGGCTTAGGTAATAGAGATGTCTTAGAACGCTTGGGGAAAGTTTTTGATTTACATCCTCTAGTTTTAGAAGATGTGGTGAATATGACAGAGCGTCCCAAAATTGAAGATTATGAAGACCAATTGCTGATTATTGCTCGCATGGTAGTACCGAAGGAAAAAGGCTATGGTTTTTATAGTGAACAAGTAAGTTTAGTATTGGCAAAATATTATTTACTCACAGTTCAGGAGGAAGCAGAACATGATTGTCTGGAAGGAGTAAGGGTGCGAATTGAAAAAAATAAAGGTATTATTCGCAAACAAGGAGCGGATTATTTAGCTTATTCTTTATTAGATGCAATTATTGATGGCTTTTTTCCCGTATTAGAACTTTATGGCGAGCAAATTGAAGAGTTGGAGCAGGAAGTAATTATTAAACCTACCCCACAAACACTACGAAAAATTTATCAAATCAGACGAGAATTACTGCAACTACGTCGTGCAATCTGGCCTCAACGGGATGCAATTAATTCTTTAATTAGAGATGGCAGTGAACTAATTGGTGATGAAGTGCGAATTTATTTACGAGACTGTTATGATCATACGGTGCAAGTGATGGATATGGTGGAAACTTACCGAGAACTATCATCTGGATTAATGGATGTTTATCTTTCCGCAGTTAGCAACAAAATGAATGAAATTATGAAACTGCTAACTGTAGTTTCATCAATTTTTATTCCCCTAACTTTTGTGGCTGGAATATATGGCATGAATTTTAATACTGAAAAATCGCCATATAATATGCCTGAACTGAATTGGTATTGGGGTTATCCATTATGCTTGGCATTCATGGCAATGATTGCTGGTATATTAATATTCTTTTTTTGGCGACGGGGTTGGCTAAATAATTCAGTAGATATTAATAAGCATGATTAAAAATGCCACCCAAAAAATTATAATCAATAAATTAATCTAACAATCGACAAAATATTAGCGGGAGTTGAAGAACAAATTTATGGCAATACAAAGCGGCGATCAAAATCTCATTGTTTTGACGGTTTATATTCTGGGGGTATATTACACATTCAATCGCATGATTGAATCTATCGACGATATGGTAATGCTGAATTTTCAGAAAGCTCTTGTTGATGAACAATTAAAAGAGCAAAATCTCCAAGATACAGTGGGCATTTCTTTTAAGACAAGTAATTATGGTTTAGATAAGATAGAAACTGATCTGAAAGAGTTATCAATGAGTATTGAAAATAAATCAGAAAGTATTGCCATATACGTTGATTGGGATAATAGTTCTTTTGTGGTTGAACATACTCAGCAATCCCGCCGAGTGATTCGCAAATCCCCAGATTTAACTCGTGATTTAGCCATACCCCAAGTACCTACTATCATTGCTCCTAAGAAAACTATTTCGGAAAATGTCACCGCAGAAGATGTTTTTCAACGAGATAAAGAATTAGGTATTTATAAACCAGCATCGCCTTTAATTAATGTTGCTGCCATCAAAAAGAATGATAAGCAAAAGAAGTTATACAAAGACTTTCTAGATGGCACAAAGGATTTAGAATTTTCATTACAACTCGTGCTGCGGATTTCGGAAATGAGAGTCGGTATTGCTCCTGGTATCAATGTTCCTCCAGTGTCAATTATCAATTGTCCCTTTACCATCACCAAGCTACCCTGGACTTACGCTTTACCTTGGAATAAAAAGAAGTAATTCCGATCCAGACACAGATGGCGATCAAAGCGTACACTGGATAAAGGAGAGAGTAGGCGTAGGCAGTTGCAGATCAGTTATCAACACTGGTTTGAGGAAAGTCCGGGCTTCCGAAAGACCAAACTTGCTGGATAACGTCCAGTGCGAGCGATCGTGAGGATAGTGCCACAGAAAGATACCGCCCATCAATTTTAAATTGGTTGGTAAGGGTGCAAAGGTGCGGTAAGAGCGCACCAGCAGCATCGAGAGGTGCTGGCTCGGTAAACCCCGGTTGGGAGCAAGGCCAGAGGAACTATGGTTGGTCTTTTACCAGTTCCGTTAAACAAGAGCCGCTAGAGGTGTCTGGTAACAGGCATCCCAGATAGATAACTGCCCTCGAAAGAGAACAGAACCCGGCTTACTACCGACTCTCTTCTTTAAACGAATTATGGATTTTTTATTTTCCATAGTTCGTTTTTTAGTTTCAGCGATTAGAAATCACCGCTACACAAACTAAGTCCACACTATGGCTAACGCCACGCTACGCTATCGACAAGCTCAGTGACCGCCTGCGTGGACTAATGAAAAATCAAAAATTTCAAACCCTCACATCATGAAGCTTTAAATGCACCTTTACTAAAACCAGAGAAAAAGAAAAGAGCGAAGAAAAGTAATTAATTGTTAACCTAAATAGCTAGGGGTTTAGCATTGCTAAACCCCTACAAAAATTTTATCCATATCATGATTTTGGTGAATTGCTATAGAATAAACCTCTACCATAAATCTTAGGCGTTAATATCGTCCCAAAGCTGTGAAACTGGGAAAGTTTGCCCTGTTGCTACCTGTCGCATTGACTCTTGCAGATCAGCTAATATTTGTGCTTTTGGCTCTTGTTCATCAATCCAAGCTAAACCACTGGTATTATCAGAGTTGATGGAACTTATAAGCTGTTTCCAAAGTTCTACGGGAACGAGTACATCGGTTGTTTCTCCGTCTACATTGGTGACATAACGAATCTGACTTTCAATCTGTGCAATCATCATCGGTTGATCTCTCGCTTCATGTTTTTATTGTAGGGTAGGCGATCGCTAATTCCAAATTTCATAAATCTTTGCATTTATGAAAATGCTGACACAGTAAGTTTTTCCACAAAAACCAACTTGTATTTATACTCTATATTTAATGCTAAGTTAGGATTATTAGCCCTTTTTCCACACTTACTGAATGTCTCTCGTTTATCCCCGCCGTCAACGGCAACTTGAAAGTTTAGTCCAAAAGCTGGGTTTGTCAAAAGATGCACCGATAAAGTGGCCTTTACTTGATTTGGCGCTAACTCATGCGACTGTTTCTGAGTCGGCAAATTATGAACAGCTGGAGTTTGTGGGTGATGCGGTGGTGCGGCTGGTAGCGGCTGTAATGTTATGGGAACATTATCCTGATTGCTCTGTGGGGGATTTTGCGGCTATTCGTTCCGTTTTGGTGAGCGATCGCATTCTTGCCCAATTAGCAAGAGGATATGGTTTAGAATTATACTTACTCGTCGCTGGTAGTGCTACCGCTGATCATGTTGGTCAAGAATCAAGACTTGCAGATGCTTTTGAAGCAGTTCTGGGAGCGCTTTATCTCAGTACTCACAATCTCAATCTGATTCGTCCTTGGTTAGATCCCCACTTCCAACAACTGACTACAGAAATTCGTCTTGATCCCGCAAGACTCAACTATAAAGCGGCTCTCCAAGAATGGACTCAGGCACAATTTAAAGTTCTGCCAGAGTATCGAGTAGTGGAGGTGAATCAACCCCACGGCACTCAAGAGCGTTTTGTGGCTGAAGTTTGGTTAAATGAAAAAATGTTAGGACAAGGCAAGGGACGCTCTATTAAAGCAGCTGAACAGGCAGCAGCTAAAGTAGCTTATGTAGCAGTTACTGAAGAGGTGATTGCTAAGGGAGCAAATGACAAATGACTAAAAACTAATGACTCATATTAAACTTGCGATCATCGGGGTAGGACGTTGGGGAGTACATTTACTGCGAAATTTTTTAGCACATCCTCAAGTGTATGTAGTGGCTGTAGTAGACAACCATCCAGCAAGATTGACAGCAGTCCAACAACAATTCAATTTAGGTGAAGATGTATTATTAACAACTGATTGGCAAGTTGTCAAGCAAGTTCCAGGAGTGAATGCAATAGCGATCGCAACTCCTGCTACCACTCACTATGCCTTAATTAAAGATGCTCTCCAGCTGGGATATCATGTTTTGGCAGAAAAACCCTTAACTCTTAATCCAGAAGAATGCCGGGAACTTTGCCAATTAGCCGATTATCAGCAATTGATACTCATGGTTGATCACACCTATTTATTTCATCCAGCCGTGGAACGAGGTCAAACTGTTGTTCAGTCTGGTCAATTAGGTGCTTTACGTTATGGCTATGCTACCCGCACCCATTTGGGTCCCGTTCGGCAAGATGTTGATGCATTGTGGGATTTAGCTATTCACGATATCGCCATCTTTAACACTTGGTTAGGTGAATTACCTGTGAAAGTACAAGCAACAGGTACGGTGTGGCTACAGGAAAATAGGGAAATTGAGGGAACCGCAACAGAAAACCAAGGTTTAGCTGATTTAGTTTGGGTAAAGCTGACTTATCCAGATCAATTTCAAGCCTATATTCACCTATGTTGGCTAAATCCTGATAAACAGAGACGATTAGGGATTGTGGGTAGCAAGGGTAGCTTGATTTTTGATGAAATGTCCTCCCCATCACCGTTAACTCTGATACATGGAGAGTTTTCTCAACAGGAAAATTTCTTTATTCCTGTGAATCAAAGCCAAGAAGTGCTGGACATTGAAAAGGGTGAACCATTACAGAAAGTGTGCGATCGCTTTGTTGTCTCTATCCTCCAGAATACCCCTTCTCTGGTTTCCTCTGGTTGGGTAGGTAGAGAATTAGTAGAAATTCTCACCGCTTTGACGACATCTCTTCAGCAAGGTGGTAAATCTATTAAAATCACTAATCCTTAATTTTATGATTTGTAGTAACCGTTCAGCGGGTTAGACAAGCGATCGCCATAAATTTAATTTATATAGGACTAAATATACAGCGCTTCCTACTGTTATCAGGTACAGTTTTTTATCCTAAGTAGGGGCGGGGTTTCCCCGCCCTATATTGTATTGAATAGGGTTTCCCCGCTCTATATTGTATTGAATGGGGTTTCCCCGCCCTATATCGTATTGGATTCTGAAAATAAAACTTAATTCCAAGAGGAAATATTAAAGCTTTGCTACTTTTTCCCCTTGTTGTAAAAGTTGATTGATATCACCTGTATCTACGTGTTCTCCCTTTATCTCTGCTGGCTGCAAGCTAGGATAACTAATTGCTTTCACTTCATTAATAGAAGTATGTTCACTATTTCTTAAATCCCCTTTTTTTACTGAGTTAGGTAACTGCTGTATATCAATCAAAGGTAATATAATTTTTACCGTCGTCCCTTGGTGCAAACCCAAACTCTCAAGAGTAATAGTTCCTCCCATGAGTTCGATTAAATTGCGAGAAATTGCTAATCCTAGTCCAGTTCCTTCAAATTTGCGTGTGGTTGTACCATCCACCATCACAAAGGGGCGAAATAGTTTATGCTGCTGTCCAGGATCAATACCTATTCCTGTATCTTTGATTGAGACTATGACATGATATTTACCATGACTGTGCTGAATATCTGTACTAATGGTGATACTCCCTGTATCGGTGAATTTTGTAGCATTACCAATGATATTAATGAGAACTTGTTTGAGTTTTACTTCATCTGCCTTAATTGGTATCGCTTCATTACCTAACTCACATTTCAGTTGCAGTCCCTTGTGTTGCACATTAACTGATTGTAAATTAATGACCTCTAGCAGTAGTTGACGCAATTCTAGAGGTGTTATCACTACTGAGAGTTTACCTGCTTCAATTTTGGAAATATCGAGTAAATCATTAATAATTCCTAACAAGTGAATTGCTGTTTCATCCGCTCGCTGGAGAAATTCTAATTCTTCTTCTCGGTCATCACACATTCCATCTCTAACTAAGCGAACGCAGTTAATAATAATATTTAGTGGGTTTCTTAATTCATGGGAAGTCGTAGCTAAAAACTGACTTTTAACTTTGTTGGCTGATTTTGCTTCTTTCCAGGCTATTTCTAGTTCTTCTGCCCATGCTTTAAGTCGTTCAACCATTTGATCTAGTGCTTGTGCCAGTTGATTAAATTCCCGAATTTCAAAGTTACGAGGAATTGGTTGTGCAGCGTGGTGACTGTGAATATTTAAAGCATAGTCTCTGAGTTCTTCTACAGGGCCTGCTAGATAAGGAGCTAAATATAATGATGCTAACAAACTTGCGCCAATTAAACCGACAGTCAAAACAATAAGGATAAGTTTGATTTCATCTAAACTAAACAGTGCATTTTTTACACTTGTTACAGCTAAGATGACCCATTTCTTTTTCTGCTTTGGGGTAATGGGATCAGGAATAGCTGTATAACCAGCAACTAATTCTTCACTTTCTATAAAATTAAAATTTATTGAATCATTCCGTCCTGCAACTGCATTTTTAATTAAGCTTTTTAGTTGTTCAGCATCTGAGTAATTATTAATATTAGTTCCAACTCTTTCTGGCAAAGGGTGAGCCAAAATAGCTCCATTTTCAGCAATGACTACCAAAGATCCTGTCAGTGAACCCGGTTGATTTGTAGTTTTTTGATGCAATGTCGTTTGCAGAATTAAGGCATAAGCTAAATTTCCTCGACGATTATAAACTGGGGCTGATAACAGCAATTGCAGCTGATTCTGTGTATTTTTTTTGCCAGTTGTTCCGGCTTTGGGTGGTAATATAGCTTGGATTTGCACTTCATCACTGGGAAAGGATGATTTTAATTCTGAAATTGCTTTATCACCGCAGCTACTAGCAATAATGTTACCTGTTTGGAGATTTTTTAATTGAATACAATCAATGTGGTTTGGTAGTTGTTGCGCTAGTTGATTGAGAAATGTTTGAACTTGATCGGAGTAACCAGACTTAATGACAGTTGTTTGACTAGCACTCAGCAAATTAGTTTTCAGTAATGCAATCGCATCGGTAATTTTTTCACCTTTATTGATAGCGCTCTCTGTTAAGTTTTGTCGAGCAGTTGTCAAAAGGCTTGAGCGTGCCTTATTCAGAGCCACCATTTCTCCGACTAATAACACCGGAACAAACACCAAAAGAATTCTTGTTACTAAAATTCGTCGAAAGGACGATTGACGGAACTTAGCCATCGAGTGTCTCACTTCGCATCTGCAAACCACAATAACACCGATATGCAATTAGACTAGCTAAACGAGACATTTTATAAACTTATGGGAAATTTATTGTAACTTGTTAAAAATATCAAACTGTTATTAGGTAAAAAGACATTAGAGATACCAAAACTATTAGACAGTATATGTAATAGCGGCTGGTTTTGCATATCTATCTAAGGATGAAATTAATCAACATTGTTCTGTTGGCAAGGCTTTTCTACAATCAACTCATTCACAAGAAAAAGTTCAAAACTATCAAACCAATCCAATGGTAAAATATGTTCCTCATTCCACAGTAGTTGTGGACATGAGTGTAGATGGCAAGATAGCAGATTTTAAGCGATCGCACTGTTGGCCTCAGGGGCTGATACAACCCACCTGGAAAAACAAATTGCTGCCTCTCATGCCGTTTTATTCGGGGCAGGTACGCTCCGTGTCTACGGTACAACAATTACGGTATCAGATTCAACGCTGCTGCAACAGAGAACAAAAGAAAATAGAACTCCTCAGCCCGTTCATATAGTGATTTCGAGTTCTGACCACCTTAATCCGGATATTAAATTCTTTCAGCAACCAGTTAAATGCTGGTTAATTACGACTAAAGTGGGGGCAAATTTTTGACAATCAGGCTCAGAATTTGAGCAAATTCTGGTTACGGAAACACCAACCGAAGAAATTGATCAAGGGCAAGAATTTTTACCCGGATTTCTCACAAGTGGCAACTTCTACAAGTTCATACAATAGAATAAGAAGTATTTTGGCGCTATCGGCTGCAACCACAAGCTTCTATAGATTACGCTAATGAAAGCTTTTGCTAAATTGTTAAATATTAAAAGCCACACGATGGTAAAACCACTTAAACCTAACTATTCTGTCGTTTGGACTAACAAAATTGCCGAAGTTACCCAAGAAGCCTGGGATGCTTTGGCAATGCCACTAAAAACCCCGTTCTTGGAGTGGGAGTGGCTGAATAATATGGAAACCTCCCACAGTGCTACAGCGAACGCAGGTTGGTTGCCAAATCACTTGACGCTGTGGCGAGATAGAACATTAATTGCTGCTGCGCCACTTTATTTAAAAGGGCATAGTCAAGGCGAATTTGTATTTGATCATCAGTGGGCAGAGTTAGCCTCACGCATTGGGGTAGAATATTATCCAAAAATGTTGGGAATGTCTCCATTTACTCCGGCGGAAGGCTATCGCTTCTTAATTGCTGCTGGGGAAGATGAGGAAGAAATCACGGCGATAATGTTGCATGAAATTGATTCTTTCTGCATCAAGCATGGTATTTCCGGCTGTCATTTTCTCTATGTTGATCCTCAATGGCGTGCTGTAGTGGAAAAACAAGGTTTTACGCCTTGGTTACACCATAGTTACATTTGGGAAAACGCAGAATTTCAAGCTTTTGATGATTACTTGACAGTATTCAATGCTAATCAAAGACGCAATATTAAACGGGAACGCAAGGCTGTAGAAAAAGCAGGTTTAAGACTTGAAGCATTAACTGGTGAGGAAATTCCTAAGTCTCTGTTTCCCTTGATGTACGAGTTTTATGCTGACACCTGCGATAAGTTTGGTTGGTGGGGTAGCAAGTACCTGACAAAGAGGTTTTTTGAGCAGTTACACTATAGTTATCGCCATCGGGTGGTGTTTTTTGCTGCCTACAATGAGCAAGATCATCGCCAACCTGTGGGAATGTCCTTTTGTCTATTTAAGGATGACAGACTATATGGACGTTATTGGGGTAGTTTTCAGGAAATAGATTGCTTACATTTTGATGCTTGCTATTATAAACCGATTGAGTGGGCGATCGCTCACGGTATCCAAACTTTTGACCCCGGTGCAGGAGGTAGACACAAGAAACGGCGAGGGTTTCCAGCCAAACCCAATTACAGTCTCCATCGCTTTTACAACAATCGTTTAGGACAAATTTTGCGCCCCTATATTCGGGAAGTGAATGAAATGGAACAGCAGGAAATGGAGGCGATTAATGCAGAGTTACCTTTTAGTAAAGGTAATGCTTAGGAAAAATATCACCTCAGCAATACCTTTGAGATGTAATGTAAAAAGACTGTCGAATTAATTTTTCTTTTGAGAATGCTTATGAATTTGCTACTTGATGATTTAACCGCAATTGATAATAAACTTTCTCAACGTCATATTGACCTTGATCCTAATGGCTATTTCATAATTTACATAGACCGCAATGAACAGTTAATTTACGCCAAGCATTTCACAAATGTAATTGATGATCGCGGTTTGGCTGTAGATCCAGAAACAGGTCAAGTAATTCCGGCACGGGGAAAGGTAGAAAGAACCCACACAACTGTATTTAGTGGCAGGACTGCAAAAGAACTGTGTGTAAAGATTTTTGAAGAAACTCAACCCTGTCCTCTTACCTTACTAGACCATGCGGCTTATTTGGGTAGAGAATTTGTTCGCGCTGAAATTGCTTTAGTGACAGGGCAAGAGTACATTCAGGATTAAAATCAAGGATGATGAGTAATTGGGGAGGAGGTAATGGGTAATATTTGTTCTCCAATTATCTCTTCCTCAATTTGATAGCTGATGAGACAATTGAGTTTACGTTAATAATGTGGAAAATTGAAAGTTTCACCAAAAGCAATTTTCCTGGAGTTCTTACCTTGCGCTCATTGGTACTGTAATGAAAGAAAATAAGGTTTCTTCTGCAAATTTTTTCAAACCAACAAAAAGCTGGAATTGTTGAAAAGTTAATTGAGAGGATTGCAATGTGAAAACCTTGATTATTGACAACTATGACTCTTATACTTTTAACCTTTATCAATTAATTGCAGAAGTCAATGGAGAGTATCCGACTGTAATTACAAACAAGTTTGTATGGGATGAACTGAAACAGTGGGAATTTGATAACATCGTAATTTCACCCGGACCTGGTCGTCCAGAAAACCCAAAAGATTTTGGGATCTGTCTTCAAACCATTCAAAATGCCCAAGTGCCACTTCTAGGCGTTTGTCTTGGACATCAGGGACTTGGTCATGGGTATGGAGGAAAAGTTATTTATGCGCCTGAAGTGAGGCATGGTCGGGTCAGTGAAGTTTATCACAATGGCAGTGATTTGTTTGCGGGAATTCCTTCACCTTTCTCTGTTGTGCGTTACCATTCCTTGCTGGTTTCCGATGACCTACCGGACTGTTTGGAAAAAGTAGCGTGGACAGAGGATAATCTGATCATGGCAATGCGCCATCGCTCTTTGCCACTATGGGGTGTGCAGTTTCATCCAGAGTCAATCTGTACTCAATATGGACATACTTTATTCGAGAATTTTAAAGAAATTACTCAAAAATTTTCCCAAAAGCAAGGCAATAGTCCAAAGAAAAACTATTGGACAGAAAATAATGGAACTTTAATAAGTTCTTCTGACCAAAAACAGCAACGAGAATTTGAACTTTGTACGCGCAAACTGAATCTATTTCCTGATTCTGAGCAGATATTTGTGCATTTGTTTGGTAAATCACCCAACGCATTTTGGCTAGATAGCAGTCGTGTTGAACCTGGTCTTTCTCGCTTTTCCTTCATGGGAGATAGCAGTGGTGAAAACAGTCTCCTGATTCATTATCGGACGCTATCGCAGGAACTCACAATTACACAGTCCGATACTGTCAGCTTCAGTACAGAAGGGATTTTTGAGTATCTCAAGCGAGAAATTGAACGGCGACATTGCCAATCTCATGATCTACCCTTTGATTTTAATTGCGGGTTTGTGGGTTACTTTGGCTATGAACTCAAGGCAGAATGTGGATCGCAATCAAACCATCCCTCTACCTTACCCGATGCCATGTTTATGTTGGCTGATCGGATGATTGCAATTGATCACCAGGAGCAAACTCTTTATTTGCTTTGCCTAATTCAGCAAGGACAAACAGCCTCAGCAGAAGCTTGGTTTGAATGGATTAGATACCAGATTGCCCACCTTCCTCCCCTGTTACCTATTGTTCCTGAGCAGAAAGAGACACCTGTGATTTTCCGGTTAAGCCGTTCCCAAAGGACTTATCTTGATGATATTCAGAAATGTTTGCAGGAAATTCATGAAGGAGAAACTTATCAAGTTTGTTTGACGAACCAGATTCATACAGACACGACTCCTGATCCACTGGCGTTCTATCGTTCATTACGCTGCATCAATCCTGCTCCCTACTCTGCATTTTTGCGCTTTGGTGATGTGGCAATTGCTTGTTCGTCTCCAGAACGATTTCTGCACATTGATCGCCAAGGTTGGGTAGAAACAAAGCCTATTAAGGGGACGCTATCACGAGGAAAAACACTCAAAGAAGATTTTATCCTGCGTGAACAATTACGGAATAGCGAAAAAGATCGAGCAGAGAATCTGATGATTGTGGATTTGCTTCGCAATGATCTGGGAAGGGTTTGTGCAGTCGGCACTGTCCATGTTCCCAAATTGATGGATGTGGAAACATATCCTACAGTACATCAACTGGTAACGACCATTCGTGGTCATTTACGCGCCGATATGAGCGCCGTAGACTGCATTCGCAACGCCTTTCCCGGCGGTTCTATGACTGGCGCACCTAAGATCAGAACCCTGGAAATTATTGATCGATTAGAGCAGGAAGCGCGGGGTGTGTACTCAGGGGCAATCGGCTTTTTGGGATTGAATGGTTCAGCTGATTTGAATATTGTTATTCGCACCGCTGTGTTGACTCCAGAACAAACTTCGATTGGTGTTGGTGGGGGCATTGTGGCGCTTTCTGATCCCCAGATGGAGTTTCAAGAAACAATGCTGAAAGCAAAGGCATTGTTTCATGCGATGTTGATCACAATTCATGGAGTTTTTGATCCTGACCAATATTACATCCAGGGAATAGAAACAGAGGTTTTTGATGGCTATGAAAAAGCGCCGGCATAGTCCAGAAATTTTGGAAATCTAATTCCAGTGGTGAGGGTTTAGCATTGCTAAACCCCTACACAATATAGGGTACGATGTTTTACGCCATCCCCAATCACCTATGCCTCATTTGATGGTTGAACGGCTAGGTAGATATAGTAAGTGGCCATGGGAATGACAGTGGCAGCAATTAACAATCCTACTATCCAAGCGATCGCATTATCTTTTTCGGTTCCTTCGGTTTTTCCAAATGTGCCTTCTACTCGTAGAGTTTCTACTATCTTTGGTGGGCCGGGATCAGGTTTACCGGAGATGACAGCGACTAAGCGATCGCGCACGTCAATAAATGCCTGATTATATTTGTTACCATTGCGTAACGGTACACCCAAAGTTTCTTCAGCCACACTCTCAGCGATCGCATCTGTCAATGTAGACTTGACTTGATCACCGCTGACAATAGCGGCACGATTGGTAACAGTATCAATCACCAATAAAGTTTGATTTGCTTGTGCTTCTGCTGTGGGAAACCATTTTTCAAATAGTCCTTGAGCAAAACTTTCTGGTGTTTCCCCATAGTCAAGACGGTGAATAGTCACAATTCTGGCTTCGTTACCAGTTTCCTGTGCCAATTCTTTGAAAGCGCTGCTAATTTGACCTTCATTGAAACGACTAATGACTTCAGCTTGATCTACAATCCAGGTGTCTGGTGTCAGACTGGGTATTTGATACACACCCGTAGCAAAAGCAGGCACAGCGAACAGAGAAGTCGCCATCATCATCACCATTAAGGATAAAATGAGGCGCGTAAAGTATTTTTGACTACTAAATAATTGCTTGAGTAGCTGTTTCATCGGATGAATCCTAAGACAGTCTTGCACTCAAAATACTACACAACCAAGGACAAAATCACCCCATTTGCGGATAATTATGGATTTGTTAGTTGAAGAAGGAGTCAGGAGTCAGTAGCCAGGAGCGGAGCCGGAGACGCTCCGCCTCCGGTCAGAATCAATCAGTCGGGGATTGGGTACCCACAACTGAATTGTTGCACCACCAAATCTACGATTTGGTGGGGGTCTTAAACCCGGTTATTCATCCGCCACTCGCACAGAATACCTTTCCTGTATTCTGACTCTTGACGGATGTATTCTGTTCGATAAAATCTATGAATTCATCTAGTATCTATCTGCCTAATCTTCTCTTCTCCTGTCGGAGACGCTGCGCGAACGAGAAGTCACCCATAGGGTGTCTATATCCGCGTTTATCTGCGGTCGTTGTCCTTGAAATATAATAGTATTCTTACAGATATTATTGATATACATGACCATCATCTTAACCAACGACGACGGTATTGAAGCAGATGGTATCCAAGCCTTACTGAAAGCGGTAAACGGGAAAAATGTGATTATCGCTGCACCACAAGAACATCAATCTGGTTGTGGACATCAAGTGACGACAACTTTGCCTATTAAACTACAACGCCGTTCTGAGTTTGAGTACGCTATCTCTGGTACTCCCGCCGATTGTGTGAGAATTGCAATCACACAAATATGTTCAAATGTCAAATTTGTTCTTTCAGGTATTAATGCTGGAGGGAATCTGGGCGTAGATGCTTACATTTCCGGTACTGTCGCAGCTGTTAGAGAAGCTGCAATGCATGGTATTCCTGGAATTGCAATTTCCCAATATCGCAAAGCCAAACTAAATTATGATTGGGACTTAGCCGCTAAATGGACATCGGCAGTTTTAGCAGATTTACTTCAACGTCCTTTAAAACCTGGAAACTTCTGGAACGTCAATTTACCTCATCTCCTTCCGGGAGAAACAGATCCTGAAGTTGTGTTTTGTCAACCATGCACTAAACCTTTGCCCGTCAATTATCGGATGGAAGGTAATGATTTTTACTATGTGGGGGAATATGGTAAACGAGATCGCACTCCTGGGAGTGATGTGGATGTATGCTTTTCTGGGAATATTGCGATAACTCAATTAAGGGTTTAAGGTGAAACGTCATGTTTCTTCATCTGGACTTTGAAGCAAAGATACGATTTTGTCTACTGTTTGTGTCAATTGAGTGAGTTCTTGTAGTGAATCTTTCTGAGCTTCAGCTAAACTTTGGACAGCATCACACAAAGCGAAAATTTGAAACCCCTGCTGCTGTACCTGTTTTCCTTGTGCTTCAACTTGTACACTTAGAGCATCAACTCTTTCTGCCAGACGTTCAATTGTTTCAGTAGTAGATAGTACTGCTTCCCCTATTTGCTCAACAATAGATTCTAATCGACTTATTTTAGCTTCGACTCCTGCTGAAATCATTTCCTGTCCGCCCCAATTTTGAGAAATCATCATAGTAATATTGTTAGTATTCATCCAATAATTTCATAATCAGTAATACAAGGCTAAATTGCAAATTCCAGTATTAAATAAAGTCTAACTGATTCTCATACTGGTATGCATTCCGAAAACCTATTTAAGTTACAGTGAATTACCAATGATTGAAATCGATAATTTTGTTGTCAATTCATATTATATAAAGCTTGTTTTACTCATGTCTCCAGCAATACTACTGTATTTCGAGAAGGGTTATCTCCTGGACTTTAGGCTGACGTAATTAATTGTGTAATTTTTCTAACAGGAGGATAACTTACGCATTGACATATAGCAGGAGGCAGAGGGCAGGAGGCAGGAGGCAGGAGGGAAAGCCTTATTATATCTAAGTTTCAAGGATTAATAATGTCCTAATTATCCTGGCTACAGCTATAAAACCCCAAATATGTTGCGTATTGTCGAAAAGCCACATTATCCTTAGGGGTTTAGCACTGCTAAACCCCTACAACACGACATCAACAAAATTATTAATTAAAGCCTGAAAGAAGCTATTTCGGTAAAGGCACACCATGATTAATTTGCACAGTGCGTAAGCCCTATATTCTACTTAACTTAGATGAATGATTGACCCAAAAACACAATACCGATACCACAAAAAGCTAAACCAGCCCAGCGAATTTTACTTGGTAATATTGGCTGAATTTTTCTGCAACCGATAATTGCACCAACTTCTCTAGTACAGAGGAAAATTACACTTTGAGTTAAAATGACACCAGTAATATAGGCAACTACAGTGAATATTCCTGCACCGATGATGGATTCACCATCAGCATATCCCTGAAATAAACCAGCCGCAGCACCCAGTATGGCTATAACTAACCAACTAAGTTGAATTTGCCGGACTAAGATGATGCCAAAGGCAATAGTGCAGATAGCGATCGCAATTTCTTGTCCTGGTAAATTGTGTTGGTACAGATGAATCATTTGTCCACAGAATGCAGCTATAACAAAAGATACACCTATCCAAACACCACTTCCAAATCGAGCAGCCAGTAAACCTATGGCAACTATGCCAGCTAATCGATTTAAGCTAATGACTGGATCAGCTATGCCCCAAATTAATCCTTCCCAGAAGTTAGAAATAGTGTGCTGAACTGGTGAGCCACCTGATGAACTTAGTAGACTGATGAGGACTAAAGCTGCGATCGCTCCCATATGGCTGTACAGTCTGGATGCAGGTAATTCCCCTGAATTAGAAGATGCTATTAGTTGAATTTTCAACATTATCATTAATAAGTCAAATTAGTCTTTTCTGTAATTTATACTACTTCAATCTCAAAAAAAACTAACGCCGTTATAAATATATATGACACTTACAGCAGGTTGCGTAGTTAGGAGGTACAAAATCTAAATTGAAACCTATACACAAAGCCAGTTTTACTCCTGACTCCTGACTCCTGACTCCTGACTCCTGACTCCTGACTCCTGACTCCTGACTCCTGACTCCTGACTCCTGACTCCTGACTCCTGAATTCTGCTGTATATGACACTGGCTATATATATTTTTGTTAAGTTCAAATTAGGGCAGGATTACTCTCAGGGAACTCCAAAAAATAAATTATCCAATTTCTGCTAGAATCAAAACGACTTTTCCCCCCTGCCCCTGCATTAAAAGCGATAGAGTATTTTTTTATTTGGAAGTCCCTAAGAGCGGGTAGCTCATCGAAGTAATTCCTCAACTTGATACTGGCTCCACAAAGTTCTGTAAAGACCTGGCTGTTCTAGAAGTTCTGAGTGATTACCTACTTGGACAATTCTGCCCTTGTCCATGACAAAAATTCGGTCAGATGTGGCAGCGGCAGAGAGTTGATGGGTAATGAAAATTACTGTTTTCCTTTGAGTGCCACGATCAAGATTTTTCAGGATTTTTGTGGCTGTTTGATTATCCACACTAGAGAGAGCATCATCTAAAATTAATACCGGGGCATCAATCAGCATTGCCCTAGCTAGGGCTGTACGTTGCCTCTGTCCCCCAGACAGAGTAATTCCTCGTTCACCAACAATAGTTTCATACTGCTGCGGAAAATTACTAATTTCTGCCTGGATTTGGGCAAGATTGGCAACGGCTTCTACACTTTCTTGTTCACTGAGAGGATCGCCATAACGGATATTATTTTTAATGGTGGTGCTAAACAAAAAGCTATCTTGAGGTACATAGGCGATCGCACCCCGTAAATCATTTATAGCTATTTTTGTAATATCCATCCCATCTAAAAACAACTGCCCCGCTTCAATATCCAACAAGTGTGGTAAAGCATTAGCCAAAGTAGATTTACCCGATCCGATAGCGCCGACAATAGCCACCACTTCCCCCGGAGCAATAGTAAAGTTGACATGATCTAAAGCTGGAGTAGCAGCACCAGGGTAAGTGTAAGTGAGATTTTTGGCTGTCAGTTTTCCTGTGATTTTGTCGGCGCTGATACGTATGGCATCTGCGGGATCTTGAATTTTTGGGGTAACACTGAGAATAGATTCCAGGCGATCTATACTTACTTCACCTCGTTGGTAAGTAGTGATTGTGAAGCCTAACAAAGCTGTTGGGAAAACTAGACGCTCTACATAAATCAGTAGCGCCAAAAAATCACCCACATCCAGCGTGCCAGAAGATATCCGTATTGTTCCCAAGCAGATGATAATCAGAGAACTGAGATTAGCTAAACCGCCAATCAGCGGAAACAGAGTATTGCGGCTTTGTGCCAATTTTAGGTTAGCTGCCAATAGCTGCTGATTTTTCTTGTTAAAAGCTTGACGTTCGTTTTCTTCTTGAGCGTAGATTTTAATCAAAGAAATGCCGCTAATGTCCTCTTGGATGAGTTCACTCATATCCGAGAGTTTTTCCTGTACCGCTGATTGTTGTTGACGCAAGCGATCGCTAAACAGATGTACTAACAGAAACATGAACGGATAGACTGCCAAGGAAGCTAATGTTAGATCTACACTAATCGACAGCATCACTGGCAGCGTTAGAGCGTAAGCAAACAGAGTATTTGCCAAACTCAATACCGCAAAACCCAATAACCTCCTGATATTTTCTACATCACTAGTAGCCCGACTAATTAAATCCCCAGGAGTGTTATTGGCAAAATAAGCCGGCTCCAACTTGAGCAAATGTTGAAAAATCCGCTGTTTCAGTTCAAATTCTACCTGCCGCCCTACGCCAAAGATCCAAATGCGGGAAGCCATCCGCATCAGCAACATCGCTGAACTCAGCAAGATGATTGTAATTACATAATGTAATACTTGATTGATACTAAAGGTGGTCGAAAGTTTGTCTACCCCAGAGCGAATGAGCAAAGGAATATAAACGCCCAGCGCATTCACAAACAATAAAGCAATAATGCCTAATGTCGTCTCTCGCCAATAGGGACGCAGATAAGTACCGAGTTTCTCAAGCCGTCGAGATTGTGCCATTCAAGCAATTCTGCTACTTTATCATCCTGAACTAACTGGCTATGGTTTTCTTGTTTTGTCGTTATTGCCGCAGCCAGTCTTCACCTACTCTAATCCATGACTAAGTTACATAGCCATCATCAACTGGGTACACTAGGACGCATAAAAATATTTATTTATATTTATTTGCGTATTTACACCTTTGCGTCCCCGTGTGTCCATGTTTGTGCGTCTATTCTTCAAGTTAGCAAATCAGACTGAATTTTAAATCAGGCCAGCTACTACAAGGTAGCAGAGCGGCCTGTTTATAATCAGGTTTTCCACCTTCTTAAGAGCGCCCGCGTAAGAAAATGTAAATCTGATTGAGATAACTTTCCCAAACTTGGGTTGTCAGTTGTAGCGTTTCCGCACTAGGTACAAAATCTTCTACTCGTAATCCTCTTGTACTGATGGCTTGAGGATTTTGTAGTAGATAGGATGGTATTTGCATATTTAGAGCATTGAAGGCCATGGTTGTCCGATTCATATCTCCCACAGGTAGGATGCTATCCCCTCTGATATCTGAGATGTTCAAAGCAGTACTTGTTGGACTCAAAGCAACTAATGCCGATGGGGGCAGCCCCCCTACTGGGGTTCTGACTACGAAGTAAGCAATAGCTGGTGTACTTGACAATAGTAAAATCGTCAGCGCCCAACCCAATAACAACCCACCTGGTTTGTCTATCCCACCTCCTTTGATCTTCTGGGCAGCAATCATCAACATTAAAACCGACGCACCTAGAGGCTTGAGTGGAAAAGAGATAAACCGCCACAAGGAAGCCACAGCGGGTTCGCTAGGATTAAGAAATGCCAAAGCTAAAACAACCAATACAATCCCTAAAGCAAATTTTCCAACAAAGCTTACTGTTGGATAAAATCTTTGGAATAAAGAAAAGGCAACAACACCAATTAGCAGCCACAACAATACCCGGCTTAGTAATTGAAACATAGATTAACTCTCTAATTTTCTGGTGTGGCAAGCCCAAAGGATGCGGGGAGTGGACTTATTTTATCGTCAAACTGTAATTTCACCATTAGCCGACTTATAAAATACTTCATACCTCACACCTACAGACTACCGTCGTAGTGATTTTAGTTCAATTTTTTGACACTGCGTCTATATCTTAGGATTTTCCAGAAGAGCAACATAGCACCAGTAAACTAAATTAATTGAGTAGTAGTAGTCAAATCGTTATAAAGGAAAAACTATGTCGGCAGGAAAACCCACCATTTTGGTAACTGGGGGAGCTGGTTATATTGGTTCTCATGCAGTGCTGGCTTTGGTAAAGGCAGGTTATCAGGTGGTGATCCTCGATAATCTGGTGTATGGACATCGTGATTTAGTGGAAAAAGTTTTACAGGTAGAACTTATAGAAGGTGATATAGAAGATCGCCCACTGTTAGATCATCTATTTAAAACCCATAATGTGGCGGCAGTTATGCACTTTTCAGCCTATACATATGTGGGCGAATCAGTCACCAATCCTACCAAATACTATCGCAATAACGTTGTCGGTACTTTAACGCTGTTAGAGGCGATGCTGGCAGCCTCTATTCAGAAATTTGTTTTCTCCTCCACTTGTGCCACTTACGGTGTACCGGAATTTATCCCGCTGACTGAGGAGCATCCTCAAAATCCCATCAATCCCTATGGAACTACCAAGTTAATGGTAGAGCAGATTCTTTCTGATTTTGATGTGGCTTACGGCTTAAAATCGGTGCGTTTCCGCTACTTTAATGCTGCTGGCGCTGATCCCAATGGATTATTGGGTGAAGATCATAATCCCGAATCTCATTTGATTCCTTTAGTATTGATGACAGCATTAGGCAAGCGAGAATCAATCTCGATTTTTGGTACCGATTATTCTACTTCTGATGGCACTGCTATTCGGGATTATATTCACGTCAGTGATTTAGCAGATGCTCATATTTTGGGTTTGGAATATTTACTCCAAGGTGGTGAAAGCGAAGTTTTCAATTTGGGTAATGGTAACGGCTTCTCGGTTCGAGAAGTGATTGCCGCTGCTGAGGATGTGACAGGAATGGTTATACCTGTTCAAGAGTGCGATCGCCGTTCTGGAGATTCTCCAGTTCTCATCGGCACAAGCGAGAAAGCCCAAAAGGTCTTAGGCTGGAAACCTCAGTACCCAAATATTAAAGATATTGTCGCCCATGCCTGGCAATGGCATCAAAAACGGCATAAGTAGGTGACAGGGAGCAGGGGGCAGGGAGCAGGGAGCAGGGAGCAGGGAGCAGGTGACAGAAAAGAGTTTTTCCTAATTACGAATTACGAATTACGAATTACGAATTACTATCTCCTCAGTGCTTGCACTAAGAAAAATACGATACCTATAGATAGCAGTATAATTGCTATGACAATTATAGGCTGTATGAATCCTATCGTCCCACCTTGCTGTTGATTAGTAATATTTTCTACAGCTTGTGGTGTTTCTACAGCCTTACCTGCTGCTACGGTGATTTGAAACTTTAAATCAAACGGTCGAAAACTCCCTTCGGTGGCAGGTTTACCAGTCAGTTTGAGTTCATAAGCCCCTGGTTTGGGAAAAGTAATTTCTGCTCCTGGTATGCCTTCATACCGTTCAGCCTGCACAGGTTGCAAAGCAGGCTCAAGCAGTGCCGGTTCTCCTGGTGTATAAGGTTCGGCATAAACAGCCAACTGACAATCACACTCTTTGAGGGGTAGTACCTTACCACCTTTGCGGGTAAGAGCAAACCAAGCTTGAGAAGGTTCGCCCGCACGGGGGTTATCATTGGGTTCAATGTGGAGAGTACCACCAATATCGGCTGCAATTTGCACCTTATGAGCAGAAACGGTGGAAACTGATGTTAATAATATAACTAATAAAAATACTGGTAAGACATAATTTATCTTTCTCCGCCTGGGTGTAGTTGAAACACTGAGTTTACCGCGACTTGTTTGGAGGGACATACAACTTTTCTATACTTAATTTTGACCAAAAACAGCGCCAACGGACTAATAACACCCCAAGAGTGATGATTCCCAGTAATACAGCCGCTAATGTATTTTCCCAAGTCAATCTTAAAGAACCCAGATAATGAGAACCAATTAAAATTGCATGAATGGTACTCAATAGTAAAGCTGGAACGCTTAAAAGATGAATTTGCCGCCAATAATTACCTAAATACTTCTGAATTTGATCAAAACTTGTAAGAGCAGCAGGAGTCATTAACATTAATGCCACAGCACCTGCACTCATACCCCATTGAAATTCCAAAGGCAAAAACCCGAAAGCGGCAAAATTCCATTGTAGGGAGTGTTCTATCATGTGGGTGGTATGCACCCCAGAGAGAATAAAAGCAGCTACTCCTAAAGCGCGACGGTAGCGCAGAGGTGATGCCCAGCAGCTACTAATGGGACGAGCAATTAGCGCCAGAATTAGGCAAATTAAGGCGGCGTGTCCGCTGTAGTCTACCATTGTGTCACCAGTCCGCAACAGGGTAATTGCGCCAATAATCAGTGTCACCCAACCACCCAAGCGAAACAACTGACTCCGCCGATCTTTACTCATTAAGGAAGTGGAAACACCTACTCCCAACATCGTCGGTAGAGTTCCCAAACCAAAAGCTAACATAGTAATTGCACCATGCCATAAATTACCAGTTGCTGCGGCTTTAATTTGAGCAGCGTATAAAAAACCGCAAGGCATCAAACCCCAAGTCATCCCTAATAGTGCTGGTGTCCACCATTTACTATGTAAGGATAGCTTCACCATCCCCGCACTCAGTCGGTTATGTAAACTACCTTGTAATATCGGGTGTAGTAAGGGAATACGCGGTATTAAGTCTGGTTTGACTTGTCCTAAACCAAACCAGATCAGCATTATGCCAGTAATTATTGCTATCCAACGGCGGAAATCGCTACCAATACCTGCTAATTGCCCACTTTCGACTAGTACCGAACCTAGTGCGCCAATACCAGCGCCAACCAGAGCATAACTCAACATTCGCCCTAAGTTTAGCAGGGTATGAAATTTTAATTGCTGTTGCCAACCCAGAGTTTCCTGTTGATGCGAAAGGGAAAATGCAACTGCTAGGGGGCCACACATCCCAAAGCAATGTCCAAAACTCCCCAGGAAGCCCAGGATTGTCATTAACAGCAAATCTAACCACATAAATAAAGTCCTGAGTCCTGTTAGCGGTAGCGGGGCGTTTAGCCCGTTATAAGTTCTGAAGCTTAAGTCATATCATGTCCGGTTGAATACTTATCATTTAGACTGACACGGAGACAGGGAGACGGGGGGACGCGGAGATTTTTTTTGATAAGTGATTAGGCGGACATGATATCAGAACTTTTCTAGAGGCGAACTTTACGTTAAATTTGTAATTTTGTCAAAAGACAAGTTGTCAAACTAGTACAGCAAGGCGCAAATAAGCAGACAATCAACAATTTCTGAAAAGTTGGTGCAATCTGCTTTTTAAATTACGCTGTACTGTACTAGGCATTTGATCGAGGATTTGTTTAAATGCTTTCAATTAGAACAAAACGGATCTAATAGCTTTTTCCCAGCATTATTTTGCCAACTAAAGACCGCCATAATGTATCTGGAAGTATGGCGTGTAGAAAGAAAAAAGCCTCACCATAAGGTGAGTAACGCAGTCTTCCTGATTGATCCGTTGCTGCCCGATAAATTGTTTTTGCCACCCCTTCTGGTTCTGGTAAAGAGTCATTAATCTTCTTTGTGAACTGCTGATAATGATTGACCATTTCCGTATATTCAGGATGGGTGGCCCAAGTTGTGCCGTGATTAATAAAGTTAGTTTTGATACCGCCCGGTTCAATAATTTTTACCTGAATACCAAAGGGACGTAGTTCATAGCGTAAAGACTCAGAAAGTCCCTCTACAGCCCATTTAGTTGCGTGATAAGAGGAAGTGAGCGGGAAAGCAAGACGACCACCAATTGAAGAAACATTGATAATTGTGCCTTTCCCTTGCCGGCGCAAAACTGGAATAACATTTTGGATAGTGGATACAAGCCCAAAAAAATTAGTTTGAAACTGATGCTCTAACTGCTCAGGTGTAACACCTTCCAGTGGTCCCATGAGTGCATATCCAGCATTGTTTATCAATACATCAATATGCCCGAAATATTCTAATGTTTCGCGGATAGCAGCGGCAATTGTTTCGGGTTTGGTGACATCAAGATGTGGACAGATCACATTCTTTTCTTTTGCCCAATTATTAGTTTTATTAGGCGATCTCATTGTTGCTGCAACATTCCAGCCTTTTTGGAGGAAATACTTGGCTGTTGCTTCACCAATACCACTGGAAGCACCTGTAATCAAAACCGTTTTACTCATCATTACCCTTTAGAAAATTAAATTTTGCTATCAGGTAGCTTAAACTGTGGAGTATAGTCCGCAGTCAAGTAAGATATTTGAGGTTGCTGTGATGTTGATTGGTGAACTGTCCCAGAAAACGGGGCTATCGAAGGACACTATCCGTTTTTACGAAAAAATAGGCTTAATCGCTGCCAGTGATAAGCCTGCTGGAACCAGAATCTACAAGGAATACAATGCAGAGACGGTAGAACGTCTTTTTTTAATCAACCAGGGAAAAGGACTCGGATTTACTCTCAGTGAGATCAAACAGCTAATTGATCAATGGGGAAGTGATGCCATGCCTGAAAGCGAACAAATTAAAACCATTGAGCGCAAACTCACCGAAATTGATCACAAGATCCAACAAATGAGTAATATCAAATCTTACTTGGCTGCTAAATTAGGTAAGCTAAAGCAAGGAAATAATGCATCTATCCCACCTGCAACATCAAGGAAAATTGAGTCCAAAGACTAAATTATTTGCGTTATCTTAGGTCTGGAATATAAGAGTAATTAATAATGATGAAAAAATGGCTTTGGCTAATGTTAGTGATCTTGGTTGCAATAGCTGTGATGGACATTAGCGGTGCTTTCCAGCAACCTGAACTTTTACCTATTGTTGAAAATACTCCCTTAGAAAAGCCCCAACCTCAGCCAGAACCGCAGAATAACAATACTAATACTCTATTGGTGTCTGCTGATCAGCTTTTGGAACATATTCAAAAGTTGAATTTTCAGCGATTTACAACAAAGGAGAGATTTAATACCCGCACTTATATTACAACTGAATTGCGAAGATTTGGCTGGAAACCGCAAATAGAAAAATTTCCTACAGGTGTAAATATTTTTACTCAACGACAGGGAACTGACAACGCTGCTGGTTCAATTCTCATCGCTGCCCATTATGATAGCGTTGAATTTTCTGCCGGTGCAGATGATAATGCCACTGGTGTAGCTGTGGTATTAGAAGTTGCCAGACTTTTCGCTGACTATCCCACATCTAGAACATTGCAGTTAGCTTTTTTTGACAAAGAAGAAGCAGGACTTTTAGGTAGTCAAGCTTTTGTCAAGCAAAAAGCACGTTTATCAAATCTCCGAGGTGTAATTGTCATGGATATGTTAGGTTATGCTTGTTACACTGCGGGATGTCAGAAATATCCGATTGGATTACCTGTAACTCCACCTAGCGATAAAGGCGATTTTTTAGCAGTAGTAGGTGATATGGAACATCTACCTTTATTGAATGCTTTTAGCAACACTAATCAAAATCTACCACCAGTACTGACATTACCTATACCTTTCAAAGGTGTGTTGACACCGGATACTTTACGTAGTGATCATGCACCATTTTGGTATCAAGGTGTAGGTGCTGTATTAGTGACAGATACTGCTAATTTGCGTAGTCCTAATTACCACCTACCCAGTGATTTACCCAAAAATATCGATCGCTCTTTTTTCACAGGTTCGGCGCAAATTATTGTCAATGCTGCTACTACTTTGTTAGAAACAACGGGTGTTTTGACAACTCCACCAGCGACTTAATTAACCTTGGGTTTAGGAAATGTCAAAGTCCAGTTTTGGGGATTATTTAGCTGAGAATATAAACCTTGAAAAATCATTTTTATAGCAATGCGACTTCTAATATAGTACCTAATCAAATGGGTTCCTGGTTTGGCAACAACATCATCATAATTTTCGCTATAGCCAAAAGGACGAGAACAGTATTGACGATTACCTGGAACTGTTAACATAAAAAATGGAGTTTCTTTATATTCATCAGGAACCATAAATATCCCATATATATTATGTTCACCATGCCAAGGTTTAACAATAACCTGACTTGCTTGTACTTGAAATTTTCTGGTTTTTAATTTCAGCACATCTACGAGACTGCAATTAGAATCATTTACAGGCCACCAAATAATAATGATGATTATAGAAAACAGCAGAATTACACCATAAGTGAAGGAGCGACGCATACAGTCAAGATAATTTTGTGGGCATGAGATTTAAATTTCTATAGGACTCCTATTTGATGTTTGTGAAAGTGTCCTCCGCTTTGCGTTTATCAAAATCAGTACATATAGGAATCCTACTAAATGATTTCTGTTAGCTTGCGTGGCGTAGCCATAAAATATCCGAGTATTGTAGGGTGGGCATTGCCCACCAAAACCCGCATATTGTAGGCAATGCTCACCGTATATGTTCAAAAATCAAATAGTAACCCTATATCTACCTCTCCTGTTCCCTATTCCCTATTAAGAACCCACACAAGTAAATTCCGTAATCAAACCGGATTCCTATCTATATATATTGTTGTATTTAAATTAGACGAGAATTTAGGCAATATTTGTGGCTATTAACACCAATTTTAAATAAATTAGGTCAATGAGGTAGGATTATTTATTGTAACTTTTAATTCAGAATAATAGTAGTCAAAGACACTAAAACCAGGTACAATTCCTTAAGTTGAGGTGCAATTTAAGATGTTAACAGAAAAAAGCTGGGACAATCTCAAGCCAGTTGCAGGAGTTGTTTGCAAGTTGGGCAAAGCCGTTGCCGTAGGCATCACAATCACGCAACTATGGGGAGTAAACACTTCTGCACAAGCGGCAGATCAGGTTGTGGTGCGGTATGGTGCTTTGGAAGAATCCGCTACTCTTGCTGACTTAAAAAAGACTGCGGAAACTGGAGAATTACCTGCTAGTTTAGGTACTTACACCAAAAGATTAAACGAACAACAACGTAGTTTCCTGGTGCGCGGCTTAAAAATTAGAGTACCTGTGAATGTTGTCACTCTCAATCGGTTACTCAATACTCAACTTGGTAACACTATTCTTAATGACATCTCTAAGGCTATAGTCCGCGAGGATAAAGCTGGAGTTCAAGCACTCAGATCCGGTTTAATTTTAGGTGCTAATTCGTCCCAAGGTCTATCTGTACTCAATTTTATTGCGGCCTATCCCAGTAAACGCCTAGAAATTAGTGTACCGCAAGCGTTGACAGTGGCGCAGAGTTTGAATATGGCTTTTTGGCGGACTCAGCAGTTAATGCTGGCTATGACTCCCCGAATTGACCCCACAAAAGGACAAGTTTCTTACTCTGTTGATCCTACACAACCAGGAAGCGCCCAAGTACAAGTCCTCAACTTAAATCTGAATGATCAAAAGCGACAACGTGATATTCCCTTAGATGTTTACTGGTCAACTGCTACAAATACTGACAAACCTGTAATTGTCTTTTCTCATGGTTTTGGTACAAATCGTACAGATTTGCGTTATTTAGCTGAACATCTGGCTTCTCATGGTTATGTAGTCGCAGCTTTAGAACATTCTGGTAGTAATCAGACAAGCAGGGACTTAGCAGTCAAAAATAAAACTCCGTTGCTTCAACCTCAAGAATTTGTAGATCGACCAAAAGATATTAGCTTTGTTTTAGATGAATTAGAAAAGCTAAATCAAACGGCTGATAACCCATTAAAAGGGAAACTAGCAACTAATAAAACTATGGTTGTCGGTTATTCTTTTGGTGGTACTACAGCTTTAGCATTGGCTGGAGGTGAGTTCCAAATTGACAGTCTCAAAAAAAGCTGTGAGCAGAAATCGGCTAAATTGGCTTTGCTACAAGGTTTTTTGTGTGTAGCTAAAGGATTACCGGAAAATAGCTATCAATTACGAGATGACAGAATCAAACAGATAGTAGCCCTTAATCCTGCTACTTCTTTAGTGTTTGGTGAAACAGGTTTAACAAAGGTACAAGTACCAACTTTAATGTTAACAAGTTCAGCCGATGATGTTACCCCACCTTTAAGCGAACAGATTATCAGTTTTGCGAAAGTTCCATCTCCTAAATGGTTGGTTGGTGCAGTTGGTGGTACTCATCTGAGTGTGGTGGATGCTAGTCTGATTAAGAATAATCAGGGAAACACTAATTCATCTTTTTCTAATCGGGAAGTAGTGGGTGAAAAATCCGCAGATATTCGCAAATATTTGAAAGCTATAACTTTAGCAATGGCTGCACAATTAACTCCAGAAGCCAGCAAGTATGCAGTTTTCCTGACTCCAGATTATGCTCAAATTTCTTCAACTTCGCTGTTTCCATTTCGGCTAGTGAAGGAACTTCCTCGCGATGTGCTGGGGTTGACGAAAGGGTTGGGTGAAAAATAAATAAACAAAAAAGGCTTGGAAGGGAAACCAAGCCCAGACTTCACTCAGGGTAAAATATACTATCTACTTTATACTTTTTAAGTAATTCGAGCATCCTCCTTAAGGCTGAATTTTCAGCAAAAGTCAAAGCTAAACATTAAATATTGAATATTAAACGGGGATTTTCAGACACAATTGACGGAAATCATCGCCCCGCACTTCAAAATTAGAATATTGGTCAAAACTCGCACAAGCAGGAGACAACAAGACTACAGATGCTTGATGTTGTTTGGCTAATTCTGCGGATTTGGAAACTGCGTTTGCCATTGTTTCCACAATCTCGTAGTTATGATATCCTACTTCTTGCAGACGTTGCGCGAATGCAGGTGCAGCATTACCAATAAGTAAAACAGCAGCGGCTTTAGCTTGAATTGTTGCTAACCAACCTGTATCATCTCCGGGTTTAGCTTCACCACCTGCAATGAGTATGGCTGGACTTTTCACAGATGCTAAACCAACTTCAGCCGCATCATAGTTAGTGGCTTTGCTATCATTAATAAAGTCAATTCCTTCCCAGGTGCAGATATGTTCTAAACGATGGGGAACACCGGGAAATTCTCGAATTGCATGAGAAATTGCTTCAATATCAATGTTTTCTAATCTGGCGGCTGCTACTGACATGAGGAGATTTTGTTGGTTATGTTCTCCTACCATTCGTAAAGCGGATACTTCCACAATTTGTTTGGGTGCTGATGTGGAGTTTAACTTTTCTATTACCCAACCATCTTCAATATAAAAGCCTTTTTCACCAATTAAAAAATCTTTACCTTTGACAGTTGTCCAATAAGCATCTTGCCACTGACTTAATCCTATTTTACTCAAATAGGCATCATCCCCATTGAATATTTTTAGTTGAGAATTATTTAATAGCTTGGCTTTGATATTGTAGTAATTTTCTAAGGTTTTGTGACGCGGAAGATGATCTGGTGTGAAAGTTGTCCAGATGCCAATGCGGGGAGAAAGGGTGACGGAAGACTCAATTTGATAACTGCTAAGTTCGGCAATTATCCAATCTAGGCGATTTTGGGTTTGAGATTGGGTTCCTTGTAAAGCGACTTCACAAGCAGCATAGCCGATGTTACCACAGGCTGGGGCGTTGAATCCTGCGGCTTGAAAAATGGCAGCAGTTAGGGCTGTGGTGGTGGTTTTACCGTTTGTACCGGTAATTCCTACCCAGGGAATATTTTGTAAATGTCGCCAAGCGAGTTCCATTTCGCCGATAGTTTCAATTCCGAGCGATCGCGCTTTGGCTAAGATAGGAATATCCCAAGGTACTCCAGGGCTGACAACTATTAATTCGGGTAAGTGATTAGTATCGAGGTTTGGGGAATGTCCTAAGTTGACGGTAATTTTTTCAGCTGCTAGTTCTTGTTGTTGTTTAAGAAGGGTTGGGGAGGTGTTCGTATCGCTGATTTCTACCTCCCAGCCTTCCTGTTTCAACAATCTTGCCGCAGCAACCCCGGACTTTCCCAATCCAATAATGCAAGCTTCTGGCATAGACTGTGTCGCATCCCTGGTTAAGCTACCTTATGTTAACCCGAATTGGTAAAAATTACACCAGTTTTTGTTGCTTTATGCTACAGATTTTTCACAATCGCCCCAAAATCAGCTAAAACACGGGCATGATTGCGGAGTAATCCTAGCAAATTTAACCGATTTCGCTTGATGTTTGCATCTGAGTCCATGACTAAAACGCTATCTTCACCATCAAAGAAGGTACTGACGGTGGGCGCAATTTTTTCCAGTGCTGCTATTAACAGTTGATAATTGCGGGTTGTTTGGGCTGCTTGGGTTTGTGGGACTAACTCTACTAGGGCGTTATAGAATGCTTGTTCAGAAGACTTTTGGAAGAGTTCTGGTTTCACCAGGGATTGTGGTTCTAGCCGTTGAAAGTCTAAATCTCCCTGTGCTGCTAGACGGGTAGAACGGTTAACGGTTTCGTAGATTTTATCTAATATACCGTCTTTGCGGATTTGTTGTAAATAGAGAGCGCGATCGCGTACATCTAATAAATCCTGTAAAGCACGTTCTGTGTATTCTGGGTCATTTTCTCCCAATACAGCATTTACCAAATCATAATCTAGCTGTTTTTCTTCTTGTAATAAGGTGCGGATACGTTGTAAGAAAAATTCTTGCAAGTTAGAAATTAAGGATTTTGCATCTTTGTGAAAAGTGGTGGCAAAATTTGTGGCTATTTGCTCAATTAGATGCACTAAATTAATTTGCAAATTCGCAAACCAAGTAATTTTGACTATGGAATTAGCCGCACGACGTAAAGCAAAAGGATCAGAGGAACCTGTGGGAATTAAACCCAAACCAAATATACTCACTAAAGTATCTAATTTATCTGCTAAACTGACAACTTGACCTGTGAGAGTTGCGGGTAAGATATCACCAGCACCTGTGGGTAAATAATGTTCAAAAATCGCTTTGGCGACTTCGCTATTTTCCCCACTGGCTAAGGCGTATTTTTCTCCCATAATTCCTTGTAATTCTGGGAATTCATACACCATTTGGGTGACTAAATCTGCTTTACATAATAATGCGGCTTTGTGAATATTCTCGCTTGTTGCTGCATCTAATTGTAATTGGTTGCTGATTTGTCCAGAAATATTCACTATTCTATCTACTTTGGCACGAACAGAACCTAACTCTTCTTGAAAAGTGACTTTTTCTAATTGGGGTAAATAGCTTTCTAACGGTTTAGCTAAATCAGCTTCATAGAAAAATCTACCATCTGCTAAACGCGCCCGAATTACTCTTTCATTCCCGACAGCAATAATATCTGATTTGGCAGGATCACCGTTAGAAATTGTGATGAAATTTGGCAACAATTCATTATTATCGTCATTTTTGAAGATGGGAAAATAACGTTGGTGCGTAACCATGACTTCTGTAATTACTTCAGTTGGTAATTGCAAAAATTCTGGTTCAAATTTACCGATAACTGCGGAAGGATATTCGACAAGATTGATGATTTCTGCTAATAAATCTGGGTAAAGAACTGTATGTCCACCTGCTGTTTGGGCTGCGGCTTGGACTTTTTCAGTGATGACTTTTTCCCGTTCTTCAGGAATGACAGTCACAAAAGCAGAACGGAGAGTATTTACATATTCTGTAGGGTGGGAAATGCTGACAGGTTCGGGATGTAAAACGCGATGTGCTTGAGAAATGCGATCGCTCTTGACAGTCTTTTCGCCATTCTTTAATTCTAACGGCAAAACATCCCCATCTAACAAAGCTACCAACCAACGAATGGGGCGAGAAAATCTTTCATCTCCGCTTCCCCAACGCATTAACCGCTTTCCTTCCAAATTCCAAACCCACTGGGGAACCAATTCTGTTAAAATTTCCGCAACTGGACGGCCAGCAGTCTTTTTCTGAACAAAGACAAAATCCCCTTTCTCTGTGGGACGAATTTCTAAAGCTGTGATTTCCACACCTTGTTTTTTAGCGAAACCTATTGCTGCTGGTGTGGGTTTACCATCTTTAAAAGCTGCTTGTGCGGGAGGCCCCTTAATTTCTTCTTCCTTGTCTGGTTGTTGAGACGGTAAACCTGTAATCAAAACCGCTAACCGTCGGGGAGTACCATAAACCTCAACCGCTTCTGGAGTCAGACTATTTGCTTCCAGACTTTGGGGAATGCGCGATCGCCATTGTATGATGGCATTACGCAGAAAACTTGCAGGTAGTTCTTCTGTACCAACTTCTAATAAAAATGCAGGCATAAGTCACTTAATTTCGTCAGTCAATTCCACCAGTTTACCTTGTCATTAGGCTGAAGTATGGGTTGTAAGAATCAAGATTTCTAGGATTTGAAGGTTTACAGGATGAGGATCGGAATATACTAAAGATGGCAGGGAACTTTACTTTTAAACGCAGAGGCTCGCTGAGGTAAACGCAAAGGTACGCAGAGTCTTTGTTCAAGTTTTCGCTCTCTGATTTATGCAATACTGTAAAGTTCAGATATTAGCCGTTTTTAGGATAAATTTCACATCCTTTTATATATGAAATCCAGTAAGTAGGGTGGGTTAGCGACAGCGTAACCCACCAACAACATCAACAACCAATTAACTAAACAAGAAATTAGCACCAAACAGATTAACATTGAAGTTAGCACTATTAAACCCAGATGTACCGGATAAAGTAGCTAATAACTGACCAGTTCCAAAGCCAGTATTACCAATTGTGCCATCACCAATGCGTAGGAGAGTATTAGCCCCTGATGTCACCACATCAATATTAGCAATACCTGTAAACTGGAATTTATCACCACCGACACCACGCACAAACTGAGTAATGGTATCTGCACCATCATTCAAAGCATACTTAACGATATCCACAGCATTATCGTTTAAACCTAAAGACTGGATATCGTTACCAAGACCACCAATCAAAGTATCTGCACCAGCATTACCAGTCAGGGTATCGATACCTGCACCACCAGTCAAAGTATTAGCTGCTGTGTTACCTGTGAGGACATTATTTAAGGTATTCCCTGTACCATTAATTGCAGCTGTTCCTTGTAAAGTCAGGTTTTCTACATTGTTGGCTAATGTGTAAGTGATAGTGCTGAAAACAGCATCAGTTCCGGCATTAGCAGCTTCAGTGATGATATCTCCCGCATTATCAACATAGTAAGAATCATTACCCAAACCACCAATCAAGGTATCTGCACCTGTTTTACCATCAAGAATGTTAGCTGCTGTGTTACCTGTGAGGACATTATTTAAGGTGTTACCAGTACCATTAATTGCAGCTGTTCCTTGTAAAGTCAGGTTTTCTACGTTGTTGGCTAATGTGTAAGTGATAGTGCTGAAAACAGCATCAGTTCCGGCATTAGCAGCTTCAGTGATGATATCTCCCGCATTATCAACATAGTAAGAATCATTACCCAAACCACCAATCAAGGTATCTGCACCTGTTTTACCATCAAGAATGTTAGTTGCTGTGTTACCTGTGAGGACATTATTTAAGGTGTTACCAGTACCATTAATTGCAGCTGTTCCTTGTAAAGTCAGATTTTCTACGTTGTTGGCTAATGTATAAGTGACAGTGCTGAAAACAGCATCAGTTCCTTCACCAGCAATTTCGGTGATGACATCTCCCGCATTATCAACATAGTAAGAATCATTACCCACACTACCAATTAAGGCATCTGCACCTGCACCACCGTTGAGGGTATCTGCACCTGCGCCACCAGAGAGAGTGTTAGCTGCTGCGTTTCCTGTGAGGACATTATTTAAGGTGTTACCAGTACCATTAATTGCAGCTGTTCCTTGTAAAGTCAGGTTTTCTACGTTGTTGGCTAATGTGTAAGTTACAGTGCTGAAAACCGCATCAGTTCCCGCATTAGCCGCTTCAGTGATAGTATCTGCGATATTATCCACAAAGTAGAAATCATTACCAGCACCACCAATTAAGGCATCTGCACCTGTACCACCGTTGAGGGTATCATCACCATTACCACCATATAAATCATCATTGCCGGCTAAACCGTAGAGTGTATCACTTCCATCTAAGCCATCAATCCGATCTGCATTGGCTGTACCATTGAGAATATTGTTAGCTGCTGTGCCTATAATGGCGTTTTCTGCAATGTTGTTAATAATGATGGTGAGTTGTTTTTCGTAAAATAATCCATCTTGGTCTTGGGTACGAACTCGAATACTATAACTATTTTTGGCTTCAAAGTTAAAACTAGCTTGGGTTTTTAGTTGAGTACCACTGATGGTAAATAAACTGTTATTAGTTGAACCTGTACCACTAACTAAGCTATAGGTGAAGGTATTACCTATATCTGGGTCGGTGGTGGTGAAGTTACCAACTACTGTAGCAATGGGTTGATTTTCAGCTATGTTGCTGTTAGATAAGGTGAGGTTTGTTGGGGCTTGGTTTGTGATTGGGTTAGTAAATTCACTCACATCAATAATCTTTAACCCATCTGCACTATCAGCCACATAAGCGTAGTTGCCTACTATTTCCACATCCACAGCATAGTTAGAAGTATGATAGCCGACGAGAGTGGGTGCGGCTGGGTTGCTGATATTGATGATTTGCAGTCCTGAATACCCATCAGCCACATAAGCGTAGTTGCCTACTATTTCCACATCGAAAGCATAGTTAGAAGTATGATAATTGCCGACGAGAGTGGGTGCGGCTGGGTTGCTGATATTGATGATTTGCAGTCCTGAAGTCCCATCAGCCACATAAGCGTAGTTGCCTACTATTTCCACATCCACAGCAAAGTCAGAAGTATCATAATTGCCGACGAGGGTGGGGGTTGTAGGGTTGCTGATATTGATGATTTGCAGTCCTGAAGTCCCATCAGCCACATAAGCGTAGTTGCCTACTATTTGTACATCTAAAGCATAGACAAAGGTAGCATAATTGCCCTTGAGGATGGGGCTAGTGGGGTTGCTGATGTCAATGATTTGCAGTCCTGAAGTCCCATCAGCCACATAAGCGTAGTTGCCTACTATTTGTACATCTTCAGCAAAGCCATTATCATAATTGCCGACGAGGGTGGGGCTAGTGGGGTTGCTGATGTCGATGATTTGCAGTCCTGAATACCCATCAGCCACATAAGCGTAGTTGCCTACTATTTGTACATCTCTAGCATAGCCACTAGTATCATAATTGCCCTTGAAGATGGGGGTAGTGGGATTGCTGATGTCGATGATTTCCAGTCCTGCATCACCATCAGCCACATAAGCGTAGTTGCCTACTACTTGCACACCTCTAGCAAAGCCATTATCATAATTGCCGACGAGGGTGGGGGTTGTAGGGTTGCTGATGTCGATGATTTCCAGTCCTGTAATATCATTAGTGACATAAGCGTAGTTGCCTACTACTTGTACACCATTAGCAGAGTTATAAGAAGCATAATTGCCTTTGAAGACAGGCTCAGTAGGGTTGCTGATGTCGATGATTTCCAGCCCTGAACTAAAATTATAGGCTTCAGTGTAAGTTACATAAGCGTAGTTGCCTACTATTTGTACATCATTAGCCTTGCCATCAAGATAATAATAGCCCTTGAAGATAGGTTCAGTGGGGTTGCTGATGTCGAAGATGTTCAGGTGTGAATTATAATCATTAGTGAACTCGTCAATAGGATAGTAGCTAAAAGAAGCGACATAAGCGTAGTTGCCTACTATTTCCACATCTAAAGCCTCGTCGCCACTAGTATAATAATTGCCGATGAGAGTGGGTGCGGCTGGATTGCTGATATTGATGATTTCCAGGTATGAATCACCATCAGCCACATAAGCGTAGTTGCCTACTATTTCCACATCTAAAGCAGAGCCATTCGTATCATAATTGCCGATGAGGGTGGGTGCGGCTGGGTTGCTGATGTTGATGATTTGCATTCCTGAAGTACTATCAGCCACATAAGCGTAGTTGCCTACTATTTCCACATCTAAAGCATTGCCATTCGTATCATAATTGCCGACGAGGGTGGGTGCGGCTGGATTGCTGATATTGATGATTTGCAGTCCTGAATACCCATCAGCCACATAAGCGTAGTTGCCTACTATTTTTACACTCCTACCATTAGAGATATCGTAACTTCCCTTTAAAACTGGGTTGTTGGGGTCACTAATATCAATAATATCTAGGGTGTCCCCCACTGCGTAGGCGTAGTTACCCACCACTGTCACATCATAGGCATAGCTTAAACGATCCCACACCCCGATTAACGTAGGTGCAAATACTCCCTGATAGGTGTTGAGGGTATCTGCAAGAAAAACAATATCCGACAAATAATGTAGAGACGTTCCATGGAACGTCTCTACATCTGTGGGAATATTAACTTCTAACTCCCAATTTCCCCCTAATGCTGTATTTCCCGTTTTTGTTGCTGACGCGCTAACGGTTGCGTTGGTAATCTCATGTAATTTTCTAATAAATTCTTCTCCAGCATCCCCCGCAGCGACGTTACAACCATAGAGTAAAATGCTCTGACTTTGCCAACGCTGCAATAATTCAGTATATTTACCAATGTTATTTAAATTCAGTTGGCTATTCCCTAAATACAAACATCCAGGAGAACCGTGAGAAACGATGTGAATATTGGTAATTTGGGGATATTGTTGTAAAAATTCAGTAATTTCCTCAATTCCGTCTTTATTTGGGGAAAGAATGATTGTTTCTACTCCCTCAACAACTCCTGTCTGTAGGGTTTGATAGTCGGAAACGGAGGAATCAATAAAGACAACTGTGGTAGTTTTATAGAGTAAAGAGTTATTCAACATATTTATGATTTTTGCACCTGATAACAGAGTGTAGTTTTCTATTGCATTAAAATTAGTAGGGGTTTATTAGTTAAAAGGGCGGTTAGAAACCGCAATTAGACAGGCTAAACCCACTATTTTGAAAAAGTTAATTTTTAAACCTTTTGGAGTATCATATCATGTCCGCTTAATTACTTATCAGAAGCCGACATTACTGATATGAAACTTTACGTCTTGACGCGAAACCCATTCATACAGCGGTTCTCGATTGAATACAATATAATCTAGGGCGGGGAAACCCCGCCCCTACAGGCTTGGGGATAAAAAACTGTATCTCATAACAGTAGAAAGCGCTGTATATTCACTTTTTCAACAACCTTAAACCACTCAAAGTAACTAATACCGTCGAACCTTCATGGCCGATAACGCCAATAGGGAGGTTAATATTACCGAAAAAGTTACCAATTAAAAGTAAAACAATAAAACCCAAAGCTACAGTGATATTTTGTTTGATTATAGAGTGCGATCGCTTGCCCAATTTCATCGCCACCGCAATCTTTTCTAAATTATCCGCCATCAATACTATATCTGCGGTTTCCAAAGCTACATCACTACCAGCCACACCCATAGCAATACCGACAGAAGCTTGCGCTAACGCAGGTGCATCATTAATACCATCTCCCACCATAGCCACAGTCTGGTAATGTTTCTGGAGACTACGAATTACATCTAGTTTATCTTCTGGCAAAAGCTCTGCATACACTCGATCAATTCCCACCAACTTAGCAACAGTTTGGGCGGTTCTGTGATTATCCCCAGTTAACATGACAATTTCTTCAATTCCCAACTTCCGTAACTGGGGAATAGTTGCAGCTGCTTCTTCTCTGACTTCATCTGCGATCGCAATTATACCCAAACAATTGGTGATTCCTGATTGAGAATTTTCCTGGGCTACCCAAACCACAGTTTTACCCTCATCTTCCCAACCTTGCGCCGTTTTTTGCAAAGCAGCAGGTAAATTAGTCACAGACTTTTTAATAAAAGTCCCATTCCCGACAATGATCTTTTGTTCATCTAATATGCCAATAATACCCTGTCCTGGGATAGCTTGCGCCTCAATTGCCCGTTCCCATGTTAACTCAGCCGCAGCTTGAATAATTGCCTTAGCAATGGGATGTTCAGAAGCCGATTCTACAGATGCTGCTGCTGTTAATACATCATTGTGAGTAAATTCCTCAGATGCAATTACCTGAGAGACTTTTACCAGTCCTGTAGTTAGAGTACCAGTTTTATCAAATGCGATCGCTCTGACTTTCCCAATCATCTCCAATTGAGAGCCATTTTTAAACAAAATTCCCCTTCTTGCACCATTAGCAATTCCAGATAGTAAAGTAGGCATTATCGCCGCCATTAAAGCACAGGGAGAAGCTACCACCAAAAAAGTTAAAGCCCGATAAATCGTAGTTTCCCAATCCCAACCCCAAAGAAATGGCGGTAAAATTGCTAATAATATTCCCGCAATCACAATAAACCGCGCATAGCCCCGTTCAAATTTTTCGATAAACTCTTGAGAAGGAGGTGCTTCTGTTTGCGCTTGTTCAACTAACTTAATTACCCGTTGAATTAAACTACTTTCCGCAGGTTTGTGTACTTGCAACTGTAACGCCCCATAACCGTTGAGACTACCTGCAAAAACTTCCTCTCCCACCGTCTTTTCTACAGGTAAAGATTCCCCCGTAATAGCCGCTTGATTTAAAGTACTGTAACCAGATAAAATCACCCCATCAGTAGGAATAATTTCCCCCGGTTTCACAATTATTTCATCTCCCACCCGTAACTCAGAGATAGAAACCATTTCTTCACTTCCTTGACGCAGAACCCGCGCTGTATCTGCTGTCAAACTCATCAAACTGCGGATACTGCGTTCTGTGCGACGCATAGCGTAACCTTCCAACGCGCCACTAATAGCAAAAATGAGAATTAAAATCGCGCCATCGATAATTAGATGATATTCCCGTTTCCATAATCCCAAACCAGCAGCCCCTAGAGCCGCCACTATCATCAACAAATCTACGTCTAGTTCTTTTTCTTTAAAAAGAGTAGTTAGCCCCTCACAGGCGCTTTCATAGCCGCCTATGACATAAGCAGCAGGTAACAGTAGCAACGCCAAACCCAACCAGTTGAGATGTAAAGCAAACCAGCCGAGAAATAGCAGGAAACCACAAAGCATTGCGGCAACAGCGTCAGCGTGTTCTATCGTGAATTGTTGAAACCGTTGAGGGTAGAGCATGAGATTTGTCTGAAGATAACTACTCTCACCCTAAACCTTGACATTAATGTCAATGTCAAGAATGTGGACTTTATTTTTTGTCGCTACACCTTATATAGCCGTCCTAAATTAGTTGTAAACAACAATATAGCAATTCCCATTCAAGTGAGGTACAAGCAGTAACAATTACAGAACTTACGCAAAATTTCTCTAAACCCTCTTTCCTTCTCTTCGAGACGCTACGCGAACGCGCTCTTCGCGTCTTTGCGGTTCATTTTTTCCTTACTTTTGCGTAAGTCCTAAATTAAACGCAGATAGACGCAGATAATTTTGTACTTCATTAGACTAGGAAATGCTATATCCCCGACTTCTGAGAGAAGTTGGGGATCTAAATCTTTTAGTGTTCACAAATCAGAAAGGATTACTATATATTTGATTATATCTTTTGAATTCAAACGATATACTTATACTGGATATCAACATTTAAACCCTATTTAGCAACCTATTAATTCATGCGCTCTCGGCAAAGTATCCTGGAAATGTTTGCGACTTTCCTACAATTTGAGGCTGAACGCTTCAACGGTTGGGTATATGATGCCAAATTACGTCGCAGCATCCAGAAGCTCTTATTACAAATACCCCAAACGCAAAACTCAGAAAATTTTTGGGCAATTTACTGGCATAAAGCTTGGCAAACTCAACCAAATTCCTTAGCACTTGGTCATCTATCTGCTTACTTGCAAGAAACCTGTTATTGGTCTGTACAAAGAACAATTCCCCAATTTTCCAGCTTACAGAGTAGTTTATCTGACTGTTTTCAGATAGCAATTTCCGAACTTCCCAAAATCTTAAAAGGTTGTGATCCTAATCAAAAAGCTAGTTTAAAAAGTTATAGTACTGTCGCTTTTGGTAATATTATCCGCGATGCTTTACGCCAAAAACAAGAAATAGATTTTTGCCATGATTGGGCATTATTGCTGAAATTAAGCCGCAAGCGACTCCAGGAAGCTTTACAAAATGCTGGGGTGACAGATGAGATTATTGCTCGTTACCTGTTGGCTTGGAAATGTTTTACAGATGGTTATATTCTCAGTAAATCTCCAGGTGTTCGTAAATTACAAAAACCTGACCAAGAGACTTGGGAAACTATAACTCAACTCTACAACCGCGAATGCTTAACCCTTAACCCCCCTGGGACAGAATGCAATGCCGAAACTCTAGAAAAATGGCTGGTTTTTTGTGCCAAACAGGTGCGTGCTTATCTTTATCCAGTGGTTTCTTCCCTCAACTTACCCAAGTTAGGACAAGCAGATGGTGAATTGCAAGATGATTTACCAGATAATACTCATGAATCTTTACTAACTAGTATAATTGCTGAGGAAGAAGCCGAAACTCAAAAAAATCAACAAACAGAAATCCACAACTTGTTAATTGCGGCCTTGGAAAAACTGACTCCACAATCACAGCAGTTATTGCAGCTATATTATCAGCAAGGACTCACCCAACAACAAATAGCCCAACAGCAACAAATCCAGCAATATCAAGTTTCACGTCAATTAGCTAAAGCCAGAGAATCCCTACTGCTGGCCATTACCAAATGGAGTCAGGAGACAATGCATATTTCTCCAAGTTCCAACGTGGTGAAATATATTAGTGCAGTGTTAGAGGAGTGGTTACAGAATTATTTCCGTAATCTGGAATCTCACTCCTCAAAGGAGAAATAGTTATGTCTCTGTTCTGTGTCCCCCCTACCCAACTGTGGTTAGAGGTATCTTTAGAGGTACAAAACCAATCTTGGCAGCAAAGCCAGTCTTTTGTGAGTCCTCTCGGTCGTTGGAATGCCTTTTTGAATCAAGTATGCCTCAGTACCTTTCTACCTTGGTTGCAAACAGAATATGCACCAGAAGCTACTGTAGAAACCCTTCCCCAGATTTGGGAAGTAGTCAGCGGCACTGCTATAAATCTGGATACAAAACGCCTGATTCTGATTCCAGATAAAAATTTAGAAACTAGAGAATTTCATGTCCCCCAAGAATGGATAGATATTCCTAAGTTAGCTGGAGATTATTATCTAGCAGTACAAGTTAATCCTGATGGTGAATGGCTGCGAATTTGGGGTTATACCACCCATGAACAATTAAAAAATCAAGGTAGCTATGATCCTCAAGAGCGGACTTACTCTTTGGACGCTAATCAAATGATTGAGGATTTGAATGTACTGTGGGTTGTACGTCAATTATATCCTGAAGAACAAACACAAAAAGCGATCGCTCCTTTGCCTATTTTATCAACTACCCAAGCAGAAAACCTCAAGCAAAGATTAGCAAATCCGACAATTACTAATCCTCGCTTAGAATTGCCCTTTGAAATTTGGGGAGCATTATTAGAAAGGGAAGACTTTTTCCCACAAACCCAGAATTCAACAATTGTTAATTTGCGTCAGTGGTTTGAGAATGTGGTTACAAATAGCTGGCAAACAATAGAAACATTATTTGGTGCAGAACCCAATTTAGCCTTCAGTTTTCGTCAAAGCAATGATGTTGTTGAAGAATCAATTCGACGGGTAAAAGTAATAGACTTATCTAGTAGTCAAACAGTGGTACTGATGTTGCATTTAACAGCAGAAACAGATGGTAGAGTAGGAATTCGCGCTCAGTTATATCCGAATAATCGCAATTCTTATTTACCAACTAATGTTAGACTAGCATTGATTTCTACATCAGGCGATGTTGTGCAATCAGTAACAGCAAGGGAAGAGGATAATTCTATTCAACTGAAAAGATTTCGCTGTCCAGTAAATACAAGATTTAGTATTCAGGTAATTCTTGATGATTTCACCTTCACAGAAGAGTTTGAATGTTAATTAGTTATTGTAGGGGTTTAGCAATGCTAAACCCTTACCCACTAAACAACTTGTCAGAATCAGGATTTCCAGGATTTAAGGATGAACAGGATTAAGATGAGGACTGTATCTCGTTCCCAGGCTCTGACTGGGAATGCCATCACAGAGGCTCTGCCTCTGATATCATCGTTAATGCAGCTTGGCGTATGCTCCGCTAGAGCCATAGGCAGAGCCTTCTAAAATTCATTCCTATACAGAGTATGGGAACGAGAAATAATCTCTTACAAATTACAAATTACAAATTACCAAACATGAGTAAATTGATCGTCCTAAATTTAGGAAAAGGAAACTTACACCAAGGGTTTCCCACGGTCATAGCTCAACTTTGGCAAACAGATGTTCCTAATCCCATGCAATTTACAGGTGGATTACCTGCTGCACCACAATTAGAACATCTTTATCAACGTTGGCAACAATTGTATACAGCGTTATATGCAAGTTTAGGATGGCGTAGTCACAACATTTCTGAATTTGAAATTGAAGAAGAAGACGTTACTCATATTTCTCAAGCCGAGTTTGAAAACCTCTGCCAAGAATTACAAAAAAGTCTGAATATATGGCTCAATAGTTTAGCGTTTCTGAATATTGACCGCAAGCTACGAACCCAACTTTTACCTACAGATGAAATTCGCTGCATTATTACTTCTGAATGCCATCAAGTTTTAAAGCTACCTTGGTGTTTGTGGAATTTTTTTACTGATTACCCATTAGCAGAAATAGCCCTCAGTCCTCCTGAATATACCCGTGCAATTAAAAATAAGCAGAGAAAGACTAATGGTAAAGTTAGAATTTTAGCTATTTTAGGCGATCGCAATGGCATTGATCTAGAAAAAGACCAAAATTTACTACGACAATTACCTAATGCAGAAATCAAGTTTTTAGTTGAACCTAACCGTTCTCAACTTACAGAACAATTATGGGAATCTGGTTGGGACATTCTCTTTTTTGCGGGGCATAGTTCCAGTCAAGGTAAAGGGAAAATGGTACTAAATGCTGGCGAAACTTTGACAATTGATCAATTAAAGTATGGTTTACAAAAAGCGATCGCACAAGGTTTGCATTTAGCTATTTTTAACTCTTGTGATGGTTTGGGCATAGCAGAAGATTTAGCAGATTTGCATTTGCCCCAAGTGATTGTCATGCGAGAACCTGTCCCCGACAGGGTTGCACAGGAATTTTTAAAGCATTTCCTCGCTGTTTTTTCACGAGGACAAACTTTGTATACAGCAGTCAGAGAAGCTAGGGAAAGGTTACAGTCTCTAGAACATGATTTTCCCTGCGCTACTTGGTTGCCTGTGATTTGCCAGAATCCATCAGAAATATCGCCAACTTGGCAGGATTTTTGCGGTCAGCAGTCTGGTTTACAGTTGTCACGCGCCAATTTACGGCAGTTACCAGTTGTGGTTTTGGGTAGCTCAATTATTACTTTTGTGATAGTAATAATACGGTTATTAGGGGGAATGCAAGCCCTAGAATTGGGAGCATTTGACCAATTAATGCGATCGCGCCCCAAAGAACAACCAGACTCCCGGCTATTGGTTGTAACCATCACTGACCAAGATATTCAAGCACAAGGACAAGAACCTAGACAAGGTTCACTTTCAGATAAATATCTCAACTTATTACTCACAAAACTCGAACAATATCAACCAGCAGCTATTGGTCTAGATATATACCGGGATTTTCCCGTAAGTGCCAACCAACCAGAACTAGTCAAACGGATGCAAAAAAGCGATCGCTTGATTGCTATTTGTAAACGTGCTGATCCAGAATATGACCCCACAGGCGTTTCACCTCCACCGGAAATCCCAGAAGCAAGGCTGGGTTTTAGCGATTTTATCGAAGATAACGACAGTGTAATGCGCCGTCATCTAATGGCCATGACCCCAAATCCCATCTCATCAACTTGTACTCCCGCTTACGCCTTCAGCACTCGGTTAGGGTTTTTATATCTGCAATCACGGGGAATTACCGCCAAATTTACACCAGATTGGAATTTACAACTAGGGAATAAAACCTTCGGACGTTTGTACAAAAGAAGTGGCGGTTATCAGTCCATAGATGCACAAGGCAGTCAAATCCTGCTGAACTATCGTTTTTCGCCCTCTGTACAAGCGATCGCCCCACAAGTTACCATGAGCCAAGTATTAAATGGGCAAATTAACCCCAATGCCCTCAAAGACCGAATTATTCTTATCGGTGTCACCAGTAATAGTAGTAGTGATTATTGGTCTACACCTTATGGTAAAAGCCCCTTAGAAGTCGTACCAGGCATATTCATTCAAGCACAGATGGTCAGCCAGATTATCAGTGCTGCTTTAGACAACCGACCTCTATTATGGGTTTGGAGTCAGGGGATTGAAATCTGCTGGATTTGGTGTTGGTCTTTGACAGGTGGATTACTAGCTTGGTATGTTAGAAAAATCACTTATTTAATTATTATCTTAGCGATCGCAATAGGCACACTATCTGGACTCTGCTTAATCATACTCATTCAGGGCGGTTGGATACCTTTAGTACCATCTCTGATTTCTTTACTAATTTCTAGCGCTCAAGCTACTTATATCAGTAAAAAATTACAGAAATTTTAGATATGGGTAATGTATCAAAAAGTTAGGTAAATTACATACAAAGCCATATACAAAGAGACTTTCAAACCTATTCCCTCCTGTATATCAATAAACCAAACAAAAATATCTAAAAGTCTATAGCGGTATGCACTTGAATGAGGCACATCATAGCCCCCTCCACGAAACAGCGGGGAGGGGGTTGGGGGAGGGGTAATTGTATCTCACTGAACCAAGAAACGCTATATCTGTATATACACTTGAGGCTATTTTATCGGATTTTTTGGTCTAAGTCCTACTAAAAAAACTTTTTGTTTTGCGCTGATTTGAGTGCATAAACCTCAAAACTGGAACGTGTAACTCATCAAGAAGTCAAATGGCTAACACCAGACTTCTTGACAAACAGTATAAATTCATTGACTTAAGGAACTGAACATGAATATTTACCCTAACAAAAAAATGAAATCTTTGTTATTAATCTTGGCTACAACTTGTGGAACAGCTTTATCAATTGTTGGTACTGTGAATTCTGCTGTTGCCTCAGAATTAACAGCTAATAAAAATTCAGCAGTAAATAGCAGAAATATAGCTAGAGTAAGTACTTGTCCCAAATATACAGGAGGAGGAAAGTTATTTGCCAAAATTGAAACTCGTAATTTTATTATTCACCTTTGCGATCGTCGTGGAACGCTGTTTTATACAGGCATTTCTAAGCAGAATGGTAGAGGAATTTATTCTCTGCCAACTTATTCAGAAGAAGGAATAGGAATTATTGCCAAGAATGGACAATATGAATATGTTGTTACTGGGGCTGAACTAAGCATTTCCAAGAATGGCAAACTTTTACAGTCAGAACGTGTAATTAAATATGTTAGTGGTAACTCCAATTAATTTTAAAGACAAAATTCTGAAAGAGCAAATTCTGATAAACCTAAAAATTTGTCAAGCAGTAGATGTTAGTTCACAGTGCAATATGACTGAGATAAAAAAATAGACTGAAAACCCATCAAGTGGAAACCTAAGAACCCAAAAAGTTTTTAGGTTTTAACGTATTGAGAACACACTCTAAATATCTGGATTTCTTTCTTCCTTTGCGCTTACTCTGCTAGAAACCACTTCTTCTCACTGCGTGTGATCTAAAAATGTGGTTTATTTACCCAAAAATCGCTGTAAATTGGGGGATAAAAGCCAATGGAGAGATAAAGTTTTTATAGTCAGAAATCAAGGGCATATTCATAAAAAACAGGTATAACTTGTTATATACATTGTTTCATTAAAAAATAAATTTTTGCTATGAAAAAAACACTTTGGTTTCATACTGCCAGCATCATCTCTGCAATGACATTGAGCATTTTTAACTTACCAGGAAATTGGCAAAGTGGACAGGCTAAAACCCCAACACAAACTACTCAAATACAGTATATTGCACCAGGAGTGCAGGAACAGCCAGGAGAACCCAGAGGCCGACGTAAAGGTGGGGGTAGTCGAGGCCCATGTAAGCAGTATACAAACCTCACGGCTCTAGTACCCATAACTAAAACAAGAACGAAAGATTTCGTTTGGGGACAATCAGCATCTCCAAATCCCACATTTTGGTTTTTAGTACCTGATAAGTTAACTCCCAAACTTCCTGTTGAATTTGTAATTCAAGACGAAGCAGATAATTATGTCTATCAAACAAAATTTAATCCACCAGAAACACAAGCAGGTATAGTCAGCCTAGCTATAAAACCTACAGTACCCTTAGAAACAGGCAAATCTTATCGTTGGACTTTTGCCATTTATTGTGATCAAGATAAGCCTTCTGCATCCGTTTATGTTCGAGGTTCAATGACGCAAGTTGCCCTCAATCCAACGCTGCAAAAGCAACTAGAAGCAGCAAAAACACCATTAGAACAAGCTGCTATTTTTGCCAAAAATGGTATTTGGCATAATGCCTTAACAACTTTGGGGGAACAAATCCAAGACAGTAAGAACAAAGACCCGAAAATTGCATTAGCTTGGAATGAACTACTCAAACAAGTTAATTTAGATAATTCTGCTTCCATTGTTCCATGTTGCACACCCAAGCCATAAACATATAGCAATAGCTAAACCCACATTCTGAAATGTGGGTAAAAAAAACTACACCCAGAAATTATTTGAAATTCCTGGGTGTAATTAGTAGACTTAAAATTATGAATTTATCAGACTAATTTCTACAGAGTTTTAAACAAGCTGGATGTCTAGACTAACCGCGAAACCAGCAGGTTTATTCTCAAGAGTAGCGAATTGAGTTCCTTGGAATAACAAACCACCAGTAACATTATTATAGCTGAAACTATTGACATCAGTAATCCCAAATCCAACTTTAGAAATTTGAATCTTGTCACCTTCAGCCCAACTAAAATCTTTGATCACATCAATTCCTTCTAACTTGGAGTTGAAAACAAAGTTATCTGCACCAAGACCACCAGTGAGGGTATCATTGCCAACTCCACCAGTGATGGTATCGTTGCCAGCACCACCTTTGAGGATGTCATTGCCAGCACCACCTTGGAGAACATCGGCATATTTTGTGCCTGTGATCTCAAACTTCTCAATATTGCTGTAACCAAGTATGCCCGTACCAGTCAAGCGGCTGAAAATCTGATTTTGTCCCAGATATCCCACATGAACACCAGCACCATTGTCTAACAGGCTGTAGTCTGCCCTGAGAGTGTCAATGCCAGCACCACCATCAATACTACCGTTAGTATCAATCAAAATATCATTACCATCTCCACCAAAAAGGTAGTCATTACCAGTTCCACCATCCAGGATATCATTGCCAGCCCCGCCACGAATTTCATCATCACCAGCACCACCTTTGAGGATGTCATTACCAGCCGCACCCCGCAAAACATCGGTATATTTTGTGCCTGTGATATCAAACTTCTCAATATTGCTGTAACCAAGTATGCCCTGACCAGTCAAGCGGCTGAAAATCTGACTATATCCCAAATATCCCACATCAACACCAGCGCCATTGTTAAGCAGGCTGTAGTCTGATCTGAGAGTGTCAATGCCTACACCACCATCGACACTACCGTCGGTATCAATCAAGATATCATCGCCATCTCCACCAAAAAGGTAGTCATAACCAGCCCCACCTGTGATGGTATCGTTGCCAGCCCCACCCGTGATGCTATCATTGCCAGTACCACCATCTAAGATATCATTGCCAGCCCCGCCATCTAAGATATCATTGCCAGCACCACCTTTGAGGATGTCATTGTTAGCACCACCTCGCAAAACATCGGCATATTGTGTACCTGTGATCTCAAACTTCTCAATATTGCTGTATTTGAGTAAGACAGAAGCGTTATAACCCAAACCACTGCCAGGAATTATGCTGTTATCATCGCTATAGATGGCATTTTCTCCGTTGTATCCCACTTCAATCCCAACGCCATTATTAAATAGACTGTAGTCTGCTTTAAGAGTGTCAATCCCTACACCACCATCAACAATACCGTCGGTATCAATCAAGATATCATCACCATCCCCACCATTGAGCGTGTCATAACCAGCCCCACCTATAATGGTATCCTTGCCAGCACCGCCATTGAGGGTATCGTTACCAGCACCGCCATCTACTTTGTCATCTTTAACTCCACCCGTGAGAACGTCATTACCTCCCTTTCCAGAAAACACCCAAGCTAAACCATCATTAGGAGCAGCAAAAACATTATTGTTATCGTCACCAGTGTATGTAGGCATTTGAGTTTGTCCTTATATTTTTCAAAGTAAAAGTGATGTCACATCTGAGGTGATTAACCTCGTTTTTTGTGTAATGGAGTTTGGCGTTAGCTTTTGAACTCCTTGCTGATTTACACGCTGGGGTTTTGAGTTTTATGCAGCTATTTGGAAAAATAAAAAATAAAAAATTTGCTGACTTGATCAAAGTCAGTCTTGGTAAGCATTGTGGCTTTACTGAACGCAAACTTGATTATTATTTCGTGTTACAGGGCATTGCCCACCAACGCTGATTGAGAAGGTGCAAGATGTGAATTTGCTCAGAAATCGGAAATGATTCAGATCACAATGCCAGCAATCTAAAGCCAATTTCCCAACAATACGTAAGATGCCCAATGCACAGGATGTCGATAATCAGGGTCTTTTAATAGTGAGAGTTGAGCTAGTCGCAGTGCTTCTGCCTTCGTCACTTGCTTAGTTGCTAACTCTTTATAAAATTGACCAATGAGAAGCGCCCCAGATTCATCATCAAGACTCCAAAGAGAAGCTAAGGTACTGCGTGCGCCGGCTTGAATTGCTACTCCAGCCAATCCTAAAGCCGCTCGTTTATCTCCCTCGGCTGTTTCGCAAGCACTCAAAACCAGTAATTCAATGGGTTCAGGTCTAGTTTGTTCTCGACTGCGAAGTAAGTCTTTTAATTCATTCACCTTCATGGGTTTATCCCAAGCCAACACAAAGGTTTCATCAGCATTGGAACTAAATTGACCGTGAGTTGCTAAATGCACTACAGAGAAGGGGAGAGAGTCAATTTGTTTGCGTAACGCCCCACTAGTAAATGTCTCATTCAGGAGAACTTCGCTAGGTACTTCCAACTCAACTGCCTTTAATTCCTCATTGACATTGGGTAAAGAACTAAATCCATGTCTTGCTTCTGCCAGTCCAGCTACCAGAGTTTTCAGCCGACTTTGCCGTAAAGGACGAGGCCCCAATAACTCTAACCCCGGCGTAAGTGCCACACTGTATTTCTCTAATAAATACTGTTTGCCATCATACAGTGCAGCCATTGGTATATTCCGCAGGGAACCATCCAAGACGAAAACTAATGTTGTCACCTGACTTTGAGACAGTTCTGCTTGTACAGGGCGAATTAACCAATCATAAACTTTTGCAGCTAATAATTTTCCGTCAGGAGTTGTGTAAGGTTTTTCTAAATTGAGTCTGAGTTGTTCTGCAACTTCTTCAACTTCATTTTGAGATACTTTGGTAGCGTAGTGCCGTAATGCTTGCTGGGGTAAACTCAGAATTACTTCTAGTCTATCTTGGAGAATAATCGGATAAATTACTGCTGCTTTTGATTGTTGAATCTGTTCAATTGGTACTATCTGTCCTTCTAGACAAGCGGAACGAAAAAAGTTATCAAGTTCTGCTAATTGTAATGATTCAATTACTTGACGGGCTTGTTTTAGCTGCTCTTGACTAGGTTCTGTGCTGGTGTCTGGATTTAAAAGGAGTTCTACATATTCACGATACACAGGTTCTACAGTTTCCCGAAAGGAAAATTGGATATCTGTGTTGATTGCCACCAAATCGCTCCGCAGAGATTTTAACGTGGTGAAGGCTATTTTATAAGCATCTGTCGCTGGCTTGATTACCCCTTGAGCTTTTAAGATGCGTCCTAATTGCCACTGCCATTGATAGGCAACATCTGGAGCATTAATAGCTTGGGCTAGTTGTAAAGCTTGTTCGGTTAACTCTTGAGCATTTGACCATTGCGGAATTTGTTCATAAAGTCCACCTAAGTAACCTAACGCATAGGATTGGGCTTTTTGGTCATTTAAACTTTTAGCTTGTTGAAATGCTGTGGCAAGTAACCGCGCCGATTCAGTTCTTTTATTTCCCAGTTTTACCAAACTTTTCGCCAGGTTAATGCGAGCATAAATTGACGAGCGACTGGGAGATAATTTGGCGAGATTGGGCTGGATTTGTATCCACAGATTTTCGGCTTTTTTCTCTTGTGCAGTGGTTATCAATAAGTAAATTTGATTAATTTGAGCCTGAATTTGTGTAATGCTTGCAGGTGAAGTTGTAGCTGCCTGTTCATAATATTTGAATGCAGATTCTGTATCGCCTTGGGCATAAGCTGTGTTGCCCAAGCTGAGTAAAGTGGCGCTTATTTCTTGTGTTAATACATCTGCACCCTGTAATACTTGCAAACTTTGCTGCAAAACTTGCCGAGAATCACCAAAAGCCCCCACTAATCTAAGAACATTGCCCAAACTACGCAAACCTGTACTTTTCAATTGCTGGTCTGGCTGATTTACCAGTAATTGTTCCACATCTGCTAAGGTTTTACGAGCTTGGATGTAAAACCCCAGAGCTTGTTGAGCCTGAGCCTGATTAATTAAACTGCCAATTCTGCCTTGTGTATAGCCAGCTTCCGTATAAATAGCAGATGCTTGTTGCCAAATGTTCAGAGCTTGTTCTGCTTGACCTTGAGCTAATTCTAAACTTCCTTGAGTGTTAAGAGCTTGGGCTAAAATTAGCTTTGTTTGTGGAGTTTTTTGTTCTTTATTCCCCAATAGTTTCAAACTGGAAGTAATTGCTTCCTTTGCCTGCTGCCACTGTCCCAACTGCTGATAAGCTAAGGCAAGATAATTTAACACCATAGCTTGAGACGATAGATTATTTTCTCCTTTGAGTGCCTGTTGCCAAATATTTACAGCTTCAGCATATCTTTCAGCTTGGTACAGTTCTCTACCTTGCTGAATTAAATTTGAGTTCTCCCAGTATTGTGTAGAACTATCCCCAATTTCCTTTGCTTGCAGAAGTGGGAAGCTAGACGGGAAAGGTTTAACAGAAGAGGCCGTAACTGGCTTAAAGTCGAGCATCACCGTTAGACTCATTCCTGTTAGCGCACAAAGCAGAAAAGCTAGAACTTTACGCCAAAATCTCTGCTGTTTTTTTGTTATTTGCGAGTCTAACTTCATAACTGGCTAATTACTTATAATTAAGTTTTTCCCTATTCCCTATTCCCTATTCCCTTTTGGCTATTTGAACAACTAACAGGTGTAACAAAAGAATTGTGAGGGGTAGTAGTGGGTGCTTGAGCTACGAGGGTGATACTACCATCAGCACCAATTACCCAGCCTTGAGCTTCCACAATTGCAGCAGGTCGTTGAGAAAGTCTTTTGTCTTCTTTTTGAAAGCTATTCAATTTTTCATTCAGCAAAGCATGGGGTTGTAAGTCGTACCAGACTGCATCACTATTCAGTAATTCAGTGGGGTTAGCTGGTAAACCACCCCGTCCAGTAACTATAAATTCACTTTCTTGACTGGCTGTTGTTCCTCCAGCACCTCTACAAGTTTGGGAAATTAATTTGGCAGCATCTACTATATTTGTAGGTAATGCTACTAGTCCATTATTGGGGTCGGTATCAAGTGTGTTGAGATTCACTTGACCATTTAATGAAGGATTGGCTTGGGAAATAGCTGTGATGTCACTCGTGGGCAAAGATACAGAATTTAGCTGGGTAGGGTCGTTTGTTCCCAATAACCTCTCTAAATCTGCACGAGTACGTGGTGTTAGTCCAAAAATACTTTGAGCAGTAATATCTACTCTCCCACCATTGCCAATAAAAGCATTGGCGGTAATATCATTATTTTCTGAAGGAAAAGCAACGATAAATGGGGTATTGATGGTAATGTTACCTCCATTACCTCCTGCCTGAGCAGTTCCAGCAGTGGTGGAAATCAGACTATTACGCCTTAATAACAACAGGTCTTGTAGTTGGAGTTGAATATTACCGCCAGTATTACTCGCTGTTTCCGCAGAAATCACAGCATCGTTATCAAGGGTTAAGGTTCCCGCTTGGATATGAATAATACCGCCTGTTCCACTACCTTGATTATCGACAGCAATTTTAGCACCATCACGAAGGATCATGACTTGGGGATTAATGAAGATATTACCGCTGTTGCCCGTAGCATCAAGGGTTGTATTAGCAAAAATTCCACTGTTAGTACCTGTTATGGTCACGCGATCGCTTACCCTTAAACTAATGTCTCCTGCCGGATTCGTGCTGCTTGTTGATGTGAGAAGTTTTCCACCACTAACAGCATCAAAAGTATTTGCTGTCACTGTAATATTGCCTGCTTTACCCATGCCGTTGCTTTGAGCATTTAAACGCGCACGGTTACTAATTGAGAGTGACCCTGCAATAATCTGGATATCTCCACCTTTGCCTTCTGCACCCAAAGATACTGTGCTAAATGCTCCACTGCTGAAGTCCAATAAACTGACTCCATCAAATGAAACCATATCCTGAGCTTGAATCAAAATACTCCCCGCATCTCCCTTGCCACGAGTTTGAGAGCTTAACGCAGCACCATTGGTAACCGAAAGTGAGCCTGTAGTAATATGAATATTTCCTCCCTTACCTACTGCACTTGGTTCCACGGCACTGATAGCTCCACTGGGTAATCCATAACTAGCAGTACCGTTAAAAGAAACTTGATCGCGAGTTTTAATAGTGATATTGCCTGCATCTCCTTGTCCAATTGTCGCCACCTGTAGTTGAGCGCCATTACTAACAAAAAGCGACTCTGCTGTGATTTGGATATTTCCTCCCTTGCCCACTGCATTTTCAGACACTGTGCTGAATGCTCCACTGGGAAATTCATCTTCACTACTTACGCCATCAAAAGCAACCCCATTTACCCCACGAGTTTGAATTGTGACATTGCCTGCATCGCCTTTGCCAAAAGTGCTAGAACTCAGTTGAGATCCGTTAACAACTGCAAGCGAATCTGCCGTAATTTCAATATTTCCTCCTTTACCGAATATTGCACGGCTTGATACCTGACTTGCCATATCACTTTGATCTAGTAAGACCGCTTCACGGACTTGAATAGTAATATTACCTGCACTTCCTTGACCAGCAGTACCGGAATCTAAGAGAGCAGTATTAATCATTGAGAGAGACCCTGCTTGGATGTTAATATTTCCTGCTTGACCTACGGCTTTTGGGGCTATGTCGCTAACTATTTTGGTAGAGTAATATTCACCATTGAGTCCATCAATCGTCACCGTGTCACGAGCTTGAATTGTGACGTTACCTGCATTTCCCTGTCCAAGAGTACTAACAATCACTTGAGAGCCATCACTCATCAAAAATGAGCCTGTCCCTACCTTAATATCACCACTATTACCTCTAGCACTCTGCCCAACTGTGTTTTTGATTGTACTCGACTGCCTTAATCTTATTAAATCGGTGGCATTGAGGGTAATATCTCCAGCTTGATTGCCAAAAGTTCCTAAACCAGACCCGATGCCTGCTTGAATGTTACTTCCTCCTGCAATGTCGATGTTTCGAGAGGAAATTGCGATACTACCACCATTTTCGGCTGTAACATTGAGCTTGGCATGATCGCTAAGTGAAACATCTGCTCTGGGTACACTCTCAGGGAAGCTCATACTCAAATTGTTACCCGCAAACTTCAACTCGACACTTCCCGGTGCTGCTAAACCACCCAAATTAATTCTACCTCCCAAGGCATTCAAACTCCCTCCACTCAGGTTGATGTCGCCTCCCAACAGCAATAAACTTCGACCATCGGCAACCCGCAAACCAAACGTCTGCTCTCCTGAGCGATCTAAACCTGTAGCGGCGACTGATCTGCTTTCGATACTTGCTGCCCCAATTTGGTTGAAGAATAATGCTGAAGGATTGACACTCAGCAAAGGGATTTTCTCAGGGTTTGAAGCGCTGAAAAAACCCTGATTATCAAATTGAACACCATTTGCTGTACTCGCTACAAAAGAACCTGCAATATCTAATTTGGCATTTTCTCCAAAAAATATACCTTTGGGATTAATTAAAAATAAATTGGCATTACCCAAAATTCCCAATGTCCCCAAAATATCAGAACGGTTGTTCCCCGTGACTCGTGTGAGGATATTTTCTACACCTGTGGGGTTGGAGAAGTAAACCCGTTGCCCATCACCAATGCTAAATTCACGAAAGCTATGAAATAGGTTTGCACCTCTCACTGCACCACCATCAATAAAATCACCTATTGCTCCTTTAATATCAACTTTCGGTTTTACCAGAGATGCTTCATTGCCCAATGTAGTATCAGGTTTAATTTGAGCAAGGACAACAGGTTGTCCCACAATCATGGGACTAAGCGCCAAGATTGCTATCCTACAAAACCAAACTTTGTTTGACCACTTAACCAAAATATTGATAAAATCAGACATATTTATTTTTTTTAAAATTACATATTTTGAATTTTATTAAGTCAATAATATACACTTTTTTTAAGTTTTGTATGCTTTACAGAAAAAGCTAAAGTAGATTTTGTGTATTTTCAACCTTCGCCCAAAATTGATATTAAATAAAATATGAATCCAGGTTGTTTAACTATCAAAGAATTCACAGAAGCTGTAGGTGGTGGAATTACACCGCGAATGGTGAGACATTATCATCAATTAGGACTATTACCACAAGCAGTGCGATCGCACAGTAATTATCGCCTATACAGCCAAAAAGATGTCATCCGATTACAAAAAATTGTTGCACTTAAACAGCAAGGATTTCAACTCAACCACATTCGTCACATTTTGGAAGTGAACGAAGCAGACACAAATCATAACCTGATGGCGCAACTACAACAACAGTATCAGGCAATAACACAACAAATTTCTCAGTTGCGACAAACAGCTTCAGCTTTAGAAGGTTTGTTAGGGAGAGATGAACATTGTCAAATCATACAAGCCGAAGTTTTAGCCCAAATTAAGTTACTGGAAGTTGACACCCAAGCAGGTTTAGGGGGACTAGAAAAACTTTGGAGTCGGTTAGACGCTGAAGTTCACAACCATTCAGAAGTATTCCCAGAATCCCTCAAACGCTTATTACCTGATTTATCCAATCGTTCAGAAATTGAACAACATCTAATTTCCCAATTAGTTTTAGCTTGCGGTGATGTGAGTTTGGTATCTTTTTTGCGGTTGAGTCGGGAAGCCATAGCAGCCAGTCGAAAAGCCCTAAAATCTGGTTGTGAGATTATTGTTGATCTTCCCACAGTGGCAGATGTTTTAGACCAAACGCGATTAGCCCATTTGGGATGTCTAGTCACAACTTTAATTGATAATCCCCACATTACCACTGTCACAGAAGCAGAACAATCATTTTGGCAAGATCAAAAATGGCGAGAAACATTGCTGCAACTAAATACGGGGGCTATACTGGTGGTTGGTTATGCCCCTTCAGTATTGCTGGAAATCTGTACAGCCATTGAAAACCAGAAAATTCAGCCGGCACTAGTGATAGGAATGCCCATTGGCTTTAGTCATGCACCCGCAGCCAAGCGACAACTTATGGAACAAAATGTGCCTTTTATCACTATTGAAGGAACTTTAGGTGGTGGATTATTAGCTACCACTGTTCTGAATGCCTTGGTAGAGTCGCTGATTGATAAGCCGAATTGTCATTGTTATCTCAAAAAAACACTCGTATAAACTATAGCGTAAAGCTTACGGTTTTTACTATATCAACAAAACGTAGTATGGATTAACTTTGAGTAAATTCGGTTACTGGGGATAAACATAACTAAAGATGTATAATTAACGCGTCTCCTCTATACAAAAACATCTTGACAATTAGCCCACTTTACTATTTCTTATACCTTAATAAGGGGCATATGTGGCAACAAGAGAAAAAAGATAGTTTCATTGTTAGTTTGGCTTTATCGTTGAGCTTGGCTACCATTCCAATGGCAGCAAATTTCTTAATTTCCAGACCTGTATTGGCAGAATCTACAACTGATGCTGCCACTTTCCCATTGCCACAAACAGTGGAAAATGGAACTACAGTGAGGATTGATGGTTCCAATAGCTTGGTGATGATTAACCAAAACCTAAAAGATGACTTTGAAAAAAAGTTCTCTGGAACAAAGGTAGAAGTGAGTGTTAATGGGACTGATGCCGCACTGCAAGGTTTGCTGGATGGCAAAATAGATATAGCTGCGATCGCTCGTAGACTAACACCAGCAGAACAAGCCCAAGGTTTAGAACAAGTCAATTTACGCCGAGAAAAGATTGCCATTATAGTGGGTGCAAACAATCCGTTCAAAGGCGGTTTGACGAGTGAGCAGTTCGCCAAGATTTTTCGGGGAGAAATCACAGACTGGTCAGAAATAGGAGGATCTGCTGGTAAGATTCGGTTTATCGATCATCCTCCAACTAGCGATACTCGTAATTCCTTTCGCAACTACCCAGCCTTTAAATCCGGTGAATTTGCCACAGGTGCTAATGCCATCCAAGTCACTAATGATAACATTGCCCAAATCATCAAAGAATTAGGCACAGACGGTATTACCTATGTGATGAATAATCAGGTATCAATGCTGCCAGATGTGCGAAAACTGAAAATACAGGAAATCTCCCCAGATAATTCTAGATATCCCTTTTCCCAGCCTTTAGTTTACGTTTACAAGCAAAATCCCAGCCCCGGAGTCGCTAATTTTCTCGGCTTTACAACTGCAAACCCCGGAAAAAAAGCAATAGAAGCAGCTATAAATGCTGAAGCAGCTGCGATCGCAGCCCGTGCATTACAAAGTTTTAGTACAGAAACTACCACAAGTTCTATACCAGCGGCTACACCCACAGCAACTGCTTCACCATCTACCGTTAATTCAGGTAACGAGCAACAGTTTGTGACTCCTTGGGACAATAATCCTAACGGGCAAAGGAATATAGTACTTTGGATAGTCTTATCTTTGTTGCCAATTGTTGGCTTAGGTGGCTTCTTAACTTGGTGGTTACGGGGAAGACGGCAATCCATCAGTGAAAACATAAATGGCTTGGAAGTTGATACTTCCATAAAATCAGTTTCAGAAACAACACCTGACGAATACAGCTTTATCCCCTCTATTAACAACACTACCCCCACTAACGGAACATCTCACCACACTCAAAACACGACATCAACCCTATCCAACACAGAAGAGAATTTCATTCTCACTGATACTGAAAGTTTAGGATCTGGTTTAACAGCCATAGCTGTCAAAGAAAAAAACACCCCAGCAGAAGATAAACATCAGGTGCAAATTTCTGCTGAGACAATTGCTCTTGATTGTGGTGAAGTTGTCTGGGACACAGAAGCACCAGTAGCTGTTGTCAAGAGTCCCTATCCCTCAGTCCCAAATATTTCAGAATTGCCATTTGATCTAGAACTGCCAACAGATGATCTCACCAATTCCCTCTTAGAATTACTAGATGAACCATCAGGAGCATCTAATCAACATTCCACAACTTCGCTTTCAGAATTACTAAATGAACCAGCAGAGACATCTAATCAACATTCCACAACTTCGCTTTCAGAATTACTAAATGAACCAGCAGAGACATCTAATCAACATTCCACAACTTCGCTTTCAGAATTACTAAATGAACCAGCAGAGACATCTAATCAACATTCCACAACTTCGCTTTCAGAATTACTAAATGAACCAGCAGAGACATCTAATCAACATTCCACAACTTCGCTTTCAGAATTACTAAATGAACCAGCAGAGGCATCTAATCAACATTCCACAACTTCGCTTTCAGAATTACTAAATGAACCATCGGGAGCATCTAATCAACATTCCACAACTTCGCTTTCAGAATTACTAAATGAACCAGCAGAGGCATCTAATCAACATTCCACAACTTCGCTTTCAGAATTACTAAATGAACCAGCAGAGACATCTAATCAACATTCCACAACTTCGCTGTTAGAATTACTCGGTGTACTAGCAACCTCAGCTAATGACGGTTCCAATACTTCACTGTTAGAGTTACTTGGTGTGCTAACAACATCAAGCGATGGAGAGTCTAACACCTCACTTTTAAAATTACTGACTGTACCCACAGTAACATCTGATCAAGATTCCACAACTTCACTTTCAGAATTACTGGGTTTGTCACCAGGATCATTAGATGTGGAACTACCAACAGATGAGATAAAAGATTCACTACCTGATTTATCAGATGACTTCAGAGAGGTATTGAATACCTTGACTGACGAGGCTGAACTCAAGGCTAATTTGACAGAAGAAGTTACTAATTGGTCAGATGCAATTGGTGATGGTAGTATCGTCTTCACACCCCGCACTCCTAAATGGGCTTATGTTTCTTGGTATGTGTCGGAAACTCAGAAACAAGCGCTGCAAAACAAAGGCGGTAATTTCTTAGCAGTGCGACTGTATGATGTCACTGATATTGACCTCAGTTACCAGATTCCCCAGCTAGTGCAACAGTATGAATGTGAAGAAGCAACCCATGATCGTTACCTGGCTATTCCCCAAGGAAATCGTGACTACATGACAGAAATTGGTTATGTTACTTATGCTGATAGCTGGTTGTGTATAGCTCGTTCTGGTATTGTTCGCGTTTTCAGTCGTTCTAGTGCAGATTTCTGGTTTGTTACAGATACTGAGCTAGTTATTCAGGGAGCAACAGAGCCTGGTACAACTATTACTATTAATGGTAATAGTATTAAACTCAAATCTGATGGTACTTTCCATTTCCGTGTTCCCTTTTCAGATAACTTACTCAACTATCTGATAACAGCAACGTCTGCTAAAGGAGGACAACAAAGAACTATCTCTAAGAAGTTCTCTCAGGAAAATTCAGAGAGTTAAGTTTTAGAAACTAGGAGTGACTTTTTTCCACTAATCACTCCTACTCCTCTCAATTTTCAATCCATTCTCATACTCAAATCCAACCACCTTGATTGCGTAATCGGCGCACTACTAGAAATATAATCAATACCCGTTTCTGCCACAGCGTGAATAGTCTCCAAAGTCACATTTCCCGAAGCCTCAATCTTCACCCGACTATCCTGCTTGCGAATCAACTGCACTGCTTCACCCATCATCTCCAAAGGCATATTATCCAACATAATAATGTCAGCTTGATGCTCTAATGCTTCTTGCACCTGTACCAAACTTTCCGTTTCCACCTCAATTGTTAGAGGATAAGGAATCTGGGAACGAACACGGATAATAGCTTGCCCAATTCCACCAGCGGCTACAATGTGATTATCCTTAATCATTACCGCATCATCTAACCCCATCCGGTGGTTAATCGCACCACCTAGAGCCGTAGCGTACTTTTCCAAGATTCTCAACCCCGGTGTAGTTTTACGTGTATCCACCAACTGAGCAGGTAAATCTGCTATTTTCTCTACATATATATTAGTCAGAGTTGCAATTCCACTCAACCGCATCGCCAAATTTAGCGCCACCCGTTCCCCCATCAACAGCGCATCCAAAGCACCATTAATTTCTGCTACCACTTCTCCCGGTTCACACTTTGCACCTTCAAACTTTACAGCTACAAAGCCCACTTTAGGATTCAGCAACTCAAACACCCTGGCTGCAACTGGTAAGCCAGCAATTATTCCTGGTGCTTTTGCTACCCACTTCGCTTGTCCTATCGTCGTATTTTGGGATAAAAGAGATTGAGTAGTGCGATCGCCTCTACCAATATCCTCCAACAACCAATTTTGCAACAATTGATCCAGTACCAAAAACGGTGGTAGTACAGCCACGGAACTTTTCATCTAATTTCTTACCTCTGGAATTGAGTTCAAATTCTTCTATGTCTACTCAACCCTATCAACAATTGTTTCATGTCCTGCGATCGCTTACAGAAATTCCAGAGTCAGAAATCTACAAAATCAGCAGCATCTTTTATCCTGTCAAACTACCTGTTGGTGAATTCTTCATCAAAGCCGGAGAACTACCAAAAACCATAGGCTTCGTAATATCAGGACTTTTACGCCTCTATTATTTAGATCATTCCGGCACAGAGTTTACCAAATCCTTTTGTCTAGACAACGAATTTATTGCGGCCTATAGCGCCTTGCTATTAAAGGAGCCTTCTCGTCTGTTCATTGAAGCCTTAGAAGATACCAATTTATTAGTTGCAGATTATACGGATTATCAAAAACTAGCCCAAAAACATATCTGCTGGCAAATAGTGAACTGCAAACTCACTCAAGCCTTATTTATCAAAAAAGAAAAGCGTGAAAGCGAACTACTCCTGGACGATGCCACCACACGATATCTCAACTTCCTGGCTGAATACCCACAACTAGCAACCAGAGTCAAACAATACCACATCGCTTCCTATCTCGGTATTACAACAGTTTCCCTCAGCCGTATCCGCGCCAAGCTCCAAAAAAATTAACCTATGTTAATGCGTTCTGGTTTGTCACCTATAAAAATAAATTGCCAGTAGTGACAAACAAGGGAAAATCATGCAACTTACAGGTAACACTGTCCTTATTACCGGAGGTGCTTCTGGTATTGGACTAGCACTGGCTAGAAAATTTCTTTGCACCAACAATAAAGTAATAATCATCAACCGAAATCAGCAAAAACTAGCCAGCGTCAAAGCTGCATTACCAGATATCACAATAGAACAGGCCGACATCACAGACGTACAGACTTTGGAACACATCACCCAAAAGTATTCCCAAATCAACATCCTGATTAACAATGCTGGAATCCAGTACAACTACGATTTTACAGATCCCCAAATCAGCCCAGATTTGATTGATAGAGAATTACGTACAAATTTGATTGCGCCCCTGCAACTTACCCTACTAATGATTCCCCATCTGCTGACCAAACAATCAGCAGCCATCATCAACGTCACATCTGGATTAGCTTTAGTACCAAAGCAAAGTGCGCCCATCTACTGTAGTAGTAAAGCAGGTTTGCATATTGCCTCCAAAGCCCTACGCTGGCAACTAGAAGGTACTCCCATCAAAGTTTTTGAGATCATTGCCCCTTTAGTAGATACACCCATGACCCAAGGAAGGGGTAAAGGCAAGATCCAGCCTGATACTTTAGTAGAGGAATTTTGGCGTAACTTCAGCCGTGATAAATACGAAATGCTGATTGGTAAATCTAAACTGCTTTATTTACTGCAACGGTTTTTGCCCCAAGTCGCAGAAAAAATCATTCGTCCAGGCTTATAAGTCCATTTGGATTCATGCCCATCCTCTACTTTTATCCCACCAAACTCTTATCTCATCAGGATTTGGACTGCTTAGAGAAAATTTTCCCAAAAAAAGTTTGAAAAAGTAGTTGACAAACTAAAGGAGGTTCGATATATTGAATAAGTGCCGGAAGAGAGAACGCCGCAAAGCGAACTCGGAAGGACACCGAACCTTGAAAATATTATAGTTTGAAAGACAGTATACAACAAGTACCCTGCGTCAGTAAAGAAAATAACCTGACCGAGGTTGAAAAAGACGGTCAAGAGAGCTAAAAGAAACAAACAAACCAAAACGGAGAGTTTGATCCTGGCTCAGGATGAACGCTGGCGGTATGCTTAACACATGCAAGTCGAACGGAATCCTTAGGGATTTAGTGGCGGACGGGTGAGTAACG
>NZ_JACJTQ010000012.1 GCF_014698735.1 Anabaena catenula FACHB-362
GTGAGGATTGCTCTGAATATATTCAAATATACTGCCCATAACGTCTTACCAAAAAATACACTTTTATATTCTTATACCATAATTTAATTCTTTTTCGGAGATGTCTATTTTAATAAAGAAGTAGCAAAAATTCTAGAAATCCGTGAACATCAAATTACAACTTCTTTAAAGTTATGGGGTAAAACGCCTAAGCAAATTTATTATCAACAATGTCTAGAAAAGGCAAAATATTTGTTGATAACTACATCTGAAAGCATAGCAATAATTACAGGTTTATGTGGGTTCAATGATGCGGTTTCTTTCTCAAAAGCATTCAAAACTCAAGTAGGGCTAAGTCCCAACAAATTTAGGCAAAAATATGGCTCCAAAAAAATCTATATTGATTTACAGGCGTGATTGAGGTGTTGCTGTTGGGGACTTGCAATTTAATAATGTACCAATTTGTAGTATTGGTGTAGGGGTCTAGCACTGCTAAAAAAATTGGATAATTTATTTTTTGGTACTCCCTAACGCACATTCCGCAGTTGCATAGAGGAAAAAATAATTATGCCCAAAAGCCATTTTTTGCAAGGTTTTTCGCTATATTAGCTCAAATGAACTAATATCCCTCTATTAGGAATTTATCTCATTTATTGAGAATATTTATTGAGAAAAGTTTGTACAATCCTCAATCCTTCCTGATAATTATTTATTCTGAAGTGGATTTAATCTGCGGAATGTGGGACATAACCGAAAAAGTCGAAAAAATACAAGTACGAAGTCGGAAAAGTACTTGTGCATTTTCTTAGTATTCGGCTATGTTGTTTAACAAGTTAATTTTAGACATAGAATTGCTGCGTGGGGAGTAAGAAATACATACTCTGTATGTGGAAGTTCAGGTTTGAACATCTCCAGGACAGAATGTAGATATGTTGCATCCAGCATCTTTACAAGAGTTCCACATAATGCATATTTAATTTTCACTCCCACGTCTATTGCTATAATTCGTCTCTTTCTCAGACGAATCGCATGATTTTTGACTAGCTTTGACTTTTAAAACATCCTCTAAAAGCGAAATACTAGGAGTTTACTAATGCTTATTAATCAAGATTTGAATAATCAGGATCATATGAATCCTCTTTCTGGATTGGGTAATCATAATTTGGGAAATCCTATTCAACCCGATTGGATAGGATTCGGTTCACAAAAACTTTTTACCTTAGCAGATGAAAGACTAATCAGCAGACGGGAAAACTATACTGATTCAATTCCAGTATTGACTTACACTCCTGAGAGTGTTTTCCGAACTGTTAATATAGTTAATCAGGCAATTGATACTTTTCCTAATCTCACGGAACAATGGAAAAGACAACTAGGAACTTCTAATAATGATTATACCTATGATGTAGCTAATGACCAGAATGGTAATATCTATTTAACTGGTTCTACTGAAGGAAATTTAGGCGGTACTAATGTTGGTGGTTATGATGCTTGGGTCGCTAAATATAATAGTAGTGGTACTTTGCAATGGAAAAAGCAACTAGGTACTGTGAATAACGATGAAGCTTATAACATAGCTATTGATAGTAATAGTAATGTTTATTTAACAGGTTATACCACAGGAAATTTAAGTGGTACTAATGTTGGTGAATATGATGCTTGGGTCGCTAAATATGATACTAGCGGCACATTACAATGGAAACAACAAATAGGTACTCCTAGTTATGACAGTTCTATGGGTATAGCTATTGATAGTAATAGCAATTTTTATTTAACAGGTTATACCTATGGAAATTTAGGAGGAACTAATGCTGGTAGTTATGATGCTTGGGTCGCTAAATATAATAGTAGCGGTACTTTACAGTGGAAACAACAATTAGGTACTAGTGGGGATGATTCCACTTATGGTATAGCAGTTGATGTTAATAGCAATATTTATCTAACAGGTTATACCCAAGGAAATTTAGGAGGGACTAATGCTGGTGATTATGATGCTTGGGTAGCTAAATATAACAATAGCGGTACTTTACAGTGGAAACAACAATTAGGTAGTGATAGTTTTGATGCAGCTTATGATTTGGATTTAGATAGTAGTGGGAATATTTATTTAACGGGGGAAACTTACGGAAATTTAGGAGGAACTAATGCAGGTATTGATGATGCTTGGATAGCTAAATATAGCAATAGCGGCACATTACAGTGGAAAGAACAATTAGGTACTCCTAGTTATGATTATAGCAATGATATAGCAATTGATAATAGTGGTTATATCTATATAACAGGTAGTACAAATGGAAATTTAGGTGATACTAGTTTTGGTAATTATGATGGATGGATTGCTAGGTATGATAGCAGTGGAACACTTTTAGGTAAAGAACAAATCGGTACTGCTGATTCTGATGGCTCATCTGCAATCACAATTGATGCTAATAATAATATCTACTTAACAGGTGTTACTTATGGTGATTTTGGTGGTACTAATGCTGGGGTCTGGGATGCTTGGTTACTAAAATATCAAAATGCAAGTATTTTACCTACTATTACCATTAATGCTACAGATGCGAATGCAGCAGAAACTAATACTGGAATTACAGCGAATCCTGGTAAGTTTACAATTACTCGCACAGGTAGTACAGCTTCAGCATTAACAGTTAATTACACAGTAGCTGGTACTGCTACCAAGGGAACAGATTATAACAACTTAACGGGTAGCGTAGTTTTTGCTGCGGGTGCAAGTACTGCCTTCATTAATATTAATCCCATTAACGATGCTTTAGTTGAAACCAATGAAACTGTCATCCTAAATTTATCTGCAAATAATGCTTATACTTTAGGAACAAATAAAGCAGCAACGGTGATAATTGCTGATAATGACAATCTAACTAAACCAACAATTACCATTAATGCTACAGATGCGAATGCAGCAGAAACTAATACTGGAATTACAGCGAATCCTGGTAAATTCACAATTACTCGCACAGGTAGTACAACTTCCGCATTAACAGTTAATTACACAGTAGCTGGTACTGCTACCAAAGGAACAGATTATAACAACTTAACGGGTAATGTAGTTTTTGCTGCGGGTGCATCAACGGCAGTTATTAACATCAATCCCATTAATGATAGTTTCGTTGAAACCAATGAAACTGTCATCCTCACTTTAGCAGCCAATAATGCTTATACTTTGGGAACAAATAAAGCTGCAACGGTGATAATTGCTGACAATGACAATCCCACTAAACCAACAATTACCATTAATGCCACAGATGCGAATGCAGCAGAAACTAATACTGGAATTACAGCGAATCCTGGTAAATTCACAATTACTCGCACAGGTAGTACAACTTCCGCATTAACAGTTAATTACACAGTAGCTGGTACTGCTACCAAAGGAACAGATTATAACAACTTAACGGGTAATGTAGTTTTTGCTGCGGGTGCATCAACGGCAGTTATTAACATCAATCCTATTAATGATAGTTTAGTTGAAACCAATGAAACTGTCATCCTCACTTTAGCAGCCAATAATGCTTATACTTTGGGAACAAATAAAGCTGCAACGGTGATAATTGCTGACAATGACAATCCCACTAAACCAACAATTACCATTAATGCCACAGATGCGAATGCAGCAGAAACTAATACTGGAATTACAGCTAATCCTGGGAAGTTTACAATTACTCGCACTGGTAGTACAACTTCAGCATTAACAGTTAATTATACAGTGGCTGGTACTGCTACAAAAGGAACAGATTATAACAATTTAACAGGTAGCGTGGTTTTTGCTGCGGGTGCATCAACGGCAGCGATTAATATTAATCCCATTAATGATAGTTTCGTTGAAACCAATGAAACTGTTATCCTGACTTTAGCAACTAATAATGCTTATACTCTAGGAACAAGTAAAGCCGCAACGGTGACAATTGCTGATAATGACACAGTTTCTGACTATACTTTTATTTATGGAGATAACAATAATAACTTTCTTAATCTAAGTATTGCTCCATATGACAAATATCACATCTACGGATTTGGTGGAGATGATAAAATATGGGGATCATACCAGAACGACATCATTGAAGGAGGAGATGGTAATGACATATTAGGAGGATATCGCGGTAATGACATCATTGAGGGAGGGAGTGGCAACGATACGATTGTTGGGTATCGTTATTCTGATTTAGATGGATCTGGTGATGGCGAAATTGACACATTAACGGGAGGAACTGGTGCAGATTTATATATACTCACATACCGTGCTATAGGTGGACTATATGTACCTTACAGAACGGGCGTAAATGATGACAACAAGGACTATGCTCTAATTACTGATTTTACAATTGCTGAGGGCGATTTAATTCAACTACGGCAACCTAGTAATGGCATTGTATCAAGCTATGCTTACGAGATTACCGCTTCTCCAGCAGGGCTACCAACTGGCACCGCAATTTATGCCGGTCGTTCTGGTGATCTAGGGTTGATAGCGATTGTTCAAGGTGACGCATTACCATACGGCTTATACACGGCAAACAATTCTAATAATAGCCCTGCACCTGCTGGAATTACCTATACACAAACACCGTATTCTGATTTTTAATGTTTCTTCAGCTTTATTCAAAGGGTGTAGGTGAAGAAATTCTCGCAACCCACACCCTATTTTTGCATTGAAAACCTTGTTCAAGCGGTTTTCCGTAGCCCGGAAGCTACCTCTGGTGGTTGGGGTGGTCCAAGGATAGGTGGCTGGAATGCAACAGACCCCCTTACAAAAGTGGGAATGTTGACCATAAATGCTCAAGTAAGCTGGACTGATTCATACTTGTATTCAGCTATTTCCCATGAATTAGGTCATGTTCTGGGACTGTTAGGGTTAAATTCACAAAGTAGTGAACTAATTGATGATAGCAGTCCAACAACAGCAGTTTTTAGAGGTGAGTACGCGAGGGTTGCTAATGGTGGTTCTTATATTCCACTTCAATCTCAAGATGGACCGAATCCTATAACAAATGAGTATGATTATTTCCATCCTGCTGGTAATGTAAATTCGATCATGTCTTATGGTAACTTAGCTACTGCACCTACTAATATTGATTTTGCAATGTTAGCAGATAGTGGCTATCGAGTTTACGGTGTTAATGCTTGATTTCAGTCTTCGGAAAACATTAAATTCTCATACCATTTCTTGATGAAGATGCGCTTTATTTCTGACGGTAGAGAGGTTAAATATAATAACCTCTCTACTTCCCGATCTTCAACAATTCTCTGATAGCTTATTGACAAAAGACTTTTGAATTAGTGGCTGAAGAGTAAACATAAATTCGCCGTGTTCAAGATTTTTCTCAATGAGCGATCGCATGACTAAAGACTCCAGAACTGTTATTATTTGGGACTTAGATATATTTTTTTGCTCTAAATATACACATAACTGAGCAAATTTTACAGGTTCTTTTATATTAGCTAAACAGTAAAGTAGTTGGATTTCTAAATCAGATAATCGCAAGAATTGTTTATCTAAAATTTCAGCAATTTGACCAATAAATATAGTATTCTCTGCCAAAAAATCACTGACCTTACCATTAAATAATTCTAAAATCATAGTCGCCACTATTTTTAATGCTAAAGGATTACCGCGATATAAGTTGATTAACTTTTCCCAATCTTCTTCTTCAGTTAATGCTCTGTTGCGGAGTATTTGTTTAGCTTGCTGAATTGCTAAACCTTGAAGAGGCAATAAGCGTACAGGACTATGATTGCCTACTAAAAAAATAACTTCTCTAGGAATTTCGATACTTGTTAATAATAAACAACTTTGATGTTGAGATGTACTAATTTGTTTGAATAAATTGCTATATGATTCATAACCCTGAAGATATTTACCTGCTAAACTATCTTTAGCGAAGATATTTTCTACAGCATCAAAAATAATTAAATAGCGATCAGATCGCAACTTATCCAGCAGATTGTCAATAGACGGAACTAAATTTTGTTGAGGTGAAAGCAAATCAATAATTTCTGTCAAAATACTTTCTAATGTTGGGGCATTTTTCAACGAAAGCCAGATAATATTTGCAAATTTCGTCTCTTGATTACTCGCCAAATTTTTCAAAAGATTTGCAGTTAATGTGGTTTTACCCATTCCTCCCATTCCCAAAATTGCCACCAAGCGACATTTATCTTGTAAAACCCACTTTTGTAAAGTTGCCAATTCCTCACCACGTCCAAATATTTCTAAATCGGACATATTTTGCCAATTTTGGGCAAAACTACTATTAGCTGATCCTTTTTTATGAACAAATTCCCTGGGAGTTTCTAACTTTGTTGACAACTTCTCCCGTTCTAAATTATACAACACTACCCGTAAATTCTTTTTTCCTACAGTCACTCCTAAAACCTTAGAGATTTTTTTCCACAATTCTGGTGCAATATTAGTCTTAACGTAAGCAGAAGAATAGCCAGCGATTTTCATATCTTTATATTCTCTACCTTCCCAGCTTTGACGAATAATCTCTTGTTCAAGAGGAGTCAAGGGCATATCGTACTTAGTAGTAAATAGGTTACATACCAAGCTTAATGCTTCTTCACTATTCATAGCTAAACTTTTACCCTGTGCTGAAATCTGTTATTTATATTAATTTTATACACATATATGTATTAATGCCTGAACTTTCTGTATTTACTCATAAATATGTTTGTGATTATGATGGGTTGGACACGTAAGTGTACACGGGCAAAAACACAATCAATAGGAATTACACACACAATATCCAACAATATTACTGTTTGAAACACCTACTCTGAGCCAGAGTACGTAACTCCTTTTAGATCAAATGTACATAAATTAAAAATCTGTATCCAGAGTCTGGATCTGACACCAGTACAGAATTATGTAGCATTTATGCTCAATAGAATATAGTGTCACAAAAATAATTTAAGTGAAATTGTGACATTAATGCCTGCTGGCAACAATTCTAAAACCAATACAAATTCATTGCAATTTGACTTCTCAGACAACCATTTACCCAATTATTCAAGTCTATGAATAGAATCATCAAACCATTGCTCGATTTGACCCATGACCAACTCAGCAAATTTGCGAATTTAGAAGACTTTGGGCAGCAGTTCAACACCGTATTTGGTACACAATACGACCGTACAGTTGCCGTAGATCTGCGTTCTCAGTCGCAAGCGAGTGATTTTAGTCAACTTCCTGAAGTGGAGATTCTTGGCAACGCAAATGGGGCTGATGCCAGTAACAGTAATAATAAGATTTATCTCTTAGATAACTTTGTTGCCTCTGGTACCCCGGAAGCAAATATTGTTCCTTCCAGTGGGACCATAAGTAAATCAGGAGATAACCGCATTGATTCCCTTGTTGGCGGATATAGACTATTTTCTAGTGGTAGTGCCAATGTTACCTTTAGTTTTGTTAATAGTACCACGGCCTCCTCTTATGTAGGACAAGGTGAACTTGTTTCTGAGCTAAGTGATACCATTAAAAATGATGTGCGTACCATCCTCAAAAATTTGATGGAACCTTTGTTCGGCGTTACTTTTACTGAAGTCACAGAAACTTCAGGTAACTACGGGCAACTTCGTTATATGTTCTCCAATATGGGAGGAGATGGTAGTTATGCTTATGCTTATGATCCCGCATCAGATAGCACTACTAGCGTAGCCAGTGATGTCCATTTCAGTAATGCCTTCATCGATCCACTCTATAATACCAATAATAACTTTGCATCTGGTCCTGGTAGTCATGGATTTACAACTCTGATTCATGAAACTGCTCATGCTTTAGGCTTAAAGCATCCTGGCAATTACAATGGTACTAGTGGTACTGCGGATGGTCCATACCTTCCTTACAATCAGGACAACTTAGACAACACGGTGATGAGTTACAACCTTCCAGGTAATTCTCCTGCAACCCTGATGCCTTATGACATAGCCGCGTTGAGGTATATCTATGGTTCCAAGAGCTTTAATTCTGGTAGCACGTCCTATAATTTTACGTCTACTTATGCATTCACCACAGATGGTAACTCTCCGACAACTTGGGGAGGAGCAGCAAATCAAAAAATAACCCTTGTTGATGACGGTGGTATCGACACATTAAATTTCTCAGCCTTGCCGTCTAACGCATCAGGCTATCGTTTTGATATGAATCCAGGTGGTGTGTTCACAGCCCAAAATGATTACAATGCTAGTTCATACAACGCCATTAACGATACTAGTGGCGAAACTCTGTATGCTACAACCAAAGGTACTTGGATTGCTCTTGACGCAACGATTGAGAATTTCATTAACTCTTCCAGTGATGATGACATAATTTCCAACTCTGCGGCAAATGTGTTCGGTGGTTACGGTTTTCTAACTACAACAGGTAATGACACCATAGAAGGAGCAAATAATCTAGATACCCTAGACTTATCAGCTTTTACTTCTGCTAGTGTTACCCAAACCCAAAGCGGAAATAACCTATTGCTGGGACTGGGATCTGGACGTTCTGTAACAGTCAAAGATTACTACGTTGTACCTGCTAGTAGCCGTATCAACCTTCAGTTTTCTAGTTTGGGGACGCTATCCATCCTCAAAACCACAGATGGAGCAGAAACAGGACTAGTTGGCAGCGTCTTTACCCTCACTCGCACAGGCGATCTGACAGCAGCTTTAAACGTCAGTTATAGTCTTGGTGGTACAGCCACAGTTGGCTCAGACTATACCGACTCTAGTGCAGGAACAGCCACCTTTGCCGCAGGTTCAGCCACAGCTACCATCACCTTACCAACCATTGATGATGCTGTTGTCGATCCTAACGAAACCATCATCGCCACGATTACTGCTCCCACTGGCTATACTATCAGTGGTTCAACTAGTGCTACTGCCACCATTACTGATAATGATTCTTTGACGACATCCGTCACCCTAGCGGTAGGTCCTAAGAGTGTACTAGAAGATGGAACAACCAACCTGGTTTATACCTTCACCCGTACAGGAGACACTACCAATGCCCTAAGCGTGAACTATATAGTTGGGGGTACAGCTACCTTCAATACCGACTATACCCAAACTGGTGGACAAATTTCCACATCAACTTTCACGACCCCAAGAGGTACCATTACTTTTGCGGCTGGTGCAAATACAGCAAATCTGACTATTAACCCCACAGCAGACACTACCATTGAAAGTAATGAAACTGTGTCTTTAAGACTAGCTAAAGGATTGGGTTATGACATTGGGACCGCAACTGCTGTTGTGGGAACTATCATCAACGATGATTTGAATGATTCTTTGAAGGCATCAGTCACCCTAGCAGTCGGTCCCAGCAGTGTCACTGAAGATGGAACAACCAATCTGGTTTATACCTTCACCCGCACAGGAGATACTACCAATGCCCTAACTGCGAACTATGCAGTTGGGGGTACAGCCATCTTCAACAGCGACTATACCCAAACTGGTGCAACAAGTTTTGCCTCAACAAACGGTAGCATTACTTTTGCTGCTGGTGTAAATACAGCCAATATCATTATTGACCCCACCGCAGACTCCATCATTGAAAGTAATGAAACCGTTGCTGTCAGACTAGTTGCAGGAACTGGTTATAGCATTGGGACGACGACTGCTAAAATTGGAACTATCATTAATGATGATTTTTCATCTGTATTAACGTCATCTAGCGTATTTGGTAGTGATCAATCTCTGTTTCAAAGTGCTGGACTCTTGACCAGTCCTAGGGATTTGAGTTTGGTTGCGTAGTTTGTTGACGGGGAATGGGGAAAAGGAGTTTTTGCATTTTTCCCCAATTACCGATTAGCAATTACCAGTCTCAACTAGATAACTAGCAAAGTAGCAAAAAATAGCTGTAGTCAAAGGGTGTAGGTGAAGAAATTCCTGCATCCTGTTTTTTTTTGCTGACAACCTTGAGAAAACTGTTTTCCGTAGCCCTAAAGCTGCGTTTTGAAGTTATTTATAAATAGATATAGATATCTTTGATAGGAAACTTGGCTTATGAAGGTTAATTTGCAGCCTACTCTTAATGATGCTAATGTAGACGCGCATCAACCAAGCAGTCAACGCCAGTTAGCGATTTCGATTTCCGCAATTGGGGAAACTCTGGATCGGGCTGTACCACTAAATTTATGCTTAATTCTTGATCATAGCGGTTCGATGAAGGGGCGATCGCTGGAAACTGTGAAAAAAGCAGCCTGTTTGTTGGTTGATAGACTCAGTTCTGAAGATCGTCTTAGTATCGTCGTTTTTGACCACCGGGCTGAGATTTTAGTCCCAAATCAGGTGATTTCAGATCGAAACCACATCAAAAAGCAAATTAATCTCCTGACTGCGGATGGTGGGACTGCGATTGATGAAGGCTTGCGTTTAGGGATTGAGGAATTAGCCAAGGGTAAAAAAGAAACTATCTCCCAAGCCTTTTTGTTAACTGATGGGGAAAATGAACATGGTGATAACAATCGCTGTTTGAAATTTGCCCAATTAGCAGCCAGCTATAATTTGACTTTGAACACATTGGGTTTTGGTGACAATTGGAATCAGGATATTTTAGAAAAAATAGCTGATGCTGGACTGGGGAATTTGTCTCATATTGAACAACCAGATCAAGCTATGGATAAGTTCGGTCGCTTGTTCAGCCGGATGCAAACAGTGGGATTGACTAATGCTTATCTGATATTTTCACTGTTACCGAATGTGCGTTTAGCTGAACTCAAACCGATTGCCCAAGTAGCTCCAGACACCATTGAATTACCAGTGCAACCAGACGCTGATGGACGGTTTTTGGTGCGATTGGGAGATTTAATGAAAGATGTAGAACGGGTGATTTTGGCTAATATTTATTTGGGACAGTTGCCAGAAGGTAAACAGGCGATCGCTAATGTGCAAGTCCGCTACGATGACCCCGCCCAAAACCAAACCGGATTATTTTCCCTAAATATGCCAGTTTATGCCGATGTTAACCAGCTTTACCAACCAACTGCCAATCCCCAAGTCCAACAGTCGATTTTGGCTTTAGCCAAGTATCGTCAAACCCAGTTAGCCGAAGCAAAATTACAACAGGGTGATCGGGCTGGGGCAGCGACAATGCTACAAACGGCAGCGAAAACGGCTTTGCAAATGGGAGATAAAGGTGCAGCAACGGTATTGCAAACCAACGCCACGCGCTTACAGGCTGGGGAAGAGTTATCCGAAAGCGATCGCAAAAAAACCAGAATTGTCTCAAAAACCGTGTTGCAGGATGCTCCTCCTAAATGAAAGTTGAATTACTGTCGGCACTAAATGATACTAATGTTGATGCCGCTCAATCGAGTAACCAACGTCAACTAGCAATTTCCATTTCGTCCCTTGCCAATGAGCTTGACCAAAGTTTACCGCTGAATTTATGCCTGATGCTGGATAAAAGTGGTTCCATGCATGGGGAACCCATGAAAACCGTGATTCAGGCAGTAGAACAATTATTAGCTCAACTTAATCCAGGCGATCGCATCTCCATTGTCGCTTTTGCGGGGACTGCTGAGGTAATTATCCCCAACCAAATCGTCAAAGACCCCGAAAGCATCAAATCTCAGTTACACAAAAAACTGAAGGCTGGTGGTGGCACAGTCATTGCTGAAGGGTTATCTCTGGGAATCACAGAATTACTCAAAGGCACAAAAGGCGCTGTTTCCCAAGCCTTTCTACTCACAGATGGGCGTGGTGACAACGGGTTAAAAATCTGGAAATGGCAAATTGGCCCCAATGACCACAAGCGCTGTCTAGAACTTGCCCAAAAAGCCACCAGAGTAAACCTAACAATCAACACCTTCGGCTTTGGTAATGACTGGAATCAGGATTTGCTGGAAAAAATTGCCGATGCTGGTGGTGGTACTCTCGCTTATATTGAGCGTCCAGAACAAGCCGTAGACCAATTTAGCCGCTTGTTTAAGCGCATTCAGTCTGTGGGGTTAACCAATGCCCATCTGTTGATCTCTCTAGTACCGGGTGTGCGACTAGCAGAACTGAAACCCATCGCCCAAGTCGCCCCAGAAACCATTGAGTTACCAGTGGAAATAGAAGCCAATGGTAGCTTTATTGTTCGATTGGGAGATTTAATGAAGGATGTAGAACGGGTAGTTTTGGCGAATATTTATCTGGGACAGTTACCAGAAGGAGAACAAGTAATTGGACATATCCAAGTTCGCTATGATGATCCTGCTGAAAACAAAGAGGGTTTATTTTCCCCCCTGTTACCGATATATGCCCATATCTCCAAGACTTATCAACCGGCTGTGAATCCCCAGGTGTTACAGTCGATTTTAGTATTAGCTAAGTATCGCCAAACTCAAATAGCAGAGGCAAAATTGTCACAGGGCGATCGCGCTGGTGCGGTGACAATGCTGCAAACAGCTGCTAAAACCGCCTTGCAAATCGGTGACACCAATGCAGCCACGGTGTTACAAGTCTCTGCCACTCGCTTGCAAGCTGGTGAAGAACTAACGGAGAGCGATCGCAAAAAAACCAGGATTGCATCAAAGACTATTTTACGGGAATAATTAATTAGGGGTTTAGCAATCTTAAACCCCTACTAAAAAACCTAATAAGTAATACTTAGATACCCGACTTTTCCCATAATTCGGGTATCTATCTCTTAATTAATTAAATATTAACAATTAACAATTAACAAATTTATGAAAATTTCCGGTGTTCATCATGTTGCTATTATTTGTTCTGATTACCAAAAATCTAAACATTTTTATGTGGAAATTTTAGGACTTGACATTATTCACGAGACATTCCGCAGCGAAAGAAATTCTTATAAATTAGATTTAAAAGTAGGAAATACTCAAATTGAGCTTTTTTCCTTTCCCAACCCTCCCCAAAGATTTAGTAATCCAGAAGCCTGTGGTTTAAGACATTTAGCTTTTGTCGTTGAGGATATGGAAAAAAGTGTTAATTACTTAAAATCTCATCATATCGAAGTTGAAAATATCAGAGTTGATGAAATTACAGGTAAAAAATTTACCTTTTTTAAAGATCCTGACAATTTGCCATTAGAAATTTATGAATCAAGTACATTGAATCTCAACATCAGAGAATATAGCTCATCTGACACTGAGATGATCATGAAATTGTTTTATGATACAGTTCATGAAATCAATATTCGTGATTACACCCAAGAACAAGTTAATGCTTGGGCTGTGGAAACGATGGATTATGAATTTTGGCAGAAAAGATTACAAAACAAATCACCATATATTGCTGAAAATAACGGTGAAATCGTTGGATTTGGAGAATTAGACCCTGATGGACATATTGATTGTTTTTATTGTCACAGCCAATACCAAAGAAAGGGGATTGGTTCAAAACTTTTAAAGCACATAGAAAATATGGCTAAATCACAAGAAATTAAGCGACTATATGCAGAGGTTAGCATTACCGCAAAATCATTTTTTCAACATCATGGATTCACCATAGTTAAGGAACAACAAGTAGAACGTCGAGGCGTTTTATTTACAAACTATTTAATGGAAAAATACTTATAATTTACACAGGACTTACGCAACTGGCACAGCGATAGCGAAGCGCTGCTGCAAGCAGTTCGCTAAAAACCACAGCAACAGTTATGCTCACATTGTGGTAAGAAATTATTGCATAAAGATAAGTAGCCATCATGAACTGCGTACACCAGAACACATGAAAAAACTTCTTATTCCCCTCCTCGCAAGCGGTGAACCAGCGCTGTAGGCGGGTTTCCCACCGTAGGCGACTGGTGTATCCCTTACGGGAGCCGGAGGCATCACCCGAAGGGGGAGGGATTAGGGGTGGGGTCTTATTTTCAAGTCAGTTGACAGAATAAATAAAAAATGTATTGTTTAACTATCAAGCAGTATGCAATTATCTGCTCTGTGACAGGCGAGCAAGAACATCCAGATTATGGACAACTGCTATACGTCGTAGGTCAAAGAGATTTTTGCGCGTGGCAAGGTAATGATCGGTATCACCTTGCCACCGACCAATAGCGAAATTATCTAGGGTGTCTTATGGAAATATGGGTAAACTTAGAGTTGGGCGATGGGAATTTTGAGCGCGGATTTGGCAAAACTCAACTAAAAGTGAACATACCAAATGCACAGGGGAACATCACACAGATAGAAGTTCAATTACCCGCAGACAAAGAAATTCCAGGTTTTTATCAACGATGGAAAGAACAATACTACTCCTTACTTAATAATTCCAGAGGTGGGTTTAAAAATAACCAGATAACTCATATATCGAAAACAGATTGTGGCGATCATGCAGAGTCTTTACGCCATCGACTTCATCAGTGGCTTTACCCTATCCAGTCAAAATTAGAGCAAGTATTGCTACCATACCCTAACCCCGAAATTCGTCTAGTTATCCACACAGAAAAAATTAGATCAGAAGCAACCAAAGATATCTTACATCGACTACCTTGGCAAGAATGGAATTTGTTTGCTGGAAATTCTGCCTGTGAAGCAGCTGTTTGTTTTAACACTTCCGATGTTACTCATACAACCTCTGAACAATCATTGACTGTTAGTAAAATTAGAAGAGCAAGAATTATCAGTATTTTCGGAGACAGTACCAATATTGATACTAATATAGATCAAGAATTACTCAAACAATTGCAGAAACGAGCAGCAGAACTTATAGTGCTTACAGAACCAAATCGTTCTGATTTTAATGCCCTGTGGGAAGAAGCTTATGATATCCTATTTTTTGCCGGTCATAGCGAAACTAAAGGTAATGGTCAAACAGGTATAGTTAATATTAATCCCGATGATAGTTTAAGCTTGGCAGAAATTAAAATAACTCTCAATGCAGCAATTAATAAAGGTTTAAAATTAGCAATTTTCAATTCCTGTGATGGACTAGGTTTAGCCAGACAATTAGCAGATTTAAATCTTCCCTACATTATTGTCTGGCGTGAAGTTGTTCCTGATAAATCAGCACAAAAATTTCTCCAGTATTTTTTAAGTTCTTTTTCCCAAGGAGAATCTTTATTTAATTCAGTTAGACAAGCAAGAGATAGACTCAAAGAACTTGCTAATCACAAAGATATTGAAAAGCAGCTACCGGGGGTCAGCTGGTTGCCAATTATTTGTCAAAATACTATATCCCCTCCACCAAATTGGGAAGATTTGGGAGGACTATCAGGTGAACTTCCTGAGTGTCCATATCAAGGTTTATCTGCATTTCATCAAGAAAATGCAGATTTCTTTTTTGGTAGAGAAAAGTTTATTAATAAATTATTGGCAGCAGTAAATAGCAATCCACTAGTACCTATAATTGGTGCATCTGGTAGCGGAAAATCTTCTGTGGTTTTTGCAGGGTTGCTTCCTCGGTTACAAACTGCGGATAATGTAGAAATAGTTAATTTTCGTCCAGGTAAAAATCCGTTTGATGCTTTGGCAATCGCATTAAGTAAATATTGTCATGCTTTGTCACCAAAACCTACAAAAGTATCAGAAAAAAATGCTGTCAGATTAAATGAAATTGAATTTGAAGTCAACTTGCGACATAATGAGAAAGTGTTATCTCATCTTGTCGGAAATATTATTAAGTCTGCCAAATATCATCATTTTGTATTAGTAGCAGATCAATTTGAAGAACTTTACACTCTTACCAACGAAGCCGAATGTCACAGCTTTTTAAAAGCACTGTTGTTTGCAGTCAATCATGCACCTAACTTTACCTTAGTGCTAACCTTGCGAGCCGATTTTTTAGGTATTGCCCTTGATTATCCACCAATGGGGAAGGCTTTGCAACAATACACCCCCTTGTTATTAACTCCAATGGAAAAGGAAGAATTACAAGAGGCAATTGAACAACCAGCTTTAAAAATGAAAGTAGAATTAGAGGAGGGATTAACTAGCAAACTAATTGATGATATGGACAATCATCCCGGTCGTTTACCTTTGATAGAATTTGCACTAACACAGCTTTGGTATAAACAAAAAAATTGGTATTTAACTCACCAAGCTTATCAAGAAATTGGCGGTTTAGAAAAAGCTTTAGCACAACAAGCAGATCAAGTTTTCCAATCCCTATCTACAAATGAGAAACAACAAGCCGAAAGAATATTTATTCAGTTAGTACGTCCAGGAGAAGGAACAGAAGACACCAGACGTATAGCGACTCGCATTGAAATCAGAGAAGAAAATTGGAGTTTAGTAAAACGTTTAGCGGATGAACGCTTATTGGTAACAGGATGGGATGAAATTGAGAAAATAGAAACAGTAGAAATTGTTCATGAAGCATTAATTAGAGAATGGGTAACTTTGCGCGAATGGATAGAAGTTAACCGCGAATTTCGCATTTGGCAAGAAATAATCAAACCAGAAGTCCGTGATTGGGAAAAAAGTAATTACAATCCCGATGCCTTATTGCAAGGAACACGGCTAGATATAGCAAAATATTGGTATCAGCAACGAGGAGAACAATTAACACAATCTGAGCAAAATTTTATTACAGCCAGTACAGCACGGCAACAACAGCAGCAATACCAACAAAAACGTAGACAAAAACTAATTATTTCAGGACTTAGTGGTGGTTTAATATTAACTTTAATACTCGCTGGCGCAGCTTGGTTTCAATCACAAAATGCGCGTTTGAATGAAATTAAAGCTATCAGTTTATCAAGCAAAGCTCTTTTAGCTTCAGGTCAAGATTTTGATGCCTTAATAGAAGGTCTAAAAGCATCTATAAAACTGAAGCAAGTAACCAAAAATTTAATACATAGACCAAAAGAAAAAAAAGAACTTCAAAATCAGATTAATATTGTTTTACAGGAGGCATTATATAAAGTTAGTGAACATAATAGATTAGAAATACATAAAGAAGAAGTAACAGACATTAGTTTTAGTCCTAATAGTAAAATTATTGCTACTGCCAGTAAGGACAAAACTGTGAAGCTTTGGGGTTTGGATGGAAAAGAAATTACAACTCTGCAAGGACATCAAGATTTAGTCAGTAGTGTAAAATTTAGTCCCACAGGCCAGATAATTGCCACAGCTAGTTGGGATGGAAATGTTAAACTTTGGACATGGGAAGGTCAATTAATTATTACCCTAACAGGGAATAAGACAAAAGTTAATAGTGTTATTTTTAGTCCTAATGGAAAGATCATTGCTACGGCTGATGCCAACGGATACATTAAACTATGGACTCAAAAAGGTCAATTAATCAGAACCTTCAAAGGACATGATAAACCTGTTTTGAAGATAAATTTCAGTCCCAATAGTAATACTATTGCCACTGCTAGTCAGGATGGAACAGCTAAATTATGGAGTCTAGAGGGAAAATTACTACAAATTTTAAATGGAAAAAATGGACATAAAGATTGGATTTGGAGTGTTAATTTTAGTCCAGATGGGCAGAAAATAGCTACTGCCAGTCGAGATCATACAGCTAAAATTTGGAGCCTTGATGGTAAGTTAATAAAAACCTTAAAAGCTCATAAAAATTCCGTTACTAATGTGATTTTTATTCCAGAAAGTAAACTTATTGCTACCTCCAGTGCAGATAAAACAGTCAAATTTTGGAATGAATCTGGAGATGAGTCTGGAGAAGAAATTCAAACTTTCCAAGGACATCAAGATTGGATTTGGGGTCTTAGTTTTAGTCCAGATGGAAAAATGATGGCCACTGCTAGTAAAGATGGTACAGCTAAAATTTGGCAATTAAGAGGCAAGAAAAATCAAATCTATCAATCTCATATTGGTGCGATTTATAGTATTAGTTTTAGCCGTTATGGGAAGGAGTATGCTACCGCTAGTCAAGATAAAACTGTGAAAATATGGCAGCGTTCAGGTGAATTAATTAAAACTTTTGAATGGGATAAAAGTAAGTTTAAAAAAAGCACCGATCACTTTTTCACCCATGTAAATTTTAATCCCAATGGACAAATAATTGCTACTGCTACTAGCGATGGAAATGTCATACTTTGGAATCGGCAAGGAAAGGAAATCACAACTTTTCAAGGACATGATAAAAAATGGATTTGGCAAGTAAGTTTTAGCCCAGATAGTAACACTATTGCCACTGCTGGACATGATGGTACTATTGAGATTCGCAACTTGGAAGGCAAATTAATCCAAAGTATTAATGCACATAAAAAATATAAAGATGAAGATGAAGATGGGGAGGGCGTTAATAGCGTCATATTTAGCCCAGATGGAAAAATTATGGCATCTGCTGGTTGGGACAAAACAGTTAAACTTTGGACGATTGAAGGCAAATTAACTAAAATCCTTGAGGGGCATAATGATGGAGTTCATAGTGTCAGTTTTAGGCCAGATAGCCAAATGATTGCGACTGCTAGTGAAGATAAAACAGTCAAACTTTGGACGCGGGAAGGTAAACTGATTAGAACCATTGAGGGGCATAATGCCGGAGTATTTCGTGTGAGATTTAGTCCAGATGGTAGAACAATTGCCACTGCAAGTTTAGATAAAACAGTTAAACTTTGGAGTTTAGAGGGTAAGGAACTGAAAACCTATCAAGGACACGATGATTCCGTTTGGAGTCTAGATTTTAGTCCTGATGGTCAGACTCTTGTATCAGCAGACAATACTGGAAAATTAATTCTGCGGGATTTGAATTTGCAGTCTAATCAGCTACTAGTTAATGCTTGCGATTGGGTGCGCGATTATCTGCAAAATAATATTACAGTAAATGAGAGTGATCGCACTTTATGTACAAGAGTTTTAAACTAAAAATATTCAATAGACATCTCCAGAAAAAGCGTAGGGACAATTCATGAATTGTCCCTACAAAGGGTTTCAGGTAATGCAAATTTAATTGTCAGAGATGTCTAATCAAAAGGAGTTCTGAATCCCCCAAATTCATTTAAGTAAGTAAAAATTGAAGTGCCATTTTCATCCCGATTATCTCGATCAAACAGTAGCATTTCCGCAGCTGCTCTTGGCCCACGTAGATGAGCAGCAGCCAGCAGTCCAGAACTAGTTATAACTATTCCTCTTTGTCTGCGTCCAATAAAATCTCTAGTGGAACTTCCTCTCTGTTGGAGTTCCCCGTTAAGACGACTCCATTTCAAACTCATAGCCTCGCTAATCGCCTTTTCTTGCACATTTTTCTTGTTATTTAAAAAATCTTGCTTGCTCCCAACTTCGTTTTTTCTTGTCCATTGACCGAGCCAATAATTCTTGGCAACACCAGGTTGTCCGTAGTAAGTATTAGCTGTGTAATATCCAAGGTCAATTAATAGAGCTTCACCGAATTGATACTTGCCAATAAAACCTAACGGGTTCTCAATATTGTAAGGAGGGTTTTGTTGTCCTGTTTCCCTTCGTCCCAGAGCTAGTAGCATATCCTGAAAACTTCCTCTGGGAGAAACAGTAACGGGCTGAGACTGATTAATTCCAGGTATAACTAGTACCATCCCAGCCTTTAGTTGAGTAGGATCTGGTCCAATGGCAGACCGATTAGCCTCATAAATTCTTCTCCATGAAGCTTCACTACCATCACGATAAAATCTCTCAGCAATATTTGATAAAAAATCACCAGCTTGTATTGTATATCGAGTTCCTTGAGAACTTCCTGGGTTAGAAATAGGAGTAGACGGAGCCTGATTAATTCCAGGTATAACTAGTACCATCCCCGCCCTTAGTTGAGTAGGATCTGGTCCAATGGCAGACCGATTAGCCTGATAAATTCTTCTCCAGGAAGCTTCGCTACCATCACGATAAAATCTCTCAGCAATATTTGATAAAAAATCACCAGCTTGCACTGTATATCGAGTTTCATTACTCTGTTGTGCTTGTGCGACAGAATCGCTTTTTTGCAAAACAACATCGCTCAATTCAGGTAATAGAAATGATGTAGTGAAAGACGAGAAGATTATTAGCCCAATAGCAGATATGTTACTGATTTTTCCTGGGACTAATTTTTTGGTTAGTAATGAAAGCATGAAATTTTTTAAATTAGACATGATTTGTTCTCCTGATTTAGAGCAAAAACAGTGTGTATCCCAATACTGCTCGGTTAAGAGGGAAAGGGAAAAGTAGGAAGAAAAACCTTTACCCTTTAACTTTTCCTCAAACCAATTTACAACTTTCAGGTTCTTAAACAACAAGTACACTTGTGCAAGCTAATTGATTTAACGTCTACCGTAAACCATTGTCCAATACAACTTATTATCACGACCTTGAACAGCACTGACACCACCTTCGTTATAATTTGGATTCATAATGTTCTTGCAATGGCCAGGACTATTTAGCCACCCTTGAACTACAGCATTTGCAGATTTGTAACCAACAGCCACGTTCTCAGCAATACCTCTCCATTGATATCCTGCTTGCTTTGCGCGCTTTCCAACAGAACTGCCATTAGAACCTGTATGACTCATTTGTCTCCTTCCAGCCATGTCTGCACTATGAACCTGTGCAGCACGAGTCAAGCTACCATTTGCAGATAATGGTCGTGCAGAAGCAAATCTCTGATTACCACACACACGCCCTTGAGACCTAGCTTGATTAACTAATTGAATTACTTCGTTGTCAACAGAAGCTTGTGCTTGTTGTGCAACACCAACATTAAGCAAAATAATAGCGGCAGATAGCAAGCCTGTTGTGACTGTGAATTTAGTCATGTTTTTATTTCCTTTGTACTAATGACAGGTAGAATATTTTCCAAATTCAAGAAAGAAATTGGGCATGGTACTGTACTTATAAAAACTAAAAAATTAGTTATTATAAGACTCCATATTTTATGCCTGTAGGTAGCCAGATTTAGTCCACATAGATGTAGACTGCACCTTAATATCCTGTGGGTCAAAATTTGAATGCACAACTGTGAAATTTTACCAAGGAATAAAAAATAAATTTTTATCCTGATTTTGTGTGAGCTTATTGAGGAGAATCAAATTTTTGATTCACTTCTCTACTACTCGTAGATAGATGCGGGAAAAAATTACTTATACACTTCTGACTTGAACCTGTTTACCAACTTTATTTTATATAAATATCTCTGTACTAATACCTCAGCTATGTGAATCCTGATATTTTAACCAACATAGGACTTACGCAAGATGTGACTGAAAACCTTATTCCTGTGTAGCGGTAATTCATGAATTACCGCTACTTTAGTTCTGTTTTGCGTAAGTCCTACAACAGCATCTGTATAAGTTCAAAAAACTGCAATCTATATATAGATGTAGCTTTCCAAAAGATTAATCAAAACGGTCTGTGGTGAAATATCTGTGTTGTTGATATCATGTTTGATGAAAAACGAGCTAATTTGAGGAACTATGCTAATTCCATCAAGATACTGGACAATTCAGGTAATTGATTCTCCCATAGTCCAACAAAACAAGCTAAGAGGCGGCTACAAAGTTAGGAACATCAATCAAGCACAGGAGTTTTTTAGGATAAATTTTCCCAAATTAGTCAGCAAACCCACACTATCGTCAGAAGAAAACAAACATATTCAAGCTGTGCTGTGGGAAATTTTTCATTCTGCTGCCGATATCTACCAACGCGCCTGCGCTGGACTTTCTTTGAGATGCTATATTTCTGAGACAATTCTTATCGTCTGTAAAAAAATCGCTCAAACTCATAAACCTAAAGTTGAGGAACTGCTTTTCACCTATATTGATTTGCTGCCATTCGTTTTAAATGATGATGGTAAAACACTTGTGATTTTCGATAGTACGGGACAAACTCAGCAAATATTAAATAATGACGGCACAACTCAACCACTTGCTAAAGAAGGAGAGTTATTTACTGTTGAAATTTTGCGAACATTTAATCCTAATTTAAATTCTAGCGAAAGCTTAGATAATTGGACTTGGAGACTCACAAAACAAAATCATAATTTAACTTTATTTCTCTGGGAATTCGGGATACACACTCCCAGTGATTGGGGGTTATTATGTAGGGAGATTCCCCATTCTATCAAACCGCGTCTTGAAAAAGGAGACTATGAAATTGTAGAGGTGTTTCATGCAGTCTACCGTCGAGATAGACGTAAGTCAAACGACAAAGGACGTTGTTCTGAACCAAAAATCACCCAACTGCAAGAAATGATGGTTTTGTTGCAGCAAAAAAATATGATGTTGAATTCTTATAGAGAACTCATTAATCATCTGCAAAGAATTGCCGAAATCTTGCGTCAGGATAAACTTTACCAAAAAACAGGTATTCTGAAAACAATACCTACAGAAGTTTATGATACATCAATTAATGATTATGTCCCTAATCGAGAATTACCTTATCATACTGACCCAGATCCAGAGGAGATTGAATTACAGCAATTACAAGGTGTGTGTAATGCCTTGTTTGAAAAGATTTTATATCAAGCAATAGCAGAAGTTATTTCTCAACATTTTGAATATTTAAAAAACAGCAAAGGTTACAAAAGTTTTGCCCAACAATTATATGGAGGTTTGCAGCTTTACTACCGAGACAATATGTCTTTAGGAGAGATTGCTAAAGTATGGGAAATACCTTGGTGTAAAGCTAGACGTATATTTAAATTAGAAAACCTTCTCGATAATGTTCAGTATCGCACAGAAGAGAACTTTCTTGGAGAAATTTCTAAAGTTTCAAGCACATCGGATTTAATAACTAGGTTAAAGACAATTTCTAGCGACCCAGACTATTTAAAAAACCTGGCTGAAGAAATTAGAAATTATGCCTTGAATAAAACTTTCTTAGAAGCACGTGCAGAAATACAAAGCGGTAAGAAAAAGAGTAAAAACAGCTTATTTGCTCAACTTTTATGCCGCTATATCAATGATTCAATTAACAACGTAGCATAAGTAAATTACGGTTATCAACATCATAATATGACTTATCACAGTTTACCAAATCAGCAGGAGATTGGATATAATGAATACCTTAGTTTATTCACAATACTGGAGATGTAAATTGTCACCCAAATTTATTTGGCTAGAACCAGAACATTTTGAGGAAGCTAAAAAAATTAGCGCACATAACTTAAACGAAGCGCACCAGTGGAAAATTTATTTAAATGCACTAGCATTACTAGGCTTTGAACAATGGGTAAGCGAAAGAACTCGAAGCATTAAGATTAGTCGAGATCATTGCTCTATATTTCACCCCGAAAATGCAAATGTAACTGATGTTGTTTCTAATTTAAAATTAGGGTATTTTAACCTCTGTTTAATTACTGTAGATAACCTAATTGATGATTTTATTGCTATCCCAAAAGAATTCATTAATTCACCAAAATTACCACCCCATTTTTATGTTTTATTAGAAGTATTAGAAGAAGAGGAAAAATTAAATATTTATGGTTTTTTTCGTCAAGATAAAATAATTGAATATTGCCAGTTGACTCATTTAAAAAATCAGAATGATGATTGTTATTTATTACCTTTTGCTTGGTTAGACCCCGAAATAAATAACCTTTTGTTATCTGCTCGTTTCTTGGACGTAGCAGCAATTCCTTTAGCTGCAACAGTTACAGGTAATAACGCAGTTGTCTTGACTCTTAATCACGCCAAAGATGCAGTTAGTAAAACAATAGTAAACCTGAATGACTGGTTAAGTGGAGTTTTTGCAGAAGGTTGGCAATCTACAGAAATCATTTGGAAGACGCTGCCAATTAACTTAGATGTGGGTTTTGCCAGGAGCGTAAACAAGTCAAATAATTATGAAGTATCAGGAACTAAAATATTTGATTTTGGGCTAATGCTAAATGGCGAAAATTTTGCTTTAATTATCAACCAAAAAAGGGAAGAAAATAATGAAAAAGATATCCTTGTGCAAGTTCTTCCTCAAGATAAACCATATCTACCACCTGGTTTGAAACTAAAAGTTACCCTGAATCCCAATACCTTGGAGTCAGAAAGTCAGGAAGTCACTGCCAGGAAAGCTGATAATGCCATTCAGTTAGAATTTAGTGAATCTCCTGGTAAACAATTTCAGGTTGAAGTCAGCTTCAATGATGCCGTTGTGACTGAGAAATTTTTGTTGTAATAAATATAAAATTTATTCCTGTAAATTTTACACAGCAAGGTTTATAGCAGTTGGATGACGGTAAACGTCAGCTTTGATGATCTGACCCCTAAACAGATAAGTTTACGATTTACTGAAATTCAGGAAGTGCATAAGTTAATTTATCTGGCATCTATCAAGGATATAGATGAAGAATTTTGGTTTTAGCCGTCCTCTGGTGAAACCATCTAAGTACCAATTTGAAAAATGATGGCGACAGATGTAACTACTCCAAGCCATACAGAGATAGGGATTCCCAATCCAAAATGGTATAAACTGCTTCAGCTTGCGGTGTTTTTATTGTGAGATTAGTTTATGGGTCATCAATCTTTTTCCTCGCCACCTATTAACCCGTTACAGCGCCTTCATGTCTACGATAGCTTGATGATGAACGCTGAACGCTGGCAATTAGCGCATCAATATCATCGGCATCGTCAAAATGTCCACTACCAGTCCCTCAACGAACCGGGTATAGTCTGTGGTTTGGGTGTACGAGTGATTACTCCACCAAGTGATGCACCGGCAAGATTTCGAGATCAGCGTTGGTTAGAAATTCAAGCAGGAATTGCCATTGATGTAGAAGGTAATCCAATTATTGTTGATCCATCAATTGATCGCAAGTTTAGAATTGCCACAGCAGTTCCCACAACTGGAACTTTAACGGTATATTTAGTTGCTAGTTATGTAGAACCTCAAAATTTAGGGCAAAAAAACACCTCCACCCTAATGAGAGAATGGTTTCGGTTTGATGAAAAAACCAGCCCACCGACGGAAAAAGAAGTGGAATTGTGTCGCATCAAGTTACAACCGAATAAAGTCCAATTAGCAAATCCGCGAGATGCGTTATTTCCTGATGTTAACGAGTTGGATCTCCGCTATCGTTATCAAGCCAAAGCTAGACCAGAAGCGGTGGTTAGTATTGCGACTGCTTTCAATACGAGCGATCGCAATTATCACAACCTTTCCTATTTTATCCAATCTGTAGAAACACTTTATCCAGCTTTACAGGGAGCAGCACAAGTTGGACAAATAGATTTACAAACAAACCCCACAGAATATGACTTAATACATCTCACGGGTTGGCAGGTATTGAATCTGGAACAACAACAAATAGATACTTGCAATCAATACTTACAAACAGGTGGCGTAATTTTCATTGAAGTTCCTAGCGATAGCTCTATGTTAATAGAAGATATCAAAAATCTCATTGCATACCATTTTGAGATGCCTTTACAATCTTGGCAGGAATTAAACCGCACCCATCCCTTAAGAACAAAACCCTTTTTATTTGCAAAACTTCCCAGCATCAATGAACAAACTCTTCATATTTTCAATGCCGGAGGAATTATTTTAGTCGAAGGTGAACTTTCCTCAGCTTGGGGATTAGATGATGACTTGAAACTTGAACGCAATGATATTCGCACAGCCCAAGAATTAGGTATTAATTTTCTTCATTTTGCCCTGCGCCGACGACAAATGACACAGTGGTTACAATAATTAATTCGTAATTCTTAATTCGTAATTCTTAAGTCTTAATTAATAACAGCGGCTCCCGCTTTTATAAGAGATACATAATTAAGTTTTTACGGATATTTCTACCCCTGTGAATTAGTTAAAATCATGTGTTGCTTCAAAATTTATTCCCTTTTTATCTTTAATTATGGCAGGTAATGTACAAGTTATAGTTTCCAAAAAAAATCTTGAATTTACCCCAGATGGTCACTCAGGAACAGTAGACGATTTAAACATCAAAGACGAAAACAAATTTGATGTCATTGTCGTTAATGAAAGTGATAAATTTGCCAGCTTTCAAATAGAACTTTCCACACCTGGTTTAGATGAAAATAACCAGATTAAATGGTATCAGGTACAGCCAGAAATTTGTGCTAAAAAACCACCAGGTAGTCAAACAACATTTCATGTTGAAATTACCAAAGTTCCCATTCCAGCTTACGACACTACCATTGACTTAATCTTAAAAGTTATTTCAGTCGAATATGAGAAATTATATACGAGTCAAAAACTCAGATTAACTATTAAAAAGCCCTTGAGATCCTTGCGGTTAGAATTACCAGTTAAAGAACTCAAAGCTAAACCACAAGAAGTAATTGAAATTCCTGTCATCGTCTATAATTTAAGTTCAAAATTTTCAGAAATAACCCTGACTTGTGGAGGATTAGATCCAGACTGGTTGTTGTATGATCCAGATTGGTTAAATCAAAAAACTCAACGTACATTTACTATAGAACCAGGAGATGTACAGAAAACTCGTTTTTTGTGTCAACCACCGCAAGATACCTTGAGTAAAGAATATACATTTATAATTACGGCCAAGTCAAATACCAGTCAATATACTACAAGAGAACAGGGAAATTTTAAAGTTACTCCTGATGGAGTTGTACAATTTCTCTGTGAAGATAAGGAAAAAACAATACCGGGAAAAGGAAGAAAGAACTCCCAGTTAGCAACTTATGAATTATTATTTAATAACTCCAGTAATTTACCCCAACAAATTAAGGTTAATATTCCAGAAATAAAACTAGAAAAATGCGATTTTCAAACAGTTCCTGAATGTATAAATTTACTTTCAGGAGAAGCTAAAATTATGCAGATATTAGCCAAAAAGAAACGCCCTTTATTTGGGTTGAGAAAAAGATTATTATTTGAAGTATCAACAAGTTTAAAACATCCCAGTTCTGGAGAACCTAGCACAGAAATCTTTCCTGATCCCAATACCCAAATATTGACATTAAAGGTATTACCAATTATTCCTGTTTTTCTGCAATTTTTGGGGGGAAGTTTACTTTTGCTGATGTTGATATTGTATTCGCTAATTCCCAAAGCTTATCATAAAGGGAATGTTAATTCTGTGCGTTTATTTGGCAATGGCAACCTTGTATTTAGTGGTTCTAGCGATCAGACTATTCGACGTTGGCAAGTTGATGATAACCCTTTTTTGATCAACATTTTTCGGCTGAAACATAAACAACCTTTGATAGCAGGAAAAAACCAAACTCAAAAAGCAGTTCGTGTAATTCGTCAAAGTCCCAAAGATAATGACAGAATAGCAGTTGGTTTAGAAAATGGCGAAGTAAAATTGTGGGATATTTCCAAAAATACAGAAATCAAAAGTTTAAGGAATGATAAAGATAACCGTGTTTTTGATCTAGTATTTACTCAAAATGGTCGTTACCTGTTTAGTGGTCATGGTAGTGGACTTGTGAATATTTGGGATTGGGAAAAAATCAAATATATTAAAAACCCATTACCACAAGGTTATGTCAATGTTAAATTTACAATTTCCGCCCTAACTATTAATGAGACAGTACAAAATAATCCTTTAATTTTTGTAGCAGGTCAGTTCAATCAATTTGTAGTATGGGATTGGAATAATAAAAATAAATATGAACTTAAATATCTATATCTATGGCAAGACTGGGAGAAAAGAGGAGATAAGCCAGTATTTGGACAGCAACATTATATCACAAGTTTAGCAACATCTGGTGATATTTTAGCGAGTTCTGATAATCAAGGTTATATTACTTTATGGAGCATTAAAGAAATATATAAATGTTTCCGAACCAGTAAACAATTATCTGCTCAAAATAACCAAAATACCGTTCTGCAAACATCTCGTCGCCGAAGAAACATTAATCGAGCTATTAACCAAGTTTCCCCAAAAATAAATCAAATAAATTCATTTGTAATTACATCATGTAAGAATGCAATTATGGATCAAAAAAATGATGGTCATGGAAATCAACCTGTACGTTCAGTAGCTTTAACAGAAGATGGAAATTACTTAACAACTGGAGGTGATGATGGAAAGATTATGCTTTGGGATTTAACAGTAAATAAAGAACAAAATAAATCGCTGAAAACAAGGAAAATTGTTGCGAAATCTGATGCCAAAATCAATAGTGTTGATATCAAAGTTTTACAAGATTATCTTCTCATAACCAGCGGAGATGATAACTATAATGTGAATCTATATCGCGTTAATGAGAGCAAAGAAAATGACCGTAGCAAATAACCCAATCTTTATAGAAGAAATTCCGGGAAATAGCAATGATATTAGACGTGGTTCTACTATCAAACGCACCATCATTATCAAAAATATTGGTGATATCAAAGCAGACGTGGATATCTGGATAGCTGCAACAGATAACAACTCAGATCCCTTATTAAGATGGTGTACTTTTAGTGAAAAAAATCCTTTAACCATCAATGCTAAAGAATCTAAACAAATAACATTTAATTTTCAAATACCTCAACAAGCAATTCCCAACATATATAATTATGAAATTTTAGTTGAAGCTGCATCTCAATACCCTGGTAAAATATTCCGTCGTCCTCAGCAGTTGCGGATTTTACCTTCAAATCAAGATGCTGAATTTGGTAATGAACCAGTTTATAGTATACAGCCTGTTACCGCCTCTGCTAACCCTTTACCTCTCCAAGCCGGAGAAAAATTAGAACTAAAAATTAAAGTTGAAAATCGTTCTAAAAGAGTAGATCGTTATTATTTAAATTGTGCAGAATTAGTTAAAGAATGGTATACGGTATCATATCCAGAAAGTAGCTTAAATCTTCCAGGATTAGTTAAAGAAACTGATGGTTTAGAACTCAATCCTGGTAATGCTGGTGAAATCACTTTAATTTTGCATCCACCACAATATACACCAGCTGGCAATTATTTTCCTACCATTAACTTGGTTTCTAGCAACACAGAAGATTTGGTGTTGTTGGATGTAGTGTATTTGCAAATTTTACCTGATGATAGATTAAGTCTAGAATTGCTTCCTTTAGAACGCAAAGTACCCTTAGAAGCTGGAGAGTTTGAACTTGAGATAATTAATCATGGTAATATTAGGCGAGAACTTAGCATTTTTGTTAATGAATTAGAGGAAATTTTTAGTTATCAATTAGAACCTCCCGAAGTACAACTTGCACCAGGAGAACTGCAAACAGTTTTCTTAAAAGCAAAACCTAAAAAATGGTGGCGACGCAATTTATGGAAAAAAGATTTAACATTTAATTTTGATATTGAATTAGAAAACACACCATCACAAACCGGGGAAATTCCTGATTTAGCACTACCTAAACAACTACCCCAAGGAACTTTAGTATGGGAACCCCGTCCAGCTTGGTTATTATGGCTAATATGTCTATTATGCTTAGGTGCGATCACTTCTATAGGAATATTCTTTTTGTTGAAATATCTCAACAGTCAAAAACCCTCTCCTGAAGTAGTGAAATTGGCAACAGAAGCCAAAGAATATCAAGAATATAAAGAAAAAGATATTCCCGTTAATTTAGAAATTAAACATCCAGAACAAGTAAGCAAAATTGCCTTAGTGCGTATACAAGGTAATGTAGAAGTTGATCGAAAAAATTTATTATTAGAACTAGATAAAACAACTAAACAGTTTAAAATAGAGAATAGCGACTGTAAGACTAATCATCAATCCTCAACCACAAACCGACCAAAATCAAATACTTCTTTAATATCGGGAATGGGTTTAAAATTACCTTTTACAGAACCCAGTACCGCACCCAAATCAAATATAAATGTTTTAAACTGCGAAATTAAAATACCCAACAATCAAAAAGCAGGAACTTACACCTTTAAAGTAGAAGTTTTCCCTAAAAATAACTTACAACAAATTGCCTCAACACAAATCACAGATAGCTTCATTATTAAACCGTCAATTCTGCCAATAATTACAGAATTATCTTCTACATATTCTACTTATCAAGAAGTCAATACAGAATTACCAAAAGCTTTGGGTATTTCCGCATCAGCACCAAATATTTCAGAATTACCCACAGTATTGAAATCACCACCTATTCTGCTGAATTGGCAAATTAGTAACTTCGATAAAATTAAACAAATAAAACTTATTGGTTTGGCTGATGACGGTTCAATTGGTAGTCCTGAAACTAGCTATTTAGTATCTAAAAATAGCTTACCTAACGAACTGAGTAAATACTGTTTTTTAGCGAAAAACAATCTTATTTGTAGAAATATAGCGACAAATGTAATTCAGCCTGGTAACTATACTTTTAGAGTCACAGCAATTCCTAACATAGGAGAAGGAAACCCAGAAATTATCAAAGAAACAGCTAAAATCAAAATTTTGCCGAAGCCACCAACTCCACCACCCCCACCAATTCCACCAACACCTGTAAATATTCTTTCTTTTACAGTCAATGGTAAAAGTGCTGCCACTACACCCAGCTTTATTTGTGAACTCAGTGAAGATAAAGTACCAAATGAAATTTCTGTAGGTTGGCAAGTACAAGAAGGTGAAGATATTAAAGTCGAATTGCTACCTTTTGGCAATGTAAATAGACAACAAGATTCTCTACTTGTGGCTGTCAGTCAAAGACCTAGCACTTATTTATTAACACTAAAAGTAACAAATAAAGCTGGGGAACAAAAAACTCAAGGGGTGATGATTGAAACTGTAGAGGGACCATTGACAAGTCTCTCTAAATTATCATCTTGTGTTAATAAGACTGCAAAAAAAACACCAGCAAAAGTTTCATCTCCATCACCAACCATTTCCCCAACTCTTAAACCAACTCCTAAAGCATTACCAACTTCTTTACCAACAGAAACTATTTCTCCAATTCCTACACCATCACCAACCATTTCCCCAACTCCTAAACCAATTCCTACACCATCACCAACTTCTTCTCCAGCAGTAACTATTTCTCCAATTCCTACACCATCACCAACTCCTTCTCCAGCAGTAACTATTTCTCCAATTCCTACACCTGTAGAAGATAAGCTACCGCGAATTGAGTCTAAAATATAATTTGCTCACACTAACAAACAACTAAATTTCCATGTTAAATACCCAGCATCATAGAAAATATGAGCATAACAGCAAACAATTGGCAAGCTAATAATCATGCTTATCTGACAGCATCTCTAGCTAAAATTAGAGAGGCTTTGGTGCAGCATATTGATCCTAGTTTGCTAGATGAAGAATTCATAATTGGGGAAAAATCAAAATCAAAAACTTCCACACTAGATGCAATTTCTTCTGAACAATCTGCTTTAGAAGAACTTTGTAGTATTTTTGGTTTGAGTGATTTTGAACACGATTTACTATTGTTGTGTGCTGGTGTAGAACTGGATGCGAGTTTTGCGGTACTTTGTGGTGCAGCTTGTGGGGATGCAGAAAAATCCTATCCTACCTTTGGTTTAGCGATAACGGTATTAGAAAATCTGCACTGGAGTGCTTTTAGTCCCAGTGGAATGTTACGCAAATGGCGATTAATTGAAGTTGGTTCTGGCAGTGGATTAATGAATAGCCCTCTACGAATTGACGAGAGAATACTGCATTATTTAATGGGTGTGCAACATCTAGATTCACGCCTATTAGGGATGGTAGAACCTGTAGAAATAATGGAAGAATTAGTCCCATCTCACCAACAATTAGTCGAAAAAATAGTAGCTGCTTGGACAGTAGAAATTACAGATTTATTAAAATTGCCAGTATTACAATTGTGCGGAACAGAAGTAGCTAGTAAACGCCCTATTGCGGCTTTAGCTTGTGAATATTTAGGACAAAATTTATATACTATCGCTGCCCATAGTATACCTACTACTCCCATTGAATTAAATCAGTTTAAGTTACTTTGGGAGCGAGAAGTGGCATTAAGTAACAGTGTATTGTTAATAGATTGTGATGATTTAGAAACAGCAGATACAGCCAGGGAAGCGGCTATTGCCCATTTGTGTGAATGGCTGCGTTCTCCGGTGATGATCACAACGAGCGATCGCAAACGAGCTAGACTGAGAGCTATGTTAGCCTTTGATATTGAACGCCCCACCAGCAACGAACAATATCAAGTTTGGCAAGCAGCATTAGGAACAAACACCTCATCTTTAAACGATCAAGTTGATACTTTAGTATCCCAATTTAATCTCAGCGCCCCCATCATTCAAGCCGCTTGTTCTCAAGTTCGTAGCGAGTGGCAACAGGCACAGGAATCACAAAATAATGTAGATTTTAACCTGCTGCTTTGGGATACTTGCCGCGCCCAAGCCAGACCCAAATTAGACGACTTAGCAGAACGAATTGAATCAAATGCAAACTGGGATGATTTAGTATTACCAGAACCACAAATGAAAGTCCTCAAAGAAATAGCTTCTCATGTTCAACAAAGAACAAAAGTTTATCAACGTTGGGGTTTTGGCAACAAAAGCGGTAGAGGTTTGGGAATTAGTTCTTTATTAGCTGGTGTTAGTGGTACAGGTAAAACCACAGCAGCAGAAGTGTTAGCACGGGAATTGCGACTAGATATATATCGCATTGATTTGAGTGCGGTGGTGAGTAAGTATATTGGGGAGACAGAAAAAAATCTGCGGCGGGTATTTGATGCTGCTGAATTAGGAGGAGTGGTTTTACTTTTTGATGAAGCTGATGCTTTGTTTGGTAAACGTACAGAAGTAAAAGATTCCCATGATCGTCATGCCAATGTAGAAGTAAGTTATTTATTACAACGTATGGAAACTTATCGGGGTTTGTCGGTTTTAACTACTAATCTTAAGGATTCTTTGGATCAGGCATTTTTGCGCCGTATTCGTTTTGTGGTGCAGTTTCCCTTTCCAGATGCGGCCACAAGGGCAGAAATTTGGCGTAGGGTTTTTCCCAAAGATACACCAACAGAAGGATTGGATTTTCAGAGGTTGGCACAGTTAAATGTAGCAGGAGGAAATATTCGCAATATTGCACTCAACACAGCATTTTTAGCGGCTGATGCCGGAGAAGTGGTGACAATGAAGTACGTTTTACAAGCTACGATGAGTGAGTATATAAAATTAGAACGGGCGTTGACGGATGCGGAGATTAAAGGTTGGGTTTGATTGATTTTTGTGGCAGTGAATTTTTGTTTTACTTATTAATAAGAGGAATATGTCTATGGGAAGCCGACAACTTACTAAGAATAAAAAAAGTCAAGGTGAAACTTTAGCTCTAACTTCGGGGATGTTTGAGGGGCGATCGTTTGCAGTACAGGGGAAACTGGGGGGGAAGGTAAAAAAGCCTGATTTTAATACTTCTTTGATACGGGCTGAGAGGTATGGGCATAATTTGGATAGGATGCAGCCTACAAGTATTTCAGCCTCACAACCAATTCAAGCAGCGAGAACTAGCAGAACTACTCAAACAGGGCAATCTTCAAGTTTATTTGCGACTAATTCAGTGACAACAGAAGAGCAAGCTCACCAACTTCAGGTAGGTCAGCAACAACAACAATACCAGATACCTCAAAGACTACACCATTTTTGGGCAGGAGGAAATTTAACTCAAGACGCTCTTCAAAACTTAATAGCTTGGCAAGAAAAAGCACAAACTAATGCATGGAGTCAAACGCTGTGGACAGACTCAAAAGTAAACAATCATTTTAATAATCCAGGATTACCACAAAACCTTGAATTTCTAAAGGCACAAGGAATTAATGTCCAGGATATGGCGCATATTGGCTTGATGAATCAAGAAAGTGATATGGCTTATTTCAACTTGCGAAAACAACTACTACAAACAGGTGATACATCTGTACTGCCATATATGTCTGACCTAGCCCGCTATACACATTTATACCGTCAAGGCGGTGTGTATGCCGACGTAGATATTAACCCTGGAAGGGTTGATCTATCAAATCCATTAACGCATCGAGATCCAGTGGGGGAAGTTCCACTTCTAGGTCCAGGATTTCGGACTCAGCAAGATGCAATAAGTTTAGGATACGATCCATTACAACCGAGTGATTCACCAAGCAATTTGGCAGCTATTAATAACAGTTTTAGTACATATCAGATTGGCAATCACTTTATTGCTACTCGACCCGGAACAGAAATGATGAAAACAGTTTCCGGTATAGCGGCTAAAAATCTAAATCAAAGCAGCGTAACTAATGGCCCTTCCGATGTGATAAGAGCCTTTGCTAAACAAGATCTCGATCTAGATCAGGTGCATGAACAAGCAAACGGACCGTGGAATCCTCATATCAAATGGATAACAGATGAGAGCAATAACACGGTGAACTGATTGTTGAAGGGAATAATTTCTCCCTTGACCTATATTAAGTGAATGAGGATGAAGTGCAATCACAATAATTGCTTTCAAAGCTTTAGACAAGAGGAAATGTGTAAGTGATTAGCGCATTAATTTTTAGCAAAATTTTTCCATAAATTTATCCCAAACTTACTAATTATGACGTATGGCAATAGTAAAGACTACAACTTCTTAATTAGAGCCAGAGAACCCCCATTTCTCATGCTCTTTTTACCTTAAAACAGCAGTAACAATCCTCTGTTTTACTCAGAAAAATCACAGCAACTACCTCTCCTAAAAAGAGAAAGTTACCAATATGCAAAAGCAAATTCAAAAAAAACCGATGGCGAACAACCCCGCAGCGAAATCATCGCATAGTGGGTTTGCCAGTCAAGGCTTTACAGTCCAGTCAAAATCAGATAAAGCCTCTCCCGACTTGAAAACTCAATTGAGTCGAGCCACACGCTTTGGTCATAACATGAGCCAAATGACCGCAATGCAAACCAAAGCCGCAGAACCAGCAACTCAGGCTATTCAACGTCAAGAAGAACATGAAGAAGCTGGACAGATGAAGTCTGAGCAAAGCTCTCAACCTTCCATCCAACGTCAGGCTGCATCCCCTACCCCTAGTTCTGGTAACTCCATACCTGGGGGAGTCAGGGCAAAAATGGAAAACTCATTCGGGACGAGTTTCTCTGATGTGAATATCCACACTGATAGCATCCAAGCCAAGTCAATTGGAGCTTTAGCCTATACCCAAGGAAGCAACATTCACTTTGCCCCCGGACAATATAACCCCCAAAGTCCATCAGGACAGTCATTGTTAGGACATGAACTCACTCATGTTGTGCAGCAGAGAGCCGGAAGAGTGGCAGTACCTACCCAAAGTAAAGGCGCACCTATCAATGCTGACCCATCCCTAGAAAATGAGGCAGATCAAATGGGAGCAAAAGCAGCACGGGGTGAAGTCGCTCAAGTTCCCGGTGCAGCAGGAGGTATGGCAAGTAGTTCATCACCAATCCAAAACAGCACCCAACCCGTTCAGTGCTTTCTGCCGCTATTATTAGGTGGTCTACTTGGTGGCATTGGCGGAGGAATGGGTGACAGCCTCTTCAGAACAATTACAGGCGGTGGTGGTGGTGGTGCTGGGGGCGGGGGCGGTGGCATGATGCCGCCTCCAATGCCTATGATGCCGCCTCCAATGCCTATGATGCCGCCTCCAATGTCGATGATGCCTCCTCGAATGCCTATGATGCCGCCTCCAATGTCGATGATGCCTCCTCGAATGCCTATGATGCCTCCTATGATGGAATGTTATTAAGCGGTTTACTGCATAGTATTGGCAAGTCACGCCAGTAGAGTTATTTCTCGTTTTCTCGTTCCCATACTCTGTATGGGAATGAATTCTAGAAGGCTCTGCCTAACGCCAAGCTGTGCTATTAATAACTGTAGAGGCAGAGCCTCTGTGATAGTATTCCCAGTCAGAGACTGGGAACAAGATAATTCACGAATTAAGAATTACGCGCTACCCAATCATTACTATTGGGCTAACATACTGCTCTAACGTATTGCTGTCGGGATTTGTATCTACCTCTAAGGGACTTTCCGCACCATCTATTTGCACTCGCACTAAATATTGTCCCCCTTTAACTTCGTAGATGGGAAATATCACCTCATTTGTCTCTTCACTACGAGACTTGGCAATAAAGATATATGATGCCGGATTTGATGCGCGTTCGTTTAAAAACATTAAAACTCGTTGGGCAGTACCAACGATTAAATCAACTTCCACTCTGAGTTGGGCTGTATAAAATCCATCGCGGTTGTCTTCTAGTTCTTGTACTTCTATTTCCATCAATGTCGGACACAACACGAAAGGCATGACATTAGAACCAATTGCTAGTTCTGGTTCAAATCGCAATCTTTTGGGAATTGTATGTAATATTTGTAAGCTTTGTACCCCGGCTCTGAGGTAACGGACTTGTTCTGTTGGTAAAGCAGATAACTCTAAACGGATTTCGTTTTCACTAATCTTTGATGGTGCGAGTTTGGCATCACCAATTCTAATTTGAATGCGATCGCGCAGCGCCTGGGGAACTGATTCCCGCATTGTTTGTCTAGAAGATTCCCGTAATGAAGCCGAATCAGTATCACCGTCTAAATGCTGACCACGAATAATAATATTACTACTAGTTAAAATTGGTTGATTAGCCCCAGTTTCTGACGCTACTTGCAAAATTTGCGGCTGGTTGGGAGTTGTGTAAAATTCCACCCGCCGGACTGGTAAGGCTCTACCACTGGTTTTGTTACCTTCTATTAATACGGCACTACCCTGACAAGCAAAAGATAAGGCATAGGGAGTCTGGAATAATACTGACCAGATTTTTGATAATTCTTCGATATCCATCATGCTGGGAAGAATAGTCACTCGTTCCACTTGTTGCTCTAGGGTGGAATCTGCCAAATAACTATAAGTCGGGTTATTGACTGTCTCTCGAATCATTTCTGGTGTGATGATCGGATAGTCAACAATAGTACGCACAGTGCTACCTAGTAGGCGTTGTGGTTCCAACTCAACTTCATTACCATAAAAGCTCATTAAATAATAGAGGTCTAATCCAGCTTGTGCGTGTTTGATTAATTCTCCTTTTGGACGACGGCTGCGTAAATCATGATTTCGCCAAGCCGGATTGGGGGTAGCTTGGTACAAAAAAATATTTACTCCCACCTCTGGGGTTTTACTTCCCGAAGTTTCTGGACGAACTGTAGTGACTCTTGCTCCGGGTACATCTACTTGGATGGTAGACTGTATAATCCTGCGTAAAGTTGCGGTTACAGTGGCGATCGCTAGGTAATTACTCATAATCTTTGGCGTTGATGGCTATTTTGTTAATTGGTAATTTTCTGGCACGAAATCGGTAATAAAAATTTACAACCATGATTTCTGGTCACGTCTTACCTAACTAGCAACTGACTCTGTTAGGACTTACGCATAAGTCACGGAATAACTAACCGCAGAGAACACAGAGGAAAGGTCGGAGTAAGAATTTGGAAGAGTTTTTGCGTAAGTCCTATCTGTATATAGATTTCCAAAAATTGGACTCATGCAGATAAAAAATAATTTTTCCTGAGCAACTGCATAAGTAAAATTCACCAACATCTATTACCACTTAAGTAGTAATAGTCTAACTAGTGGAAGATGTCAAAAATATCTAGAAATTATACCCAGACTGAGGTCTTGAGGTTTTCTCCTCCTACCTTGTTCCACTGGTGAGACATTTAACTCGGAAATAAAGCAACTTAGATTTTGGGTGTGTCTATGTATTACACCAATAAGATGCCATCCGTACTACCTGGATAATTCCATTTAAGGACGACCATAATATGGGCAGACTTGATTACTTTGCTCCTGGTGTATACGTCGAAGAGGTTGACCGTGGTAGTCGCCCCATAGAAGGGGTGCAAACCAATATTGGCGCATTTATTGGTTTTTCCGAAGCAATACGCAATGGTGCTGAAATCGGTAAGCCGATGTTGGTTACTACCTGGGATCAGTATCTAGAATATTTTGCTAGGGAAAATTCCGATGGTTATACAGACTTTGACGCTTATTTACCTTTTGCCGTCAACGGCTGGTTTTTAAATGGGGGCGCTCGCTGTTGGGTGGTTAGTATTGGTACGCAACTACCAAAACCAGCCGAAGAAACTACTCAACCCAGTCCTGACTCTACTGCACTGACCCTCAAAACTTCTGGAAAGCGCCAATCTTTGCAATTTAGCCTCAAACCAGAAGAAGCACAACAGGGTGCAGTCAATGTAGAAATTCTCCCAGGAGAGCCGAAAACCAACACACCGTCTGACCCCAATGCTCCAGTCCCAGTACCTGCGGAGTTTTTCACACTCAGAGTCAAGCGGGATGGAGAACAACTAGAAAGGTTTGACAATCTCACCATGAACCGCGAGGTTCAGGAAGAGATAGGAACCTATGCAGTAACAGCGCTGCAAGAGTCACAGTATGTTAATGTGGTTGACCTCACACAAACAGGACTCCCCCTAGTCCGTCGTCCTTTAGATGGGCAATTTGAGGTCAGTCCTCCTCCTATATTACCTACCCAAGAAAATTTGGCGCGGTATGTACAAGGCGATCGCAATGACCGCAAAGGAATTCAAGGGCTATTTGAGATTGATGAAGTGACCATTATTGCCTGTCCTGACTTGATGCGAGCCTATCAAGCTGAACTGCTAGATCAAGATCAAGTCCACGGCATTATGGAATTGATGGTTGGTTTGTGCGAAAACTCAACGCCAAATCCACCCAACCGCATGGTAGTTTTAGATGCACCACCAGATAAAGTCAAACCCCAGCACGTCAGCAGCTGGTTACTGAATGACTTTCAACGTCGCTCCATGTTCGCGGCTTTGTACTATCCCTGGCTGAAAGTTGCCAATCCCCGCAAAAACGGTAAACCAATTTTTGTCCCTCCCTGTGGTCACATGATGGGCGTGTGGTCACGCACCGATGAAACCAGAGGTGTATACAAAGCACCAGCTAACGAAACTCCTCGCGGTGTCATCGGTTTAGCTTATGACTGTAACTTCCGCGAACAAGAATTATTGAACCCCCAAGGCATTAATTGTATCCGTACCTTCCCCGGTAGAGGAATCAAAATCTGGGGTGCAAGAACTTTAGTAGAACCAGAAAAAACAGAATGGCGCTATATCAGCGTTCGTCGTTTGATGAGCTATATCGAAAAATCTATCGAATTAGGTACTCAGTGGGTTGTATTCGAGCCAAACGATCAAGACTTATGGGCAAGAGTGCGGCGCACCATCAGTAACTTTTTAGAACGACTGTGGAGGGAAGGTGCATTATTCGGAGGCACACCCGAACAAGCATTTTATGTCAAATGTGACGAAACAATTAACACACCTGAAACCATGATTTTGGGTCGGTTGTATGTGGAAGTTGGTGTTTGTCCCGTCCGACCAGCAGAATTTGTCATTTTCCGTATTAGTCAATGGACTGGTCAAGAAGACGAATAAAACCATTCATCCTGAATATTCTCATTAGTTACTATTAACCCCAATAGCTAGTCATCTAGTTAAATTTGGTAATGGCAATTAAGAATATGCAAGATGTGAATTTAGTAATTATAGGAATCATATTTAATTTTTGAAAAAATAGGTAAGGTGGGCATTGTCCACCATATCTATGTTTTCTTTGGCATTGCCTACGCCACTGTAAGGTTTCAGAAATGATTTATGATTCCTAGAGTGATTTTTCATTAAAAATTACTAAATAATTGATCATCAATGGCAAATGTGCAGCTAAAATAATGAAACTTTAAAAATTATGACAAAACCAGAAACGTAAAAACTTCAATCATCAGGTTTTTCCAAATCCAATAAACAGTAATTAGGAGTTAAATCGTGGCGACATCAACAGATGAATTATTAGTCAGTTGTAGGTTTTACTTTGAGGCTGATGGTCTGGTAGATAAGCAAATCCTAGAAGTTTCAGGTTTAAGTGCAGAAAATCCAGCCGCAGGAGGTGACAAAGTATTGGGTTCAGGCAAAAATGCTGTTAATTTACGTCAGGCCGCTCCCACTCGTGTCAAATTTACTCCAGTTGTGATCAAGGTTGTAGCAACTACTAATACAGACCTTTATAAGTGGTATGAAAACTGCAACAAAAATGAAGGTGGTCAATCGCAATGGACATCCAATCGTAAAGCAGCTTCAGTAACTGTATATGACCAAGCTGGAGCAATGAAAGCACGTTGGGAATTGCAGAATGCTTATCCCACAAAATATGAAGGACCCAAACTAGAAGCAAGCTCCAATGATGTAGCTAATGAAACTATTACCCTAGTTCACGAAGATATCAAGCGAGTGCAGTAATAGTCAAAGTGAGGAGTTAAAAATTCTCAAAAACTCCTCATTTTTTAGCCTTAACTTCTATCTTTAAAGCGGAGTTTCGATGTCAAACCTAATACAAAAATTTCCAGAACTTCTCACAAATTCACGTTTTTATATAGAACTCAAACTTGATGGTAGTTCAGAACCAGTCGATGCTTACTTTTTGGAATGTAAAGGGTTAAAAAATACCCAAGATGTCATAGAAATTTGTGAAGTAACACCTTTGCGTTGGGGAAAAGCAAAATCAGGTCAAATGGTGAGAACTAAAGTTCCTGGCAATTTTAAAGCGAATAATATTACCCTCCGTCGGGGTATGACTAAATCCAAAACTTTGTGGAAGTGGTTTGAAGAAGTTCAAAAGGGAAATTGGGCTAAACAACTTCGTGATGGTTCTTTGAGTATTTATAATCAGTCTGGAGAAGCAGAAGCAAAATTTCAATTTCGAGGTGCTTGGCCAGTTAGTTATATGGCTTCTGATTTACTATCTAATAGTACCGAAATAGAAATAGAAGAAATGGAAATAGCTGTAGAAATGTTCAGACGGGAAAACTAAAAAAAGTAAATTCTTATGTTGCAAACAGAGTTTGAGTTTCGTTTACCTAAAGGATATCTGGATGAAGATGGCAATTTACACCGCATAGGAGTAATGCGTTTAGCCAAAGCAATGGACGAAATTGTGCCACTACGTGACCCCCGTGTTCAGTCAAATCCTGCCTATTCTACTGTGATTATTCTTTCTCGCGTAATTACTTGTTTAGGAGCTTTAGAAGAGGTTACACCTATGATAATTGAAGGACTTTTTGCTGCTGATCTCAACTATCTATATCATTTTTATCGTCATATTAATGAATTAGATCAAGATGAAAAAACCATCTTAACTACTAGAACATCCGAATCATTAGAATCAGACAGTTAATTTTGGCTTTTGTGGTTGTCAATTAAATAAACATATATTAAGTAGTTCTATCATATCAAACCGCTAGAACGTCAAGTATGTATTCAGCAATAACAACCAAAAATGATTTTAGAATCAAGAATATCTGGGAAATAAAATTAATGAAACTCAATGATTTAGTTAACTCAATTAATTCCAAAGTAAGAGAAGTTGCTAATTTTATTCGCTACCCTTTAGAAAATGTTTCTCGAATCATGCGGCAAAAGATTCAGGGAGAGTATAGTAAAATTGAGATTCCTTTTATGGGTCAAGAACATGATCAAAAAAAGCAATTTGTTGAAGAGATTAAAGTCCAATGTTCTGCCAAAAATAATAGAGAAAGCAGTCTGACAGTTAGAGATAATTATGTATCTAATGGAGCATTAGCTCAAAAAGTAGATTTGCTATTACCACCAAAATCAACAAATAGAATTGAAATTCTACCTCTAAAAAGAAATGATGAAATTCGAGGACGTAGAGGCAGGTATAGAGTTAATAGTAATAGTATAATTAAAACTTTAGATAGAGCGCGTCTGTATGAAGGTATTCAAATTACAAATAATAAACAAATTTTAATTAAAGAATATCTACTACCTGAAGCAGATTTTAATCTCAAAGAAGCGAGAAAGTGTAAAGAAGAATTTGAAGAATTGGCGAGTGTAAATCTCAAAAAAATTGGAGGACAGGATTTCCGGTTAATAATTCCTTGGGATGCTATCGCACCTAGAGATGAAAGACGCTGTTATCTCATTACTGAACCGATTGAAAATAGTATAACCCTGAGAGAATATCTAGAACAAACAAATCGTCCGATGATTTCTCTACAGGTGCGAGAATTATTAAAACAGGTACTACAAACTCTGTGGTTTATCCACAACCAAAAAATCCGTTTACCTAATGGTGAAGTCCGTTATGGTTTACCTCATGGAAATCTTTCGCTTGATAGTATATTCATTGTCCAAACTGAAGAAAAATCCCTAGTTGAAACCCCGCAATTTTTTATCTATTTAGGTGATTTAGCTCTTTGGGAAGATTTGTTTAAACCGCGTAATTTACCACCTGTTAATCATTCAGTCACCAAAGATTTAAATGACTTGGGATATCTTAGTTTTTATTTATTATTAGGAGGGAATAAAGACCCTTTATTTGGACAAGCATTTAATCCTAAAAATGAACAACATTGGTCAACAGTAGATGATATTTATCTCAAAATTTTTATTCAGTCTCTTTTAGGTATTAATTCTCCTTTTGCTAATGCGGAGCAAGCCCGTCAATCTCTTTTAGCAGCGCCATTTTTCCAAAAATCAAGTGTTCCAAAAACCCAAATAGAAATAGAAGAAACTCAAAAAAAATTCGCTCAAATATTTAATTACAAAATTTTTAAGATTGGTATAATTAGCTGCGCTGTTGGTTTGATAAGTTTTTTATTAATACAGGCATTTATAAATAAATCCTCTATGGAAAAATCGACTATTTCAAATGCAAGTTCTCCCCAAACAAAAAAGATAAAAGATGTAGATATAAAAGGTATTCCACCTTATAAATTTAGATATACCGCATCAAAATCAGAAGGGACATGGGATTCAATAATATATGATGTGAGTAGAAGTAAGCGTACTAGCCTAGTATCTTTTGGTAAAACATTTGAACAAGAGCTTCAGGAACGTGGTATGACATTAAATCTGACTTATCAGACTGTTGCAGCTATTGATAACAATACTTTTACTATGTTGAAAAACAAACAAACTGATTTTTTAATAATAAATTTAGTAAATAATTTTGACAAAAAACTTCAGCAGAATGAATTTAGTTATTCAAAAATTGCTTATGATGGCATAGTAATATTTGTACCCTTTAGCGATTCACAAAGAAACGAAAGTATTTCTGAAGGTTTGAAGGGAAAGATTACCTTTGCTCAATTGCGTAAACTCTATACTCGTCAAATAACTTCCTGGAAACAACTAGATAGGAGATTACCGGATTTAAAAATAACGCTGTATATACCAAATGAAGAAGAAGTAATTGATCGATTTAAAGCAGCAGTATTCAAGGATTATCCCGAAGAATTGAACCGTTTCCGAGACTTAATTGCGACAGGAGAAATTATCAAACAAGACACAAGAAAAACACTAGGGAAACAAATATTAGGTGAGTTTGAAAATGAAGATAAGGCTGGAATTGGCTTTGGACTTTTAAGCAAAGTTTTTGGTCAATGCTCAGTTTATCCTCTAAGTTTAGGTCAACCCGGTAAAGAAATACAAACATTAATTCAAAATAATGGCCATGACATAAACCCAAAAACTGATTTATGTAATGACAAGGGAAGTTATCGGCCAAACATTGATGTTTTTGAGAAAAATAAATATCCTCTAGGATATGAAATTACAGTGATTTATCCCAAACCTCCTGAAACTTCTACAGTTATACCAGTGGGTGAAAAATTTGCCGAAATTTTACTAACTGATGAGGGACAATATTTAATACGTGAAGCTGGCTTAGTACCGATTGTTAAAAAAAATTAGGAATTTAAATTTTTAGCTATTATGAATGAACAATCATCAATTTCTCAGTTAGCAAATAAAGCCTTACAAGACAGATTCATTATCCAAAAATTGAGTGATAAAGTTTATGAATTAATGCTACAGGATTTAAGACTACAACGAGATCGGTCTCAAAATTATCAGGTGTAATTGTCATGGTAAGAAATAATAGCACAAATTACGAACTAAATTACGTTACAGCCAATCGTTTTTATGTGGAAATGCAGAGTAGTATTACTGCTTCATTTAGCGAATGCACTGGTATAGGTTTAACAATTAAGAAAGAGGTTTTTTCTGAAGGTGGTGTTAATGAACAACAAAGAGTAATTTTAGGACAACCCCAATTTTCAGATGTCACACTCAAAAGAGGTATAACAGATGATTTAGCATTTTGGGAGTGGATCAGTAATGTCAAAATTAAACGTCGCAATGTTAATATTCTATTATTCAATCAAGCCGGAGAAACTATGCAGTGTTGGACACTAGTAGCGGCTGTTCCTATTGGTTGGAAAGCGCCAGCATTACAAGCTTCTTCCACTACAGTAGCTATTGAAGAATTGACTCTAGCATACGAAGGATTAAAAATTACAAAAAGTGGTGGTGGTGGTGCTTTAAACCTCTCTAAACGCCATACATCAGGATATTTTATTAACTAATATTACTATTCATAAATAGCTAGTTTTTACTGGTTCTAATCAGGGTTAAATTTTATTATCATTTCCCCTTTAATCAGGGAAGAATTATGACTCCCAAACCACTTGGAATTCAAAACTATTCACTGACTCCTCCGACACTTGGACAGAAATTTCAATTACTCAAACCACAGCTTCCGTTGGGACACAACTTGAGGAAAACAGAATTTTTGTCACCACTAGTTCAAACTCAACCAGAACCTTTCAGTTTTAACGAAACCACAGAATTAGAATGGTCAAGATTTTCTGATGTACCAAGCGCAGATTCTACTACAAATAAAGTTGAAACTTCGCCTACACTTCCAACTTCTACATCAGCAAGTATAGATGTAGATGAAATTGCTGTTCAGCCGAAATTACCAACTCAACCGCAAACTGAAATACCTGCGAGTACAGTAGATGAAATCGCTGTTCAACCGAAATTACAACCGCAAACTGAAATACCTGCGAGTACAGTAGATGAAATCGCTGTTCAACCGAAATTATCAACTCAAACTGAAATACCTGCGAGTACAGTAGATGAAATTGCTGTTCAGCCGAAATTACCAACTCAACCGCAAACTGAAATACCTGCGAGTACAGTAGATGAAATTGCTGTTCAACCAAAATTACAACCTCAACCGGAAATACCTACAAATACAGTAAATGAAATTGCGATTCAACCGCAGTTACTAACTCAACCGCAACCGGAAATACCTACAAATACAGTAAATGAAATTGCGATTCAACCGCAGTTACTAACTCAACCGCAACCGGAAATACATACAAATACAGTAGATAAAATTGCTGTTCAACCAAAATTACAACCTCAACCAGAAATATCTACAAATAAAGTAGATGAAATTGCTGTTCAACCAAAATTACAACCACAACCGGAAATACCTACAAATACAGTAAATGAAATTGCGGTTCAACCGCAGTTACTAACTCAACCGGAAATACATACAAATACAGTAGATAAAATTGCGGTTCAACCAAAATTACAACCACAACCGGAAATATCTACAAATACAGTAGATGAAATTGCTGTTCAACCAAAATTACAACCGCAACTGGAAATATCGACAAATAAAGTAGATGAAATTGCTGTTCAACCAAAATTACAACCACAACCGGAAATATCTACAAATACAGTAGATGAAATTGCTGTTCAACCAAAATTACAACCACAACCGGAAATACCTACAAATACAGTAAATGAAATTGCGGTTCAACCAAAATTACAACCTCAACCAGAAATACCTACAAATACAGTAAATGAAATTGCGGTTCAACCGCAGTTACTAACTCAACCGCAACCGGAAATATCTACAAATACAGTAAATGAAAATGCTGTTCAACCGCAGTTACCAACTCAACCGCAAACGGAAATACCTACAAATAAAGTAGATGAAATTGCTGTTCAACCAAAATTACAACCACAACCGGAAATATCTACAAATACAGTAGATGAAAATGCTGTTCAACCGCAGTTACCAACTCAACCGCAAACGGAAATATCTACAAATACAGTAGATGAAATTGCTGTTCAACCAAAATTACAACCACAACCGGAAATATCTACAAATACAGTAGATGAAATTGCTGTTCAACCAAAATTACAACCTCAACCAGAAATACCTACAAATACAGTAAATGAAATTGCGGTTCAACCGCAGTTACTAACTCAACCGGAAATACCTACAAATAAAGTAGATGAAATTGCTGTTCAACCGCAGTTACTAACTCAACCGGAAATATCTACAAATACAGTAGATGAAATTGCTGTTCAACCAAAATTACAACCGCAACTGGAAATATCGACAAATACAGTAGATGAAATTACGGTTCAACCGCAGTTACTAACTCAACCGGAAATACCTACAAATACAGTAGATGAAATTGCTGTTCAACCAAAATTACAACCACAACCGGAAATACCTACAAATACAGTAAATGAAATTGCGGTTCAACCGCAGTTACTAACTCAACCGCAACCGGAAATATCTATAAATAAAGTAGATGAAATTGCTGTTCAACCAAAATTACAACCTCAACCAGAAATACCTACAAATACAGTAGATGAAATTGCGGTTCAACCAAAATTACAACCACAACCGGAAATATCTACAAATACAGTAGATGAAAATGCTGTTCAACCGCAGTTACTAACTCAACCGCAACCGGAAATATCTACAAATACAGTAGATGAAATTGCGATTCAACCGCAGTTACTAACTCAACCGCAACCGGAAATACATACAAATACAGTAGATGAAAATGCTGTTCAACCAAAATTACAACCACAACCGGAAATATCTACAAATACAGTAGATGAAAATGCTGTTCAACCGCAGTTACCAACTCAACCGCAACCGGAAATATCTACAAATACAGTAGATGAAAATGCTGTTCAACCGCAGTTACCAACTCAACCGCAAACGGAAATATCTACAAATACAGTAAATGAAAATGCTGTTCAACCAAAATTATCAACTCAACCACAAACGGAAATACCTGCGAGTACAGTAGATGAAATTGCGATTCAACCAAAATTATCAACTCAACCACAAACGGAAATACCTGCGAGTACAGTAGATGAAATTGCGATTCAACCAAAATTACCAACTCAACCGCAACCAGAAATACCTGCGAGTACAGTAGATGAAATTGCGGTTCAGCTAAAATTATCAACTCAAACTGAAATACCCACAAGTACAGTAGATGAAATTGCGGTTCAGCTAAAATTATCAACTCAACCGCAACCAAAAATATCTACAAGTACAGTAGATGAAATTTTTGTTCAACCGCAGTTAGAAAATAAAAATATCTCTACTATCAAATCCTTGGGTCAATTATTACCATTAGTAAAAAAATCAGATTTTCTAGTTTCTCGATTGGTAAATGACTTTTTAGACAAGCCTAATAATTTTCCTGATAAATCACCAAAAAACACTGATATTGCTTCCCCAATACAATTATTAAAAAATGAAAATTTACTACAAAATGATAAACTTAACGAACAAACTAACAATTCCAATTTTCATGAAGATATAACAGAATCATGGTCTAGTATTGATGATTTACTGAGTTTAACTTCTAATCAAAATAATATTCCTTCTCCCTCTCTCCAATCCTCAGATTTTAATAATAATTTTCTAGCAAAAGATAGCCTAAAATCCAAAAATATTGATCCTCATGCAGACAAATCATTCCGTAGTGAATCGGTTGAAAAAATTGATAATAATGCTGGTCATAATTCCAATACAGAACCTAATAATATATCATTAAATTCTCCAGAATTAATAGATAAAAATAGCACAAAATCAGCAGATACTAGTGAAATTAAAGAAGACGAATCAAAAAATGAATCTCTCGTATCTATTGAACAGCCTCAATCTACTAGCTCATCAAATTTTGCTATTAACGATGAAAATTTAGAAACTTTAGCTCACTATATTTATACAATACTAAAACAAAAATTACAACTAGAACAAGAAAGACAAGGAAACAAACTTATGGGAAACCCGCTTTGGATGAGCAATTTTACTTCAAGTCATGGAACTTATGCTAAATATAACTTAACTTCTCATACGGCTAATTCTGAAGTTGGGAAAGTAGGTACATTAGAAAAAATGAATGAAGTAGCTCTTCTCGATAATAGATTACAAACTCTTAGCAATGAAGTCTATATAATGATCAAAAGGCGCTTTGAAATAGAGCGAGAACTACAGGGTAATTACTACGCTGGACGCATTAATTGGTAAGAAAAAGCTACTGAATTTAAATCTTTCACACGAAAAAAAATATGTCATTACCAACATCAACCAAATCAAGTAATTTACAAAAAGCTAAGTTGATCTCAAAAGATGGAGTATCACCAATTAATTTTATGTTCAATCCCAGTGAGTTATGTTTCAATGGAATTGTTGAAACCGCTGAAAATTCTGGTGCGCGTACTCAGAGCAAAGGACAACCGAAAGTTAGTTTTTCTCATACAAAAGCTTACAAAATTACCATTAATAAAATCATATATGACACCTATGAAAGTGGAGAAGATGTTGTTCGTAAATATATTCAACCACTTAAAAAAGCTCTTGAATTTGTTAGTGGGTTAGAACGACCACCTATTTACAGTTTTACTTGGGGAAGTACAGAATACTTACGGCGTTGTTTTGTAGAAAAACTAGACTACAAATTAACTATGTTTTTACCTGATGGAACTCCAGTCCGCGCCATTATTGACAGCTTAACTCTCAAAGAAGCTGATGAAGAGCAACCAAATGCTCCTGTCTCTGCTCAATCTCCTAATGCTGCAACTAGACAAACTGATACTCCAGCTAATCGTCAAGGAGCAAATAAGCAAGCTAATGGAGGACAAGGTTCTCAAAATAAAGGTTCTAAAGCTAAAACTTCTCAAAATAAGGGTGCTAAAGGTAAAAGTACAAAAAAACGATGATATTTACAGTTTTGCTAATGTTATAAACACTTTTGCAGATTTTTTAAAAAACACAAAAAAATATTTGGAGTTTTGCATTAATTATGGCTACTTATCGTGCTTTACCAACATTAACTATAGATGGTGCAAATGCTCCTGACAAATTGATGGATGATATTCTTCAGATTTCTATAGAAGAAAGTCTTCATCGTCCAGGGATGTTTACTTTAGTAATTCAAAATGATTACTATCCAGGTCATCAAGAAGATCAAGTTTGGCGTTATAAGGATTTATTACAAATTGGTAAATCTATCAAGATTGGATTTAAGTCTAGTACCACAGAATCCGTAGATTATAGTGATGAACAACCAGGAGATATTATAGAGGGAGAAATTACAGCTATTGATACTCATTTTACCGATAAATCTCAAGCTCCTATCATAGTTCAAGGTTATGATGTTTCCCATCGCTTACATCGTGGCCGTTATAACCGTTCTTTTGTGGAAATGACTGATAGTGATATTGTCAGAAAAATTATTCAACAAGTAGGCATAAAACCTGGCACTATTGATCCTAGTGGTGTTGTTCATAAGTATGTTTTTCAAGAGAACCAAACTAATATGGAATTTTTGCGGGAAAGAGCCGCACGCATTGGTTTTGAAATGTATATTAAAAACGGTCAACTTTTCTTCTGTAAACCTAAAGCTGATTCTCAAGAATTAAATCTTCAATGGTTAGTAGATTTACATAGTTTTCGGATCAGAATCACCAGTGCAGAACAGGTGAAAGAAGTTGAAGTTAGAGGTTGGGATTACACTACAAAAAAATCAATTGTATCTACAGCAAAAACTGCAAAAGTTATTACTAATACCAAAAATGGCAAGGGTAGTGATACAAGTAATAAGTTTAAAGGAAAACCACCAACACCAAAAATGATAGTGGTGGATCAACCAGTTTTTAATACTAAAGAAGCAGATGCAATGGCGCAAGCTTTGTGTGATGAACTGGGAGGACAATTTATCTATGCTGATGCTAAAGCTGAGGGTGATACTTTAATTCGTCCTGGAAAAACTGTTAACCTGACAGAAATGGGACAACATGATGGTAAATACTACATTACTGAAACTCGTCATACTTACCACGACCGTATTTACAGCACAGAATTTAGTGTGCGGGGTTTGCGGGGAGGAGACTTGCTGAGTACCCTTGCACCTCAAACAAAATTACAACCAGGACAAACACTTTTAGTCGGTATTGTTACTGATAATTTAGACCCCGACGGCTTAGGTCGAGTCAAAGTCAAGTTTCCTACACTTAACGAAAAAGAGGATAGTAACTGGGCGAGAGTAGTTGCTTTGGGGGCGGGGAAATCTCGCGGAATGTATTGGCTTCCAGAAATAAATGATGAGGTGTTAGTAGCATTTGAACACGGAGATATTCACCGTCCCTATATTATTGGTGGTGTTTGGAATGGGAAAGATCCTACCCCTAGAAAAATAAATGAAACAGTTGTTAAGGGTCTAGTACGTATCCGGGAAGAAAAAACCCGTCATGGTCACAAAGTCACATTTGTTGATGAAGATGGTAAAGAAAAGCGGGGATACTATATCAAGACTGCTGGTGGACACTCTCTACACTTTAACGACACGCAAAAATTTATTGAGTTAAAAACTATTGGAGGCCATAAAATCCGTCTGGATGATAAAAAGAAGAGTATAGAAATTATTACATCTGGACGACAGAAAATATCGATAAATGACAGGGATGGTAGCATCAGTATAAATGCGAGGACTAGAATTAATAATAATGCTGCTACTTCGATTAGTTCTACTGCAAGTTCTATTAACACTAACGCAACCGCAAATTTAAATATGACATCTGGTGCTATGACTGGAATAAAAGCTGGTGGTGCTATTGATATTAGTGCTGGTGGTGCAATTAGTATCAAGGCCGCTGGTAATATTTCCCTCACGGCTCCTACTATTACACTTACTGGCTTAGTGCTGCGGAATGGTTTACCTATTTAAACAACTGCATAAGTTGAATTTAAGTAAGAATTCAGGAGTCAGAATGTCTGATCAAACCGTAGATTATCAAATGGTGATTTGTGGCGTAATCATTAAAAAGCTGACTGCTCAATACTAATAGCTGAACGCTTACGAATTTAATTGCAGTTATTAAGAAGGTAAAAAGTTGTTAATCTTTGGAAACATCAATTGAAAATTAATTGCTATGCTTGACGAAAGTTATAACTTACAAGAACCTGACTATATTGGTGCAGGATTTGGTTTTCCCTTACGAGTCAATGTCCAGGGAGGAGTCCAACTCAGCGCGGCTACATCAAATATTGAAGAGTCTATTATGATCATTCTCCGCACAGATTTAGGGGAACGGGTATATCGACCTAATTTCGGTTCGCGCTTGTCTGATTTAGTCTTTGAGCCATTAAGTACCCAAACTTTATTATTAATTCGTCGCTACGTTGAAGAAGCTTTACAAATGTGGGAACCACGCATCATTTTAAAAGAAGTACGTGCTGATCCCGATCCCATCAGGGGCAAAGTCGATGTGGTAATAGAATATCAACCCAAAAATAGTTCCGATCCTCGTAGTTTGGTATATCCCTTTTATTTAGAATCACGGGAATCAGTAGAAGAAATAGAGGAATAGAAACAAAAAATCGTGAGAATAATTAACAAATTACTGAACTAAAAATGGACTTTGACTTTTTACCTAAACTACCAAAATCAAATCTTGATGACCGTACTTTTAAGGATTTAGTAGAAGAGTGTATTCTCCGCATTCCTCGTTACTGTCCTGAGTGGACAAATCACAATCCTAGTGATCCAGGAATTACGTTGATTGAAATGTTTGCTTGGTTGACAGATCAAATGTTGCTGAGATTCAATCAAGTTCCCCGTCGCAATTATGTGACTTTCTTGGAATTGCTGGGAATTCGTCTGAATCCTCCCACACCTGCTAGATGTGAACTGATATTTTACTTATCTATATCTCAGTCGTCTGATGTGAGGATACCTTTTGCTACTGAAGTAGCCACAGTACGGACAGAAACTGAAGAAGCAGTTATTTTTACTACTGACCGTGAATTAGTGATTGGTAATCCCCAAATCAAACATTTACTAACAGCAGATATAGAAGAAGAAATACCTCAACAATTGCGCGATCGCACTCCCGATGATAGACAATGGCAGAACTTAGAAGAAACATTCCTCTTTGAGCAAGTCACACCTGGTAACTGTTTCTATCTCATATTGGCAGACCCAGAAAACTCCATAGCCGGAAATGTCATTGCTATCACCTTCAAAGGAGAAGCTGCGATTACTACCGGCATTAACCCCGATGCTCCCCCCCGTCAGTGGGAAGCGTGGAATGGAATTAATTGGCAGCCAATTCTGCGAGTTAAAGATGATGATCAAACTAAAGGTTTTAGTTTTAGCGATATTTCCGATCCATTAGAAGGCGCAGATGTAATTTTACATTTACCTCAGCAATTACCAGAAACGGATTTTGGCACTAACTATAGAGGTAATTGGATACGCTGCATTTACACTGCTCCTAACGAAACTCAACCCAGCTATAGTCGTTCTCCCAGCATAGTTGGTTTGGCTGCAAGTAGCATTGGCGGTGCGGTTGATGCTACCCAATGTATCCGGGTAGAAAATGAATTTCTGGGGATTAGTAATGGCAAACCAGGTCAGTCATTTGAATTGCAAAGCCAACTTAGTTTAGAGCGAGTCCGAGAACAAGGAGAGTACATTCAGATCACAACAGTAGAGGGAGGAATCGAAGATTGGATAGAAGTTCCTAACTTTGGTGGATCTCGTCCTGAAGACCAACATTACACCATTGATTCTCAAACGGGGATAGTCCAATTTGGCCCCCTAGTTCGAGAACCAAGCCAACTGCAACAAGCTACACAGCAAAGAAGTCAAGTGCAATCAGTCGGGAGAATTATCAGACGCGAAAATGTAGATACACGCAATTTCGCCTATATTCAACCACAAGCTACTACTAGCGGTGGTAACGTCGTTTTGGAAAGACAGTATGGTAAAGTTCCTCCATTAGGGTCAGAAATTTACATCATGGCATACCGCACAGGAGGAGGTAGTTGGGGTAACGTCCAAGCGGGGAAAATTACAGTCATTAAAAGTTCTATTCCCTATGTGAAAAGCGTGATCAATTATCAGCCGGCTCGTGGTGGTACTGATGCAGAATCTTTAGATGAAGCGGTGATTAGAGTGCCGGAATTACTGCGTACCCGTGAATCTGCCGTTACTCCAGAAGATTTTGAGCGCGTAGCAAAAGCAGCAGCTAATAGAGGTGTGGCTCGTGTTCATGCTCTGACTAAACCTGAACATACTACAGCCGGGATCGTGCGGTTATTGGTTGTACCGAAAAAAGTCGATGTTGATAACTTTGATTTTGATCGGGGGATGCACCCTGATGAATATTTTGATTTGTCTAATCAACTGAAAACAGAAATTTTGGACTACATGAGCGATCGCAAACCTTTGGGTGTACAAGTAAAATTAGAAGCACCAGAATATGTGGGCGTAAGTGTAGAAACTGAAGTAATTTTAGAACCACAGTACAATAACCCACGGGATCAAGAAGCCATCCGTTCTCAATTACTATCAGCCTTGTACAGCTTTTTAAATCCACTCATCGGCGGACTTGAACATCAAGGTTGGGAATTAGGTAGGTGTGTCTATCCTTCAGATATTTTTGCTATCTGTCGTCAAATTCCTGGAGTGCGTTATCTCGGAGCCGTAAAATTATACAGTTTGCGTAAATTTGGCGGCGACTGGTTTCGCGCAGACATCCCAGAACTAGAAATTGATCCAGGATCTTTGGGACTGATTTGTTCTTGGGACGATCAAAATCCTCAACTAGCATCAGGCCACATCATTGAATTTAGAGATTAAGTTGGGGCAGAATTAAGAAAGTATGAGTCAAGCAATTTCCCGTGAAATTTTAGCGATATCGTTGACTTCTATGCAACCTCCACAAGAGGCTGCATCAAACAGCTTAACACTCAAAGATAGTAAAACTGACGAACCAATTAATAACGAACTGCTGCTCCGACCTGGAGAAGTTGGTCAAATGTTGCTGAGGCTGGTAAATGTGGCAAATCGTCCACTACGATGGCAACTTAGAATTGCGGGTGATTTTCCCTATGAATGGTGTGAATGGAATCAACCAGATTTTGAAGAAATTGCGCCTAACCAAAAAATTGAAAGAGAGATCGCCTTCAAGGTTACAGAGGACTTTTTTGAAAATCAGTTAATCTTAAATCCAGAAAACCCACTACTACAAATTAATTACCAGAGTCAAATTTATATTTATATAGATGAAGGTAGAGAACCACAACTCATACAATATCGAATCTTTAACCTTTTAGTCCGTCCCAGTCATACCTACCTGGATTTCTTACCTGCACTCTATAGAGAAGTAGACTTCATCGGGCGATTTGTCAGCATTTTAGAGCAAGCTTTTGACCCCGCAGTCCAAACTCTCGATACACTTTGGGCATATCTAGACCCGATCACAGCCCCCAACGCCTTACTTCCCTTTCTCGCACATTGGGTAGGCTGGGAAATGGATAGCCGTTGGGATATAGAAAGACAACGGCATCTCATCCGCAATGCGATCGTCCTTTACCGTTGGCATGGTACTCGGTATGGTTTGCGTTTGTACCTGCATCTTTATACAGGCTTACCTTTAGAGCAAATTCAGATTAGAGAAATTTTTGAGCAAGGTTTTGTCCTGGGGTCAACACATATAGGTGAAGACTCAATGCTGGGAGGCGGTCGTCCCTATCATTTCATTGTAGAAATATATCTGGAACAGTCCACAGAAATTGATGAAGAATTAGTTAGAGACATTATTGAACGTCAAAAACCTGCTTTTTGTACGTATGACCTAGAGATCAGGAACTTGTGAACTCAAAGAGCAAAAAATTTTGGGGGTTCATTTGCCGCATTGCTGTAGCATTTATTTGCGGTAGCAGGCATTGTAACACCGATAGGATGTTGAACATGGGCGAATTGTAGCTTTTGAGTTATTGTTGTGAGAGATAATAACTTTACTACGGAGCGCCTTATCTTTTATACTTGTTTTTAGGCGAAAGTATTGATATATGTATAACTTTTGTTCACAATCTCTTAGTACTTTATACTCACCCAAGTCATGACAAAAGAAAAATTTGTAGGAACTTGGAAACTAGTATCCTGGGAAATCCGAGATGAAAATGGTAATGTGGCTTACCCCTTTGGTAAAGATGCTTACGGCTTGCTGATGTATACCGAAGATGGATATATGTCTTCAAGTTTAGCAACAGCTAACCGCCCCAATTTTACTGCTTTTGATTTGCTTGGAGGAATTATAGAGGAACAGGTAAGGGCAGCTAAGACTTACTTCTCGTATTGCAGCAAGTATGAAGTTAAGGAAAAGAGTGTGATTCATTACGTTGAAAGTAGCTTATTTCCAAATTGGGTTGGTACTGTTCAGGAACGCTTTTTTGAATTTAATCAAGACAATCAAATGATATTGAGTACAGAGCCAATGTTAATAGAAGGTAAGCAGCAGACTAACTATTTGATTTGGCAGCATGTTTAAAGCAAGAAATGGAAGGATAGAGAGTTACTGTATTTCTACAAGCTTTGAGTCATAAAATACTCTGTCACCTCCTTGAGCAAGATATCTGAAATGGAAGTTCTTACCTGCTATCAGTATCATGTAAGTTTTTCTGACAAGATGATCGGCTTTATGAACAAACAGGAATAAGCCTTATAAATTCGTTTTCAAAGAGGAGAGAAATATGGAGATTAGTCAACAAAAGCCAAACATAATGCCCTATAGTTTTGTTTCTGAAGAGTTCTTGAATAATCCTTATCCAACGTATGCTTGGTTGCGTGAAAACGCTCCCGTGTATTGGAGTGAGGAACTTCAGGCATGGGTTGTGTCACGATATGATGATGTGACCAAAGCTCTTGCATGTCATCAAATAGCAGCAGATAGAATCACGCCACGCTTTCTGCAACTACCAAAGGCTGAACAGAAACGCTACAAAACATTCGCCGAAAGAATGAAAATGTGGATGCTGCTCTTGGACAAACCTGAACACTCTCGACTCAGACGATTAGTTAGTTCTGCGCTGGATAGTAGTGTCGTGTTGAGATTTCAGTCGAGCATTACTCGCTTGGTTGACGAGATGCTCAAGGACTACAAAAATGGTGGAAGCATGGATTTCATTGCTGATCTTGCTTCCCCATTACCACTTTATGTTGTATCGACGATATTGGGTATCCCAGAAGTTGGTTGGTACAAAGCAAAACTTTGCGCTGAAGCTATTGTCAACTTTGTGGGAACATCACCTAATAGCTATATTGAACGGCTTGAAAATGCTAAAGTTCATGTTGATGAGATGACCGAGTACCTGCGTGGCATTCTGCACTGTAGGAGAAGCCAACCTCAGAATGATTTCCTCAGTGCATTTCTCAACGCAGAGGCTGAAGGACAGGTGATGAGTGAAGAGGAGATACTTGCCACTTGTATTATGATAATTTTTGCCGGTTTCGAGACTACTATGAACCTTTTAGGTAACGGACTTTTAACGCTTTTGCGATACCAAAATGTCATGGAGGACATCAGACGAGATCCTAAACTAATCCCTCTTGCAGTGAGGGAGATGTTGCGTTATGAGTCACCTGTCCAACGACTATCACGTATGGCGCTTGAAGATATCGAGTTTCAGGGCCAAAAAATCAAAAAAGGTGATTTGATCTTTTTGCTGATTGGATCGGCCAATCGCGATCCTGAAGTCTTTTCCGACCCAGATACATTTAACATAATAAGGAATAACGATAAGCAATTAGCCTTCGGCTTTTACATCCATAAATGTCCAGGAGCTTCGCTTGCCAACATGGAAGGAGAGATTGTTTTCACTGAGTTATTGCGGCGCTTTTCTCATATTCGTGCAGTAGATGAAAAACCGTGCTGGCAAAATAATTTATCAGTGCGATCATTGAAGACATTTCGTATAGAACTTACGGCTGCACAGTAACATTCATTGATCAGCCCGCAGTCTACGGAGAACTTAACATGAGCTTCTCAAAGAGTTAGCAACCGTCCTGCTACAGTTTCGCAACAAATCCCATATCTGAAGATAGGGGCTTGATATAAGAACGCCTTGCAAAGGCGTAGTCTCAAAGGTTAAAAAAAAAAGGGAGCAAACGTATGACACGGCAATTGGATGGAAAAGTCGGACTTGTCACTGGAGCTTCATCTGGAATTGGTAGGGCAACAGCGATCGCATTTGCACGTAGTGGAGCGAAGGTCATAGCTGCCAGCCGTCGCGTCATTGAAGGCGAGGAGACGGTACGGTATATACAAGAGGCAGGAGGTGAGGCTATTTTCATCAAGACCGATGTGTCAAAAGAGGCGGAAATGGAGATGCTGGTTAACAAGACCATAGATACTTATGGTCGTCTTGACTGCGCTTTCAACAACGCTGGAATTGCAACTTTCAGTCCACTCTGCGATATGTCGGAAGAGGACTGGGATTACATGATCGACGTGAACCTGAAAGGAGTATGGCTTTCTCTCAAGTACGAGATCAGAGCAATGCTCAAACAAGGTGTCGGCACAATAGTCAACATGGCTTCCATCGGTGGTATCGTTGGTTGTGCAGGTTATACCAGCTACTGTGCTAGTAAAGGTGGGGTCATCGCCTTAACCCGAGCGGCAGCATTGGAATATGCTCAATTCGGCCTTCGTATCAATGTTGTGAGTCCTGCTTTTATTGAGACCAATATGCTGGCTACTGTTCCCGCAGATATGCTCCCTCAAATCAAGGCAAGGCATCCCATAGGACGTGTTGGCAAGCCGGAGGAAGTCGCAGAAGCGGTAGTGTGGTTATGCTCGGACGCGGCTTCCTTCGTTACGGGGCATAACATGATGATCGACGGAGGATATACCGTGCAGTAAGAAGGTGATTATGCAAATGGCACTTCGGATAAAGCGATCGCCTACCTTGGGATCGCGTAGAGGCGAAGTTCACCCCGCTTCAAATGTTCAGCTAAAGCTAACAAACGAACGATTACGCCCCTGTGCTTTTGATAGCCTTCTGCTGCTCCATCTCCATCAGGCTAGAAGCGATCAATAATGACGCGATACCTGCGGCAGACGTAGCTATCGCTTTTTAAATTGTTTCTAATTTTACTGACAATGACTTTAAGAATTTCAGTCAATTCAAGTAACTGGTGAATTTGCCCAGAGAGCATTCTAATTGGGGCTTGCTGAATAAATGTAAAACCTAGATAAATCAAGGGATTCAGGGGTAAAAAAGGTTAAGTTGGTGCAAGGAATAGACATTTTACCCATCAAAAACTTATCACTTTTCCGCCAAAGCAACTATTCAAAAGCTGCTTCTAATTCTTCCTCCTGACTCCTGACTCCTGACTCCTGACTCCTAACCCCTAACGGAAAGACTTTTTCAGCAAACCCTAATTGGCTCCAAGATTAGTTTTACAGCGATTTCAACACCAGATAAAGGATTGGTGAGCATAGTCTCAGTGCTTTAGCTATAGAGAACCTGAACAAGGTCTATCGGTAGGTCTAATTTTGACTTCACCAACAGCATCGGTTGCTCATTTCAACCCATAGATAGAGTGTAGTTTCTGCCTTGTGATTAATAAATTCCTGACAAACAATGCTTAATTTTGGGTACTAAGGTGGTGACTCGCCTAGTTTTGTAAGTGAGGTTAATAATCATGTCAGATCAAATTATTACATCTAGTTTGTTTATTGGGTTGAATGACTCTAATTTACTTGAAGAATTAGATAATAAAGCTGTTGAAGTAATTAGCGGAGGACAAGGTCCCCTTGTTTTCTACGCGTGTCCTCAAAACCGATATGTCACCAACTACAATGGTAATAGCTGGTACAGAGGCTCCAAAGGTTGTGATGTATATGGGCGCAATGAAGTACCTCCAGAAGTTCTAAATGCAGCAGTCTAAGGCATTCAAGTAGCCTCCGTGTAGAGAAGTCAGATGAGGTCGAAAATCTCCCATCCGGTTTTGTAGACAAGTTGCTCTGGTGACGGGGCGGGTGTGAGAGAAAGATGTTTTCAAATTTCTCACCCACCCTGGCATCACCGTGCCAAAAAAGGTGTTTTGTACGCTAAGTGTTGTGGCTCGCAATCATAAATGCTCCGGCTTACAAACAAGACATTATTTATAATTGCAAGCCAATTTACAATTAATGTGAGCCACAACACATTCTTAATTGCAATTAATGTGAGCCAGAAATTTTCTTGTTTGCGAACCGGAGGGTTTATGATTGCAAGCAGCAACAAATAGGGAATAGGCAACAGCAAAAGGAATACAGAGATTTTTAGTTTTTGACAAAATGTATAATTAATTTTGCTGAGGTACTTATTGCAGCTTTGAGGCGATTCTTTCTACAATTGACTCCATCGCAGTCCTAAATGATACGTGACAAATAATCAAGCCTGTAATGCTTGTCAACCAAGGATTTTTATCTCCGTATTTAATCAGAAATGGTTTCATATTGCTATATAATTATCACAATGGCAATTCTCTTATGGGCAAAGTGAGTGCGATCGCTCCGCTCTCTTCTCTACGTTCCCGGAGCGTGTCGTAGACAGAGGCTACGCGTAGCTTAATTCCCCGGAAAGATACGCCGTAGGCATTGCTTGGCAAGGCTGTTTTGCAATTGATACTTCAAATGCCTGGAATTTTTGCCTGTGTTTCTGCTTTAACTAATATCTTTGACATTAGACAACAAGTGCAAAAATCCCTCGGTGTCATGTTTGGTGTGACTTTATGTCTCAGTTTAATATTGCATAGTTGCTTCCTGATTCCCAAAACCCAACTACAACCACTAACGATAGGTATCACTACCTGGCCTGGATTTGACATTGTTCTCTATGCCAAAGCCACCAACATCTTCAAGGGTCGGGGTTTGGATGTAAATCTAGTCCGGTTTGAAAATCAGCAAGATTCTTCCAGGGCAGTCATGCGAGGCGCACTAGATGCCGCATTTGTGGCTCTTTGGGATGCAGTACAGGTCGATGCGGGAGACGATAAACCCGTGATTGTACTTGTCACCAATATTTCCTATGGGGCTGATGGTATTGTTGCCCAAGCCCCCATCAAAACGGTCAAAGATTTGAAAGGTAAGCGAGTTGGAGCCAAACTGGGTACGGTTAACCATTTAATTCTGTTGGAAGCCCTCCAGCAACACAAAATGTTACCGACCGATGTACAAATAGCAGATATTGCTAATGAAACAGCGGCTCAACTGGTAGAAAAAAAACTGCTTGATGCGGCCGTGATCTGGCAACCACTTTTAGGTGAGACAGCGAAGAAAGCTCAGGGAAATATTATTTATACAACTCAAGAATTAGACAGCCTGGTAATTGATACACTGCTGACTCGTAAAGCAAACGTCCAGGCTAAAAAAACAGAACTAATTCAGTTTTTGTCTGCCTGGTTAGATATCATGTATGCAGTCCAGACAAAGCCAGCAGAAGTTTATGAAAAAGTTGCTGAACTTCTCAAACAATCACCAGCCTCTTTTGCCAGTGATTATGCTGGTTTAAAAAAAGGTGACATCCCAATGCAAAAACGGATGTTTCAAGACCAAGGTCGCTTGCAGCAAGGACTGGAACAGATGAGTCAGTTGCTACAGTCCGACAAAAGAGCAGGGAGATTGCCACGTCAGGATCTGGAAATCAATCGGGAACTGATTACGACTGCAATTGAGGGTTGGAAATCTTGAGGGGATTATCCTGGTTACGTACACACAATCTATCACAGCAACTTCTCTTTAGCTGTGGTTTGTCCCTGGCAACTGTTGGGTTAGGAACCCTGTGGATTAATTATCAGTTGATCCAATCAGACCTGGAAAAACAAGTCCGCACACGCGCTCAAATAATTACGCAATCGATTGAATTTGCCAGTGAAGGACTGTTAGAAGTCGAGCAACGTCATATTTTACGGCGAATTATTCAGAACTATGCAACTTTACCCGCCATCATCGAGATTACCATTGTTAACGGAGATGGAATCATTTTGGCAGATAGTCAAGGAAGCCAAAAGCGTTTATATACAGAAAAACATCCAGAATTGCGATTAGGCGTTCACCAGTCTGCGAATACGGGCATTGCCACTGCTTATGAGATAGTGTTGGATAAAAAACCAGTATTGGTGCAAATCTTGCCTTTTAGCAGTGTTCTGTTTGGGACTTCCGGACGACGGGGGTTAGCGATCGCTATTGTAGACTTGAGACAAATGAAAGCCCAAGCTGGCAGAGCTTTTCTTACTTCTACGCTCACATTGCTGTCGGGGATTGTGATTATTTTGTGGTTGATGTGGGTACTGATTCGGAAAAATGTTTTGCGTCCCCTGAATATTTTGAACCAGGCGGTAGCTATTAGTAAAGAAACAGCTACCTTCTCTATGCCGGAAAAAATACCTGCCAATGAAATTCAGTTTTTAGCAAATACATTTCAGGCTGTCTTTGAGCAACTACAAGCTCATGAACAACTCAAAACTGAGATTACCCAGCGTCAAAAGGTGGAAGAAATATTGCGGGAAAGTGAAGCTAGAGAACGAAGTAAATCTGAACAATTAGAACGAACATTACAGGAATTGCAACAGGCTCAAATTCAACTCGTGCAAAATGAAAAAATGTCCAGTCTGGGACAGTTGGTGGCTGGAGTTGCCCATGAAATCAATAATCCTGTCAATTTTATCCACGGTAATCTTAGCCATCTTGAGGATTATGCCCAAGACTTACTGCGGGTAATTCACTTATATCAAGAACATTTAAAGATGAATCCTGAATTTCAGGCTTTATCTGAAAAAATTGATCTAATGTACATCCAAGAAGATTTACCAAAAATCCTCGGTTCTATGAAAGTTGGTACTCACCGTATCCGCGAAATTGTGCTATCGTTACGTACTTTTTCCCGTCTGGATGAAGCTGAATTCAAGGCTGTGGAGATTCACGAGGGTATCGATAGTACGTTGATGATTTTGCAACATCGTCTTAAAGAACAACCAAACCGTCCAGCTATTCAAGTTATCAAAAACTATAGCAAATTACCTTTACTAGAATGTTACGCTGGACAAATTAATCAGGTGTTTATGAATATTCTCAGCAATGCCATTGATACTTTAGAAGAGAGAATGCTCAAGGAGCCGCTACTTCCAAAAATTACCATTCATACTTCGTTAATCGATTCAGATTGGGTAAAAATTGCGATCGCTGATAACGGTCTAGGAATGCCAGAAAACATTCAAAAACAGATTTTTAATCCCTTCTTCACCACCAAATCGGTTGGGAAGGGAACGGGAATGGGAATGTCAATTAGTTATCAAATTATTACTGAAAGACATAGGGGCTTTTTGGAATGTTTTTCTATAAATGGTGCAGGAACTGAGTTTGTTATTAAAATTCCTATTTATCAACAAGATAAGAATGGCTAATTGATTCAGCCAAATGTTACGAAGTTATGCGATAATTTTTGGATTATTCTTAAGCTTTCTTCGGGTGCTTTCATCAAAGTGGGATAAAAGCTTATTTTTTTGTTATAGCCGTGGACAGGGTGGTTAGGACATCAATTGATAATGAAACTCTCACTACAAGAGGGTTTTACTCCTGACTCCTGACTCCTGACTCCTGCTATACATGATTATAAATTTCCCCGCCGACTTACTTAGGGCTTGCTGTTCGCGGAGCGTGCCGTTAGCCATATAAAACGAAAACCTAGATAAATCAAGGGATTGAGGAAGATGAAAGGCGAGAATGGTGCCAGGAATAGACATTCAACCCATCAAAAACCGAACTGACAAGTCAGCGCTTACGCTATCAATTTTTCTTTCTTCGAGACTATTCTTAGCTGCTTCTGATTCTTCCTCCTGACTCCTGACTCCTAGCCCTCACGAAAAGACTTTTTCAGCATTAATTTGTATAATTCACCATAATTTCTTCACCTATTGTCTTTACCCTCTCTACCAAATCTTCTGGAGTGATGACCTTCACACCTCCACCAAACCCAACAATCCATCTTTGCAAATCAAAATCATCTAATGTCCATTTAGGAAATATTGCTTGAAAACGATGGGGGAAATAGCGATCGCTTGTTCTATCCAAACAAAATAGCGACTTGGGTAAATTACTCGTTGTCTTCTGAATTGGTGGAGACATTTTCATCTGTGCGAACCGTTTTGTCCCCTCGGTAATAAAGGGATAAATGCGATCGCTAAACCACAGTTCCACCGTCACGCAGACTTGCATTCGTTCTTGTTGATCTGTACTGAGAAATTGTTGTTGGTCAATGCTGCTATTTCCTAAGTACATCCCCGCACCAGATTTAAATAATTGCTGTAACTTTTGTAGTGCCTTTTCCTGTGATTCTCCGTTGCGTTGTTGGCTTTGCGGTCTACCTAAACACAGTCTATCCAGACGTTCAAAACGCAATAAACCAGAAGTTTCACCACTTACGCACTCATAACCCAAGTACCAAGCAAAGTTAGAAAAAACCATTTGCAATGGATAGGCTAAGAAAAAGTTTTTTTCATCCCCTTCGTATCTACCCACACCTGCAAACCGTTGTAACTCCAACAGCCTTCCTTCGACAATTGCTGTTTCCAACTGAGTGAGATTATTACTTAAGGCGCTACTATGGAGATGCTTGGGGTCTATGATAGAGCTATTGGCGATCGCTCTCACTGGATATATATTTTCCGTATTTTCAATAGTATGTGTTTGTAACAATCGTTGCTTAAACATTTCATAGATTGCTAAAGCTTGGGGGTCATTTAAACTATTGGCTTGGGATTGAATAATATCAAAAACTTTGATTAATTCTGGTTTAGAAAGAATGCCTGTACCAGCAAAATAACCGTGACGCATGGGAAACTCAGGTAATATTTTATAAGGTTTTAAAACTTTTTCAATATCTTTACGAATTGTAGCTTTTTGTTGACGATGGTTGTTAATTACTCCAGCTTGTGCAAGAGAGCGAATTAAAGTATTCAAACTACCTACACCCATGTCAGCTAAAAAAGGGTAGTGGATAATAAAGCGAATCGTGCCAATTAACCGCTCAAAAACTTGTTTATCTGAGTAAGAGTGGAATCCACTTAAAGATATCAATTCATCACTTTTAAAATCTTGAGTATTTTGACTAATTACAGGGAAAGTAGTATGGATAATTCCTTGAGTTTCCAGCCATTGTAAATCATCCGCTATCGCATCTTTATTTGCATAAACCACACCCCGCAGTTTAGCCATAATAGTAGTAATTTCTTCTAGAGAATTGGTAACATTAGGAAGATAACCCAAAATATTTTCTAATGATTTAGGTTGACTTAGATGAAATTCTCCAATTCCCGGATAGTTAATAATTAAGAATATCAAATATATCAAACGCTCAAAATCTAATAAATGACTATAACGATGGGGTGTGATGTTGGCATAACGATTTTGGCAATTAGCAATTTTACTGTGAACATTTGTAATTAATTTATCAATTTCATGTAAAGAAAAATTGGGTGCAGTAACATCAATTTTATTGATGGCGGCGAATCCTTCCCCATTAATTGGCGGGAAGTCTTGCAGCATTTGATACATACACTCAATAATATCTGGAGGAACTTGGCGTTGGCGTTGTTGATTCCACTGAATGCAAATTTCCAAAGGAGTTTTTAAGTACCAACCAATCCAGTGGAGTTGGGGTAACTCCCATTGTCCAAGTTGGGTTTTGACTTTGAGTAAAAAGTCCATGCGAAAGGAACGCTTACAATTAGTAGCGTCGTAGATAACACTTTTAGATAATCTAAATGCAGTACAAATACGGTTAATGGCAGTGGCTTCAATTGTGTGCCATTCCCCTTGAATTGTCGCGTCACCATATAGTTCTTGGCGGATTTCATCAGTGGAGATAATTTCGCAATTTCCCAGGCTGGATAGGAGTTTTGCAAAGGTAGATTTACCGCTTCCTGGTGTACCGATGAGAAAATGAGCGATGATTGTTTTGGAGTCGGTTTTAGCTGCCTGTTGAGTTTTGCGTCGGGACGTTGACATATAAGGTATAATTTTATAGTGATTTTACTAATTTATTTAAATATGCAAATCAAGTTAAATATTTGAGGTATGTGTTTAATCTTAATTGGGTATAAATGATAATTTTACATTGCCAGTGCGAATGACCAAGAAGATATTATGTCAAACTAAGATTCTATCAAAGTCTTTCTGTATCTAGGTTTGAGGCTATGTTAGGAGGTTTTTGTATCATGACTATCGACACACCTCGCCAAATCGCCCAAACCCCTATTCTTTCGTTGACCTGTGTCGATTGCTTACTGTGTAAGGGTTTGAGGTATGTGTTTGATTAATTTTTCGGCTGGGTGTACAATCTTTTTTAGAGGTGTGTCGATTTGCGGTCTGAAACTCTTACTGGGTAAGGGCTGCTAGACGAACTCCCCACCGATTGGGTTAATTCGGAATAATTGGAAACGTTTATTGGAGCGATGTAGGTGTTTTGGTCGCCAGTTCCCCACCGATTGGGTTAATTCGGAATAATTGGAAACTTTGTATTGTTTTTTCCGAGAAAGCAACTCCTGATATCTCCCCCACCGATTGGGTTAATTCGGAATAATTGGAAACTTCCAGTTCCACCAGCATTATTGTTGTATGAACACCCCCACCGATTGGGTTAATTCGGAATAATTGGAAACGTTTAGTCACGACTTTTATCCAAATTGTAACCCCCACCGATTGGGTTAATTCGGAATAATTGGAAACGTTGGTTTTGGACTTGGTGCCACAGTGGGCTGCGGCTTTCCCCACCGATTGGGTTAATTCGGAATAATTGGAAACAAAACGCCAAGACTTACTGAGCCAAACTGCGGATCTTTTCCCCACCGATTGGGTTAATTCGGAATAATTGGAAACAATTTCAGTAAGGATTTGCGCGTTACTAACCCCTGCCCCACCGATTGGGTTAATTCGGAATAATTGGAAACACTTTGTTCACCTATGCGCTTTGTATCGAAACAACCCCACCGATTGGGTTAATTCGGAATAATTGGAAACTGGCGATTTCTCGGTTTAAGCTCAAAATCTGTTTGACCCCACCGATTGGGTTAATTCGGAATAATTGGAAACAAAAAGTTCTGAGCTTTAGCACCAACTGGGCATTTTACCTCCACCGATTGGGTTAATTCGGAATAATTGGAAACGTTGACATATTTTCCCTTAGCACACTGAAATGACGACCCCACCGATTGGGTTAATTCGGAATAATTGGAAACAGCAGCAGCTAACTTATTTAAGGTCTTTTTTCTTCCTGATACCCCACCGATTGGGTTAATTCGGAATAATTGGAAACATTGTATTGTAACTCGGATATTTGCAGGTCACCTGGGTCAACCCCACCGATTGGGTTAATTCGGAATAATTGGAAACAAAATTGTCCGAAGTTTTTAACTGCCACGGTGTACTCTGCCCCACCGATTGGGTTAATTCGGAATAATTGGAAACGAAAGGTATTAATTTTGTCAGCAAAAGAATTATTGAATCCCCACCGATTGGGTTAATTCGGAATAATTGGAAACTCCAGAACCAGATGATCCAGAACCAGATGATCCAGAACCAGCCCCACCGATTGGGTTAATTCGGAATAATTGGAAACAGTGGGGGCAGCATTTTTGCTACCTCCCATACCAGCAACCCCACCGATTGGGTTAATTCGGAATAATTGGAAACGAAAGTATTTCCACTGCCACTGCTATTTTTCAGCGCAACCCCACCGATTGGGTTAATTCGGAATAATTGGAAACGATGTGTTTCCGTTTCCTAATTGGTGGCTAACAGAGCCCCCACCGATTGGGTTAATTCGGAATAATTGGAAACTTTGAGTTACCTCAAAAAAATTGGGCGTAAATGAACATCCCCACCGATTGGGTTAATTCGGAATAATTGGAAACTTTAGGCGTTCTTAAACAAGGGTTTCGAGAACCTTCCCCACCGATTGGGTTAATTCGGAATAATTGGAAACGACTAGACTTAGCCCATTAGGGCAAGTTAACGCATTTAATGAACCCCCCACCGATTGGGTTAATTCGGAATAATTGGAAACAAAATTGTTCCATCTTTTATACCAGAAAGAAACCCTGACCCCACCGATTGGGTTAATTCGGAATAATTGGAAACATTTTCCATTAAGAAAATTCCACAATAAATTTACACCCCACCGATTGGGTTAATTCGGAATAATTGGAAACTTTCGTGTATTGCTTTGGACTAATGATTCCAAAACCTTTAACCCCACCGATTGGGTTAATTCGGAATAATTGGAAACGCTAAAGCTTTTCTTTTTTCTTCTGTTGTTGTGTTGTTCACCCCCACCGATTGGGTTAATTCGGAATAATTGGAAACGAATATTAGCTTCAGAAGTTCCAACGGGGAATTTTCTGTCACCCCACCGATTGGGTTAATTCGGAATAATTGGAAACGCAAGGTTTGGAAGAACCTGTTGGGCAATTTTCAACCCCACCGATTGGGTTAATTCGGAATAATTGGAAACGTTTAGGTTCCAGTGAACTTAAAACAGAACTTGTAAAGTTAGCCCCACCGATTGGGTTAATTCGGAATAATTGGAAACGTTGTAGGGGCGCTCATGGGTTGCGCCGAAAACTTCTAAACGCCCCACCGATTGGGTTAATTCGGAATAATTGGAAACTTAAGGTGACTTTTAAGAACATACTTTTCATGTCCCCCACCGATTGGGTTAATTCGGAATAATTGGAAACTATTCTCCTTTGCATTCATTTTTATTTATTGTGTTCTGTCCCCACCGATTGGGTTAATTCGGAATAATTGGAAACCTTTATGGCTTCCAATTGCTCATAACTTGCTTTTTTCCCCCACCGATTGGGTTAATTCGGAATAATTGGAAACAGTTAGAGTTAGAGTTAGATGTGTTAGTATCTCCATTACCCCACCGATTGGGTTAATTCGGAATAATTGGAAACGGATGGAGGCTTCTTCTTTTTTTTCAACTTTTTCCCCACCGATTGGGTTAATTCGGAATAATTGGAAACTTTAGCTTGAGATAAGGAAAATCCTTCAGCAACACCCCACCGATTGGGTTAATTCGGAATAATTGGAAACACGATAAAAACCAAAAGAGCAAATTGGATTTGAACTAATTCTACCCCACCGATTGGGTTAATTCGGAATAATTGGAAACAAATAGATTCCGAATGTGTTTGTATTTCCGTCCCCACCGATTGGGTTAATTCGGAATAATTGGAAACTTTGATCAGTAGTTTGCCAACGATGAAGTTCAGCATCCCCACCGATTGGGTTAATTCGGAATAATTGGAAACTTATTTAGAAATTAGTAAACTGAACTGTAATTAGAAAATCAAAAAATGATGCGTTTAATTTTCTTTTTTGCTGTTATTTATTTATCTTGTTCTTGTTCAGCATTACTAGAAGAAGAAAAAACTCAAGAAGTGCGAATATACTGCACCAAAGACAATTTTTCCACAGTTAGCATTACCTGGAAGAGTAATCACGTAAAGCACAATAGTTTTGTGGATAACAATTGTTTCCTGAAAACTCCCTTCTATGTTGCGAAATACTTAGTTTTTAATAGCTTAAAATCTACCCAAGAAGAAGTTGTTACAGTTGGTTCTATAGTAACAAATAATAAAGGCGGCATTAATATAATAGACTTTCGAGGACTTACAGAAGTAGAATTTGATAAAAAAAACCAACCTTTGGATTAATTGGGAATAATTGGAAACAAAAAAGCCCTCATCAATATGAAGGCTTATTATTTTTTAAAATAGCTATTGATTTACGAAAAATCATGAAAAACTTTGCCGTAATTCCTCAAAATTATGGGCTAAAACTACAGTTCGCAAAATTCCTTGTAATTGTTCCAAATCATTAATCTGAGAAATTTGAGGCATTAATTCCAAAGCCTCATTACCAAACTTCGCTTCCAAACTCATTTGTATACTTGATATGATTCCCTGCACTTCTCCCCGTGCTTCTCCCCGTGCTTCTCCCCGTGCTTCTCCTTCTTTTAGTATTTCTTCATACCAAGGTGACTGTCGTAAAACTGCCATATCCCACCTCATGATATCTTTCACTAACGCACTTTCTAATACAAAGGTAGCAAAAAAGGCTAGAACCGTCTCCAGTTGATTTAATTCTTGATCTTGTCGTAAGATTTGCAATGCTTCCCTAATTGTAGACTCATTTCCTCCTCCTTTAAGAATGGGGACAAAGGGAAGTAATGAAGGCAGAGATTGTTGAAAGGGAATATTCACATCAACTTCCCACAAATTAATCACGCGGTAATCTTGGGTTGCTGTTAATCCGGCAAGATTTGATGCAAATCTCGTAGGTATTTCTACATCGCTAGTTGGCAAAATATTAATTAATACCGGGTAAGTCGGTAATTCATATTTTTCTTCTGCAAGTGCAGCATAACAACGCATTCGTCGAGGCATTTTGGTATTGTAGCGCAGTTGCAGTTCATTTAATACGAGAAATTCTCCATATTCTGGACTTGTGGCACGGATTAATACATCACTTTCTCTACTTATCCATTGAAATTCCCCCGATAAAATTTCATGGGCTTTGATATTAGGAATATCCGTTACCCATCGTACCCAATTATCAGGGGCAAGGCTAATTAGTTTTTTTGTGCTGGTATCTGCTGGTTTTGGCATTTTCCAAGATGCACTTTTGTCTAGGGATTTATCATAACAGGACTTAATCAACTGACACATTGGTCAGGTGCGTCAGATATGAAAAATCTGTTTATTTACTAGATTTATGCAGTCTGACGCACCCTACAGTAGATTTTTGGTGTGATATTTTTCGTCATTCGCATGAAAGGAGGTTGCAACTCAGGTCGTCTCTGCAACACTTAGTAATATGAGCGTTAAGTTGAAAAATAACAAGTAAGGGGATCACCAGTTCTTTTTAATTTGTTACTTTTTCTTTACGTATTGTTACATAGATAATAAAGAAAATCAGTTATTTTGAGTAGCATTTAAGTTGTTCATTATACGATTTTCTAGTGCCAGACATTGTTGTAAAAGTTGTTTACGTGTTGAAGTAAGAGTATGGCTGATGAAACAAAAGACATATACACTGCTATTACCTTTGCACCGGTGCAGGGATTTATCGAAAAATCACGGAAGTTGAGGGACTTATATGGTGCGTCATTAATTTTGTCTTACCTCAGTCAACAGATAGTGATAGCAGCACATAAACCTCCAGAAACTACAGTAATTTCCCCTGCAAATATTAATTTACAAAAAGGAATGCCGAACCGCATCCTTATAAACGGTCATTTTCCCGAAGATACAGGACGGGAGATATTATTAACAGCTTGGAAGGATATACTTGCAGTTTGTCGTAACTGGATCGAGATAGAATTATCCGATTATAAATATGAATGGGAACGTGAGTGGAGACATTGGGGAAACTATACTTGGGAAATCTTTTGGGGTCGGGGTAATTCTATTGCAAATGCAATGGAAGACTTGGAAACTCGCAAGCTTTCTCGTGATTGGACTGCAATTAATTGGATTGGGGAAAGTTCGAGTTTGACGGGTACAGATGGAATTGCATTTCCAGGATTAGGTGGAGAAAATCGTAACCCTAAAGATTTAACATATCGCTCGGAACAAGGTTATATCGGAAAGTTTTATGAAGATTTAGCATACATAACTGAAAACAGACAAAATTCTCAGGAAGAAGAAGCAGAAACAGAAACAGAAGAATTAGCAGAAGAAGAAAATATTTCCGAACAATATCAAGTAGAAGGTAAATTTATTGCGCTAAACGAACAATTGAGTATTCCTGAATTAGTCAAACGTCTGGTAACTTGTGAGGATGTCAGGAAAGATATAGGAATAAAAATTGGAGGAAATAATTTTTCTTTCGGGCAATTACCCCAAGGATTTAAAGAAATTCGTCGCAAACCGACTGAAACTCAACCTGGACAGTGGACTGGTTGGTTTATGGGAGATGGAGATGAAGTTGGTAAAAAGTTGAAAAAACTAGCCAATAGTGAAAAAGCAGAAGATAATCTGCGAGAATTGACTATAGAATTACGTAATTGGGGTAAGGATTTTTATGGATACTTACCAAAGCAAAAATTAGGCAGAGTAATTTACGCTGGTGGAGATGATTTTTTAGGGGTAATTTATAGTAAAAATGTCAGAAAACCAATTCTGGGATTGACTGCATTGGAATGGTTAATGACATTAAATGATAAATGGCACGAACATAAACAAGATATAAATGTCAGCGTTGGTTTTGTCTGGGTTGCAGGGAGTGTTCCCCAACGAGATGTGTTGCAACATTGTCGTCAAGCACAGGATACAGCCAAAAGTTTAAAACGCGATCGCGTGACCATTAGAATCGTATTTAATAGTGGACAGTATGTGGAATGGACTTGTCCGTGGAAATATTTACATATTTTGAAAGAGTATACAGACAGAAAAGGTAACACCTATCCAGAATGGGAACGCAAAGGTCGGGACAGTAAACACGAACCGAATTGGACGCATATATACAGCGATTTAGCCCAACTCAAAGCCCGTCACGCTTTCGGACTCGCAGAAAACCGTCGTTTAGATAATCTTGAAAACCGCATAATTGACAGCAAAAAAAAAGGTTTGATCATTCAAAATCGTCGAGCTTTACTTAGTTTTGTGGATATGTATTTTTCAGAATATGTTAGTGAATCACAGAAAAAGGAAAAACAAAAATGGAGTCAAGTCTTAAATCAAAATGAGAATTTTATTGTTGGTGCCAAAGAGGATGAAGATGATTATAAAGTCGCACAAAAGATGATTAATTGGATTGAGAATTTAATTATAATTGGTTGGTACTTATGTTCAAATACCTTATTATCATCAGACCGCTAGGCTTATTATATGGAAGTGCGGGTGCTTTCCTCTCACCAGAAAATTTAGTTGGTCGTTCTGGTGAAAAATTTCCGCCAGGTGCGGCAACTGTATCCGGATTATTTTTTGGCGCAAATAAGAGTCGAACCGATATTAGTCAAGTAAAAAAAGATGAATACTACAAAGATTTAAAACAAAACCTTTATGTTGCTGGCGCATTTTGGGCTAAATCAGGACAAGAACAAAATTTTTATGTGCCGATTCCTTGGCATTATATCATTGATAAAGAGCAAGAAATAGATGAATGGATATTAGGAAATAATGGAGATTGGCAACGAAAAAAAACATATCAAGAAGATGAAGATAAACTAGAGCCAGCTTTTACATGGCAGAGTATTAATTCTTGGAGATATGACAATCCTAGATGTGCAAATGCTCCTTGGCAATATCTACCTATTCTCCATCCCAAAATGAAAGATGAAGAACGTCATACCTTAAAAGAAAAAGGATTATTTCTTGAAAATGCTGTGCAAATGCAAGAAGATACCTGTTTAATATATCTTTCGAGTCATAAATTAGCTGATGGTTGGTATCGATTTGGAGGTGAAAAACATCTGGTTGAAATAGAAACTCAGGAAATCAAAAATGATAACTTTATTCAGCTATTGCAAGAACCTATTCAACGAGCTTTGGCATTAATAACACCTGCTGTTTGGGGTTCTACACGTTTTTCTTTTCGCTTTCCCCAAGATCCCAATTTCCCCATCAACACCAATAATCCTCAACTATTAACAGATAAAGCTATCCCCTTTCGCTACAGTACCGCAGGAAGACTTGGACGAGGACGTTATGCAGTTCCTTCCGGTAGTGTATACGTTTTAGAAAAACCGCTCGAATTATCTTGGAGTCAATTTCCTGATACTTGGTTTCCTGAAGAAGGATTTAGCTTAAAACGCATGGGTTGCGGTTTGTGTCTCCCAATTAACATTTCTGATTTAGCTATTGAATCAAGAGAACAAAAACAATAAGGAGTTACTTAATGTATCAGAAAGCTTACGGTATTATTGAAACTTTAGCACCCGTTCACGTTGGTGCTACCGCAGGGGAAGAAAATGGTAATTTAAACTTGATTTTCCGTGACCAATTTACCCAAACTGGATTGATTATTGGTAGTTCAATTCGTGGACGGTTGCGTGCAGATATGCGTCAATACCGAAAAAATTTAGAACTAGAAAAAACAACAGAAGTTTCATCAGCTATAAATGAAGAAATTTGGTATGGAAAAGAATCAAAACATGGTGAACAAGATAGCACTAGCGAAGCTTTAATTAAATTAGAACACGCTTCAATTGTTTGGTTGCCAGTGTTTTGTCCAGGACAACCTATTGTTTGGGTGAGTTGCCCAAGTTTATTGAAAAGATATCATCGTGTTGCTCAGTTAAGTAAAGAGATAAAACCACCCGAACCCTATACAGCTTCTAAGGAATTATGGGGAAAAGCCTTAATATCTCAAGATGAAGAATACAAAGATAAGAAATTTCTCTTTTTTAATCTTGGTTTCTTAGAATTAGAAACTCAAAAAGATTTATCAGCATGGTTTCCATTAGACGAAAATGGAGAACAAAAAAAATTACCTGCTGTTGTTGTTGATGATAATGACATGGCAATGATTCACGATATGGCTTTATATCGTCAAAGTCGTGTGGCTTTAGATGATAAAGAGAAAAAAGCAAAGCAAGGACAATTTTTTAATACTGAAGCTTTACCGGAAGGGACTATTTTAGCATTTCCTATTGCTATTAAACCTGATGAAAAGAATCCCCCTAAAACTTGGAAACCCATTGAAGGAAAAATGGAAGGTGAAATGTATCTAGGTGGATTGGAATCGATTGGTTTTGGTCACTGCTATGTAAAAGTAGAAATTATTGAATCAAAAAAACAATCATAATTTTTCATAGCGCGTAGATGTTTTCATTCGTTAGTGAGAAAATAGGAAAGGTGAATTATGGCTTGGAATTCCTACGATTTAGATAGAAGAGCGCAAGAAATTATCATTAAATATCGAGACAAAGATGTTTTAAATGAATCCCATAAAATGCGCGTGACAGCAACTTACGGTTTAGAGCGATTTTGGGGAGAACATTTGCGCTTGATGGGTAAACGGGATAGAGAAGATGATTATGAGAAAGGAAAATTTTGGTTGGACACTTGGAAAGAGTTAATCAAAATCATGAAAATTGCTGGTATCCAAGTTCCAGAACCCAATATTCCCGATGATCAGAAAAAATATATTCGTAATGGTGAATCTATTCGTCGCGATCGCGACGGAAATTTTGAGACTGAAGACATTCAAGACATGGCAAATAAGCTGTGGGATAAAAAGCGTTTTCCAGCCGAGCATCAAAGAGTAGCCTTAGCTATTTTAACTCAATTTTGTGATAGTTTAATTTGGTGGACGCAACGCTATAAAAAGTCGGAGAAAAAGGAGAAGCAAAAATAATATAAAGATTATGTGTTTTTACTCCATCTATAGATTGTGTATTTGAATGATGTCTCTTATCTGAATAATAAATAATTAGGTAAATCAAAATGAATCAAGATAATGTCCCGATGATGTTTCGCGCACAAATTAATAGTCGTAGTCAACTTCATCATGTAGATAAAAACAAAGGAATACATCAAGATGCTCATAAATGGGTAAATGAATGGAAAAAAGCTTTTCCAAAAAATCTTTTGACCACAAATGATAATTCCACCAATGAAAATCCAGCTAATTCTTCACCTGTACCCCGTCCACAACTTCGTTCTCAACACAGTCCTCAAAAATTCCAAAATCAGAATCGTCAAAATCACAGTTCAACAGCACGTCCTAATCCAAATAATTTAACTTTTGCACGTCCTAATCGAGTAAACAACCCAGAAATTTCTCCAACTTCATCTTCTACTCCATCCCAAGAGCAACCTTTTCAATTCCCTAAATTTGGCTCAAAGGTAAAAACTTGGGAATACACTATTAGTTGGCGCTTAGTTTCCAATAGCGGACAAGATGAAACTGTAATTCGTCCGGTAATTAATGCTAAGGGGTTTCCTTATTTTCCTGGTGCAAGCATGAAAGGTGCTTTTAGACGCGCTTGTATTAATGTGAAACAAGCAAATAGGTATTGTGGAGAAAAATTAGCTGACGGGAGTAGTAAACCAGGAATTTTGCGGTTTCATGGTGCATATCCAATTGAGATAGATGGGAAAAATGGATTTGGTTGGATAGAAGGATTAGTTGACATTATTCACCGTCAAGATGAAAAGCAGGTAATTAGCGATGACTTAAAAGATGGAGCAAAAGCTCAGATATCTTTGCATGAAGTGAAATTGAAATTTGGGATTTCCAGCATAGAAGAATTATCGGAAGATGAATGGCAAGAAATTGGCAAGATTTGGAAAAAAACTTTAGCAATGGGACTTGGTTCGCGGGTTAGTTCTGGTTATGGCTATTTTAGAGAAATTGAGCAAGAAAGTAAAACAGAAATTAGTAGAAATAATCTGTTATTAGAAGTTAATTTGAAAGGACAGGGGGGAACATCCCAATTAATAGATCGCACGAAAGAATTTAGACCAAATATGTTTAAAGCTGCTCTACGAGGTCATACTCTACGTTTATTGGGTGGGTTAACTAATGAAGGAACTGCCAAAGAAATTACCAGAGAATTATGGGGTGGTTTTGCTGGTGATGGTTCGATTGTCGGATTACTGGGGGTTAATTTTGACTTTGATTCATCAACAGTACTAGATAGAACAGATTCAAGATTTTATAAATTGCCCAAAGGAGTATTAAAAATATTTTGTATGCATCGCCAAATTGATGATACAAAGGAAAAAAGGTTACGAGAAATAGCTACAGTTCTAATCCAATTTTCGATGATGTTTGGTGGTTTTGGTAAATCATGGCGAAGAATTTGTCATAAAAAGTTTTATCCAAACTATAAAAGACAGATTATTGGTTGTCATTGGGAATTTCTCGACAATAAAGTTTTTTATCCTATTCGTGAATTAGATGATATTACTAAGTTTATTAACCACACTCGTAATTTACTGCGTACATGGATACCGGAAAAACAACTAGTAAATTATGAAAGTAATAAACAGATTAATACCTCTACAGAACCATCTCAGATTCCACTTAAAAAACCCTCCAATCCGATGAAAAATAAAGGTTTGATAGAACCACCCAAACGTCCACAAAATCCAAACAATCAAACGACTAATCCAGGTATCGAGACTGGTGATATTGAGATCCAAAAATGGCGTGAAGCTTGGTATTCACCTAAAGTACAGGTTTGGGGACGAATAGCAGAAGATGGAGAAAGTATTGCCATTGATTGGTTACATCGTGAATATAGAGGTCAAGATAAAATCAGAAATCCTCATGTTTTAGCCGGAAGTGTGGGAAAAACTGGAAAGACTGGAAGAATTTGGCATCGTATGTACCCAAATTTTATTAGTTCTGAAAATGGCGATATTTCCACAGAAGAAAACTTTATCGAATTATTGACTATCTTTCCAGATGAATCTCAAGAGACTAAAAAGTTTTTGCAGTTTTTAGACGAAGAAAGCTTAAATGCTGACTATGGATTTAAACGAATATTCTAGATAATAGTCGCAATAATATCTGATTTTCAGATAATCGATCGCATCACAAATCTATTTTTCTAAAAACATCTCAGTAATAGTCAAAAAACAGGAATTATGAAGACTTGGATTGTCACGACTGGAAATAGCGATATTCAACTGAAAAATAATAAAAATTGGGAACCTTTTTATTGCGAGCTTTTAGAAAAGGGTAATACTGAGATCAGTTACGAACGCGACATTTTTATCAGCGTTGAAAAGGATAAAGTGACAAAGCTATATCCTGCACCTTCTAGAGTATTAGGTATAGTATATGAAGATAAAATAAATAATTATGTATCAGATTTAGAATTTCCTCTTTTAGATACCTATTGTCAGTATTTTAAAAAAAAGACCAAATTAGATAGAATAATTGTACTTTTAAGCGACCAGCAGCGGATATTTCAAAATCAACAGAGAGATAAAGATTATTGTCCATATTGGCAAGATACATGTACTCTTAAACCAATATTAACTTGGTATTTTCAAGATAAGTTTAAAGATATCCTGACTTCGCAATTTGATCCCGAACGTGATTTTTTATATTTACAACCAGACTCAGGAAAAGGTTTAGACCATTGGAATGAGACTTTATTACTAGTTAAAAATGTTTTTAACGAGATTAATATTAATAATCCAGAGATATATGTAAGTCACCAAGCGGGAACACCAGCGATTTCATCAGCCGTACAATTTGTTAGTTTAAATAAATTTGAAAAAGTCAAATTTGTTTTAAGTAATCAATATTATAATATAGCGTACAATAAAGAATCAAAATCGGAAGCAGAAGAAGTAAAGTTTGAATCAGAATCTCAATCTGTACTCCAAAACCAATCTGAGGAAGTTGACAATAAACAATCAGAATATCGGCGTAGTCTTCAAATTGAAAAAGCTAAACAACTTATTATTAGTGGATTCCCCGGTGCAGCACTTAAAATTATTCAGGATGTGGAGGGAATTTCACATTCAAGGATAAATGAGTTGGAAAAAATGGTGAGTTTTTTCAACTTGCATAGTATAGAGAGAGATAGTAAAGAAGATTTTGAAATCCCAAATGCTAGCCAGCGAATAGTTGATAGTTTAGATTTAATTGGGTTTTTTCTAAATCAAAAAAACTATCTCCAAGGAATTACTTTACTTGCAGCAGCACAAGAAACTTTCTTAAAGACGGCAATTCTTAATGAAGCTTCTAAACTTGCTGATACACATCAAGGATTTTCTGTATCTGAATTTTTGAAATGGGATAATGAAGGTTTATATTTGCTCTCAGAATCAGAATTGAGAAAAAAACTTAAGTTATCTACAAATCAACCATTAGACCAAATAAAAATAGAGATTTTGATCAAACTTAAATTTCCTAACAGCAATGGTCAAATAGATTCTAGATATAAGAAACAAGTTCCTAATGAGTTAAAGTTTAAGACAAATGAAAACTTTGCGATGATAGAGTGGTTGCAGAAGCTGAGACCTGATTTAGAAATTGATAAAACAGATAAAACAAAATTCAAAAAAAAGTTATGGGAGAATCTTATTTGGTCATGCAGTTATTATAAGAATCGTGAAGATGATTTACGAAATCAACTAATGCATAATTTACGTGGCATGAAAGATGATGACGCAATTAAATATTTACTTGGTTACCCAGAGGATAAAAAGAAGCAATATCAAGGTGATGATGATTTTCAAAAATTCATGAATGATTACAATCAGTATATTAAAAACTGTAATGTTAAAAATGCCTATGAACAATATGTAAGACAAAGATTTTTGCATATTATGAAATTGCTAGAAATGCCTTTTGTGACTGGTAAATTGCAGCAAAAGCTCAGTAAAATAGCTGATAGTTTAGACGAACAAAGCTGAGTTACACAATGATATACTACGCGATTGATCGCTCATCATATTCCACTATATTTTTATGCAGCGCTAACGACATCACTTAAAACACTACCTAAAACTGCGCGACCCAGGGGGTGTATTTATCGAACGCTTGTTATATAACCTCTAAAGGCTTATCAGCTATGGCTTTGGAGGTCTTTAGGAAAAAAGAGGCTCGCGCAAAGTCTGTAATCTATGCCAGCAAAGGGTTTGAGGCATTTTTCATTAAGGGAGGACTTGACAAGCGATCGCTCAAACGGTACTTTTAAGTTTCATCCGCGCAAATGGGTGTCCAAAGCCTTGTATATCAAGTCTTACCGACACCCGCAGTCTCCACTAACCATGTGGGGACGCATAATTGGAAACTACGCAATGCGGCTTCAATGTCTGCCGCCCTGCAAAGTGTCTCCACTAACCATGTGGGGACGCATAATTGGAAACTTGGATATCTGCAACAAACAGAGGAATGATCACACCGGTCTCCACTAACCATGTGGGGACGCATAATTGGAAACGATTACCTTTATCGCCCCACGACTTGGTCATTGCTTCTGCTTGTCTCCACTAACCATGTGGGGACGCATAATTGGAAACATTTTCCCTCCGATGGCAGAATGATTATTCTGCCTGGGTCTCCACTAACCATGTGGGGACGCATAATTGGAAACCGGCTGATATCTTGCCCGTGATATTTAAAGCAAAGTCTCCACTAACCATGTGGGGACGCATAATTGGAAACCGATGATGTAATCAGCTAGGGCTAATAGTTGAGTTTTGGTCAAGTCTCCACTAACCATGTGGGGACGCATAATTGGAAACCCGGGGAAAGATGGGAGGGACTTAGAAGTGGATGCTGAAGTCTCCACTAACCATGTGGGGACGCATAATTGGAAACCGACATTAATCAAACTGGCCAACAAACATAAAATTCCCAATGTCTCCACTAACCATGTGGGGACGCATAATTGGAAACTTGTAGCGCTATTTCAGTATTAAGCGACGGGAAAATAGTCTCCACTAACCATGTGGGGACGCATAATTGGAAACCAAGGAATGGAAGTTCTGCGTAGGGGTTCCCATGTAGGTCTCCACTAACCATGTGGGGACGCATAATTGGAAACTGCATTGAATACGCCGCAGAAAACTTCGTTCACGTCTCCACTAACCATGTGGGGACGCATAATTGGAAACATACTTACGCTAACCATAAGCTTTGTAGGAATAATGGGATTGGGTCTCCACTAACCATGTGGGGACGCATAATTGGAAACCTCTATAGGCATCTACCCATCCCTTCCTACTGTCGCATTGTCTCCACTAACCATGTGGGGACGCATAATTGGAAACACATTGTCGATGCCATTAAGAACAATTATCTAGAAAGTGTCTCCACTAACCATGTGGGGACGCATAATTGGAAACTCCGCATCGGAATTTCTTTTACCCACAAGGGCTAAGTCTCCACTAACCATGTGGGGACGCATAATTGGAAACAAAAAATTAGGCTCGCCCTTGACCTGCACAGATGCAAGTCTCCACTAACCATGTGGGGACGCATAATTGGAAACCCCATCCCTCTGGGACTTTCTTTAAGTCTGTGACGCAGTCTCCACTAACCATGTGGGGACGCATAATTGGAAACGGACTATAAATCTGATTGGGCGGTAGCAGGCAATGAATAGTCTCCACTAACCATGTGGGGACGCATAATTGGAAACAAATTTTTGATGTATCTGCGATTAGCTTGGGAAGCTAATCTTGTCTCCACTAACCATGTGGGGACGCATAATTGGAAACTAGTGATTTGCGCGATCGCATGATTAGACCATTCTCTAGTCTCCACTAACCATGTGGGGACGCATAATTGGAAACAATAGGCTGAACTTCTCCAGATACTTTCTGCTCCGTCTCCACTAACCATGTGGGGACGCATAATTGGAAACGGCGATCGCTTGTGGGGAGAGCGATAACTCAACGGTCTGTCTCCACTAACCATGTGGGGACGCATAATTGGAAACAGCACCTCACTTAACAATGCTTCTTTTATTCTTTGCGTCTCCACTAACCATGTGGGGACGCATAATTGGAAACGATTCAGCCAGTGCTTCTTGTAAACCAGCTTTTAGTCTCCACTAACCATGTGGGGACGCATAATTGGAAACGAGATTCTTGCATTTTATGTATAACTTCCTGGCAAAGCCAGTCTCCACTAACCATGTGGGGACGCATAATTGGAAACTTTCTCTTATCTAAATCTGCACGGTATTCAACTGAAGTCTCCACTAACCATGTGGGGACGCATAATTGGAAACGGGGGGGAGGAACAGGTGCAGGAGTCGCAGGTGCTGGTGTCTCCACTAACCATGTGGGGACGCATAATTGGAAACTTCTCACCTTTAAAATAGGAAACTTTCCCAGATTCGGCAGTCTCCACTAACCATGTGGGGACGCATAATTGGAAACTTCGCTAATTCGGTTTGTGTCATCAACGCACTCTCTCTCGTCTCCACTAACCATGTGGGGACGCATAATTGGAAACCTGTCATTTTCCTTATTGGCTTGTCATCATCAGTGTCTCCACTAACCATGTGGGGACGCATAATTGGAAACAACACCAGCACCAGCACTACCGAAAGTAAAAGCAGGTCTCCACTAACCATGTGGGGACGCATAATTGGAAACAGCATTTTGTAACTGATTGAAGAGGTAGCCAGTGTCACGGGTCTCCACTAACCATGTGGGGACGCATAATTGGAAACGCAAACAATTTCTTCCCAGAAATTTTTAAAGCAATTATCAGTCTCCACTAACCATGTGGGGACGCATAATTGGAAACTTACAAAAGGGGCTATCGTCAATAACTCGCTAATCGTATTAGGTCTCCACTAACCATGTGGGGACGCATAATTGGAAACGTGCAATATCTTCTTGTACTGCTAAATCTGCGTTAGTCTCCACTAACCATGTGGGGACGCATAATTGGAAACGAGATAATAGAAAGCAAGCGAAAGCAGGTATTAAGTCTCCACTAACCATGTGGGGACGCATAATTGGAAACGTCTCTGTATGGAACTATCTATAACAGATGTTTTATTAATGTCTCCACTAACCATGTGGGGACGCATAATTGGAAACTTGCTTATCATAGTATTTTGATTTACGACAATCATGGGCAAAAGTCTCCACTAACCATGTGGGGACGCATAATTGGAAACTTGCTTATCAGCCATAAACCAGCCAATTGCACTACTTGAAATGTCTCCACTAACCATGTGGGGACGCATAATTGGAAACATTTCATCAAGAAATAGATTTGCTTCATTTGAAGGTCTCCACTAACCATGTGGGGACGCATAATTGGAAACTAACGTCTTGGTAGAAAACCGTGTAATACAGACAAGTCTCCACTAACCATGTGGGGACGCATAATTGGAAACTAATGCCAGTAATTTTTGTCTCGTATATCTCTACAGGTCTCCACTAACCATGTGGGGACGCATAATTGGAAACTCTTGCATTATGTGATTAGCAATATCATAACCACAACCGAAGGTCTCCACTAACCATGTGGGGACGCATAATTGGAAACCTCTGTTGTACATAACTATCTCCAATTAGTGTGAGTCTCCACTAACCATGTGGGGACGCATAATTGGAAACATCTATTATGAGATTAACAAATGGAATCTTATGTAGTCTCCACTAACCATGTGGGGACGCATAATTGGAAACAATGTATCAGTTGTAATTGATTTAGGTGTAGATAAACAAGGTCTCCACTAACCATGTGGGGACGCATAATTGGAAACTTCTTCCAAAGACAGACGAGGTCTACCGTTATATTCAAGATACCCCACCGATTGGGTTAATTCGGAATAATTGGAAACTCCTTGAGGGTTTGTCAATGTATCTGAAAAAGTTAATAAATCCCCACCGATTGGGTTAAATCGGAATTATTGGAAACCAAAAGATAGTACCTGAAACTGTGTTGATTATTGAAAGAACGTAGTTTCAGGTATTTTCAATTTTTGATAAAAATCAAATATTAATGAAAACAAGCGATCGCCATACCGTAAACTTCCTGAAATATTAACAACAGCGATCGCCACCATTGGAAAATCGCGTTTCCGAGCATGGGTTTTAATAAAACATATAAAAGTCCAAACCCAAACACAAAGCAGTTGGGAAACACCTATGCTCACATCTCGTCGTGTCTTGATTTTTGCAGACAGCGATAATACCTACCTATATGTGTAGCCGTAAAAAACACATTTATCGTAGGGGTTTAGCACTGCGCTTTACCCCTACCCCAGGATTTATTTATCGGCAAAAATAGAATTAATCTCACCCATAAAAAGAGTAGGCTTTTCTCACGCTAATTTTCATAAACCTTTGAGTGATCAGACTCTACCAAAGTGACAAAAGAGGACTGATTTAAGGATAGTTTCTGTAAACATCCTTGATCATTGAAACTACCCAATTGACTGCAAAATCCGCTGTACATCCATAACCAAGTTGTTTCCTAATTTTGCCAGTCATGTCATTAATGAAGAGGTCTCGATTCAAACCTGCCAAATTATTACCTTGGAGTATTGAGGAAATCCCCGTAACTAAGCGAGAAGATGTTTCGCTGTCAATATTTTTTCTTTCGAGACTACATATAATGATAGTTTCAGCTAAGGCAATCGCAAAATTCTTACCAGGCGTTACATGATTTGCATAAAAAAGATATTGAGATGGTTGTGAACCATAATTAACTATCTTGATATATGCATATCTATCTTGTGAAATAGTTGGCGTAGTAACTAATTCTGTTGTAACTCCTGTATTTTTTCCTTTAGCTAAGAGCTTCCAGCCTCCAGAGTAGTCATATATGTAAATATCAAAATCCGCTCTACGACTGTGATTTTTGAGTGTAAAAACCCCAAAGCTATAGGCAGGAACTTTATACTTATAATAAGTAACTCCTTCAGAGTTGAGGGTTTCATAGTAATATCTATCATTTTGATGTTTGAATTCCGTAAATTCCTGTGCTTTAGCAATACCTGGAGAAGTTATACATAGGCTGAATGCTGTAATACCTGCAAGTAATTTCTTCATTTTGCTATTTCCTGAAAATTGGAGTAATTCATCAAGATATTCCATCCAGTCAAAACTGCTATTTGGATGAAATAAAACTTTTGTCTATACCACAATTAACATTGGTTACAGCTGAGAAAAGTAGATAAAGTGCGAACGACGAAATAATTATCTGCTTGTGCTTAATCTGTAAAGAGGTTATACCAATTCTCCAAAAAAGAGCAACGGATAAATCCTAGGGATGGGGTTTCCCCACCCGTTGCGACAATCTATGTTTCACAAGCATTATCAGGGTTCGCTTGTGTTGTTTGCGATCGCCATTAAAAAAGATGAACTAGCTGGAAACCCCTTTCATCCGTCAAAATTTATTTGACAGACTAAGTAGGTAGGCAGAATAAAACCAAAATGTGTAAAGAAAAGTAAACAAGGCTGAAACCCTTTTTCCCCCTGCACCCTGCACCCTGCCCCCTGCCTTATCCCAACGACAATTTTTAACGCCAATTTACTTACTAGCTTTCCTCTGCTGCTGGTAAGGGAAATATTTCCCCAGCTAAATAAGCGGGAAAATGCTTTTGGAAATATAACCAAGAAGTGATATCTTCACCTTCCATAAAGGCTTTTGGAGCTTGCTTATACAAAGGAACACGAGTATTGATTTCTGCTTGTAGGAGTGGAGGTAATTCTGTAAAACTGCGGACTTTGCTGCCAGTAGCACTGTAAATAAGATAACCGGGGCGATCGCCCATTTTCATCCAAGGCAACCATTGACCAATTCTATCCCAACTTAGCTTCAGTTCTGTCACAGAGTTCAATTCTGAGTTCACCAAATCTGCACTAGGGACTGTGATTTTAAATAATTCCGCAGCTTGATAAATTGATGATGGACAATATTCAGCAAATTTGGCATCTTCTGCTAAAGGATTGGGATAATTGGGAAAGATATCAAAGACGAAGGTACTATTTTCTCCATCAACTTGCACAGGAAATTTACCGCTAAACTTGCCTTGCACTGGACTATTGGCAACGTGCATGACTGACACTGTTTCCCCTGTCCAAGGGTTTTCCCATTTCCGCAAAATCTCATCTGTGTCTGGGTTCAGGTAGTAAGTTAATTCTCTAGAGGTAAAATCCCAACGACCTTCCAGAGTGGGAATACACCGACTCACACTCATGCCCACAATTTTAAACAATAGTTGTCGTTTTTCACCAGGAACAAAGCTATAAATTTTACCTGTCCAAATTAGGAAAGTAGATTCATTGGAGTCTAGTGAAGAACGAGTTTTTACCCATTGTTGGGCATCAACTTCTTGAATGTGGGATACCATCTGTTGTCTGCTCCATAAAATTGTCAAAACGGCGAAATAAAAACAACCATAGAGGTAAAGAACTGTTAATTGCAATCAATCGGACTATATGCCCAGTTGTGACAATTTCGACATGATGATTTAAAGTCAGGGCGACAAGAATCATTTCTGCTGATCCTCCTGGTGCTGTCACTAGCAGACAAGTCAACCAGTCCCAAGTAGTTAATTTCATCGCTAGTATAGCAGCGATCGCACCCACAATGAGTGTCATGGCTACGGAAACCAAGGCATAGCCTCAAGTCAGTTTGTCAAATTTGGGTTTATCTCCCCAATATTCGCCTATAGTAATTCCCAGCAGCACTGGAACCCTTGTAGATAAGTTCCATTAAACGTCTCTACTTTGTCGGAGATGTCTAATCTAACCCCTCTGCACCCTGCTCTGTTTCACCCTGCTCCGTTGCACCCTGCTCCGTTGCACCCTGCTTCATATCTCCTGCTCGCGCCTTTGCCAAGCTGTCAATAGCATCACCCAAAGCAGTTGTGAGACTTTTACGAGTTTGGGCGTGGTTATCTTGCTCGGTTTTCAAAGCTTGCAACAAGCGATCGCGTTCTTTAGTGAGAAAGATGAGTTTAGCTTTTACTTCTTCCACTGATGTTAGTTGTGTGATTTCTGGTTCAATAGCTGTGTTTGTCCCATCATTGGATTTGACAACATCTATACCCTGGAGGTTAAGCAGTTCAGCTTTTACAGATGCGATTCCTTCGGAGCGCTTCGCTATCGCTTGTTGGTACATTTTGGCATCTGCACGGCGTTGTTCTGATTCGGTATTATATAACTGTCGCCATTTCTGTGAACTTTCCCAAGCCTCATCACGTTTTTGCTGAAGTTCCGCCATCTGCTGTTTCAAGGCTTGAATTTCAGCCAACCACTGTTGTGTTAACCGGGCAGCTTTATCAGTATTTTCAGTCATTACTTTAGTTAAGTGTAGTTAAAAATTATTCTGTAAAGTAGAATCACTCAGGAAGCCACCACTGGCAATTCTGCCATAAATCCGCTTGTCCGATACTTATATTAATTTTTACTTTTTCAACAAGGTGCAACTTGTCAATATATATGCCCAAACCTCGTTTTGTCAGCTTCTTTCATCACCTCACTTGGCGTACACTGAAAAAAACCTTTGCCAGAACTATCGAAATCAGACTTTTGGGACTGGCTTCACAAATTGCCTTTAATGCTATGTTATCGCTGTTTCCAGCAATTCTTGCCCTGCTCACAGCCATTGGGTTAATGGCAGAATCCTTACAAAACACATTTCTTCAACTAGCCATGCAACTGAGTCAAATTGTACCCCAAGAAGCTTGGATTTTAATTAGTGATTTTGCTACCAAAGAAATTGCCGACTCTAAAAATAGTAGTTTGTTTTCTTTAAGTTTTTTACTCGCTATTTGGACAGCTTCTGGTGCAGTTAGTACTGCCATGACTACCTTTGATCAAATCCAGCAAGTTAGCCCAGAAAATACCCGCCCCTTTTGGAAAGCTAAACTCATTTCACTAGGATTAACAGTTGGAACAATTTTACTATTAATATTAGCCTCATTCCTCGTATTTACCAGCGATTTAATCTTAGGAATAGTAGTGAGTGGCAATGCTGCCTTAGAATTCTTATTACATATTTGGCAATTGTTACTCTGGCCCTTAGCCTTGGTAATTGTTGCCTCTACTTTTAGCTTAGTCTATCGTTATGGTTCTAGCGTCTGGAAACAAGGTATACCACTCATGCCAGGGGCTGTATTAGCCGCTATATTCTGGGCAATTCTTTCTGCTCTATTTCGCCTTTATGTCACCAATTTCGGCAACTATAATAAAGTCTATGGTGCAGTAGGAACTTTCATAGTTTTAATGCTGTGGTTATGGATGAGTGCCTTTGTTCTCCTCATCGGATACCAATTGAATATTACTGTCGGTGAAGATATACACTCAAGAAAATCACTGAAACAGTCCTGAGTGCTGTTAGCTTAATTCTACCTTTTTTCCAAATTCCGAATTACTAATTACCAAAAAATGTCTAATTCTCCTGATCGATCTGCCAGTGAAGCTGATGGTTATGCACCTACATTAAAGCGTCTAAATCAAATTAGTAGATTATTGGATAATGCTATCACCATTCCCGGCACTCAAGTGGGAATTGGTTTAGATCCCATTCTGGGATTAATACCTGTTGGTGGTGATGTTTTGGGAGTGATGCTTTCTATCTACATTATCATCGAATCTGCTCGAATGGGCGTGTCTAGAGCCAGTTTAAGCAGAATGGTTGTAAATATTATCATAGATTCTTTAATTGGCGCTATACCCATGCTAGGAGACTTTTTTGATTTTGCATGGACAGCTAACAATTATAATATCAAGTTATTAGAAGATTACTTAAAATCTCCTGGTGAAAAAAAGAAAGCTGATCAGGGTTTTATTATCGCCCTTTTCGCGGGATTGTTGTTGCTTGCTATTGTCTTAATCGCCTTACCCGTGATATTAATAAGATTGCTATGGAACGCCTTAACTGGCAGTTAAATTAGTTATTAATCACGTAATGCAAGATTGGTGGCAAGTTAATTTTCCCAAAGGGCGGCAAAATCTGATTATTACTGATGCCAAGGGCTACCCCGTAAAAATAGCCTATGGCGAAAAAGGTACAGGTAAGCCGTTGATTTTATTACATGGTTTAGGTAGTTGGAGTTATAATTGGCGGCACAGTATAAAACCCTTATCTCAATATTTTCGGGTGATTTGTTTTGATGCTAAAGGCTATGGTTTCTCAGAAAAACCTCTATCACACCGAGAAGAAAATGGTCATCAAGTACTTGAACTCAAGCGAATTATTCAGGCTTTATGTGATGAACCACCTATAATTGTAGCAGAGTCTTTAGGTGCATTAGTTGCTCTGGCATTAGCTGAAAAAGATCCTCAATTAATCGGGCGTTTAGTAGTAATTAATGCGCCTATTTTCGCGGAAAGTTTACCCCATTGGATCATGGGAATACTTGCCAACATTCCCTTAGAAATAATACATACTATAGATTCTCTCCGTCTAGCATATTGGTTTGCACCTATAGTCAGAGAAGTGATGGCTATAGAAAGACGCAGGGTGCTATTTGATCCTACGATTCTCTCAGAGGAAGATGTTTATTGGATCACTTACCCGTTTATTGAGATTCCAGGTACTTTGGTAAAAGTTACTGAAGAGTTACAAATAGCAATCAAGGAAATTGAGAATTTCCAAACCAAAAAGCCAAATATACTGACTAACATTCAAAGTAATCTCAGTACTATTGAATGTCCTACTCTCGTTTTATGGGGTGATCAAGATAGTTGGTTTCCTGTAAGTCATGGCAAAAAATTACATCAACATATTCCTAATTCGCGCTTGCAAATTTTACAGAATTGTTATCATGATGCCTCAACTGGTGCTGCTGATGTGGTAAATGCAGCAATTTTAGAATTTTTAAAAGCTACCAATTTCTATTAAACTTTGGTGTATATATAGGAATCATAAATGATATCTGATAAAATATCAAGTCTTGTAGGGTGGGCAATGCCCACCGCAGCAATGGTTTGGTGGGCATTGCCTACCCTACGTATATTTCAAAAATCAAATATTATTCCTATATATAGGAATCATAAATGATAGGATAGCTGAAAAATTTTAAGTCTCTGAGTAAGGTGGGCAATGCCCACCCTACGTATATTTCATACGTATATTTCAAAAATCAAATATTATTCCTATTCCCTCCCCTGAGGGGAGGGTTAGAGAGGGCTAGGGGAGCCAATGCGTTGCGGGGGTTCCCCCCGTTGTAGCAACTGGCGTGAGAGGAATGGAAGCGAGGTTTTATATTTAATTGCGCCAAGCTACTTACCAATAAAAGAAGAGTGGGAGAAGGCATATCAAGCGCCTTTAATCTCCCACTCTGCATTTGCTGCTGTGGCGTTCAGGAATATTTATTAGACGCTGCCTGCCTGTTATTTAGGGGGCTAAGTTATACATTAAAGACAACGCCTATACGCTAGTAATATTCCTGTTGCAGCAAATGTGAAACCTGATTATTATTTTTCTAATGAAAAAATAGCAAAATAAAATTGTCGGTAGATTGCTTTATATGTCCTTAATAAAGATTTGAAAACAAATCTTTTTAGACTAAGTTTGTAATGTAGTACCCCTGATAACAACACCCTTAAAGTCGTTTATCTTTCATCAATTTAACTGGGTTACTCACAGATTGGTTGCCAAGTTGGCAGTTTTTATCAGTTATCTGTTATTAGTTATTCGTTATCAGTCTAAGAGGATGTTTTAAAAGTATTTTTATTCACATCAAAACATAGAAAATTTAACCCACTTCGTCACCCTAGCTGGTATTGGGGGTTTGCTTACAGCTTACACTCACTCTCAACCCTATACTTTCAAATTCGTTGTGGAAGTTTGAGTAAACGAAAAATAACCAAACAACCAGAAGCACAAGTTAGAGCGATCGCTAATATTAACCATGCTGGTGTAGCATTGCTAGTATCAGAAGTTATGGTTATTGGTTGTTTAACGACTAAATTTGGGGGTTTTTCTGGTTGTTTGTGGGGAACATCCCCAACATAACTCAGTTCATAATAGCTAAAGGTTGCAACTCCCAGAGGAATTCCCAACAACCCAACAAACAAAATCCAAGGATACTTTACCAACAGATTTTTAGGTTGAGATGTCTCTTTTACTATCTCTAAACTGGTTTCTGTGGTTTGGCTTGACTGCTGCTTTACACTTTGACTTTTATCCATGATTCATTTCAGATTTGCATCCTCTAGTACATGATTATACAAGAATATACAAGTATGAGTAGCAGTAATGCAATGCCTGATATCAAGTCCGGTTAAAATAATTCGTAATAGTGCCTACGGCAGGCTAGCGCCAACGTAATTCGTAATTCGTAATTAAGTTTTGCAACGGGGATTTAGACATCGACACAAAACTTGCTGCCTTGTCACCATGTCACCGCGTCTATCCGTTTGTATCAACCTTAAAGTGAAACGTTACAAGTGCTGTATATATTCATCTATCTGTAACAATTTTCCTGATGTCAGATGAGTGATACTGAAACAGCAAATAAAGAATTCAAAAGTTTTTTATGCCAAAAAATCCTCTTTCTCGGTTCTGTACTTATACCTTGATTGGGTTAATATCTTTAACATCTGTTTTAAGTACAACTACCTCTGCGTTACCTCAGACAGTCAAAGCTTCCCTAGTTCAACCAACACCCTTGCTTAGTAATAACTTAATCTGGCCGACTCAAGGAATTATTTCTCAAGGTTTCCGTAAATATCAACATGAGGGAATTGATATCGCCGGTGCTATTGGCACTCCTATCTTCGCTGCTGCATCTGGTACAGTTGTCAAAGCAGGTTGGGATGATTGGGGATTAGGTAATGTGATTGAGATCAAACATCCCACTAATGGTAGTTTAACAGTCTATGGTCACAATCGACGCTTGTTAGTCAGCAAAGGTCAACAAGTCAATCAAGGTCAAATAATTGCCGAAATGGGATCTACAGGTAATAGTACAGCCCCTCATCTGCATTTTGAATTTTATCAAAATAGTCGTTTAGCGCTTGATCCTCTACACCTATTACCTGCCTCCATTGCGGCTAAAAAACCCATAGAACGACCTGTTTCACCTTCACAACTAATTCCCGTCAATATTAATCCCGTAAATTTTGAGACTGAATGCGCGGGGGTTACAGTTATGACGGGTGAGACGGCAAAGATTCGTGTCCAAGTCTGTGAAGAAAACGGTCAACTCTTTTACATTGCACAATTTAAACAAGATGCCAGTAAACCCGTGAAGATAGCCGCTCGAAATGTGGGTAAAGACAAATATCAAGCAGATAACGGTACTTTTTCATACCTAGTTACCCCAGAAAAAGTGGAAGTATGGCGCTACGGGAATCAGATTCGCTCTGATAACTTTAATACTTCTGAGCGCCTTGGGAACTAAGGCTATTTATCATTTTAGTAATTGATCATTTCGGCAAAAACACCCTATGTGACAGTTCAAAGGGCGGAATATGGCATCAAAATTTCTGCTAATTAAAGAGTATAAAATACATCTAGATTAAATCTAGAGAAAAACAAGTTAACTGTCTGTAATATCCCAATTATTTACATAAAGGAGCAGGGAATCATGGAATATATGGCTTATTCCCATATGTATATGTCTAATGAAGAGACACCTGTAAATATCGAATTGAATCTTCCTACCTTACCAGTCATCAATTGGCAAAAACTGCTGAAATCGTCTGCTTGGTTGGCTTTAGCTGGTGTAACTGTGTTTCTTGCTGCTGTTTCCCAAGTTCAAGAAGCTTCCGCAGAATATGCCAAAACTAATGGTAATTGTTTATATATCCGTAGGGGTCCTAGTGGCGGTAACTCCTCTGTAGCTTGTGTACCTAATGGCACCAATATTGGGTCTACTGGGAATGTGAGTAATGGTTTTGCTCAAATTACTTCAGGACGTTACAAAGGATATTATGTGGCTGAAAGATGGATTGGGATGAATCCGGGGACATCTCCCAATCGTCCTACTCCTGGTGTTGGGGGTCGAGTTTTATTGGCACAGGGAGCCAGAGGTGAGCGCGTGAGAGTGGTTCAAAGAGCTTTAGGGATAAGAGTTGATGGTGTTTTTGGACCAAATACTGCTCAACAAGTCCGCAATTTTCAAAGAAGAAATGGTTTGCGTGTAGATGGGATCGTTGGCCCTGCAACTCGTAGGGCTTTAGGTATTAGTTAGAGGTGATTGGAGATATCGTGTTCGGTTGATTACTTACTATTCCTGAAGAACCCCACCCCGTCAAAAGTGCCTTTTAACACCCCTCCCCGCTGTCTCGTGGAGGGGTTTTGAGTATTTATTTTTTACCCCAAATAATTTTTCACAATTTCCAAAATGCGTTCTGCTGCATGACCATCCCCAAAGGGATTAATTGCATTGGCCATTGCTGTGTATGCTTCAGGGTTACTTAATAACTCACTTGCAGCAGCAACAATGCTCTCTGTTTCAGTTCCCACTAATTTAGCTGTACCTGCGGTAACGGCTTCTGGTCTTTCTGTGGTGTCTCTGAGAACGAGTACTGGTTTACCGAGACTGGGTGCTTCTTCTTGTAAACCACCAGAGTCTGTTAATAATAAGTGCGATCGCTCTATTGCCCCTACTAATTGACCATAATCTAAGGGTTCTGTCAAGAATATGCGCGGATGATTACCTAACAACTGCTGCAATGGTTCTCTAACTGTGGGATTACGGTGTAAGGGCAATAATAAGGCTGTATCAGGAAACTGATCTAAAATCTGTAAAAAACTTTGTGCGATCGCTTGCAGTGGTTCTCCCCAATTCTCCCGGCGATGCACTGTTACCAGTATAGTCCTATATTCATCCCAGTTTAAACCCGGTATATCACAAGCTGGGTGGGTTGCGGCTACATTCAACAATGCATCAATCACCGTATTACCCGTCAGGTGAATTTCTCCCAACACACCAGAAGCTTGCAAATTTTCCACCGCGAGGGAGGTGGGAGCAAAATGTAATTGGGTGATTTGGGAAATTAATCTTCTATTAGCTTCTTCTGGAAAAGGATTAAATAAGTCATCAGTTCTTAACCCTGCTTCCACATGACCTATAGGAATTTTTTGATAAAAAGCTGCCAACGCAGCCGCAAAAGCTGTTGTCGTGTCTCCCTGGACTATAACTAAATCTAGCTTTTGTTCTATAAATAAAGCTTCTAAACCTTGCAAACTCCGACAGGTAATATCATTTAGAGATTGTTTAGGCTGCATAATCTCTAAATTATGATCTGCCTTTAAGTTGAACAACTGCATCACCTGTTCAACCATTTCTCGATGTTGTCCAGTCAGAATTACCTGTAATTCCAAATCTGGAGAACCTTGGAAAACCTGAATTACCGGCGCTAGCTTAATCGCTTCGGGACGAGTACCCAAAATAATACCAACTCGTTTTTGATTAGTCATGAGTTATTAGTCATTAGTCATTAGACAACTGATAACTGATAACTGACAAAAAACCAACATGAAAAAACCCGGCTTAACCGGGCAGATGCACTGTTCATCGAGTTTAACAATGTTAACTATTTGAGTTCACAAGTTAAGGGACAAGCTGCAAAAACAGTAGTCTGCGCCTTGTCTTCCTCTCCATGAAGCCAGCTTAACCATCTGACCTCTTTAGGATGAACACCTTTAGCAGTCAGCACACCAGCCATAATCAACACTGTCATAACATTGAACATGATTAAACCACCTGCCACCAGCAGCACTGCACTAACAGGCATTACAGATTGCAACACAATCGACAACAGGCATCCGACCGTAGCCATTACCACAACTAATGGAAAACCAACAACTAGCAGGCATACTGCCAATGTGAAAGTCCATATCAAAAAGCTTTTCATCATTAACAAGGAGTAGGTCTTTCCTTGATTAGAGCTTTCAGCCAAAACCATGACTTTTCCTCCCAAATTACACAGCAAAGTTTAAAATTTAACTTTCAGTCGCTTCTCGCTGTTTGCGAGTTAACTGAATTGACTTCAGTGAAATCCAGTATATAAAACCCTGCTGGAAAAATGAGCATTTCTTTACTAAACTTTACAGTTTGTTTTTTGTAATTATGAATGTCTAGTCCGATTCAGGTTTCAGGAGTCAGGATGCTTTTTGTATAGGTCTTTAGGAATATACCCTTTTGGGTATGAGAGCAAACCCTTGATTCTCCGAACCTCAGTTCCAGATAGCTTAACATTTCTTATAAAAATTCGGACTACCTCTCATAATTCTCAGACAGGGCTGAAAAAATTATCTGTTCCTGATTGTGGTTGCAAGCTGTATCTATGATCTATGAAAAATTTCTCATTTATTCTCATTTAAAACCTTAAAACAGGGCTAATTCTATATACAGTTTGATTAAACACAAGCCATTTATCAATTATTTGCGGAATAATACTGAAGATTAATCGGTGTAAAACAAGGTTATATTGGGGAAAGAATTTCTACACCATCGATAAATATTGGAATTAAAAGCAAAAAACTACACAGTTACGGTTGATCAAGAGAGTTTCAACCCTGTTCCCTGTTAGAAAGTTCCCTGTTCCCTGCTGTAATTTTTTACCTGTCCAATTTGAAGATATATTCCTGTGCAACAATATTTACCTATTTTTGAACACGAATGAAATCCCTGTATTCTATCACTGTTGCCTGCGATGCACTCTCGCTTGCCGTAAGTCCTACGGACAGGCTGCGCCAACGCGGAGCGTCTCGTTCACGCAGTGTCTCCGACAGGAGAAGAGAAGTGTTCCCTATTCCCTATTCCCTGCCCTAACTAGATAATTTATTTTGCACTCCTTCCTTATATGACAGAATCAAAACCCCGGAATCTACCACCAGTACCGCCACCACTACCAACATCATCTGCACAGCACCAACCGACAAAAACGTTGCAGATGTCAACAGAGAGGATGAATAATCCGACTGCACTTAACAATCCCCTACCACCGGGTATGCCTGCTGCCGCCCAACGTCCTCCTGCACCACCACCAATGCCTATGGCTGCGGCTATTCCCAAAAAGCCTGTGGGGATGACTTTAGCACAGCTAATTCAAGAAGCTTTTGATCAGGGATTTTCTGACGTTCACTTAGGTGTTGGTGAAATACCCCGCTTCCGTAATCGAGGAGAAATTGAAACCACCAATTATCCAGAAACCGATAAAGAAACTTTTATGGGTTGGTTACGGGAGATTATGAGCGATGGAGAAATTCAGAGGTTTCAAGACAATCTAGAATTTGACGGTGCGACTCAGTACGAATTTGCCCGTGTACGGATTAATGTTTTTGATACCCTCAGAGGCTATGCAATGGTGCTGCGGTTAATTCCGCTCAAAATTTTGTCTATGGATCAATTGAGATTACCTCCAGTTTTTCGGGATATTTGCCACTATCATAAAGGGTTGATTTTGGTGACAGGCCCCACTGGTTCAGGTAAATCTACGACAATGGCAGCAATGGTTGACTACATCAACAGAGAGATGCCTAAGCATATCATCACCATTGAAGACCCAATTGAATTTGTCCACCAAAGCCGCAAGTCCTTAATCAAGCAGCGGGAAGTGGGAATGCACACCCGGAAGTTTGACAACGCCCTAAAAGCAGCTTTACGGGAAGACCCAGATTTGATTCTGGTGGGGGAAATGCGGGATAAAGAAACGGTCAACACTGCTCTAAAAGCGGCTCAAACTGGTCACTTGGTTATGGGAACCCTGCACACCAATAGTGCTGTAAAAACTATTGAGCGGATTCTTAATCTCTACTCAGGTGAGGAACAGGATGCAATGCGGGTGGCAATTTCTGAGTCTTTAGTGTCCGTGATTGCCCAAGGTTTGTGTCGCACAACTGATGGTAAACGGGCAGCCTTCCACGATATCCTGATTAACACCGAAGCTGTGAAAGAATGGATTAAAGATGGTAAATATGATGAAATTGCCGAATTGATGAAGCAAGCCAGCTTTGATGGCATGGTGACTATGAATCAGTCATTACTCAATTTGTATCAAGAAGGTCGGATTACTGAAGAAACCGCCTTGGAAATGTCACCAACTCCCAATGAAATGGCCCAATTCCTCCGAGGACGTGTTTAATGGTGATTGGTGATTGGTGATTGGTGATTGGTGATTGGTGATTGGTCATTGGTCATTGGTCATTGGTCATTGGTCATTGGGAATAGGTAATTAAGTTATTCTTCATTTTCACCGTGTCCCCGTGTCCCCGCGTCACCGTGTCCCCGCGTCACCCCATCACCCTAGTCACCGCGTCACCGTGTCCCCGTGTCCCCGTGTCCCCGTGTCCCCGTGTCCCCATCCCCGCGTCACTCCATCACCCTAGTCCCCAGACACTGTGATCAAGTTACCTACAGATAAACTATCTAGACCCCAGTTGTTCAAAGGGATTGCTCTGTTTACACCTGGAGGCGATTTAATTTATTGCATTGACCCTAGTAAACAGGGACGATGGCATTTGCATTTGTGTGCGGCTTTGCAAGAAATCCTAGATTTACCAGAGCCGCCCCATTTTTTAGTTCCTTGTTATACAGCGACCATTGATCACTGGCTCAATCCGCGCACGCAACAAGTGCAGACCTTTGCGGAAGCTTATCCGGCTGTTATTCGCCACCAAACAGTGCTGAAAGCTATTTTTTGTACGGGGGAGCTAGTATGGCAAACAGCACCTTGGCAGGAAGGATTGTGCGATCGCATGGTGTTGGCAACTTATCGCTCCTCATTCCCCCAGCTTTGGGAAGACCATGACTTAGTTGTGCGCTTAGACCTTGCTGATGTAACACCACAATACCCGCAAAGGGTGATCACCGCGCCACCGACAACACTCAATACTCAAGGCTATGTTCTGCGCCTGTTTGTGGCTGGCCATAGTGGAGCCACTGAACGCATTTTAGAACATTTACACGAATTACTAGAGCGATCGCTTGGATATCCTTACACTCTCAAAGTGATTGATGTTTTAACACATCCAGAACAAGCCGAAATCAATCAAGTTTCCGCAACTCCCACCCTAGTGAAGGTTTGGCCTCAACCAATTCGGCGAATTGTTGGCGATTTAGATAATGTAGACAAACTCTTACAGATGTTAGGCGCAAAAGAAAAATAGACATACAGTAAATCAGCTGTTAGTAGGGGTTTAGCATTGCTGAACCCCTACTGTTTTTTCTCTGTTGCTCTCCCCGTCCCCGCGTCTCCCCATCACCCCATCACCCCAATCCCCAATCCCCAAACAATTCATAATTAAAACAGGCATTAATCTTACTACCTAGGCAGCTATGTACTTCACTTGGTTAGACAGCAATAGTTGGCTGATGGAAATTGGCGGACAACGGATTCTAATTGACCCTTGGTTAGTTGGTTCTTTAACTTTCAGCAATTTGGATTGGTTATTTAAAGGTTCTCGACTTCAAGAGCGGCCGATACCAGAAAATATTGACTTGATTCTTTTATCTCAGGGTTTGGAAGATCATGCTCACCCTCCCACCCTCAAGCAACTTGACCGGAATATTCAGGTTGTAGCTTCTCCCAATGCGGCCAAAGTAGTAGAGCAGTTGGGTTACACCCAAGTTATCACCCTGGCTCATGGTGAACATTTCACATTGAATGATCAAGTAGAAATTAAAGCTCTTCCTGGCTCTCCCATTGGCCCTACTATCTTAGAAAACGCTTATCTGCTCAAAGAGTTGGCGAGTAATTTAACTCTCTATTACGAGCCTCATGGATATCATTCATCGCAACTGAAGCAGCTTGCACCAGTTGATGTAGTGATTACTCCTATGATTGGCTTGGGTTTACCTGTCCTAGGTCCGATTATTAAAGGTATGAAGAGTGCGTTAGAAGTAGCCAAGTGGTTGCAACCTCAACTCATGTTACCTACAGCAGCTGGAGGGGATGTGTTATTTGAGGGATTGTTAAATAAGTTCATACAAACTCAGGGAAGTGTTGAGGAATTTCGAGCTTTATTAGAGAAAAACAATTTGTCAACACGGGTAATTGCACCTAACCCTGGTGAACAAGTCAGTTTTTAATTTTTAAATCTATCAGGAGGAGATGGGGAGATTGGGTGACGCGGAGATGGGGTGACGCGGTGACGCGGTGATGCGGGGACGCGGTGACGCGGTGACGCGGTGACGCGGTGACGCGGAGATGGGGAGAGTATTTATCTTTCTTCTTCCTGCCTCCTGCCTCCTGCCCCCTGCTCCCTGCCCCCTGCTCCCTGCCCCCTGCCCCCTGCCCCCTGCCTCCTGTCTCCTGTCTCCTGCCCCCTGGAACTATCTCTAAGAAATAGCACTCCTCATTTTCAAGATTGTTCAGCGAGAAGTTTTCTGAAGAATTGTATTGGCATCCCAAGTATAGAAGCCAATTTGGTTAGGAACTCTAGAGAATCTTCCAGTCCGATGACCTCTAGATAATTCATTTAGCACTTTGTTTTTTACTTCTCTGAGTTGCTGAGAATCAATGTCTCCATAAATTCCATTGACTATTTCATTGACGCTGAAAATTTGCCCAGGATTTTGCTGTAAGAAAGAGGTGATAGCATCAATCAAAAATTGACCATCAAAAGCTCTGAGCATCGGTACTACTTCGCTCTTGGGTAAAATGAAAGATTTTTTCTTTCGGGTTTTGGCACTCTGAGCGAAGGCATGGTGATGATTGGGAGCTAACAAACTTAAAACCAGAGTATAACAACCAGGTTCATTGGGTATAGCTGACCAGTAACCCCTTTCTCTGCCTTGGGTGAGAGAGGATTGGACTCTACCTTTGACTACTCTGAAGATAGTTGGCTCCAACTCGCCATAAAGCGATCGCACAATAAAATCTATATGGCACACAGTACCAGCATATTCATGCAATAGCTTTTTCAGAGCTTCCATCCGAGTTAGAGCCTGATATTGGGGTATCATCGGAACTTCTGCCCTCTTGATGAAATGATCATCGTTTTCTGAGGGGAGATTGGGAAGCTGAGAATCTTTTTTCTCTTTAGTTGGAGAAGTTGCATAATCTATCTCCAATTGATCTAAGTTGGAAAGTTCTGATTCTATAGACTCTAAAAAGTCTAAGTCAGAATTGTTATCTGATGACAGAAACAAGAGTGACCCTTCTTGATCCGCATTTTCAAGTTGTGAAAACTGTTCATGATCATTTTCATAAGACCAATTAGACAACAAAGCTTCCGCATGATCAAGTTGCGATCGCGCTTCTATAAATAGCCGTTGGTATTCTTGTGTAAGACCAGCATAATAGTCTCGTAATTCCAACAATGGCTTGATAAATACGTCTGAAGGTGGTTGTAGCTGTTCTTTGGGATTCATATCACTTCAATCAATCAATCTAAATTTATGTCGCTTTGATAAGACATCGGTCGAGGTTTTGCCTTTTTAGATTCTTGGGGCGATCTTTTAGGTGCTTGGGGAGGGCGACAGATTTCACAATATAAGGGTCGAGGTCCAAAAGTTTCGCGTTTAGTCGGCTGATTACATTCTTTACAGACAAAGTTGAAGACACGAGTATGAATCTGTCTTTTATGCGCTCTGACAGTATATTCCCTAACATCAATGGTTTTAGTTGCCATAATTAAGAATTACAAATTTCAGTCCTCTTAATATAGCTATTCAAGCAAACGAAACTACATCAGTATGTGTTTTAGTGCAACTTTTCTTCAAATCATTAAAATAAAAGCCCAGCATAAGATACAAACTTTAATTGTCAAGAATAAACAGCGAAGCAATCTCAGCCCCTGGGATTGTTCCGCTGTATTAAGTTTTCCTGACACTGAAACTTCGTATTCAATTAAGTTTTTCTACTTGTTCATCTCTGCTTACTGATAATCTGGATAAATAAGGGTTGAAAGCATCCTCCTCATGGAGGAAAGAGAAGGATGAAGTTGTTCATCCTTCGTAATTTATAATTCATCCTTTTTTTTACTTATTTTCCACAAAATCAGCATCTATCACATCTTCACCTCGACTACTTTGTGGTTCACCACTTCCATTGGAGGTTCCCGCGTGGGCATAAACTGCGCTACCGACTTGCATCAAGACTTGCTGTAACTCACTGCTAATAGACTTAATTCGCTCAAAGTTATCTTGGTTAATGGCTTCTCGCAAATCCTTCACCAGTCCTTCAACTCGGTTTTTATCGGCTGGGCTTACCTTATCACCCAAATCTCTGAGTTGTTTCTCGGCTTGATAAGCTAAAGAGTCTGCCAAATTCTTGCTGTCAATTTGTTCACGTCGTCTTCTATCTTCTTCCGCATGAGATTCTGCATCCCGCACCATATTTTCCACATCTCGCTTATCGAGAGTAGAAGCACCTGTAATCGAAATTGACTGCTGTTTACTCGTAGCCTTATCTTTGGCGGTGACAGAGAGAATCCCATTAGCATCAATGTCAAAGGTAACTTCAATTTGTGGTACACCTCTGGGTGCTGAAGGAATACCATCAAGGCGGAAAGTACCTAAACTCTTATTATCTTTAGAAAATTCTCTCTCACCTTGCAAGACGTGAATTTCTACATTATTTTGACCATCAGCCGCAGTTGAAAAGATTTCTGATTTCTTCACCGGGATAGTTGTATTCCGACCAATAATTTTGGTCATCACACCACCAAGAGTTTCCACACCTAAAGACAAGGGAGTCACATCAAGCAAGAGGATATCTTTGACTTCACCAGATAACACACCCGCTTGAATAGCCGCACCTACCGCTACAACTTCATCAGGATTCACACCTTGACAAGGGTCTTTACCTGTGATTCTTCGCACCAATTCTTGTACAGCAGGAATGCGAGTCGAACCACCAACTAAGACAATTTCATCAAGTTGAGCATTACTGAGTTTCGCGTCTTGCAGTGCTTGTTGAACTGGTTGACGACAACGGTCGAGAAGGTCGGCTGTCATCTCCTCAAATTTACCCCGTGTCAGTGTCATATCCAAATGTTTTGGCCCTGTTTGAGTAGCGGTAATAAAGGGCAAATTGATATTAGTTTGAGTCGCGCTAGAAAGTTCAATTTTCGCCTTTTCTGCGGCTTCAGTCAATCTTTGTAAAGCTTGTTTATCTTTACGTAAATCAATGCCTTCATTACTTTGAAACTCATGAGCTAACCAATCCACAATTTTTTTATCGAAGTCGTCACCACCTAAATGAGTATCCCCACTGGTGGATTTTACTTCAAACACACCATCACCAACTTCTAAAACAGAAACGTCAAATGTCCCACCACCGAGGTCAAACACCAAGATAGTTTCATTTTGCTTTTTATCAAGACCATAAGCAAGGGCTGCTGCTGTTGGTTCGTTGATAATGCGGAGAACGTCTAAACCAGCAATTTTACCTGCATCTTTGGTAGCTTGTCGTTGAGAATCATTAAAATAAGCAGGAACTGTAATTACTGCTTGAGTAACTTTTTCTCCTAAATATTTACTAGCGTCATCAACTAACTTTCTCAACACTTGGGCAGAAATTTCTTCAGGTGCAAAATCCTTACCCGCTGCGGGACAGTTGAGTTTCACATTACCATTGCTATCACGCAGAGTTCTATAGGAAACTTCTGTGGCTTCATGGGTGATTTCTTCATATTTGCGCCCAATGAAACGTTTAACAGAATAAAATGTGTTTTCTGGATTCATTACTGCTTGTCGTCTAGCGATTTGACCAACTAAGCGTTCCCCACTTTTGGTGTAAGCTACAACTGAAGGAGTGATGCGTTGTCCTTCAGAATTAGCGATTACTAAAGGTTGACCCCCTTCCATAACCGCAACACAAGAGTTTGTAGTTCCCAAATCAATTCCCACTACTTTTGCCATATCTTCCCCTTGGGCTTCAGTAGAAATTTAATTTTTTAGTAAGCATTCAGCTATATCTCGTTCCCAGTACCTCGTTCCCAGTCTCAGACTGGGAATGCTATCATAGAGGCTCTGCCTCTGCTATCACTAAAGGCAGAGCCTTCTTGAATTCATTCCCATACAGAGTATGGGAACGAGAATACAGAGTATGGGAACGAGAAATGAGAATCTGGGTTTTTACAAATCAGAAGCTACTGATAAATTAACCGAGATTAACTTTGAACGCTTTTTGTTTTTCTGGTTCTGCTTTTGGTAAGTTTAACCGCAGAATACCATCTTTATATTCAGCCTGTACTTGTTCATGTTGGACAAGGGAAGGTAAAGGAATTACCCGTTGGAATTTGCCATAACGGAATTCAGAACGAGTGTAACCTTCTCTTTCCGTTGTGGTTTCAGATTTCCTTTCACCAGTAATAGAAACAGCTTCAGGGGTTACTTCCACATTTACATCTTTCGCTTCCAGACCAGGTAATTCTAGTCTCAATTTAAATGCGTCATCAGTTTCTTCAAGTTCAGCAGAAGGAATAAAGGTAATTCCTCCTCTTTCACCCCCATCAGTTGGTATCATTCTTTCAAACAGACGATTCATGCGCCGTTGTAGGGTATCCATTTCGCGGAGTGGGTCCCAACGTTCAAGTTCGCGGAATGGTTCTAGGCGTTCAATGTCCCGGAGTGGGTCCCAACGAATAAGTGCCATATCTATCTCCTGTACAATCCTCTAATTTGGCTTGTGGAGGCTTAATTTCAAGCTTCATTGATGGCAAACAACCGTCATACTTTTTTAAATCTTTTTATTCCTGAAGCTTACTCTTTAGCTTCCTAGTTAAACAATAACACTAGGAGATAAATTCAGTGGGTTCGGTTTTATAGCTATGGGAATCGCAATAGCCGTACCTGTGAGCTTTTTTCATAATCCTTTACAATTTCAACTATTGAAAAAACAATAAATCCCCTTTTAGGGTAATTGTAAATATTTCTACTTTTATTCCAGATATAGATTATAAAGTCTGTTGAGATAGCTAAAAGTAATAATCTCAACATCTATCTGAGGTAGAATTATGGATATACAAAAATATTTTTACTCTAACTGTTGAGCTATGCTTCTAAGTAAAATATTTTGGTTTGAGCGAATAAAGAAGTGATTACCTTCAAGCATTTGTAATGAAAAAGAGGCAGTAGTTTGTTCACGCCATGCTTCTAACTCATAATCAGTAAATTCTTTGTCTTGTAAACCACCAAAAACACTAATAGGACAATCAAGAGGCGGTTGAATTGTGTAAATGTAGGTATCTAAAACCGTAAAATCAGCCCGGAGAATAGGGAGAAAAAGTTGGATAATGTCTTGATTTTCCATAACATCATCAGGAGTACCATTGAAATTCCAGATTTCTTGCCAAAACTCTGCATCTGGTAAATTATAAATCGGTCTTTTTGAAGGAGTAACTTGTGGAGCATTGCGAGCAGATATAAATAAATGTAATGGAGTTAAATTATAATCTGAGCGTAGTAAACGAGTTAATTCAAAGCTGACAAGTCCACCCATACTATGACCAAAGATAGCAAAGGGTTTATCTAGATATGGGGTGAGATTTTGGGCTATTTCCTCTACAAGAGGTTGCATTTTTGTGTAGGGAGGTAAGTTCATTTGTCTTCCCCTTCCAGGAAGTTCTAGAGGACACACTTCGATAGTTGAGGGTAAATCATTAGCCCAGGTGCGAAATACCATTGCGCTACCTCCTGCGTAGGGTAAGCAGAATAAGCGTAATTTTGCTTGGGGGTTGGGTTGGGGACAAGTAACCCACGAGTTGAATGTGGTTTTGGTTGTCATAATGGTACTTTTTATAATCGTCAGGATTTTTCAACAATTGGGATGCTCCCGATCTAATATATGATGAGATGTATCGCAGGTTTAAAAAAATTAAGTAAAAATCCTTCATGCGTCGGGATTCTATTTTTTACAAACTCTTTCAACAATCTCCCACTTTACTATTTGAATTCTTGACAAATCCTCCGACAAATGCAGATGCTTATAGATTTGATTCGGTAGCTGTCAAAGAACCCAAATTTGAAATTGATGGGGTGTTTCTGCCACCAGAAAATGAAGGTGCGGGAGTTGTATACTTCTGTGAGGTGCAATTCCAAAAAGATGAACAGCTTTATGAAAGAGTATTTGCTGAATCTTCACTTTATTTCTACCGCAACCGTGCTAGATTCAGTGACTGGGAAACTGTGATTATTTACCCATCCCGCAGTATTGAACAAAGCGATATTCATCCTCATCGAACGCTACTCAATGGAAATCAAGTGCATCGAGTGTATTTAGATGAATTGGGGGATATTCATCAATTACCTTTATGGGTAGCACTGATGGTACTCACTACGGTAGAAGAAGAACAAGCACCAGAAGCAGCAAGATATTTATTAACTAGAACCAGTCAAGAAGTATCATCTCCAACAAGTCGCGTCATAATAGAGATGATTACGACGATTATGGTGTACAAGTTTGAACAACTAAGCCGTATGGAGGTAGAGTCTATGTTAGGGATAACACTAAAAGAAACGAGAGTTTACCGAGAAATCAAGGAAGAAGGCCGAGAAGAAGGACGAGAAGAAGGACGAGAAGTTATGGCTAATGCAATTTCTCGACAATTGACTAAGCGGTTTGGAACATTGTCTGAAGAAATACGCTCCTCAATTTCTGGTTTAGCTTTACCTGTTTTAGAAGATTTGAGTGAAGCACTATTAGATTTTAACAGTTTAGCTGATTTGTCATCTTGGCTAGAAACGCAAATAAATTAATAAAATAATTTACCCACTAGTTGAAGGTGGTTTTGGTTGTCATAATTGGGTTTAAATGTGGATAATAATATTTAACTAGATTTTTTAGATATATTCACTGACTTACTATTATGACAGGCATTGAACTTTTATTAGCCCAAGCCGTTAGCGGTGTAGCTGTTCCCATTTTTCAGTCTCTGTGGGGAAGCAGTACCAAGTTGGTAGAAAGGTTTGGTCAAAACTTTAATGAAGCTGCGAAAACGGCAATTTTTAAAGCTTTCGGGAAATATGGACAGAACTATAGAAAACGACACGGTATTCTGAAAGTATTAGGAATGCGTGAACCTGTCAATTTGGAGGCAGTATATACAGCAGTGCAGTTTTTAAAGGATGATATTCCTAGTTTTGTATCTATCAAGGAATTTGAAGAAGCATATCGTGACGCTGAAAACCGGAAGTTTAACTTTCAATGTTCTGAAAAACAAGCAGGAATTAAAGTTGCTAATGAGAAACAATATCTGATGGTTTTGGGTGAACCAGGTGCGGGTAAATCTACCTTTTTAAGAAAGATGGGACTGGAAGCATTTCAGGGTAAAAAAGGAGGATTTAAACATGGCTGTATTCCGGTTTTTATTGAATTAAAAAGCTTTACATCTAGCGAGATTGATATTGAAAAATTTATTATTGACGAGTTTGATATTTGTGGTGTTCCAGTTCCAGATCAGTTTACGGCTAAAGCTTTAGAACAAGGTAAATTATTAATTCTACTGGATGGTTTGGATGAAGTCCCAACTAAAAATTTGACTGAGGCTATTAATCAAATTCAAAACTTTGTTGATCAACATGATGCAAATCGTTTTATAGCTTCATGTCGCACAGCAGCTTATCGCCATAATTTCCGGCGGTTTAGCGATGTGGCTATGGCTGATTTTGATGATGAACCAATTCAGCAGTTTATTAATAACTGGTTTCATGGAGAAGATGATAAACAGGCGAAAACAAGTGAGAAATGCTGGGAATTATTGCAAAATCCAGAAAACAAAGCTGCTAAAGAGTTGGCACACACGCCTTTATTGCTGACTTTTCTTTGTTTAGAATATGGCAAGGCGCAAAATTTTTCTAATAACCGTAGCGGTTTATATAGAAAGGGATTGCGGATATTATTAGAAGAATGGGCTTCAGAACAGCTAAAATTAAGAGATGAGATTTATCAAGAATTGCATACAGAATTAGAAGAGTCGTTACTATCAGAAATTGCTTATACTGGGTTTAAATATAACAGAATCTTTTTTACTGAACGAGAGATTATTGAACAAATTAATAATTTTTTTGTGAATAATTTGAATGCATCCAAGTATTTAAATTGTAAAGCGGTTTTAAATGCCATTGCCATTCAGCAAGGAATTTTAGTAAAAAAAGCAGAATATGTTTATTCCTTCTCTCATCTTACCCTACAGGAATATTTAACAGCACAATATATTGATGATCATCGCCTAGTTGAAAATTTAGTTACTGAACACTTAACAGATCAACGTTGGAAAGAGGTATTTTTATTAGTTGCTGGGGTAATGCGGGGTGGTGCAGATGATTGGTTGTTATTGATGGAAAAAGAAGCACAAAAATATATCAATACCCCGAAGTTGCAGGCTTTATTAAATTGGACAGAACAAGTTACATTAGGCTCTCAGGGTGATTATAAACCTTTTAGGAAACGTGCATCTGCGATTACTAGAGCTTACGCTAACGCCATCGCCATCGCCAATGCCATCGACATAATTTATTTTAAAGCCAATATCAATATCAACGTCATTGCCAATGCCAAAACCATAGCCAATGCCATAGCCAATGCCAAGACCAACGCCGAAGCTAATGCCGAAGCCAATGTTAAGACCAACGCCATAGCCATCGATATTGCCAAGGCAAATGCCAATTCTATTGCCATTGCCATCAAACATAGTGGTGAACTTGAAAAATCCAAAATTTTCAATAATAAAGTTAACTTTACTCTGTTGATTGTGCGACTTGAACAACTAAAAACTACAATTCCTGATGATACACAGGCAAGGGAAGTGCATCTGGCATTTGCTAAACGCCTCCAACAAACCTTGCTCAATGCTTATCATCTCACTCTAGAAATGGTGAATTTATCTAAGGAAGAAATCAAGGCTTTAGATAATTATTTATATGCTAATCACCTAATTATCCAATGCAAAGATGCAGCGGCGAGCGTCTCACGTGAAACCTGGGAAGCAATAGAGGGGAGGATGTTGTTACCTCCTAGTAATTAAGTCACAATCAGAGAATTTTGAGCATTACTATTCTTCAAAAGCAAATTAGATATATCATGTTGATGTTTTGCAATTGTATAATCTGTGTCTAAATTCAAATCATTAGAGTTATTTACAGGTGCTGGTGGTAGGTTAGGTATGCGATCGCATACCTAACCTACCACCAGCTGAAAATACTTTCCCCAGTACTTGACAAAATTGTCTACCTAATTTAAGTTAGGTGATGTGAATAAAAAAGCTAATCAAACCTCGTCAAAAGACGCTGTTCTGGATGCAGCGGAGCAATTATTTGTGTCTCGCGGTTATACAACTGTTACCCTAAGTCATGTTGCTAACAAACTCGGCATCAAGCAAGCCTCACTTTATTACCACTTTCCTCTGGGAAAGGAAGATTTGTATGTTGAGGTAATGTTGCGTCATTTAGAACATCGGCTTATCTCCCTTGAAAGATTGATTTCCAGAGCAAAGCCAACCTTGGAAAGTTGCTTGCTTGAAGTTGGAGTTTGGTTGATTCAGCAACCTCCTCTTAACGGTGGAAGAATGATAATGAGCGATTTACCAGAGCTATCCTCAGACAAAGCTGCTCAACTCGAAGAAGCAATGTATCGCTGTGCATTCGCTCCCATTGAGGCGTTATTCATCCAGTATCGACATCAGTTAAAGGATCAGTTCCAAAGCAATTTGGGCTTCATTGGCGGTACTTTCTTGTCTGCTTTAGAATCGCTGTATACCTTTAGAAAATATGGCTCTAAGACTGATGAGGAATTAGTTAATGATTTGATTGAGCTACTTTTGAAAGGTTCTCTCTCAACTTAATTTTTTTTGAATTTTTACCTACCTAATTTTAGGTTGTTTATTTTCCATAAAAGGAGAAACTGATCATGTTTGACCTGTTACCTAATTTTTGGACACCTGTTATTCCTGTTGCTGAAGTTGAGAATACCCCTATAGCTGTTGAACTTGCAGGGGAACGTCTGGTTTTATTTCGGAATTTGACAGGTGAAATTGGGGCGCTTTTAGATCGCTGTCCTCATCGGGGCGTTGCCCTTTCACTCGGTCGTGTCAACGAAAATGGATGTTTAGAATGCCCTTATCACGGCTGGCAGTTTGACCAGAATGGTGCTTGTACACACGTTCCCCTGAATAATCCTGCTGATGTTAAGTTGTCTGTGCTTGCCGCTGTGAGCTTACCGACTCGCATCATTGCTGGGTTAGTTTGGGTGTTTACAGGGCAAGGTGAAGTTGCGGATCTGGAAGTTCCTGAGAGTTTAATGCGATCGCCTGAATCTTACTTCATTCATCATGAGGTCTGGAATGCTCACTGGACAAGAGTAATCGAGAACGCAATGGATTATGTCCATGTGCCGTTTGTGCATCGTAATTCCTTCGGAGGCGAAGTCGGTCAGGCGATCAAGGCTGGTAGTTTTGCTGAATTTCAAATTACACAGACAAAACATAGCGTTCAAATTTTTAATCGCTATCACAACATTGAATCTGGATTTGCCCTTGAATGGCATCAGCCAAACTTAGTTGTTCTGAAGTTTGATGAAATGGGAATGCCTGTTCGGAGTCATTTTTTCGCAATTCCTATCAATAAGCATCAAACACGAATCTTAATCGCAATTCAGTTGCTTGAGCCTCATGCTGTGGCAATGCTCAATGAGTTCATCACTCCCATTATTGAAGATAAAGTAGTGATTGAATCGCATCAAGGTGAGATTCCTACTACGACTGGGGAATGTAATGTCCCTACTGATCGAGCAACACTCCTTTTTCGTCGTTGGTATCATCAAGCGATCGCTCGTCAAGCAGTGACGATTTAAGCTATCTCAAAACTCAGCTATTGTGCATGGGTGAAAACCCTAGCCAATAGCTTAAGTGATATAACTATAGGACTCCTATTTGATTATTGAACAAGACTCAGTAAATAGTGAAACCCTTCTTTCCTGTTCCCTGCCCACACAAATCAATTCAGAAATCAAACCGGATTACTATATCATTAGTGATTCCTATTGATTAGAAAAACTCTATAAACCAAAAAATTACTATGCAAACAATCAATAAAAAGTCAACAAAAAAAACTTGGGCAAAAGCCATATCTCAACCTGCAACTGAATTTCCTCCCACTCAATTACCTGTTATCGCGGGTAAAATCCCTGATGGTTTGCGGGGTACACTTTACCGCAATGGTGCAGCGCGACTAGAACGGGGTGGTGTGTCAGTGGGACATTGGTTTGATGGAGATGGTGCTATTTTAGCCGTCCATTTTACAGATGCTGGTGCGACAGGGGTTTATCGGTACGTGCAGACTGCTGGTTATCAAGAAGAAACTGCGGCGGGTAAATTGCTGTATGGTAATTATGGCATGACTGCACCCGGTCTGATTTGGAATCAATGGCGTAAACCTGTTAAGCACGCTGCAAATACTTCTGTTTTGGCATTACCTGATAAACTGCTGGCATTGTGGGAAGGTGATAATCCTTATGCGTTAGATTTGCAGACTTTAGAAACCCAAGGATTAGATAATTTAGATGGTTTGGAGAAAAAACAACCTTATTCTGCCCATCCTAAAGTTGATTATGCAACAGGGGAAATTTTTAATTTTGGTGTGAGTCCGGGAGCAAATGCGATATTAAGTCTCTACAAAAGTGACTTAACAGGCAAGATTCTGAAAACAGCAAAGTTGACATTAGAAGGTTTTCCAGTCATACATGATTTTGTCTTAGCTGGACAATATTTAATATTTTTTGCGCCTGCGGTACATTTAAATGTTTGGCCTGTTTTGTTGGGAATTAGTAGTTACAGTGATTCGCTGCAATGGCTACCACAGAAAGGAACTAAGATTTTAGTAATTGACAGAGAAACATTATCTTTAGTGAGTGAAGGAATTACAGAACCTTGGTTTCAGTGGCATTTTGGGAATGGTTATGTTGATGATAGCGGTACGGTGATTGTAGATTTTTCCCGTTATGCAGATTTTCAAACTAATCAATATTTAAAAGAGTTAGCATTTGGAGAAACTCAAACAGTTGCTAAAACCACGTTGACGCGGGTACAACTTAATCCGCAAACAGGGAAAGTGACGGGAATTGAAACTCTATTAAATAGAACTTGTGAATTTCCTAATGTTCCACCGCAAAATGTGGGTAAGTTTTCTCGCTATAGCTATATGTCTATTTTTCGGGAAGGAACAGATATTGAAGGAGAAATATTAAACGGTATTGCTCGTTTTGATCATCAAACTGGAACTTTGTCAGAAGCAGACTTGGGTGAAAATCGCTATCCTTGTGAACCTCTTCCAGCACAAGACAATCACAACCCTGAGCAAAGTTGGATTTTAACAGTAGTTTATGATGGTAATACCAATAATAGCGAGGTTTGGATATTTGAGAGCCAACACTTGAACGATGAACCTGTTTGTAAACTAGGTTTACCCAGCGTTATTCCCCACAGCTTTCACGGTACTTGGAAACCCGCTTAATTAATTTGAAACTTTTAGTAGACAGGACTATTTTTATTGGTGCAGACATATCTTCTATAGTGACTTATGCAGACCGTTAAATAAAAATAGTAAAATTAACGGATTGACAAGTATAAGGAAGTACTTTAACCTTAGTTAGAGTGATACTGCGTGGAGTTTGTGGATTTATCTAAATGAAAATTGACTGTCTGCTAATAAGAAGAGACGAGTGAGTAGATGTTTCTACCTGCAAATTTTGTTCATTGGACTAAATTACTGGGCAAATTTGTCTCTGTGCAAATTATAGTTCAAGCTTTGACCCTAGCGAGTGGAATTTTCATAGTTCGCACTCTAAATCAACAAGAATATGCTTACTACACCATTGCTACTACAATGCAAGGGACTATGAGTGTTTTGGCTGACATGGGCATCAGTATTGGACTTTCAGCAATTGGTGGCAAGGTATGGGAGGATAGGTATCGCTTTGGACAGCTAATCAATACAGCTTTACATCTTCGCTATTATCTGGCTGCTGTTTCGATTACGATTGTGACACCAATTTCGATCTGGATGCTATTCAGAAATGGAGCTTCCCTGTTATATGCAATTTTAATTACAATTGCGGTACTGGTGGGACTTTATTTTCAATTGACTATTGGTGTGTTGAATATTGTACCACGTCTCCATTCACAAGTCAGTCGAATTCAGAAACTGGATTTAACGTTGAATATTTCTAGGATAGTCTTATTGGGGGTTTCTTATCTAACACTTTTCAACACAGCTTTAGTCACATTTGCGTCCTCAGTTGCACTAGGAATACAGAGATTGCTGTTAGGAAATTTAGTAATTGATAATATTGACAGGAAAGCCCCCTTGAATGAAGAAGATAGGGCAGAAATTACCAAAATTATTCAAAAATCAGCACCTAATACAATATTTTACTGTTTCCAAGGACAAATTACTGTCTGGTTACTCAGTATATTTGGTAACGTACAAACTGTTGCTGAAATTGGAGCATTAGGGCGTTTAGCAGTTATTTTTGCAGTTATTGGCTCAGTTATGAATGGCATTGTACTACCAAGCTTTGCTCGTTGTCAGTCTCCAAAGCTTCTATTCCGTCGCTATTGTCAAATTCTCTGCACCATGTCTATATTTTCCGCAGCTTTAGTAGGTTTAGCAGCACTTTTTCCTAGTCAATTTCTATTGATAATAGGCTCGAAATACGCACATTTACAGTCAGAATTAATTTTAGTCATAGTTAGTTCAGGATTGTTTTTTGTTGTTAATACTATGTGGTCTCTCAATGCTTCTAAAGCATGGCTTGATCTTATCTGGTTACAAATACCTGGAACACTTATGGCACAGATTGTTGCAGTTTTTTTAGTAAATGTGACTACACTTAAAGGAGCAATTATATTCGGAATGGCTCCTTTGTTTCCAGGAGTTATATTAAATTCATACATGACTTACAAGGGTTTAAAGAATACTAGCCTAAATATATGAATATTTTAGAGAAATGGCTTATTAAACTGAAGTTTACTGTTTGGGCTAGACTTAAAGCTAACGTATATCCAAGCTTTTACCAGTCTCATTCTCAATTTGGTGAAGACATGGTTGTGAGATTTTTAACAAATGATCTTCAGAAAGGATTTTATATAGACATTGGCGCTCACCATCCAGTTTATTATTCTAATACTCATCACTTCTATTGCAAAGGCTGGCAAGGAATTAATATTGATGGCGCTCCCGGTATCATGGATATATTCCAAGTTTTAAGACCAAGAGATATAAATTTAGAGCTTTTGTTACATCCAGAAAAAAAAGTAGAAAACGTGGAGTTTTATATATTTGAACAGGCTGCATATAATACATTCGATCAAGAGATGGCTGACAAGGCTTTATCTATGGGAGTAAAATTAGTTGAGAAAAAGACTCTGAAAACAAGTACACTTGAGGAAGTGTTAGATTTATACTTGCCAAAAGGAACTAATATTGATTTAATGAGTGTTGATATAGAAGGTATAGATGAAGCAATTCTTATGTCTAATAATTGGGAGATATACAAGCCAAAAATTATACTTTTTGAAAAACATGATATTTCTCTAAAAGAAATTGAACATTTAGAAATTATTAATTATTTAGGCAACTATGGATATGAAATAGTAGCAAAATGTGGACCTTCAATAATTATGAAATTACAAACTCTCATGAGTTAAACAAAGCCATCTATTCTGACTTAAAGCTAACTTATATCCAAGTTTCTAGCAGTCTCATTCTCATTTTGGTGAAGACATAGAGGATTCCTATTTGAATTTTGATAGCTTGCATAGAAATATACAAGCCCCAAATTCTGATTTTTTAAACAATACCTTTGCTAAAACCCTATTCATATCTTAACGATTGCATTGGTGTTCAGCCCTATTTTTGGCAAATTGGCGAACGTATTGTTGAAAAATATGATATCACTCTAAAAGAATTTGAAAGTTTAGAACTTAATTAATTAGTTAAGTAAATATGGATATGAACTAGTAGTTAAATGTGGACTTTCATTGATCATAAAATTACAGAAATGAATTAGGTTATGAAAAGCTTATCAATATTTGTGCAATCAGCTTCAGAGTACTTGACTGACTACGAATCTCACGGCGATGGTCTAATTTGCTTCTCTTTACTGAATGGATTAGCCAGACGCAACCATGATATTTTTGCTTACACCAGATACGCTGCTATTTCTGAAGAATATCCTAATTTACAAGTAAAAGTGGGTGGCAGACATCGTGTCCCCTTTGACTCTCTTGCTTCTTGGGAACATTCCTGGAAAGCTGATAATTGGTTGCAGGATTTAAGCCATAAATATGATATTGATATTGTGTGGCGAATGCACCCTTATGGAACAAGTTGTCCAACAGTACCCAAAACCCTGGGCAAACCTTTGGTAGTGGGACCCCTATTTTATGGCTGGCCAGAAAATGAAGCAATGAAGGCTAAACCAAGATTTGGTATTGGTATAGAAAAATTTGTTAGTCCTTTAGCCCAGAAAGGATGGCATCGGACATTACAGGCTGCTTCTCTGATCATTTGTGCGACGAGTAAACACGCTGAATCTATTCAAAATCAGTTTCCCCAATCCCATGTATTATGTTTGCCTGTTATTGTAGATCCTCCTATTTACGATCTCTCTTGTATTAGAGAAATTACCGATGAATCATCACCTTTTCACCTATTATTTGTTGCCAACTTACTGCCCAATAAAAATCCTTTAATATTTTGTCAAGCAGTCAAGCTTCTGCGTGACTATGGAATTAATGTGAAAGCAACACTTTTAGGAGATGGTTCGGAGCGTTCAAATATAGAATATTATTGCGCTTCAGAGAAATTGGAGGATTGTATATACCTGCAAGGGAAAGTTCCTAATAATGAAGTTTATAACTATCTGTATTCCGCAGATTTGCTGATCTCAACTTCTCTGGGTGAACCTTATGGTCGTAGTATAGTTGAAGCTATGTCTGTAGGCACACCCTGTATTTGCCATGATTCAGGTGGACCAGCAGAAATTATTGAAAATGACGTTGATGGATTACTGGTAAAAAAACTGACTGCCAAAGCTTTTGCGGATGCGATCGCTCGTATTTATAATAACCGTCAAACTTGGCAGTATTTATCTAAAAATGCAATTAGTAAAGCTAAAAGTTGGACAAGTGAAGTAGTGTTAGCTCGTCTGGAGGATTCGCTAATAGAAATTAGTCAGACCCAAAACAATTGTTAGGAGGTGTTTAGTGAAAATTTTAATTTCAGTATATAGATTTGATTCTTTCCAGCTACTTTATATATGCCAGAGTTAACAGTAGTCAAAAGACATTTGGAAATTTATACAGGTGAGTTTAAATCTCTATGAAGCAGCCTTTGAGAATACTTATGATCCTGCATATGCCTTGGAGCAGAAATTTAGGAGGCTCACGAGTACAGTTAGAATTAGCTGATGCGTTTCAGGCAATGGGGCATCAAGTTGAAAAATTTGACTATTATGATGCCTTTCCTGAAGCCTACCCTTCTCAATTCCGCAATTTAATTCGTCCTAGTTTCTATGTCAAAGCAAAAGCTTTTGTTCAGGCAAATGCTCATCGTTTTGATATTATTGATGCTCACCAAGGGAATTTACCATTTTCAAAACAAGAATTAGGGTTTAAGGGTTTATTAGTTGCTCGTTCAGTAGGACTATATGCCTTTTATGATGAATTTGCTAGATTAGATAGAACTAAAAATCCGCCCCGAAAACTTAAAACTAAGCTTGGAAATCTTTGGCGTTCATGGCAGAACAAAGGACAGACTTCCTTATACCTTAGGAGTTTACAAACCTGCGATCTGATTAATGTACCAAATCATGACGAGTTGGCCTATGTTCGTGACGTTATGGGACTAGGGAACAAGTGTATAGTATTTCCCTTTGGACTTTCTCAAGAACGGCAAAAAGCATTTAAGGATGCTATTCAACCATCCGGAGTTCGATTAGCAAATAAGCAAATAGCTTTTATTGGCAGTTGGGGTTCGCGCAAAGGTTCTAGAGATTGGGCAGAAATTGTTGTGCGCGTCAAAAAGCAAATACCAGAAGTTCGCTTCCTATTTTTAGGCACAGGTTTGAGCGCCGAAAAAGTTTTAGAGGATCTAAATTTACCAATTTGTAACTGGATTGAGGTTATTCCTAAATATGACAGTGATGAACTACCTAACCTTTTAAGTGGCGCAACAGTGGGAGCCTTCCCAAGCTATATTGAAGGATTTGGTTTCGCTGTTCTGGAGAAACTTGCTTCTGGGCTGCCAACAGTGGCTTATGATGTTCCTGGTCCGAGAGAAACTTTACGACTGTTGGATGAGTCTTTGCTGGTTTCGGCTGGAAATGTTGACCAGTTTGCTCATAAATTAGTTTCTATACAGGATATGGAGTTAGAAAATTATAGTGATCTAACTAAGAAGTGTCTTGATATTGGTAGTAAATTTTCTTGGGAAGAAATTGCTCAACAAACACTGGAGATTTACTATAATTTTTTGGAGAAACAGAAATGAGTCAAATTATTAGTCTGAATATTTTGATGAATATGTTTGGTCAATTTATTAAATTAACTCCTGAGTATCGTGGCAAGTGGAGATTAATTAGGTATTGGATGAATCATCAGTATGATAACGCCGTGAAACTGAGAATTTTGCCTGGTGGTGAAAAAGTTTTTTGTCATCTGAGCATACCCTATGAAGCAATGGTTTGGTTAAAACGAGAAGAACAAACAAACTTAGAACTACTTAAAGATGCTCTTGATTATAGTAGTTTAAGTATTTTGCCTGATACTTGGGTGATTACTGGTTATTGCAATTTATACTATTCAATTAATAGGAAACAACAATGTTAGACAATAAAGACGAAATTCGTATTAGTATTGCTCTAGTCACTCGCAACCGTCCAGAAAGTTTGGAACGTTGTTTAAAAAGCCTGCGATCGCAAAGCATTCAACCCTTTGAAGTACTAATTTCTGATGACTCCGACCCTGAGTTGGCAGATAAAACTGAGTTTATTGCTTCACGTTGGGATTGTCTCTATATTAAAGGACCTCGGCGAGGTTTGTATGCTAATCGCAATTATTCAGCTTTAGCTTGCAAAGGAACCCACATTCGTACAATGGATGATGATCACGAATTTCCTGAGCAGCATATAGAAAATTGTCTTCTAGCAATTCATTCTGATCCTCAATCAGTGTGGATTATTGGAGAATATTTACATGGACAAACGGTAGGAAACCCTCCGCATTTTTGTCCAGGTCAATTGCATCCCCGTGGTTTTTCCTACTTTCCAGAAAATACCCAAAATTGTTGGGCTATTGCTGATGGTGCAAGTATTTATCCCAAAGAAATTTTTGCCCGGGGGTTGAGATTTGTTGAAGCATGGAAATTTGGTTCTGCTTATTTAGAGTGGGGGAGTCGGTTATATTATTTAGGATATCGAATTCGCCATTTAGAATCCACCTATATTATTCATCACTATGATCCAAACAATCGCTCATTTTTAAATAAAAAATGGGCACTTAGTTCCATGTTTTTTGCTATGAAATGCCATTCATTTATTTATCAATCAAATATCAAAAATAAGATTCTTTTTTACTTAGAGATTTTCAAACAATTAATTATTTACCCATCTGTAACTTGGCAAGCATTACAAGAATATATACCAATATATAAACAATTTTATCGGGAGTTCTTTCAATTAGACTCTCACAAATTTATCTCTCAATTTGCATCTGAAACTTCTACAAAAAACAGCAGTGAAAAAAATAGTACCTCAAAGTAATTGGCATGATAGCTGGAAATTTAGTTATCCCTTCGATTTATTAGAAATTTATGGCTCACTAAATAATCATGGTTATGCTTATGCTTATGCAAATCGGCGAAGGCATACTTTAGAATTGATTCAAAAAATTGCCCAACCAGGAGCAAAAATACTGGATTTAGCAGCAGCACAGGGTAATTTCTCTTTAATTCTTGCGGAATTAGGTTACGAAGTTACATGGAATGATTTGCGTGAAGAATTGATTGATTATGTGGAATTAAAAAGAGAATCAGGTAATATTCATTATGCTCCTGGAAATGTATTTGATTTAGGATTTGCATCCGAGTTTGATGTTGTATTAATTGCCGAAGTCATTGAACACGTTGCTCATCCTGATGAATTTCTAAAAAAGATTGCTGAGATGATTAAACCAAATGGTTATATTGTCATGACCACTCCTAACGGTGAATATTTCTTAAATCGGTTACCAAAGTTTTCTGACTGTCCTGACCCTAGTCAATTTGAATCTATACAGTTTCAGCCTAATGCAGATGGTCATATCTTTTTACTATACTTAGATGAAATCGAAGATTTTGCTAAACAAATTGGTCTATCTATCTTAGATGCAAGATTGATTACTAACTCAATAACTAATGGTCATATAAAATCAAGGTACTTATTGAAATTTTTACCGCGCCAATGGGTTGAGTCTTTGGAATCTTTTACAGAAAAATTGCCATTGCCATTGAGAAAAAAAATTCATACGGCATTTGTTGTTTTAATACAGCGTCGTGTAGAAAGTGTTTAGCCTAGAATATGGCAAAGTTAGATTTTTCACAACAATGTCATTACTCAGGATATTTTAGGTGAGTAATCAGGCAAATATAATTACATCTTTATTCCGGGATTGTTTCTAGTATCACCTTTGCCATGTCATCCCAACTATAAGCCCTTAATTCCTGTAAAATAGAAGATACTAAGTTACTATAATATTTTCTATCTTTGTACCATTTTTGCAGCCGTGTTGCCAAATTAACGGCATCTTCCGGGTTAGGAAGTAACAAGTCTTGCAACTGTGGGGGATAGCGTTCCGCAACACCAGCATCAGCACTGACTATCGCTGGTAAACCACAACAGAGGGCTTCATGCACCCCCAAACCATAAGCTTCATAACGAGTTGGAGCAACTAAACAATCAGCAGCTTGCAACAATTTCGGCACATCAGCACGAAAACCCAAAAAATGAATATTGGAAATACCAGCATCAGCAGCGCGACGCTGCCATAGAGGTAGTTCTGCACCAACACCAATCACTACCAATTCAGCATCCCAATCCGGAGATTTACATAACTGTTGCCAAGCTGCAAACAGAGTATCAAATCCTTTACGGCGATCGCTCAAAGCACCAATAAATACTACAATTGCCTTATCTTCTGGCCATTCTAGCTGCTGACGTAGTGCTATTCTTTCTTCTGGTGTCGCTGGATAAAAGACTTGCGGATCTATGCCATAGTATACTGTGTGCAGTTTTTGCTCAGGAATCGCTAATTTCTCAATCAAATCTTGTTTAGTACGGTCTGAATTCACAATAATTACCCGCGCAGAGTTTAATGCTTTTTTTTCTGCATCTAAAAACATCTGACGTGAAACCGAACCCTTCAACTGACGCAATAACCCAGCTTTATTATTAGGTTGGTAAGCTGCATGAACATAATGTACCCAGTTCACATCTGGCCATTGGCAATTACCACCATTGACCAAGACTCTACCACCATTTGCAGATAGACGCTGTGCTAAATTGCGCCCCATCCGATTCAGTAAAGGACTGCTGAGGAGATAAGAATTCCCTGGCTTTGGTACTCGATGAAATTTAACATTAGGATAAGCTAATAACTCACTAGCTACCCGATGAGCTACTAAATGTACTTGTTCACCTTGCCTTGCTAAGTAATCAGCTAAAGCAAAATTGGCTCTGTCCATGCCACCAGTTTTGACAAAATCACCTGTTACTAGTAAATAAGACTTCATCACTGCACATCTACGGGTTTTTGATCCAAAATATGATTAGCAGCTACAAACAGAGCTGTATTCAGTAACCAAAACTCCATACCACCCTGACTCATAAAAACAGGGTAGTTAAAAGTAAGCGCCACTACCCCAATGTCATAAGCAAAAATTAACCCTCCCCACAGGGCAAAATCTCCCAATTTGCGATTGATAGCAATATTCCATGCTGTCTGACAAGCCCAATAAATGGTAAAAATGTAAGCAAATATTAGTGGCACTCCCCCATCTAGCAACCATGCTGTCCACTGGATTTCTACCCAAATTGGTTGAGATACCAGGTCGGCATTATCACCAAAATAGCCATTTATCATCCCCCAACGCCCCAAACCTGCTCCCAAAGGATATTGAGGCAATAAATTCTCAAGAGTATTTTGCAAAAACCCCCCGCGATTTTGTTGGTAAACTTCTTGAGGAGAAGCAGCAAATAAGCTAGTTATGCGTTGTAGTGTTGATTGTCCCCCAATGGCTATTGCCCAAAAAAATGTACCTGCAAACAAGCCCGTCACACCTGATATCATTGCTGTCGCACGGGCAACTTGACCTGTCCTGATTAAGACCATTGCCAAAACAACCATAGAAATAGCAGCCAATACCAAAATAGAACGAATTTGAGTTAGATATATGCAAAATAAACCAAGGGCAGCACTACTAATGCCAGCAATCCTTAAAATCGGGTTTTTATGTTTGAGCGCAAATACAACCCCGAATAAAAGAGCATATAAACCAGAATTAGCTGCACCTCCTGGTACGTCAGTTAAGCCCATTGGTCTGTATACCTGTGTACCATTAGCTAAAGTGATCAACAAGTTATCTCCGCCAAAGGCGCTATTTTGAATCGCAGTAGAAAGAGCTAACTCAAATTTCCCTGGATAGTATACCTGTAACACCCCAACAATGGCACTTAATGTATTAATGCCCCACATCATAAACATTAAGCTTTCAAAAGCCTTGGGTGTCATTTTTAACCCTCTGACCCAAAAAAGAGGACTGAGAATAGCAAGATACATTGCTCCTTGAGCTACCCCAGCTGTTACCGAATTAATATAAGGATTTAGGCAAAACTGTAGCAGCATGATTGCTAGGACTATAATTGCTGGCTCAGTTGCTGGATGTTTTTGTTTTTCTGCTGTAGGTAGCCACACTAATAAAAATAAACCGAGGGCAAAGGAAGCAATCCGCATTGGTACTCGGAAAACCCCGATTGCCGGAAATAAGAGTAATATTTGCAGGGAAAACTGTAGGAGTATGAATGTGTGCGCCCATGTCCAGTTTAGTTTTGCAATTATAGGAGATGAAAGGGGTAAGTGCTGATCTGTTTTTAGAGCCATGTAATTAAGTAAAGTTATTTACTTCCTGAGGTAAAACAGGCATTGGTTTACGGCGAAGTTGTTTGAATAACTTCAGAGTCTGGTTTTTTATAGGCTGGCGATTGGATAAGGCAAAAGGTAGGAGATTAGTCAAACTGCTAACTATCCAAAATACCCCAGCCCAATCGCGTTGCTCTCTTTCATCTTTCATCCGCAGAAAAGTAATCAGAGTAGCTATTAATGCCGGGAAAACTGCCAACCAAGGATATCTTAAAAGTGTGGTCAGCATGGCATTACGCGCCCATAAACGCCTAATTCTCTGCCAATTTCGGCCTCTCTCATCAGCATAATGTATAATTTTTAGTTCAGGATCATAAATAACTTTATATCCTGCATCTAATAGCCGTAGCGTAAATTCTACTTCTTCATAGTAATAATTGAATTCTTCAATAAAGCCAATTTCTAGTTTTAATAGAGCTTCTCTACGTATCAGACAGCCATAAAAAGCTGGTGTCACAATATAGGATAAATAATCCACATTTGCTGGCTGAAATGCGTGAGATGTTCCATCAAAACAGAGTTGGTGAAAGGCAATTGCACCTACATCAGCATAACTTTTTGCAATAGATATTGCTCGATCAATTGCTGAGGTATCTGTGAGTTCAGTATCATCGAGAATATTGAAGGTTTTGTGTGTGGGTTCAAATGAGTATATCGTTGCATTTGGGAATAATTTTCTATACTTAGCTGTTGTCTGACCAATATTAGCTCCACAATCAAAAATAAACTGCACATTCTGCTGTTCTAGCAGTTTCTTTTGGTCTTGAAAAGCATCTACAAAATAACGGGAACGTTTTCTCAGTTCATAATCAAAAAATGCAAAAATCTGTTTGATAATTTCTTTCAACATATCCTTAATTTTTTTGCCCCACACAAAGAATATTGTCACTAAAAGCCCGACCGCCAAAACCGAGACTTGTTGGCCAGTGCCACGGTGTAAAAGGCAAACGACCAGAATTAGTGTAATCTATTTGAATCTTGCTTAGACCACACTCTATAAAAATTCTTATTAAGTCAATTTCTAATAAAGCTGTGATGTGTGCTGGATAAAGACCTGGTGCTTCTTGAAATGCGTTAAACTGATTTTTTAGAATTAGAGTCAATTTGCTCAACAAGCTCAACTGATTCGGTGTAGTGACAATTACCAATCCTCCTGGTTTGGTTAACCTAACCAATTCTCGCACAAAAGCCCGTGGGTTTTCTAAATGTTCAATAGTTTCCACTGCACAGATTACATCAGCAAATCCATCTGGTAAAGGTGCTTTACCAATATCTAAGTCAAAGGGAATAAATTCTATTTCTGCTGGTAAGTCAGCATAGCGGACAACATCTACACCAATATAGCGGTTAATGCGTAGTTTACCGCCGTAGGCATCGCTCACAAATGACCACAGCCTGCCACTACCACAACCCACATCTACAAGTACACCATCATCAGGATGTAGTTGTTTTACCGTTTTAGCTACCATTTGGTACACAGGATCACTACTACCGCCAAGGCTTTGTAATGCCCGGTTTTCCACATTCATTGATGCTATTTGCTTTCCCTCATCAGATGAAATCATGCGACAGCCTCTTTTTCGATAACTTGAGAAAGCAAACTATAAAGCCGAGTAAGTTGCTTTTCTGGATTGCAAAGATACTCAGCCCGTGCTTTACTCCCAGATGCTAGAGATGCTCTTTCATTAGAACTAGAAATCAATATTCCTAGAGTTTGACTCAAAACATCAATATCATCGGCTGGAATCAAACGCCCACAGGAATCATCGACAATTTCCATAGCCCCGCCCATAGCTGTTGTCACCACTGGTAAACCTGCATACAGAGCTTCTATAAAAGCAATACCAAAAGGTTCTGCTCCTGTATTAGGTTGACAGTGAATGTCAGCAGCAGCCAACAAACATGGTACATCAGCCCGTTGTCCTAAAAATAGCACACGGTCGGCAATACCAAGTTCCTGTACTTGTACCTTTCGTTCTTCTAAATATTCAGCCTCATGGGGGCGTTGTACTCCTCCAGCTATCCAACATATCCAACCAGGTAGGTCGCGTAACTGCCCTAAAGCAGAAATTAACATACTTTGTCCCTTCCAGCGCTCCAGACGAGATGCCTGGATAATCACTACCGCATCTTCAGCTGTATTGAGTTCGGCTCTGACAGCATGGCGATTTGAGGCATGGTTATCAATACTTGGAGAGGCTACAGGCAGATAAAGAGTATCGCTTTGAGTCTGATAGAGTTTTGGCACAGATGCTTGGGTATAACGACTATTCGCAATTACTAAATCCGGTGGGACTAACTTAGCCCAACGTTCCAGAGGGTGTTCACCATTAGGCACATCATGACACCAAAAGACTAATGGTAGATTGTTAGCTCTAACAACAGACCCAAAAATTGCTTGCGGCCAGCAAGAATGACAAATAACTAGATCAAATCCTTCTTGCTTCAATAGTTGTTGGAGTTGCTGCCTAGCTTTCCACACTGTCCAAGGACGGCTTATCCGGACTTTACCCAACAGATGCACCTTTGCACTTAAGTTTCGCAATTCCTTGGCCAATCTCCCTTCAAAGCATAGTGCAAAGTGATGCTGCATCTGTGAACATAAACTTTGTTCTTTTGCTAATGTCACCAGCAGCGTTTCTATCCCACCAAACAAATTTCCCGCATAAACGTGCAGAACTTTCATAACAAATCTACTGGTTTTGGTATACCTGCATAGTTGCGTTCTTGATGCAAAACTTCTTCATAGAATTTAAAACTGCGTTGCGCCATAGTTGTGTGGTTAAAATATTCTGCTCGTTTGCGGCTTGCTATTGCTAGTCGCTGACGCAAGCCCGGTTCAGAAAGTAGACGTTGTGAAGCTTCAGCCAAAGCTACTGGGTTGTTAATTGGTACAGTTAAACCTTCTTGTTCATGTCGGCTCACCCAAGGTACTCCACTACAGATAATATTGGCATTAATTACCGGACAACCACTAGCCATTGCTTCTACTTGCACTAACCCAAAACCCTCGCTACGGACATTAGAAGGAAACCAAAGACTGGTTGCAGCATGATAAGCACCGACAAGTTCATCCTCGTTCACGTGACCTAACCAAACAATACGCTTGTCTACTCCTAGTTTCTTGGCCAGAGTTTTTAGTTCTTGTTCTAAAGAACCAACACCAATTATTACCAGTGTTCCTTTCACCATAGTGAGAGCTTCAATTGCTACGTGCAACGCTTTGTAATAGACTAATCTACCAACTGCCAACCAAATTGGCCCAGGATATTTTTTCTTGAGATTGTGACTGAAAGCAATAGCTTTTTTATTCGGTTGACTGTAATTTGAAGCATCCAATCCAAGTGGTAGATAACTCAATTTATCACGATAAAAACGTAAAAATTTTGAGCCTTGAATATACGGTGAACTTGTGGTTAAAACCTGTGAGCTTCTACTGTAAACTAGATGTTCAAATGGACGTAATCCATACTTCAAAACTTTCTGTTTAATAACGTCGCTGTGGTGGGTAATTATCAAAGGTACACGCCTATGCAACATTGTTAAAGCCATCAGCATTGTAGGATTAGGTGTATGCAGATGCAGTAAGGTATTTGGTTCTGTAACTAGTTGACATACTTTTTTGGGAAGTTCTGGACAGACATCAAATCTGGCTAATGATAACAGCCTACCCATCCTTGTCACACTGACATTTCCATCCATCTCCTTTACAGTCTGGGTGCTGCTAGATAACTGTCCTTGCTGATTAAAAGCATTCACACAAACTACATGAACTTCCGCACCTAAAGCGGCCTGAGTTTGCGCTAGAGTTTGTACGTGTGTTTCTATTCCACCTCGGTCTGGAGGATAATATTTAGACAAATGGATAATCCGATAATTTGATGTTTTCGACATGGTTTTAAGATAAAAAGCAAAACACCTGGTTAATCACGGAAAAACGATCACGAGTCACTCTAGTCGAGTCCAGATAAACAGATTTATACTCTTCTGTATTTATTGAAAATTACTGAGCAGCTATGGAACTCCCTTTTGATTCTTGTTGGCGCAGCCTGGGCTTTGGGCTTACAAGACTCGGTACAGTTCTATCCCTTATTTTCTCTTTGCCGTTCCCTGTTGCCTGACCATGCAATTAGATATGACTAGGACTCGCTTAAGGGATACAGGAATCAAATCGGATTGCTATAGTTAGTTGATTTTGGAAAAGTCTAATAATAATGTCGTACTTTGATAAAGTACCGACTTTCTACCCTGAAATTTACACGCTCTGATAATTTGTGAACTTGAACAGGCTGATCTGACATACAGCTAAATAGAATGGCGTATAACAAGTAGAGTACTCAGTATTTTCTTGAAAACAAAGATTGCCAAGTACCATAATTATCATTCCAAATCGATTCTAACACCGTATAAATATCAGTGGCAAGTAATCCATTTAAGGGAACAGATAATTGTGTCCATATACAGCGGTCATCTCTGAGAACGTCCTGACCCAAAATCCAAGGTAGTAAATGGTTTAAGGTAATATCGTATTTATACCGATTTTGCATAAATTGAGATGAAGTCAAAGTACTACCTCCACGGGGATTAATACAGGCTGTCAGATAAGCTTGTTTGCTGTCACTATAAAGTGCATAGTGGCCAACTCCTTTTAGCTGTCTCAGGTTTTTCTGACTATCTTTAACTAAGTCTGGACTTAGCTGGAGCAAAAAGGGGTTTTGATCACCTCTAGTATTGATCACATAACGCATCTGCAATTCCAACTTCTGACCATTTTTGAGATAGCTGTAGTCTGTTCCAGATTCTACCAATACAAACTTATCAGTCATCGCATTTTTATATTTTTGCTGACCCAGAGGCTTAAATTTGACTTGTTGCCAGCTATTGAGAGCGATTTCTCTGGAGCGCATCGCTAACGCATCTGGAAAAATAGCAGCACTTAGGGGTCTTTTACTGGCTATTAAATAGATAGCAGTCAATATAATCCCCACCCAGGTAGCAGCAAGCAGAAAGCGTCTCTTTGGCTCTAGGGTGACTGTGGTAGTTAGTAATGGGGTTTCTGTCGAAGCTAAAACTTCCACTGGCAGTATCCAGTTACATAAGGCTGCAAAAGTAATAGTTGCGATCGCTATAAAAATTGTTCCCCCGGACTGTCCGTGCCAATAGTCAAACTGGTTGCGGTTATTAACTACCACAGCTAACAAAGCTACACGAATACAGCCAACTAAAAATCCCGTAGCGACGGCAGATATAACTAATCCCCATCTCTGTTTCCCAGTTAGGGTAACAACTACTACCATAATCAGTAGGGTTAGCTGTAGTAGCCACAAAATTAATGCTCCACCAGTACAGGCATAAAGAACTTCTACTTGACCTGTAGGCAGTTTTACTAAAGTTCCAGAATGAGTAGCACCAAAACCTAGATAGTGGAGTAAAAAAGCGGATATAGTTGCAGTTACTTCATTAAAATGTAACCGGGAATCGAAAATTCCATTGATAAAATTAAAAGGAAAAAGCATTAAGCACAATAACAAAAATAAGCGCCAATAATGCCTGATTCCTAAAAAGCCAAAAGATAGTAAACCTAAACCCAATCCAGCGATAATCGGACCGAATCTAAATAGCATTAGGTCTAAATGCCATAGATTTAGCGGTCTAATTATGACTACAAATAGCAATCCTAAACCTAAGCAGCTAGAGAACCATGTGGGAGTTTTCTCTTGTCGCTGATTTTGCCAAAGTAAATATAAAATACCTACCCAGTAAACTGCATAAAATGTAATTTGTTCACCTTCAAGGGGGTGGTTTCTAATTATATCTAAATGCAAGACAGCCAATGTTGTAAAAATACCAAGCAAGTAAAATTGCTCAGTTTGCATTAAGGGTTTGAATCTGAGCAAAAATGCTTGTTTGGCTTGGTTCAGTTTTTGGCTACTGATGAACATTTCTATCTTCCATTCTTATCCAAGATTTTTATCGATAATGCGTATCCAACGAGTCAAATTCCAGAACATAATCAAGCAAACACCTGAGATTACTGTTCCTAAATTGATTCTCACAGCACTTTTAAGTAGATTTTTTATCTGTTCTCGCTTGGCAGCGTTAGCAGTAGCGGCAGAGTTTTGAGCAGCTGTTTGAATTTGTTGAGATATTTTATTTTTCAATTCTTGAGGAGATTGACTAACTCCGTTTTCATTAGGCAAATTTAAAATTCTGGCTAAATTAGCTAATTCTTGAGGAGAGTTGGTTGTCTTCAGTTTTTCAGTTACTTTTTGCAATTGCTCTTGTTGTAGCCCCTGTTGAGTTAGAAATTGATTATTAATATTCCTATAGAGTGTTAAGCTATTATTAATTCCTAAAGGCAACATCAGCAGATAAAATATTCCTATTATTAAACTAACCCAAGATAAAAGTTTGAGAATAGGGATTTGTCTTGATTTCAGGATACTACCTTTGTTATGCAAAAATATAAATGTTAAACCCAGCAAGATAGACCAGACGTGATCTACCATTTGTCCAATAGCTTGAAATTCCCATGCCGGATCTGTCAACCGTGGGGGTATGAGGATAGCAAGGTAGTCAATGAGAGAAAATATGAGAAGAATATAGCCAAGCAACTGCAACAATGAGAAAGACAGATTTTCAATCCCGTCTGTTATTTCTATGGGCTTTTTTGGCAGTCTTTCTTGTTTTTGTTTTGTCATTTCCTGTTGTTGATTGTAGAACTTCTATGTTTGGAGGCAATATCTGAATTTTATTGAATTTATTGTTTTTTTAGCATGTAATTACTGAGCTTCACTAAGTTGTAAGCGGTTGTTTACTTATAAGCAAGCTTATAAAAACAACTACAAACACAAAAGAAAAATCATGACATAAGCAAGTGTTATCTTAGTTTTTTATTTTACATTTGAGACAACCCATGTCAATGATCTTTATCTAAATTTTACGTATTTATCCTGATAATAAAGAAATAGTTCACAAATTTCTGCCTAAATGCCCTTGTAAAGTTTGATGGAGCAATCTTGACTAGTGTATTGACAAACACATTGATTTTAGGCAAACTAAACATCTATGCCAAAGGATGTATCTATTAAAAATCTGTAATATTTTTTACTAAGCTTTCTTTTTAGTGTAAAGTTGGCATAATTTGTCTAATCAAAGCACTTTTCTAGACTAAGATTCAATATGCAACTCTGTAAAAGATAGTCTTTGCTGAGTCGATAAGAACACAGAAATCAAAATCTGAGAACAAAAAAAATAAAATTCAAACTCATTAACAAGAATATGGAAGAATATTTGCGCTATTGGTCAATACTTAAGCGGCGTTGGTTGCCCACTTCTATAGTTTTTCTAAGCCTTTTGGCCTTGAGTATAGTTAAAACTGTACTAGAAACGCCCATTTATCAGGCAGGAGGCCAGTTAGTACTGAAAAAGAACTCTACCTCTACCCTCACAGGAGTAGGTAACCAATTAGGACAATTAGAGAATTCAGTCAGTGGTAGACCATTAGGAACAGAAGTAGCAGTTTTGCGTTCTCTGCCCTTAGCTGAAAAGACCATCAATGCCATTCGCCTCAATATTAACCCTCTAGTGTTTTTGAAAGACCTGGAAGTCAAAAATATTGAAAACACAGATATTCTGGAAGTATATTATACAAGTACTGATCCCAGAATAGCGGCTTCAGTTGTAAACACTTTAATGAAAGTCTATATAGAAAATGATATCAATGCGAACCGCGCTCAAACCAGGTCTGCTAGAGACTTTATTGCCCAACAGTTGCCCTTGAGGAAAGCTGCATTACAAGCATCTGAACGCAGACTACAATTGTTTAAACAGCGGAATAGAGTTTTAGACCTGAAAGCAGAAGCCTCAGCCAGTGTGGCAATTTTGACTGACTTAGATAAACAAGTAGCTGCAACTAGATCGGATCTATCTTCGCAAACAGCCCGAATGCAATCAATCCAGAAATTATTTGGTGTTGCTTCTCAAGATGCTGTGGTTGCAGGGTTTGTGGGTGAATCTCCATCAACAGTGGCAGTTCTGGGACAGTTGCAAGATGTTCAGCAAAAGATACAAGTTATAGGTTTGCGCTTGACTGATACTCACCCCACAATAATGGATTTGAAAAAAGAGGAAGTGATTCTCAGGAAAGAACTGAAGAAGCGAATAGAACAAAGCTTTATAGGTAAATCAGGGCGTTTGAATCAAAGCGTAGAACCTGAAAAAATTGTCCAACTCAGACCTCAAGGTTTACAACAAGGGCTTCTGGGCAACTATGCCAATGTTGAAGCAGAGAGACTGAGTTTGCAGGTACGACTGAAATCTTTAGCTGGAGTGATTGAATCTTACAGACAAAGGGCTAATACCTTACCACAGCTAGAATTGCAGCAACGCCAGTTAGAACGGGAAATAGCTGCAACTGATTTAAGCTATCAAAACCTGTTGGCTCGGTATCAGGAACTGCAAGTAGCGGAAAATCTCCAAGTCAGTAATGCTAGGATTGTTACACCTGCCTTAATTCCAGGTGTGCCAATTAGAAGCCGTCAGTATATAAACTTACTGCAAGGATTAATTGGTGGCATTGTGTTGGGGGTAGCTACTGCCTTTGTTTTAGAAAGATTGGACAAGACTATCAAAACCTCCAAATCTGCCAAAGACATATTAGACATCTCCGGAAATAGCTAAAGTGTTACTGCCACTGCTTTTAAAAGTGAGATGCCCCAATGCAAAGGTAGCTGGCTGGTACGCTAAAATAAGCGTTAGAGATGCC
>NZ_JACJTQ010000013.1 GCF_014698735.1 Anabaena catenula FACHB-362
TACTGCGGTTTTGAGTGTGATAGAGATTTGAATGCTGCTATTAATTTAAGACAAAAAGCGGCTAGATTAGTCGTGTTAGCCTGTAGACTGGATAGTGCCGACACTTCTAGGTGGAAACAGGAAGAAAAAGCGGACAATTGTTAGCATTTGTTAGCTTTTTTGTATCGGAAAGAAGCATACCACGATGGTTTCACCGCAGAGTTTTGATGGTGCCTTACGGAAGCCTAACACACCCTTATATCTTCAATGAAGTGGTAGAATATGGCTAATTTTGAGTAGTATTAGCTAAAAGAATTTACAGGTGCAGATAAAAACATGAGTATAAATATTGATTCAGTTAAACAAGTTATTGGTATTCCCGATTTTCAAAAGACAGAGTTGCTGGAAAGTGCTTTGACTCATCCTTCACGAATTTATGAGACTAATAAAAATCAACAGCAAAAAGACCAACAGGAACGCGAATACAGAAGATTAGCAATTCTGGGTGATTCTCTTTTAGGTGCTATTGTTGTTGACTATTTGCATGGTTCTTTTTCGGAATTGAATCAAGGTTATATCACAGATATTAAATGTCAAATTGTAAGTAGGGAGAAGTGTTACAAATTTGCACGAAAGTTGAAACTGAGTGATTTATGCCTACTAGGAAGAAGCGCACAACAAAAAGATGAATGCCAGCAAAAAGACCTTTTTGGCGAAATGTTTGAAGCTTTACTTGGCGCAATATATATAGAGTATGGTCGAAATTTTAAGCTTTTAAGCAATTGGCTTATTGAGCGATTCATTAAGCAAACTGTTGATGAGATAATGACTGATAATCAATACACGGAAAATCAATCTTCAGAGGACTATTTATCAATAATTAGTTCAATGAACACTGAGGAATCTGCTGATTTTTTGCGCCAAAAGAAGGTAGAAGCAGATGCTTTGGTGGCACAAGATGAGAAATTACAGCAGCTATTGATTTGGATACAAAAGAAATCTTCTTTAGTTAATTCTGACCAGCCAACAAAAGTTAGAGCTTTTTATCTTTCTCTCATCCGTATCCTTGGTCGAGGTTTTGTCAGTAACTTTGATCCTAATATAAATAGTAATTCCAAAGTTCGTCAGTTTTTTCTTGGCTTTACTAATCGTGCGACTGATATTGGTCTTGACCTCGCATTTAAGTATAATACTAATCATGACTCGGCTAATGTTCTGGCATCCATCTTCACGATTAATTTTGAGCCGGAACTACAGCAAGCTTTGCGAAAACTTCAGGCTGAACTACCCAATCCGAAGACAGATAAAGAAGCATTTGATGTTTGGAGAGAAACTCATGGTCAAGACTGGCTAAAGAAAGTAATAAAATTGATTGATTATGATTTGGAATTTAGTAAAGACCAGAAAACAATCCTCAACCAGTATTACAAAGCAAATCAAGGCATATTAGATTGTTTGAATAATTCTGAAACTAAAATATCTCCTGAATCAAAACGGGAGATTGAAGAGTCTTTGTTATTACCAATCACATGAGTCTAAAGTAGTAAACATATACCCCATCAATCTTGAAAACCTATGCCACAAACCATTCTTAACGAAATTCTCAATCAGCTTGATAGTTTAGAACAAGATGAACTACAACAGCTGAATCAAGCTATCCAAATATGTCTGACTGATAAAGCACAAGCGCATCAAATCACAAAATTTCATCAAGCACTTTTAAGTTCTGGTTTAGTAAAACAAATTAAGCACCCTGCTGACAGTCAAGAACAAGAAAGAAAACTCATTCAGGTACAGGGTAAGCCTGTTTCTCAAACTATCATTGAGGAACGCCGCTAAATGGCAGTTTATTTCTTAGATAGTAGTGCGTTAGTTAAACGCTATGTTGCAGAAATCGGTTCAGCTTGGGTTGTGAGTTTGTTCAATCCTACCCTAAAAAATTATGTGTTTATTGCAGCTATTACCTCTGTGGAGATTACTGCGGCGATTAGTAGGCGATTTCGTGGTGGAAGTATCAGTTCTACAGATGCGACAGCAGTATATCATCAGTTGAGAAATGATATCCAATCTGAGTATCAGGTTCTGGAAATTACAGACAGTATCATTAATTCAGGAATGTCATTGGCAGAAAAATATGGTTTACGAGGTTATGACGCAGTTCAATTAGCTGCTGGTAAAGCCATCAATACTCTTTGCATAGCAAATAATTTACCTTTATTGACTTTTATATCTGCTGATAAAGAATTAAATACAGCCGCTGCTAGTGAAGGTTTGCTTGTGGAAAACCCTAACAACCATCCCTAAACCCAAAAAATGCTCTTGCCAGTTATTGTCAAAACAACAATAATTGTGACAATTGCGCTAGAATTATTAAAGGTTCGTTACAGAATTGGCAAATCATCCCCGATTCTGTTACAACAGCCAAACATTTAGCTTCTTAATCTAAAAACCCTAAAGTTCACCCCAAGCCTCTATGACGCTCCCAATTCGTAACGTCGCCATCATCGCTCACGTTGACCACGGTAAAACCACCTTGGTTGATGCTCTCCTCAAACAGTCCGGCATTTTCCGCGAAGGCGAAGACGTTCCGGATTGTGTCATGGACTCCAACGCTTTGGAGAGGGAACGAGGGATTACGATTCTTTCTAAAAATACAGCGGTTCGCTACAAAGAAACCCTAATCAATATTGTTGATACCCCTGGACACGCTGACTTCGGCGGTGAAGTAGAACGGGTACTCGGCATGGTTGACGGTTGTCTGCTGATTGTCGATGCCAACGAAGGCCCCATGCCCCAAACCCGCTTTGTGTTGAAAAAAGCGTTGGAAAAAGGTCTGCGTCCTATCGTAGTTATTAACAAAATCGACCGGGGCCAAGCTGACCCTCACGTTGCTGTTGATAAAGTATTGGATCTGTTCTTGGAATTAGGAGCAGATGAAGACCAGTGCGACTTTAAGTATCTGTTTGCTTCCGGTATGGCTGGTTTCGCTAAAGAAACTTTGGAAGCAGAAGGGGTAGATATGCAGCCCCTATTTGATGCAATTCTCCGCCATGTCCCCGCACCAGTGGGAGATCCCAACAAACCTCTGCAATTGCAAGTTACTACCCTAGATTATTCTGAATATTTAGGACGAATTATCATTGGTAAAATCCACAATGGGACTATCCGTACCGGACAACAAGCTGCTTTGGTGGTAGAAGATGGCAGCATTGTTAAGGGTAAAATTACCAAGTTGATGGGATTTGAAGGCTTGAAGCGGGTAGACATGGAAGAAGCCACCGCAGGTTATATTGTGGCTGTGGCTGGTTTTGCTGATGCTTACATTGGGGAAACTATTACAGATCCCAATGAACCCCAAGCTTTACCCTTAATTAAGGTAGATGAACCAACTTTACAAATGACCTTCTGGGTGAATGATTCACCTTTTGCAGGTCAAGAAGGTAAGTTGGTGACTTCTCGACAAATTCGCGATCGCTTATTCCGCGAGTTAGAAACCAACGTGGCGTTACGTGTTGAAGAAACCGACTCACCTGATAAATTCCTGGTTTCCGGTCGGGGTGAATTACACTTAGGCATCTTAATCGAAACCATGCGTCGTGAAGGTTTTGAGTTTCAAGTATCTCAACCTCAAGTAATTTACCGCACAGTTAACGGTCAACCTTGCGAACCTTACGAACTTCTAGCATTGGACGTTCCCGCCGATGCAGTTGGTAGTTGTATTGAACGGTTGGGACAACGGAAAGCGGAAATGCAAGATATGCAGCCCGGAGGTGGCGATCGCACTCAACTAGAGTTTATCGTTCCCGCTCGTGGTTTAATTGGTTTCCGTGGTGAATTCATGCGGATGACTCGTGGTGAAGGCATCATGAATCACAGTTTCCTTGATTATCGTCCCTTATCTGGTGATATTGAAGCCCGGAACAAAGGCGTTTTAATCTCCTTTGAAGAAGGTGTTTCTACCTTCTACGCCATGAAAAATGCTGAAGATAGAGGCGCATTCTTTATCAGTCCAGGAACTAAGGTTTACAGAGGCATGATTATCGGTGAACATAATCGTCCTCAAGACTTGGAATTGAACGTTTGTAAAACCAAGCAATTAACCAACCACCGTGCGGCTGGTGGTGATGAACTTGTCCAGTTACAAACACCCATAGACATGAGTTTGGAACGGGCGTTAGAGTACATCGCTCAAGATGAATTGGTGGAAGTTACACCTGAATCTATTCGTCTCCGCAAGATGGCGAAGAAATTGGTAAAACGTTAATCCGTAGGGGTGGGGTTTCCCCACCCTCTTTCTTTAATTGGCAGTTAATCAACTTTGCTTATATCAATTTTTATAAAATTTGTGGACTTGGCAATTTTTGCAATAAGTAGGCTATATTCTCAATATTATTGATACTATTCTCAATTATTTTACGAAGTTTGGTTTTTTCAGCGATTGATATTGACATTGTTCTGACTTTTTGGTAAATTTAGTTAAAATCCCAAGGGATTGATATTTTGTTTTTCAGATTTTTTCTCACGCAGAGACGCAGAGGCGCGGAGAGAGAAAAGAGAGATTTATACTAGTTTTAGAATATTTGATATTTTCCAAGGAGTGGAAATGATGTTGTTGGAATTAAAGCGCATTCATGTACCCCCTGGACAAAGAGTTTTATTGGAAGATGTCACTTGGACAGAGTTAGAAGCAATTCTGGAAGAATTAGGAGAACATCGTGCTGCGCGAATTGCTTATGACAGAGGAATGTTAGAAATTATGGCTCCTTTGCCAGAACATGAAGACGATAAAGAAATTATTAGCGATTTAGTTAAGGCATTGTTGGAAGAATTGGATATTGAATTTAGATGTCTTGGTTCTACAACTTTTAAAAATCAATTTATGGAGAAAGGTATAGAACCTGATCAATGTTTTTATATTAAAAATGAAGCTTTAATTCGTGGGAAAAAGCGATTAGATTTAACAATAGATCCTCCTCCAGATTTAGCTTTAGAAATTGATATTACTTCCCGCACTCATACAAATATACATCAAGCTTTACAAGTTCCTGAGTTGTGGAGGTTTGAGAACGGTAAGTTACAAATTAATCTTTTAGAAGATGGTAATTATGTTGAGTCTCAGTCAAGTTTGAATTTTCCCGGTTTACCTTTGATTGAAGTGATTCCTCGATTTTTGGAGAAGAGTAAAACTGCTGGGAGAAATGCGACTATTAAAAGTTTTAGGAATTGGGTAAGACAGCATTTATCAAAGTAAAGTACGAAAAAATCATGGGAATATAAAATTTATATTTGAAAGTACCTATTGCGAATTACTGGATGATTTGCAAGAAATCTTTCTATTTTTAAATTACACCAATCATCTATTTCTATACCCATTTCTTTCTTAATTGCATCCAGTTTATCATATAGGGTACTGTCAATGATGCCACTAGTCATTATACAAAATCCTTTAGCTTCATATTGAACCAATACATCTGTAATATTCTGAACTTTGCTAGCTGATAGTGAACTTCCATTTCTAATTAGTTTACACTGTGCAATCCATTTAACAGAAGGTTTACCAAGTCTTCCCGGTGTGTGAAATTCTATATTTATAACTGATAAAAAATAGGCTTCCTCGAAATTATGCAATTTATTCTTAAGTCCACCATATTGTTTAAGTAATTCTTGAACATTTTGGTTTAGTGGAACTATCCATGAAGATTCAGAGACATAAAAATCATAACCAATATTATTACTGGCAGATGATCTAAAAAAATCATGTTTTAATTCAGGATGTTCAGTATATAATTTTTGGATTGCTTCATCTCCCAGATCACACATACCTAACATAATATTACCAAGATAACTATCTGCTATATCTGGAAAGTATAGTTTTCTTTTTTCTAAGCTATCCTTAAAATTATCATAGATATTTTCAAATTCTAAATATTGCGTTGAATTTTCTTCATAACTTAATGTGAACCATTTGAGTTTATTTATTAACTTAACTAAATCTTGTGGTTTAAATGTAAAATTTATATAGTCTCCTTCGCTATCAGCAGTAATAAATTCACAATACTCGACTATACTCTCTCCAACAAATAAAGCCCATAAGTAAGCATCAGCCCAATCTAAATTAGATGTATAATAATCACCAACTTTAATCTGTAAGATTGTTTCTAATTTATTTTTTGCCATTATTTCATATAATTCTTCAAAACTATATTTACTAATAGCTGACATGGTTAGTTTCATGATATTCACCTAAAACTTTATAAAATTTTGACTTTTTCTATGAAATTTGCTATTTTAATTAATCTTGTGATGTAATTAAGCAAGCAAATCAAGCTCACTTGTAAAATCCAATTAATCTCTCTCTGTGCCTCTGCGTCTCTGCGTGAAATAAAAAAAAATTGTTTCATTTACCCAAAAATTGCTGTAATCTAATTATCAACAATCTCTAAATCAGCAACAATGCCAAAATGATCAGAAGGATAAAGATAACGATTATTCGCTGCTGGTTGATTAAGAATAACTCGACAGTCTCGCACCTGTAAACGCTGATTAATAAAAATATAATCTAAAGTTCCTTTCCAAGGTTTCCAACTTCTATTAAAAATTAACGTCCTCCAAAATTGTCTGATTCGTTTTTTCCAACTAATTTGATCTAACATCGTCGGACAAGTATATTCTGGCTCTTTTCCATGATAAACTTGATATGCTGATTGATATTTTTCCTTAACTAATGCAATTCCTGATGTTTCAGGAGTACCGTTAAAATCTCCCACTGATATAATTGGCATTGTCTCAGGAAATTCTGATAACCAATTTAACATCATTTGTATTTGTTTATTGCGTTTTTTGTGAGAACCGGGATGCCAAAAATAATGACCGTTACAAATTACTATTGATTTATTATCATCAAACTTAATTTGTGCATATTGGGCTATTCTTCCCTGATGTTCTAAATTTAGTGCTGCTGTTTTTTCAATCGGATAACGACTGAGAATAGCTAAACCAAAGGGTAAATCACTATCACATACCTCTTTGGGTATAGCTTTATAAATATAGGGAATATTTAATTGTTCTGCTATCCAAGCAGCTGTATCTTCTGATAAACTGACTTCTTGTAAAGCAATGATATCAGGATTTTCGGCTTTGAGTCCATCTATTAATAATTGTCTGCGTTGTGTCCAATAATTCAGTTTAAAAAGAATATTAATCGTGATGATTTTCATATTTTTATTGTCATTTTTTCACAAAAACTCGACACGTCCTCTTTTGGGTGTATCAATTTTCTTAGCCTTGGATCAAAATCTAGTCGTCAAATGCTCTCCCATCCCACCAGATGGTTAGCTGGGTGGGTTTTAAGGAGTCCGCGTTCGCGCAGCGTCTCCGACAGGAGAAGAGAAGGAATAGGCAGACTTTGTTTTTGTAGTGATCTGAAAACTGATACAGCAGATTGCAGATCAATGAGGTACAAAATCAAACTTGAAACCTAGACACCAAGCCAGTTTCACTCCTGACTCCTGACTCCTGACTCCTGAATTCTGCTGTATATTACTTCTAATTCGTAATTCATGATTAATTACGGATTACGAATTACGAATTAGAAATTACTCAAAAATCTAAACTTATCCAGTCTGGTTGACGATAATAATGTGTCATGTTGTCAAACTTCCGCAATTCAACCCGGTTGATTAAAATCTCTGGGAAATTTAACAGCCATTGTTGATTTAACTCAGATAACATAGTACTGAGTTCGATGCGGTCTGGTTCAGCGGGAATTTCCCCAAAATAGCCTAATGTAATATGGGCTGTAAAGTTATAGTGTTGCTCAATCCCCAAGCCCATTAACTTACGATTTTGATAAATTAGCCTACGGAGTTGAATAATCTCCTCATAGGAGCGTTCATCTTTGGGTACTAAACACACACCTATAGCCCTGGGCATAACTAACAGTCCCAGCATTTGCCAGGAAATGGGATTAGCTGCCTTTGTCCTGGATTCTTGATGTTGCTTAAACAAATCACCTAAGCAAGAGTTCAATTCCTCAGCAAATTGGGGATTTTTTTGAGTGGCATGATGGAAAGCATGATCCCAAATCAAATCTGCTACGGTTAAATGAAAGCTGGCAGGAGGTACAGGTACAATCAAATCACTGTTGACTGGTAACTCTAAAAGCGATCGCTGATAAGTCTCTATTTGGCTGTAGAAAGCAGCATTTTCTGTATCTTCTCCCGCCGGTGGGGTAATCAGCGTATAGCCAGGAAAAGGTGCTGGTTCTCTGATTCCAGAATTGGACTGAAATTTAGAAGATTCCTGGATATGCTGAACTTGGGTTCTGTAAAATTCTGGTAGCATCATTCTTGCTACCCGATTTAAGTAGGTTTGGTAGTTGTCGTCCAATCTTCATCGCCTCGCGCTCTCTTGATAGATTGTAGGGAAATTTACTCAATTTGACCAAATTAATTTGGTTTTTAATTTTTAATTTTTAACTTTTAACTTTTAATTGCTATGCCAATCTATGTTTACTGGGGTGAGGATGATTTTGCCATTGAAAAAGCAGTGACAGTTTTGCGCGATCGCATTCTCGATCCTCTTTGGCTCAGTTTTAATTATACTGCTTTCCCCCCAGAACAAGTCGATGCTGTGATTCAGGCGTTAAATCAAGTCATGACACCGACTTTTGGCGCAGGTGGGCGTTTGGTGTGGTTAATCAATACTACCCTTTGTCAACACTGTCCAGAAAATGTTTTAGCCGAATTACAACGCACTTTATCCGTTATTCCCGAAAACTCGTTTTTATTACTTACCAGCCGGAACAAGCCGGATGAACGCCTGAAAGCCACAAAATTTTTGAAACAATTCGCGCTGGAATTCCGAGAATTTCCCCTCATTCCCCCCTGGAAAACGGAATTGTTGGTGCAAGCTGTCAATCAAGCTGCTCAAACTGTGGGGGTGAAATTAACTCCCCAGACGGCGGAACTGTTAGCGGAATCTGTGGGTAATGATACCAGGCTTCTGTACAATGAAATGGAGAAATTGCGGCTTTACATCGCAGGTAGCAACAAACCTTTAGACGTAAAGACAGTAACCGCCTTAGTTAGAAATACTACACAAAATACCCTACAATTATCAGCAGCCATCAGAACTGGAGATACAGCCAAAGCCTTGGGAATAGTTGCTGATTTGATTAATGCTTCCGAACCGGGATTGCGGATAGTTGCCACTTTGATCGGTCAATTTCGGACTTGGTTATTGGTAAAGATGATGATGGAAGCAGGAGAGCGCAATCCTCAAGCGATCGCTCAAGCTGCTGAAATCAATAACCCCAAACGCATCTATTTTTTACAGCAAGAAGTCAAGTCTCTCTCAGTACAGCAATTAATCTCATCTTTACCCCTGCTTCTGGAATTAGAAGTTAGCCTTAAACAAGGAGCCTCAGAAACATCTGCACTCCAAACTAAAGTCATAGAACTTTGTCAAGTCTGTCAAGGAAATTAAATTCAGTCAGCAGTTTTACGACTGGGGGAGAAAAAAATTTCTATCCTGATTCTCTAAAAGTTAGGCGAATTTCACTTCCACTGGAACTTAAAACACCTAAAATAAATCAAACCTATTATCATATCCTTACTATAGTTCTGTGTCACCTATCCTATGCAGGAAAATTACTTTGTCTTGTTCCCAATTCCTATCCAACGAATCCTGTCTCACTCCTTGGTATTTGCAACCCTCACCAGTGCGGGTGTGATTTTTAGCACTTTAGGTTTTAGTTCCAAAGCCGCTGCTCAAAGCATCACAGTTAACAATACAGAAGTCACTAACTATGCCCAATCTGTATTAAAAATGGAACCAGACCGTCAGCAAGCCTTTGATGAAATTAAAAAACTGATTGGAGAGAAAGAAATACCCAAGATAGTTTGTAACGACTCCAGCAGTATGAATTCTTTACCCAGTAAAGCTAGGGACATTGCGGTTAATTATTGTAACCGCTCTCAGAAAATTGTCGAAAATCATGGACTTAGCATTGAGCGGTTCAATGCAATTACTTTAGAACTCCAAAACAACAGTGATTTAAAGCGGCAGGTATACAATACATTATTGCGTCTGCAAAAGGCATCTGAAAAAAAGTAAGTAGTATTACAGTGATATTACTGAAGAAAACTTAGATATTTTGTATTGCGAACCGAGAAACAAGCTATAGAGGATTCTGGTTTGACTTTTGTGTATCCCTTACGGATGTGTCAGACTCGATAATTCGGTAAAAATCAACATATTTTCGACATCTGACGCACCCTACAAAGCGAGCCAGTTGCGTAAGTCCTGTTCATCAATCCAATAGACATAGGAGTGAAAATTCAATATGGGTTATCCATAACACTTATCGAGAGTTGTCATGCTTAGTCTCTCCATTCTTTTTCACCAGATAACTCATAGGACTGCTACATCAGCCTAGATCAAACTTGGCAACAAAACTTTGTTGTCACCAAAAACCTATATACTAGACTAGAATTTGCTAAATTTGAGATTTTTGTTAATTGCGATACCATAAACTATTAATTTTTAGATGAAATACTAGATAGTTTTTCATATTTTTGAGTAAAAACTAAATCCAGTATCATCAAAAGACGCGAACTTTATGTGGTGTGAAAATAAAGAGAGGAGTGAAAAAATGGATTTACGTGGAGATGCATTGCAAATCCTCAAAGAAACTAGTCGAACTTTTTATATCCCAATTAGTATTTTACCGTCAGGATTACAAGAAGCCGTTGCCTCAGCATACTTGTGTATGCGTGCAATTGACGAAATTGAAGATCATCCAGAATTGGATAATGCCACTAAGACCCAGCTGTTGCGAAATATTAGTTTGACATTACAAGCAGGAGTTGATGGTTTTCCGGTAGATGCTTTTTCAGTAGCATTTAGCGGCTACGAGAATTCTCTAGCAGAAGTTAGTCTACGGGTTAGAGAATGGTCAATATTAGCACCGGAGAGCATTGCTCCTCGGATTTGGGATGCAACAGCCGCAATGGCAGATAGAATGGCTTACTGGGCAGAGAAAAACTGGACAATTGAAACCGAATCTGACTTAGACCGATATACATTTGGGGTAGCAGGTGCAGTCGGCTTGTTACTATCGGATTTATGGTCTTGGTATGATGGCACACAAACTAACCGGACTCAAGCGATTGGGTTTGGGCGCGGTTTACAAGCAGTGAATATCCTCCGTAATAATACTGAAGATTTAACCCGTGGTGTAGACTTTTTCCCAGATGGTTGGAATAACGACAATCTCCAAGAATATGCACGTCGTAATCTCCTCTTGGCAGATGCTTATACTAACTCCCTGCCGGCAGGCCCGGCTTTGCAATTTTGCCAAATCCCGCTGGCCTTAGCTCATGGTACTCTTGACGCTTTGGTTAGTGGTAAGGAAAAACTCAGCCGCAGTGATGTTTATGCACTGATTGAAAACCTGATGGGTATCAATGTAAAAGCTAGTTAAGAGCCTGGGAAATTTGTTCAAATTAGCACAGACGCAAAAACCCGCGTTTGTGCCAATGGCACAACACGCAGGAGTAGTCATTGGATTTTGGATTTTGGATTTTGGATTTTGGATTGACCCCACGGATAAATCCGGGGGCTTGTACAATCAAGGAATTATTGGTCAGTTAAGTAGAAAGGCACTAAAAAACTGTAGACGCGCAGCGGCTTCTCGAAGAGTACTATGTAACTAAACGTAAAGTTCCCAAAAACCTCTTTCCTCCTGCCTCCTGCCTTGTCATAACGACAATTTTTAACGCCAACCTACTTCATCAAATAGGGTAATTAAAACACACCCTATGAGAATATTTTCACTTAACGCGACTCCGTACCCTGATTGGGACTACCAGCTACAGAATCTTCTCCTGGTGCTTCTGGTCTAGCTGTGGGTCTAGCATCACTTTTTTCAGCGTCGCCAGTTTTACGAATATCTTCTTGGAGGGGGGTTTGATAACCGCCTGAAGCAGTGGCTGTATTCTCTGTATTCTCTTGAGAATCAGATTTTTGTTTTTTAGTTTTTGCACTCATAATTACATTCCAAATAATCTAGGCATCACATTAATTTAATCAGTGAAGCAGTGCAAATATATCTATCTACAATCTGGTTATGGCAGATTCTTTATCTGTCTTTAGTCTTGTTTTCCACTGCGTCAACTGGATTTTCAATCCTTGTACAAAATCCGCAGACTCAATCATAATGGGGAATGCCTACTCCCTTCCCAGTGTAAGATTAGCTATCTTCTTCCTTCTTCCTTTGCTTCGCAACGCTAACGCGAACGCGTTCTTTGCTTCTCCTGTAGGAGACGCTGCGCGAACGCAACGCTACCGCGAACGCGTCTTTGCGGTTTATTTAATCCGTATTCTTTTAGTGGGAAGGAAGTATAATTTATTTGATACTAAAAACAGTTGGAAACTTTACTTTTAAACGCAGAGGTTCGCTGAGGTAAACGCAAAGTGACGCAGAGTTTTTATTGAAGTTTTCGCTTTGAATTTTGTTATCCTCATAAAGTCGAGATATTAACCGTTTTTAGTATAACTTGATTGAAGATGAAGCTCAGTAACCATATTTTGATACAGTGATGCTTTGTTGAACGGTGGAATCTCTATGTCCCAGATATCGCTCCCCCAATCGCTTCAGAAAGACCTACCGCTCACCGCTCTTGCGCCCATGCAAGATGTTACAAATCTCTGGTTTATGAAGGTCATTGCCCACTACGGCAGTCCTGACTACTTTTTTACCGAGTATTTCCGCGTCAATGATACCTCACGGCTCAATCGTAACATTCTGGCCGCAATCACCGAAAACGATACCGGTCGCCCCATTTTTGCTCAAATGATTGGCGAAAGCATTCCTGACTTAGTAAGAACAGCAAAGGAACTCTGCAAATATAATATCGCGGGAGTAGACTTAAACATGGGCTGTCCAGCACCGAGAATCTATCGCAAAAATGTTGGGGGTGGATTGCTGCGGGAACCGGAAAAAGTAGATCAGATTTTGGGAGAACTGCGTTCTGCTGTGAACGATAAACCCTTAACCGTGAAGATGCGCGTAGGCTTTGAAAATACAGATAATTTTTATGAAATACTAGATATAATCAATCGCCACAACATTGATTTGCTGAGTTTGCATGGTCGCACGGTGAAAGATATGTATCACGGGGCGGTGAAATATGATTTGATTGCGGAAGCAGTGAGACGGGTTAATTGTCCAGTGCTGGCTAATGGCAATATCAACTCGGCGAAAACTGCTCTAGAAGTGCTTTCTCAAACGGGTGCTGCGGGTGTGATGGTGGGACGCTGGGCAATTGGGAATCCTTGGGTTTTTAATCAAATTCGTCAGGCTTTGCGAGGTGAGGAGATCACACCTGTTCCTTTGGTAGAGGTACGCAACTATATTGACCGTTTATGGCAAACTCCCACAGCCTCAACTATACCAGAGCGCGCGCGGGTAAGTTACCTGAAAATGTTCCTTAATTACATTGCCTTAAGTGTTGACACTGAAGGTCATTTTCTACGGCTGATGCGACGGGTGCAGACTGAGGTAGAAATGTTTAATTTGTGCGATCGCTTTCTCCTTACTGAAGGAACGAAAACTTTAGCCCTAGCACCCTCCTTGAGCGAGTAAGTAGGTAGGCAGAATAAAACTAAACTGTGTAAAGAAAAGTAAACAAGGCTAAAACCCTTTTTCCCCCTGCTCCCTGCCCCCTGCCCCCTGCCTTATCCCAACGACAATTTTTAACGCCAACCTACTTAGATGGGGTATCTCGCAGAAAACAAGATAAATTAACTTAGCCTTTTTGTGTTAGGAATTGAGTTGAAGCATACAGGCGCAAAGAACGCAGAGGAAGAGTATTGAGAATGGGTCTGGTTTGGCAGGCTGATTTTTATCGTAGTCCACTGCGAGATGCAGAAGGGCAGATATTGTGGGAGTTGTTGATTTGTGACGAGACTCGCCGCTTTGAGTTCGTGGCTACCTGTCCCCAGTCACAAGCTAATTCGCGTTGGGTGACTGAACAACTTCAGTTAGCAGGTGGTGAAAAGTTACCAGATGTAATTCAGGTGTTTCGCCCCCAGTCTTTGAGTTTAATTGCAGCGGCTGGACGCAATTTGGGTATTAATGTTGAACCTACCCGCAAGACTTTGGCACTAAAACAGTGGTTGGCAGCAAAGCAATATCCTGTCGTTGTAGATAAACCACCTCCAGCACCATTACCAGAAAATCTTTGGGGGGAAGAGTGGCGTTTTGCTACAATTCTTGCAGGTAATCTCTTGGATGAGTTTACAGAGCGCCCTATTCCTGTTATTCATATACCAGAATTTCTGAAACCGATTAATCTCGGTTTAGCATCAACTGTGTCTGTTCCTGGTGTGGTAATTTATGGTGGACGGCAGTCTATGCGTTTAGCGCGGTGGTTACAGGAAGCTGATGCTGTATCGTTAAATTACATTGCTGGTGCGCCTGATGGCTTGATTTTAGAAGCTGGTTTGGCAGATAGATGGATTTTGGCGACTTTTGAAGATACTGAAGTTGCGGCGGCTGCACAGGTATATGAACAGCGAAAACAGTTAAGTAAGGGATTGCATTTTTTATTGATACAACCGGATGATTCGGGGATGACTTACAGTGGTTTTTGGTTATTGCAGGCGGAGAATGAAGATATTGTGTCAGGTTGAGATAGGGAGATGGGGTGACGCGGGGAACGGGTCGAGTTTTTTTGATAAGTAATTAGCCGGACTTTATATAATTAATCACCCCATCTCCCTCTTTCTTTCTCCCCATCCCCGCGTCCCTCTTTCTCTCTTTTTTTCTCCCCATCTCCCCATCCCCGCGTCCCTATTTCTTTCTCCCCATCCCCGCGTCCCTATTTCTTTCTCCCCATCCCCGTGTCTCTTGAATTCTTAATTATCAGCTTCTCCTCCGACGACGACATCTCTGATTCGCAGACTTGGGCCACCACAACCTACGGGTAAACCGTTTTGTCCACCTTTACCACATCCACCTGATTCATCCCAGTAAAAATCATCACCGATGGCTTCAATATCCGCTAGGGTTTGGAAAACGTTACCTGAAAGTGTTACATCCTTGACTGGTTCTGCAATTTTGCCGTTTCTAATCATCCATGCTTCACCGGCGCTAAAGGTGAACATTTCCCCATTTGTCATTCCACCTAACCAATTTCGGGCATAGACTCCTTCTTTGATGTCAGTAAATAAGTCTGCAACTGGTGTATTACCCCTCTTAATCCAAGTGTTTGTCATTCGCACAATGGGCATAAAGTGATAATTCAGACAGCGAGCATTACCTGTGGGTGCTTCTTCTAATTTGCCAGCAGTTTCACGGGAATGCAAACGTCCGACTAAAACTCCATCTTCAATTAATTGCGTAGTTGTGGCGGGTGTGCCTTCATCGTCGTAAAAATAACTACCACGATGACCTTCTGGGGCTGCACCATCAAAAATTTGCAGTTCTTCGGAACCAAAGCGACGACCAAGGGTCATAACTTCCAGTAAGTCTGGGTTTTCATAGGCCATATCAGCTTCGGAAAGATGCCCAAAAGCTTCATGAACAAATAAACCACTGAGAATTGGGTCAATAACTACGGTATAAGTATTACCTTTGACTGGTGGTAAGGATAAAGCGGTAACGGCTCTTTGGGCGGCGCTCTTGACTTGGGTATCTAAATCAGTTAGGTCTTGGTATGCTTTGCGAGAGCCGGTGGTTTCTCTACCAGTTTGTACGGTGTCGCCGTTTCTGGCTGTGGCTGCAAAGCGCATTTCCATGTCTACCCAAGATTGCTCAATGAGAGTTCCTTCAGAGGAGGCGAGAATGACTCTTTGGGCGCTGTCACTATAACGGACTGAGGTGGTGGTGATGCGGGAATCAACGTTTTTGAGTAAGTCGGTATAGCGATCGCACAATTCTTTTTTCTGTTTTAGGGAAATGGTGCGTGGATCGATACCTGTTAGGGGTAAATTACATATAGCTTGTATGGGATCAATGGGTGCGAGTATGGTTTCTTCATCTCCCACTATCCGCGCCGCTGCGATCGCTTCTTCGATTCGTTCCTTAATCGTCGCTAACTGGTTAAAACTACTTAACCCCCAGCCACCTTTATAACAAGCGCGAACATGGCCACCAATAGAAATACCTTCGCTGAGGGTTTCTACCTTGTCACCACGCAACAAGATATCTGTTCCTTCTGCTTCTTCTAGGCGAATCATCAGATAATCTACACGGTGGGAATAACGGGCGATTAACTCTGAGAGTAAATTTTGTACGTCAGTAAGTGTATTTGGCATTGTTGTGAGTGATCATCACGAACTAAGTAGGTTGGCGTTAAAAATTGTCGTTGGGATAAGGCAGGGGGCAGGGGGAAAAAGGGTTTTAGCCTTGTTTACTTTTCTTTACACAGTTTAGTTTTATTCTGCCTACCTACTTACATTTATTCTCCAACTATTTAGGTCAATTTTGTTATTTTGGGTATCATGTAGATGGTCGGAGTTTTTTGAGCTTTTTATTGATTATTCAAAAACGTATTTTTCTGCCACTTTCCAATAACGAGAAAACCGCTTTAAGTCAATAAAACCATCGTAATCAAAAAATGGTTCTATTTCTAAAACTTCCAACTCTAAAGAACGATCAATTTGGGTGCATATTTCCTCAAATCTGGGACTAGGACTATCTGTGGTGACAACTAATTTAGCATCATGTTCTTTCGCAAACTTGATAATTTCTTCTGCCACATTCCCCCGACGGATTTCCACAGGTAATTCTAACAAGCATTCATAGATAAAGGTAAGGCGTTTTAGACTAAGTTGCCATTCCTCAATTAAAGCATCATCCCAAACCCAAATCGCCGGGGTATGAGGATATTCTTGAAATGCGGGGTTTTGGGGACTTAAGCAATCTCCATGTATCCAAATAATTGGTTTATTCATATTGGTAATTTTGTTATATCTATATTTTTCTTGATTGCTACATCTACTTGTTCTAAAAGTGATTCTAAGGTAGAGGAGTTATCTAATACTATATCAGCCTTGGCTACTTTTTCTGCAATTGGTAATTGGCTATTAATTCTGGCTGCGGCTTGTTCGCTGTTTAAATGATTGCGCTGGATTAATCTTTGCTGTTGCTGTGCTGGTGAACAATATACAACCCAAATTTCACTAACTAGATTTTCTAAACCTACTTCAAATAACAAAGGTATCACTAAAACTAAAGTATTTGCAGATGATTCATTAATAGCTTGAGAAAAACAATTTCGCACATAAGGATGTATGACACTTTCTAGCCAATTTCGTTCTTCTGATTGTTGAAAAATAATTTCTCCTAACTTTTGACGATTTAAATTTCCATCGGATAGTAAAATTTCTTTACCATATCTTGCGGCAATTTGTGCGAGAGTTGGTGAACCAATAGATACTGCATCTCTAGCATAAACATCTGCATCTAAAATTGGCAAATTATAAGCACTATGCAAATAATTAGCTACTGTACTTTTACCTGTAGCTATACCACCTGTTAAACCGATTAAACGTTTGGTCATTGGTAATTGCAAAGAGTAAACATATTAAAATAATTCGTAATTCTTAATTAATAAATGATCGAAGTTGAGAATTTTAACCGAGTAGCGAGGGTTTAAATCCCCGTCACAAAACTTAATTACGAATTACAAATTACGAATTATTTTAATTCTCCTGGATTTGCCCATTTTATAATAGCGTTGGTTAAGCCATCTAAGGTATATTCTTCGGCTTCTATATCGACACGTCCAAATAAATCATGACAAGTTTGGGAAGTTTGGGGACCGATAGAAGCAATGGAAACTTTGTCTAAGTAATGTGTTACTCCATCTGTAAATTTACTTGCGGTTAATAGACAGAAAAATTGTACAGTTTTAGAACTAGCAAAAGTGATGACATCTAAAGTGCGGTTTCGCAAAGCCAACTCTGCTTCCGGGGGAATAGTTTGAGGACAGCAAGATTCATAGGTGGGAACTTCTATGACGTTTGCACCTTTGATGGTTAATTCTTTGACTAAAACGTCTCTTCCACCACTTTCTACTCTGGGAAATAAAATCTTTTTACCCGCTAATTCTTCGGGAAAGCTTCCCACTAAAGAGTCAGCAATAAAGCGGGGAGGAATAAAATCGGGACGGATATTTTGTTTTTTCAAACTTTGGGCTGTTTTTTCACCGACAACCGCAATTTTTACCCCAGCTAAGGAACTGTTATCTTTACCTTTGGTGTGGAGTCTAGTAAAAAAGTGTTCTACTCCGTTGCTGGAAGTGAGAATTAACCAGTGGAAACTGGATAAATTAGCGATCGCTTCATCTAAAGCAAACCAACTTGAAGGAGGTCCAATTTCTAAAGCTGGCATTTCGATTACTGTAGCACCTGCGGCAATCAAGCGATCGCTAAATTGGCTGGACTGTCCAACTGAACGTGTAACTAAAATGGTTTTTCCTGCGAGGGGAGATAAGGGTAAATTGCTATCCACGATTTTCTCATTCAGAATTGTGGGTAATTAAGAATAGTTTATAAGAAAATAGGCTAAAAACGCCGGAATTGAGAAATTTTTAATTCTTAATTCTTAATTCTTAATTTTCAAAGGTATAGCCGTGGACAGGGTGGTTAGGACATCAATTGATAATGAAACTCTCACTACAAGAGGGTTTTACTCCTGACTCCTGAACCGAAGGTCTGCGAAGCGTCTCCTGACTCCTGACTCCTGCTATATTTGCGTAATCCCACAACTTCACCAATGACTATTACCGCAGGAGAGAGTGATAAACCCGCTGTTTGTGCCAAAATATTGCCTAATTCACCTACCCAGATGGCTTGACTGGGAGTTCCTGCCCAACGAATAATAGCAATGGGTGTGGAGTACAAGCGCCCATATCGTAGCAGCTGATGCACAATCTCGGCTAAATTTTGTCCCCCCATCAAAATTACCAAAGTTTCTAACCTTGACAGTGCTTCCCAGTCTAAGGCATCTGGTTCATGTGCTGTCAAAACAGCAAAACAGCGACTAAGAACCGGATCTGTGAGGGGAATTCCTGCTAATAAAGGTGCTGCTAAAGCTGAAGAAATCCCCGGTATAACTTCAAATTCACAACCAGCAGATTTTAAAGCTTCAATTTCGGAAATACAACGCCCAAAAATAAATGGATCACCTGATTTTAGCCTAACAACTTGTTTCCCTTCTTGATAATACTTGATCAGCAAATTGTTAATTTCAGCTTGGGGAGTGCTGGGTTTACCACCGCGTTTACCCACATCTAGTTTTAGACAATCCTGTGATACACATTCTAATAATTGGGTATCTACTAAAGCATCATAAACTAAGACCTGAGCAGTAGCCAAGAGACGATAGGCTTTAACAGTCAAGTATGCCACATCTCCAGGGCCTGCACCAACAAGGTAAACTTTATTATTAGTCATTGGTCATTTATTATTCTTGTTAATATCCTGGAGAATTTTAGCTATTGTTTCTGCTTTTTCAGGTTGACGCTGTTTTTGGAATAAGTCTTTTGCTGTTTGGAGATTATTGATTGCTTGTTCCTGATTGTTTTCTAGTAACAATATATTTGCCAAGCGTAGGTAAGCATCGGCATTTTTGGGACTGCGGTTAATTACTTCGCTGAATAATTCTTTTGCTTCTGCAATTTGTCCTTTGTGATTTAAAAGATCACCCAACAACAACCTGACTACATCATTAGTAGAGTTGATGGCAATTACTTTACGAAATTCTGATTCTGCACCTTCATAATCTTTAGCCTGAAAAAGCTTAATTCCTTTTTGAAATGAGTTTGAGGTAATCAATGTTTTCCAGGAGAAATAAAGGAGAATTCCTAGACTGGAAATTACTAAACATATAGCAACAATATTACTAATCGGTGAATTTTCTAACATGATTTTAAGCCAAAATACAGGCAATAGGAAAAATTAGATATTCGATAAAAAACAGTTTCCAGATAAATTGATAAAATCCAGCAATTGCACTTTTATCTTGTAAATCAACCCCTGCACTTTGCCACCACATGACAATCAAGGTTACTAACTGCGTAATTACTAGGAATATTGAGTTAACTTCTGCCATCTTGAACAAAGCCACAATAATCATCCCTAAATAGCAAACTGTTAACACCCAAAGTGCGAGTTTAAATACTGCTTTTTGTCCCATTTGCAGGGTAAAAGTTGTGATATTGTAAAGGCGATCACCTTCCATATCAGGAATATCTTTAAAGATAGCGATCGCAAAGGTAAACACCAATATAAACACCGTCAAAACCCATACTGCTGCGGGAATGCCTTGGCTTTTTTGCAATAGCCAATTAAAATGAAAAAACAAGCCTAAATTAACAATTGTTCCCCGCACAGAAAAAATACATAATGCTGCCCAAAAGGGATACTGTTTTAAGCGAATTGGTGGTAAAGAATAAGCTGTCCCAATTGCCAAACTCAGCGCTACCATTCCCAATAAAAATGGTCCGTTCAACCAGGCAACAATCAGTGCCGAAATTCCTGTAATAATGACAATTAATTGTCCTTGTTCTGGGGTAAATTCCCCTGAAGCTATGGGTAAATGAGGCTTGTTGATTTTGTCGATATCAACATCTTCTAATTGGTTTAAACCAACAATGTAGATATTGCCACATATACAAGCAATCCAAGCTCCCAAAACTTGACCAAGATTAATACTAGATAAGCTTGTGGAAGTGACTCCCAGGGTAATCAAATATAAACTCAACACACTTAAACTCGTGCCAATAATTGTGTGAGGACGGGAAAACTTCCAAAAGGCATAAAGCCACTTTCCCGGAAAAATCGGAGAATTCTGTTGATAAAACTGATTCATTTTTTACTCTCTGCGTTTTCTGTTATGTGGGAAACTACAAAGGACGGGAGAACCCCGCCCTAAAAAGCGTTTAAATTTGCTTACTTATTTCCGCACAATAACCCAAATTTAATTAAACCCCGTTCATAACCCCGACGCATTAACCCTAAAGAAAGCGCCCCTTGAATTGTACTCCAACCGGAAAGCAGTAATCCCAAAACAGCTTGGGGAGTAAATGCTGAATCAATTACCCGATTCCAAAATGGAGCCACAGCGGTTGACCAATCAGCCGTGCGGATATTGTTTAATGGTAGTTGACGAGCGATCGCTTCATACTCTGGCAACGAAATCACATAAGGTAAACAATAAACCCGATAAATATCCTCTAAATGCTTTTGTTCATCCGCAGTCAAAGGTTTCTTATCAGTAGGTCGATGACACCAAGTCACCATAATCAACGTACCTCCGGGCTTCAACACGCGGTAACACTCTTGCAAAAACTTGGTTTTATCGGGCATATGTTCACCACTTTCTAAAGACCACACCAGGTCAAAAGAATTGTCAGCAAAAGGCATTTCTTGAGCATTGGCCACGAGAAACTGAGTTCTGGTATTCAAATTAGCTTCTCTTGCTCTTTCTGTGGCTCTAGCGGCTTGTACAGGACTTAGTGTAATTCCCGTTGCTTTAGCACCAAACTTTTCTGCTAAGTATAAAGAACTGCCACCAATACCACAGCCTACATCTAATATATCCTCTGCACCCTTGACCTCTGACCATTTCAGCAGTTCTTCGATTAAATCAATTTGCGCTAAACGACGGTCTTTCCGCTGGTTCCCCGTAGGACCATAGTAGCCATGATGCATATGTTCTCCCCAAATCTGTTCCCACAAACCGGAGGAAGCATCGTAAAATTGTTGAATTTGCTGATAAAGCGTTGAACTCATGAATACACCAGATGAAGAAAAAGCCGAATTGAAAAAAAAACATACTTGGTAGGCTACCATGTGTGTTTTTAATTAGATAAGAGTATTTTGCTTCCAGAAGCAAATTTTGAATTACTTATGACTGTTGCTCGGACAATTTGTTTGGGATTTCTGGCTGTTATCTTGCTAGGAACCATGATGTTGATGATGCCTTTTTCAACTAGCGATGGTAGTTGGAATAACCTGATTGTAGCACTTTTTACTTCAACCTCCGCAGTTTGCGTTACAGGTTTATCCGTAGTTGATCCTGGTACTTATTTTTCCTTTTGGGGTCAATTCTTTATTGCACTTTTAGCTCAAATTGGTGGTTTAGGTTATATGACAACTACCACCTTCCTAATTTTATTAATTGGGCGGAGATTTGACTTGCGACAAAAAGTAGCAATTCAACAAGCTTTAGACCGACCAGGAATGAGTGGTAGCACGCAAATTATTCGTTCAATAATTGCGACAACGATGATTTTTGAAATTACTGGCGTATTGTTATTACTGCCAGCTTTTGTTCCCCAATATGGATGGAATCAAGGACTATGGTTGGCAATATTTCATAGTGTTAATGCCTGGAATAATGCTGGCTTTAGTCTTTTTAAAGATAATTTAATAGGTTATCAAAATTCAGGGTTAGTAGTTTTCACAATTAGTGGATTAATTATCTTTGGAGGAATAGGTTATCAGGTAATTTTGGATCTATATCTTTGGCTGCGCGATAGAATTGTAAGAAAAACCAATGCTATAATATTCTCTCTAGATTTCAAAGTGGCAACCAGTACCACTTTGATACTTTTAGTATTGGGAACAGTAGCCTTTTTATGTATAGAAATCAGGAATCCTCAAACATTTGGTGATTTGAGTTTTACTAACCAATTATTATCAGCTTGGTTTCAATCAGTAACTCCCAGAACTGCTGGATTTAACACCATTGATATTGGCAAAATGACCGATGCTGGTTTATTTATTACCATTGCTTTGATGTTTATTGGTGCAAGTCCAGGTGGTACAGGAGGAGGTATGAAAACAACCACTCTCAGAGTCCTTACTAGTTGTACACAAGCAATTCTCCAAGGAAAAGAGGAAGTTTTACTATATGAGCGTAAAATAGCAGTTTCATTAATTTTGAAAGCGGTTGGTGTATTAGTGGGTTCCATAACAACCGTGATTATGGCGACTATTTTAATTAGTCTTACAGACCCTAAATTAGAGTTTATTCAAATTCTATTTGAAGTAGTTTCAGCCTTTGCTACAGTTGGTCTATCTACAGGTATTACTGGTACTGTTTCCACAGGAGCCAAGCTGATTTTAATTCTCACAATGTATATTGGTCGCGTCGGTGTTTTATTATTTATGTCAGCTATATTAGGTGATCCCCGTCCTACCAGAGTTCACTATCCCGAAGAAAATTTACTCGTAGGATAGTTTGGGGAGACGCGGAGATGGGGAGACGCGGAGATGGGGAGATGGGGAGACGCGGGGACGTGGGGACGCGGAGAAAATGAAGAATAACTTAATTATCTATTCCCAATCACCAATCACCAATCACCAATCACCAATCACCAATCACCAATCACCAATTACCAATCACTAATTACCAATTACCAATCACTAATTACCAATCACCAATTATGAATCTTTCATCATTAAAGTTTTTTCGCAGTTTACGTCACGATAACCAGCAATTTGCTGTAATAGGTTTGGGTCGGTTTGGTCGTTCTGTGTGTTCAACATTACATAATTTGGGTTATCAAGTTTTGGCTACAGATGTTGATGAAAAGCTTGTTTCTGAAGCATTAACTGAAGAAATTGTTAGTCATGCTGTGCAACTAGACTCAACAGAACCTGCCGCACTCAAAGAAGCTGGTATTTTTGAATTTGATACAGTAATTGTGGCAATTGGTAACTATATCCAGGAAAGTATTATCACCACTCTTAATGTGAAAGAAGCTGGTGTACCTCATGTAGTTGCTAAAGCTTCTAGTGAAGTTCACCGCAAGCTGTTAAAAAGAGTGGGAGCAGATCATGTAGTTTTCCCAGAATATGAAGCAGGTTGTGCTTTAGCAAGGACGCTGACTAAACCATCTATTCTAGACCGATTTGATCTCGACCCAGACCATAGTATTGTTGAGGTAATTGTCCCTGATGAATTTCACGGCAAAACTGTTTCAGAAATCCAACTTCGTAATCGTTATGGTTTAAATTTGTTGGCAGTGAGTCAGGATGGTAAATTTAAGATTAATCCTGACACCACCAAGCGTTTAGAACGTGGTTCCGCAATGGTAGTTATTGGCTGCAATAAAGATATTAACCGCTTGCCAATTTGAGGAAGCAGGGTGCAGGGTGCAGGGGGCAGGGTGCAGGGTGCAGGGGGCAGGGTGCAGGGGGCAGGGTGCAGGGGGGGGAGGTAATTATTTCTCCGCGTCACCCCGTCACCGCGTCTCCCCATCTCTTCATCTCCGCGTCCCCGTGTCACCCCATCACCCCATCACCCCATCACCGCGTCACCCCATCACCTCGGCTGTTGTTCAACTGTGTTAGGCACGTCAGTAAAGTTAACTGGCATTGCTTGTTCAGGTGCTGGTAGTAATACATCACTGTTAGAAGTAGGAGTTGGGGTTGCTGTTTGACTAACTTCAGGTTTTTTTGTTGTTAAATACTGGGCAATTTGTTGTGTCATCTGGTCAATTTTTGCGAATTGCTCAGTATTACCTTGTTGAGCATATTCTTGACGAGCGCGTTTTAATGCTTGATCAGCTTCTTTGAGATTGCCTTGATTGTATAAAGTTACCCCTAAGTTATAGTAAGCTAAAGCATTTTTGGGATTTTGGCGAATAGCTTGTTGATAAATGGTAATAGCTTGGGAGGGTTGACCCTGAATTACCATAAGACTACCTAAATTGTTGTAAGCTACCGTATTCTTGGGATTTAGCTTTAAGGCTTGACGATAGGCTGTGATGGCTTGTTCTACTTGACCTTCTTGTTGAGATACGATCGCTAAATTAAAGTAAGCATTAGAGTTGCTACCATCTAAATTAATTGCTTGTTGAAAAGCTGCGATCGCTTCCTGTCGCTGTTCTTGTTCGTATAATACCAAACCTAAATTATACTGTGCCACCGCCATTGTCGGACTTGCTACCAACGCTTGACGGTAAGCAGTAATCGCTGCTTCTTTTTGTCCTTGTTTTTGTAAAGCCAACCCCAAATTGTAATACGCATCACCTAAATTGGGATTCAGTCTAATCGCTTCTCCATATTCTTGGACAGCTAAATCTAGGCGATTTTGCTCCAAAAAGATATTGCCTAAATAATTCCGCGCCATGCCAATTTTAGGATCTCGCTGCAAAGCTTGACGAAATGCAGATTCTGCACCTTGTAAATCTTGGCGCTGATAACGTGTCACTCCCAATTGATACAAGATAGCCGCGTCTAAATCCTGAGAAACGACATTTTGTGCCAACAACTTACTACCAGGTAAATCAGTAATTGTCGGTAAACCCAACAAGAGAAACGCCGAAGAAGCTAATACTATTCCTAATTGCTGTGCATAATTTTTGGAAAATGATGCTTTAAAGACTCTGTGTAAGCACGGAGTACTCTGAATTGTTTTAGACATGAATTGTCACCCGGTATTCATATATCCTTACCAAACTCAGAGTACCCATAACTAAATCAAAAATTCACAATTTAGTCATTAGTCATTAGTCATTAGTTATTAGTTATTAGTCCAGGACTTACGCAAAATATCTCTCAAACCCTATTTCCTTCGTGTTCTATCCCTATAGCTCCTACGTCGCTACGCAAGCTATCGGGACACTCCGTGAACGTGTCTTCGTGGTTCATTATTCCGTGACTTGTGCGTAAGTCCTATAGTCATTGGGCATTGATCAGTTGTTTATCCATCTTTTTCATCCTTACTCCCTACTCGGTACTTTCTACTCGGTACTCGGTACTCGTTACTCAGCAGTCAGAGTTCCTTCAGGCAAAATGAGCATGGCATCACCAAAAGAATAAAAACGATATTGAGCAGCGATCGCTTGTTGATAAATCTTCAATAACCTCTGTCTCCCAATTAAAGCACTTACCAGCATCAATAAACTCGAACGTGGCAGGTGAAAATTAGTAATTAGACCCTCAACTACCCGCCATTGATAGCCAGGATAAATAAACAGGTTTATTTTGCCTACATAGGGTTGCAAATCCCCAAATTGAGCCAAACCCTCTAAAGTGCGAACTACCGTGGTTCCGACGGCAATAATGCGCCCCCCAGCGGCTTTAGTAGCCCGGATTTGCTCAATTGTCGTAGCACTGACTTCAATCCATTCTTCATGCATTTGGTGAGTAGTTACATCTTCGACTTCCACAGGGCGAAAAGTCCCGACACCAACGTGCAGCGTTACAAAAGCTTGATTAATACCGCGATCGCGCAATTTATCCAACAGTTCTGGTGTAAAGTGTAATCCTGCCGTGGGTGCTGCGATCGCTCCTTGTTGTTGGGCGTACACCGTTTGATACTGTTCACCCCCAGCCGTTGACCTATTGATATAAGGTGGTAAAGGAATATCCCCAAATTGATCTAAAACCTCTATCAAAGAGATTTTTTCTGGCAAATCAAATTGTAATAACCTGCCTCCTGTGTCTGGATCTGATTCCACAACCGTAGCTGTCAATGTTGAGATTGAGGCTCTACTTTTGACCTTATTTCCGCCATATAAATCTTTAGAACCATCAAAGATAATCTGTGTTCCGACTTTAAAGCGTTTTCCTGGCTTTACCAAAGCTAACCAACAGTTATGCCGTCTTTCTTCCAACAGCAAAACTTCCACTTCTGCCCCTGTTGACTTGCGGCCATACAAACGTGCTGATAAGACTTTTGTATTATTCATGACCAACAAATCTCCAGGTTTTAGTAGTTCAGGTAAATCCCGAAAAACATGGTTTAGCGGTGATATTTCCTGACCTATACTGGGAGAATTAACCACCAGTAACCGTGAACTATCTCTAGGAACAGCCGGATTTTGGGCAATCAGTTCGTTTGGTAGTTCGTAGTCATACCCAGATAACAAACGATCTAAATTAACATTTTCTGCTTCTAGGCTAGACGTTAAGTGCAAATTGGTTGGTGTGATTTGTTGCTCCATTTATAGAGTAATTGGGGATAGGGGATCAGAAATAGGGGAAAAAGGGTTTTATTTTGCTGACTTACTTCATAGAACTTTAAAATATTATCTTTTATTTTCATCCCCAGACTTTAGCATTGATACTATTGAGAAAAACAAAAACACTAAAATCAAAATTGGGTAAATCTCCCCATATAAAAACGGGGGTTTTTACCCTACCGGGAACTATGCTTTATTTACGAAGATAGAGAAGTAGGATTAGCTTCAATCCCAAACACCATGATGGAATATTTATATTACCTAGCAAATGCCAGTTTAACTCTGAGGGTTGTTCAACATCTGCATGGCAGACCCGAAAACCCAATTTCCTTCATCACCGTAATTCATCAAATAGATGGTTGGGTAGTGAGGATCAAATTCAGAGAGCCACTTTCACCCCAAGACGATGGTGATTTTCGAGCTTTTCTCAATGAATTAGGAATCAGCTACGAACCACCCATGAGAGTGCAAATGGCACTTTGGAGTTTGGAAGCGGGACAGTTTCCTGTGGATGTGATGCGCCGCTATCAAGTAGCAATTGTATCTCATGGTAGTCCTGAGAGAGAGGAAATTGAGGCTTTCCGGCAACAGTTTGTTCGGGGTTTGGGCTATTGTCCAGAAACACTAGCTTAATCTCGATTGATGATCAAGCTTTTACAAGACGATTCAACAATTCAACAACTCAAAATAGAGCCAAAGGCGTACGTAAGGGATACAAAATTCAAAACTGTTATGCCTACGGCTGTCGTAAGGGATACAGTCGAGGTCTAAATAAGAGTCTGTAGCTTACTTAAAGCAGGGTCACACAAGCTACGTATAGACTAACACCATTTTATAATAAAAAAGGCTGAAAACCCTTGAAGTTGAGGCTTAGAGCGTGGCGGAATCAGCCGTACTTTAGGAAAGGGTTAGTAGCTAGTTACTGTTTTCTTAACATAAGCTCACAAATACTCACATTGGCTCAAAATTTCCTGTCATCTGCTCTTTCAGTAACTCGAAAAATTTTTGTTGTAGGTATAGTCCAGATTTTCGATTATTCTAGATTTAGAGGATTTTCGAGCAATTTAGAGAAACCATAAACAATGAAAGCGGTTGAGAGGATAGGAATTGCATCTATATTTGGGATGATGTTTTTAACAGTACCCTACGTAGCAAAAGCTAATGATCCTGGTGCTTGTTTTATGGTGACATCATCAGGTAAAACTGTCAGTCTGGGGCAACTATGCGGGGTAAATCAACTAAATCAACCAAGTCCAAGAGTGTTTCGAGTCCCAATTAAGCGTCGTAGCGGCAGGACTCCGATTATAGATGTTAATTTTAATGGTAATCAAGTTTTTGAGATGATTGTTGATACTGGTGCCAGTGGTATTCTGATTACTCAAGGAATGGCCACAGCCCTGAAAGTTCAACCTTCGGGAAAAATAAGCGCCATGATCGCAGACGGTAGCGTGGTAGAATTCCAAACTGGTAAGATGCCAACAATTGCCGTTAGTGGTGCTGTAGTTAATAATGCCACAGTAGCCATAGCTCCCAAAGCGAGAATTGGGCTACTTGGACACGATTTTTTTGGCAACTATGATGTCAAAATTTTAGAAAAACAAGTTGAATTTCAACAGCGTTAAAATAATTCGTAATTCGTAATTCGTAATTACAATTCTCCTGCCCCCTGCCCCCTGCCCCCTGCCCCCTGCCTTCTGCCTCCTGACTCCTGCTATAAGTTTTGTGATGGAGATTTAGACTTCGCCTAACCTACTTGTCGCTTGTAGAAGCGGAGGACTTAAAACCCCAGAATTTAGTTAAAATTGACATTTTTTTAATTAAAAATTAAAAGTTAAAAATTAAAAAGAATAATAATTTTTAATTAATAATTTTTAATTTTTAATTGGAGTGTAAGCGACTTGAGTTGCGCCTTACAACCGTTGGAGTAGATTTAAACCGTGGGTATCTGTACCACAGGTGTTAAATAAACCGAATTCATGAGCTAAGTTTTGGACTTGTTCTGATTCCACCGCGCAGGGTTTCCAGGGATTGGGATTTTTGTAAGCATAGAAAGCTTCAACACCATCAATACCTTGTTCTACCGCAGCGGGAATCAAGTCAAAGAGCGATCGCTTGTAACGTGCTGGATGAGCCAGTACGGCTATTCCTCCAGCGTCATGAATAGCGGTAATGACATTGGCTATTTCATAGTCTTGGCCTGTAGTCCCTTTGCTTTGCAAATACGGTTTTAGACTAGAGTTTTCTGCCTCAAAACCATAAGCCAAAATGTGAACTTCTATATCTAACAGATTGGCATTAATTTCTACACCACTCCATAGATAAGGAGTTTGTATATCTGGATGATTCCACTTCCAATCTTCTAACCAAGCGTGTGCGGCTTGATAGCCACCAATTGTATGATGATCTGTGATCGCCATTCCTTTTAAACCAATAGCGATCGCTTGTTCCATCAACCCAATCGGCTGCAACCTTCCGTCTGAGTGGACTGTGTGCATATGAAAGTTGTATAAAGTTGGACAACTTTGGGCATCAATGCTCTGGAATACTTGTTTTAAAAGTTCTGTAGAAGCCGTAGTCCGGGCAAAATCTATAACCATAACCCTCTCTGAACAGAAAATACGTAATTTTTAATACATTCACACACCAGACTTAGAAACTAGAAATCGCTAATACAGCCCACTAGTTTTGTCTGTTACTCTCTACGCTACTTCAATGATTTTTTTAGTTTTGTTACGACTACGTTAGCAAATCTAAACGCTGATGGTCATGAGTATTTTTGATTACTTCTATAAAGAGAGTCTAAAATTTTGCCTAAGTTTCCATAAATACTGATATTTATGGTTTGCTGAAGACGATAGGGAATAGGGAATAAATAGGCAGGGGGCAGGGGGCAGGGGGCAGGGTGCAGGGTGCAGGGGGTAGGGTGCAGGGGGCAGGGGGCAGGGGGCAGGGGGCAGTAGATAATTATTTCTCCTCATCTGGAGCGTCTCCCCATCACCGCGTCTCCCCATCACCCCATCTCCCCATCACCCCATCACCCCATCTTCATAAACCCTCTAATTTACCTGCACCTGTCACGACTTCACCAATCGCATAAGCGGGAATATCTTGGGACTGAAAATGGGTAATGACTTCTTCTGCTTGATGCGGTGGAACTAGCACTACAAATCCAATGCCCATATTGAAGGTATTATACATAGCTTCAGCACCGACAGACCCAGCTTCAGCTAACCACTCAAACACGGGGGGAATATTCCAACTACTGGGATTAATTTTAATTGACTGATCTTTTCCTAAACATCTGGGTAAATTCTCTGGTAAACCTCCACCAGTGATATGCGCCATTCCATGAATTTCTAACCCTGCTTTCAACGCCGCCAAAACAGGTTTAACATAAATGCGGGTAGGTGTAAGGAATGTTTCGCCGATAGATACTCCATTTAATAATGGTGGGGTGTCATTCCAGGAAAAACCACCGTCACTGACAATCTTTCTCACCAAACTTAAGCCATTACTGTGAACACCAGCACTAGCTAAACCTACAGCCACATCCCCAACTTGTACCTGGGAACCATTCAACATGAGGCCTTTTTCCACAATTCCCACACAAAAACCAGCCAAGTCATATTCACCAACTTGGTAAAAACCTGGCATTTCCGCCGTTTCTCCCCCCAATAAAGCAGAACCAGCTAACTTACAACCAGTAGCTATTCCTGCCACAACTTGAGTTAACTGGTCTTTATCTAGCTTACCTGTAGCCACATAATCTAGAAAAAACAACGGTTCTGCGCCAGATGTCAACACATCGTTAACACACATCCCCACCAAATCAATACCAACGGTGTCATGGCGGTTGAGAATTTGGGCTATTTTCAGCTTTGTACCTACACCATCTGTCCCAGAAACCAAAACGGGTTCTTTGTAACCTGTGGGTAGTTGAAAGCAGCCACCAAAGCCACCCAGTCCACCTAGAACTTCCGGCCTAAAGGTGCTGTGAACCAAATTGCGAATTTGGTCTACAAAGGCTCTACCCGCTTCAACATCAACGCCTGCATCCCTATAATCCATGCCTAGTTACACCGTTATCAATCCGCTACAAACATAGGCTATTATCATCACACAATTTAGGCGCTATCTGCATTAAAAAACTTGATCTTCAATTCCGCGCCACCATTCGCCCAAATTCATCAAATCTTGGTGAATATCTGCGAGTTCTTCGGCGTAGGCTGTTGATGAGATGGTATCGCGCCGTTCTTCTAGTTTTTTCAGGCGTAGTTGTACCAATAGCCAAGGTTTGGAGATGCTATCTGTAGCTTCTAGGTATTGAGCGAGTGTTTTGCTATCCATAGAATTGGAGATTTTTATAGTAGTCGATTAATTCTAAGATATAGAAAGGAAGCAGAGAAAGGTTTTTACCAAAAGTTACCCAAACCTATGAACCAGCGACTGACTCAAGAGCAATTGAACCAAATAATCGCTGAAGTCCAAGGACTGCAATTGCGTCAAGAAGCAGAACTTGATCAACAGCAGGTTAAGGACATTTTACAAGAATTGAATTTAGCACCTGAGTTATTAGATGAAGCCTTGATTCAGTTAGGTCGTCGTCAAGCTTTGGAAGTGCAACAACGCCGAAATAAATTGATTGGTTTTGGTGTGGCTGGGGCTGTTATTTTAGGGATAGCATTAACAATATTTTTTCATCAACAACAAGGTTCTTTACTGGCTAATGTTTCGGCACAGCAAGACCGCATTACTCTAGAATCAAATAATGGAAATTTGAAAAATGTCTCCCGTCAATCTAATGCAGAACTTTTTTATCGTGTCACTTTGAAAGATGCACCTATCGGTAAAAAACTTGATCTTTCTTGTAATTGGATTGATCCCAGTGGACAACTTGTTAAGCAAAATAATTATCAAACCCGCGAAGTTACAACTTCTGTTTGGGATACTTTTTGTCGTTATACTATTAATTCTACTGCAACGGCGGGAAATTGGAAAGTCGAAATGTTTCTCGATGGTCGGAAAATTAGCGATGAAACTTTTGTGCTTCAATAGTTATGTTTCCCTATCATTTTATGGGCTATTGGGGTAAGGATAAACAAGAGTTTCTCACGCAGAGGCGCAGAGGCGCAAAGAGAGGAGGTGAGGGGGAAAAGTTTGTTTGGGATGTTGTTTATGTTGGTTGTGAGTCTGTACCATCTTTACCGGAAGATAGGATTGCGGCTATTTCTGCGGGTGGATTTTCTGATTGTTCTGATGTTTGGGTGAGGTTAGAATCAAATAAGTTGATTTTGGGTAGGGAAGCTTTTGGAAGGGTTTCTTTATTTTGGACTCAGCAAGAAGATGTGATTTGGTTTGCTTCTCAATTACAATTACTTTTAGAAGTTATTGAAAAACAGGAAGTTAGTATTTCTGGTTTATATGGTTATAGTTGTTTTTCTTATGTTCCAAATCCTTTAAGTCCTATTGATAAAATTTATGCTGTATCTGCGGGAACTGAAGTAGTTTGGGAAGATGTCGGTGATCCTCAATTTCGCAAGATTTATCAATGGTGTGAATCAAAAGAACAAATTAAAGATGAAAATACCGCAGTTGAACAATTGCAAGTTTTACTAAAAAATTCAATTCAAAAGCAAATTGCTGATTTACAAGATGAACCAGTGGGGGTTTTCCTTTCTGGTGGTTTAGATTCTTCAGTTGTTGCGGCTTTGTTGGTAGAAGCTGGTGTGAAGGTTCGCGCTTACACTTTGGATTTTGGTAATGTGGGAATTCCTGAATATCCTTATGCGGAAAAAGTTGCGGAATTTCTCAATATTCCTCTGGTGAAAGTTGACGCAAGTCCAAATAAAATTAAAAATGCGCTGATTCCTACTGTCAAAGCTTTAGATTTACCTTTTGGTGACGGGGTAACTGTTCCTTTATATCTCCTTAATCAAGTTGCTTCTCAAGAAACTCAGGTGATTTTTAATGGTGAAGGTGGTGATCAATTATTTGCCGGTTGGACTAATAAACCTTTAATTGCTGCTGGTATTTATCAAGCTGAAAATCCCAACGGAGAGGAAAATTTTCTTCAGCAATATCTCCGCACTTTTCACCGTCTTTGGGGTTATGAAGCGAGGGTTTATCAACCGGAAATATATGCACAGATACGGGGTTTAAATGCTCAGGAATGGCTGTTAGATGCTCTTGACTCCAGTTTTTGTCCTTCGTTGTTACATCGTCTCCGTCGTGCTAGTTTGATGTTAAAAGGAGCGCAGAATATCCATCCCCGTGCGACTGCGTTGGGTTTTGCTCATGGGTTGGGTGTGCGATCGCCTTTTTGTGATTTACTTTTAGCAGAATGGACTTTTCAGCTATCTGGAGAACTCTGTCTACATGGTGCTTGTGAGAAGTATATCCTCAAACGTGCAGTAGAAAATTGGCTACCAGCGGAAATTGTTTGGCGACAAAAGCGCGGTATGGGTGTTCCCTTAACCTCTTGGTGTTTAAATGATTATTGGCATGATATCGGTAATTGGTTAAATCCAGGTATACTGAGTTCTGAGAAATGCTTTTTTCCTGATATTGCCTTACAAATTGTTACAGGCGAATTGGGGGGAGCAATTCAAGGAAGACGCGTGGGTGAAAGTCTGTGGTTACTGATAATGTGGCAACTTTGGCGTTACCACGTTTTTGGTGCAAAATTAGTGACAAAGTCTTGGAATCATCCATTTATCTTACCTAGTTGGTTATGGAAAAAGTACAAGCAATACCAAATTTAGAACTCAAACTTGCACAGGAGTTATTGCAAATTTACGGTTCTCCTTTGTATGTTTATGATGGGGATATTTTACGCCAAACTATTGCACATATTACTAAATCTTTTAGTTATCCCCGCACTAAGTTTCATTTCGCTAGTGTGACAAATGGCAATATTGCCTTATTAAAAATCTTTCAAGCTGCTGGTTGGGGACTTCATGCTAATACTCCAGGGGATATTTATTTGGGTTTAAATGCAGGTTTTCTTCCTGGTGATATTGTTTATAGTGGCAGTAATTTAAGTCGGGAAGAAATGTCTCAGGTTTTAGATTGGGGAATTACTACTCTCAATTTGGATAGTATTTCTCAGTTGCGTTTGTGTTGTGAGGTTTTTTTATCTCACGCAGAGTCGCAGAGACGCGGAGAGGAAGAGGAGTTACGTCTTGGTTTAAGGTTGAATGTTTCGGAAGATAGTCGTATTGGTGTGACTTTGGCAGATTTTGATGAGGCTATTTCTATTACTAATGCTGCGGGATTAAAACTTACAGGTTTACATTTTTATCGGGGTACGGGAACTAATGCAACTTCTGCTTTTACTGATGTTATTGATTCGGTTTTAGCAATTGCACAAAAGTTACAAGATTGGCAATATTTGGATTTTGGTGGTGGTTTTGGTTATCCATATTATCATCATGGTGCAGCTTTTGATTGGGAATTGTTTGGTAAGGAGTTAAGTACCAGAATTGGCAATTTAGACAGAAAAATTAATTTGGTAATTGAGCCAGGACGTTCTGCTATAGCAGGTTGTGCAATAATGTTAGCTAAGGTTGTTTCTGTAAAATGGCAAGGTAAAAAACAAGTTGTTGGTGTTGATTCTACTGTCGCTAATATTTCTGTTCTTGCTGTACATGGAGGTTATCGAGAAATCGTTACTTGGAAAAATCCAATTTCTGAAAAGTACACAACTGATATTTGTGGAAATACAACTTACTCACGAGATTATTTAGGGAAAGGTTGTCAAATTCCCGCTTTAGAAATTGGCGATATTATCGCCATTTTAGATGTTGGTGCTTATGGTTATGCGATGTCTTCACATTTTTTACATCGTCCCAAACCAGCCGAAGTGTTACTAGAAAATAATACTCATCGTTTAATTAGAAAACGGGAAGATTACAGCGTTTTACTTAACAATCACATAGTCTAACATATCCCCGATTTCCCATTTTATGTTCCAATTTTTTTATGAATTAACCGCAAAGTTCCCAAAGGAAGATAATGAGTAATTCAGAGAATAAAAAATAAGTCGAGTATATTATCTACATCTACTCTTTTTCTTCCCTATTCCCTATTCCCTGTCTCAACTAATAAATCCCAAATCGAATCGGATTGATATATGAAATGTATTAACTGCGGAACTGATAATAATTTAAAAGACAGAACAGCAAATCAAGGAAGATGTCAAAAATGTAATCATCCTTTTGCTTTTGAACCTACAAGTATGGGTAATGTCAAAATTACAGATCCCATGTTTGCGAAAATATTGGCAGAAATATCAGCTAATAACACTTTATTTTTTACACCAAAACAACTGCTTTACTTTTTAGATAGTCGTCTCAGAAATAAATCATTCAAATCATTAGGATTTGCTGGGTTTTATATTTTCTTTAATGTTTGGGTAACAGGCTTTGTTGGTGGTATCTTAAGCGCAATACTGGAATCTAATTCTTTTTTAACTGCAAATTTAATTTATCAAATTTGCATAGTTATTTATTTGTTTAATAACACAAATTCTGCTAAATTAAATAATGCCAGTCGGAAGGCAAGTGCTAAATCTTTACAAAGACTAGGAGTCTTGATTTTAGTTGTTGGAATATTGGCAAGTCTGTTTGTATTTAATTCCTACATTCTATTTATTATTGTCGTAATTCTAGGAATGTCTTCAATATTTTTAGGAACTCGACAATTAGGAAGGGTTGATTCATTACCACAGGAATTTTTAATTTCTCAATCATATTTAGAAGGTTGGTTAGAAAGATGGCAACAAATTAATGGTTCACTTCCCAAAATCCTCCCTTCACCACGACAAGAAATTGCACCAGCTACAATCAATCCTGAAGTCACTGCTTACAGTTTTGATAGATTAGTGGTTTGTGATAGTTCTACTATTGCTCAATTACTAATTGCTAATAATTTCCATTTTGAAAATAACTGTGCAATTCTCAGCATTACTGGTTATCCCCAAAGTATTTTCAATACAACAATGCAAATGCTGCATCGTAACCCTGATTTAAAGGTGTATGCACTACATGATTGTACTCCCAGAGGCATTAGTTTAGTCCATCGTCTTCGCAGTAGTGATAGTTGGTTTCTTGACAGTAATGTGACAATTATTGATGTGGGATTATTACCGCGTCAAATTATCGCAACTAAGCGAGGAATGTTTATTCAAAATACACCCTCCATAACAACAGAAGCTAAAAAATTAAGTCAAGAAATTCGTCAGAGTTTATCTGCTGAAGAATTAGCTTGGTTAGATGCTGGTAATTTTGTGGAATTGGAATCTTTTACCCCACAAAGGTTAATTCAAGTTCTACAAAGTGGTATTTCTGGAAGTTCTAATTTGGAAGGTGATGATAGTAGTATGATTTTAATTGGTGATTCTGGGAATGATATTTATATGGTGGAAAGTTTTGGATAATTTAAAAGTAAGTTTTACTGATAATTATTCTAACTGAGAATTTGCTTGTTGTTTTTTAATTGCACGAGCAATGAGAGGAGCTTTCTTTTCTAATCCTATTAAAGTAATGTCACCATCAAGATACATCTGATACCATGCTTGACGCTGACGAAGGACTCGTTCATCATCCCGTAGATGCAATTTTTGTAAAGTAAATTCAGCCTTTTGGCGTTTCTCCGCTGGTACTGCATCAGTTATTATTAATTGCAAGGAAGGTAACAAAATTTCAAACCAATCATCTTCAACTTCAAACGGGTCAAGAATCTGGTTATCAAGAGTACCTTTACTACTATTAATCCAACCAGAAGCAACACGATAATTACTCCATTCATAAGCTAAATGACGATGATTGTCACAACACAGGAAATGGTCTACAGTGCCTACAGGTTCATACATTGCACTATAACCACAAAGATTACCAAAGCCATCAGCTAAATCGCTTTTGAAATTTGACCAATAATCTCTTGGTCTTTTTTTAGGATCTGTATTTTTTGCTAACCAATTATTACCTGGTTGTCGTGCTTTTACATCAAAATCTTGCGGTTCTGGGGGAGGATTAAACTTTAACATATTGACTATGAATTTGATCACCTTGAATTTCTTTTTTCTGCTGTGACTATCCAGCGTGGCCAAAATGGATCATGTCCTGGTAAAAGCCTTTGCAATTCCTGATGAATTTGTGACTGTGTTCTTAAATGTTCAGGAAAAGCATTCATCTCATCATCACGCATCCACGCTTCTGCGGCTTCAATAGCTATTTCTGATTCTTGAGAACGCGCTTGTTTTAGTCCAAATATTTCCGAAGTTAACCATCCTACTGTATCTCCCTGTTTAGTCCAGAAAACTTCATTTAGTTCAACGTCTTTTCCTTGCATTTCAAATAAAAATAATTTGTCCTTATCTTCATCAAAAATTGGTTCTAATGAAGCCAAAACAAGTGGAGAATGAGTAGTAACTAAAGTTTGTATTGTTATATTGGGTTTTAACTGATTTACTACTGATAAAATTGATGGTAAGATGACTCTTTGCCAGCGAGGATGCAAATGAGACTCAATTTCATCAACTAATAAAACTATTTGATTCATCGGTTCTTGCTCGGTTAGTTCACAAGCTTTTTCGTGTTCATACCAAGTCCATACTAATAAATAAGCAAGTCCCAAAATACGCTTCATTCCTGCTGATCCTTGGGTAATGGGAATATTACCGTAAGGAAGATTAATTGTAGGAATGTCGCGCACATCATCTACAGATACTCGCGTTGGTTCTCCTATTTCTATCCACTCATCAGAATGAGGAGCAAGTTGTTTGATGACATTAGATAAAAGTTGAAATGGCATTTTTTGTGGTTGATTTTGCCATGTTACCCAATCTTGAATTAGACCATTACAAACAACCTTTCCCTTTGACTTTAATCCATTCCAAAGTGTATCTCGGCTAAAATTATAGGCATTTTTATGGTTACGAACAGGATCAAAAACAGAAAAACCTCCATCAACGCGAACAAAAATAACTACTCTTTTTAAGCTTTTTAAAAAATCACCTAAATGCGATTTATTCTGCCATTTATGCTCATAAGAATCAAATTCACTTTGGACATCTATTTCGGAAAAAAGTAATCCACTATTTTGTATATCAAGCTTGGATATAATTGTCGGTAATTGACTTGTATTTCTTTGCGGATAAGCGGGTTGTTCTACCCAATTTCCTGTAAGTACCCACCAAGCAACATCCAGTAAAAAGCTTTTACCTAATCCATTATCTCCAGTAAAAATGTTGACTCTATCAGCAAATTCAACATCAAATTGAGGAGATGGTCCAACAGACCTTAAATGAAGTTCTTTTAGCATTTGACTACTTCTCTAATGTAGATTTATTTACCTGCAACCAAATTTCTAAACTTACCAATAACCATAGTTTAACACCATATCTTCCCCAAATATCTCCTTTGAAATCTAACCAATTACGCAAAATATCCTGATTAATATAAGGTGAAATTTCACTTTTTCTATTTAACAACAATTTCCTCGCTTCCCGTTGCCAATATTTCCTAAATCCCAATTGTACGGGAACCATCATTCCACTTTTAGGACGATGAATAATTTCCTCTGGTAAAATATCACTAACTGCTTTTTTCAAAACGGCTTTTTCTTCTACTCCTGAAAGTTTATATTCTGGTGGAATTTGCATACTCAAATCTACTACGCGCTGATCAAAAAGCGGTGATAAACCCTGCAAATTTGCCGCTTGTGTTAAGTTGTTCACTTTTGTTAATATCTGATCTGCACCTTTAAATTTAATATTCAATGCCATTAATCTATTTAAATAATTAGCGTTGGAATTTAAATCAGCAGCGAATACAGATGGTTCGTTTTTTAAACTTTGCCAAAGTTCTGGTTTGAAAAGTTGCGGTAAGTCTAAAGCGCACTTTTGAAAAGCCATTAAATATGCTTGTAAAGAATCTTGGTTAGTGATAATATTATAAATATTATTAATCAACATCGGTTGATTTTTGGGGCCACCAAAGCAAGGATCTCCACCTTCTCCATTTAGTGTAAACTGTACGTTCTCCCTTGCCATTTTTCCTATTAGCAAATTTGGTACTGTTAAAGGATCACCAATAGGATCATCTAAATAAGCCATTGTTTCGGGGAGACGTTCCCACATATCCCGAAAGGTGATTTCTAATATGTGATGTTGAGTTTGGCAATGTTGTGCAACTAAATTAGAAAATTCTAATTCATTTGCAGTTTCTGTACCAAAATGAATTGAGTAGGTGTGAATTGGTGCATGATGAAGTTGTGCTGCTAATGCGGTGATGCTGCTAGAATCTAAACCACCAGATAAGAAAACACCAACGGGTTGATTTTCGGGTAAATATTCTTTGACAACTTGCTCAAGTAAAGAACGCAGTTTTTCACCATACCATTCTAAAGGTTGATTTGTGTCTATAATCTGTTCTTGTAGTTGCCAATAATGCTTAACTTGTGCTGTTGGCATTTTCATGAATGTACCGGGACGAATTTCCCGCACATCTTGCCAAAGTGTTCTTTCTCCAGGCACAAAAGCACAACAAAAATAATCTCGCAATGCTACCAAGTCTAAATCATGAGAACGATAGGGTGCAAGAGTGCTTAATTTTGGGGCAATCCAGCGAGTTAGACCAGTGGTAGTATAATATAAAGTGCGGCTACCAATGCGATCGCGCACTAACCATAATACCTGTTGCTCACAATCCCAAATTACTAACCCAAACATTCCCACTAATAGAGTTAAGCATTCAGAATTGTATTTCTCCCAAAGTTGTGCAACCAGTTCTTGATTACTGCAATTATCATTAATATCAATTCCCGATTTTTGCAGGAGTTCCCCTCGGTTACTTAGCCAAATATCCCCAACTACTACAAATCTTTTTGTATGACTCAGTGCAAATTGTGCTGGTGCAGAAATAACCGCAAATTGCTGATCTTGCCAAATTACATCTTTGGTTAAATTATCTAATTTTCCATAAGCTACACACCAACTAGGAGTTACTTGAATCTTAGCATTAGGAGATTTAGGACTTTTAAAAAAATTAAATAGCATGAAGACTATATAGGGCTTGCTGATAGCGGAGCGTGGCGTAAGCCATATAAACCTAAAACCTTGATATATTAACACTTTCAGGGTTGAAAAGGATGAATCAGGTGCAAGGAATAGGCGTTGAAACCGTTCATTTACCTATCACTTTTACAGATTCGAGACTATTCTTACCTCCTTCTAATTCTTCCTCCGGTCACTGAGCGTAGTCGAAGTGCTGACTCCTGACTCCTGACTCCTGACTCCTGACTCCTGACTCCTGACTCCTGACTCCTGACTCCTGAATTCTGCTGTAATATGGGAAAAAATGATAACTGAAAAAGCAGTCACGATCATACTCATGACTGCTGAATTCTTGCAAATTAACTAATTATCGTTTGCAGTTGACTAAGCAGCAAAATTTGCAGCAGCAAATTCCCAATTAACCAATTGATCTAAGAAATTCTTGATGAATGCAGGACGAGCATTTCTGTAATCAATGTAGTAAGCGTGTTCCCAAACATCTAAAGTGAGAAGTGCCTTTTTGCCATGTGCTAAAGGGTTTTCTGCGTTTGGGGTTTTGATTACCTTAAGTGTACCACCATCATCAATCAACCAAGCCCAGCCACTACCAAACTGAGTTGCAGCCGCGTTAGAAAATTCTTCTTTGAATTTGTCAAAGCTACCAAAATCTTGGTCAATCTTAGCAGCTAATGCGCCTGTAGGTGCGCCGCCACCTGCGGGTTTCAAAGAATTCCAGAAAAAGGTGTGGTTCCAAACTTGTGCGGCGTTGTTAAAGATGCCAACTTTAGAGGAGTCTTTGAAGGAGATTTGAATTACCTCTTCCAGGGACTTATCAGCAAGTTCTGTCCCGTCAGTGAGCTTATTCAGGTTGTCTGCATAAGCTTTGTGATGCTTACCATAGTGATACTCGAAAGTTTCACCTTTCATGCCATATGGCTCTAGTGCATTAAAGTCGAAGGGTAGGGGAGCTTGTGTAAATGCCATTTTGTGAAATCCTCTCTTGATCGGTTTTCCGGGGAAAGCTATTGCAAAAGCTTAGAAAATTATAGGTTTTGTGTTTAGCTGTTTTATATCCTTAATTCCGGGACATAAAACTTAACAATTTTATTTTACTACCAAAGTGAACATTCAGACCAAGTAGTTTTCCAATAAGCCAAATCTCTATGGATTTAGAACTATGAATAAAAATGGCTAATACTTCATCGCCAAAGTCCCATGAGCAATTTACAGAAAATATGTCTCATACCGATTTCATACATTCATCCTACACATCAATCACCGCCTTTGTGCGTCTTTCTGCCTTGGGTTCCCATTCTTTTTTCATAGAAATATTATCCTTGGATAAAGCAATTATCTACCCTGTCAATCTCTCTAGATAATGGTTAATTAAAAGAGTCGTCTATTCAAATGGAATTGAGTTTTTATTGCTAATGAAATCTTTATAAATCTACCTATGGATAGATGAATAAACCCTAATTCTAATATTTTTAACCGAGTACCTTGGGTTTAAATTCCCCGGTTCAATAACCGGCAAGTTTTGGGTCGGGGTCTAAATCCGCGTCACCAAACTTAATTACGTATCCCTAGCGGGACCGTAGGCTCTATTACGAATTACGAATTACGAATTATTTAATATGTTGTTTTTACAATAATTGACTTTAAGAGAACTCCACAAAATGAACAACTTTTATGGCTTACGCCAAGCTACGCTATCAGCAAACCCTAAATCGAAGATTCAGACACTGGAAATTGGGCGGGGTTACAATCGGAGTCCAATTTCTGTCCCCGTGTCCCCGTGTCCCCTTCTCTGTGCGTCTAGATTTAATCGCTATTCTTCTGGTGGGAAGTGAGTAAACCCTTTTGATAGTAGTCAACAATCTGTGCAGCCACTTCAGAGGCGCTTAAACCATCAGTTTGAACTTCCACTGCATCAGCTGCTTTTTTCAAGGGGGAAACCTTGCGAGTGCTATCTTTCAAGTCTCGTTCAGCAATATCCTGTTCCAGCTGCTCTAAAGTAACTTCGGGTTGACCTTGTTTTCTAAAGTCTTGCAGACGGCGACGTGCGCGTTCACCAACAGAAGCGGTTAAGAAGATTTTCACTTCAGCATCGGGGAACACATGAGTACCAATGTCCCGGCCTTCAGCCACTAAGCCACCGCGTTTACCCCAGCTTTGCTGTTGTTTTACCAGTGCTTTTCGCACTTCGCTTTGGGCTGCGATCGCAGATACTTTTGAAGTTACCTCAATTGTGCGAATTTCTTGGGTAACATCAGTACCATTAATCCATACACCTACGGGAGATTCGAGGTTAGGGCTGGGAGTAAGTTCAATTTTACACTGATTAGCTAATTCAGCGATAGCGCAACGCGCATCTTCTGCGATCGCACATTCATCATCTAAAACAATGCCATTTTTCAGCACTAGCCAAGTGATAGCTCGGTACATAGCTCCCGTATCTAAATACACTAGACCTAGCTGGTTTGCCACTTGGCGAGCCACTGTAGATTTACCAGCACCAGCAGGGCCATCAATGGCGATGATCGCTTGGCGTTGGCGTAGCCCGTCGTAGACATCGCACAAAATAGTATTGTCGATCAACCGTGTAGAACCTAGACGTGCTGCGATCGCCAGCATTCCTTCTTCCTCAACTTTTTCTAAAAACATCAACGTACTCGGTTCAACCAATTCAATATATTCCACAAAGATAGTGCTGACTTTTGCTATTTCTTGCCGCACCAATGCTATCAGTTCGCTGCTGTTACGAACGCCAGCACCAAATGCCGCTTCAGCTTGCCGCAAACCTTTAAATAACACTGTAGCTTGCTCTTTTTCCGTTGCAGTCAAATATTGATTGCGAGAACTCAAGGCCAAGCCTGACGCTTCCCGCACCGTTGGACAAGCAACAATCTCTACCGGCAAATTTAAATCAGCCACTAGCCGTTTAATAATTGCCAGTTGCTGACCATCTTTTTGACCGAAGTAGGCTCGATCAGGTTGTACCAAGTTGAAAAGCTTGGTGACAATCGTCGCCACACCTTGAAAGTGTCCTGGCCGAGAAAGACTACACAAGCCTGATATCATAGCAGATGGAGGGATCACTTGTGTAACCTGAGATTCCTGTATACTATTCTGCGGTACTCCAATTTCTTCCGGAGTAGGGGCAAAAATCACATCTACTCCTGCTTGTTCACAAAGTTGTCGGTCTAGCTCCAAAGTTCGGGGATAGCGTTGAAAATCCTCATTGGGTCCAAATTGCAGGGGATTGACAAAAATACTCACAATCACCGTAGAATTTTCTTGTCGCGCTCGTTCAATGAGGCTGAGATGACCTTGATGCAGCCCTCCCATCGTTGGCACCAACCCGACTTCTGTCTGCTCCCAAGTAGTCTGATCATCAAATAATAGCTCCTCAGAAAGCGTGAGATTGCTTTCTGTAGACGCAAGCCTTGCCGCTAGGCAGCGACGTTGATTTAAATAGCAGCGTAAAGCTGCAACTGTTGTCAGCAAGCGCACAAAATACCCCTAGTTATTCTCGATCCTCTCCCCCGTTAGTTTATATCTGAAAACGGAGTCAGGGATGAATGAACTAGGGGAATTCAGCAATAGTGAAGAGCGAGAAAAGAGTAGAGAGTAGGAAATTGGTTATCTTCCCAGAACCTCAATTTGCACTGGAGCAATGCCACTGCTCATCATGCCTAAAATTCGAGCAGCACCGGCAGAAAGGTCAATAATTCGACCACCGATGTATGGACCCCGGTCATTAATTCGCACAACCACAGAGCGACCATTGCGGGTGTTAGTAACACGAACTTTTGTACCCATGGGTAAACTGCGATGGGCAGCTGTGAATGCTTCGGGATTAAATCTTTCACCACTGGCAGTTTTATTACCAGACCAATCATAGCCGTACCAAGAAGCTATGCCCTTGAAGTTGATTTTTAATCCCCCAATGGCAATCTGTTGTGGTAGCTTTTGTAGGGATACTGGCGTTACTGGTAAGTTAGCAATCTCATTGATGGGAGATGCATTGCCTATGAGTCTGCGTAGGCGATTGGTCGCTTGTAAAGCATCCTGAGCTAGATTCTTGGTGCTGTCTGCTAATTGGATGCCTTGATTAATTTCTACCAATTCTTGATCATTTACTTTGATGGAGTAACGATCTGGCTGTTGAACAGAGTCGCTTTTGTTTTGGGCTTTATTATTGACTGGAGATTGGTTTTCTGTTTTCCAACTTACGGTAATTTGACTCGCGTCCACGTTCTCCTGAATCAGTTGGTTGATTCTAGAAGCTACTACACTAGCTCTTTTTACCGGGTCATTGTCAATGGAGCTAATTTGGTTGCTCACATCTATCGCATTCCCAAAACTAGCGACCTTTTTGGAGTTAGTAGAGACAAGGGCTGAATATTCAGAATATTTTAGTCCCTCACTATTTCCAATTGCGCCGATTTTTGTTTCCGTACTAGCAACTGGGGCAGAACTCAAAAAGGTGAGAACGGGAATATTCTTGATGTAAAGGGTTGCCGCCTGACGGTCTCCAATGCTGTGAGGATGAATTTCTGCATTCACAGTATTAGAAGTAGGTTTCTGGGTAGAGGATTGGTACTCTCCTACTTTCACTGCATCACCTGTCGGTAATGCTTGGTTCGCTGGAGAGGTTCCCTTGATGGTTTGAGTACGACCGACTGAGGGTACACCCAAAACAGCCAGAAACAGGGCGACAATAGTCCACAAATGTCTTTGATTCATGCGTCCGATTTTAAAGCGACTGTAGAACTTAAGTCTTATAATTTCGTTGGTTTTTCACCAGTGATAGTGATACTCCCTAAAACTCGAACTCGTTCCGATTTCACTTTTTGTTTATAACTGCAACACATTAACATGAACCTTTTGGCTTGGGGATCAGGGATTTAGCGTAGGTTTTGGTCATTTAGCCAAATTTAAATTCTGGTTTCTAGGGCAGAACCTTGTTCAACTGCGGATTTTGGCTGTGTAACCTTTTTTTTCTGATCGTCAATAATTTCTTATGAAAAGTTAATATTAGGTTGTTCCTCAATGAAGCAAGTAGGATCTTGAATCTGTTGATAGCCCTTGTCGCTATTTTTGTAACATATTTAACCGAATAGAAAATTTTATTTTTGTCAAAATTCCTGTCTTTAAATTAAAAAAATCATGCTAACTACTTACATAGTTTATTTGCTTAAAACTAGAGAAAAGTATGATTTAGCTAGTCTTAAAAACTAATAATTACCTATTCGACAGATTAAAAATTAGCAAAAACAAAGATACATATAATACAAAAAATTTAGTATTATGCACCTAAAAGTTTTTAGAAAAACTAGTATAAATTAAATAAAATTTTTCAGAAAAATATACGCAGAAAAAATCAGTTACTACTCCAGTAAGTATTTTACTCACCCAAAAAAAAGTAATAATGAGACAATGAAAAAAGGGGGTGAGTTTGTGGAGACAAGTTTAAACTGTAGCAAAAATCACTCTGACTCTTGCATACCCAACCTAGTAAATCCAATTTAACGCTTAATAAATAGCTATTAGCCTCATGGGAAACCCAGAAGATTTAGAAATAGTTCCATCATCATTTCCAGAAGTTCTCAAAGATTTGCATTCTCAGTACAAATCTCTGGAAGAAGGTGTGGTAGCTAACTACATTCCCGAACTGGCAAAAGTCAATCCCAACTTGTTTAGTATCTGCATTGCTACTGTAGATGGCCAGATTTATGAAGTCGGTGATTATCAACAACTATTTACTATTCAGTCGATTTCTAAGGTGTTTGTCTATGGACAGGCGCTAGAAGATCATGGACGGGATTATATTTTGACTAGGGTGGGGGTGGAACCGACAGGAGAAGCATTTAATGCAATTATCCTGGATGAGCAATCAAAGCGACCTTATAATCCTATGGTGAACGCCGGGGCTATAGCTACCACCAGTTTAATCAAGGGTTCTGGTCCAACTGAACGCCTAAATCGATTGCTAGATATGTATCGGCGCTATATTGGGCGGGATGTATTTGTGGATATTTCTGTGTTTACCTCAGAACGCAGTACGGGACATCGCAACCGCGCTACAGCGCACCTGATGCTAAATTTTGGCATGATTGACCAAAATATTGAGGAAGCCTTGGATTTATATTTTCAACAATGTTCTGTCATGGTTAATTGTCGAGACTTGGCAGTGATGGCTGCAACTCTCGCCAATAAAGGTATTAACCCAATTACGAAGGAAAAAGCGGTAGATAACCGTTATATCAAAGATATATTGAGCGTGATGTACACCTGCGGGATGTATAACTTTGCGGGTGAATGGGCTTACAATGTAGGAATTCCGGCAAAAAGCGGCGTTTGTGGGGGAATTATTGCCGTTGTTCCCAACCAAATGGGGATTGGAGTGTTTTCACCTCTGCTAGATGTTCGGGGTAACAGTGTGCGCGGGGTGAAGGTATGTGAGCAACTGTCTCAACGGTTGGGTTTACATCTGTTTGATTGTTCGCGTCAGGAAGGAATTTAATTTTGTTTAATTTTCTCCAACTACTGATAATTCACCTCATTAAGTAGGTGAGCGTGAGATCACCAAAATGTGTGATTGAAGAAGGAGTCAGGAGTCAGTAGCCAGGAGCGGAGCCGGAGACGCTCCGCCTCCGGTCAGAATCAATCAGTCGGGGATTGGGATCCGCAACTGATTGTTCGCCGTTGGCGTTCCCGAAGGGTAGACCACCAAATCTACGATTTAGTGGGGGTCTAAAACCCGGTTATTCATCCGCCACTCGCACAGCATTCATTCTGTAGCTTGCTTCCCTGAAAGGGTATTCTGACTCCTGACTCCTGAATTCTGTTCGATAAAAGTAAATAAGGTTAAAACCCTTTTCTCCCTGCTCCCTGCTCCCCTGTCTTGTCACAACGATAATTATTTACGCCCACCTATTTAGTGGCAGCAATAATTAAGAAGTTATTAAAAATAATCAGTATTCCTTAATTAATGCTGGAAACTCTTTAATAAGACATTAAACAACTGAATAAAAATTAGCACTCTCGGCTAACAAGTGCTAATTCTCGACTAACTTTTTCAACCTATGGACTAGGCAAACATTCTACTTTTTCTAGCTGGAGTTGACTATTTTTTCGACCATAATTTGCCAAAACATCAGGTTGATTTGGAATTGATTAAATAGATAGGGAGGACTGGAATGAAATTTAGTTTCGATATTGTAGGAGTATCTCCAGTTTTGTACTTTTTTAATCACCAACAGCAGAGTTGGCAAAAACCTCAGCCGCCTGGTGTGGAATATCTGGGAACCCATACTTGTACACTCGATGGGTTTCTAGAATCTGTGGAATCTGTTTTACCAAAGTTAAATTGGAATCTAGATCCAGTTGTAGATACGGTAATTCAATTTTGGTTGAACAACTCGGAGAGTATTCAATATTGGAAATCCAGGTTACAAGATGCCGGAAGAGATAATTTAGTAGTAGCAAGAGTGGCAGAAATACAAGCTTTGCAAGCTGAATTTGAATCACTACTAGGTAAAAATTGGTAACCTCACATTTTGCCTGATCAGCTGTTGTTATTTATTTTCTGCACATTGAGACAGCAGAGGATTTGCAAGTTTTGCCTAAAATTATGGCTGCGCTGACCAAAATCATGAGCAATTTGCAGGTGCGACAGCTTATCAGTACTACTCGATAATGGTTTCGCTTTCTAAGGCTTTGAGAACTTTCAAATATAAATCTTCTACTCTCTTAGTTTGGATTTCACCACTGGCAGCATAGTGAGATAAGCTAGGAGAGCCATTTACTTCCAGCAGGGTATAATCTACCATCGGCTTTGTAATGTCGCTGGTAATTACATCTACACCTGCTAATCTTAGTCCTATATCTTTTGTAATATTGACGGCTAATTTTTGAAAATCAGGATGGATGCTTTCAGTTAAATCTATGGCTTCACCTCCACTTGATAAATTCGCATTATCGAGAAGATAAACAATAGTATCTTTAGGAATAACTCTACTGAAACTTAGATTCTGCTTTTGTAGTTTTTTATCAATTCGGAAATCATCAAAGTGAATAATTGTTTTTCTACCATTTTTTATAAACTGCTCTTGCTTCTGCTGCATGAGTTCTAAGATATTTGATTTGCCGTCTCCAGTTATAAATAAAGGAATCCTTTGATAAGCTGCTATAACTTCGTTATCCAAGACTACGATTCTATAATCGTTACCACTATAGAACTTCTCAACAATTAATCCTGAGTTGATCTGCAATATTTTTTCGGCAACTTCATAGTATTCTGTCTGATTGTGAACCTTAGCTACTAATATTCCCTGACTGAGATTTAGCGGTTTGACAATTAGTGGAAATCCCAGTTCTTTTGCATAATTAAATCCATCATCAATATTTCTGGGGTTAGATATTTTATTACATATTTGAGCATTGAAAAAGGTTTTTCCCTCTGGAACTTTATATCCAAATTTATTGAGAAAAAAGTTGGAGTAAGCTTTATCTTTAGCTAGATATGCTGAACCAAAGCCATTAATATTTAATTTAGTACTACTAAAACAAGATTTTTTACCATTTTTAAAGGTAATATGTCCGACTAATTCATATTCTGGTTCTACTAAGATTACTGCCCCTATTTGAGATGCTACTTTTTGCAGTATTGATGTGATTAATGGCATTTTTATTTACCAATATTCTAAGTACGCAATCATTTTACCAAAACAGTGCTGAGTAAAAAAGTAATAATCACATTCAGCACTGTATGGGTAATATTGTACTAACGTAAGTTGCTCTTTTGGTGGCTCGTAACTGGGAAAAGGCAACAAGTAATAATTTTATCAATTACAAATTACCAGCCTCAACTAGTTAACTAGTACATCCCGGCGCAAATAAAGCTACCATACCTTTACGGGGAAGCAAGCTACAAATTAAACCTAACACCTAGGTCAAAAGCTTTTTTTAATTTTTAATTTTTAATTTTTAATTTTTTATTCCGGGCGGTATTAGTAACTTAGATTAGTACATTAGACTTGGTTTGTGTATCTTGAAAACTGCGTAAACTCTATTCACCTCAGTTTTGCTGCTGAGTAGAAGCTATTTTGTCACACTAAGTATTGACAATTCAAAAATTATGTAATAACAAGGTGGCATCATCAATTAAAGGCGCTAGTGTATCCCCCCGAAGAGACACACTAACGCTGTTCACTGAATTTCATACGGTTAATATAATCATGCCACAAAATACTGATTACAAAGATACAAAGTCAGAAACTCAAGCACTTGCTTACAGAAATCGCCTGAATGGTTGGGCGATCGCTCGTGTGGTTGCAAATCAGGAACGGGTGATTGTCGGGCGATTCCGCAGCCGTTCCAACGCTGATGGTTATATGCAACACTTACGCCAGCTGACACCGAATGCTTCTTTTGAGCTTGTCTTTGATTGTCAGCAGGAAGAAGTGGTGATTTAGGCTTTGAGGCTAGGCGATCGCAGTTGAGTTAATTGAGAGGATGTTTTCAAAGTGATCATTGATGTATCAAAACCTCAAACCTGATACTTAACAAACATCCTCTTAAATATAGCCGTGGACAGGGTAGTTAGGACATCAATTGATAATGAAACTCCCACTACAAGAGGGTTTTACTCCTGACTCCTGACTCCTGACTCCTGACTCCTGCTATAGCTGCTAATTCCTGCAATTTTGTTAACACTGCTTGAGCATGACCTTTAGTTTTGACATTTGGCCAAGCATAGGCGATGGTTTTATCAGGTGAAATCAAAAAAGTTGACCGAGCCACACCCATATATTCTTTACCCATAAACTTCTTTAATCTCCAAGCACCATAGGCTTCTATTAATTGATGTTCTGGGTCACTTAATAGGGTAATTGATAATTGATGTTTGTCGATGAATTTGCAATGTGCTTTACCAGAATCTGGACTGACACCGATGACTTTAGCTCCCAGTGTAGTGAATTGTGGAGATAAATCGGTGAAGTCTTTTGCTTCTGTGGTGCATCCTGGAGTATCGTCTTTGGGGTAGAAATAAAGGACTATCCATTCACTGAAGTCAGCAAGGCTAACTGGTTTGTCGTTTTGATCTGGAGTGGTGAAGTCTGGTGCTGGTTGTCCAGTTTGGGGAATTTCGGTCATGATGGGATTTAGATGAGTTGCAAAAATCAGGATTTAAATTTTTTAACCGCAGATACATTACCATGTCAGCCTCTATCTGCGGTAGTTTTTTATCGAACAGAATTCAGGAGTCAGGAGTCAGAATTCAGTAGGGTATTCTGTGCGAGTGGCGGATGAATAACCGGGTTTAAGACCCCCACCAAATCTACGATTTGGTGGTCTTTAATCAGTCGCAGGTTCCAATCCTCGACTGATTGATTCTGACCGGAGGCGGAGCGTCTCCGGCTCCGCTCCTGGCTACTGACTCCTGACTCCTTCTTCAACTCCTATGTTTAAATATTAATACTATTGGGGATGCGAGAAGGTAAAAGATAGGGATATTCAACACCGCTGTCTGTTAACCGTTGCTGATTTCGGGCTTTGATTTTGTTTTCAATTTCCAACAAATCATTTTGAAATTGAGCGAGAATTTGTCTATCAATTTTATCTGCAAACTGAATTAAATCAGAACTTCCCAAGTTACCCCAATAAATTCCACTCAATGCAGAAGTTAATCGCATTTGCTGTAAATCTTTATCTGTTGAGGGGAGAAATTCTTCTAAACTGGCTGGTGTATCTGGTCGGCTATAGTTTGCTAAGGGTGCGTTAGGAACATAACCAAAGTAATCGTATTGACTGAAGTTGACGGCTGCGTGTTGGGGTCCACAGGTAAAGATGGTGATAGTTGCAATATCTATTAATTGTTGCAAACTCCCAATTTTTGTAAACCCAGGTACGCGGGGATAGGAAGGTAGTTCTTGGGGTTCAATTCCTGATTCTGCTACCAATTCTTTGGGAAACCATGCAGGTACTTGGGGGAAATCTGATTTGGGACGGGTGTTTAAAGGTGCGCTTAATTCATCAGCCCAAGCTTGTAAATAGGGGTCTTGCTGTACGGCTTTGTCGTCTGGGTAGTAGCGTTGTAAATAGCGTGTTGTATATTTAGCGATCGCTTCCCATAATAACAAAGCATCGTCCCTGTAAGGGAAATCTGGCAATAATTGCGGTTCAATTCCCCGTACTTCAATATCATTCAACAGGGAATAATACCAAAATGACTTTTCTCGATAAGCCTTATTGATCAACCTTGAGGAACTTTCCACAGTTGGAGCCATCAAACTATCAATTGCTGCACCTTTTGCAAAGAAGATAGTATTATCTCGGTTATTGATAGCAATTAAAAACTTAAAATGGGGAGATAAAAGCTGATAAACTGGGTGATTACTTGGTAATTGTCTGGGAGTAGCAATAGCCAAAGCTTCCATGGCTAAATGAGTATAACTCAAATGGGCAATCAATTCGTGATGAGTGGCATCCGCAGTTTGAAAGTATAATTTTGCTCTTTCCCAATCATCTGCTGCTTGTCCAGTAATTCCTGGAGTCACAACTCTGCCTTTTTCAACTTCAATGAGTACCGGTTCTAAACCCTTATCTGTGTGGTGAAATAAAGCTACTGGACTACCTACATATTTACCAGGTTGTAAATCCGTAACTTTCAAATCTCTTAATAGTGGATAGTCAGCAATAAATAAACGGTTTTCACTTGCAGACTTGATTAAATCTATCGCCCCGTTATTAACTAACTTGTAAGGTTGAGTAGCCAAAGCTTGCAGAAAACCTTGATCAATTGCTTGCACTCGTCGCAATACTGTAGGATTTGCACCAGCTACTCTTTGCCGGACAAATTCCTTATCGCTTAAACCCCCATCCCGTTGATGAATTATACTCACAATGGGAGGATTAATACCATCCTTTGCTAAAGCTTGAAAAAATAACTTTCTTTGCTGCTCATTTCTTGTGAGTGTAGGTAGATTTTTATCTACAGTTGCGACTGCTTTATTTACAGCCATTATCGTTTGTAATAACTTCTTTCTTTCGCGGATATAACTACTATTAAATTGTTCATTTGGTGGTAGATTAAAATTAAACCATCCCGACTGAAAAACTTCGCAGTCTACTAACAAAGTTGATATATTTAACCAATCTTCCTCTAACTTGCTAACTTTTTTCTCTACCTCTGTCAGCAACAAACTCCAAGGTTCTGAGAGTTTTCCCTGTTGGAGAAGATTTTGATAAATCTTAGTCAAGACGTAGCGCACAGTACCATCTTCACCAGTGTAGGGAAATAACCGTGCAGAACCCTTTTGTTCTAAGCCATAGGGATGATAGCGATAGTAACCTTGTTGTTCCTTTAAAGATGTGTATTTTGTCATAATTTACTCCTATTTAGATTTTAGATTGTAAATAATGCTAGGGACGTTCCACTTGAGGCAATCATGTTTAAAATGGGTATTACCATCTAAACGCTTGCTAATCGAGATTGGCACTACAATTAAGTCTAAACCAATAAATTTATGTTACGTGATTTTACCAGTCGTGAAGAATTAGTAGCGTATCTGCGCGAACAATTTCCCCAAGCCGCAGAGCGAGATGATCACATCAGCATCACTGTGGGGGGACGGAAAGCCGCCAAACAAATATTACATAAAATAGACCCAGTATCATACGCTAAAACACGTAATTTTTTAACGGGTGCAGTCACAAGACTATCACCTTATATTCGTTATGGCGTTTTGAGTTTGCGAGAAATTAGAGATTACATTCTTGATAAAGTCCAGAATTCCGACGAAGCAACTAAACTAATTACCGAATTAGCTTGGCGTGATTATTGGCAAAGGCTATACATCAAACTAGGAAACGGTATTTGGCAAAATCAAGAAGAATACAAAACTGGCTACAAATTAGCAGACTATGCAGCAGCCTTACCCCAAGATATTACAACAGGAACTACTGGTAGCGTTTGCATTGACAGCTTTAGCCGAGAGTTACAGGAAACTGGCTACCTGCACAATCACATCAGAATGTGGTTAGCCGCTTATATTGTCCATTGGCGACGTATTCAATGGCAAGCTGGTGCAAAATGGTTTTTACAGCACTTGCTTGATGGTGATCCAGCCAGTAATAATATGTCATGGCAGTGGGTAGCAAGTACATTTAGCCACAAACCCTATTTCTTCAACCGCGAGAATTTAGAACGTTACACTAAAGGCGTTTATTGTCGTCAATGTCCACTTTATGGAAAATGTGATTTTGAAGGCAGTTATGAAGAATTAGAACAGCGACTTTTTCCGAAAGGGCAATTTAGTAAACAAGCAAATAGTCGAACTTGGCAGAAATGATAATTAGACAAGCAACCATAAATGATCATCAATGTGTGCTAAAGTACGCACTTAAACTTGTTCATCAACATAAAAATTTCAATCCTTTAAGGTTTGTTGAATTTGAAAATCATCAAGAACAGCTTTTTGATTTTTTTGCAGCAGAGATTGTCAACCCAAAAGCAGTTGTGTTAGTTCTGGAAGCAGAAAATGAAATTGTTGGTTACTCATTTACAAGGTTAGAAGAAAGCAGTTTGGTTGATATTGCCCCTGAATCAGCATGGCTTCATGATATTTACATTGATGAATCGGTGCGGGGAATGGGAGCAGGAAAATTGCTGTTAGATGCTTCAATAGATGCGGCAAAGAAGTTAGGTTCACGAATATTGATACTTCAAGTGGCTGCACAAAACGAATTTGCTAAGAAGCTATTTGAAGCTAATGGATTTAATGTAGCGACTTACGAGATGATGATGAATTTAAATGAAGGGTGAAAAAGGTTAGAGGTTTTATGAGAGCATTAGGAATAAAAGTAACCATAACAGGCGATGGTAAGTTATTAGTTAATTCTCCTGTAGATATGCCAGTGGGGGAATATGATGCTGTGCTTGTAATAGAAGATAAACCAATTCAGGATAGCATCCAGACTTCTGTGCAAAATGCTCAGGCTCTTTTTAGAAAATATATTCCTGCTAGTAGAAACCTTTCTGAAGAGTTAATTCAGGAAAGACGATTGGAGAGTTTAAGTGAGTGAAGTTGTTGTCGATGCTTCTGCTATTTTAGCTTTACTCAATCAGGAAACTGGTAAGATATAATTTGAGTACCACAAAATATGGATCTATCTATGAAATTCAAAATAATTGATATTCAAGAAGATACAAATCTTAATTGCTACTCTGTGCTTACAGTAGTTAGCATCCCTGATTTTCTAGAATTTGTTAAACCTATTCATGAAGAAAAAGGCAACCTTGATGAGCAGAGAGAAGTTTTGCAAAGCAGGTCTGCGAAAATTATTCGTAATCAAATGGTCGAAGATTTGCGAAAAGGGGGAATACTACCTCCTATTGTATTAGGAATTATTTGTGACACAGAAATAATAAATGAAGATAATTTTTTTAGGTTGATTGAAAATCAAGAAAAGATTAGCATTTTAGATGGTATGCAAAGAATACAAGCCTTAGAAGATGCTATGTATCTTTATCATAATATTCGTGTTGAATTTTGGTTTACTCAAGATGAATCAGCTTTATTATATAGAATGCTAATACTTAATTCTGGTCAAATTCCTTGGGGACTTGATAAACAATTGGAGGTAGTTTTTAAACCAATTCTCAAGAAATGGAGATATGACATTCCTCATTTAGATAATTTGATTGCCAGAAATTTATATAAACAGTCGGAAATTGTGGAACTATTTTTAGCATTTACTTCCAGAAAACTTAGAATTGATAAAAAGCAACAATTAGCTGAATATCATGCTGCTTTAGACATCATGAGTTTAATTAGAGAAAAATCAGGACGCACAATTTATAAATTTGAAGAAGTTTTTACAATCATGATTGAAATTGATCAGCTACTTTCAGAAATTGAAGATCGCTATGTTTTCACTAATCAAAATGTAAGAGTTAGTTTTATGGTAGCTTGTGCAGAAAAAATATTTGGTTTATTGGGAAGTAATATGGAAAAAGAACATGAAAAAGTAGAACATAATTTTCAAGATTTAATTATTAAATTAAATAAAGTACGAGATAAGATTAAATCTCAGAATATCCAGGAAAATTTTTACTTTCTAGCTTTGGATATTTTGACAGAAAAGATCCGGTTTCTGCCTAAAGATAAACACGGACAGGCTTTTTTGGATGGATTTAAAGTGATTTTTTCTGAACCTGAAATCAACTCTTTTGCTGTTTGCTGGAATAAAATGTACTAAAACTATGAGCAGAAATATTACAGAATCAATCAAAAGAGTCGTAAGAAAAATTAAAGCTCTCATTAATACAGAAGGAAATTATAGCATTTATGGTGATGATACTTCTGAAGATTGGTTAACACATCTAAAAATTGACAATAAAATACGTTTATTTCCTGATTTTTATAGTGCGTGGCTAACTTGTCAAAATTCTCATTATTTGGTATTAGTCAATCGGGGATTTTCATCTCAATTTCCAAGTTTTTTGCAAGAAGAAACTCTTAATTCAGGTGCTTGGGTAGTCATTATTGACGAATTAGACTTATCTATTAAAAAAGATGCTGACATATCAATATTAGAAGAAATTTTGGACAACGAATGGAAAACTGAGAAAACTAGAAATGGAGAAGAATTTAAATCAGTTAATATTGAGGAAGAAATTAATGGATATACGCTAAAAGATTTCTTTCCAAGAATTGCTTTATATAAAATAATTGACAGATTTACTCAAAAAGAAGAATTAAATCAAATTACAGGCATTGCTTTAACCGAAAGCAATAGTTATTGTTTGCTACCATATAGTACAGAAGTGTTGCAAGAGTTTAAAAATACCTTTGAAAATGGGAATAAATATATTCCTTTTGAAAATATTTTAGCGAGTTATGTAGCTTCTGATTTTAAATTTGCTTATTTGGATTTGTACAGGTGCATAGAAGCATTACAGCCACTCTATTTTTTAAAGGCTTTTTATGATCAATTGGCATTGACAGGTAAATCTCTCCAGAATTTTTATAGTGATTTTTATGAAACTACAAAATTAGAACCTAAATTAGAAGATTCCTTAAATAAGCTACTCGGATCAATAAGTATAAATTACCAATATGCCAAAAAACACAATATTAATTCTGGATCTTATTTATATAAGCTTAGAAATCAAATCGTTCATTTGCGTCCAAATCAAAAGAATGATTTATTACCCAAATCAATTGATGATTGGAATCTTTTAATATTTGATATGCTAACAATAGTTCAAGAACTTTATAAAGCCAATCAAGACTTATTAACTTGATATCGCATAAAATTTAAAGAAATCAGAAACTTTTCATCTTCTGAATCAGGATTTACTGGATTTGAGGATAAACAGGATAAAATGTGATTCAACTATTATTTTATCCTGTACATCCTTTAATCCTGCTCATCCTGATTCAGACAATCTTAAAATTACCCCCTACCAAACACAGTCCCCATAGAACGGACTATATTTTGCGGTTGCATAGCATCCATCGCTGCGGTTGGTTCATAACCACAATGAACCATGCAATCAGCACATTTAGGATTACCACTAGCGCGTCCGTACTTACTCCAATCAGTCTCATCCAACAACTGTTTGAAGCTTGTATAGTATCCTTCATTCAAGAGATAGCAAGGTTTTTGCCAACCGAGAACACTATAACTAGGACTACCCCAAGGAGTGCATTCATAGTCTTTCTCACCAATGAGAAAATCTAAAAATAGGGGATTGTGATTAAAATTCCAATTTTTCTTACCAGATGTGTAAGGTGTGAGAATTTCACGGAATAAAGCACGAGTTTGTTCTCTTTGGAGAAAATGATCCTGATCTGGGGCCCATGCGTAACCGTAACCAGGAGAAATCATCATTCCATCAGTACCCAGAGTTTCTAGAAAGTCGAAAAACTCCTGCATTTCTTGAATATCGCAACCTTCAAAAATAGTCGTGTTAGTAGTGACACGAAAACCTTTAGCTTTAGCAGCACGAATAGCTTGGACAGCAACATCAAAAACGCCTTTTCTATCTACACATTTATCATGCCATTCTCGCATTCCATCGAGGTGAACGCTGAAACTCAGATAAGGAGAAGGTTGAAATTTATGGAGACTCTTTTCTAATAACAAACCATTGGTACACAAGTAAACATATTTCTTGCGTTCAACTAAACCTTTAACAATTTCATCAATTTGCGGATGTAATAAGGGTTCTCCTCCAGGAATAGAAACCACAGGTGCGCCGCATTCTTCCACAGCAGCAAAACACTGTTCTGGGGTAAGGTTTTGTTTGAGTACTTCTGTGGGATGTTGGATTTTTCCACAACCGGTACAAGCTAAGTTGCATCGAAAAAGCGGTTCTAACATTAATACCAGAGGGAAGCGTTTACGCCCTAATAGACGCTGCGTAACTAAATACTTCCCAATATCAATTGCTTGCTGTAGATTAATCGCCATTTAACTATTCTCCTCTGTTGATAACACCACTTAAGTTGGTGATTGGTAATTGGTGATTGGTAATTGGTAATTGGGAAGAATAAACTCTTGTCTTCTTACTGTCACCTGTCACCTATTCACATAACCATTAGACACAAACCAATCAACAGCGTCCTTGAGTGCTACATTCAGAGGGGACTGAGGTAGACTAAGTTCGCGGACGGCCTTGGAAGCATCATAATACATTGGTTGCTGTGCCATGCGGACTCCATCTATGGGGACGGAGGGGGTTTTTCCTAAAGGTGCGAGTATTTTTTCTTCTACCCATGCCACAGTTAAAGGTAACAAAGCCGGAACGGATATTTGCGGTGCTTTCAATCCTGTGATGTCGGAGAGTATTTCTAGCAGTTGCTTGAGACTGAGGTTTTGATGACCTAAAATATAGCGATCGCCTGATTTCCCTTTTTCTAAAGCCAGCAAATGTCCTCTAGCAACGTCTCTCACGTCAATAAAGTTCAAACCCGTATCTACATAAGCCGGCATTTGTCGTCGCAAAAACCGCAGGATAATATCACCTGTGGGTGTGGGTTTAATATCCATAGTTCCAATGGGACTGCTAGGATTAACTACCACAATATCCTGTCCTTGTTTCGCAGCTGCGATCGCTACTTGTTCAGCTAGGAATTTAGACTTTTTGTAGTCTCCCACCAACTTCTCTACAGGACTCTGATGGGTTTCATCAACAACTTGACCAGATTTTCCCACTCCAATAGCCGCTACAGAACTGGTGTAAACAGTGCGTTCAATTCCAGCTTTTTGGGCTGCTGCTAAGAGATTGCGCGTTCCTTCCACATTATGACGATAGAGTAATTCTCGGTCTTTTTGCCAAAGAGAATAATGAGCAGCGACATGAAACAGGTAGTTACAACCCTCCATCTGTTTCCAGATATGCGGATCATTTAAATCACTTTTAACAATATCTATCTCTAAACCCCGTAAATTCCCCAAATTACTACTCGAACGCACCAAAGCTGTAACGTTGTATCCTGACTCCAACAGCGATCGCACTACATGAGAACCTACAAAACCAGTACCACCAGTCACAAAAGCCCGCATTCAATGACCTCTCACTCCTCAAGATTTCATTATTATTTCAGATCCCCGACCTTCAAGAAGTCAGGGATCTTTGCGTTGAATTACTATAGCTGTAGCCAGGATAATTAGGACATTATTAATCCTTGAAACTTAGATATAATAAGGCTTTCCCTCCTGCCTCCTGCCCTCTGCCTCCTGCCTCCTGCTATATAATGTATAACTAATTTGGTAAAAAATCGGAATTGAGAGTTTCTTCTAAAGTGTAAGGACATAGATCGGGAAATACCTGTTCACCTAATTTAGTTTCTCTAATTGCTAAAGCTAAACCTAGTTCATAAGCAGTCAGAAAAAGTTCTTCTAAATAAGGTTTTAAGCTAGGACTATCTTCTAAAAGTAATTTGATTTGAATCCGTTGTTCTTTAATTGTACTTAACCAGCTATTAGTACGTTTCTCTGCTTGAAATTGCCACTTTAATAAATGTCCTAATAACACCGCTAATCTATTTCTGATTTCTTGTCTTTCTTTTCTTCCCAAGGTTTCCAATTCTTCAATCAGGTTAACGGTGTCTAATATATCCCATTGTTGTGTTTTTAGTAAATTAACTTGTGCTTGTGTCCAAGCATGGAAGTCTTTTGTGTACATTTCCAAGGTGTTCATTTTTTAAGTTTCATCAGTTTTAGGACTTACGCAAGATGTGACTGAAAACCTTATTCCTGTGTAGCGGTAATTCATGAATTACCGCTACTTTGGTTCTGTTTTGCGTAAGTCCTAAGTTTATTTATTCCTAATTCAATTTTAACTCATGTCAGAATCAGGATTTTCAGGTTCTATGAACCACCTGAGCATCATTCTATCTAATAAGTATATTTTATATACTTATTCATTTTTAATAAGTTTTTTCAAAAAAAAATGTTTTTTTTAGGGGTTGCAGTCGGGGTCAACGTGGTAGGATAGTTATATTAATATAATAGAGTGTAAGCAAAATTTTTATTAATGCACACATTCCCATTATCAAAATATCAAGTCTAGGCAAAAAAGTCAACGGGGTTAGACCCCAAAAAACGAAATTTTTTTTGAAATTTTGAAATTTTTTTGAAACTTGAAAACGTCGGAATCAGGATTCAGACGAAAAAATCATAACACAAACATCCTGTAAATCCTCAAATCCTGGACATCCTGATATGGCTTGCGCCAAGCTACGCTATCAGACAATTGAATTTGGTGCGTCAATTTTTACAATTAGTGAATTGTAAAATTAACTTTTTGACGCACCCTAAAAGCTGTTATTGAGTCATCTTCTTCCTGGGAAACCAATCATCTAAGATGGCGTAGACTACAGGTACAACAATCAAACTGAGGATAGTAGAAGTCACCAAACCGCCAGCAATAGCCACAGCCATAGGCGATCGCAATTCTGAACCCGCACCAAAACCCAAAGCTATCGGTAACATCCCTAAAAGAGTAGAGACAGTAGTCATCATAATTGGTCGAAGTCTAACTGGCCCAGCTTTGAGAATTGCTTCCGTGCGTTCTAAACCTGCTTGGCGTAATTGATTAATGTAATCTACCAAAACAATAGCGTTTTTATTTGCCAGTCCCAGCAAGAACACAAAACCAATCAGCGAAATCATGCCAAAATCACTCTTAGTCAAGAGCAATGCTAACATCGCTCCCACCACAGCTAAAGGCAAAGAAACGCCAATCACCAAAGGATCTACCCAGCTTTTGAACAGTAGAATCAACACAACGATGATACACAACGCCGATAAAATCAACGTTGAAATAAAACTACCAAAAACTTCATTTTGTCGGGCAGAATCTCCACCTAAACCTAAGGTGATATCAGCAGGTAAAACTCCTTTAGCTTCCGCAACTATTTTGTCTGTAGCATCACCCAAAGTTAAACCCTGACCCAAGTTAGCACTGATGTATGCTACCCGTTGCTGGTTCAGTCGTTCAATTTGAAAAACCTGACTCTCGTTATTTGTGTCCCCTGTAACAGTGACATCAGCAAATCCTGGGATTTTAGTAATGCGATCTTTAATAGACTTAGCCGCTTGATTCAAAGCTTTGAGGTCATTACCGCGAAGTGCTACCTGTAAAGGTTTTTCTCCACCAGTATCCACAAATTGAATATCTTCCACACTGGTAGTCACACCAGGAAGTTTAGGCAAAGTTTGGCGTAACTGGTCTTGTATTTCTGCCGTTTTAATCGTGCGGTCTTTTTTCAATTTGACATAGAGAGTTCCCTTATTTGGCTCACCCCCACGAGAACCGACAGTAGTAAAAACAGTTTCCACATCTGGGAATTTTCTCACCTCTGCTTCTAGTTTTTTCGCCACCTCTAAAGAGTCATTCAGAGGGTTAGGAATAGGAATTGAGGATTGGGGGACTGGGAAGTTATTTCCCCCCTGCTCCCTGCTCCCTGCTCCCTGCTCCCTGCTGTCCTGCTCCCTGCTCCCTGCTCCCTGCCTCCTATCTCCTAATTGCTGCAACGCTGCCAAATCCGGCATTTTCGGCAGAGGTGCAGTGTAAGTAATATTGAATTCACCGCGATCTAATTTGGGGATAAATCCTTTGGGAATAAAGGGAATTATGGCAATTCCGGCAATAAAACTGAGTACAGCTAAGGCAATAACTATTTTGCGATGGTTTAAAGACCAAGAGAGTAAATTTCGATAAGCGTCGGTAAAATAAACTCCAATTTTATTTTCTTTGCGTTGGGAAGTTTTTGCAGCTGGTTTGAGCCAGTAAATAGATAAAACTGGTGATAAAGTCCGAGCTACCAATGTAGAAGCAATATAGGAGGCGGAAACTGTAATTCCGAATGGCTCAAAAAACTGCCCAACTACTCCACCCATCAAACCAATAGGTAAGAATACGGCTACGGCTGTGGCAGTTGTGGCGACGACTGTTAAGCCAATTTCATCGGTAGCTAAGTGTGCAGCTTCGCGGGGACTTTGCCCTTCTTCGATGTGCCGCAAGATGTTTTCTACATCAATGATGGCATCATCAATGACGCTGCCAATAACTAAAGCCAAAGCTAACAACGTAATTGTTTCTAGGTTGAAGCCGAAAATCGCCATGACGATAAACGTCGCTAACAAAGATGTGGGAATTGCCAAAGCAGAAATCAAAGTGGCTCGCCAATTCCATAAAAATGGGAAAATTACTACAACTGCCAAGATGATAGCTTCTATCAACGCATCTATGGTTGATTTGGTAGCTTGGCGGATATATTCTGCTTGGGTAGCTGCTAGGGTAAGTTTGACATCTTTTAAAGTAGAACGCAGGTTTTGTACTTCCTGTTCGACTCGACTCACTACTTCTAAAGTGTTAGCATCGCCACGCTTGATGACTTGAAATGCTAGTACATCTTGACCATTAAATCTGATTAAATTTGCTCCCCCTGTTAAAGCCGCAGTTGCATTGGTGGCATTGAGAGGAGGAGATTTTGGAGGAGCGCCCAAAAGTGAGACTTTGAGAACTCCTGGCAATTTAGCGATCGCTGGTAAAATTTTCTCATTGGCCAATTTCTGCAACTCACCTAAATTTCCTGACTGACTCTCAATGGCATAGCTAATCACTGATGACTCATTCAGATTTAAAGGGATAATCTTATAATTAGCTCCTTCAGGTAGTTTTAACTCCTTCAGTGCGCTCTTCGTTTTGTTAGTAGAAGTTTCTAAATCTGTACCAACTGCAAACAACAGGCTTACAGCACTTTGCCCCGGATAAGTTGAGGAACGGATATTATCAATTCCTTCCAGAGACTTGAGGCTTTCTTCCAGTGGTTTAGTTAACTTGGTTTCTGTATCTAAAGCAGAAGTTAAGGGTGCTTGGGCATTTACCACCACCACCGGAAAGGTAATATCTGGAAACAAAGCGTACTTTAGAGAACCAAAAGCGAGAATACCCGCTACTGTCACCGCTATCCAAAAACATACCGTCAACCACGAAAATTTAATTGCCCATCTGGAGATATTAAAAACTTCGCGTGCGGATTTTGAGTTATTAGTCTGTACCATCTTGGAAAATCAATCATTCTACCGCTGACACAATCATTTAGTCATGCTACATTAATGACCCACATTTTGGTCAGTTTTCCAAATGGCTACATCCTAGTGTTCTGGATGGTGGAAGATGAGCGATACCTACGCTATCGCGCGGATTGCAGTGCCGATGTCTAATTTAAAAAACATTACCTTGTAAAGCCAACTGTAAAGGTTTCTGACCCCCCATATCTACAAATGGAATATCTTCTACACTTAGAGTAACCCCAGGCAGATTAGGCAAATTAGAGCGAAGTTGGTCTTGCAGTGCCGACGTTACAATTATTCGTTCTTTTTTCAGCTTCACATACAACGTACGTATCGGCTCACCTTCACGAGAAGCCACAGCAGTAAACACAGTTTCTACTGTAGACACTTTCTCACCATGGCTTCCAGTTTCTTAGCGACATCCCGCGAATCATTTAACGGATTGGGAATAGGAATTGAAGATGATGAAGCAGCTAAAGCAGCTAAAGCAGCAGCAAAAGAGGAATTACTTTGGCCTTTTATGTTCGTTTCTCCTTGTCCCGGTAGCCTTCCTGGTTCTGGTAGTTGTCCTGGTTCTGCTTGCGCCAATAGTCGGGGAGCAGGAACACTAGCTAAGGTCATGCTACAATAATTGCCCGAAGTTTAAAACTTTTTAATGTGATTAGTGCTTATGCACACAATTTTAGTCCCACAGGGTGCAGAATACAAAGCTGTATGTCGTGGTTTAAGTCGCGTCACCAGTTCCCAACCAAAAGTCTTAGCAATTCCCGTGGGTATGCAGCCACTGCGACAATACTTAAAAAATATTCCCCATCATCAAGAAAATCGAGTGCTGATGATGGGTTTGTGTGGCAGTTTAAATCAGCGTTACACCGTTGGAGATATTGTTTTATATCAAAAGTGCCTTTTTCAAGAAAATCTGCAAGAGTGCGATCGCTCCTTCACCGCAGATATACATACCAAAATTGGGGATCATGTGTCTTTTGTTAAAGGCTTAACGAGCGATCGCGTGATTTGGTCAGCGGCAGAAAAGCGTGATTTGGGTAAAATATCAGGGGCTGATGTCGTAGATATGGAAGGATTTACAGCCTTGGAATTTTTCCAGCAAATTGGGGTATCTGTGGCCATACTGCGAGTAGTTAGCGATGATGCTGCTCACGATATACCTAATCTGACATCAGCTATTAGTCCTGACGGTTCATTGCAAGTTTTACCTCTAGCTTGGCAGCTACTGCGTCAACCTATAGCCGCTACTCGACTCATTCGTGGATCTTTGAGAGGACTCAAAGTTTTAACGGAAATAACTCAATTACTGTTTGCTGATTCATCTACAAATTTATAGTTAGGCACTTCCCACTGGAAGAATACGGATTAAATGAACCGCGTTCGCGGAGCGTCCCGTAGGGATAGACGCGAAGAACGCGAAGAAAGAAGGAAGAAGGAAGAAGGAAGAAGATAAGTAGGGCTTGCTGAATAAACCAAAAACCTTTATATATTAACACTTTCAGGGTTGAAAAGGATGAATCAGGTGCAAGGAATAGGCGTTGAAACCATTCATTTACCTATCACTTTTACAGATTCGAGACTATTCTTACCTCCTTCTTATTCTTCCTCCTGACTCCTGAACCGAAGGTCTGCGAAGCGTCTCCTGACTCCTGACTCCTAGCCCTCACGAAAAGACTTTTATGCCTACGGCACGCTACGCGAACAGCAAGCCCTAGTTACGGATAAACTCTGCCTTTCCAAGCACCACCACGCCCTTGCCAGTGACGGATGGCGGAATCTACGGTCATTAAGGTATAGAAAAGGGCAATTATTGGTAAGCTGAAGGCGAACCAAGGGATACATTTATAAAAGCGGATAATCGGGAAATAAGCAAAAGTCATCAATAAATATACTGTTAAGGCTGTGAGGGTAATAGCCCAATTCCCCAATATTAAACCAAGGATAATTCCTAGAGGTGGCAATAAATAAACTAAAATCATTCCCAACACACTGCCAATGAGCAGAAAGGGAGAATAATTGAGTTGAGTATAGGCACTACGGGCTACCATATCCCAAATCGTTTTCAGGGAATCATAAGGGCGTAAGCTGTGAGTTACGGTACTCAATCCTAGCCAAATGCGCCCTTGACTAGATTTGACGGCTTGTGCTAAAGAACAATCATCAATTAAGGCTTGGCGAATTATTTGCAAACCACCAATTCTGTTTAAAGCTTCGGGGCGAATTAAGATACATCCTCCCGCAGCGGCGGCGGTGGCTTTTTTGGGGTTATTTACCCAGCGAAATGGGTAGAGTTTTTGGAAGAAGAAGACGAAAGCAGGAATTAACAATTGTTCCCAAAAGCTTTGACAACGCAGTCGCACCATGACAGATACCAAGTCTAAGTTGTCTTCTTCGGCTTTGGTAATTAATCGCCGCAGGTTGCTGGGATCATGTTCTATATCTGCATCAGTAAGTAAAAAATAGTCGGGTAATTGTAGGGATGTTTCCTGAAAGGTCTTTATAGCTGCTTGTACACCTTGTTCCATAGCCCAGAGTTTACCAGTCCAACCAGGAGGTAAATCTTGACTAGAGACAATATGCAATTGCTGGGGTTTGTTGACGGCATAGGCTACTCCTTGGGCAAAGTTGGCTGTACCATCTGTACTCTGATCATCTACCAAAAATATCTGGAAATTACCAGCATAGTCTTGGAGGAGGAGCGATCGCAAACTAATCGGGATGACATCAGCTTCATTCCGCGCTGGAATTACCACACACACCGTCGGTAAGTATTTTTGTGTAACCTCTTTTCTTGTCTCTAACTGTTGATCTACTCGCCAAAACTGCCCCCAAAACATCAGTAAAAATAACCAAATTGCCAAGGATAAAAGCATCAACCCCAATACAATTGCCGCCATGACCTATTGCAAATTCTCAGTGACTCAGACAGAATACTACAGGAACAGGGAATAGGGAACAGGGAATAAATAGGCAGGGCAGGGGGCAGGGTGCAGGGAGAAAGAGGGTTTTACTCTACTTAATTGCTGATCAAACAAACTCTCCGCGTAAGAGCGTCCCACTGTCTCCGCGTCTTCCCCTACCCGCGTCTCCATCACCCCATCACCCCATATCCGCGTCAGCCCAACCGGATACGATATTATTAAGTATTGGTGCTGAGGCGAGTATTTGATGTATACACAAGACAGGGTGAAAGTCAAGCAAGTTACTGAAGCGATAGCGAAGCTGACCGAAGGTATCGCAGCGAGTCAAAAACATCTGCTTTCAATTCAGAATCCAGATGGTTACTGGTGGGCGGAGTTAGAATCTAATGTTACCATCACGTCTGAAGCCGTTCTGCTGCATAAGATTTGGGGAACAGACAAAACCAGACCTTTACACAAAGTTGAAGCATATCTGCGATCGCAACAACGAGAACATGGCGGTTGGGAACTGTTTTATGGTGATGGAGGGGAACTGAGTACAACCGTAGAAGCTTATATGGCGTTGAGGTTGTTAGGTGTACCCGCAAATGATCCCGCAATGGTGAAAGCGAAATCTCTGATTCTAGAAAAAGGCGGAATCAGCAAAACTCGCATTTTTACCAAGTTACATCTGGCATTAATTGGCTGTTACAATTGGCGCGGACTTCCTTCTTTACCATCTTGGGTAATGCTGTTACCCAATAATTTCCCATTTAATATTTATGAACTTTCTAGTTGGGCGCGTTCTAGTACAGTACCATTATTAATTGTCTTTGATCGTAAACCCATCTTTCAAATTGACAACCCGATCAATTTAGATGAATTATATTCCGAAGGTGTGAATAATGTCAAATGGGAATTACCAAAAAATGGTGATTGGTCGGATATATTTAACATCCTCGATGATGGTTTTAAATTAGCAGAAAGCTTAAATTTTGTACCTTTTAGAGAAGAAGGAATTAAAGCCGCAGAAAAATGGATTTTAGAACGTCAAGAAGCTACAGGAGATTGGGGGGGAATTATTCCCGCCATGTTGAATTCCTTATTAGCTTTAAAGTGTTTAAATTACGACGCTAACGACCCGATTGTATATCGGGGTTTAAAAGCAGTTGATAATTTTGTCATAGAAACAGAAAATAATTACTGCGTACAGCCTTGTGTTTCACCTGTATGGGATACAGCTTGGGCGATTCGCGCCTTAATTGATTCTGGAGTTTCACCAGATAATTCTGCGGTGGTGAAAGCTGGAGAATGGTTAATAGAAAAACAAATTTTAGATTATGGTGATTGGTCTGTTAAAAATCACCAAGGAAAACCCGGCGCGTGGGCGTTTGAATTTGACAATCGCTTCTATCCCGATGTTGATGATTCGGCTGTGGTTGTCATGGCTTTACATCAAACAAAATTGCCAAATGAAGAACTAAAAAAACAAGCTATTAATCGGGCTTTAAATTGGATAGCATCGATGCAATGTCAACCAGGAGGTTGGGCAGCTTTTGATGTAGATAATAATCAAGATTGGCTTAATTCTGTACCTTATGGTGATTTGAAAGCCATGATTGATCCCAATACAGCAGATGTCACTGCTAGAGTATTAGAAATGTTGGGGGCTTGTAATTTATCAATTAAACCAGAGAATTTAGAAAAGTCGCTAACTTATCTATTAGATGAACAAGAATCAGAAGGTTGTTGGTTTGGACGTTGGGGAGTAAATTACATTTATGGAACTAGTGGCGTTTTATCAGCTTTAGCTTTGATAAATCCTCAAAAATATGAAGTAAATATAGAAAGAGGTGCAGCTTGGTTAGTCAAAGTTCAAAATAATGATGGTGGTTGGGGGGAAACTTGTTTTAGTTACAACGATTCCCACCTTAAAGGAAAAGGAGACAGCACAGCTTCCCAAACGGCTTGGGCGTTAATTGGTTTAATAGCCGCAGGTGAAGCAACGGGTAAATTAGCTACTGATAGCCTTGAAAAAGGAATCAACTATCTATTAACAACTCAAAAATCTGATGGTACTTGGGATGAATCATACTTTACAGGAACGGGTTTTCCTTGTCATTTTTATTTGAAGTATCACCTCTATCAACAGTATTTTCCTTTAATTGCGTTGGGGCGATATCAAGCAATTATAGGTTAACTATTAAGAAATAGAGTTAACAGGTGACAGAAAGGAGGAAAACTGTAGAGATTTTTCATGTAGCGGAAGCTTCCCGCAGGGTAACGTCTTTACATTTTCCCCCTTCTCATTGATTCATAAAACTGCTTTTGATAAATACAAAATCCTATTAATCTTCAAATTCTGTTAAACCTGATATGGCTACGCCAAGCTACGCTATCAGACAATTAATCCTACAATCAACCTATAATTACTTGATGCCATATCATCAATATAAGATAAGCAATGTAGGTTGGCTTAGAGGATGTTTTAAAAGTTTTTAATGTATAGCCGTGGACAGGGTGGTTAGGACATCAATTGATAATGAAACTCCCACTACAAGAGGGTTCTACTCCTGACTCCGGTCACTGAGCGTAGTCGTTCGCGAAGCGTCTCGTTCACGTAGTGTCTCCGACAGGAGAAGAGAAGTGCTGACTCCTGACTCCTGACTCCTGCTATATAAATAAACCCCTCTCCAAACCTCTCCCCGACGCGGGGAGAGGCTTTGAAACCCCCATTCCAGCTAACAAAAGTTGTTCCGCTTCCCTCCCCTTGTAGGGCAGGAGGGTCAGGGAGGGGTAGGGCTGGGGGGTTAGGTTCTTGGAAATTATTGGTTTCATCTAATACTTTTCAAACAACCTCTTAAGCGACAGCGCAACCCAACAAAATTTTTGATAATCAGGTTTAATAATGTTGGGTTTCTTTGCGTCAACCCAACGGAACTGAATTTGGGATAAAACTAGTTAATAATCCATTCATACTACCTAAAAAATTGTTCACGTCAAAAAAGTTTGATAAGCTGCTGTTCACAACATCGGGAATTATGTTAGGGTTGCCAGTAGCAGAGTTTATACCGCTATCAGAATCAGCACCACCCACTATAATTTCTTGTTGTTCAACAGGTAAATTGGTGAATAATAGATTAGACATTGTAGAAGTATCCTTACTTTTATTAGAACTGCTAAAGCCGCGTTTAATTTAAATAGTAGAAAAACTAATAACAGTAAGTCAATACGATATGCAACTAGAAGCAACACAGTTTTATATAATCATACATACTCTCAAAACTTAGCTATTATTTAGACAGGGATTTTCATCGAGCGAGATATAGTTTAAGTCTTGATAAGCTCAGACAGAGGAGTGTATTTTTAAAGTAATACCAATTAAATAACAAATACGGTAGAGCCTTAAATATAAAATCTCTCTCCTAGTAGGGAATTGGTTGGGAATTAGCTCTATCTAAAGTTTAATTACGCCATACTACTTCAAATCATTCGTAATTAATGGTTGTGACGGAGATTTAAACCCCCGATAATTCGTTAAAATACAACCTCCAGCAGCAGTGAGAATCTCATAATTTGTAATTAAACTTACATTGTAAAACTTTCTCTTCCAAAGAATTAACACTTTTTAAGGTCTCCATTTTTATTTTTATTAGTAAGTAGTAGTTTATAAAAACACTATAAAAAGATAGATTTGTAATTTACAAACTAGCATATTTAAACCAGTCCCAAGACAGATGAAGCTAAATATAAATAAACGTAAACTAGTCAATAAGAAGCAAAGGGCGTAAGGATTTAAGGGTGCAGCTGCCCCAATCATCACAACCGCAACCACAGAGTAACAAGCATAGTGTTTACTCTGTGTTTATCTCTTAGTTAATTTTGCTTTTAATTCAGTTAGTAATTGCTAAGTGGGTAAGAAGATTATTTAAATCCTTTGTTTCTTCGTCAAAATTCACCTTTTCCCTAACGAGCAACTTACGTTATTTACATGATTAGTTTTTATCAACGGAGGTGAAAAATGGAATACACAGAGTTTATTACTCATGTACAAAGTCTAACCCAATCTAATTCTCGTGAAGAGGCTGAACGTGCTACTCAAGCTACATTAGCAACCATTAAGGAACTTATTCCTAATGATGAAATACAAGAATTAGCTGCACAACTACCAGAAGCATTAGGTCAATATTTACGTGAGCGCGAGATAGAAGCTAATCAATCATTTCATTTGCAAGAATTTATTGAGCGTGCAAGTCAAAAAGAAAATATAGACCCCACTACCAGCGCTATTCATGTACGTGCGGTTTTTGCGGTGCTACAAAATGCTATTACACCAGAAAAGTTTCTGAAATTTCATAGTTTTTTCTCACATGATTACGAAGAATTATTTGCTATTTAACTACCTAGATAGCAATAAATTTCATCAAATATCATCACATCTTTTTGGTATCAATAACAATTTTTCAACTCATCCTTACAAATAACCAGGGGTAAATCCATGACACACAATAATAATTCGAGTAATTCTGGTAATAAGAAAGTCGCTATTCTCATTGAACAAGGAGTAGAAGATCTAGAATTTATAGTACCTTATAATGGATTAAAGCAAGCCGGAATTGAGGTAGTAGTCCTTGGTTCTCGGATGAATGAAAAATATAAAGGTAAACGAGGAAAACTGAGCAAACAAGCTGATGCAACCACAACAGAAGCTATAGTTGATGAATTCGCGGCGGTAGTAATTCCTGGTGGTATGGCTCCTGATAAAATGCGGCTTAATTGTAATACAGTTTGCTTTGTCAGAGAAGCAATGAAGCAAGGTAAATTGATAGCTGCTGTATGTCATGGACCACAAGTTTTAATTGAAGGTGATTTACTCAAAGATAAACAAATAACAGGATTTACTGCTATTCGCAAAGACATCAGTAATGCTGGAGCAAATTATATAGATGAGCCAGTAGTTGTAGACGGTAATTTAATTACATCCCGTGAACCTGGTGACTTGGCAATTTTTACAACAGCACTATTAAATCGTTTGGGTTATGGTGGTAAAGAGGCTGGATTACCTGATGAGAAAGACACAAGTGCTGAATGGTGGAAATTAGCTGATGCTTGGGGTGGTTCAACAAAGAATGAAATTCTGAAAGGTTTGAATACGGCTTTAGCTGGTGAACGTTATTCGATGGAAGCTTTAGAACATTATTTAGAAAAAGAATCTGATCAGGAAGTAAGCGCGCTGTTTCAAGAAATGATTTTGAATAAACAGCACCACATTAAAAAGCTGGAAACTTATCTGAATATATTGCACGAAAAACCATCTTTGGCTGCTAATATCGCTAATCAATATGCCCAATTTAAAACAGCCTTAACTGGTAGTGATGATATCTATCAAATACGTTGTGCATTAGGTGATATCCAAACAGGTATTGGTGATCTTAGCAATTTGTCGGCAATGTATACTGACCCCGTAGCCACAGCAATTTTCAAAGAAATTCACAACGATTTAGGTAAAGATGAACAGCGATTAATAGAACTTTATCGGGCGCGGATTGCTGCTGGTATTAAGCCTCCTACACCAACTTCTGGGGCGGCTGTTACTCTAGGTTAGATTTGAGATTTTGGAGAGTAATCAAAACATCCAAAATTTTGATTTGATCTGTGGTCAAGTTAAATGTTGAGTCAAAATATCATACATTTGAGGTTTTTTATGAATCAGTTTTTGAATTTTCTACAAAGAAAATTTTTCCCTTCGATTGTGGTAATTTCTCTGGTGACTTTTACTTTTTTCGGTTTCCCTGCTTTGAATTATAGTAATTCTCTGGCGCAAGCAGATACTGTGAAAACTCCAGAAGGTATCTATTACAAAGGTACTCCCGACACGGGAAAAATCAGAAATGACAAGTCAGTAGAAAACGCTCCGAAAAAACTGAAAGAGACGGCTGAAAACATCAAAGAAAGACTAAATCTTGATGAACCAGTTCCCGATGCGACAAAAGAGTTTTTAGAAGATGTAAAAACAAATGTTGAAAAAACTGTAGAGCCAATTACGGGTAATCGACGCGGTTTTTATCAAGAAAATGTCCCTGAAAAATCAAAATAACAATAAGTAGCCATCATGAACTGCATACACCAGAACATATGAAAAAAAACTTCTTATTCCCCTCCACGAAACAGCGGGGAGGGGTTAGGGGTGGGGTCTTAATTTCAAGTCAGTTAACAACTTTCTGGCATATTTCTGAATTCACATTGATTAATTGTGGCGGTAAAAACATGAGTGATACCAGTGTTAAAAAAGTAGATTCTGCCTATTCTCCAAAAGGTCAACTCGGTCAGAAGTATCTTGCCTCTGGTAAAAATGTTTCCATGCGTTTGTGGGAAGACGAACAACCAGAAAATGATAAGCAGCCAACTCAAAGAGAATATGAAACTGTTGGGTTTGTAATTAATGGTCGGGCGGAATTGGATATTGAGGGACAAAAAATTGTGTTGGAAAGGGGAAGTTCCTGGGTAGTACCAAAGGGTGCGAGGCATTCTTATAAGATTCTGGAACCATTTACTGCAATTGAGGCGACTAGTCCGCCGGCTCACATTCATGCAAGAGATGAACATTAAACTGTTTAAATAGTTTAAATATCTAATTACTAGCCTCCTTACTTAATAAGTAAGGAGGTTTTTTATAGATTTATAGTTTTGTGGGACAAGAAAGGTTTAAAATTCATCAAGATATGTATTGATGAATAAATTATGCTAACTTTGACGCAATATAAACGAACTGACTCCAATGTTGTAGTTAATTTAACTCTCGCACTCACCGCAGAAGAACGCACCCGCAGCCGTCACCGATTTACATTGGAGGATGGTAAAGTTGTGTTTTTGCGTTTACCGAGAGGTACGGTTTTACATGATGGTGATATTCTCGCTGATGAAAGTCAAAGTAATTTAATCAAAATTATTGCTAAACCTGAACCTGTTTTGACTGTGTTTGCTGCCACACCTTTATTATTAAGGGCTGCATATCATTTGGGAAATCGTCATGTACCTGTAGAAATTACTCCAACTTATTTACGCTTGTCACCTGATGCAGTTTTACAGGCTATGTTGACACAATTAGGTTTAGAAATTAAGGAAGAAGTTATACCTTTTCAACCAGAATTAGGAGCTTATGGACATTCTCACTCATAGTAATTTTTTATCTATTTTACAATTAGCTAGTCCAGCTTTACCGGTGGGAGCTTATAGCTATTCAGAAGGTTTGGAAATGTTGGTGGAAAATGGCACTATTGCTAATGTGGAAAATCTCAAACATTGGTTAGAAGCTGAGTTACGTTATGGGTCAATTCGGCTAGATACCGCTGTAATGGTAAGAGGGTTCAATGCTGCTAATATCGATGATGTGGAAGCTTTACGTCGATGGAATTTGTGGTTATCTGCGGTGAGAGATACTGAAGAGTTACGCGCTTCTAGTTGGCAAATGGGGCGATCGCTCATACAATTATTAGGTAAACTCGCACCAGCAACTTTACCATTAGCTACATCTGTGGGTTATCCTTGCAATTATGCGATCGCATTTGGCATTGCTGGCGCTCATTGGCAAATTAGCACAGAAGTTGCATCATTAGCATATCTCCATAGTTGGGCAAATAATTTAATTACTGCGGGAGTTAAACTTATTCCTCTAGGTCAAACTGCTGGACAAGAATTATTACTTGGGTTACAAGAATTATTAACTGCTGCAATGGTGGAAATTCTGGCTTTGGAGGATGATGATTTGGCTTGTTGTAGTTGGGGGTTATCTTTGGCTAGTATGCAGCATGAAACCCAGTATACTAGGTTGTTTAGAAGTTAAATCAGGGAATAGGTGACAGGTGACAGGTGACAGGTGACAGGGAATAGGGAATAGGGAATAGGGAATAGGGAATATTTGATAATTTCACAAATAACTAATGACTAATGACTAATAACTAATAACTAATGACTAATTTTATGAATACATTTCGAGTTGGGGTAGCAGGGCCAGTGGGTTCGGGGAAAACGGCTTTAGTTGATGCTTTGTGTAAGGCTTTACGCGCACAATATAACTTAGCAGTAGTGACGAATGATATATATACTCAAGAGGATGCCCAGTTTTTGGTGCGTTCTCAGGCGTTGGAGAGCGATCGCATTTTGGGTGTAGAAACAGGAGGTTGTCCCCATACTGCTATCCGCGAAGATGCTTCCATGAATTTAGCCGCAATTGAACAACTGGAAGAAAAATTCACAGATTTAGATTTGGTGTTTTTAGAAAGTGGTGGTGATAATTTAGCTGCTACTTTTAGTCCTGAATTAGTTGATTTAACAATCTATGTGATTGATGTGGCTGCTGGTGATAAAATTCCTCGCAAAGGTGGCCCAGGTATTACTAAATCTGATTTATTAGTTATTAATAAAACCGACCTTGCACCCTATGTTGGTGCTGATTTAGGTGTGATGGAACGAGATGCAAAAAAAATGCGCGATGAAAAACCTTTCATTTTTACGAATTTGAAAACTCAAGCCGGTTTAGCAGATGTCATTGAATTTGTTACCACGCACATTTGCTAAAATAAGACTATTACTCTTTGTTAAAGTCTTTTTTTTAACGTTCGCGAAGCGTGGCGTTAGCCATACCGCAGAGGCGCAGAGGACACAGAGAAGGAAGAAAAGGAAGAAATTGTTTAGCTGAACTCTATTGAGTTATAAAACTTTCACAAATTTTATATAGCAATCCTATTTGATTTTTGAAATATAAGTAGGGTGGGCATTGCCCACCGTAAGCGGGTTTTGGTGAGCTATACGACTAACACCGTTTATAGTTTCAACCCTATTCCCTGTGATATTACAATAATTCTGTAATCGAAAATTATCGTTGTTTGTCTAGTTTTTGTGGGAGCATCCCAAATGTGTAAGTTTATTTTTTATCTGAGCTTCCAACTGAATACAAAGCATAAAATAAACGAACCGCGTTCGCGTAGCGTCCCGTAGGGATAGACGCGAAGAGCGCGTTCGCGTAGCGTGCCGAAGGCATAGGTAAGAGGTAAAACAGGTTTTTTGGGTTAGTTGCGTATATTTTTGCAAAATTGGGATGCTCCCGTTTTTGTGGGCATTGCCCACCCTACACAACTACACAACTTTCAAACCTATTCCCTATTCCCTATTCCCTGTTCCCTATTTCTTGCTAGATTACAATTCTGTAATCGAAAATTCTCGTTGTTTATCTAGTTCTCGGAGTCGCTTTTTTTCAGATGTAAAGGCTTCACCATAAACTGTAGAGCCAGTTTGTTGCCATTGTTCCCAAAAGTATTGATAGCGTTTTTCTCTTATCATTTTTTCCATACATACAAGAATTTTTTCTACAACATGAGGAGTACGTATTATATCAAGTTTTGTTTTCTCATTTAAATGAAATAAATGAGCAACTAATACTAATTCTTCTGATAATTCTAAATATCGATTTTGCAAACTGGAAATTAAATCAGCTTCGTCTGTTAATTCGGAAATCTGTAACCATAAAAAACGGTGATGAGAAAGGCTCAATTCTAAATTTCGCTCTTCTAATTCGTTAATTATTACTTGACGTTGTTCTGGACAATGGAGATAAATTTGTAATAATAACGCCTCGGCTCTTTCTAGTAGACTACGTTCTGTATTTACTAGAGATAGCTTTGGCGTTTTAGGCTCCTGTTTGCGTACTCTTGCACTTGGGCTTTGTACCTTAGTAGGAGCAATTTGAGTTAGTAAGTTCTCAACTCTTAGAGGAATAAGTCTAGCGTCCCCTAAGCTGAGTATTTCTGCACAGTAGGAAATGTAGTAATTAAGAGTATCACTATTAACTATATTTTGCAAGAGTTTTACTATTTGTTGCGTGACTTGTTGAAAGTCAGTAGCTTGTCTTAAATCTCTATTTTGAATAATTTGGTCAATCTGCCAATTTAACCATAATGGGGCGTTGGTTAATAATTGCTGATAATCTGCTGCTGTATGACTATGTAAATATTCATCAGCATCTTTACCGTTGGGTAAGTTAAGAATTTTTAATTGCACTTCGCCTTGATATGCTAATGTCGCAATTTCACCGATCGCTCTTTCGGCGGCGTTGGTTCCAGCTTTATCAGCATCAAAGTTGAGTACTAGTTGTTTAGAATCGGTGTAACGCAAGAGTAGACGGACTTGTTCTATGCTTAAAGCTGTTCCCAGAGAAGCGACGGCGTTATTAATTCCCGCAGCATGGAGAGCGATCGCATCAAAGTATCCCTCAACTACCACAGCTTGATCTAGTTTAGCAATTCCGTCTTTAGCTTGATCTAGAGCAAATAAGGTTTTACCTTTACTGAAAAGTTCTGTTTCTGGGGAATTTAAATATTTGGGTTGTTCATCTGTCAGTGTTCTCCCACCAAAAGCAATTACTCGCCCTTGTACGTCACGAATAGGAATCATCAACCGATCCCGAAATACATCATAATATCCACCTCCTTCTTTCCTCGGTTTAATCAAACCCGCCTTTTCCACCAATTGCACTGGGTAACGTTTATCTTCCACCAAATACCGATGCAGGGTTTCCCAACCAGAGGGTGCATAACCTAAACCAAATTGTTGAATTGTCTCTTCTTTAAGTTGGCGACTCTCCTGTAAATACTGCATTACCTTTTGTTGCTGCGTGTGTCTGAGGGCGTGTTGATAAAATTGGGCTGTGGAAGCCAAAACCTCGTACAACTGCTCACGCAGAGATAACTGGCGCTGTAATTCTTGCCTTTGTTCTGGTTCTAAGGTTTGTACAGGGACTTGGTAACGTCGCGCTAAGTCTAGTACTACTTCCGTAAAGTGGCGTTTACTCAAATCCATGACAAACTTAATGGCGTTACCTCCAGCTTGACAACCGAAGCAATAATACATTTGCTTACTGGGGCTGACAGTAAAACTGGGGCTTTTCTCATCATGAAAAGGGCATAAACCGACAAAATCTTTTCCGCGCTTCCGTAAGACTACATACTCCGAAACCACATCAACAATATCAGCACGGAGTTTGACTTCTTCAACTGTGTCTGGATGTAAGCGGGGGATTTGCATTTTTTAGGTAATGGGGGGGATGGGGACGCGGGGTGGGGACGGGGACGCGGAGGAATCACCAATGACCAATGACCAATGACCAATGACCAATGACCAATGACTAATGACTATTATATTCTTGTTGTGAGAACCCGAATAATCGATAAAATTGCAAAAGAAAAGAGCTTAACAACGGGAAACATCAAAAATGGGACGTATTTTTATTTCGGCGGCGCATGGGGGCAAAGAAGCGGGCGGAATTGATTCTGGTGCGATCGCAGGTGGTACTACTGAAGCGAAAGAAATGATTCTTTTACGGGATTTGATTGTTACAGAACTGAGATCCCGGACTGTGGAAGTGTTAGCTGTTCCTGATGATTTAAGTGCTGCTCAAACTATTACCTGGATTAATTCTCGCGCTCGTTCCACTGATGTGACGGTAGAAATTCACTCTGATGCGGCTAGTAGTCCTAGTGTCCGGGGGGCTAGTGTTTTCTATATTGCCAACAACAATATCCGCAAGCAAAATGCAGAGATGTTGCTGATGGGATTGTTGCGCCGTGTGCCTCAATTACCCAATCGTGGCGTTAAACCTGATACAGATAGTGGCTTAGGTAGTTTAAGATTTTGTCGTCAGACTGCGATCGCTGCATTATCACTACAAGTAGGTTTTATTAGCAGTCCAGATGATCGAACTTTACTACAAACTCGTCGCCGTGATTTTGCTTTAGGAATTGTTGATGGATTAATAGCTTGGAGTCGAGCAGTTGATCCCAATCCTGGAAGTCCCGTAGAACCAAATTATCCACCAATTAATATCAATATCAATGGACAAAATTACGCAGAGCAAGGAGTACTGATTAATGGCAACTCTTATATCCCCATTGATTTAGTAGATCGGTTAGGGCTTGATTTATCAAAATCGCCTAATGTCCGCCGTATTACCTATCGCCGCATAGTTTATATCAAAGCCATAGAACTTCGAGATTTTAATATTTCTGTTGCCTGGGATAGTGCCAATAGTGCTGTCAAATTACGCTCAATTTCAACAGTTTCTCCAGGACAGAGTGACAAAATTATTGCCTATGGCTATACCTCAGAAATACAGCTACAAATCTTTTTAAAGAACAATAATGAAAACGCCTTGACCCAGTTTCCTGATGTGCCGAAACTTTATCGAGAAGAAGCTGCTCTCGAAGGAGTAAACCATGATCTTGCCTTTTGTCAAATGTGTTTAGAAACTGGATTCTTACGTTTTGGTGGTGATGTCAAACCTCAACAAAATAACTTTGCTGGATTAGGAGCGATAGGTGGTGGCGCACAAGCAGCATCTTTTCCTAGTGCCAGAATTGGTGTCAGAGCGCATATTCAACATTTGAAAGCCTACGCCAGTTTAGAACCTTTAGTACAACAAGAAGTAGATCCCCGATTTAGATTTGTCACCAGGGGTATTGCTCCATCAGTTGATAAACTATCAGGAAGATGGTCAGCAGATTTAGATTATGGTACAAAAATTAAAGCCTTATTTAAACGACTTTATGAATCAGCCGGATTGCTTTGATTGATGAATTTGAGATATTTCTGAAACTTCTGCACCTAAAGCTCGTCTATACCAATGTACTCAAATCACAAATATTATTTACAACAGACGAGGATTTTTATGCGCTTACCTATTGCTATCGGTGCGGGATTACTAATTTCTTTTGGGTCGTATTTACCATTAATTTCTCAACCACCTATTCAAGTAGCAAAAGCACAATCATCTAACTCAAATGTCAAAAAATTAAGAATTAATAAAAAACTATGGAATCGTCAAAATGTATCTAAATATAGCTATCAATTGACGCGAAGTTGTTTCTGCACAAAAGAAGCTAGAGGACCTGTGATTATTGAAGTTAATAATGGTATGACAACTTCTGTGATTTCTGTAGAAACTGGCAACCCTGTTGATCCAGAATTATTCAAACAATATGATACTATCCCTAAACTGTTTAGTGTAGTTAAAGATGCGATCGCTCGTAAAGCAGATAGTTTGACGGTGAAATACAACCCCAAACTTGGCTACCCAACTCAAATTAACATTGATTATAGCGCACAGATGGCAGATGAAGAATTATATTTGACAGTTGAAAATTTTAAGGTGCTGCAATAACTCATCTATTTCGCTGTCACAATAGGCTTTATCAATTAAAACCTGTTTAACTTGGAAATACTATAGAGACGTTTCCGGAACCGTCTCTGTATTAATTTTCATGATTGTGATCATTTAATTTACAGCGTATTCCAGGCAAATGAAATACAAGATTTAGTTACAAAGGTAAATAAAAAGCTGGTTTTACTGCTGTTTCCTGCTGTATGTTCACGCTGATTTAAAGAATCTGATAATTTCCCGAACATGATCGAGAAATTGTCCATCACTAGAAAGTTGTGCGATCGCATTTCTGGCTTCTCTCGATAGACGTTCATGTTCAGATTGATTTGTAGCCCGTAATTCTTCTAAATTAGCCATAATTCGCGCTAGTTCTCGGCGGGTTTCTTCCGAAAACCGTTGTTGATTAGCTACTAAAGAATAAGACTGTTCTGGATTGAGTTGATCTTCTAAAGATTGGATTTTTTGTTCAATTTCAGAAAAGCGATTCCGAAGTTCCAAAATATCTTCACGAGGATAAGTAAATGCTTGGCGAATCATTCTCAACCGAGCATACAAATATTCATAAGCGCTGATAGCTGGACGCAGTAAAGTTAATAACAAAGCTGCACCAGAACTGATATATCCTACAGCACTAATACCAGTAGCGGCTAAGATATAAAGACCAACGGCTGAAATTAAGTGTAAACCAATTGCCAGCCAGAAGGAACGCTTTGCCAAAACTTTCACATACTTAACTTGTTTTTCATCTACGGGAATATTTTTTTCAATTGATTCTGCTGCTTCTACTAAAACTTCTTTAGCTTGAAAATGCACATTCCAGGGAACTGTGACAATTACTAATAACCACCAAAAACTTGCACCACCAATTACCCAATCGAGAAAATTACCAGCAGGTATATGTAACCATTGCAAAACCCCAAAAGCTAGTAATACTGTGACAACAATTCCCACAATAGAACTGATAAAAAAGTTGAAATACATATTTTTTATCTTTGGTAAAACAGTTATCCCCATCATGGCTACAGGTTAGCTGTTATACTTCTGTCCCTGTGCTGGTTTTTCTAATAGCACATGGTAATTATAGAAATTTGGGATTTTGAACTTGAGTTTTTAGTCTGCTTACTTGTGATAGTTTTTGCAGTAGCACACACCAACTAAAGAATCAGATAACTACGCCAAATTGGGTGAGTATTTTGACTATTTTTGTCTGGAAGCAGCAACCTCCAGCTTTTACCTTCTTTCTGAATTTGCAAATAAAGTTCAAAGGGTTTTTGCGCTTGGGTAAAGCTGCGTTTTGGTAATTTGACTATGAGATTATAGGTTCCGCGCACACGGTAAGCAGGTAAATTTTCAATCGTTAGGGGTTTTTGTTGAGTAATTGAAAGTCCCTGGATGTCAAATGCTTGGAAGTCTAAATCTAGCTTTTGGCTAAGTTGCTGTTGGGTTTGTTCTACCTGGAGTGCGATCGCTTTTTGGACTAAATCATAAGTCGGTAGCAATACAATACTACTACAAGCTGTTAACAAAACTAAAATCACTGTCACAAACAACCGCACCATATGCTTCTAAAAATTGTAAAATTTGATGATCAAGATGCTGAAATTACTGGCTAAACAAAGCCCAAGCCAAAAACCTTTCAGTGTAATATAACGCTAATTGATTACTAACACCATTGAAAACCGCATCAAAAGCGTGTTCAGCCCAAGGAATTTCTAGAAAAACCGCAGTATTCCCAGAGTTATGTAAACGCTCATACATCTGTCTACCAAATCGCGCTTCTACTAAATGATCACGACTACCATAAATTAATAAAGTTGGTGGTAAAGAACGAGTAACGTAATTTATCGGTGAAGCAATTTTATACTGTTGAGGAAATTCTGCTAAAGAGCCACCAATAAATGCTTTTAAAACTGCGCGACTGTTAATAGGATCAGGATGTGGTGGTGATTTGTATCCTTCAGTTAAGTTAATAGGGCCGTAATAGTTTACCACAGCCAAAATAGATGGTGCATTTGGTTGATAAGCCGCCAACATCGCTAAGTGCGCTCCCGAAGAACGTCCTAATAATATCATGCGTTCTGAATCTGCTTCATATTCAGCAGCGTGTTTGCGAATAAAATTTAGGGCTGTATTTATATCATCTAATTGAGCCGGAAATTTATATTCGGGTGCGTGTCGATAATCAATAGCAAATACCGTATATCCGCGACTGGCAATATATTGATTAAATTCAGAATTTGCATGAGGATTGCCATATTGCCAAGCTCCACCATAAATGACTACCAGCGCTGGATATTTCCCCACTGCTTGAGGTTGATAAACTTCCATTTTTAAAGCCATTCCTGCCGGATTAGCAAAAATAATCCCGGTTTGATGACGAGTTTTACCTAATGGAATACCTCGGAAAGTATTAATTAAACTAAAAGGACTGGGTTGCATCTTGGTGCTGACTTGGATAGGAATTTTGTCTAAATAATTGGCACCTAACCCTTGTTTCATCCCTTGCTCTATTTGCATTTGAGTTGTTGTAATATTCACTAGCACCAATGAACAAAATAACAATCCTATGCAGCTAAAAATGTATGCCAGACGCTGTATTTTACGCTGACGAATCCCAAAAAAAGAAAGCAATAAAGAAAGTACATTTAATATCAACAACCAAGGACTAACTTCTGGCGCTCCTACTGCCAGTTTAAGTAAAAACATATTGGGAGCAGGAATAATAATCCAAGCACTGAGGAATAGACTAATTAAACTTAGTAATAATGCGAGCAAGGAAAACAATATTTTACTTTGATAGAACATTTAACATCAACCAATTTAGTCTATTTTATACCATTTTTGACGTTGATTCATACTGATAGACTACGCCAATGCGAAGGGAATAGAAATATCTACAAAATCAGCCTTGCGTGTATTGCTCTGTGATAATTATGCTCTCAATTGGTGTCATTTTTACCGCCATATACATATCCATATACATATAATTTAATTTTGTAGTTAACTATATCACAACCGAAAAGGTATTAAATAGCAATAATTACCAGCCATAATGCCGATTACTTATTCAAAATCAAGTACCTTTCTAACTAAAGAAAGATAATTAAATTGCTTGCAATAGTTATATTTACATCTAAATTAATCTGAGGATACAAAATAATGTATAAACTTCACCAGATAGCTCACAATAAACTCTTAAAAAAGATTAATACAATTCCCTTGATACGATATCAAGGTGAATTAGCTTATCAAGAAGCAGTAAAAAAACATATTATCAATCTGCCTCATCTTTCAAAAAGTGATCTTGATTTAGTAAATACAATGAAAAAGGAAGGTGTTGTAATTACTTCATTAGAAGAATTAGCTATACCATCTACCTATCGATTACTAGATGGCGTAAAAAATATTATGCCCAGATTAGAAAAAAATGTTCATAGTCATGAAAAACAATTTGTTTTTCATGCTAGTTCCCGGCAAATAATGCAATATCCAGAAATATTTTTGTGGGGACTAGAACAACGTTTACTTAACATTGTTGAGAATTACTTTGGTTTTCCAGTAGCCTATCATGGTGTATATTTTCGTAGAGATATCACCAATCAATTAGAGAAAGGTTCAAGATTATGGCATATAGATAGTGAAGCTCGAAGGGTCATGAAAATTATCATTTATTTAAATGATGTTGATGAGAACCAAGGACCATTTCAATATATTTCTCAGTCTTTAACTTCACACATAGCTCATTCTTTAAAATATGTATGTGGTTATATTCTCGACAAAACCATGCAAGAGGTTATATCTTCGGAAAATTATAATTCATGTCTTGGTTCTAACGGTACAGTGATATTTGCTGCTACAGACAGTATATTTCATCGTGGGAAAATACCCATAACATCAGATAGATTTACTCTCTTTTTTGATTATACACCCCGAAGTAAAAAGCATTCATTTTATAGTAGTATATCCTTGCCCTATGAAGACTTAACTTTATTAGCAGAAAATTTTTCAGAATCACAAAAAAAGCATATTCTTTGGCAATAAAAAATCGATGAATGAACAACCAATTTCTAAGTATTGCAGGTGACAGTGTGAAAAGTCTTTTGGCATCTAGGTTTTATAGCGTTTCCTAGTCTGGTGAAGTACAAAATCATCTGCGTTTATCTGCGTCCATCTGTCTTGAAAAGTTTCCTACGCCGGGAAACCCGGCTTCGAGGAACTTTTCGCTGCGTTTAATTATTACAGCTTGTACCTCATTTGAATGGTAATTGCTATATCAATGGCTTACGCCATACCACCATGTAGAGATTAGGAAATTTCTCTACAAGATGGCTTATTTAAATGCTAATTGCTGTAAAATCAGTCAGTTTTTAAGGTTTTACTAAAAATGCGATAATACAACCAAGTTGTAAATTCCTTGATGGGAAACAGCAAATATGTCAGCGGGTTTACCGTGACAATAATATTCCTAAAATCCCGCTTGGCTAAAAACAAAATCCCTCGTGCTACTTGGGTTGCTGACATCACACCATAAGGATTTAGTTGACTCTTAAACGGTCCCAAGATTAACTTGCGAATTACACAAACTCTATCTAGCTGCTTGAGAGTAATAATATCCCCTAAGGCTCTTTTACTGAGTTCATACAGGGGACTCAAGGCTGGGGAAACCTCCGCTTCAGAAGTGTTCACCCAAATTTCCTTAGTTGCTTTGGCGAATGGGCCTGTAACAGTTGCAGAAAATATATCTATCAACCGCAACGCCGAAAAGGTGTTCACTTCATAGGAATTTTGAATTGCTGCCGAAGTGCGATCGCTATAAACATTCACGCCATGATTGATAATTAGAATATCCACTTTCTCTAATCTGGCTTGTAGTTCCGCTTCATTACCCAATTCCCAAGCCAGCACTTTCACCCCAGCTTGCGGCTGTATTTTGTCGGGATTGGTGCTTAATGCCACAACTGTAGCATTGTGCTTCAGCAATTCTGCCGCTAATGCTTGTCCTAAAGCACCAGATGCACCCGTCAAAGCCACGGTTTTACCTTTGACAGAAAGTCCTGTTCCCAATATTTTATCCACTAAAGGAAAGACACCACTGTAATAAGCGTTAACATCATCAAAATGATGTCGCCAATGATAAGTTCTATTCACCAGCCAAACGGAAGGAATTGTCTGCAAAGGTCCAGGTAGGTGGTTGTAGTCTGTATCAATGGTTCCTTGGAAATAGCGCCCAGATGCACCATACAAAAAAGTTACAGCATAGATGACTCCCAACCATAACCCCCATTGCTGGCCGAGTAAGGCAAGTGCTGTTAATATGACTACCAGTAAACTCGACTCTAATATGTCATGGTAAAGCTGGGAATCCAGATAAGCTTTCTGGGAAACTAACGATAAATCCCGACGATAAGCCGCATGGTGCTTATTGTGCCATTTAGCCAGCCAAGTTACCTGGTGACACAAAGCATGGTAGCTGTCCCTTAATATTTCTGCGAGTAATAGGGAGAATAACCCCCAAGCCGCAAACTGCACGCAGGTGTTTACTAAAACCCAATCAATTGTTAAGCTTTCAGCCAGTCTCATCACGTTTTTGTTGACACCATTTATTCTTAATTATTCTTCATAATAGATAATAGGTAAGACGTAATGGGTAAAATTTTTTTCCAATCCCCAATTTTTTGAGGTTTTGAATATGCTTGCTTCCTGCCCAATCCATGTCACTACAAAGCGAGGATTAAATATATAAATCGCTTTCAATAATATTGGAATGTATTTAAATGCGCTAGTACTTAAGTGTATGAAGTCGTCACTTTTGAATCAGCACAGGTGACTCTTGACAGGAAGACAACGGAGTTTAATCAAGAATTAAACCTTTTTCCCAATTACCCATTACCAGCCTAAACTAGATGACTAGTACACAAGGGTAGCCGTCAACCAACTATTAAAAATCCCTGAAAAGCTTATACAATCTGCTTTTTAAATTTTTTAATTTTTAATTCTGCCCTGCGGTACCAGCAACTTGGGTAAATATCTTTTTTGATAAGTTTAACAAAATCAAGTATCAACTTTACTAGTTTATTCATAAAAATAAATATTATTAAATATGAATAATTATGGCGGGTTAGGGACTGCCGAACTAAAGCGTTCCAACTAATCGGGTCAACTAGACAGTCTGCAATTGATATTCGACAGTTAACATACCCAACAAAATTGTATAATCTATATTTTGCTGATTAACGGGACTTAGATAAAAATTCAAGTTTTTCTTAATCATGTGGTCATAATTATTTTTTCTTCATGCTCCACAGCTTATCTGCTTTTCAAACTTATTTTCACACAGACAGGATTGCTATATTATGACATTATTTAATCCAGAAGATTGTTTAATTTTAGTGGTCGATGATGTCAAACTAAATTTGCAAGTCATAGCCAATATTCTAGATAAAGTTGGCTATGAATATACCTTAGTATCCAATGGTAATCAAGCTTTAGAACGTGCCAAATCGGCTCGTCCAGACTTAATCTTATTAGACTTAATGATGCCAGAAATGGATGGTTTAGAGGTATGTGAACAAATTCAAAATAATCCTGAATTATCGGAAATTCCGATTATTTTTATTTCTGCTAGTAAACAACAAGATCATTTGCTGCAAGCTTTTGAAAAAGGAGCAGTTGATTACATTACAAAACCCTTTTATGCAGCGGAACTTCTAGCTCGTGTGAGAATGCATTTAGAACTAAAATATTCACGGCAAGAATTGAAAAAATTATTACATGAACAAGGAGAATTGGTCAAAAAATTAGAAACATTAGCCAATACAGATCCATTGACTGGGGTTTGGAACCGTCGTTATCTTTTAATGATAGCAGAACAAGAAATAAAGCGTAGTCAAAGATATTATTTGTCTTTTGCTGTTCTTTTAATAGATATTGACTATTTTAAACGAATTAACGATACATTTGGACATAGTATAGGAGATGAAGTCATTATATTCATGACCAAAACTGTCCTCAGTTATTTGCGTCAAGTAGATTCTTTTGGTAGATTTGGAGGTGAAGAATTTGTAGTATTATTACCAGAAACGAATATCAATGCAGCCATAATAGTAGCTGAACGTATCCGAGAAAATATTAACAATCAATATATTTTTGTCGGAGAAAAAAAAGTATCAATTACAGTCAGTATTGGTATAGCCAGCTATAACTCGGCAGACAAGACTATTGATACTATCATTCAACGAGCCGATAAGGCACTTTATCAAGCCAAAAATCAAGGACGCAACCGCGTAATTGCTGATACAGCAGGGAATAGGGAATAGGGAAAGAAGTTGGATATATAGCAGGTGACAGGGGACAGTCTGAAGAGTCTTTTGGTGTCTAGGTTTTATAATCAGTTGGTGTCCTAACCGTCCTGTCTGTTGCTATAAGTAGTCGGACAAAATTAAAAAAGTAGGGCTGTAGCTTGCTTCTCCAAAGGGGTACACTACAGACTAAAATCTAAAATCCAAAATTGCGTGATTTCTTTAAATCAAAGTTTCTAGTGCTTTTCGTACAGATGGAAATTGCTCCATTATTAATGGTAGTTGATCCATATTAAAAGCATCCAAGTTACTGTGCAGAGAATTAGCATAATCCACTAATAATTGACAGTCATACTCTTGTCCCCATGCCTCTAATCGTTGAATAAACTGCTTTATTTGCCGAATTTTAAGAGTTTTACGTAAAGTATTCCAGACCATTTCTTCTTCTTGTTCTAATTTAATTAATAATTCTGATAAATTTATCGGAACTCTTAATAATTTATGACTATTAATATGACTGTGAAAGCTATCTGATTGATTCTGATTTTCAACTATACTCAGCGGTTGTAAATGTTTCCTCAGTTCTGTTAAAAGTTGGATACGACTAATAGGTTTGCATAAAAACCCCTGACAGATTCGCTCAAGTTCATACTGCTCTTGGGGCTGAGATGAAGCAGTGATAATCACTATAGGAATATTTTGGGTTTCTTCATCTTGTTTGAGATGTTTTGCGGTTTCTTTTCCATCCATGTAGGGCATTTTTATATCCAGCAAAATCAAATCGGGTTGGTGTAATTGAGCTAAATGAATGGCTTTTTGTCCATCTTCTGCAAGCAGAACCAGATGATGAGTTTTATCAAAATATCCCTTGATTAATTCCCGATTTGAATCTACATCATCCACAACTAAAATTGTACTGGGGTTGAATTGGTTCAAATGGTCATCTTGGTAAGATTCTGTAACTATTTGTGTCAACTCAAGCGCAGGTGAAACTGTTGGAAAAACGAAAGTGAAAATACTACCTATTCCCAATTCACTTTGGACTGTCACCATTCCCCCCATCATATTAATTAATCGTTGAGTGATTGCTAGTCCTAAACCTGTACCTCCATATTTGCGGTTGCTTTGTCCGGCACTTTGAACAAAAGCCTCAAAAATGCTCTTTTGTTGACTACGTTCAATACCAATACCTGTATCTTCAACAGCAATTTCTAACCAGATTTTTTCGACATTATTTGTACAATAGGGATGAGCGCGAATAGATATTTGAATATGTCCTTTTTCGGTGAACTTCAACGCATTGCCGACAACATTAAAAAGAATTTGGCGCAAACGAATTTCATCAATATAAACAGCTTGAGGTAATGTGTCCTCAATATTGGAGCGAAGAATTAAATTCTTTGCGGTTGCAGTTGGGTTAAATATTTGTAATATTTCTTGAATTAATGCCCGTAAATCTATAGGTTCATAGTGGAGTTCAAGTTTGCCAGCTTCAATTTTAGAAAGGTCAAGAATATCATTAATCAATGCGAGTAGAGTTCTACTACTGGTAGTAATTGCTTCAACATAAGCGGCGATAGGAGCTTCTGTGACAGCAGATTGTAATAAGTCGGCAAAACCCAAAATAGCATTCATCGGAGTACGAATTTCGTGACTCATATTCGCAAGAAATTCGCTTTTCGCTTGGTTAGCAGTTTCTGCTTGCCGTTTTGCTTCCTCCAGTGCCAAGTTTTTCAGGGTCAGTTCTTCTTCAGCTTGTTTGCGAGCCGTTATGTCCATAACAGTTCCAAAGTAGCGAATAACTTCACCTGCTTCATTGGATAAAGCTACCGCTTGGCCAGATACCCAAATGATCTCTCCATTAGGCTTACAGTAACGATATTCCATTGAGAAAGCACGCCCTTGTTGGATAGCGCTATTCCATTCAGTCATAATCTTTTCTTGGTCATCGGGATGAAGTGCCTGAATCCAGCCCTTACCTAGAGCCTCTAGCATGGACATTCCGGTCAATTCTGAGCAACGGGGATTGATATACGAGCAGTTACCTTGGTCGTCAGTTTGAAAAATCCCAACGGGTGCATGGGTGACTAAAATTCTATAGCGTTGCTCACTTTCTCTCAGTGCGGCTTCGGCTCGTTTGCGATAGCTGATATCAGTTTCTAAGCCTACCATTCGCATGAGATTACCTGCTTGATCCCAGAGTGCTTGCCCCCGATCAAGAATCCACATATAGCTGCCGTCTCGGCGCTGTACACGGTACTCTACGCTGAAAAATGGTGTTTTTCGGTTGAGGTGATCGTTAAGCCTCTGGCTGACGTTTTCTATATCCTCTGGATGAATGTGCCTGAACCACTTCTCCATAAAGTCAGTTAACTCATGGGTTTGAAAACCACGCATTTCTTTCCAACGGTCTGATAAGAAAACTGCGTTGGTTTGCAGATTCCAATCCCAAATTCCGTCATTACTGCCACGTAGAGCCAGTTGCCACCGTTGTTCGCTGTCACGGAGGGCTGATTCTGTATGTTTGCGTTCGGCTTCAAGCCGCGTTTTTTCGCTGACATCATCGAGAACATAAGAAAAACGAGGGCGATTGCTATTGGCAAGGCCAATGTAACAAACTGTTCCAGACAACCATTTTACTTTTCCATCTGTGGTGTGTTGATATTCAAACCGAACTGGTTGACCTGTGCGTTGACTCTCTCGATAGTGAGTTATCCAGAGGCGAATATATTCTGGAGGTGTACCCATTTGACTGGCAAGTTGATTTTGCAGTAGCTCTGGGGTAGTCTTGAAAAATTGAGCAGATGCAGAGTTATCAGATAGATGTAAGATGTCATCATCTAGTAGTTCCACCACACCCATCATCATCGGTGCAGAATCATAAAAGCTCCGCACTGTTGCCTCTCTTTCCCTCAGTGCGGCTTCGGCTTGTTGAGCGCGGACTAACTCTTGTTGCAAACGTTGATTTGCGGCTTGTAATTCAGTAGTCCTTTCGGCTACTTTCGCTTCCAGTTCTATATTCGCTTTTTGGACTTGCTCTAGTAAAGTTCCTTGTTGAATAGCATTGGCTACTTGTATTGATAGGTGTTCTAGAAACTCTATTTCATCAGGTTGCCACTGACGCACATCTATACAGCTGTGGGCAATCAGCAATCCCCAAAGTGAATTATCTAATATGATTGGGACTAATAAATAGGCTTTGATTTGAAACTGTGTTAAGAATTCAATGTGACAAGGACTCAAGTTAGCTTGATGAATATCGGCAATAGCTTTAGAACATTTGTGTTGCTCAAGGTCTAGCCAATTTGTCTCGCACCACTCACCTTTAATTATCCTATCTAAAATTGACCATTGGGGTGTCTCCACTGACTCCACTATTACCTGTCCACCCCCTGAAGGATAAAAGCGATAAATAACTACACGCTCAACCTGTAGTAATTCCCGGATTTCTGTTACGGTTGTGTGGAGAATTGTTTCTAAAGTTAAAGAGGCACGAATGCGAAAAGCGGTATCGGCTATAAGTTGATTGCGTTGAGTCTGCGTTTGTAGCTTGGCTTTCTTGAGGCTAACTTGTTCGTTGAGATCAGAATTAAGGCGTTTTAGCAAATTAACTTTTTCATTCTCTAGCTGCTGCACCTGTTCTTGTAATAGGGTAATAACTTGGTACAGTTCCTTAACATCTACAGATTGTAAGATGCCTGTCTGTGTCAAAATTCCTACCAGATAACCTTCGTTATTAGCGACAACAAATCGCCGAATTTTGTGGTGCTGCATTGCTTGATGAGTGTTCCAGAGGGAATCATCAGGATTCACTAAAAACAGAGGGGAACTCATTACCTGTTCACATGGCAATTTGCTCAAGTTCAACTCCAGGATTTGGAATTGAACAATATCCCGTTCTGTGATGATGCCCAAAGGACGGATTTTCCTGGGTGCAACGAGATTGCCAATCACAATACAACTGACATGATGAGAGGACATCAGTTGCGCTAATTCCAGCACCGTAGCTGTAGGAGGAGCATGAATTACATTTTCTGTCATTACCTCCTTGACATACCGACACTTGAGTAAATTTGCAGGTTGCAACATGGCGTGAATGCTACTCAGTGTTACCAATCCCACCAGTTGTCCCTGTTCGTTGAGAACTGGTAAATGGCGAATTCGATGCTGTCGGAGTAATTCTATGACTGTGATTGGCTCTTTTGCTTGCCATTCTTGACAGGTAATCAACTCCCTTGTCATGACTTCCGCAACTTTGGTTGTTCTGAAATTGCGCTCTTGTGCAGCTAGTTTCACTAAATCTCGTTCTGTTAGTAAGCCAACTAATTTTTGGTTATCTAAGACAAAAAAGCAACTGGTGTACAGAGAATCTGAGCTAGAGTCAGTCTTCCCTATTTGACTCATCATTTGTACTGCTTCCAGTAGGAATGCATCTGGATTGACAACAACAAAGTGGCGTTGAATACAATCTTGAGTGAAATAATCTAGTGACGGTGTTGTAGATTCCATAATCAACCCCTGAGAAGATATTCCTACAACCTGACTTGAAAATAAGACCCCACCCCTAACCCCGCTGTTTCGTGGAGGGGGATAAGAAGTTTTTCATGTGTCCTGGTGTACGCAGTTCATGATGGCTACTTAGATGGTGCATGACTAAGAAAATTGTTGAGCATAATACCGCGCATATCTCCCTTCTAAAGCTAACAATTCTTGATGATTTCCCGATTCGACAATTTGCCCTTTTTCTAACACTAAAATGCGATCGCACTTGCGAACCGTCGATAGCCTATGAGCTATAATTAATACTGTGCGGTTTGCCATCAATCTTTCTAAAGCTTCCTGTACCAAGGCTTCTGATTCAGAATCTAAGGCAGATGTCGCTTCATCTAGTATCAATATTTGCGGGTTTAACAGTACAGCACGTGCGATCGCAATTCTCTGTCTTTGTCCCCCAGATAAATTCACACCCCGCTCACCTACCCAAGTATTATAACCCTCTGGTAGTTGCTGAATAAATTGATGAGCATTAGCAATTTTCGCTGCTTCTTCCACTGTGCTGAGTTCAAAAGCTTTTTGTCCAAAAGCGATATTTTGGGCAATTGTTCCCGAAAACATAATTGTTTCTTGGGGAACAATCCCAATTTGTTTTCTTAAACTATTTAAGGTGACATCTTGAATATTTACACCGTCTATGAAAATTTTCCCAATTTCAGGATCATAAAATCGGGGTAAAAGATTGACAAAAGTAGTTTTACCAGCACCAGAAGCACCTACAAGTGCGATCGCTTGACCTGGCATTACTAATAAATTAATATTATTTAATACAGGTTCACCGACTTTATAAGCAAAGGTCACATCACGATATTCAACTTTGCCATTTACAGCCGGAAGACTAATTGCATTTGGCTTTTCTAAGACTGTTGGTTGAATTGCTAACAACTCAAAAACCCGGTCAACTGATGCCTCTCCTTGTTTAAATTCATTATAGTTATTAGTAGTATGTCCGATGGGATCAATTAACAAAGCTGCTGCTGCTAAATAACTGAAAAACGCTCCTACTGTTAAATTGTTTTGAGAAATTTGCCAAGTTCCTACCATCAGTAAAGATAAAGCACTTAAAGCTTCTAAAAATCCCACAATGGGAATTTGAATTGCTTTTAACTTTTCTGCTGAATATTTAGCTCTTAAACTGCGTTCTGCTTCATGACTAAATCTAGCAATTTCATAGTCTTCTGCGGCAAAAGCTTGAATTAAACGAATACCGCTGAATACTTCTGTGAGAATAGCTGATAAATCGGAAATCCGATTTTGACTTTTGAGAGAATATTTACGTAAACGTTCCCCAAACCAACCAATTAAAATTCCCATAATTGGCGCAACAATCACTGTAGCCAGCGTGAGTTGCCAATTCAAGTAAATCATGTAAATGGGAATTGCTACTAATTGCAAAATGCAGGGAACAAAATCATGAAAAAGCTTATTGATAACTTCCCCAACCCTGTCAACATCTTCGGTGAGACGATAAGATAAATCACCAGCTTTTGCAGTTTCAAAATAGCTGAGATTGAGCTTTTGTAAATGTGAGTAAACCTGTTGACGGAGATTAAAAGCAATTCTTAAAGCTGCACGTGCCATGTATAAATCTTGCATGGACTGAAAAAAACCACGGACAAGAAATACTAAAGCACAGACTCCTGCTAATTGAGCGATCGCTACTACATTACCCTGTCCAAAGGGAACTGCCAATTTACCCGCTAGATTAATTAACGTTAAAGTTGCCAATACATATCCCAAAATACCCACAAATCCCTTAGCGACAGTTTCCCATTGGGTGCGGATATAGGGTAACAATAACCAATAATTAGAACGTGTTTTCAAGTCTTAACTTCCAAAAAAATATTTTTCCCTTGTTTGAAGCTACCAGTTTTTGGTAATTCGTAATAGTGCCTCCGGTCCCGCTAGGGATACGTAATTTGTAATTCGTAAACAGGGAACAGGGAACAGGGAATAAATAGGCAGGGGGCAGGGTGCAGGGTGCAGGGAGAAAGAGGGTTTTACTCTACTTAATTGCTGATCAAACAAACTCTCCGCGTCACCGTGTCACCGTGTCCCCCCATCTCCCCATCTCCTCAATCCCTACCTTCCCAAGTTTTGATCACATCTAACAAACTAGAACCACCCCACATCAAAGCGAACAGAATTGAGGTAGTTAAAATTGCTCCCATCACACAGAGGACTAAACCGCCTAAACTAATAGCACCATCATCTTCTGATAAACCAAAGGCTGTCACGAAAATGCCCATTGCGGGTAGAGTATTGGTTCCAGGGATGGGAATCATCATGGAAATGGCCATGAGAGCGATTCCTTCGGAGCGCTTCGCTATCGCACTACCAATAGATATAGGATAAACGTGGACGTGCGATTCCTACGGAGCGCTTCGCTATCGCTTCAATCCTACACAACCAAGGTAGTCCCGCTTTCAAAAATCCTTGAACTGTAGATAGTTGTAGAGGATGATTAAACATCTTCTGAGGTAGCCAAGGGGTTTTCGCACCTGCAATTAACTGTATAGCTAACAGAAAAATCAGCACACCAAAAGGAGTTGAATAACCAGGTGCAGGAACTGGTAAAGCTGAAGGTAGAGACAAAATCACCAGCAAAAACCCAAAAATTCTTTCTCCAGCTAATAGCAAAATATCTGCCAAAGTTACTTTTTACGGTCTTTCTTCTTCAAAAAAATAGCGTTGTAATTCGTTAGAAAGTTTAGCCATATAATCTTTTCAGAATCTTGTTAGAAATTATTACAATTCAGTTTTTGTTATACATCAAAAAAAATCTTACCTGAAGCCAGATTCAGCATAGATAATTCCCTATACCTCAAAGTAACCCAGTGCATAGAATCTAACTCGCTAAAAAGTGGCATCCAACATCTTAACGCTATGTATATGTAATTTTTCAGAATAATATTAAGTTTAGATGAAGTTATCTTATATTCGGCATACACGGGGTTAGACAAGCAAGATGCAAAGATATTTGAAAGTGCTACGGCTTTTTTGGAGTGCAGCGATCGCAGCCGAATTGGAATATCGCCTTAACTTTATATTAGCCGCCCTCAGCAGCATAGGCAATCTAGCGGGTAGTGTATTTGGGTTATTCTTGTTTTACCGCACTGGCTACACTTTTAGTGGCTGGTCATGGGAAGCAGCTTTGATAGTCTTGGGAATTTTTACATTACTCCAAGGCTTTTCTGCCACTTTCCTAGCTCCCAACTTAAACCGCATTGTCCGTCATGTCCAGGAAGGGACATTAGACTTTGTATTATTAAAACCTATCCGCAGTCAGTTTTGGCTTTCCACTCACACCCTATCACCGTGGGGACTACCAGATTTAATCTTTGGCTGTATCATTATTGGCTATGCAGGTAAACGCCTCGGTTTAGGAATCGAAAAGTACCTGAGTAGTATATTGCCGTTATTTTGCAGTTTAGTGATTCTCTATAGCTTGTGGTTTATGCTGGGGGCAACTACTATCTGGTTCGTTAAAATATACAACGTTACGGAAGTTTTACGAGGGTTTTTGGAAGCTGGAAGATATCCAATTATAGCTTATCCCGCCGCTTATCGCGTATTTTTTACCTTTGTAGTTCCAGTAGCATTTTTAACAACCGTTCCTGCTCAAGCGATGTTAGGTCAAGGTGAATCTACCTGGTTGATAGGTGCAGTAGTATTAGCGGCAGTGTTGTTTTGGGTTTCCGCTTGGTTTTGGCGGTTTGCATTACGTTTTTATACTAGTGCTTCAAGTTAGTTATGAATACAGTTAATTATAGTTGATTAATGTTGGGTTATGCCTCCGGCACACTACGTGAACGTTCCTCAACCCAACCTACGAGGAATTGCGATTCCACTATCGAAGCCCGTCGTAATACAAGTTTTATACTTAACGCATCTCTTTTAGCAGATACTGAAACTCAGTTTTCATCAGTTTCCTTTAGTTCTCCATTTTCTATCAATGAACTCCCAAGTGGCTTCGAGGAACTCTCCATTGGGCAAAATAATACCAACTCCAATAAAATCGCCAAGGTCAAGCTCCCCGATAGCTCCAGTCAAATCAACGTTAAACAACCCTCCGATATCAAGCATATCCCAAGTAGCTCCTTCCAAGTTGACGTTTCTCATATTGCAGTGCTGGAACTCGGCATTACTCATTTCGGCACCTCGGAAAGTAGCCCCTTCCAGATCAACGGAGACAAGGTAAGTTTGTTGCAAAAAAGCACCATCCAAATTGACTCCTCTCCAGTTGGCTTCCTGAGAAACAACAGAAGTCAAATCAGTTTTGGACAAGTTAGCCCCTTCCAAGTTAACTTGATGGAGCCAAGCATCCCTCAATTTGGCTTCAGACAAATTAGCCCTACTGAGGTTGGCTTCAGTCAAATCAGCTCTATTGAAGTTAACTCCAGGCAAATTAATTCCACTCAAATCCATCCGCTCCAGGTTAACCCTTCTAAAATCTCTCTCCCCAGCAGCATACCGTTGAAGCAATTCCTCAACAGTTATCCTCATCTATACACCTCCGCATCAACTAACACATTTAAAGATAACTCACTCAATCTCTGGCAAACCCTCTTCGACCCCACCTTCAACCTAACCCTCCAAATCACCGACCTCCCCACAGGACAACTAGCAGAAGCCCAAATCACCAACTACGACTGAATATTAAGTTAGAATTTGCAGACTATGTGGGGCGTGAGTGAAAAATATCAAAATATTGTGTTGGTTTAAATTCTATCAAATTATCAATAATTGAGGCGGATATTGATAATGTAGAAATATTTTTACAGTTAATTATAGTTGATTAATGTTGGGTTTCCTTGCGTCAACCCAACCTACATTGAAGCTACATCACAACATATCTGGATTTTCACCCAGTTCTCTTAATCTAGCAGCCAATTTAGCTGCTTGTGATTTAGCTGCTTCTTCTGGTAATAAAACTAGATTTCCAGCAACATCATAAAACCGCACCCAAATCGCAGTTTCTCTATCTATAGTTCCTTCCCAAGTTCCCAACCAAAAACCCAAACGTCTACACCATAACCAACCATTTTCATTAACGATTAAAGGCTGATATTGTTGATTATCATCTAAATGCCATCCTTGTAAAGAATTAGAATCAAAAGGATCGTAGACAAAATAATCTGAGGTGTGGAAAGTTTGTTCATAAAGGTCTTTTTTAATTCCCTTATCTATTCCTGCTGTAGACGGTGACATTAATTCCACAATCACATCAGGATAGCGACCATCTTCTTCCCAGACTACCCAACCTTGTCTAGAATTTGTACCATCAACATTGAGAACAGCAAAAAAATCAGGGCCACGAAAATCACGATTCCGAATCTGGGTACTGCTGTAGTAAATAAACATATTGCCCCCAGTAAAATAATCATTGCGATCGCACCAAGCCTGCTGCAATGACCGAATCAGAACATTCATGGCAATACGATGTCGATTTGATTCCAAGGGTTCACCATCATCAAATATTAAATCTGTAGGTGGGTTATGGGATTCCCAGTCCACAATGGCTAGATTGTTTTCGGTAGTCATGAGCAATTATCACCTTTTTCATCAAGCCGTAAATTTCTATTATAAATTATCCTTAACCCAACTCCTAAAATTCCGCATCGCTTGACTTCTCCCAATAGTTAAACACTGCTGAACATACTCATTAACTAATTCCACAATGGGGATATTAGGAAAGTTAGGACTAGATTGGGACTTTACATATTTTCCTTCTTGTAACAAAAAAATCTCCAAACCTTGTTGTTTATATCGCCAAAGTTCAGGAACTCCCAAAATTTCATAATTATCAAATCGAGTGCGAGAAGTAATATCAATTTCAATAGCTAAATCTGGTGGTGGATCTATATTTAAGTCAATCCGATTTTTTCCAATAACAGCAGCTTGATTTTGAATGTAAAAACTGGTATCTGGTTCTACGGCTTGTCGCATTCTCTCATTTTTAAGTGTTGTAGAACCAAAAGGCTCAAAATCAATTTCCAGTTGGTCTAATAAAAGTTTAACTAAATCACCAATAAGTTCTTTATCTTTTTCGTGTTCAGGTAAAGGAACCATAATTTCTAACCAGCCATCACTATAAGAAATACGTGCTGCACGCCTTTCTCCCATTTCTTCTAAAATATTTTCTAATTGCTGCCAACTAATATCTTTGAGTAACATTTGTTGGCCTGGGTTGACAATAATTTGTTGCAGTTCTAAAAGCATATTGCCTCAGAGATTGTCAATTTTTTGAGAATTGTCTTTCTTTAAGAATACGACCAAAAATAACAATCTAACTTTCACGTTCACCACCCAATTGGTATTTCCTGTAAAATCAACATCTGAAGACAGTGAAATAGGAGAAACCAGGCGTGCCAACACTAGGTGTAAATATTGACCATATCGCTACCATTCGCCAAGCCAGACGGACAGTAGAACCCGACCCCGTAGCGGCTGCGGTGTTGGCAGAATTAGCAGGTGCAGATGGAATTACCGTACATTTACGGGAAGACAGAAGACATATTCAAGACAGAGATGTGCGAATTTTAAGGCAAACGGTGCGATCGCACCTAAACTTAGAAATGGCTGCTACTGATGAAATGTTGTCAATTGCCCTCGACATCAAACCCGATTATGTAACATTAGTACCCGAAAAACGCGAAGAAGTAACCACAGAAGGCGGTTTGGATATTGTCGGGCAAATTGCTAGAATAGGAGAGATAGTTGATAAACTGCAAAATGCTGCCATTCCCGTGAGTCTGTTTATTGATGCTGAATCAGCGCAAATTGAAGCTTCTGTCAAGGTGCAAGCTAAGTTTATTGAACTGCACACAGGGCAGTATGCGGAGGCTAAAGACGAAACAACCCGCCAGCGGGAATTAGCATTATTGGCTCAAGGCTGTGAAAAAGCGATTAAAGCAGGGTTGCGAGTAAATGCTGGACACGGACTCACATACTGGAATGTTTACCCTGTGGCGGCGCTTCCAGGCATGGAAGAACTCAACATTGGTCATACTATCATCAGTCGGGCAGCTTTAGTAGGAATAGAAAAAGCCGTCCGAGAGATGAAACAAGCCATACTTGGTAATGGGTAATTGGTAATTGGTAAATATTTACCTGCCTCCTGCCCCCTGCCCCCTGCCCCCTGCCTCCTCACACTAGAGGGGTGTTAGCTGCGTAATTCCTGAAAAATCTAGAGTCACATTTGTAAATTCAGACTTCTATGACCTCCACACAGTCTAACAACCTGCCTCTTTGGGTACAGGATCGGGATACAGTGATTGCATACAGTACCCATGCGGAATGGCGTTATCAGACACCACCGGATTATAGCCGTTCCAAAGAAAATCTGGCTAAAGAAAGTACCCGCAATCATGTTGAAGGTACACTAGAAGCGATCGTCCAAAACTTGGTCAGAACCTTTGAAATGGAGGTATCTTTCAAAAGTAACCCTCAACAATGGTTATCTGTGGTGAATGATCAGCTTCGTGTAAGTACCAACGGAGGTAAGGAGTATACAGCAGCAGATTTATCTGCCCAAGGTACTTACAATCTCTTTATGGCTGATTCCCAACATTACAAAGCTTCAGAAGAAAGTTTTGAATCATCAGCTAAACTGTTCCACAGTACATTTCCGCAAGGCTTTCCCTGGGAAGTGTTGGAAGTTTACTCTGGTCCACCTAATGTTACATTCAAGTGGAGACACTGGGGACATTTTCAGGGTGCATATAAAGACTTTGCACCGACTGGAGAAACCGTAGAAATTATTGGTATGAGTGTAGCTCATGTAACCGATGATTTAAAGGTTCTTTCCTTAGAACACTATTTTGACAACAACCTGTTCTTAGAAAAGCTGACAGCAGGTGGTAAACAGGTAAATAGTGAAAATAAGGGTGGTGGCTGTCCCTTCAGTTCTTGGTTTAAGGGATTAAAGAAAAGTTAACTTATTAGGGTACAGTCAGACTCCTGTACCCTATAAATTATTAAATAGTAACCAAGGGATGAAGATGCAAACATACTATTACGTTTTGGCTAGTCAACACTTTCTGCTCGAAGAAGAACCAATACACGAAGTTTTGAAGGAACGCACCCGTCATTACCACGAACAAGAAAAACAAATTGATTTTTGGTTAGTCAAGCAACCAGCTTTTCTGGAAGCACCGGAATTGGCAAATATAAAAGCGAAGTGTCCTAAGCCTCCTGTGGCAATTATTTCTACCAACTCACAATTTATTACTTGGTTGAAATTGCGCCTAGAATATGTCATCACCGGGGAATTTAAAGCGCCTTCAGCAACGATTCCTGATGCTTTAGCTACGTTAACTCCAGTTTCATAATAGTATGGCAGGAGTCAGGAGTCAGGAGTCAGCACTTCTCTTCTCCTGTCGGAGACACTACGTGAACGAGACGCTTCGCGAACGACTACGCTCAGTGACCGGAGTCAGGAGTAAAACCCTCTTGTAATGGGAGTTTCATTATCAATTGATGTCCTAACCACCCTGTCCACGGCTATATATTATGTTCTGGGCGCTTACGTAAGTAGAGCAGATCAATTAAAAATATTCATTTAATTGATCTCCTACTGCTACTGCAAATCTAGGAATATTGAACCCAAAGGAACTAGATATTTTTGATTTGGAAGTCCCTAGAGAAAAGAGATTTTGAGAAATATTTTGAGAACCTACAATTTTATGTATATACAGTTTGTGCAAAGATTTCCGACTTTACCCAGTATTTTATTATTAGCGATAGCTCCCTTCATTGGTAGCATTAGTCCAGTTGCTGCTCAACAAACTCTTCCTACTTGTCAACCTCCCAGTGCAGGAGAGTATCTTTTATTAGTAGTCAGTCCCACAGCTAATAATCAAAAACAGTTGCGTAGCGCCTTACCATCTGATCTCAAGACCGTTACCTGCAAATATCTTAACGAAACAGTAACGCGGATTGGTGGGTTTAACAAAATTGATGATGCCAACCGCTGGGCTAAGTATGTTAACAATATTGTGGGCTTGTCTGCCATTATTACTACTAGACCAACAACACCAACAGCAACAATACCAACAACACCAACAACACCAACAACAACAATACCAACAGCAACAATACCATCTCAGACAGTCAGCTATAATCCCAAAGTCTTAGGAGATGGTTTTGCCGTACTGGTAGATTATTTCAACCGCCCGGAAATAGCAAGCAGTGTGCAAAAAACAGTAGGAGGAAATGTAGGTCTTGTTTCCTATGGACAGCGCCCTTACTTATTAGCTGTTTATACGACCAATCAACAAGAAGCATACAAGACATTACAAAAACTGAGCGAAAATGGTTTTTTTGCCCTCTTAGCAGATGGAAAAAAAGTGATGTTGCTGCGCTCAGTGGTAAGTGTAAAGTAATCAGTTGACCAATGACCAATGACCAATGACCAATGACCAATGACTAATAAGCAGTCCTAGCCAACCAATAAATAGTTATACCCAAAGCAGAACCAGCTATGACTTGAACGGGAGTATGTCCAAGTAGTTCCTTGAGCCTGTCTTGGCTAAAGTCTGGTTTTTCATCAAATAACTCATCAATCATTTGATTGAGTATTCGAGCTTGCTTACCTGCGGCTTGGCGAACTCCAGCTGCATCATACATGACGATGATGGCAAAAATAGTAGCTAAAGCAAATTCAGCAGATGCCCAACCGATAGTTTGTCCAACACCAGCTGCGAGGGCTGTCACTAAAGCTGAATGGGCGCTGGGCATTCCGCCGGTTGTCACTAAAACACGCACATTCAGTTTGCGATTTTTGACTAACTCAACAATGAGTTTTAATGCTTGAGCAACAAAACAAGCTACAAGGGCAACCAGCAGCACCCGGTTGTTGAAAATGTCGCCTATGTCCTGCATGGTATTTTGGTTAGGTGATTAAATTATGAGCAGCGGTTGTGTGTTGAGGAACGATGTTTGGTAGAACTCAAAATCCCAAATCTACCTAGCAAAGCAGAAATCACGCTTACAGATAGATATTTTGGAAATCCTTCAGCATAGCGGTCTTCTGCCTTTTGCCTGCTGACAAATGGCGCTAGTGATTGCGACTAACTATATAATGAGCGATCGCTTGGAGAGGTAGGGCTTTTTCTCCAAAGGATGCCAATTCTGTACAAGCTGCCTCAACTAGTTGTTGTGCTTTAGAACGTGATTCTTCAATTCCCCACAGGCTGGGATAGGTGACTTTTTCGGCTGTTAAGTCTTTACCTGCGGTTTTGCCTAGTTGCTCTTGGGTAGCAGTGATATCCAGAATATCATCGATAATTTGGAAAGCCAGGCCAATATTTTGAGAATAACGAGTTAATTTTTGGATATTTTCAGCTGATGCCCCGGCCAAAATTCCGCCACAAACGACACAAGCTTCTAACAGGGCGGCGGTTTTATGGTTATGAATAAAATTCAGAGTTTCCAGGGAAATATCTGACTTACCTTCTGAATCTAAATCTACCACTTGACCGCCCACCAAACCAGCCGCTCCCAGCGCTCTACCGAGACGAGCAATCACCTGCAAAACTTGGTCTCTAGGGACATTTTGGGGTGTTTGGGTAGCGACAAACTCAAAAGCTAAGGCTAATAAGCCATCCCCTGCCAAAATCGCAATATCTTCGCCGTAGACCTTGTGATTTGTCAATTTACCGCGACGATAGTCGTCATTATCCATTGCTGGCAAATCGTCATGAATCAGCGACATAGTGTGGATCATTTCCACAGCACAAGCTGTAGGCATGGCCATTTCGATTGTGCCACCGATCATTTCACAGGTAGCCAGACAAAGAATGGGACGCACGCGCTTACCACCGGCTAAGAGGGAGTAACGCATTGCGTCGTAAATCTTTTCTGGGTAAACGACAGGAATCGCCAAATCCAGGGCAGTTTCGCACAGCTTTTGTCGTTCTTTGAGATAGGCAGCAAGGTTAAACCTGGCTGCTTCTGCTGTTTTTTGAAAGTTATCCGTTGCTACCATTCTTCAGATCCTAAAATTTTCGGTTGCTTGAGATATGTGTGACAATTTTACGGTGTGCTGGGGCATAAACACTCACTCATGATTCAATTTTGGATTTTAGATTTATTCCATAGTTGAAACTAGGGGCAGTTACAAAAAATCTAAAATCGGCACAGTTAGTGAGGAATTATCACTCCTTAATGGCTTGTGGCTTGTAAATAGCTAGATACTGTATTTTGCAATAACATAGCGACTGTCATCGGTCCAATGCCACCAGGGACTGGGGTAAGATATTCTGCCACCCTAGCAGTTGCTGCAAAGTCGATATCACCGACTAAACGACTTTTGCCACTGCTATCAGTGAGACGATTTATCCCCACATCTACCACAACAGCGCCCGGTTTCACCATATCAGCAGTGATTAGTCCGGGAAGACCTGCTGCTGCAATGAGAATATCAGCATTTTGGGTGATAGTTTTTAAGTCCTGCGATCGCGAATGAGCGATAGTAACTGTAGCATTAGCCTCTAATAGCATCAAGGCCATGGGCTTACCTACCAAAATACTCCGTCCTACCACTACTGCCTGTTTTCCCTCCAGGGGAATTTTATATTCTTCCAGTAGTCGCATGACACCAGCTGGGGTACAACTGCGTAAACCTGCTTCCCCTCGCACCAGTCGTCCTAAGTTAACCGGGTGTAGTCCGTCTGCGTCTTTGTCGGGTTCTATTTGATGTAAAAGAGCGATGCTATCTAAATGACCAGGTAAAGGTAACTGTACCAGAATTCCATCTACCTGTTCATCTTGGTTAAGTTGTGCTATTACCGCTTCTAGTTCTGTGAAGGTAGTGTCGGTAGGAAAATGCTTACCAAAGGAGGTAATACCCACTTTCGCGCAGGCTTTTTCCTTGTTGCGGACATAGGCTGCTGAGGCTGGATTATCACCAACCATTAGCACTGCTAAACCTGGGGGACGACCGATTTTGGGTTTTAATTCTGCAATAGTAGCAGCTAGTTCTTTGTGAATTTTTTCCGCTAATGCTTTACCATCGAGCATTTTGGCAGTTTTTGTTTCCATGACAATTGCAGAGAGGATCGGCCTTTATTTTAAATCCCTAGCAGCCCCCAAGTGAAGCTTGCTGAAAAGTTCAATTTGTCAGCCCAACAGCTTAATCTATGGCTAGGATAAATGGAACCTGGCGATAAGGTAAGCATAAATGGAAAAATTATTTAAATGGCTTGGTTTGAGGCAACAAGCAAAAATTTCTTCTCTAAGGTTCTGTTATCTAGTATTGGCTTGTTTGCTGGTATTTGAACTTTATGGTTGTAGTAATTCGAGAAATTCTGGTACTAATACCAGTAATCTGATACTTAGTGCTAATGCCACGCCGATTCGAGAAATTAAACCAGCACCAAAGAATCAGGCTACAGTTTACATCCAAGGTAAGGTAGAGAAGGAAGCTCCCCTAATTAAGCAGAAAGCTTATCAAATTAACGACTCAACAGGCAAAATCTGGGTTCTCACTCATCAAAACAATCTCCAAGTGGGACAGCAGGTAATATTTAAGGGTAAGGTAAGATACCAAAGTATCCCTTTAGCTGGCAAAGAGTACGGGGAAGTTTACCTAGAAGAAGAATAATTATGAGCAATCAAGTACCCCATGTAGCGATCGCTATTCTCTACCAAAATGGCAAATGTCTCATGCAATTGCGAGACGACATTCCCGGTATTAACTATCCTGGATCTTGGGGGCTGTTTGGCGGACATCTCGAACCCGGTGAAACGCCAGAGATAGCACTTGTGCGAGAAATTATCGAAGAAATCGGTTATGAGTTACCTTCTTTTACCAAATTTGGCGTTTATCCCAATGAAAAAGCCATTCGCCATGTTTTTCAAGCACCTTTATTAGTGGGATTAGATCAATTAGTGCTAAACGAAGGCTGGGATATGGGTTTATTGACACCAGATGATATTCGTCAGGGTAGTTGTTATTCTTCCATAGCCGGTGAAGTGCGGCCATTTGGAGATATGCACCAACGCATTATGCTGGACTTTATTAACAAAAGTTTTCCCGAAAGCAATTAAAGAATCTGCTGCAAGAGGGAGAGGTTAAGTTAATAAAACAATGATATTACACAGGGAAGCAGTCATCTGATACCCCAATAAACTTATAAATGTGGTGGAGTGAACCTAATGCAAACAGTCAACAAACTACCCCGCTGGTTAAGTGTGGGATTAGCCTTTCCCGTTGCCATTCTTAACGGTTGGTTATTAATTCAGGTTGTACAGTATTTTCAACCTTTGGTAAGTTTAGTTGCTAGTGCTATTTTACTAGCTTTTGTCTTGGATTATCCGATTAAATTTTTTCATAAACGTGGTGTACCGCGTAACTTAGCAATTGTGGGAGTATTACTATTAGCTGTAGTTATTTTAGGGGCTGTAGGAGTTATCTTGCTGCCGCTAATTTTTGCACAGCTTAATGAATTCGTTAATATTCTCCCTGCTTGGATTGATTCAGGGAATCAACAATTAGATGCTTTCCTCAATTGGGCAGCTACACAACAGTTACCTGTAAATGTCAGTGGTTTAGCCACTCAAATCCTAGAAAGAATTTCTAATCAATTTCAGTCTTTTACTGGTAAAATTCTGGGTTTTGCTTTTGATACTATTGGGGTTTTAGTTAATATTGTGCTGGCGGTAGTATTAACTATTTACCTGATATTGAATGGTGAACGTTTGTGGGATGGAATTTATCAATGGTTTCCGCCCCATATCGGTACAAAAGTGAGGGAATTACTCCGGGAAGATTTCCAAAATTATTTCATCGGACAAGCGACATTAGGGGCTGTTTTAGCGGTGACAGTAACATTAGCATTTGTGGCGCTGCGAGTTCCTTTAGCTTTACTTTTTGGAATTGCTATTGGCTTTTTCTCTCTTTTCCCTTTTGGTACAGGGATTGGTATTGGTATTGTTAGTTTGTTGGTGGCTTTAGAAAATTTTTGGGAAGGTGTAGAAGTTGCGGCTATTGCTGTGGCTATTGATCAAGTAAATTCTAATATTGTCGCACCACGTCTTTTAGGAAGTTTGACTGGTTTAAATCCAGTTTGGGTGGTGATTTCTTTGTTGTTGGGTGCGAAGTTGGGCGGTGTTTTGGGTTTGTTGGTGGCTATTCCTATCGCTAGTTTTATTAAGGATGTTGCTGATAGTTGGCGGGTGGGTGAGTTGAGGAAGGTTGAGGAGGTAATTGAAACGCAGAGGGGCGCTGAGGTTAACGCAGAGGTTCGCTGAGGTTTGTTTGAGGGTGAAAATTTTAATAAAGTTTAAATGAGTAAATAGGAGAAGTAAATGGACGGTAAACGATTTATTCACAAAATTAAATTAACAAACTTTCTTTCCTATGGAAGTGAGGGGGAAGAAATTGAATTACAACCGCTAAATGTGCTAATTGGTCGTAACAGTGCTGGGAAGTCTAATTTAATAGAAGCTATTAGTATTTTAAAAGCAACGCCAACAGATTTACCAGCACCATTTCGGCAAGGTGGAGGTATCAATGAATTTTTATGGAAAGGTAAGGAAAGTAGTTCTATAGCTAATATAGATGTGATCTTAAATTATCCAGAAAGACACGAAAAAAATTTACATTACCAATTAAGTCTAACAGAAGTAGGACAAAGGCTGGAATTAGTAGATGAATTTCTCCAAAATGAAGAAGCTTATGAAGGTCAAAAAGATGTATATTTTTATTATCGTTATCAAAATGGCCGTCCTGTCTTAAATATCAATAAGATTAAGGATGATAGTGAAAGATTTGAAAGACATCTCCGCAGAGAAGACTTAATTCCAGATCAGTCAGTTTTATCTCAGAGGAAAGATCCTGATTTATATCCTGAACTTTCTTATCTGAGTACAGAATTTTCTAAGATAGGTTTATATCGTCATTGGCAAATGGGACGATATTCAGAACCAAGAAATGCTCAAAAAGCTGATTTACCCCAACATCCTTTATTAGAAGATAGCAGTAATTTAGGTCTGGTTTTAAATGATTTAAAATATCAATTAGGTAATAGAAAAATTATTGAAAGTTTGAAAAAATTCTATGAAGAAGCAGAAGAATTAGATGTGAGAATATATGGCGGTACGGTACAAATATTCATTCGTGAAGAAGGTTTAATTCAACCAATTCCTGCAACTCGTTTATCAGATGGAACACTACGTTATTTATGTTTAATGGCTTTACTTTTAGATCCTACTCCACCACCTTTAATTTGTATTGAAGAACCAGAAATTGGTTTACATCCAGATATTTTACCAACAATTGCCGAAATGTTAATAGAAGCTTCTCAGAGAACACAATTAATTGTGACTACTCACTCTGATACTTTAGTTTCTGCTTTGGGTGAATATCCTGAATCAGTGATAGTTTGTGAACGAGATGATACAGGAACTCACCTCCGTCGGCTTGAACCTGAAAGACTAAAAAAATGGTTAGAGAACTATACTCTTGGTGAACTTTGGCGCATGGGGGAAATTGGAGGAAATAGATGGTAAAGGAAATTCGGATTTATATAGAAGGTGGTGGTGATACTAAAAGTACAAAAAAATTGATTAAAGAAGGATTTAGTCATTTTTTAAAACCTATTGCTGATATAGCAAGAAGTCACAAGATAAATCATGTTTATAAACTGTTAAAATTGCTAGATGCAGCTAAGGTTCGTCAAGGTTCTCCATATTGCGATCGCATTTTTACAACCATCATATCAAAAATGACTATATCAACCAATAACACTGACGCAGAATAAGGAAAATTTGATTTATATTAAAAGTATATAAATTCTTCTGTTAGCTGCTACACCCGCAAGGAAATGAATTTCCTTGCTAATAGTTCAAGTAGGTTAAAACCTACTATATATATTATAATTTATGGAGATAGAAATAGTCGGTTAAAACCGACTTCAGCTATGAGACAGGGAATTAATTCCCTGCTTGATTAAACTAAAATATATTTGGTGTTGATTATGCTAAAAAAACTCATTCTCGAAAATTGGAAAAGCTTCCGTTATGCTGAACTTCCCCTTGATCCTTTAACGGTTCTGATTGGAACTAATGCAAGTGGTAAATCTAATGTGGTTGAAGCTTTGGAATTTTTACAAAGAATAGCTAATGGTGAAAACATTGAAACAGCTTTAGCAGGAGATAAAACACTTTCTTCGATTCGTGGTGGTTTAGAATGGGCTGGCTATCAAGGTGAATACCGATTTACCTTGGAGACACTAATTCAGGGAGATAATAATAAAATTGATTATCTTCACTCCATTGAAGTATGTACAGACAATCCTGTTCATCTTCTAGAAGAAAATATAACTGTCTATGATTATCAAGATAATAATCGTATTTTGTGCCAATCTTTTTCTCTAAATGGATATAATTTTGTAGTTAGAAGTTATTTAGCAAATTATCAAAGCTGTACAATAGGTCAATTTTTTAACCTCAGAATAGATGGTCTAAATGATGAAAATGAAAAATCGCATAAAAGGAAATTTGACTTTAATGATAAAAACTTGTCTATTTTAATTAATAATGTAATTCGTCCAACAATTGCAAATATTCTAATTTTAAATCCCATTCCTTCCAAAATGCGTGATTTTTCACGACTTTCTGAAAACATAGAAAGCGATGCTTCAAATATAGCTGGTGTTTTAGCAGCATTACCAGAAGAACAAAAAGCAGAAGTTGAATCAAATCTATCTTACTACATCAAAGATTTACCAGAAGGTGATATTAAAAAAGTATTTGCGGAACCAGTAGGAAGACTGAAAACAGATGCGATGCTTTATTGTCAGGAAGAATGGAAACCTGGAGAAATTACAGAAATTGATGCTAGAAGTATGTCAGATGGAACATTACGCTTTTTAGCAATACTCACAGCATTACTTACACGCCCAGAAGGTAGTCAAATTGTAATTGAAGAAATAGATAATGGTTTACATCCTTCCCGCGCAGCATTACTGGTGAAAATATTAAAAGAAATTGGTAGTAAACGCAATATTGATATTTTACTAACTACCCATAACCCAGCTTTACTGGATGCTTTTGGTTCGGAAATAGTTCCCTTTGTAGTTGTTGCACATCGAGATTCTGAAACCGGAGAAAGTAAACTTACACTTTTAGAAGATATTGAAAATCTGCCCCTGTTACTAGCATCAGGTACTTTGGGAAGATTAGCCACTAAAGGCGCAATTGAAAAGAGTCTTTCTAATCAAAAGTAAAGCATATTATGAGAAAGATTCTGATTATTGATACATCAATACTTTGTGTTTATCTTGGTGTTTCTGGTAAAGAAACCTGTGGTAATGATAATGAAAAATGGGATCAAAAACTAGTTAAATTTCGTTTTGAAGAAGAAGAAAAACAAGGAACGAAGTTTATACTGCCATTAGCAACTATTATAGAAACTGGTAATCATATTGCCCAAGCCAAATCTAACCGATATGAAATTGCTCAAACTTTCTCTACTATTTTAATGAAAGTAGCAGATGGCGTTATACCTTGGGAAATTTTTACAACTCAAGTGGGTGAACTTTGGAACACCGAACAATTAAAACAGTTGGCTGCTGAATGGCCTACTCTAGCAGCTAGAAAGATTTCTATTGGAGACGCGACAATTAAGACTGTGGCTGAATTTTACGCTAAAACTAGTAGTACATTCCAAGTGGAAATTTTTACGGGTGATGGTGGACTTAAAGCTTATGAACCAGCTACACCCCCACGAAAACGCCGCACGCAGTAGTAGCAGAAGATCATAATCTCTCTCTTCCTCTTTGCGCCTCTGCGCCTCTGCGTGAGAAAAAAATTAAAAAACCTTAAGCGATCGCACCCCACATCAAGCTATGATCGCATAGAGTGCCTAATCTGTGCCTAAATTCTCAGCATCTACCATGACGACTTCCACACCAGAACCAAATCCCCCAAACACACCACTTACCGATACAAATCTGGTAGAAGACCGTAGCAAACTGAGTAAAATGTATCAGCACTACGTAGAAGTCAAGGATAAATATCCTCATGCGTTGCTGCTGTACAGAGTAGGTGATTTTTTTGAAACTTTCTTCCAAGATGCTGTCACCATCTCCAGAGAACTAGAATTAGTTTTAACCAGTAAACACGGTGGTGAAGTCGGACGTGTCGCTATGACTGGTGTACCTCATCACGCTTGGGAACGCTACACAACCCTGCTGGTGGAAAAAGGTTACGCTGTGGTAATTTGCGACCAAGTAGAAGACTCGGCTGATGCTATTGGTTTAGTTAAGCGAGAAGTAACACGCATTCTCACACCTGGGACTTTATTAGAAGAGGGAATGCTGAAAGCAAGTCGTAATAATTACCTTGCGGCTGTGGTAATTGCTGTCAATCATTGGGGTTTAGCTTATGCAGACATATCAACTGGGGAATTTCTCACATCTCAAGGTAGTGATTTAGAACATCTGACGCAGGAGTTAATGCGTTTACAACCTTCCGAAGTGCTGTTTCCCACTAACGCCCCCGATTTAGGTAGTTTACTGCGTCCAGGGGAAACTTCGCCCTCTCTTCCCCAATGTTTACCACCTACATTTTGTTATAGTTTGCGATCGCAAGTTCCCTTTTCCCAAGCCGAAGCTAGAAGTAAATTATTACAGAAATTCAAAGTGCGATCGCTTGAAGGTTTGGGTTGCGAACATCTTCCCCTCGCAGTTCGCGCCGCTGGTGGTCTTTTGGAATACATCGAAGATACTCAAAAAGCCAATCCAGTCTCCCTGCAATTATTACGCACCTATACCCTGACTGATTATTTAATTGTCGATCATCAAACCCGCCGTAACCTGGAAATTACTCAAACAGTCCGTGATGGCACATTTCACGGTTCCCTATTATGGGCGTTAGATAGAACTCGCACCGCAATGGGCAGCAGGGCTTTAAGAAGATGGTTGTTACAACCGCTACTTGATCTTAAAGGAATTAAATCCCGCCAAGATACTATTCAAGAATTAGTAGAAAATACCCCTTTGCGTCAAGATTTGCGGCAGTTATTAAGGCAAATTTACGATTTAGAACGTTTAACAGTCAGAGCAGCTTCTGGTAGAGCTAATGCACGGGATTTAGTGGCTTTAGCTGATTCTTTCTCCCGTTTACCTGAATTATCTCGCTTAGTTGAAGATGCTCATTCCCCTTTCTTGAAAGCTTTACAAAAAGTTCCACCCATCCTAGAAGAACTAGCAGAAAAGTTACACGCTCACATCGTAGAATCACCACCTATACATCTCAAAGAAGGTGGTTTAATTCGGGCAGGAATTAATGCGCTTTTGGATGAAAGAAAAGCTACTGTCGAAAGTGATCAACAGTGGATTGCAAATTTAGAAGTTGATGAAAGAACGAGAACGGGAATCCCGACTTTGAAGGTAGGATTTAATAAAAGTTTTGGTTATTATATCAGTATTTCCCGCAGTAAATCTGACCAAGTTCCCGATAATTACATTCGCAAACAAACTCTGACAAATGAGGAACGTTACATTACTCCTGATTTGAAAGAACGAGAAGCGCGAATTCTCACAGCGCGAGATGATTTAAATCAGTTGGAATATGAGATTTTTGACGCATTACGGGATGAAGTGGGCAATCATGCCGAAATAATCCGCAATATTTCCCGCGCTGTCGCCGCCGCAGATGTATTATGTGGTTTGGCTGATTTGGCTGTACATCAAGGTTACTGTCGCCCGGAAATGCTGACAGGACGGGAAATTGCGGTTATTGATGGTCGTCACCCGGTGGTGGAACAGTCTTTACCTGCTGGGTTTTTTGTCCCGAATTCGACGGAGTTAGGAGGGAAGGAAACGAACCGCGTTCGCGAAGCGTCTCGAAGAGAAGGCGCGTTCGCGCAGCGTTCCGAAGGAAAGGACGCGAAGAAAGAAGAGAAGGAAGAAGGGAAGGAAGAAGGGAAGAAGAGTTTATTTTCTCCTGATTTGGTGATTCTCACGGGGCCAAATGCGAGTGGGAAGAGTTGTTATTTAAGACAGGTGGGGTTAATTCAATTAATGGCACAGGTGGGGAGTTTTGTGCCGGCGCGTTCTGCTAAATTGGGAATATGCGATCGCATTTTTACTCGTGTTGGGGCTGTAGATGATTTAGCTACTGGTCAATCTACGTTTATGGTGGAAATGAATGAAACTGCAAATATCCTCAATCATGCAACTGCTCAATCTTTGGTTTTATTAGATGAAATTGGGCGTGGGACAGCAACATTTGACGGGTTATCAATAGCTTGGGCTGTGGCTGAATATTTAGCTGTTGATATTAAATCTCGGACTATTTTTGCTACCCATTATCATGAGTTAAATGAATTGGCTACTATTATTTCTAATGTTGCTAATTATCAAGTTACGGTAAAAGAGTTACCTGACCAAATTATCTTTTTACATCAAGTTCAACCCGGTGGTGCTGATAAATCCTATGGGATAGAAGCAGGAAGATTAGCAGGTTTACCGGCGGTGGTAATTAAACGGGCAAAACAGGTAATGGGACAAATTGAAAAGCATAGTAAAATTGCCATGGGTTTGCGTGAAGGACTTTAACCCGCATTTCTCACAAGTCCCGCGAACGCATTCCCCGTAATCCTTACCCAAAATATGTTTCGGGCATTTTTGACAGGTTATTTTTTGATGCAGTGTGAAAAACCGGAATCTAGATTTTATAAGATTTTGAGAAGAGATGGGACAGTTCCTTGATCAGGAGAAAGCATCTGGTAAACCAGTCAAGCTGGTGAGAATGAGAGCAGCCGTTAGAGCCGTTAAGATTTTATTCAGATTCTTGAGCATGACTCAAAAAGTTCTAGACTGAAAGACTAAAATTTGGTGGTAGCTTCCGTGATTAATCTGTGTAACACTAGGAAGCTACCTCAAGCTATTTTTTAACGGGAGGTCAGGTCATGGCTATCGCCACCATTAATCCCGCCAATGGGGAAACTATCAAAACCTTTGAGCCGCTAAAGGATGGAGAAATTGCTGCCAAATTAGATTTGGCACAACAGGCCTTTGAGAAGTACCGTAAGACTAGTTTCTCTGAGCGATCGCACTGGTTGCAACAAGCAGCAACAATTTTAGAACAAGAAAAGGCAGATTTTGCCCAATTGATGACTATGGAAATGGGCAAACCCTTCAAAGCTGCTATAGCTGAAGTGGAAAAATGCGCCCTCGTCTGTCGCTATTATGCCGAATATGCACCAGGTTTCCTAGCTGATGTCACTATCAAAACCGATGCTAATCATAGTTTTGTCCGTTATCAGCCCTTGGGTGCAATTCTCGCCATCATGCCTTGGAATTTTCCCTTCTGGCAAGTTTTCCGCTTTGCAGCACCGACATTGATGGCAGGAAATGTTGGTTTACTCAAACACGCCTCTAATGTGCCGCAGTGTGCTTTGGCAATCGAAAACATTCTCAGTCGCGCGGGTTTTCCAGTAGGTGTGTTTCAAACTCTGTTAATTGGTGCTGCCAAAGTTGCTGACTTAATGGCTGATGAACGGGTGAAAGCTGCTACATTAACAGGCAGTGAACCCGCAGGTGCTTCTCTTGCCTCTGCTGCTGGTAAACAAATTAAAAAAACTGTCTTAGAATTGGGGGGCAGTGACCCATTTATTGTCTTAGCAAGTGCAGATTTAGAAGCAGCAGTTACCAACGCAGTAACAGCGCGAATGTTAAACAATGGACAATCTTGTATTGCAGCTAAACGCTTTATTGTAGAGGAAACAATTGCGGATAAATTTGAAAAACTGCTGTTAGATAAATTCCAATCTCTAAAAGTTGGCGATCCTATGGAACCAGATACAGATTTAGGTCCCCTAGCAACTCCTGATATTCTCCAGGATTTACACCAACAGGTAAACACAGCCGTAAAAAGTGGTGGAAAAATCCTCACAGGTGGATCTCCTTTAGCACATAGTCCGGGGAACTTTTATCCGCCCACAATTATCATAGATATTCCTGTAGACTCACAAATTGCCAAGGAAGAATTCTTTGGCCCCGTAGCTTTGTTATTCCGGGTTCGGGATATTGATGCTGCAATTAAATTAGCTAATGACATACCCTTTGGTTTGGGTGCAAGTGCTTGGACTACAAATGAAGAAGAGAAAAATCACCTAATTCAAGAAATTGAAGCTGGTGCAGTATTTATTAATAGCATGGTTAAATCTGACCCTCGATTACCATTTGGTGGGATTAAGCGTTCTGGATATGGCCGAGAATTAAGTATTCAAGGCATACACGAATTTGTCAATGTTAAGACAGTTTGGGTTAGGTAATTGGTGATTGGTGATTGGTAATTGGTGATTGGTGATTGGTGATTGGTGATTGGTAATTGGTGAATTTCCTACTTATTCCCTATTCCCTATTCCCTATTCCCCATTCCCTATTCCCTATTAATTATTAGTTTTGAGGAAATCAAATGAATACCGCAGAATTGTTAGTCCAGTGCTTAGAAAACGAAGGAGTGCAATATGTTTTTGGACTTCCTGGTGAAGAAAATTTACACGTTCTAGAAGCCTTAAAAAATTCATCGATTCAATTTATTACTACTCGTCATGAACAGGGTGCAGCTTTCATGGCCGATGTTTATGGTAGGTTAACTGGAAAAGCGGGAGTATGTCTTTCTACTCTGGGTCCAGGGGCAACTAATTTAATGACTGGGGTGGCAGATGCCAACCTAGATGGTGCGCCTTTAGTGGCAATTACAGGGCAGGTGGGAACAGATAGAATGCACATTGAATCCCATCAATATTTAGATTTGGTGGCAATGTTTGCACCTGTAACTAAGTGGAATAAGCAGATTGTACGACCGAGTATTACACCTGAAGTTGTGCGGAAGGCATTCAAGCGAGCGCAAACCGAAAAACCCGGTGCAGTTCATATTGATTTACCTGAAAATATTGCGGCTATGCCTGTAGAAGGCAAACCCTTACATAAGGATAATAGCGAAAAAACCTATGCTTCTTTTGCGAGTATTCGCGCTGCTGCTGCCGCAATTTCCCAGGCAGTTAATCCCATCATTTTAGTTGGAAATGGAGCAATTCGCGCCAAAGCTAGTGATGCTGTCACGCAATTTGCTACCCAAATGAATATTCCCGTTGCTAATACTTTTATGGGTAAAGGAGTGATTCCCTATACTCATCCCTTAGCTTTGTGGTCAGTGGGATTACAACAACGAGATTTTATTACCTGCGGCTTTGATAATACAGATTTAGTCATAGCTATTGGCTATGATTTAATTGAATTTTCTCCCAAAAAATGGAATCCTACTGGAAATATTCCGATTGTACATATTGCGGCAACTTCTTCAGAAATTGACAGTAGTTATATTCCCAAAGTAGAAGTAGTGGGAGATATTTCTGATTCATTGAATGAACTCTTAAAATTAGCAGACAGACAGAGTAAACCTAACCCCTACGCTATCAGCTTACGTTCTAATATTCGCGCTGATTACGAAGAATATGCCCATGATGATAGCTTTCCTATTAAACCGCAAAAATTAATTTATGATTTACGGCAAGTAATGGGGCCTGATGACATTGTTATTTCTGATGTAGGCGCACATAAAATGTGGATTGCGAGACATTATCATTGCCATAGTCCTAATACTTGTATTATTTCTAATGGTTTTGCCGCTATGGGAATCGCAATTCCTGGCGCTTTAGCTGCAAAACTTGTGAATCCTGAACGGAAAGTTGTTGCGGCCACTGGTGATGGTGGTTTTATGATGAATTGCCAAGAATTAGAAACGGCTTTACGTGTAGGTACACCCTTTGTCACATTAATTTTTAATGATGGTGGCTATGGTTTAATTGAGTGGAAACAAGAAAATCAATTTGGTAAAGGTAACTCTTCTTTTGTGCATTTTGGTAATCCTGATTTTGTCAAATTTGCTGAAAGTATGGGTTTAAAAGGTTATCGAGTGGAATCTGCTACTGATTTAATTCCTGTACTCAAAGAAGCTTTAATTCAAGATGTGCCTGCGGTGATAGATTGTCGAGTAGATTATCGGGAAAATCGTCGCTTTACCCAAAAAGCTGGTGACTTACATTGTGAACTTTGATTCCACATTCCGCACTTCAAATGTGGGGATTCTGGGGTCTAACAGTGATTGCAGGTATAAACTGTCTGATATCACCTAGCCCAATGGGTAAAAATTTTTAGAGACTATAGCAATGCTAATTTCTGTCAGTTTTGTGGGCAACCTATTTTTAGGAAGAGTAAATATTAATCCAGCCCCTTGACTGAATTATTAATGCTAGGGATATACAGATGATTGAAATCCTTGCCACACTGTCTGCGTCAGCATCTGCCGGAATGAGAGTAGGTACGCCCTTGCTAATCATTGGCTTATTACAGGGCAGTACCCTCTGGTCTCAAGTACCAATTTTATCCAACATTTCACCCCATCTTTTGATTGGGCTACTCACCAGTTGGTCATGTTTTGAGTTATTTGCTTCCAAAAAGCTGATTGGGCAAAGAATAGTACAACAAGTTCAGTTATTGTTGTCTCCTTTTGTGGGAGCAATTATGGGGTTAGCAGTGGCTTCGGCCACAGCAACTCCCAGCTGGTTAATTGCCTTAATCGGGGGTTTATTGGCTTTGGTACTGCAACTAGTTCTATCAGGTTGGTTTTATCGCTTGCGTGGCTTACCACTGTGGGCAGTATTTCTTCAAGATAGCTTGTGTGTTGTACTGGTGATTTGTGCCGTCGATGATCCCCGAAAAGGAGGATTAATTGCTCTTATCCTCCTCTGGCTGGCAATTCGTAGTTCTAAAAACTGGTATCAGTGGTACTGGCAGAAGCGTAGTTTATGAGTTTCAGATCAAATCATAAAAGTCCGATGAGATGCAGCAAGCCTTGACCGGTAATTAACTCGATAATCAAGGCGATGAAACCCAGCATGGCAATTCGTCCATTCCAGACTTCGGCGCTAGTAGTCAGTCCCCACTCCCAACGCTCTTGGGGATACATTTTCACCTTTTTTTTCATTTGGGTGACTTGCGAGAGCTTGAGGTTAGGCTTTGTGAGCGAATCAATCACTAAGTCTGCTAGTGCTTGAATAAATACTGGATGGGTGTTGGGAGCAGCGGCGCGACGGAAGTTGTGAATTCCTGCTTCTTCAGCTATTTCTCGATATTCAATATCAATTTCTTGCAGTGTTTCGATATGTTCGGAAACAAAACTAATCGGTACAACTACCAAATCCTTCACTCCTTGTGCGCCTAGTTCTTTAAGTGCGTCTTCAGTATATGGTTGTAGCCATTCTACGGGACCGACGCGACTTTGGTAAGCTAAGACATGAGGATTGGGACGATTGAGTGTTTGCATAATCAGCTGGGTGCATTCCTCAATTTCTTGCTGATAGGGATCACCTGCTTCTTCAACGTAACTTTTAGGCACGCCATGAGCGCTAAAGAAGATATGCACTCCATCAGGATGGGGAAATTGATTCAGTTGCTCTTTGATTAGTTCCGCCATTGCTTGCAGGTAGCCCGGTTGTTTGTACCAGGAAGGAATGACGGTGTATTCAAGGCGCTGAAGTTTTGGGTTTTGTTGCCACAGTTGTTCTAATAGTCGAAAGCTAGAACCGCTAGTACTGATAGAAAATTGGGGATAAAGTGGCAGAATCACCAGTTTGTCAATGTTGTCTTGGGTTAGTTGTGCGATCGCTTCTTCTGTGTAAGGATGCCAATAACGCATTCCTACATAAATATTGGCTTCTTTCCCCAAATCACCCAGTTGCGCTTTCAGTGCTTCCCCTTGTTCTTCGGTGATCCGCCGCAATGGAGAACCACCACCGATGTACTTATAATTAGCCTGAGATGTCTTAGTTCGCCTGGTAGCAATCAGCCAAGCTAGAGGCTTTTGCATCCAGCGAAAGGGTAGGCGAATAATTTCGGGATCAGAAAACAGGTTATATAAAAACGGACCGACATCTTCTAATTTATCGGGTCCACCGAGATTGAGTAATAATACGCCTACACGACCCATAGCAGTTACTTTCCCCCAACCCTTACAGTTTTTTTACTAATGTTAACAATATATCTTTATTAAATATAAAGCTTTATCAGCAGGAAAGATGCAATGGCAACTATTTTAAGAGACTGGAGTTATCGTTATCAGTGGCTATACGATGGAATATCACGTTTAGCAGCCTTGAGTGTGGGTGGTGAAGCGCGTTTCCGGCAATTACCTTTGCAAGGCTTAACACTTCACTCAGATACTCAAATCCTCGATTTATGTTGTGGAAGTGGTCAAGCAACTCAATTTTTGGTGAATTCATCACAAAATGTTACAGGGCTGGATGCTTCTCCGTTATCTTTACAACGTGCGCGTAAGAATGTGCCTAACGCTACTTATTTAGAAGCTTTTGCGGAAGATATGCCTTTTGCAGATAATTTATTTGATGTGGTACATACCAGCGCGGCGTTACATGAAATGCATCCTGAACAATTAAGAAAAATCATTCAACAGGTTTATCGGGTGTTGAAGCCGGGGGGCGTATTCACGTTGGTAGATTTCCATCCACCCACAAATCCCATATTCTGGCCTGGGTTGTCGGTGTTTTTCTGGTTGTTTGAAACGGAAACGGCTTGGGAGTTATTAAAGACTGATTTAGCTGGTTTATTAAGAGAGTATGGGTTTGAGGTGGGTGAACCAATGTTATATGCTGGTGGTAGTTTACAGGTAATACAGGCAAGCAAATGAGCAGTTACAGCAGAATTCAGGAGTCAGGAGACGCTTCGCAGACCTTCGGTTCAGGAGTCAGGAGTAAAACTGGCTTGGTGTCTAGGTTTCAATTTTGATTCTGTACCTCATTGATCTGCAATCTGCTGTATCAGTAGGGATGTAAAATTCAAAATTGTAAAATGACAATCTTTTTCAATCAAATTAATAAGTTGCTAGAAGCGTTATTTCAGAAACATTACAATTATCTAAACAATGAACTAAAAGTTATGGAAAATCAGGAATTACAACAACGGATTATTGTTAATACAACAGATAATGTCAATCAAATAGGTTCTTGGAAATGGAAATTCAATGTAAAAGCAAATTCTTCACCTGTAGTTAATGATGGAGTTGTTTATACAGTTGATGTTGATGGTAATCTTTATGCGTTAGACATTCAAAAAAGTCTTGTAAATTGGTGCTTTCATGTTACAAGAGAAAGTGGTTTTATTCCCAAATCTTTTTCTCCCTTAGTTGCAAATGAATTAGTCTACTTTAGCGATAATTGGATAAATTTTTATGCTGTCAATTATGAAACAGGACAGGAAGTATGGAATTTAAAAATTGGTAACTTAATACAATCATCGCCTATATTTAATAACGGTAAAATATACATCAATACTGTAGAAACTATCGTTTATTGTCATCATTCAGAAGAACCTTTTAATACCTCTATGCCTCAACCTATACCAATAGGACAACTCTTAGTTGTGGATAGTCAAACCGGGCAAATAGAGTGGGAATTTAAACTTGAACATTATAAAACTGTATCGCGGATAAAAGTAAACAATGGTATTGTTTACATCATAGATGAAAGAATTGGACGTTATGCTGATGAAATAAATGGATTTTATGCTTTAGATGAAAACACAGGACTATTAAAGTGTACAGTTCAAGCAGAAAATTCTTATTTTTTAGCTGCTGATGAAATTGTGTATTTAAAAGTAGTTAAAAATCAGATATCAGCAGATAGTTATTTTTGTGCTTTGAACATTTCCACAGGTGTCGAAATTTGCAAATATGAACATATAGGAAATCTTACTTGTTCACCAATTATTAATAATGATATCATTTTTGTCGCCCATGAAAAACAAGTAAATTATCGTCGTATTTATAAATATATAGATGCCATAAATGCGAAAACAGGACAATTTCAATGGCGTTACATATTAACAGCCTCCGTCAAACATTCTCTATTAATTAGTGATCAGATTCTTTATTGTATTGATGAAAATAATATTCACTGTGGTTTAGATATTCAAACTGGTGCAGAAAAATGGCGTTTCCAAACCGAAGGATGTGTAAATTTCTATGGTTTAGATAACCGAGGTAATATTTATCATATATGCCAAGATAATAAGCTGTACATAATAGATATTCAGACTGGAAAAACACGGTGGATATCTAGCATTGAAGGTAAAGTTAATTGTCCTCCAACTTTTGCCGATGGTTTTGTTTTTATTCAGAGTGATAATGATTATTTATACGCTATCCAAACAAGAGGAGAATTAACACATTCAACAAATATAGAAACCTCTCCTTCACAAGTAAATAATACTGGTTCAAATTCCTCAGAAAAAGTTACTCAAATAGAGAATATTGATCCCGTAAAGTGGAAATTTGAGATGGTAGCTGGATACAAAAAAACCTTACTTTCTAGTTTGAGTAATGGCATAGTTTACGTCACTTATAGTGATCATGTGCGAGTTGGTACTTTCTTGGTTGCTATTAATGCTCAAACAGGACAACCTCTTTGGGAATTTATTTGGGAATATCCAAACCCTAAAAATCAGACTTTAAATCCTTTTATTACTCAAGAAACTGTCTACTTAGTTAGAGAATATTTATATGCTGTGTGTTCTCAAACTGGAATTGAATTATGGAAGACTGACATCAAATATTCTGCGACAAAAATTCTTGTTAAAAATGAAGTAATTCTTTTAGAAATCCAAAATAAAGAGCATCAGAATAAATTTTATTACTTGTTGAATAGCCTTAATGGGCAGGAACTATGGCAATTAGATTTAACTGAGAGATTTGTCAATTTATTAGGTAATCCTATAATAGAAAATAGCATCATTTATGTAGTTATACAAGATGCAGATAATCGAAACTGGCTGTATAGTTTTGATATTCAAAATGGACAGGAATTATGGCGATTAGAAACTAGAGAATTTACAGAATTAACACCTATTATTGTTGATAATCAAATTTTTATATCTAGCAATAAATATTTATTGGCGGTAGATTTACAAACTAGAAAAATACTCTGGCAGATTGAGTTTGTTGATTCAATAAATGAAGTCTTAATAAATTCACCAATTATTAAAAACGGGCTAGTTTATGCCAATACAGGTAGTGGTTCTGGAAGTAGGTTTTATGCTATTGAACAGCTAACAGGAAATATTAAATGGCAATTTTATTCTGGTACTAATTGGCTGACTGTTACTACTATTACTGAAAAAACTGTCTTTATTGTTAGTAATCAACAAACTGTACATGGTCAGCAAGGAACTGTCTATGCTCTTTCTAGTATAACTGGAAATCAAAAGTGGGTTTACACAATTGAAAAAGCATTAAAACTAAATACTGTACTTGCTAATAAACTGATATTATTAATAGATGATTCGGGAAATCTCCATGCTATAAATATTGACACAGGAAAACAACATTGGCATAAAAAAGTAGCAGGAGGAAATTTCAAGTTTATTTTCCCCAATATTGTGGAAGAATTTGTTTATATCACAGAAAGTAGTAAAGTATACGGAATAGATATTGCCGAGATTTCATCAGCAACAGATTCTCAAGATGATCCTGTTTTCTTAGTACCAGTATCTAAAAATATCAACGATGCTGATGTTTTAGAGCATCAATTAAAGTGGAGTTTTAAAACTGGAGATAAAATTACTTCATCACCAGTTATCAGTAATAGTATTGCTTATTTTGGTAGTAGCAATCGCCATTTTTATGCTGTAGATATTAGCACAGGAAAGGAATTGTGGAAATTTCCTACAGAAAACAGAATTATTTATTCTCCTACATTGAGTGAAGATATTGTTTATTTTTCTAGTGATCACTTGTATGCTCTTTCTAGAACAACGGGACAAGAAATATGGAAGTTTCCAGTACCAATAACAGATAGATTTCTATATTGGCCAGTTTTTCAAGACGGAATTATTTATCTAATAATTGGTAATCCATCTCGTAGTTATGATTTATATATATTAAATGGCGAAAATGGTCAAGTATTAGGTCAGTTCCCGATCAGAGGAAGAATCAGATTTCCCCCTGCTATTCATGAAAAAATTATTTACATCATTCGTGATGAAAATTATCATCCATTTTTTGATGCTATTGAGCCAGAAAGTGGCACAAATTTATGGCAATTTGACCCAGCACCTAATGATAATCACATATCAACAATATTAGCTCGATTTTATATACCTGGAGTGATGGGACCAGATGATGATATTCAAGCTTTAGAATGGTTAAATTTAGGAACTCTAAATGGAAAACCTCCTCAGATTTTGGATAATATTATCTACATTGGTAATTGGAGTAATGCAATCTACGCAATCAACACAGCAAATGGAGAGCTAAAATGGAAATTTCAATTAGAGTTTGAATTATTATCATCCCCAATTATTGTTGGCGAAATAATTTACATTTTAAGTAATACAAGTAAATTATATATTTTAAATATAAAAACGGGTGAAAAAATTAACGAACTAAAATTTCCAATTTATTTTCATCCTTCTATCGCTGTTTATGAAGAAAAAATTTATTATGTAACTCCAGAAGGTGCAATTTATGGAGTGGATCAAAACACAGGAACCCAAGTTTGGAGTTATAGTTTAAAAACTAAAGTAACATCTCCTTTATTTATAGATGATGGAGTTCTGTATGTGGGAGATGTGAATGGTTATTTATATGCAATCAATTTATGATAAAAACCGTTTTTTGAGGGTTTGAAAATGCAGGAAATTCAGGAAATAATTGTCATTGAACATCAATTAATTGTTACCGACGACAAGGGATGTCTAACTTATCCTCTGGATCGAAATTACACAATTGGCAAGTATTGTAGAATGTGTATTCGTTTATATACTACCTCTGTTATGCTTGCTCCTCATCACGCCACATTGGTGAAATTAGGGGAGATGAATTATTTTCGTTATCAACTTATCAAATCTTTTTCAGTTGATGATGAAGACAAGTACAAACTTTTAGTTAATGGTAAACTTATTCAAACTTATGATCTAAATGATGGAGATATGATCGAATTTGCTCCGGGTGTTTCAGCTACATATCGCTGTTTTCATCGAGTTGAAACTGTATCAGAAGATTCTTTTCGAGGTTGTATAAATATAAATTTCTGGAATTTAGACTAAAAAGCACATTGAGAAAATCTGAATTAAGTCCCATAGGTGCTTTTGTTCCAGCGCGTCCTTTACTCAGAAATAGCAGTAATGGTAATGAGGAAAGAAAGACAATGCCAACAAACCGAAAAATGTCTAAATACGCCGCATTTTCAATTAATTACATTAATTCAATTGAATACTTCCCAGATCCCCGACTTCTTCAAGAAATCAGGGATCTAAACTAAACTAAGTCGTATATTCTGCGTTAATTTTCACATAGTCGTAACTCAAATCACAACCCCACGCTTTACCTGTTCCATGGCCATTACCCACACTGACGGAAATTAACACCGTATCTTCTTTCAGATAAGCACCTGCTGCTTTTTGTTTCAAATATGCACTTGCGGCTGCTTTATCAAAAGGTAAAGGTTGACCATTTTCAAAAAGTAAGAAATCGCCTAATTTAATTTGCAAATTATCCTGCTCAAAAGGTACTCCAGCACGTCCAGCTGCGCCGGCGATACGTCCCCAATTGGGATCACGTCCAAAGATTGCAGATTTAACTAAAGAAGAGCCAGCAATGGTTTTGGCGATTTGTCTGGCCGCTGTTTCATCGTTTGCACCAGTGACTTGCACTTCTACTAAGCAAGTTGCACCTTCTCCGTCACGAGCGATCGCTTTGGCTAAATGCTGGCATACTGCTGTTAGCATGGCTTCTAATTTCTCGGCTTCTGGTCCCATTTCGGTAATTGCTGGGGTGCGAGATTGACCATTGGCTAAAGCAATTAAACTATCATTGGTGCTGGTATCACCATCAACGGTAATAGAATTGAAACTTCTATCTGCGGCTCTTGTTAACATTTGTTGCCAAAGGCTAGATGAAACAGCCGCATCACAGGTGACAAATGCCAGCATGGTAGCCATGTTGGGATGTATCATACCAGAACCTTTAGCAATGCCGCCAATTCTTACGGGACGGTCGCCGATAGTTGTTTCTAAAGCAATTGATTTAGTGACCAAATCGGTGGTGATAATTGCTCCAGCAGCCTCATCTGAGCCAGTTTCTGAGAGTGCTGCTACTACCTTGGGTATACCACTTCGCAGTATATCCATTTTAATCCTTTGACCAATTACGCCTGTAGAAGCTAGTAAAATCGCTTCCGGGGAAATACCCAATTCTTTGGCTAATAAATCTGCACTTTCTAGGGTATCTTTGACTCCTTGGCTACCTGTGGCAGCGTTGGCTTGTCCAGCGTTGCAGAGTATAGCTCTGGCGCTATGTTTGGCTTGCAAGTGTTGACGGCAATAGTCTACACAAGCGGCTTTGACGTGGCTAGTTGTGAATACTCCGGCAGCGATCGCATCCACATCTGACAATATTAATGCTAAATCCGGCAATCCTGAAGGTTTTAGTCCGGCGGTAATTCCCGCTGCTCGATACCCTCTAGCTGCTGTGACTCCACCAGTAATTTCCTGCCAGTCTCCCATAATTTTTCCCCACATATCCTAGAGTTTGGTAGATTGTGCCAACTTTTACCGCTTGCGGCTCTCGTCAGCTATCCCGTATTTATCCTTTATTGTGAGTTTATCTGGTGATGGCAATCTTGCACCAGCCGATAATTATCTTCATGCTTTTTGGCAGTATGAATAGTGACATTATCACATTCGCAATCATAAAATAGATCGAGTTATTGCTAAGTAACAATAACTATATTTCTCAATCCCACACAACTATTAGGCTAAGTTACCTACTTACTTACACTGAAGTTAAGGATAAAAACTAAAAAAGAGAGCCAATTTAATAGCTCTCCAAATCATCAGGGTGCATCTACTTATCACAGTATAACATTTTTGGCGTGTGGGGTGAAGCCCCTTTTTGAGAATTTTTATAAAAAATTACGCCAATTATTTTCTTTTTGGGGCTTACGGGTCTTAAATCATGTCCGGTTAAAGACTTATAATTCAGGAACCGCAGGGGGGCTGGGGGCTGCAAGCAGGAGGAAAGAATTTTACCAGATATTTGCAAAAACACGGCAATTATAGCTAATTTGCCGGACATGATATTACACAAATAGACCAATTAAGCTATTTTTGCTGTTTGAAGATGCCAATTAGTTGATTGCTCATAAGCATAGGCTACCTGTAATAATTGGTCTTCTCTGAGGACTTTACCAATTAACTGTAATCCAATGGGTAGACCTTTGCTGTCAAAACCACAAGGTACACTAATACCTGGTAAACCGGCAAGATTGACGGGAATAGTCATTAAGTCATTTAAATACATACTCAAGGGATCGGTGATTTTTTCGCCGGCTTGAAATGCTGTAGTTGGTGCAGTGGGACAAACTAAAACATCAACTTGTTGAAAGGCTTTTTCAAAGTCTTCTTTAATTAATGTGCGGACTTTTTGCGCTTTCAAGTAGTAGGCATCATAATAACCGGCGCTTAGAGCATAAGTACCAATCATAATCCGGCGTTTGACTTCTGCACCAAATCCGGTGGAGCGTGTACGGGTGTACATAGAAAGCAGGTTGTCTGCATCTTTTGAACGTAACCCATATTTAACACCATCGTAACGGGCTAAGTTGGCTGATGCTTCCGATGGGGCGATAATGTAGTAACTGGGTACGCCATAACGGAAACGGGGACAGGAAATATAATGAATTTCTGCGCCTAAACTTTCTAGTTGTGCGATCGCTTGATTTACAGATGCTTCTACTTCTGGATCTAAACCTTCACCAAAGGTTTCTTTAATAACACCGATTTTCAGTTTTTTACCTTTTAAATCTGGTATTAAATTGGCAGTGTAATCAGGAATTTCGACTTTTAAGCTGGTGGAGTCTTGAGGATCATAACCTGCGATCGCACTCAACAATATAGCCGCATCTTCAACTGTCCGCGCAAAGGGGCCAATTTGATCCAAAGATGACGCATAAGCCACCAAACCATAACGGGAAACTAACCCATAAGTCGGTTTCATTCCCACCACACCGCAAAAAGAAGCCGGTTGACGAATCGAACCACCAGTATCCGAACCCAGGGATACCACACATTCTTCAGCCGCTACAGCCGCAGCCGAACCTCCAGAAGAACCACCAGGAACTCGTGATAAATCCCAAGGATTAGCCGTAACTTGATAAGCAGAGTTCTCCGTAGAACTCCCCATTGCAAACTCGTCTAAATTGGTTTTACCAACCGTTACTGCCCCAGCATTTGCCAGTTTTTGCGTTACGGTTGATTCATAGGGTGGGACAAAATTCTCTAAAATTTTAGAGCCGCAAGTGGTGCGAATACCCTTGGTACACATATTGTCTTTTATACCAATGGGAATCCCTGCAAGGATACCGATTTCTTCCCCCGCAGCGATTTTTGCATCCACAGCACGAGCCTGATCTAAAGCCTGTTGTGCCGTGACAGTTAAGAAACTGTGCAGTTTTGGTTCTAATGCTTGAATGCGATCTAGGGCTTCTTGGGTAATTTCAACGGCAGAACGTTCTTTTTTTACTAGCTGTTCGTGCAACTCGCGGATGGATGCCATAATTTTTCTCTTTATTAATCAAGTCATTGATTTTAGCATTTACAGGACTGGGGATGGTGTTTTGTTAGCTGGTGGAATTATTTCACGCAGAGACGCGGAGACGCAAAGAGAGTTTTGAGAGTTTAGTTATGCTAAAAATCTTAGTTATGACTAAATAATCAGGTTATAGTTCATTGGGAGAATCCTAAACGTTTTTTAACCTCTTCCCAACTAGAACCATTTGTAGGATTTTTTTTGTAATTTTCTAACCGTCGATCTAGTTCTATCTGTTGTGCTGGACTCAAGGGAAGTTCTTCTTGCTGTTCTAAGATGCTGTCCCATAAATCTTCAGCAAGTTGGATACGTTCTGCAATGCTGAGTTCAGAAATATCAAATTTTAAGAGGGGATGGAGACTCATGAGTGGAGAGTTAGGGTTGAGCTTTCATCTATTTTATAACATTGGGGCTTTTGAATGTTTTCGGGAAAATTTATAAATGCCAGTGAGGGATATACTGAAAAGGCTGTGCTTACCTAAATTACAATGTTTACTAACAAAAGACTTGTTAATAGCTTAGTAAAAAAAATCGGACAAGCAGAACGTGAAACATTAAAAGCATGGTAACTTTTTATCAGAAGCATTTCGAGTGTTCTATTGGAGATCGGGGAATTCATAGAGCTAACCCTCAAGGCTTAGAGGATCTACGACAAAGGTATGAGGCAAAGCGATTAGTTTTTCTTTATGGATCTGAAGGAGATGAAGACCATGATGATGTACAACAACTTAACCTGTTTTAATAAATAGAGCGAGCCTATCTTGTAGCTTAGTTTATCGTGCTTTGGGTATTGAATGCTATAATTAAACAAATGTAATTTATTGACTATCAAAATATGGAAACAATTGCTATTCAAGTTGATGCTGAAGTTGCCAAAGCTTATCAAGAAGCAGAACCACAAAAACAGCAAAAAATACAAACTATTGTCAATGATTTGCTGAAATTAATTATTCAAGAAAAATCCCTAGATGAAATCATTGCAGAAATGCAAGAACAAGCAAAAAATAAGGGGTTAACTCAAGAAATTTTAGATGATATTCTCCATAATGGATAAGTTACGTTTTGTTATTGATACAAACATTTTAGTTAGTGCTGTCTTGATTCAGTCATCTGTTCCAGATGTGGCATTCAAAAAAGCCAAAAGCTTAGGAATAATTTTATTTTCAGAGGCTACTTTTGAAGAATTACAAGAAATTCTCAATCGCTCAAAATTCGATAAATATATTTCTGTCAGTATTCGTACTCAATTCTTAGCTAAATTAAAACTAGAAGCAGAACAAATTAAAATAGAGCAGATTATCAAAGAGTGTAGAGATCTAAAAGATGACAAATTTTTAGAGGTTGCTATTAATGGTAATGCAACTCATATAATAACAGGAGATAAAGATTTATTAGAACTGCATCCTTTTCGAGGAGTTGATATTAGACATCTCCGGAAATAGCTAAAGTGTTACTGCCACTGCTTTTAAAAGTGAGATGCCCCAATGCAAAGGTAGCTGGCTGGTACGCTAAAATAAGCGTTAGAGATGCC
>NZ_JACJTQ010000014.1 GCF_014698735.1 Anabaena catenula FACHB-362
TCTGGTGAAAAACTGCGAGGTTCTGCTAAAGTGGCAGCATCAATATATTCTTGAACCAAACAAAAACCATCAGATGTAGCAAAAGAATTCAAATAACTGGGAATACCAGGATGTTCTAATCCTTTGAGTACCTGTATTTCTCGTTCGTGTGCTTCTGAACCGGACCAACTCGAACCCACTTGAGCAAAACAAAACTGCTTAATTACCTCTTCTTGCCCTGTGTTAATATTTGTAGCTAACCAGGTAATCCTACCACCTTCTCGGTTACGTCCTAGTTCTCTAATAACTTGATAGCCTTGTTCTTGAAAATCTGGATAGATGCTCATATTTAGACAATAAGTTACAAGTGTGACTTTTTTATCATCTTCCAAGCATAGCATATATGAGAAATCTCAGGCAACAAAAGCTTTGACTGAAATCTTGTATTATTATCTTATTGCGAACATAAAAGCTTATAATTCTTGTAATTCTGTAGATATGGAATACCAAGCCTACTCTTATTGAGAAATTGTTAGATATAAATTTAACTCTGTCATCTGTCACTATTCGGGTTATTTATCACCACTTGCTTTATGTCAGTAAACTCGTCTACCTCAGTGACTTTTATATAAAATGTTACTTATTATACTTTTTAAACGGAGCCAAAATACTACTTAGTTTGGTTATACCAACTCTGTATAAAGATGCGCTTAATTTAAAGATAGACGTATCCTTTACGGGAGCCGAAGGCATACCACAGAGGACCCAGAGAAGCCAGTGCGTTGCGGAGGTTTCCCCCGTTGTAGCAACTGGCGCGACACAGAGAAAGAAAAGACAAGGTTAGGAAATTCGGCGCAGCCTCATAAAGAAATGGTATTAGTTGTAATAAATTCTTCATGGTTCACATTCCAGGTATTTAAATCAACTTGACTTAAAAAACTTGTGAAAGTGCCATGCTATTTGAACTTATCGTATTTTCAGCTACAGTTATCACAATAGAAAGTGAGCAACAATGGAAATGAAGAACTGATATGCAGCCTTTCCTGTAAATAATGCGGCTGTTTCATGAAACCTCGAATAATTGTTTGTGGCTTAGGACGTACTGGATATAAAATCTTTCGTTTGCTGAGACAACAGGGTGCTTTAGTCGTTGGTATTCATCGCAAACCCATACCTGGCGAAGCTTCGGGAGATGTAATTGTTGGCGATTTATACGCAGCTTCTACCCTGAAAGCAGCAGGAATTGAGCAAGCACATACTTTAGTAATTGCTGGTTCTGATGATGCGCTAAATTTGTCAATCATGATGCAAGCGCGGGTATTGAATTCCCATATTCGGATTATTAACCGCTTTTATAATACAAATTTAGGTGAACGTCTAGATCAAACTATAGTAGACCATTTAAGTATGAGTGTTGTCGGGTTGGCAGCACCAGTATTTACTTTTGCTGCTTTGGGAAATCAAGCAATAGGACAAATAAAGCTATTTGATCAAACTTGGCCAATTCAGGAAGAATATATTGATGAGGATCATGTTTGGATAGGTCAGAAAATAAGTGATTTATGGGAAGATAAGACGCGGATGCTGATTTATTATCTACCTGTAGTTGGGAAGATGAATTTAGTATCGGCGGTATTGTCTGAACAAAGATTGAAAGTAGGCGACCGCTTAATTATTGGCATTCAACCTCGCGTCAATCAATCGCGGAAATCATTAGCAAGAAAACTGCTAAAAATATTTACAAGTATCCGGCAGTTTCAGAAACACGCCCAATCTGTAATAGTCATGGCAATGGTGCTAGTAGTAATTATTTTACTGGCTACATTCACATATGTTTCTACTAAATTAAATATCTCATTTGTTGATGCTTTATATTTTGCTGTGGGCATGATTACAGGTGCAGGTGGTAATGATAAGGTAGTAGAACAAGCACCCAACAGCATTAAATTATTTACAGTTTTTATGATGCTGGCAGGGGCAGCAGTTTTTGGTATTTGGTATGCTATGCTCACCGATTTTGTTTTAGGTACTCGCCTCAAACAATTTTGGGATGCTGCCAGAATTCCCCAACGTAGTCATTATATTGTTTGTGGTTTGAGTGGGATTGGTATTAGAATTATCCAGCAACTTCACGCCAGTGGACACGAAGTAGTGGTAATTGAAACAGATCCTAATAATAGATATGTTAACACTGCTAGGGGAATGAGTATTCCCGTAATTCTTGCTGATGCCAGTTTTCTGACAACGTTACAAATCAGTAATATAGATACTGCTGCCGCCGTTTTGGCTGTTACTAATAACGATGCAACTAATTTAGAAATTGCGCTCAAAGCTAAGTGTTTAAAACCCAAAATTCCTGTAATTGTTAATTACGCTGATCCTGATTTTGCAGGAATGGCACAACAGGTATTTGATTTTGAAGCTGTATTGAGTCCGGCAGAATTAGCCGCCCCTGCTTTTGCTGCTGCTGCCCTTGGGGGTAGGATTATTGGGAATGGGATTATTGCCGATAGTTTGTGGGTAGCTTTTGCCACTTTAATTACACCTTTACACCCTTTTTGTGGTCAATGGGTGAAAGATGTAGCCAGATCTGCTGATTTTGTCCCTTTGTATTTAGAGACAAATCATCAAACTTTAAATGGCTGGGATTTATTAGAAACTAACCTCAGTGCTGGAGATATTTTGTATATGACCATTCCTGCAAATCGGTTATATCAATTATGGCGCGAGGAACAGCAGCCGATTATAGGTTGATGATCAGGGTTGGCTGTCTGGCCTACCCTACAAGAGTTTTAAAATTGCTTAGTTTTGGTTTTCACACTTGCAGTTTGGGCTGTTAGTCACTAGAGCTTTACATCCTAAAGTTTTTAAATGATTTAAAATTTCCATTGTATTTTTCTTTTTACAACGCTTTGCTTCTCTATTTTTTGACATGATATTTTCACATAATTTGCAACCAGTGTTTGTGTCGAGAGAAGCATTAAAATGTAGTTTTTGGGAATGTAAACAAGCTCCTTCTATTACTAATTCAAACTTGATTCCAACTTCTTGTAATTCTTCTTGGGTTATCCAGATAAAATCAAAATTCTGATCTTTTGGAGTTCTATTAGCGCTTATAGCAACTATGGTGGCATAAAAATCTTGATCTGACTTAACTAGGTAAAGACTATTAATACCATCGTCAAATATATCTATAGCAGCTTTTTGAGCGCGTTCCTGTTGACTATTACAATTTTCTGGATGCCAATGTGTGAGCTTATTTATTTTTCTGATGTATGCAGGAGTTTGTACACCAAAATCTTCAAGAGTTGGAAGCATTTTTTAAAGTTCTCAACTCCTACATATCTTCCATCGCTTCTTTGGCATATTCCTTTACATATTCATCATGTTCAGAATCTGACAAAAAATATTCTAATTGACCTTTGATAGATTCAATATCTATCTCATCTTCCATGATGAGCAAAGCATCTATAATAGCAGTTTTTACTGAGCGTCTTTTGCTATCTGGAATCAATTTAACGATTGCATCAAATCTTTTTTGAGCAGGAATATTCGAGCTACAAGCCATGCTCGTAATAAGAATTTCCCACTTTTCTTCTAAAACTAATAAATCCTTATTATCTGGGCTGGGTTTTGATAGATGATTAAGAGTAGAAAGAATTACATTTCCACATTCTGCTAACAGCATAACTGTAGCATCAAAACCTTCACGAATTTTTCTGGAAGTACCCAAATCTAATACTTCCAATACTGTATCAGTAGAGGTGATGTATTTGGCAACGTTTTTAGCAAGTGCTTTTCTTTTAGTTGGATGCTCTTGGAAATAATCTTTGATTAGGATTGAACCAATTAATTCACCACCAGAAGAAGTAATTATGGTTCTATTATCATAATTATTTTGACTTGAAATATTGTAACTTCCTGTAGAAAATACAAGCCTCGCGGTAACTAAATTAATTGCTTTTTTACTAGACTGGAACTTAACTAGATTGCATTTTTTGATTCTGATTTCAGAAAATTTGGAAAATCGCAATTCGTCAATATTATCTTGACCTTTACTTTTCTTAAAAGATTGTAAATTTTCAAGTTCAGAAAAACTAGTACACTTAGTAGTCATAACGCCCCCATAATTTTTGAGCATCTTCTTGTGTTAGTTCCAAAAAAGCTTTTACTATGTAATCATGGGCAGATGTGAACCAGTTTGTTATTGGAATATTAGCATTATCAATTGCCGCAATTAGTTGAAAACCTACAAAATCTTCTGAAGTTACTTCTTCCTCATTATCAACATCGCTTGAAATTTTAGATAATTGCTCCACTTTAACAGATAATGCTCCAATTTGATTAGGCAATGAGAAACTAATCTGGAAATCGAATGAATCTGGAATTTTTATAAAACCATTCCATTCTGTTGTTATAAAATTAAATATTTTGGCATAATCTTTAGCATTTTTCCATCCCCAATTGTTGTCAATTCCATTTACATAAGCCAATTCATATTTTTGAATTTCTATAGACTCTTCTGCAATATTTAACCACCATTCTTCTAAATGATTCCATTGGATAATAAAATTTTGAAATATCTCCTCAAAATGAGGATTTTCATCTTGTTGATCATACCTCCAATTGAATATAAATAGATTATCTTGAAGTTGAATTATTTTTTTTCTATCATTTGATATGAACCATACTCTGCGTAGAGGAGGTGTATTATTTTCATAATCTTCTAATTCAATGGGTATGTTATCTTGTTGCAATGGAAACTCTGCCCGAATTGACTCCCAATAAAGTCCTAAATGAACAGACGAAAAACCAGGAGCAACAAATTCTACAGAAAAAACAATTTCATCTAGAGGGGGCTGTGTAAATCTTACTGAAGCCATTAGTCTTTGTGATGATTATATTAATCATGAGACAATATACAATAATATTAGCATTCATATAGATAGCAAAGTCATACCAAATAGAGGGATTGGATGGGCTAAGGATAATTGGTTGTACAGATATGAATCTGGATATTTGTCCATTATCCTTTGGCTTTCAATTCACCGCGCAACATCCAAACCCAAAGCCACAGCCCCCCACAACGGTGCATCATCCCCCAACAACGCCCGCACAACTTCAAAATTAACTTCTGGCAATGCGGTTTCCTGTGCTACCTTGCGTACTGTTGCCCAAAAACTGTCCCCGGCTTTGGTGACACCACCGCCTAAAACAAAGCGTTGAGGATTCATCAAGTTGGCTACATTACCAATACCTACACCTAAAGCCCAAGCCGCTTTGTACAAAACTTCCTGAGCCAATTCGTCCCCATTAGCAGCAGCTGTACTGATGACTTGCCCGGTGAGTAAGTTTAAATCATTGCCTACTAAGTATTTAAGTATTTCTCCTCTTGTGCTGGCTGAGGAATCCTGGGCTTCTTTGTCCAAAAGTTCCCGCGCATTTTGTACCATGTAAGGACCGGATGCTAAACGTTCTACACATCCCCGTTTTCCGCATAAACAGACTGGCCCTGTGGGATCTACAACCATGTGTCCAATTTCCCCAGCCATACCACCAGCACCCTGCCAAGGTTTACCGTTGAGTATCCAACCGCCACCCACTCCTGTACTGATGGTGATATAAAACAAGCTATCATATCCTCGACCAGCACCAAACCGATGTTCGCCAATAGCAGCTACGTTAGCATCGTTGTCTACACTGGCAGGAGCATTGTAGTCTTCTTCTAGTAAGTCTTTGAGGGGAATATTTTCCCAGCCTGGGACATGATGAGAAAGTCTTACCATTCCTGTGGCTGCGTCTACTGGGCCACCAAAGCTGACACCGATAGCATCGGGTTTATTTTTATCTAGCACGGAATCAATGAGCGATCGCATAATTTCTATATCACTCAACGCATCCGCATTTGCTGGTGAGAGGCGATTTTCATAACGCAACCACTCTCTAGAACCAGCTTTCACTGTCGCTGCTGCTAGTTTAGTTCCGCCAAAATCAAGAGCTAATATTAATGTCATAATCGGTTATTGGTTATTGCTTATTGGTGATAGGAAACTAGTCTGACTCATTACCTTTTTCCCCATTACCAATTACTCAATTATCACGCCAATAGACTGTTGCCGTCGTGCATAATGTGACCCTTTCCCATAAATTTGGGTGCATTCGTGACAGCATATCTATTTATTACATTGAAAACTCTAATGATTATTTTATGAAATGCGGATTAAACTTGGTTAAAGCCAAACAAGATGAGAAATATTTGCAAAAATGAGAAAAATTATCAATTACTTGCTTTTATGATTAAATTCTGTTACCCTTGATACAGATACTCAAAAAACTTGCCAAATAGGATTTTCAGTATCTTCATGGTTGATGCACTTTGAGTACAGCACCAGAGATCAAAATTCTTATCTCTCCTCCTCTCTGTCTTCCGGCAGATTTTGACAATAACCTAGATAGGTTGAGGCTAAAGTAAGTTAAATGATTTAATATTTAGTTGGTAAGTTCAATTGTCTGATTGTTCTTCCCGCCCATAGTTTGATTGCTTATATTTTTTTCGGAGTTAATTGAGAATTATTAGCAACATGAAACTAAAAATTGATCAACTTCAACCTTGTGAAAATATGCCGTTAGGTATACAGATAAAAGCCATTGGTAAGAGAGTCTTAATTAAAGATAAGATTTGTTTCCAAACTTCTCCCCTACAAGAAGGGAGGTTTTTAATCTTCTCTTCCCTACTAGGAAAGGGAATAGGGAATAGGGAATAGGGAATAGGGTTGAAAGTCTTTTAGCATAAGGCTTGAGTCTTAAATTTTGTACCTCCTGCAACCTGAAATATGCTGTATCTTTAATTACGGAATTTTACATAGCTTTCCAATAATTAGATACTAAATTAATTATTTACTACGTAAATGCTGTCTTTATAGAGGCTAAGTTTGGGGAATGGAGGATTTATTAACCGGAAAGACTTTAAAAAACCAGAAACTTATAAAGTGGCCACCTGTTTTTAGCTGGTAAACCTATTAGCCTCAGAACTGGTAGCTAGAAACACAATTTTATTTTTTCATTACCTTTGTCTATAAAATTGATTCTTGAGTAAACCTATATGGATACTTTTTTTTGCTCTGATTATTCTCGACAAATAGGAGAAGAAATTATTGGTAGCGCCAGCAATTATCAAACTTATATTTTGGTTGAATGCCCTCAACCTTGGATTTCAGAAGCATTTAAATCCAAATGGGTTCCAGATAATTTACGTGTTTTAGTTGAAGAAGTACAGCGCAGTAAATTACCGATTCGGTTTCTGTTAATTGCTAATGATGAATCGCATAAAATAGAAACAACAACTTTGCTGATTTATCAAAAACACCAAGGTTTAAGTAATGGCTACAGCAAGCAAGAGTTTAAGTTGCCGAATATTGAGCAAGTTGCAGGAGTTGTGCGGAAATGGTTATCGGGTGACAGTCCTGATTATCAACTAGAAACCAGTATAACTAGAGATATTTTAGTATGTAGTCACGGTAGCCATGATCAGTGTTGCGCGAGATATGGCAATCCTTTTTACTTTTATGCCAAAAATACTATTGCTGATTTAAATTTAGATCATGTCAGGATGTGGAAATCGACTCACTTTGGTGGACATCGTTTTGCTCCCACAGCGATAGATTTTCCAGAAGCCAGATATTATGGTGTACTAGATCAAGATTCCTTCAGAGCAATTTTAACTCGGACTGGTGATATTCAATTTTTGAATAAAGTATATCGTGGTTGGGGAATTTTGCCATCTGCATTACAGATTTTAGAAAGAGAAATAATTCTCCAACAAGGTTGGGATTGGTTCAACCACAAAGTAGCCGGTAAAGTTTTAGAGCAAAGTTTAGATAATAATACAATTTTAGCAGAGCTAACTTTTGAAAACCCCGCTGGTTCTCTCTACACATACCAGGCTAAACTTGTGAAAGATCCAGTTAAAACACAAGCATTAAAAAGTTCTTGTCATGCTACACAAGAATCAGTGGTTGTTAAATATGCTGTAGCTAATCTTTGGCTTGCTGATAGAAAAGTTGCTACTTATGCAAATAATTATTAGTGCAATCAATCAGCAGGAAAGAAGAAAAAAAGTGTGTGGTAGGGGTTTAGCATTACGCTTTACCCCAACTTAGGGAATCAAACGATTCAGAATTTTGAACAGGAGCGCACTCAAAATGAAGTTAAAGTATATTCAGCACCTTTCTTAAAAGCGCTTGATCTTCTAACTTAGGTTTAAGACGACCATTTTCCACATCACGAATCCAGCTTTGGCTTTTACCCGTAAGCTTTGCTAATTCTCTTTGGGAAATATTGATATTCTTTCGAGCTTGCAAAATCTGTTCACCTAATAAATCATCTGTACTTTTAAGAGTTTTTTTACTCCTAACATGACGCTGCTTTTTTTTATCTGCTTCTGAACTGTGCTGTTCCCATTCTGGGGGAAGTTCAAAAGATAAAATTCGTGCATTCATCAACAAATTCCACTTCCCACGAGGTCCACTATCTGTGAGACGATTATCACCACCACCGTCATTAATCCAAAATTCCAAAGCCTCATCTGGATCTTCGGGAATATCAACTAATTTCGCCCACAAAGGTTGAATTTCGGGCGGGTAGGTAATTGGGTCAAATAATGCTTTGACTCCATAATGATTGAGAACTTCCAAATCATTTTCAAATGTTCGCAATAAGCGTTTACGTTCATCTCGTAATCTAGAAGCTAGGTTGACTTTTTCTTCACCATAGGCAACGCGCAGCAAGGTAGGAATGGTGATGCGTTGTTCTCTACCCATTTTGGTTTTAAATAGTAACCATAACATAAGTCTAACTGCGCCTTCATGCTGTTGCCAAAGACTCATAACTGTAGTTAATACGGTTTTGGGGAGACTACCATATTGATAGAATCCACTTCGCTCCTTACAGGCTTGTTTATTTAAGAAATGCTGCGCCCAAATGCCGGCTTTGACTGTAAATGTCAGTCCAATCAAATATTTAGACCCCTGAGCATCTTCTTGAAAATGGTGCTGAATATTTGTTAAATGCCATAAGCGACTATTTGTGATGGAAAATCCGGGAACTCTACCCCGTTCAGGCCAGTCAATGGAAACAATAAGTGAGCAAGCTTGTTGGATTATGTTCTTGATTAAACATAGCTTGGCTATTTTATTCAGGTCTTTGCGTTTCTCTAACCCCAAGTAGTTTTCAATTTGTCGTTCATCAATGGTAAATTCCTGTTCCCACGATTGATCTAAGGCTGTAGCATGGGCAGCAAAAATTAGATGAATACAAGCTGCTCGAATATCTATATTTTCGATTGCTTGTAAATTTTGAGCTAGGTTGCTAACTTGAAATGGGTCTTGGATGTGAAAAGAAATTGCACCCCGACCTTGATTAACTTGTCGGCTATAATGTAAATTACCTTCTGAATCTGTTTCCCAATTTAATGATTTGCGTTGTGCTAGTAAATTGCAAGCTTCCCAGATAACTATTGCCGAAGCAAAAGGGTGATTCTTGCCATTGGAAAACAAATCAGGACTGGTAGGTTCTCGCGCGTCAACTTTGCATCTGCCTTTTTTTGCTTGCCAAGGTATAGGAGCGTTTGTTGGGCAAGCAATTACACATTGTGGTTCGGGATAATAACCCTCACAATTGTTGCAAAGACAAGGATCAATCCAATATTCATTATTTTCGATTTTGATTGCACCCGTAGGACATTGGGGGCGGCAGTTGTCACATCCAACGCAATTTTTGTTAGGAATTGTATAAGGCATTAGACTTCTTCCTACTTTAATTGCTGAGATGTCTGGCTCAAGTCTCCCCTCGATGTCTCCTCTTGATTCATAACTTGCTACCAAAGTATCTCCATGACAAGAAATGTTTTTCTCGCCTCACTTATCAGTTATCAGTTGTATAGTTTAGTGAAACATCACAGCATATCCTTAATAACTGTTCACTGTTGACTATTCACTGATTTAAGATATTGAAACTAAGGCTTCATTACTTCTTCATTAACTATACATTTCATAAAGATTTTGCTAAGTTTGTTCACAATGAGCTTAGGAATATTTCTTAATATTTGTGTTGTTGTTTGACCACAAATCCTTACTCAAAGTGTTTTTGGAGAACATCAAAGTGATGCTGAATTGTTTTTATTTGCAATTAATATAAATTCAGATATTGCTATAGAAGTTACAGCTTTTTTCATAAATTCATTCTTGGGCATAAATTGAGTTAAGACAAAAATATAACTTTTCTTCTAATTGTATTTGTATAGATGTTTGCATAATAGATAACTAATATTTTTATCATGTTGGATTGAAAATTTTAGCTTTGGGGTTGTAAAAGACTGACTGCATAAGCTTTACGGTTTTACATCTGTCAACATAATTTTAAAAAAATTAAAAAAATTGGTATTATTTAGTATCTACTAATACTGTTAAAGTGCATTGTTTATCTAGAGTTTTCATATTCTATTTGCTAAAAAATATCAATATTGAATGTATTGATATAGTAATAATATTTGACTTTTGAAATATAAGTTTGGTGGGCAATGCCCACCCTACGAGAGTTAAAATTTTCAGATATTATTTATGATTCCTAGATGGCTTATTTTATTGAGATATAGAGACTTTGCCTGTAAGGTGTCTAGATTAAAAAGATAGATTTAAGCCTGTATTTTATCAAATAAAAGTTGCTCTAAATAAGCATTTAGTGAGTTTGGCTTTTAGGTAATTTATTAATAATGAGTTGCAGCTAAGATACTTAATTATCTCAAGTGAATTGAGATTATTTGGCAAGTCAGCAAAACATGATAAAAAAATTAATTTTTATTAGCAAATTTAAAAAATATTAGGCTAGTATGAAGATTAAATCACCAACTAATTTGTAAGCAGAATTGCTGAGGATAAATTCATGGCAACATTAACAGGAGTGACTTTTGGCGGTAAGGCTTGGACACCTAAATTTGCTCAAGAAATTGACAAAGATAAATGTATCGGTTGTGGCAGATGTATTAAAGTGTGTGGTCACAATGTTTTAGGGTTGAAGGCGCTAAATGAAGAAGGCGAATTTGTGGAAGATGAAGATGATGAAGAAATCGAACGGAAAGTAATGTCAGTTACTTCTCCAGAAAACTGTATTGGTTGTGAAGCTTGTTCTCGGATTTGTCCCAAGAACTGTTATTCTCATACAACAGTAGACAACTAAGACTTTTAGGAATTAGCTCAAGTTATCATTCTTTCCAGGAGAGATGATTTAATTCCGTACATCAGTCAAACAAGGTAATTAGAGGGGAATACTCAATCCTTATCTGAAGTAGTTAAAAAGTTCACAATAAACAAAAATATAAATTACAAATTGTTATTAATTAACAGAATTTAAAAACTAGATTCCCGGTTTCCATAAGATGTCGGGAATCTGAGCATTTTCAGAAGGTAAGATATGAAAAAATATGGAAGTTTATCCCCTTTCTGATTAGGTGTAAGTTAGAACGTTAGTAAGTGAAAATCAAAAACACTGGCTTAAATCAGTGAACAGATTGATAACTGATAATGGATAGAGATCAGCTAGTATGCAAAAAGTTCCTGTATCGTTATGGACGCTGTTAGCTGGGATGATAATTTCCCCTATCAGCATCTGGATTGGTCAAAATCATCATCTACTACCGGTACAAGCATCGCAACAAGCGCCTTTGGTAGACGGATTTTTCAATATCATGTTTACCATTGCTGTTGCTTTATTTTTAGTAGTAGAAGGAACGATTCTAATTTTCTTGTTTATGTATCGTCGCCGTCCAGGAGACAATGGTGATGGTACATCTGTAGAAGGTAACTTAGCCTTAGAAATTTTTTGGACAGCAGTCCCCACAGTAATTGTGATTGTTTTAGGTATCTACAGTGTGGATATTTATAACAAAATGGGAGGTTTAGAACCAGGAAGTCATCCTCATGGACAGATGGCTCATGTTTCCGGTAGTGCAATGGCTGCTACTATGAATGATGGTTCTGAACCTGTAACTGCTGGGATTGGTATTGGTGCAAGTCCACAAACTCAAGGTAAACCAGCGGATTTGGTAGTTGATGTCAAAGGGATTCAGTTTGCTTGGTTATTTAACTATCCTCAAACTGGTATTGCTGCGGGTGAATTACACGTTCCTGTTGGTGCTGATGTGCAGTTGAATCTATCAGCAGATGATGTAATTCATTCGTTCTGGGTTCCCCAATTTCGTCTCAAACAAGATGCACTTCCTGGTATCCCTACAGAATTACGTTTTGTCGCTACAAAACCAGGTACATATCCGATAGTTTGTGCGGAATTGTGTGGTGGTTATCACGGTTCCATGCGATCGCAAGTTATTGTCCACACCCAAGAAGATTTTGATAGCTGGTTGACAGAAAACCAGATTGCTCAACAGCAAGGACAACCCCAAGTTGTGGCTGTAAATCCAGCTAATTTATCTACACCTGAATTTCTGGCGACCTACATCAATGATATGGGAGTGAGTACAGATACTCTGTCCCAAATTGCAAAATAGCAGCGTTCAGTTGACTACTGAACAAATTCCCAAAATAGCTTATGACACAGTTAGAAGTTCCACAAAATACGCCACACACCTCACACCCTACAGCGTGGAAATGGCGAGATTATTTCACTTTTAATATTGATCACAAGGTAATTGGGATTCAATATTTAGTGACAGCGTTTGGATTTTATCTCATCGGTGGGTTGATGGCGATCGCACTTCGCACCGAGTTAGCCACCGCAGATTCCGATTTTCTTGATCCTAATCTGTACAACGCCTTCATGACCAATCATGGGACAATCATGATCTTCCTATGGATTGTCCCCAGTGCAATTGGGGGATTTGGTAACTATCTAGTCCCGTTGATGGTGGGTGCTAGAGATATGGCGTTTCCCAAATTAAATGCGATCGCATTTTGGTTAAACCCACCAGCCGGTTTACTGTTATTACTAAGTTTCATTTTTGGCGGTTCTCAATCAGGTTGGACAGCTTACCCACCATTAAGCTTAGTTACCGCACCAATCGCGCAAACCATGTGGATTTTAGCGATTGTGTTAGTGGGAACTTCCTCAATTTTGGGTTCACTCAACTTTGTCATCACCATCTTGTTCATGAAAGTCCCCAGCATGAAATGGGATCAAGTTCCCCTATTTTGCTGGGCAATTTTAGCAACTTCCGTCCTCGCACTTGTATCTACACCAGTATTAGCAGCAGGTTTAATTCTGTTGTTGTTTGATATCAACTTTGGTACTTCCTTCTTCAAACCAGATGCTGGTGGTAACATCGTTATTTATCAGCATTTGTTCTGGTTTTATTCCCACCCGGCGGTTTATTTAATGATTCTGCCGATTTTTGGGATTATGTCCGAAGTAATTCCCACCCATGCGCGGAAACCGATATTTGGTTATAAAGCGATCGCATTTTCCACAGTTGCTATTTGCGTCGTCGGTTTATTCGTCTGGGTACACCATATGTTCACCAGTGGCACACCTGGATGGATGCGGATGTTCTTCACCATTTCCACCCTCATAGTTGCAGTTCCCACTGGTGTCAAAATCTTCGGTTGGGTTGCTACTCTGTGGGGTGGAAAAATCCGCTTCACCAGCGCCATGTTATTCGCTATTGGCTTACTTTCCATGTTCGTCATGGGTGGATTAAGCGGCGTAACAATGGGAACAGCACCCTTTGATGTTCACGTCCACGACACCTATTATGTAGTCGCACATTTCCACTACGTTCTCTTTGGTGGTTCCGTCTTTGGTATTTACGCAGGTATATATCACTGGTTCCCCAAAATGACCGGCAGAATGATGAATGAAACCTGGGGAAGAGTTCATTTTGTTCTGACTTTAATTGGTACTAACTTGACATTCCTACCCATGCACAAATTGGGTTTACAAGGAATGCCCCGCCGAGTTGCTATGTATGATCCCCAATTTGTGAGCTTAAACCAGCTTTGCACCATTGGCGCATTCATTTTGGGTATTTCTGTGATTCCCTTCGCTTACAACGCCATTATCAGTTGGAAAAAAGGTGAACTCGCAGGTGATAATCCCTGGGAAAGTTTGACTTTGGAATGGACAACCAGTTCTCCACCAATTATTGAAAACTGGGAAGTTTTACCTGTTGTTACTCATGGCCCTTATGATTACGGTCATATTCATGATGAATCTTCATCGGTGACTGAGGCTGTCAGTTAAAACGCAGACATTGACATAGTTTACTCACCTTGTACTCAAGTTCAAGGCTAATAGCAAAAGTCGGTTAAAACCGACTAACAAATCCGGTTTTCAGTCCGTTTTAACGGACTTGGGCTATTAGACTGGGAATTTATTCCCAGGCAGGTGAGACAGCTAATCGAGAAATGAATAGTAGGTAAATGAAATGACTGCAATTACAACCAGTGAACATCACGAAGCTGGACACGAAGAACATCAAGATTTGCGAGTTTGGGGACTGTTGACTTTTCTGGTTTCTGAATCTTTGATGTTTGGTGGATTTTTTGCCACTTATTTGTTTTTTCGAGGTACTACCGCAGTTTGGCCACCAGAAGGCACTGATGTAGAATTATTTATCCCTACAATTAACACTATCATTCTGGTTTCTAGTAGTTTTGTCATTCACTTTGGTGACATGGCAATTAAAAGAAATAGTGTTGGCTGGATGCGGTTTTGGTATTTTATTACCGCCGTTATGGGCGCAGTTTTCTTGGCTGGTCAGGTTTATGAATACATGAATTTGAGCTATGGTCTGACCACCAATGTTTTCGCCAATTGCTTTTATCTTATGACTGGTTTCCACGGTTTACACGTCTTTATCGGACTGTTGTTAATCTTGGGCGTATTATGGCGTTCTTTACGTCGTGATCATTATTCTGCCACTAAACACACTGGCATTGAAATGGCAGAAATTTACTGGCACTTCGTTGATATTATTTGGATTGTTCTCTTCACTTTGGTTTACATTCTTAACGCATTTTAAATTGGTAATGGGTAATGGGTAATGGGTAATTGGTAATTACAATCCTTTTACCTATTACCTGTTATAACTAAAATGTATATTTCTAATAGCATAGCGAAAGCTATATCAAGATTTACAGGACTATTTTGTTTATTTTAACCTTAATCAAAAATCTGAGATGCTTGTAAATTGAGACTATTAAATTGTGGAGATATAACTAACTCATCACCAGAAAAAATCCCAATTTCATGATAAATTTCATTAATTAATTCTAAAACTAATATACTTTTGGTTTGGGGGTCAATAATCCAATATTCAGGAATACCACAATCTTGATACTGTAGACGCTTGGCGATAAAATCTCTATCTCTTTGTAATTCCCCAGGGCTAACAACTTCAACAACTAACAAAGGTGGTGACATTGAGAGGCGAATCGTGTTACGGTTTACTAATTGTTGAATATGTTCTTCTCGAATAATAGTCAGGTCAGGATAACGGTTTCTTGGTTCTCCTCTTACTTCCAATTCCAAACCATGTCCCCGCACTCTATCAATGCCTATTAACAATGCAAAAATGAGAAAAAGACGATTAGCAATTTGTACATTAATACCTGATTCTGGTGGCATTTCAATCAACTCACCATTAAACAATTCATACAAGTTATCTGTGCCATCATCATAAGATAAATATTCTTCAAAACTTGCAAATCTATGTTTAGTTTGTACCATGACATTTACTCCATGATTACTTATATCTAACTTTAACACGATGTGGATGAAGGATTATTATCCTACTCTCCAAATAAAGCTTCTAAATCTTGGCGACCGTTCACAACTCGAAGAATTTCAACATTATTATCAATAACTTGATAAAAGACGAAACTTTGCCTGTATCTGTTCAACAACCGTTTCTAAAGGAACTCCTTCTCCTCGTTCTAATTCTTCACCAGCTTCATTGACTTTAACTCTAACAACCTCTACCCATTCTTCATATTCTCGCTGTTTTTCCTGCAAAAGCTGTAGAGCTTGATTAATCACTGCTTCAGCATTAGGAAATCTGCCTTGAGCTAACTGATTTTGAATAAACTGTTCTTGTTCTGGTTTTAAGGTAATATTCATCGCCTATTTCCTGTATTTTAAATAGACTGTAACTGATAATTTAATTATAAACTGGTAAAAGATAGCCAGATTTACAGAATTAAATTATTAATGATACATTATTAATGTTAATTGATGCTTAGGAGAAAGGGAAAGAAGTGTAGAGGGTAAAATATCAAAAGTATAAACAGCTATAAATTATTAGAAATGACGACTACACGGAAACCCACGTTGACGTACCAGTAGTCACGGGAGTCGTTGACGCGATTTGCACAACGACAGTCCCTAGCGTTACTGTCCCAAGAACCACCGCGCAGCAATTTTGAGTTACATTGTCTAATCCAAGCACTACCGTTTGTAGGCGCGTTTATATAATTATTATGCCAGTCATCTTCGCACCATTCCCATACATTCCCGTGCATATCGTATAAACCAAACTTGTTAGGGGGAAAAGAACCTACATCATTAGTTTGTTGACGATATTTACCTTTTGCACCGGAATTATAGGGATATTTACCATTGTAATTTGCCAAATCAGTGGTGATGTTGTCACCAAAGTAAAATGGTGTAGTTGTTCCGGCTCTACAGGCGTATTCCCATTCAGCTTCACTAGGTAGACGATATTTTTTACCTGTAGCTTTACTTAGCCTAGCGCAAAACTCCTGTGCATCAAGCCATGAAACACATTCCACTGGTCTATTTTTGCCAGAAAACTGGGAAGGATTGGGATTTAGATCCGATTTAATTTTTGGTAACGCTGCCACCCTTTCCCATTGTGGCTGAGTTACAGTAAACTTGCCCATATAAAATGGTTGAATATTCACCCGATGTTGGGGACTTTCTGAATCATATCTTTCGGGTTCATTTTCTGGTGAACCCATGAGAAAAGTTCCATTAGGAATAGCAATCATTTCTAACAGTACACCATTACCTAAATTTTCCGTAAATGATGTTTGAGCATTACTAGCTTGAGGCTTAATATTAGACTGAATATTTACAGGTTGAGGTGAGTTAGTTGGGGTAGAAATAAACTGTTGAAAAATTTGTTTAAATGGGTTATTAGAACCTGGTTGTGTTTGAGGAGGTTGTGGGTTAGGAATGACAACAGTTTTTTGACTGATGGGATTTTTTAATGCTGCTAAAACCTCTGCTGCTGAATGATAACGTTTTTTAGGAATATCTTGCAACATAGTTTCTAAAACATCACTTAATTCCTGACTTAAAGAAACATACTTTTGCCATTTCCACTCCATAACAGAAGTATCAAATAACTCATCTGAACCATCAGCTTTGGGAAAATATCCCGTCAATAAACGTACACAAGTAACAGCTAAACTATATAAATCACTACTTGGGTAAACCATCCCGCGAAATTGTTCCGTTGGTGCATATCCAGGAGTACCTGTAATCGTACCAAGTTTAGTTAAAATACTGCCACTTGTTTCTTTAGAAACACCAAAATCAATTAGGAATAATTTACCGCTTTTGCTTCTAATAATATTTTCTGGTTTAATATCTCTATGAATGACTTGATTTTCATGAATAAATTGTAAGACTGGCAATAATTCTGTTAGAATAATTCTAATTTGGGATTCATTTAATTGACCTTGAGTTTTTAACTCTTGGAATAAATTTTGACCATCAATAAATTCCTGTACCAAATACAATCTACCATCCTGGGGAAAGAAGGCAAGTAAATCTGGTATTTGGGGATGTTTTCCTAACTCTTGCAGTCTTTTAGCTTCTTGTTGAAATAATTCCGTAGCTTTTGGTAAAGATGCGCTTCCGGCTTGTTGTGGTAAAAATTGTTTAATGACACAGGGAGTATTTAATCTTTTCACATCTACAGCTTGAAAAGTCCTCCCAAAACCACCTTCTCCGATAAATTTAATCGGTAGATAACGGTCATCTAAAATGATTTTATTTCCACAACGTTGACAAAAGCTAGTACCCTGGTGATTTTCGTAAAGACAGTCAGGATTGAGACATTGGCTCATGGTATTTGCTGGGGATATCTAGTGATGATTGTAGCATAAGCAATGTCTGAATCATGATTTTAATTGTCTGAATCAGGATGTCCAGGATTTAAGGATTTACAGGATATCTTCTTTGCGCTTTTGCTCCTTTGCGTCTTTGCGCGAAATAAATCAATTTTGTCTGAATCAGGATATCCAGGATTTCAGGATTTACAGGATGGTATTATTTGTGTGTAAGTTATGACTTTGATTAATTATTTATTATTTTTTAAGATAGATATTGAGATAAGCTAAAATTTACAGAATTACGTCTAGTGTATGTTCTACAATAAATTAGATTGGTAATTGGTAATTGGTAAATTACATCCTGTTAATCCTCAAATCCTGGACATCCTGATTCAGACAATTTATCATGTTTCAAGATTATGCAACCTAACCAAAACAAATTTTCATGGTTTGATGTAGCAGATGATGTGAAGGAATTATTGATATTAGCAGCACAGACTTGGGAAAATACAGAATTCTCAGAAAAATATATGCAACAAGCTTTAGCTAAAACCCAAGGAAATACAGATGTTTTAGTTGCAGCTTATAGATATTTTTACTACAAAAATAATTATCCTCTAGCACTGACAACAGCACAGCAATTAATTGCTAAAATTAAAGAAATTGAAAAATTACCTGATAATTGGGAAGACCTAAAATCCATCTTAGTTCAGCGACACGAAGAACCACAAATCAGATTGTACTTGAATGCTTATGCTGCTTCTGGTTTGGTATTAGCTAAACTAGGAGATTTAGAGCAAGCCAAGGAAATCAGTACCAGAATTAAAGGTATTGATGACAAAAATGATTTTGGTGCTGGCATTCTTCTGGATATTTTAACCCGTCCACCAGAAGAAGATGATTAAAATAATTCGTAATTTGTAATTGTCAAAAACTATTACCTAGTCCCCAATCACCATGAATAATTGGTTTTCTACCCAAATCTATGATCACACACACTCAACATCTACTAACAATAATGTTATCTTACCCATGCTTCCTACATCTCCTGTGACTCCTATAACTAAGATGCCTCAAACCAATCCTCCCATAATTTTCCTACCCAAATATTCCTAATTGATAGGATAGAAATTATGCAAGGTAAGGATTGGTTTGTCGCTGGAGATGGAGAGCATCAAATCTGTAAATCAGCGAGAATATGGGATTTATTGCGTGATAATTATCGCCTATATCGGTTTCTGACAGAGGTAGAAGATGTTCTCAATAATGTTGAGGATGAATCAACTCGTCTCCCTGAAATTAGAATGCTGGTCAGGCGATTAATTATAAATTCCTATTGGGTAAATAGTCAATTTTTAGAACCTGATAGTAAAGCAGGAACATCAGTTTTACTGTTATATGATGAATTAGGATTTCCCTTAACCGTGCAAACAGTCACATTTGCACCGGGGACAATTTCCAATATTCATAATCATGGAACATGGGGAGTAGTAGCAGTCTTAAAAGGCGAGGAAAAAAATACATTTTGGCGGCGCAGTTCTCATCCAGAGTTTCCTGATCAAATTGAAAAAACCGGAGAAATCAATTTATTTCCAGGCGATATTATCAGTTTTGCTCCTGATACAATACATTGCGTGCAAGCTGTGGGAGAAGAACCAACAGTTACATTTAATATATATGGAGAAACCGATCCCAAAAAGAGATTTGAATTTGATATCATTAACCACATTGCTAAAAAATTTTAAATGTAGTGGCAAAAACAGAAATAAATGATTATTGTGATAAATAGATAGCAACTAATAGTAATAGGTAAAAAATCCAGAATATTTACCTATCAATAAAACCCACCATCTTTCTTTTATCTGCGTTTATCTGCGTTTATCTGCGGTTAATTATTTGCTGTCCAGAAATCGAATAAAAACCTTATAGGAGATATAGCAATGGCCAGAGTAATTTTCTATGAAAAACCAGGCTGTAAAGGTGGTACAAAGCAAAAAGTTTTGCTGACAGCCGCAGGTCATGAGGTAGTAACATACAGTCTATTAACAGAACCTTGGACAGCAGAAAGATTGCGTTCATTTTTTGGAAATCGCCCTGTAGTTGAATGGTTCAACAAAGCCGCACCGAGGGTAAAATCTGGAGAGGTTAACCCTGAGAAGATTGACGGTGACACCGCTTTAGTAATGATGCTCAGAGATCCTTTATTAATTCGTCGTCCTTTACTGGAAGTAGGGGATAGACGTGAAGTAGGCTTTGATGTCGAGAAAATCGACGCATGGATAGGCTTAAAAGCTGCTGATAAGTCGTTGAAGGAAATTAGCGAAAGCCTAATGCAGCAAGACCTCCAAGGTTGCTCTCATGGTCATAATCACGAACACCATCACGGTGAAGGTGGTTGTAAACATCACGGAAAAGAACAACACCAGCATTAGATATTTCAATATTCAGTAAATCCTGATTCTGATGATTAAAAATGTCAGAATCAGGATTTTTAGGATTAAAGGATTTACAGGATGAATCAGAATAATCCTCAATCTTGCAAATCTTCAAATTCTGTATATCCTGATTATGTGAGCGTTTCAATTTTAAGGTTAATTTATTAACTCATCAATTCTTGAAACATTGCTGTACTCAGATAGCGTTCACCAAAAGAAGGCTGAATCATCACAATTAATTTACCAGCATTTTCTGGACGCTTACCGACTTGAATAGCCGCACACAAAGCCGCACCAGATGATATTCCTGATAATAAACCTTCTTCTTTTGCTAATCTGCGTCCATAAGACATTGCTTGTTCGTCACTGACGCGAATCACTTCATCAATTAATTCTTGACGCAAAATATCGGGGACAAATCCTGCACCAATTCCTTGAATTTTATGGGAACCGGGTTCACCTCCAGAGAGGACAGGACTGTTGCTAGGTTCAACCGCAATCACTTGAAAACTTGGCTTGCGTTCTTTAAGTATCTCTGCAATACCAGTAATCGTTCCTCCGGTTCCTACACCAGCAATTAATATATCTGCTTCCCCGTCAGTATCTGTCCAAATTTCCTCAGCCGTTGTTTCTCGGTGAACTTTCGGATTTGCTGGGTTGCGGAATTGTTGCAACATAAACGCATTGGGAGTCTGAGCCACTATTTCCTCAGCTTTGCTAATTGCTCCCCGCATTCCTTGGGGACCAGGTGTTAACTCCAACGTTGCACCATAAGCGCGCAGCATGGCACGTCTTTCTTGGCTCATGGTTTCTGGCATGGTTAAAATCAAACTGTAGCCACGGGCAGCTGCTACCATTGCTAAAGCTATGCCGGTGTTACCAGAGGTAGGTTCGACTAAAACGGTTTTTCCTGGGGTAATTAAACCCTCTGCTTCGGCTGAAAGTACCATACTCAACCCAATTCGGTCTTTGACGGAAGCCGCTGGGTTCATGCTTTCTAATTTAACAACTATTCTGGCAACTACTCCTTCTGCTTGGGGAATTTTGTTCAGCTGAACTAAGGGTGTTGTGCCAATAAGTTCTGTTACGTCTTGAGCAATTCGCATTTATTAACTCCTAAAATTCTAAATATTACTTCTAAGTCCTTACTCATAATAATAGGTTTTTACTTATTTAATTTGTAGTTAAGTAACATTTACTGGGAGCAGATATCACGGCTGCTTAAAATAGTGATGATGCCTTGGTGTTGAGTCAAAATATTCATGGCACACAACCCAAAAAAGACTAGGATTTGCTACCAAGATAGTATCAATTTTACTGGGTGAAGATGCAAAACCCAAAATAATCAGCATCTAAATAATGTGCTTGTATGTTGAAAAAATAATCGGTTTTACAAAATTTAATTGTTTTTTTGAGCTATTTAGTTTATTTTAAATTCAGTTCCACTTTGTCATGATATATTGTTATTTGAGTACAAGTTTTTACTGCTAATAATCACCTTCAAATATCCTCAAACATTAGCCTATAATGGGTTGAAGTTGAGTACAAACTTCCCCGAACCCCAGCAGATAAATGCTAGTACCCCCTATCAAAAACACTAGCACCTCTACCCCAAATAAATTTTATAAGTCTGAGTAGATAAGTCTTTTAGGCTTTGAGTACTATTGTAATGAGTTTAATAATCTTAATCCCGGTGGGGTAAACTGTGTTCTGGAGAGGTGACTGCTATAAACATGAATAGGATTTACGCAGAGATTCCCCTCTACCCCCCGAAATTCCTAGACGAAAGTCTGGAGAACTAGGGGGGACTTCTTACCCCTAAGTCGGTTCTAATCTCTCTTCAAAAGCAGTTAAATCCTGTCAGTATTAGTGAATACAAAAGGGAGTATATTTGGGATTTTTAATTTTGAATTGCTTAGTAATACTTTATGAGTAGATTGCACATCTAGTTGTAACTCATAAACCTGCCAATTTTAGATGCAAAAAATTAGAAGATTTGAGATTTGAGATTTGAGATTTTAAATTATTGGGTGTCATCTACTAGGTGTATATTGAGAATCTAAAATTTGATGGCTGTTTGAGAATTGACAATAATAAGGTGCAGTAATAAACCATAAAATACATTTTCTTACTGGGTTAATGCTACCTAGCAAGGGAGAGCGAAGATGAAATTAAAAATTTTAAATATTTTGACAGTTTGCTTAGTTACTTTAGCTGTGCTTTCTCCAGGGCTATTAGTATTTAATTTAATTTGGGGACGACATATAGAGTTAGTTAAGACACAGAATTTATCCTGTCAAGTCACCAATATTAATAAAGGTTCTGATTCTTTATCTCTCCAACCAGAGAGCATAAATACTCCTCAATCTCCAGCTAACAGAAAATTATCTAAATATAATTTTTTTGGACAACTGCAAATTCTAGTAGAACAATACAGAATCGCTACAATTTTGCAATGGTTGGTCTTGGGTACACCTATTTGTATTGGCTTCGGTATTCTTGTTTATGACAGGTATCTTGTATATCGCACTGCTGTTTTTAAAGCACAAGTCGAAATGCTAGAAAGGCTTTGGCAACAAAGTATCGAGCAATAAGTTTCAGTTTTCTTATTCACCCTAAACTAATTAACCATGACAGACGAACGCCAAACACAATATTTTAATTTGATTGATGAATTGCTCCAATGTCCTAATGGTCAAGAACCAGAAATTTTAGAATCTCAGCCCGAATTGGTTGATTCTGGTTTAGTACATTCAATGTTACAAGTAGCTACTATGTTTGCTCATGAAGGCAATCAAGATGGCGCTCAGTTTTTATTTTTTATAGCGAAGGAGTTAGCTAAACAATTGGGTTTATATCCTGAAGTTTCTAATGAGGTTGCACATCAGGAGTAATAATGCTATTGACTTCAACTGATGCTGGAAAAATAGCTCTAGAATTCCTTTTGGCAGACTGGAATATTTCTGAAGATTACAGAGATTGGTTTACTATCTTTAACTCGCGGTTAATGGGTGAGTTTTGGTACATTGTAGAATTGGGTGTTGAGGGTTTTCCTGATAAGTGGTTTATTCAAGTTTACGATACAGGAGCCTGTGACCCAAATTATACATTTAATTCTCCTATCTCTGGTTCTGAGGGATATGTGGATCTAAAGAATGTACCAGATATTATAGCTGATGTTTTAGTGGCTGAACGCAATTCCCGTTAATTCAGAAGTGCTGTACTAATCAACCGGAGATGGGGAGCGGTTTTATATCATGTCCGGTTGAATACTTATCATTTAGACTGACGCGGAGACAGAGAGACGCTCTGACGCGGAGAATTTTTTTGATAAGTGATTAGGTGGACATGATATTACTGTCTTTTGCCCAACAATAAACAGCTGATAAAAGACTCTTCTTCCGTGTCTCTTACTCAATTGTGCCAGTTAATAAATTTTGAATTCATTATATATGGTCATTATTTAGAGGTGATACTTAATTAGAGTACACCTCTTTTTTTTTTAAGATGTATTTAACGAATTACGAATTACGAATTACGAATTACGAATTACGAATTACGAATTACGAATTACGAATTACGAATTACGAATTACGAATTACGAATTACGAATTATTTTAATAATATATTTAACTTTTATTGGCATTTTGTCAGGTTTGGATGACAAATTTATGTTATGCTAATTACAGTGATGGACGCTACAGAAATAGTCAGTCAAATGATTGCTGAAGATATCCTAGCTAAAGAATTCACAAGAGTCGTTAACCACTATTACCCGAACACTGGGGAACTACTGGAAGGGTGTCATGTGAAAGTCATCACCTGCTTCTGGGGACGACCTGCTAAACGCTTTCAATATGTAGGGATTTATTGTTCTGAAGATATTTTGCCCTATGTGCAAGCGCAAAAAGAAATACTGAGGGAAGTAGCAGACAATATGGGACTCATTCAAGTGGTTTGTATGAATGCCAAGCGATTGCTGCACGACCCGATGTCTAAACTTAAGCAATCCGAACCGCGCTTATGGTTAGAGTTGCATTTAGTGGCAGCTTAGTGGAAGGAGGTAGAAGTTAAAAGGCAGAAAGTAGAAGGCAATAATGTTGATGTAATTTACGTTTTTGTCTGATGCTAACTGTTTAATTATTTCTGCTGTGCTGTACTAAAATTTTGTTTGCCAAAAATGAAAACAGGACTTTTCTGCAATTACGAAAATCATCATCACGATGTCCGTCGCGCCATCTTTGAACAGGTTTTACTGGTGAAACAGGCGGAAAACTTAGGTTTTGAAGAAGCCTGGGTGAGTGAACATCATTTTAATGAATCCAATCTCAGCCCGTCACTTTTGCTGTTAATGGCACATTTGGCGGGTGTTACGTCAACTATTCGTTTAGGGACTGGGGCGGTATTATTGCCGTTTTACAACCCAATTCGGGTAGCTGAGGATATTGCTACTTTGGATAATCTTTGTAGTGGTAGATTGGCTTTTGGGGTAGCTAAAGGGGGACCCTTTCCTCAACAAAATCAGCATTTTGGCGTATCGATGTCTGAATCCCGCGCCATGATGCTAGAAGCGGTAGCACTTATTCAAAAGCTATTATATGAAACTGACGTATCATTTAATGGGCAATTCTATCAGTGCGATCGCTTGACAGTTTATCCCCAACCACTACAAAAACCTATCCCCGTCTATATTGCCAGTGGTGATGATGATGCTATTAAATTTGCTGCTGAAAATTCCTTTGGCTTAATGGGGGGTCCGCCCTTTTCCCTGACAAGATTGAAGAATACAGTCAGCAAATATCGGCAATTAAATTCTAGTGGTGCGGATAAATTTCTGTTAGCACGGTTCTTTTTTGTGGCTAAAACCTCTGATGAAGCTGTAAGTGAAGCCTTACCTTTCATCCGCCAATTTAGCCAGAAAATGATCGCTAACACCACTCAAGTAATGCAGAATAGTCCCCAGCCTCAGAAACCATTTGATCGAACAAATATCTGTTTTGATGAAGACTATTTGCTTGAAAATTCGATTATTGGTGATGTAGAAACCTGCCGCGACAAAATCAAGAAATTTCAGGACGAATTAGATCTCGGCACACTAGCGCTCAAACCCTCATCTTCTTCTTTGCAAAAAAATCGAGAGAGTTTGCAGCGCTACAATCAAGAGGTGCGAAATTATGTCTAAACTCCCCTTGCTTCCTCCTGATGACTTACCTCCTGTGGAGGTGACAAAACAGGACGGAATGCTACATATGGAATTAGAACAGTCTATTGGGAGATGCTTTTATCATTCGTGCGATCGCATTACCCAAGTTCTGTTATCTAATTGTCAGTGGTATATGACAACTCATCTTACCACTCTGATGCTGATTGTAGACTGTCCAGATATAGTATCTTACTGGCATATAGTCAGTAATATTCCTCAATTGGGTAATCGGCTGGAACGATTTACCACAGACGCGAAAATCCGAGTTTATCCGCCATTTGGCAAAGGAATGCCCTTTGAAATTGGCATCAATGAAATCTCGGCTTATCGAGACTGGTTGTAAGTTATAAATTAGATTTCCATGACCAGATCCTTGACTTCTCAAACAAGTCGAGGATCTATCTAGAGGAATCATTAATGATAGCTGAAAAATTTTAAGTCTCGTAGGTAGGGTTATGCCTTATACCGTTTCACTTTCAGGTTGATACAAATGGACAGACGCGGAGATTCATTTGTATCTTTAATTAAGTGATTTGATATTACAAATCATTGCGGCGGTGGGCATTGCCCACTCTACGTATATTTCAAAAACCAAATATTATTCCTATAGTTATAGCAGGAGGCAGGAGGCAGAGGGCAGGAGGCAGGAGGGAAAGCCTTATTATATCTAAGTTTCAAGGATTAATAATGTCCTAATTATCCTGGCTACAGCTATATAATCAAATAAATATCAGAATATACAAGCCATGAACAGTAACACTATAAATAACAAAAAACAACTTTTTGACCGTTGGTCATCCAGTTACGATTGGACTTTTCCCTCTTTTATTTATCAAGCTATTCATAAAAGATTGCTTTCTAAAGTTGAATTATCACCAAATGCCAATGTCCTTGATTTAGGTTGTGGAACTGGAAGATTATTAGATAGATTAGCGAGTCAGTTTCCGGAAATCCGGGGAACAGGATTAGATTTATCTCCCCAGATGTTGCGGGTAGCTAGACAAAACAATCGTCACCGTCCCCGATTAATTTATGTTGAAGGGAATGCCGAATCACTGCCCTTTGCAGAAGGTCAATTTGATGCGGTATTTAACACTATCAGTTTCTTACATTATCCTCAACCAGAACAAGTTTTTAGTGAAGTAGCACGAGTACTTTCTCCCGGTGGACGTTTTTATTTAGTTGATATAACTGCCAGTAATCCAGCATTTCAACTCATGGCAAAATCTCCGGCAGGAATCAAATTTTATAGTGGAGAACAGCGTGAACAACTAGGTTCTGATGTCGGACTTTCATGCTTAGGTCACTACTATTTATTAGGTTTTGTGTTGTTGACAATTTTCACAAAACCTGCTTAACAATTAGAATAATTCCTGATTCTTAAGTTGGGTTTTGCTACGCTCAAACCAACCTACAGAAAAATGGCGAAGGTATTGAGTGCTAAAAGCTTTTTAGTGTCTCTTAGGCTGCGCTATCAGTTAATGTTCTAACCATCTTGGCGGTTGCTAGAGTATAAAAAGATATACTATAAATGTATAGGACTAATATTTGATTTTTGTATCCCTTACGGGAGGTGGAGCCATCAAGATACGTAGGGTGCGTAAAGCCCTTGCGGGACAGGCTACGCTTAGAGCGATAGCGTAACGCACCATTAATCAAGTTTAAGGTGCGTTACGTCTTTGCCTAACGCACCCTAAAAATACTTAGATTTTTTCAAAATTCAAATACTATTTCTATATAATATCTATCGGTAAGTGAAATCACTATATCGGTTATTCAGTCTGCATTCTAGCTATTAGATTTAAGAGATCAGATTTAATTATCATGAAGAGTAATAACCAAAAGTTAAAACAATGGATATTTTATTTTTCCATTTTGTCTTTTGAATTTTTTATTCCCAGTCTTCTCTTACCAGTCAATGCTCAAGTAATTATCCAAACTGGAACACCGACACTTGAGCAACTAAGAGGAACAGAAAAACAACCGTCAGTATTACCTAATCCTCAACCTTTACCAGAAAACACCTTACCACCGCTGGAAGACTTATTCCCAAAAACCGAGCCAAATCCATTAATCCCCCAACCATCTTTTGATCAGATTCCTGGGAAAATTACAGTTATAAAATTTGAAGTTATTGGTAGTACTGTTTTTAGTCCAAAAGAACTAGCAAAATTACTAGAACCTTTTACTAAACGCCCGATTTCTTTTGCTGAATTACAGCAAGTTCAAGAAACTATTAATCAATTATATGTGCAGCGGGGATACATCACTTCTGGAGCCTATATACCTCCCCAAGAATTGCAAGATGGGACTGTGAAAATTGCAGTGATTGAAGGTGAGGTGGAATCAATTAATATTTCCGGTTTAAAACGATTACAACCTGGTTATGTTCGCAGTAGATTGGGATTAGGAACAAAGACTCCCTTGGATCAAAATCGCTTACTTCTAGCTTTGCAAATGCTGCAACTTGATCCTCTAATTGCTGGCTTATCAGCAGAATTAGCCGCTGGTTCCCGTCCCGGTGTGAGTGTGTTAGAGATTAAGGTGCGAGAGAAAGATGCTTTTTCAACGCAGATAAGTATTGATAATCAGCGATCGCCTAGTGTTGGGACTGTACGTCGTCAAGCGCAAATCAATCACAATAATCTGTTAGGATTTGGCGATCGCTTTCATGTTGGCTATACCAATACTGACGGTAGCAACTCTATCGATGATCTGAGCTACACTGTCCCCATTAACCCCCAAAACGGTACTATCGGGTTGAGCTACAGTCGCACCAATACTAATATTATTGAAGAACCCTTTAACGTCTTAGATATTCAATCTGCATCTCGCAATTATCAAATTACCTACCGTCAACCCCTGTACCAAACCCCTAATCAAGAATTTACCCTGGGGATAACTGGTTCTAGACAAGAATCAGAAACATCCCTGTTAAATGAGCCTTTTTCCTTATCTCCAGGTGCAAATGATCAGGGGGAAACGAGGATTTCTGCTATCCGCTTTTTTCAGGAATATACTCAGCGGGATAATGTACAAGTCTTTGCGGTGCGATCGCAATTTAGCTTTGGTATTGATGCTTTTAATGCCACAAATAATGACTCAGCCCCTGATAGTCAGTTTGTGACATGGCGCGGACAAACCCAGTACTTACGCTTATTAACACCAGATACAACTTTAGTACTGAGGTCAGATATCCAATTGAGCGATCGTCCTTTAGTTGCTTTAGAACAATTTAGCGCCGGTGGACAACAAAGTGTACGCGGTTATCGACAGGATTATTTATTAGCTGATAATGGCTTATTTGCTTCCGCAGAAGTTCGTACCTCCATTCTTCGCATTCCTAAGTTGGAAACCACTTTACAAGTATCTCCCTTTTTTGATGTGGGTACTGTTTGGAATCACTCTAGCTCTGATGTAGATATCAAACAGCAAACTTTAACTTCTGTAGGTGTAGGTTTGCGCTTGCTAGTAGGGGAAAATTTTAACGCCAAAATTGATTGGGGTATTCCTTTACTTAATGTCGAAAAAAGCGGAAATTCTTTACAAGAAAATGGACTTTATTTCTCGGTAGAATATAAACCTTTTTAGATATTTTTGTCAAGGCATAAAATTCTCTAAACAGACTTTTCACATCACTTAATTAAAGCTACAAATTAGTCTCTGCGTAAGAGCTTCTGTCCATTTGTATCAACCTTAAAGTGAAACAGTATTACCTGTCACCTGCTATACCAGAAGAAGCATGACAACTAGGAGGAATTAAAGCCAATTTCCTACTAAAACAAATGCTGACCAATAATAGGGATGGGAAAAATTCTTAGTTTGTAAAATTGTGAGTTGAGCGCGGCGAATAACTTCAGCTTTAGTAAGTTTGCTGTTAGCTAATTCCTCATAGAATTTCGTCATTAATAAGGCAGTAGCTTCATCATCGACATACCAAAGACTAGCAAGAGTACTACGCGCCCCTGCTCTCACTGCCACACCGGCTAATCCTAATGAGGCTCTTTTGTCTCCAGCAGCAGTTTTACAAGCACTGAGAACCAGTAATTCAATTGGGCGAATCTGGTTTCTATTAGAACGTAAAAGACTATTTAATTGATCGACATTGAGTCGTTGATCCCAAGTGAGAATAAATGTATCTTCAGCTTTAGAACTGAATTCACCGTGAGTAGCTAAATGAACTACTTGATAAGCATTTTCTTTAACAGTTTGCTCCAACTTATTATCAGTGAAAGAATCATTTTTTAGCAAAAATGAATTAGGAACCTGAACTTTAATTAGTTCCAATTCAGTGATGACATTAGGAAGTTCAGAAAAACCTAGACGAGCTTCACTTAATCCACCACCAAGAAGCTGAATTTTTTCTCTAGCTAAAGCTTTAGGATCTATCAGTTGTAAACTGGGTGCGAGAGCAATACTATATTTTTCAATTAGGTATTGTTTACCATCATGAAGAATGGACATAGGAATATTTCGTAAAGCTCCATCTGAGATAAAAACTAGATTTGTGATATTACTAGTTTGCAGTTCTCCTTCAATCTTACTTATTAACCAGTTATAAATTTCTTGGGAGAGTTTTAGCCTGTTTTTATTTAAAGTTCGTTCTCTGGGACTAGCGACAGCAGCCCGTAGTGCGGCGATATTGGCTTCTATTGTTGACTGAGGTAATATTTTATTGTAGTGGCGTAGAGGTTTCTGAGGTAGAGCCACAATTACTTCTAAACGGTCTTTGAGAATAATTGTATAAAATATCGCTGATGTGGGGTCAATTTGGTCAATTTGTACAGGTTTAGCATCTAAACAAGCATTACGAAAGAAGTTATCTAGTTCAGCTAGTTGCAATGATTCAATTACTTCTCTGGCTTGTTTGAGGTCTTCTTGAGTAGCTTCTGGTTGCAATAGTAATGCAACTAGCTCTCGATAGACTGGTTCAACACGCTCTCTAAAGTCAAACTGGGCTTCTGAGCTAATTGCTACTATGTCAGTGCGTATAGATTGAAGAGTTTTAACTGATTTTGTGTAAGCTGCGATCGCACCTTTTTGTTCTTTTTGGGCTGTGAGAACTCTGCCTAATTGCCACTGCCATTCATAACTAAGTTCTGGTGCGTTGTTACTTTGAGAAAGAAGCAAGGCTTTTTCAGTTAATTTTCGCGCTTCTTCATAGCGTTGATTCTGTTCATAGAGATTTCCTAAAGTTCCCATTGCATAACTTTCGGCTCTTTTATCGTCTAAGTTCTTTGCTAATTGGATTGCTGTTGCCAGTTCATTGGCAATTAGGGGTTGGGAATAATTTTCTTGACTCGATTTGAGGAGAGTTCTAGCTAAAGTAATGCGGGAATAAACCGCTGTGCGACTAGGAGGTAATTGAGTAAAGCTGCTTTGGATTTGTGGGATTAATTCTTTGGCTGCTGACAATCGCTTTTCGTCTAACAATAGCTCTAATTGGGATAACTGTGCCTGAATCATCAAATCAGATGAAGGGGATTCTTTAACAGCTTGTTGATAGTAATTTAGGGCTATTTGAGCTTGATCTTTTTGTAATCTTGTGGTTTTGCCTAAACTCAAAAGTGTTTCGGTAATTGCTGACGGAGAGGATAATTTTCGGGATAATACTAAACTTTGCTCCAAAGCTGCTTGAGACTTATCTAATTGTCTGATACTACGCAACACATCTCCTAAACTTTGGAGTGATTTAGCTTTGAGTAGGCTATCTGGTTGTTGTTCAAGACTTTTCTGAGTGTCTGTTAAAGTTTTGACACATTGATTATATAATCCTAAAGCCTGTAATGCCTGAGCTTGGTTGATTTTGCTTCTAATTACTCCTGTATTTTCGCCAATTTTTTGATATGTATTGGCAGCAAGATTCCAAGTGTCTAAAGCTTTTTGGGAATTACCCATAGACAGATGTAATTGTCCTTGAACTTCCAGGGTTTGAGCTAAAATTTGTTGGCGTTCTTTGATATCTGCTATTTTTTCAAGACTATTAAGAGCGGTTGTTATGGCTTGGTTTGCCTGTGCCAAGTCTCCGATTTTTTGATAGACTAAAGCTAGATTTCTCCAAGCTATCACCTCACCAACTAGATCACCTTGTTCCCCATAGCTTTTAATAGCTTTTTGCAACAATGAAATAGCTGGTTTAAATTGTCCTTGTTGATATAATTGTTGAGCTTTTTGTTCTAGAGAAAGGGAATTTATTATAATTTGATTATTGACATAATTACCACTATTATTAAGAGTCGTATTTGCTCTCACCGCATCTATTTGAAAACTGCAAGCTAGAGATAATAAAGTCAGAATTAGAAAGTAAATCTTTTTCATGGTATTTACCGTTTTGTGTGTTGCTGATTAAGAGGGTGATTTTTTTCAAGCAGAGACGCAAAGAGTAGGAGTTTTAGAGGCAGAGAGTTTTTTGATATCAAGTCATTTAATCGTAAACCCTGTAGGGGCGGGGTTTCCCCGCCCTTGATTGTATTGCATCCAACCGATAACCGCGTTCAAACAAGACGATTAATTAGTACTGTTTGCATGACAATCAGGATGATTTAAAGCTGAAATTTGAGGTGTGACATTTGGTGCTTCTGCTGTGAGAATTATCTTACCATCAGCACCGATTATCCATCCTTGTGCTTGCTGAATTACCCGCTTAGTTGAATTTTGTGGCGGATTATTTATCCTTTGTTGCTGTCTCTTAACCATAGGTATTATTTCCTGGTTTTTTGAACGAGTTGCCCATACTACTAACCCAGGTGAATTACTAATGTATTCATCAGAATCAGCAGGTACACCACCCTTCCCTGTAATTACAAAAGAATTGTTTTTAGCAATTTGCTTATCTGAACAAATATCCGTGCCTACTAATGATTCAGCATCGAGTAAATTCTCTGGTAATTCTATTAAGCCAGAAGTAGGATCTACATCAGGTGTATTGATTTGAATTTGTCCAGCTAGACCAAATTGAGAAGATGCAGTAATATCACTTCTTGTGGTTATTTGTGGTTGATATTTTAATCCAAATATGGCATTAGTATTAATGTTGATTTTCCCGCCATTGCCTTGAAAAGCATTAGCAGTAATATCACTGTTTTCATTGGGAAAAGCCACAATCAAGGGAGAATTAATCTTGATATTTCCACCATCTCCCCCAGCACCTGCTGTACCTGCTGTGGCAGTAATTTGGCTGTTGCGACGTAACAATAATAAATCTTGGATTTGCAGATTAATTTCCCCACCTTGACTACTGGAAGTTTCCGCAGTGATAAAAGCATTATTGTCTAAGGTAAGATTACCAGCTTGCAGAGAAATATTTCCACCTTTACCACTACCTTGACTATTGACAGCTATCTTTGCACCATCTTGAATAATTAAGGTTTGGGGGTCAATAAAAATACTCCCGCTATCACCGCTAGAACCTTTTTCTGTGTTGGCAAATAGTCCGGTATTAGTTCCTGTGAGGGTGATATGATCACGGATTGTCAGGTTGATATTTCCAGCTTTGGCAGCATTTGAGGTAGTTGAAAGTAATTGTCCTCCATTTGCAGCTGTAAAAGTATTAGCTTTAACTGTAATACTCCCTGCATCACCTTGTCCCAAGGTACTGGCAGAAATTTGAGCGTTATTTTTTACTGTCACAGTCTCAGCAGTAATATCAATATTGCCACCACTTCCTTGGGCTGTAGCTTCTACACCAATAAAAGCACCACTATTGAATAGTCTGTTGTTGCCATCAAATAAGACATCTTTAGTGGCATTGATATTTACACTGCCTGCATTTCCGTTGCCGCGAGTCCTTGATTCGAGTAAAGCACCATTGGTAACGGATAGTGACTCGGCTGTGATATTCACATTACCGGCATTTCCTTTTGCTCCTTCTTCTACGTTGGTTAAGGCAGAAGTGGAACCATTAACACTATCAAATAAGACATCTTTAGTGGCATGAATATCTATACTGCCTGCGTCTCCCTTGCCTCTAGTACTGGCATTGAGTCGAGCGCCATTTGTCACAGATAGGGAGCCTGCGGTGATGTCGATACCTCCTGCATTTCCTACTGCTCCTAATCCCACAGTGCTAAATGCAGAACCCCGATTAAAGGAAACTATGTCCGTGGCTTTAATTTTGACAGTTCCTGCGTCTCCGGTTCCAAATGTTGTGGCACTCAGTTGAGCGCCATTTATGACAGATAGGGAGCCAGTAGTGATGTCGATACCTCCTGCATTGCCTACTGCTCCTAATCCCAGTTGACTGACTGCACGACTGTTGCTATCAAACTTAACTTCACCAGTAGCGTTAACTTTGATAGTTCCTGCATCTCCCTCTCCATTACTGCTGGCACTCAGTCGAGCGTCATTGGTGAGTGATAAGGAACCTGTGGTGATGTCGATATCTCCTCCCTTTCCTACTGCTCCTGATGTCACTTGACTAAATGCCCCACTGGAAAATCCGTTGCTTACTCCGTCAAACTTAACCGTGTCTGTGGCTTTAATTTTGACAGTTCCTGCGTCTCCAGTTCCAAATGTGGTGGCACTTAGTTGAGCGCCATTTGTGACAGATAAGGAGCCTGTGGTGATGTCGATACCGCCTGCATTTCCGTTTCCTCGTGATGTCACTTGACTGGTTGCATAACTCCCGTCAAACTTAACTGTGTCTGTGGCTTTAATTTTGACAGTTCCTGCGTTTCCTTGTCCACTACTGCTGGCACTCAGTCGAGCCTCATTGGTGAGTGATAGGGAACCTGTGGTGATGTCGATATCTCCTCCCTTTCCTACTGCTCCTGATTCCACAGTGCTAAATGCAGAACTCTTGTCAAAGGAAACTAAGTCAGTAGCATTAATTTTGATAGTTCCTGCATTTCCAGTTCCGCGAGTTCGTGATTCGAGTAAAGCGCCATTGGTAACAGATAGTGAATTGGCTGTGATATTCACATTACCGGCATTTCCTTTTGCTCCTTCTTCTACGTTGGTTAAAGCAGCAGTGGGTAAACCATTAACACCATCCAATAAGACATTGTTAGTGGCATTGATATTTATACTGCCTGCGTCTCCGGTTCCACTAGTACTAGCATTGAGTCGAGCGCCATTGGTGAGTGATAGGGAGCCTGTGGTGATGTCGATACCTCCTGCATTTCCTACTGCACCCTGTCCCACACGGCTGAATGCTGCTGAATCTCCGTCAAACTTAACCGTGTCTGTGGCTTTAATTTTGACAGTTCCTGCATCTCCTTTGCCAAATGTGGTGACAGTCAGTTGAGCGTCATTGGTGAGTGATAGGGAGCCTGTGGTGATGTCGATATCTCCTCCCTTTCCTACTGCTTCTGATCCCAGTTGACTGAATGCTGCTGAATCTCCGTCAAAGGAAACTGTGTCTGTGGCTTTAATTTTGATAGTTCCTGCGTTTCCTTGTCCACTACTGCTGGCACTCAGTCGAGCCTCATTGGTGAGTGATAGGGAACCTGTGGTGATGTCGATATCTCCTCCCTTTCCTACTGCTCCTGATTCCACACGGCTCAATGCAGAACTCTTGTCAAAGGAAACTAAGTCAGTAGCATTAATTTTGATAGTTCCTGCATTTCCAGTTCCGCGAGTTCGTGATTCAAGTAAAGCGCCATTGGTAACAGATAGTGACTCGGCTGTGATATTCACATTACCGGCATTTCCTTTTGCTCCTTCTTCTACGTTGGTTAAGGCAGCAGTGGGTAAACCATTAACACCATCAAATAAGACATCTTTAGTGGCATGAATATCTATACTGCCTGCGTCTCCGGTTCCACTAGTACTAGCATTGAGTCGAGCGCCATTGGTGAGTGATAGGGAGCCTGTGGTGATGTCGATACCTCCTGCATTTCCTACTGCACCCTGTCCCACACGGCTGAATGCAGAACTCCCGTCAAACTTAACTGTGTCTGTGGCTTTAATTTTCATAGTTCCTGCGTTGCCTTTCCCAAATGTACTGGCAGATAGAGAAGAGCCATTGGTAAGTGATAGGGAGCCTGTGGTGATGTCGATATCTCCTGCATTTCCTACTGCTTCTGATGTCACTTGAGTGAATGCAGAACTCTTGTCAAAGGAAACTAAGTCAGTAGCTTTAATTTTGATAGTTCCTGCGTTTCCTTTTCCATTAGTATTGGCAGATAAGGAAGAGTCATTGAGAATATCAAGAGTGTTGGTGGTAATCAAGATATTGCCGGCGTTCTTCTTTCCAGAAGTTGCGGTAGACAAGACACCTTTATTAATCGATATTGAATTATTAGCTTGTAGTGTTAAATTTCCTTTTGCTCTTAGCTGTCCAGATAAATTGATATTGTCTGCATTGAAGAGTAAATTTTTCCCAACTGTTAAATTCCCTTGATTATTAATTTGCGCTTGATAATTTCTTAAGGCGTTGGTAAATAATGCTCCTGGTTGGACAGAAAGTAAATTACTATGTTGGGGATTTGTTGCAGTAAATAAACCATTCTCACCTAATTTAATACCATCCACAGTTGTCGCAGTAAAAGAACCACGAATATCTAAACTAGCATTGTTGCCAAAAAATATCCCATTGGGATTTATTAAAAATAAATTCGCTGTTCCTTCTACTCCTAATTTCCCAAAAATATGGGAAACATTACTACCAGTCACACGAGTTAATATGTTTTCTATGCCTACAGGATTAGCAAAGTACACTCCTTTACCTAAATCAATATTAAATTCTTGAAAACTGTGAAATAGATTAGTACCTCTGGTTGCACCATTTTCTATCCGGTCGTTGATTTGGTCGATGGGCTTAACTACTGAATTTTCTTGTCCTAATGTTTGGTCAGGTGTTATTTGTGCTTTTAGCTGATTACTAGGAAAGAGGAAGAAAATAAACAATAGAATTAGTTGTTGGAGGGAAAATTTTTTCATGATAATGGATTTATAGGGGATTTTAGAGGATGAATGCACAAGTCTAATTTAGTACTAGAATGCAATATCATCGAGGGCGGGGAAACCCCGCCCCTACAGGCTTGGGGATAAAAAACTGTATCTCATAACAGCAGAAAGCGCTTTAAGTCGGCGAAGTCGCCCAACGCAGTGGCTTGGCTATACATACTAAACCCGCCTTTTTCATTTATGATCTTTAATTGATTGAGAAAGAGCTTTAAAAAGTATACCTGCTTCTGCTGGAGGTTTAAAGGTGAATTGCAGATAAAAATTACCCGGAGTTGCAGGTTTATCGGAAATTTTTGCATAGATGTCTTCACTCAAGTTTTCTTGATTGCCATCTATTAATAGGTTGAGCTTAATATTAATGAAATTAGGGAGTGCAGTATCTGATTCTGTGTTATCGATTTGCACTAAGGCAGCTTGATCTGATAGTTTGATTAAATGTCCTTTGAATATATTGTCAGAAACTTGCTTACCATCAACTATTTGGTAGATGATGGGAATTGGTGCCATCAGATCAACAAAGATATCTGTGTCTTTGGTTAAAAACAAGTTATATGGTTCACCAATACCACCAATATCATAAACTGTGATTAATTCTTTAACTCCTTTTGGTTTGATTTGTAGTTCTCCATCGATTCTGAGGGTTGCTGATCCAATTGCTTTTAAAGTTGCTTCAGAAATGAGAATTTGTTTGGCTGTTGTATAAGTTTCAATGCGGAAAGCGAGATTCATTTCTTTGCCAATGACGGTGTATTCGGTGTGTTTTTCTGAGCCAATATTGCCAACGACAACTTCCCCAGTATTAATACCAATACCCATTGCTAAAGTTGGTAAATCCAATTGGGCTAACTTTTCGTTAACAGCAGTCATTGCTAACTGCATGGCTACAGCACAAGCAACTCCTCGTTGAGCATCATCTGCCCTGCGTGTGGGCGCACCAAAGAGAATGACAATACCATCACCCATGAATTTATCAATGGTTCCTTGGTGTTGTGCGATCGCATCTAACATAAATTCCAGATAGATGTTGAGAACTTGTACCACTACTTCTGGAGACAGTCGTTCTGATAGGGCGGTGAATCCTCTTAAATCGGAAGTGACGATGGTAATTTTTGCCCTTTTACCCCCAATTTTCAATCCTTCGGGGCTTTCCAGCAAAGTGGCAACTACCTCATCTGTCAAGTAACGCCCAAAAGTTTTGCGAATTGAATCTGCGGTGTTAGCAATATAAGTTGTAATAGCAATAGCCGCACCGGTCAGTGCTAAAAATGGGGCAACAACAGGCAACCACCAGCCCCAAACAAAAGCTATGTATGTACTACCTAATAAAACCCCTTGCGCCAATACAAGGGTAGTTCCCCACCACCAAAAAGAGGATTTAAGCGATTTACCTACATATCGCCACCGCCAAGTCAGGATAGCACCAACCCCTGACCAGAAGGCAATCCACAGCCATTCTTGGGGTTCTGACCAACTTTTAATTAAGGCGTTACCTTTGAGGGCAGCATTCAAAATTTGGCTGGTGAGATGTGCCTGAACTTCCACCCCAGACATGGGTTCTGGGATACTGAGCAAATCGCCACTGTAGGGAGTGTAGAATAAATCATTGAAACTTTCACCCACCATCCCAATTAAAATAATGCGATCGCGTCCCCAATCTTTTGGGACTCGGTCTTCTAAAATATCTCTGAGGGAAACTGTATTAAAAGAGCCGGTCTCACCTTGGTAATTCAATAACATCTGATAGCCATTGTCATCGGCGCGGATATAGCCACCGTCATGAGATTGAAAGCGAGAAAATACCGTTTTCCCTAACTGCCAATCTTTATTTCCCTGAACAGTAATACCCTCTTTTTGTAGATAAAGTAATGCTAGATAAAAGCTAAAGCTGTAAACAGGTTTATTGTTGGCATCTGCTAGATAAATGAAACCACGTCTGATCTTGTTATCGGCATCAGCAATTACATCATTTGCCCCTACTTGATCCTTGGCTTTAAGTACAGGTGGTGGTGGAACTGGCTGACTATTGCGATCGCCTACTACTTTTTGAATCCCAATCACATAGTCGGTTGATTCAAACACCTTCACTAAATCCTGATGGCCTGGTTCAAAAGGGAGATCTCGATAAATATCCAAACCAATTGCTCTTGGCTTTCTGGCTTTGAGTTTTTTCAGCAACTTCGCATAAACACCATCAGCAATGTAACCTTGCTGAAGATATTGCATATCTGCTTCCTCAATCCCCACAATCACAATTCTGTCATCCTGGGGTTGAGGCGGCCGCCAACGCATATATTGATCAAAAGCTGCCCAGTCCCAAGATTGTAATAAACCAAGAAAGCGTAAAAGGATTACTAATCCCGCCATACTGGGGGTAGTAATCCCAACAGCCCGCCATTCCCACAAAAAACGTTTTATCTTGCCCATCTCCTAGGAAAATCAAAGGATTTAATACTCAAGAACTCAGCACTACTGAGGGACTAATTCTGTGGTTTAGGGGAAGAGGAAGAAATTTCGACAAGTTTTTCTAACTTAACTGAGTTTAACAGTTCTATCCATTCGGCTTGTGCTTGGGGATTGCGATCGCGCAACTGATCCAAAATCTTCAGAGTTTCATGCCAAATCCCATATTCTGCATACAATTTTGCCTGTTCTACAGAGTTCGCTTTTAGCCGTCTTATTCTAGCCGCTTGTTCTGCACTCAAAGAAGTACGCTGAATCCAACCCTCAAGTGCTTTATCTGCTTCTCTATCCAGAGGATTACAGATAACTAAGAATTGCCATTGATAAGTTTTACCCGCTGCTAAGTTGACAGTATTTGGCATACTTATCTTCACTATCCCAGGAGTATTCACAATTGGAAAAATTTTTTCATAAACAACTGTTTCCGTTTCTTTGTCAATCACACGAAATTCAGCGTTCTTATTAATAGCTTTAGGAACCTGTAGATAAACTGTGGGGTTGGGAGCCACTGTCGTTAACACATTATTTTCTGGAGTCAACGCAGTCAGATATGTTTGCTTCTGATTAAGATTGTCTGAGATTAATCCATTACTTAAGCTCTGATTACCACAAACAGTACCCCGCGAACCCGCTCCTGAAGTTCGTGCCGGTGCGCCCAAATCTTGCGCTGGCGGGAATTTTACGCTCACTCGCAATCCTTGGTATAACTGTGCGTTACTCTGAGTTGGTATGATAGGAATCATGAAGATTCCCGTCAAAATTCCCAAAGTGCGGGTTTTTACTTGAACAAAAGAAAACTTTCTACTCATATACACTAGCTTCGATCAATTTCGATGATACATATCTAACACTAGTCTAAAATTTTATCAATGCCAACAAGATAGACGCGGGGACGCAAGGACACGGGGACGCAGGGACACGGGGACGCAGGGACGCGGGGACGCAGGGACGCGGGGACACGGAGACGCGGAGATTCATTTGTAGCTTTAATTTAAGTGAATTGATATTACACAGAGATTAAAAACCTCTCCCTTTGTCGGAAGAGGCTTTGCGAAAGGTATTAAGTTAAATTATTTACCTATGAGTATTAATTAATTTGAGTATTAATTAGCAACTTTTTGATTTAACCACCTATACAAATCTTCTAACCCTTCACCAGTAGTAGCAGAAACTTGGAAAATCTGCATTTTAGGGTTTACTTGTTTCGCATATTCAATGCAGCGTTGAACATCAAATTGTACATAAGGTAGTAAATCAATTTTCGTGAGAATCATGATTTCACTAGCACGAAACATATGGGGATATTTAATTGGTTTATCTTCTCCTTCTGTCACTGACAAAATTACAACTTTAGCCTCTTCTCCTAAGTCAAATAAAGCCGGACAAACTAAATTTCCGACATTTTCAATCATCACCACAGAATCTAATGGTGGGTTAAGTTTTTGTAAACCTCTTTCTATCATTGATGCGTCTAAATGACAGCCTGTACCTGTGTTAATTTGCACAACCTTACAGCCTGTTGCCTTAATTTTTTCAGCATCATTAGTAGTTTCTTGATCACCTTCAATAACACTGATAGTTAATTTATCTTTTAAATCATTAATTGTGCGAGTTAATAAAGTAGTTTTTCCCGCCCCAGGAGAACTCATTAAATTTAAAGCGAGAATATTTCGACCTTTAAACCAGCCGCGATTTTGGGCAGCTAATAAGTTATTTTTTCCTAAAATTTCTTGTTCTAAAGATATTGTTGTATTATGAATTTTCGCATGAATTTGGGGCGCTTCTTCATGGTGATGAGTATGGGTAATTACAGTCCCATCTGGTAAAGTATGAGTATGATGATGTTCATATTCTAAATTAGTAATTTTGGCTTGATTATCATCAGCACAACCGCAAGTTACACACATAAATCCTCCACTTCAATTTCTTTAATTTTTAGTTCTTCCCCAGTAATTATATCTAACTGCACGCTACCACATTCACAAATACTAAAAGGTTTTTCTACATAAAATTTTGTCCCACATTGACGACATTTAGCCATTCCTGGTATTTCTAATATTTCTAATAAGGCACCTTCTACTATTGTGTCTTTGGCACAAATATCAAAACAAAACTTAATCGCATCTGGCATAATAGCTGATAATTGACCAATTTCTAATAATACTCTTTGGACTTTTTTACCTTGGGCATTTTCCCTAACTATAGCGATGATATTTTGGGTAATTCCTAGTTCGTGCATAATGTTTATGATTTTATCTCACGCAGAGACGCAGAGGCGCAAAGAGAAGGAGGAGTTTTAACAAATTCTGGGAAGTTGATCTCCTACTAGCATATCAATTATTCTTTCTGCACCAAAGGCGGTTTTTAAGAGGACTATTCCTGGTGGTGTGGGGATAATTTCACCTATGATAGATGCTTGTTTTCCTGTTGGATGATTTTGCATTGTTGATAAAATTATGTCGGCTTTTTCTTTTGGTGCTATTATTACTAATTTTCCTTCGTTGGCTAGATATAAGGGTTCTAAACCGAGTATTTCACATACTCCATTTACTTCTTCTCGAATAGGAATTGCATTTTCATTGATGCGTATTCCTACGTTTGCGGTCAGGGCAAATTCATTTAATACTGTGGCTAAACCTCCTCTGGTTGCATCTCGCATAGCGTGAATTTGGGGGCAAACTTTGATTATTTCAGCTACTAATTCATGTAATGGTTGACAGTCACTTTCTATATCTGTTTCTAATGCTAGTTCTCCTCTAGCAATTAATATTGCTGTGCCATGATTTCCTATTTCTCCGTTAATAATGACTACATCTCCCGGTTTAATGTTGCGGGGAGAAATATCAATATTGGGGGGAATTATGCCAATTCCCGCAGTGTTAATAAATAGTTTGTCAGCACAACCACGATTAACAACTTTTGTGTCTCCTGTGACTATTTGCACTCCGGCTTTTTGTGCTGCTTCCTGCATACTTGAAACTACACGGCGCAATGTTTCTACTGGTAAACCTTCTTCTAAAATCATGCTACAGGTAAGATATAAAGGTTTTGCACCACTCACAGCTAAATCGTTAATTGTGCCGTTAATTGCTAGTTTTCCTATATCTGAACCAGGGAAGAATAAGGGATCTACTACATAGGAATCTGTAGTAAATGCTAATCTATTTCCATGTTGGGAAAGACTGGCTAAATCAAATGTTGCTTGGTCTTCTAATTGGGAAAGAATGGGATTATCAAAGGTTTTTACAAAGATATCATCTATCAAATCTCGCATGGCTTTACCACCGCTACCATGTGCGAGATTAATATGGGTATCGCGGATTTTTCCCTGACGACGACGAACTTGTTCGATTTTTTGAAACAGTGGATTTTGATTGGGAAGAATTGTCATTTTAAATTGTTTTATAAGTATAAATTTTGTGTTTTGACAGGCAATATGCCTGTCGTTTTAAATTATTTACCAATTCTTTCTTTCATCTCTTTCGTCTCTGTCTTTTCTTTCATCTCTATCTTCGCGCTTATTGTTATTTTTGTCATAATGCAAAACACCACCAACTGCCCAATCTTCTCGTTCAATTTCTTCAAAATGAATAATTATTGACTCAGGTTTAGTATCTAAAACAGAGACTAAAGCATCAGTCATAGCTTTGACTAATTTCCGTTTTTTCTCTATGGAGTTATTTTTACTAATTCTGACGGTTACATAAGCCATGTAATTTTCCTCAAATTGTGCAATTTAGACTGATAGAGATTCGGTCGATACACCTGATTTATCTCTTTTACCCATATTTGAAAGTCGCCCATATTTGTAATATGCTGCACAAGCACCTTCGGAGGAAACCATACAAGTTCCTATGGGTGTTTCTGGTGTGCAAGCTGTTCCAAATACTTTACATTGCCAAGGTTTTAAGACTCCTTTAAGAATTTCTCCACATTGACAAGCTTTATGATCGGCTACTTTTAAATTAGGAATTGTAAATTTGGCTTCAGCATCAAATTGGGCGTATTCTGGGCGGATTTTAAAACCGGAATTGGGGATTTCTCCTAAACCACGCCATGCAAATTTTTCGCGGACTGCAAAAACTTGATTCATGGCTTTTAATGCGTTTTGATTTCCGGCTGGTTCTACTAAGCGATTATATTGATTTTCTACTTGACAACGTTTTTCGACTATTTGTTTTAATAACATCCAAATTGATTGGAATATGTCTAATGGTTCAAAGCCAGAAATAACTATTGGTTTATGATATTCTTGGGCAATAAATTCGTAGGGTTCTGTACCTATGACCATACTTACATGACCGGGACCGACAAAACCATCGAGTTTTAAATCTGGATTTTCTAATAATGCTTGGAGGGCGGGTATAACTAATACATGATTAGAAAACATACTAAAGTTAGTGATATTTTCTGCTGCGGCTTGGAGTATGGTAAATGCTGTGCTGGGGGCGGTGGTTTCAAAGCCTAAACCGAAGAATACTATTTCTTTATTGGGGTTTTCTTTGGCAATTTTTAAGCTATCTAAGGGTGAGTAAACCATGCGAATATCTGCACCCTGGGCTTTGGCTTGTAAGAGGCTGGTTTTTGAACCGGGTACGCGCATTGCGTCGCCAAAGGTGGTGAAAATTATGTTAGGATTTTGGCAAAGTGCGATCGCATCATCTATTCTACCTTTGGGCATGACGCACACTGGACAGCCTGGGCCGTGAATTAGTTCGATGTTATCGGGTAATATTTCTTCGATTCCGTATTTAAAAATGGAATGGGTATGTCCTCCGCATACTTCCATTATTTTGATGTGTGTATCTATTTTTTGGCTGAGTTTTTCGATTTCTTTTTGTAATGCTTGGGCTTTTTCGGGGTTACGAAATTCATCTACGTATTTCATATCAATTTTTAATAAACCGCAAAGGCGCAAAGGACGCGAAGGAAGAGGGAAGAAGGAAGAAGGAAGAAAAGAGATTTTAAGTGTAAGCTTGGGCTATTTCTTGCAATAATTGCAATGTTTCTGCGGCTTCTTGTTCGTTAATTCGGTTCATTGCAAAGCCGACGTGAACCAGTACCCAGTCTCCTATACATTTTTCTGGTGGGTGTTGTTCGTCTACTATACAAGCTATGTTTACTTGGCGTTTTACTCCCCCAATATTAACTATTGCTAGTTTGTGTTCTACGTTGGTTATTTCTGTTATTTGTCCGGGTATTCCTAAACACATTTTGATTTTCCTTTTTTGAAGATTTATCTCACGCAGAGACAACAGAGGTTTTTATGCTATTTCTTTTAAGTATTTAGCAGCAGCTATAACAGCTTGTCCTAGTGATAAACCTCCATCATTTGCAGGTACTATGCTATGAGTGAGAACGTTTATTTCTAATTTTTCTAATTGCATTTTTACCTGTTTTAATAAAATTCGATTCTGAAATACTCCCCCTGTTAATGCTACTTGGTGAAATTCATGTTCTTGTCTAATTTGTTTAACCATTGTTACCACTGCACTAGCTAAACTTGTGTGAAATTTTGCAGCTATTTCTGATGAGGAGATGTGCTGGTTTATATCATTGAGTATTTCTCGCCATGTAGAAGATGTATCTATATAATAGATATTATCTGATTTTTCAAATTTAAAGGTATAGTTTAGAGTTTCTTCATCATTGTTTAATATGTTAACATCAGCTATGGCTTCCATTTCGATAGCGGCTTGTCCTTCATAACTGCATTGTTCTCTACATATATTTATTGCGGCGGCTACTGCATCAAATAATCTCCCTACTGATGATGTTAAGGGTGAGTTAATACCTTTTTTTATAATTTGATTCAGTAGTTTAGGGTTTTTATGTTCTAAAAATTTGATAATTTCTAAATCACTATATTTTTCTTTGATTTCTTCCCAAGTAAAGGCATTAATTAATTGAGAGTATGTATTTCTCCACGGTTGATAAATTGCTTGTTGTCCTCCTATCATGGGCATGGGTTTAAATGTCGCTAATCGTTGAAAATCATGATAATCTGCTAATAGAAATTCTCCGCCCCATAGTTGACCATCTTCACCATAACCTAATCCATCAAATGCTATTCCTAAAACTGGTTTCGAGTTTAAGGAAATTTGATTTTCTGCCATGCAAGCTGCTATATGGGAGTGATGATGTTGAATTTGAACAAGTGGAATTTGATTAGCTGTTGCTAGTTCTTTACCCAGTTTAGATGATAGATATTCTGGATGTTTATCAATAGCAATTATTTCTGGTTTATGGGCAAATAAGTTTAGATATAAATTTAATGTTTCTTGATAAGCGTTAAATGCTGTTGCGTGTTCTAAATCTCCTAAATGTTGTGATAAAATTGCCTTACCTTCTCTTAATAAGCAAAAGGTATTTTTTAACTCGCTACCCATTGCTAAAATTGGTGGTATTTTTTCAAATCCTGGTGGTAGAATAATTGGTGCAGGTGCATATCCCCTCGCACGTCTTAGAGTTTGTATTTGATTATCGATAACTCTGACAACAGAATCATCTACTCGGTTCACAATATCTCGATTATGTAAAAGAAAATAATCGGCTATTTTTGATAATTTATCTTTTGCATCTTCATTATTTATACATTGTGGTTCATCAGAAATATTCCCGCTAGTTAAAACTATCGGGTGGTTCATGCGTCTGAGAATTAAATGATGTAAGGGGGTATAAGGAAGCATGAAACCCAGAGTATTTTGTCCTGGTGCTATTAAAGATGGTAATTGTTTATCTGTTTTTAGTTTTAATAAAACAATGGGTGCAGCAGGACTTGTTAATAATTGTTTTTCTAAATCATTAATATAGCAATATTCAGAAATAATATTAATATCTCTTGCCATTAAAGCAAAAGGTTTATGATAACGTTGTTTGTGGTTTCTAAGTTTTAAAACTGCATTTTCTAAAGTTGCATCACAAGCTAAATGAAACCCACCCAAACCCTTAATAGCGACAATTTCACCCTTTTGTAATAAAGTACAAACAGCATCCACATCATCTAACATTGAGAACATATCAGAGATAACAGGTTTACCGTCAGCCCTTTCCAACCATGCACGAGGACCACATACATGACAAGCAACAGGTTGGGCATGAAAACGACGATTTTCTACATTTTTATATTCCTTTTCACATTCCTTACACATCGAAAAATTAACCATGCTGGTGTTATTTCTATCGTAGGGAATAGCGCGAATAATGCTCAACCGGGGACCACAATGAGTACAATTAGTAAAAGGATAACGAAAATAACGACTAAAAGGATCAAAAATATCCTTTTGACATTGGGGACAAGTTGCAGCGTCAGGAGAAATTTCGGTTTTCACCACACTATTAACACTGGGAGAAATCACAAAGTCATTAAAATCAAATTCCCCAAAATATGGACTCCTCTTAACCTCATTAATTTTGGCCAAAGGAGGACATTCTTGATATATTTTTTTTATAAATACTGTGATTTCTTCCTCACTACCAGAAACACGAATTAAAACACCTTCACCATTATTACAAACATCACCCTTTAACCCAAAAACCTTAGCCAAACGATACACAGTAGGACGAAAACCGACACCTTGGACAATCCCACGAACCCGAATTTCCTCAATCGGCATTTTTCTTCCTTTGCGTCTCTGCGTGAGATAATCAAAACTTCCAAATCAAAACGCGATTATTTCCAGAATCAGCAATTACCGCAGTTTCTCCACAAACCTTAATTCCATAACACCAATTTAAACTTTGTCTTGTTGGTAGTCCAAAATTCCGATTTTCGCTTTTATTTGTAAAGTTATCTTGTCCCATCACACCATCAGCATTTGCACCTTGTAATAATAAAATGGATTCTCGTTTCTTCCATCCTAGCAAACGAGAATTAGCTGTATCTGCAACTATTAACCAATCTTTCCAGATATCTACCCCATAAGGCATACTTAAACTACTTGCATTAGGGAAATAAACTCCTTGATTTAATTCCACCAAATTAAAATTTTTTTGCCCTAAAACCACCGCACAAGGGGCATTATTTTCTGTTGGTATTCCTGACCAAATCATTACCCGGTTATTACCTGCATCAGTAACAACTAAATTATCTTCCCAAAGGGTGATATCATGACACCAACGCATACTAGCAGCAGTGGGAGAACCACCACCATTTTCATTGCGTGATATCATGTTTGGTTGTCCCAAAACTATATCCGCAGGTTGTCCATTTTCGGTAGGGAATTGATTCCAAATCAATAAACGACGATTTCCAGTATCCGCTACAAATAGCTTACCTTGATGATAGAAAATACCGTAAGGCCAATGTAGGGTATTTGCCGCAGGTTCTCGATTTCCTCGATTTGGTTCATTATCAATAAAATTAATTTGTCCTAATACTAAATCTGCGGGAATATTACTATCTTCTGGAACATTATACCAGATTAAAATGCGATGATTCCAAGCATCGGCAACGGCTAAACCATTACCACATTTACAAATACCTGTAGGAACACTAAATGTAGATTTTCCTGGTGTACCTTTGGCGTTTTGTCCTTCAGAATAAAAGTCTGGTTGTCCTATTACCCAGTCAGATGGTTGATGATCTTTTGTGGGTAAATTTCGCCAACCTAATAAACGATGATGTCCTGTATCTGCTACCCATAATATTCCTGTTGGTGATAATAAACAAGCTGCACGGGGACCGAACATTGTTGTCGGACTAGGTGCAATAGGTATGGCTATTTGTTCGGGTGTAGTGTTGTTTCCTAATATTACTTCTGCACTTTTATGAGATAGGGGTAAATGGGGTATTTGGTTTGTTAAGGGTGGTGAAGTCATTATTTATCTCACGCAGAGTCGCAGAGTCAAGGAGAGAAGGATAGGGTTTTTTGGGGGTTGATTCATTTAAAAACATTAGTGGATGGAAAGATGTAGTTATAATGTCAATTTGAGTTAATTCTCAAATTGTAAATGGGCAGGTAAGCCCGTCTTGACGAAACTGCAATTACTGTGGTTATTTCCTGACAAAGTGCTTTAATAGCCTTTTCAATTCCTTGAGATAAGGTTAATGTGGAAGCTAGACAATTGGATAGAAACATTTTGGTTAGGTTGTTCAATGGAACGCTAGAAAGAAATCAAAACTAGAGAATATCTAAGAAGTATCAAGTTTTATTAAGTTCTCCCTTAGTCTCGTTCCTAAGCAGATTGATGGGATTTATTATTGTTGAATAAAGCACAAAAAATTTTTCAACCATTCTATCAAAAGCAGGGCAAATTAATCAGGGTATGAAAAACTATCAAATCAAGTTACCAAATGCACCTACTGTTATCTTAATAATCGTATCATTTTTGGCGTTGGATCTATTATTTCTTTGGATTTTTCAACCAAGTCCTAAACAGATTGCCGAAGAAGTTATTGGTATACCACTTGATAAATCAGTTAAACTAATTTCTAAAGAATATGAGTACTACGGTTTGGTTGGTGATGGTTACAGAGAAATTATTCTAGAAATTCCTGTTGAAGAATCACAAAAATTTTTGGATAAAATTTTACAATCTAGCCAATGGCAAATTGTCAAATCTGAACAAACAAAAGTTGATACCTGTAGTCCTTTCCATGCCTTACCCTCATTTCCGGGTCCATTTGATTATTATTTGTTAGTAAAGTGTTATGATGGAGATGGTTTAGAGGTAAAGGGTCCTCAATCTATTCAGAAATTTGATATTGTGATTTATTATCCGCAAAGAAGAATGCTTATTATTAAAGAAAACTGGATCTAAATAATTTAGAAAAATACTCCTGCATTCCATCCCATCTGTATGTTTATCTTTGCACGTTCACATATACATTTTCACCCTTAACTCTCACCTCATAAATTTGCAAGTAAACATCAGGTACAGTTAAACATTCACCTGTATTTAAATCATATTGAAACTGATGAGATGCACAGGTAATAATTCCTTTTTTTACAGTTCCTTTATCTAACGGAAAACCCAAATGAGAACAACTATTTTGATAACAACTAATATGATCACCTTGTCTGTACATAATTAAATCATTATTAGCAACTCTAACTGCTAAAATGCGATTTTCAATTATGTTATCTAATGTTGTTGCTTTCACCCAATAGGAATCTGTAGGAAGAGAATTAGCAGGAGAATGAGAATTACCCTTAACCGCAACTACTTGGGTAATTTCTGGACAATATTTTTTAATAGTTTGTTCTATTCCTTGGGTTAAAGTTAAGGTAGAAGTCGCACAATTACTACAACTACCAATTAATTTAACTTCAACTGTATCTGGTAATTTAATGGCGACTAATTCTACATCTCCTTGATGATTTTGTAAACTGGGACGAACTTCGGCTAATGCTGTTTGGATACGTTCTGATAATGGAGGTTTAACTAAGTTATGATATAGCAAAACTGCATAGACAACTTCATCATTTACAGCCTGATTTAAAGCTGATAAATTTTCTTGCTTAAGACTTTTAATTAAATTAGTTAATGCGGCTTTATGTAGAGATTCAATAGCCCGTTGTAAACCTACGGCTACACATCTTTGACTTTCATCCCATTCAGAAATAATCGCTTCAAATCTGTTAATATCTGTAATCAATTCTTCTAGTTGAGTCATTATTAATCTGCTTAATTAATTATAAACATTAAAACTCAACCCCACAGATAAATCTGTAGGGATTGATAACTTTTAATTTGGTATTTATGCAAACTCATTTCATTCTAAAGTCTTGTAGCAGAAAAGGCATCATGACACCAGTTACTAAACTCGCTACAGTGATGGGAATACAAAGAGGGATAGCTGCCTGTGCTAATAATACTAATATGAGTGTGCCAACACCACTAGCAATAGTGGTTTGACGGAGAAAATAGATAGGATCTCGTAATAGTTTACCTTTGAGAAGTAACTTGAAAGAAAACCAGCTTAGTTCTAACATATATCCTCCTAGTAGTTAGATAAGAAATTCATCATTAATAAGCCGAGAATAATGGCAGGAATTATTCCCGCAGGTGCGAACAAACTACCAATAGTTGCAGCGAATTTATAGCCTAAGTCTTTACCTGCAAGGATCATGCCACCAATTGCACCACCAATCATGGATAAAATCACAGCAATGATTAACCAAGTAAATGCTGTCGTGAGATTTAATTCTGTATTCAAACTATACAGAAATTCTTTAAATGCTGGGTTATTGACAAAATCAAACATGGATTCTCCTATTGAGGGTTTAATTCAAAACAAATGCTTGCATTTCTGCTGCTACATCTTGTAGTGCTTTGGCTACTACTTCGGCTTGTTCTAGTTGTTGATTTTCGGTAAATATTTGCCAAGCTTCTTGATAGTAGGATTTGGCTGTTAAGAGATTTTGCTGATTACCTAATTCGGGTTTTTCTGGGTTGTCGGGTAAGTTAAATAGGGCGTTGGCTTTGTTAGAAATTGTGTTAGCATATTCTAAGGGTGTATCTTGAGGATTCCGCACTTTTAAGGCTTCGTTGTAGGCAGAAATAGCGCGTAAGTTATTCTCTACAGGATGGGAACTGATTAAATATTGCAAAGCGTTACCTAAGTTGTTCTGCAACATGGCATATTCCCTAGGATGGTCAATGAGGTTAATATGTTTGAGTGCTACTTCAAAAGACTGCACTGCTAACCCTTGACGTAAATATTCCCGTTCTGATGCCATGGGCATAGAAAGATATGCGATCGCTATATTGTTAGATAAAATCGCATATTCCTGTGGGTAATCTTCCCAGCTAAACACCCGCAAAGCCTGATGATAAGCTTGAATGCTGTCAGTTATCCGCGCTAAATTGTCGGGAACTAGGGATTGCAAAACTAACCCCAAATTCATCTGTGCTTCTGCTACTTCCTCTGGTGTGGCAAATTGTTGTAAGATTGGTAAGGCTTCTTCATAACCTTCCTTTGCTTGTAGCAACAGTTGAGAATCTGCATCAGGAATCATCTGGAGAGTACCTGCTATTCCCACCTTAGCCCGTGCTTTTAGCAAAGGATAGTTGTCACCGCACATTTCATAGGCACGATAAAACAACCCTACTGCATTTCGTAGGTCTTGGGCAGTTTTCGGCTTTTTCTGAAAGCCTTGCGCCATTTCTATCAGCATTTGGATTTTTTCTTCTGCTGTTGCTGACTCCGAAGCAATAGCTGCGATCGCTGCCTTGACTGCTGAATCTGTAATACTAGGGGTCATAATTGGCGTACTCTAGCCGGTTGGGGAATTAAGTCAACACCCACACACAACAAATGTGGGGCTATAAACTAAGCCGATTTACGCAAGTTTCGAGTCTTTTCAACAGATTCCCCAATCTCAAACTTTTCTATCTCTCTTCACAGGGAGATAAAACACGAGAAGCCAAAATTTCAATTAACAGGTATTTTTGCCCGCAATCTTATGACCACTCCTTTGATTGCCTAAGTCAATTCTTCTCACTATAAAACAGTTTGTTGAGAAAATCCTAGCGGGAAATTACCAATATCAATAGCAATTAAAAGTCTGTTAGGAATTCTTCAAAATTAAAAATCAAAAATTAAAAATTAAAAATTGAAGACAGTTGGAGTAGGTGACACTTACCCGACTCAACTGAGACTAAGTGTAGACTTAGAGGTCTCAAACCCTTGAATTTACGATGATAGGACAGGCGAGATGCCTGCCCAAATATATCACTAAGGAACAATCAAAACTGGACAAGGGGAAAGGTTAATGACGCGACTGGTGACGCTATCAGTTGCGCCTTCATCCGTTAAGCCTAACCCCCGACAGCCCATAATAATTAAACTGGCCTCGATTTCATCAGCAACATCACAGATAGTAAAGGCTGGTTTACCTTGTCTTTCCAACACTTCGGCTGTAATTCCTTGCTGAGAAAATAAGGCTTGGGCATTTTCTAGCAGTTTAGCAACCGCCTCTGGAGACACCATAGGATCAGGATTAGGGGTATCTGAGGTTGGTTCTTCCACGACTGACAGGAGTACTAAGCGACTACTGTACTTCTGTACTACGTTGGCAACTACATCCGCAGCTTCCCGCGCAGCCCGACTTTGATCAATTGGAAACAGAACTGTCTTAAACATAAATCACTGGGACACCCCGTACTCCGGTAAAATCTTGATGGTTATACTTTCAAAACAATAACAAAAAGGCAATCAGGAGGGTTTAGTTGTGTCCAAAAAAAGTTTAGCAAGTTTATCTGCGGCTGATATTTCTGGTAAACGCGCCTTAGTGCGGGTTGATTTTAACGTTCCTGTAGATGATCAAGGTAACATTACCGACGATACTCGCATTCGCGCTGCGCTGCCAACCATCAAGGATTTGACCGAAAAGGGCGCTAAGGTGATTTTAACCAGCCATTTTGGTCGCCCCAAGGGTGTAACTGAAAAATTGCGTCTAACGCCTGTTGCCAAGCGCCTCTCTGAGTTGTTGGGACAAGAAGTTGTCAAAACTGATGATTGTATCGGTGATGATGTGGCTGCGAAAGTTGCGGCTTTGCAAAATGGCCAAGTGCTGTTACTAGAAAATGTCCGCTTTTACCCAGAAGAAGAGAAAAACGATCCTGAATTTGCGAAGAAATTGGCAGCAAACGCTGATTTTTATGTAAATGATGCCTTTGGGACTGCACACCGCGCCCATGCTTCGACTGAAGGTGTAACCAAGTTCCTCAGTCCTTCTGTGGCTGGATATTTGGTGGAGAAGGAATTGGAATATCTGCAAAATGCGATCGAAAATCCCCAACGTCCTTTGGCAGCAATTATCGGTGGTTCCAAGGTTTCTAGCAAAATCGGCGTAATTGAAACTTTGTTGGAAAAGTGCGACAAACTGATCATTGGAGGTGGGATGATTTTCACCTTCTACAAAGCCCGTGGTTTGAGTGTGGGTAAGTCTTTGGTGGAAGAAGATAAGCTGGAATTAGCGAAGTCTTTGGAAGCTAAGGCGAAAGAACGTGGTGTGGCTTTGTTGCTACCTACAGATATCGTCTCCGCAGATAAGTTTGCGCCTGATGCTAATGCTACTACTGTCAGCATTGAAGATATCCCTGCCGATGGTATGGGTTTAGATATTGGCCCTGATTCTGTGAAGGTTTTCCAAGCAGCTTTGGCTGATTGTAAGACTGTGATTTGGAACGGGCCTATGGGTGTGTTTGAGTTTGATAAGTTTGCGGCTGGTACGGAAGCGATCGCTCATACTCTAGCAGAAATCGGCAAAACCGGCACAACTACCATTATCGGTGGTGGTGACTCTGTAGCCGCAGTGGAAAAGGTAGGTTTGGCTGATCAAATGAGCCACATTTCTACCGGTGGTGGTGCTAGTTTGGAGTTGCTAGAAGGTAAGATTTTACCTGGTATTGCAGCTTTAGATGAAGCGTAAGCTGTTAAATTCCGTTAACTAATGACAAATTGAGTAGGGGGTGTAATTTTGCATTACCTTACTCTTTTTGTTAGCATTTATCTACTAGCATTAGGAAGTTAGCCAAAGGTAAAATTATGGAAACCCAAGAACTAAAAGCCTTGATTAAGGAGATAGTTCAAGAAGTATTGCAACAAGAAAAACTAACACTTTATAACACCTTGTTACCATATAGAAATAATGCAGAAAATGAAGAATGGAATCAATTTTCTCTTGAACAGGCTATGAGAGGTTTAGAAAATGATCATCTCCCCGAATACACAGAAGCGGATCTCATAGAAAAATGGCAATAGTTAGTCAAATTGTTTTATTCAAATTTCCCCAAACAGACCTGACAATTGGAAAATTACGCCCAGCACTTCTAATTAAGCCATTAAGTAACGGTTATGATGATTGGCTGGTTTGTATGATTTCCGCTAAAACAGGGCAAGAAGTGACTGGACTTGATGAAATTATTACACCCAATGATCAGGATTTTAAACAAACAGGCTTAAAGTAAGAAAGCGTTATTAGAGTCTCACGGTTAGCAGTTGTATCTGAAAAGATATTATTGGGAAAAATTGGTGAAATTCCCACAGAAAGATTGGAGCGAATTAAAATAAATCTGGCTAACTGGATTTTAAGTAATTGAGTTTAGGAGAATACTATGAAAATCGAAAGTATCCATTTAAAAAACTTTAAAGCTTTCAAAGACGTAGAAATTAAAAAGATTCCTAAAATGTGCGTTTTCGTCGGTGCAAATGGTACTGGCAAAACCACAATTTTTAATGTATTCAGTTTTTTGAAAGATGCTTTAACTGATAACGTTCATGTTGCTCTCACGAAATTAGGAGGAAGTCGAGGATTCCAGGAAGTAAGAAGCCGTAATTCAACTGGACCGATAGAAATTGAATTGAAATTTCGTATTCCTCAAGGTAGAAAATCTCCATTAGTTACCTATTCTTTAACAATTAATGAAGAAGATGATCGTCCTATCATAGAAAGAGAGATTCTTCAATACCGAAGAGGGAGTAAAGGTCAGCCTTGGCGGTTTATTGATTTTTCCAACGGTAAAGGACAAGCTGTTATTAATGAACCTGATCAGGTTATAGATGAAAAAGAATTAAAACGAGAAGACCACGAGTTAAAATCTCCAGATATTCTAGCTTTAAAAGGTTTAGCACAATTTGAAAAATTCCCTGCAAGTAAAGCAATTGGTGATTTACTTGAAAATTGGCATATTTCCGATTTTCATATCCAACAAGCGCGACCAGAAAGGGAATCTAGTTATGCAGAACATCTTTCCAGAGAGGGTGAGAACTTAGCAATGGTGACGGAATTTCTCTATAAAAGACACCCTGATATTTATCATAAAATCATTGAAAAACTAAAACAGCGAGTTCCTGGTATCAGCGAAGTTGATTCTAAAATTACTGAAGAAGGACGGGTATTACTGCGGTTTAAAGACGGTGATTTTCATGATCCTTTTTTAGCGCGATATGTTTCTGATGGAACTATCAAAATGTTTGCTTATTTAGTGCTTTTGTATGACCCAAAACCTCATCCTTTGCTATGTGTAGAAGAACCAGAAAATCAACTTTACCCTAAACTTCTTTACGAATTGGCAGAAGAATTTAGAGAATATGCACGAAAAGGGGGTCAAGTTTTTGTATCCACTCATTCCCCTGATTTTTTAAATGGTTGCGAACTAGAAGAAGTCTTTTGGCTACAAAAAGAAAGAGGTTATACAGTAGTTAAACGAGCGAGTGATGATGAACAAATCACAACATACATGAATGAAGGTGATAAACTTGGTTATTTATGGAGGCAGGGTTTTTTTGAGGGAGCAGACCCGCTATGATAGAGCTTGTTTTTTTACTAGAAGAACCATCTGCAAAAGCAATGATTGAAGGCATTTTACCGAAGATAATATTAGAAGAAGATATAGTTGTTCGGTATATTGTTTTTGAAGGTAAACAAGATTTAGAAAAACAGATAACACGAAAACTTCAAGGATATAATAATCCTCATGCAAGATTCATTATTTTGCGTGATCAAGATTCTGGTGACTGTCAAGTTATTAAAACAAATCTTCAACAAAAATGCGAAGCAGCAAATAAATTTCAATCTATTGTGCGTATTGCTTGTCGTGAACTTGAAAGCTGGTATATTGCTGATTTGGAAGCGGTAGAAAAGGCTTATAATAAAACCAATCTTTCATCACAGCAAAATAAAAATAAGTTCCGCAATCCTGATAATCTTGAAAGTCCATCAAAAGAACTGAAATCACTTGTACCTGAATACCAAAAGATAAACGGATCAAGAATGATAGCACCTTATTTAAATCTGGAAAATACACGCTCTCGCAGTTTTTATCATTTTATTAGTTCAATTAAAAAAGTTATTCAGGAATATAAATCGGAAAATGATATTGTTAAGTTACAACATCTTGATTTTGAGGACAAAGAATAATTCTCTCCATTTAAAACAATAAATTCGTAGAGAGTTGGCTTTTGGATAGGTAGATAGACGTGAAATAAACAAAATATGTTACTATTTGTAGATAAATTTGCTGCGGATACGGGAACAAATCGCTTGTAATCTAGCAGAAATCGGCAAAACTTGCACAACAACCGTAATCGTTAGTTGATAGCGTTACCAGCGCTATGCTAGAAATAGCAAACTTCAAGGAGAGAGCAAATCATGGAAGAATTACTAGAACTCAGAGAATTAGTCCTTGCTGGCAACCTAGAAGCGACTCTATCTTTAATTGATGAATTAGAAGAAATCAGCAAAGAAGATAAAATCAATAAAATTTATAGCTATTGTGTAGTGCTTTTAGTCCATTTAATTAAACAACAGGCAGAAAAAAGGACAACTCATTCTTGGGATGTTTCCATTCGCAATGCTACTGACGCAATTGATCGGATCAACAAACGCCGAAAAGCTGGAGGATATTACATGAACCAAAAAGAAATAGAGGAAATTTTAGCAGAAGCTTATAATCGCGCTTTAGATAATGCTTCTTTAGAAGCTTTTGGTGGAATTTATGATGAATTAACCTTAAAAAATATGGTAGATCAAGAATTAATTATCAAACAGGCATTAAATTTTATTTTTAATTAAAGTGCGATACCAATTAATGCAAATAGATTATTTGTTGAGGTCAGTAATAGGATATGTTGCTTTATGGCATTGGAAATTTTTCATGTCCAATACCTAGCCCAAACTTATGATTTCTCCTTTCCCATGCGTAAGTACTAATATATTGATTTATCAATAAATCAATGAACAAATTTAATTTCATGTCCCTTAAGAATAAAATCTCTTTTGTTTTTAACAAAACAGCCCTTTTATCTTTGATTTGTTTGCCTGTAATTCATTTTTTATTAACTAAACTTGCTATTAGTATTTCTTTTGAGAATGGTAGCGCACCTATTTGGCCATCATCAGGAATTTATATGGCAGGAATGTTCCTGTTTGATTTTTCATTCTTACCAGCTATTTTCTTAAGTGAAATAATTGTTAATACGTGGCTTTATCACAATTATGATCATGGTAAATTAATTGCTTTTGTTATTTCTTTAACTGATACCTTAGATCCTGTAATAATATACTTATTAGTTAATAAATATATTCCTGATCGGAATTTTTTAGAAAAAACTCAAGACATTTTTAAATTTATAGGAATTGTGTTGAGTGAATGTTTTATTACTTCTAATATTGCCGCCGGATTTTTATATATTACTAAAGCTACTTCTTGGGATGCTTATGCTCTAATTTGGTGGGGATGGTGGATTAGCATCTCTTTAGCAATTTTAGTTATTAGTCCTACCTTATTAATATGGATTAAACCCTTTAAACACCAACAAAAACTTCCTTCATCATGGAAAATAGAATTATTTTGCATCATAGTTATAATCGGGATAATTAGTAAAATTTCTTTTGGGTTTGGTTATCCTTTAGAATATACATTTTTACCTATTTTAATCTGGTGTGCTTTTCGTTTTCGGTTACAAGAAACCACATTAATTACACTCTTAATTAATTCTATTGCTGTATGGGGAGTAGTTAGCGGTACAGGATCTTTCCATCGTCCATCAACGATAGCATCTATGGTTTTATTACAATCTTTTATTGGGGTATTTGCCCTCACTTCTTTAGTTTTATCCGCAGCCGTTCGAGACAATTGGTGGGCAGAATTGCGTCTCAAACAAGCTAATGAAACTTTAGAAGAAAGGGTAGAAGAAAGGACTTTAGAGTTACAAGATACCCTCCAAGAATTGAAGTTAAACCAGTCACAAGTTATTCAAAGTGAAAAAATGTCCAGTTTGGGTCAATTAGTAGCAGGAGTTGCCCATGAAATTAATAATCCAGTTAACTTTATTCATGGCAATATTGCCCATTTGAAGCAGTATTCTGAAGATTTATTAAAACTAGTTAGTTTATATCAAGAAAATCATAGTAATAATAATCCAAAAATTCAAAAGTTAGAAAAAGAGATTGACTTAGAATTTTTACTAGCAGATATGCCCAAAATTATTAATTCTATGGAGATAGGAACTAGACGTATTCGTGATATTGTTCTATCTTTGCGTAATTTTTCCCGCCTTGATGAAGCTGAATTTAAACAAGTTGATCTACATGATGGGATTGAAAGCACTTTATTAATTTTACAACATCGCCTGAAAGCTAAATCTGAACAGCCAGAAATTGAGATTATTCGAGATTATGGTAATTTACCCGAAGTAGAATGTTATGCTGGGCAATTAAATCAAGTTTTTATGAATATTATAGCTAATGCAATTGATGCTCTTGAAGAAAGCAATATTACTCTAACTTTTCAAGAGATTAAGGCAAATCCCAATCAGATTACAATTAGGACTAAGCTGATAGATAAGCAATGGGTAGAAATCAGGATATATGATAATGGAATAGGAATGTCAGAAGATGTTAAAAATCGCATTTTCGACCCATTTTTTACCACCAAACCCATAGGTAAAGGAACAGGTATAGGAATGGCTATTAGCTATCAAATTATTACTGAAAAACATCATGGTAAATTAGAGTGTTCCTCGAATATTGGCGGGGGAACTGAATTTATCATCCAAATTCCGAGTAAACAATAATATATAGCCGTGGACAGGGTGGTTAGGACATCAATTGATAATGAAACTCCCACTACAAGAGGGTTCTACTCCTGACTCCGGTCACTGAGCGTAGTCGTTCGCGAAGCGTCTCGAAGAGAAGTGCTGACTCCTGACTCCTGACTCCTGCTATATTTTCAAGTACATAGACCATGTAGAGACACAGGATTTCTATGTCCCTACGACTATATTTAAAACAGCCCCAAGCCAAATTTAAACAGCAGGCTTTTCATATAAACGCAAAAGACTACCATTCACCATAGATGCGGCATCAGACGCAAGCCAAGCAATAAACTCACCAATATCCTCAGTTGTAATCCAACTTGGTTGACTCTGTTCTTGACTAACACGAGTTGCTACCCAACTATGGATAATAACTTCATTAATTCGCACACCACTATTCTTATTTTCCGCCATCAATATCTGAGCTAACATAAGTTGTCCAGCGGCAGGAATGCTGACTAAACTAACATTAGGAACGGGATTTTCCGCTGCTGCTCCTCCTATGAGTGTGTAACTAGCGCCTTTTTGTTCTTTCAAAAGAGGCAGAAAAGTACGAGCAGTGATAAAATGACTGGTTAAATTGCTATTCAGGTATTGTTGCCATTCAGCGATTGATACCTCTGTTATCGGCTTGTTTCCAAACCACCAACCTCCAAGGGAAGCAACCACAGCATCAAGTTTACCAAACTGCTTGAGTATTTGGTCACGAATGCGTTCTGCATCTTCAATTTGGCTAATTTCTCCGACAATGGGAATAAATTGATCGCTTGTGGCAATATCACCTAGATATGTGCGTAGTTCCTCTAGTTTTTCGGCTTTACGAGATGGGACTGCAACGATCGCACCAGCTTTGAGAAATGACCGCACAATGCCTTCACCTACATTACCTGCACCGCCGGGGATAAATACAACTTTACCTGCTAATTTGCTCATAATTACACTCCTTTTGTTTTTCCAAACAGATATTTAAGCAGCCAAAATTCCACCATCTACTGCAAGAGTATGACCATTGATAAAATCAGCAGCATCAGAACAAAGCCAGAGGACAGCATTAGCAATGTCATTAGGCTGTCCTAAACGTCCTGCTGGCACAAAACTTTCAAAAGCTTTAGAATTGCCGCCTGTAGCCTGATTTAGCATCTCAGTTTCAATAGGGCCAGGAGCGATCGCATTAATCCGAATTTTTTGGGCTGCATATTCTAACGCTGCTGATTTTGTCAGCATCACCACAGCAGCTTTTGAGGTGTCATACAGGGAAAGTCCAGGTGATAATGGACGGAAACCGTTAATAGATGAAGTGTTAACAATTGCTCCCCCGTTCCCTTGAGCTAACATTTGAGCAATTTCGTATTTCAAACAGAGAAAAACACCCTTAACGTTAACTCCAAAAAGTCGGTCGTAAGCTTGCTCTGATTGGTCTGCTAACAAGGCATTTTCCCCCAGCAGTCCCGCATTATTAAAGGCGATATCAAGGCTACCAAAGGTATTTACTGTGGCGGTAATGAGTGCTTTTACATCTGCCTCTTGAGCTACATCTGCTTTGACAAATAAACCGTCGCTGCCAACTTCACGAATGAGACGGATAGTTTCATTTCCTTCTTCTTCACGCCTTCCAGCCACCACAACTTTAGCCCCTGCACGAGCAAATGCGATCGCTGTTGTGCGTCCAATTCCAGAAGTTCCACCCGTAACTAGCGCAACTTTGTTTGCTAATGAGTTCATTCTCTTTACTCCAGTTCCAGCACTAGAGTAGTGTGATTGAATGGAATTTTTTTGACAAGTAGGCACTTTATGGTTCCCAAGGAACAGCGTCCAATTCTCCTGAGTCAAGACTGCCCTGTACGACAAATGCTTGATATAGTGGGAGATAAATGGACACCACTAATTTTGTGTATCCTGCGTTCTGGAACTATACGATATAGTGAGTTTCAACGCCAGATTCCGGGAATATCCAAAAAGATGTTGACGCAAACTCTTAGACAGTTAGAATCAGACGGAATTGTTGAACGTACTGTCTATCCAGTCGTACCGCCAAAAGTAGAATATAAACTGACTACCTTTGGTGAAAAATTAATTGAACCCATCGCCGTATTAGCAGATTGGGCTTGGCAACATCAAGAGGAATTAAATCTTATTTATAAACGTAACCGGATGTATAGCAGGAGTCAGGAGTCAGGAGTCAGGAGTCAGGAGTCAGGAGTCAGGAGTCAGGAGTCAGGAGTCAGGAGTCAGGAGTCAGGAGGAAGAATTAGAAGCAGCTTTTGAGTAGTTGCTTTGGCGGAAAAGTGATAAGTTTTTGATGGGTAAAATGTCTATTCCTTGCACCAACTTAACCTTTTTTACCCCTGAATCCCTTGATTTATCTAGGTTTTACATTTATATGGCTTACGCCAAGCTGCGCTATCAGCAAGCCCTAATTACGAATTACGTTGGCGGTAGCCTGCCGTAGGCATTATTACGAATTACGAATTACGAATTACGAATTACGAATTACGAATTACGAATTACGAATTACGAATTACGAATTACGAATTACGAATTACGAATTACGAATTACGAATTACGTTGGCGTAGCCTGCCGTAGGCACTATTACGAATTATGGTGTCAGTGTTTCTGTAGGTGTGGGTGTTGGTGTGGGTGTTGGTTCTTCTGTGGGTGTTTCCGTTGGTGTTTCTGTGGGTTCTGGTTCTGGGGGATTTTCTGCTCTGACAGTCAGTTGATACTCTAGGGGTTCTGAGGCTGTGGAAACAACGACAAATTCATAAAATCCTTTTTCTGGTAATGTCTTGGATACAGTCCGCTGTTGGGAATCTTCTAAAAATACGATTTTCCCAGAGGGAGAATAAATTGATAGTAAAACCTTTGAACTTGCTTCTAGATTAACTTCCATAATTTGATCTTTAGCAAGTCCCGCAATGAAAACTTTACCTCTTCCTGGTTGGAGAGTTCCGCTAACTGTTTTACTTGTACCACCTTCAGGAAATACTATTCTTTGAAATGCGCTGTTGGCAAGAATAGCGTTAAGTTGATCATTTACAAATCCGTACCAAACTTGCCCAATGGGTTGTTTGAGAAAATCTTTACCGCGCTGTTCAGGAAATTCACTTAAAAAAGCCGCATCACCCAAATCATATAAAGAACGACTACCAACGTTGATTTTATTAACTTCTACTTTCCAGCGATCGCGTTCTGCTGAGGTGTAAGTTCCCAGTTGACGACGGGAGTCAGAACTGATTGCTGACAGCTTTTCTAGGACTTGGGCGGCGGTTTTATCCCATTCTGCCCGCAAACTTTCATCTTCAGGATCGTTGCTGAGGGTACGTCCTTTTAAACTGGGGTTTTTCTCCCTAAATACTTGATTAACTAAACTAATATAAAAGTTATAATCTATACTTAATTGTTGACGGCGAGCGCTCAATCTTTCTTTACGTCGTTTTTCCTCTGGTGAATAATTGACTTCGGGTTCGGGTGACTCCGTTTGAGTCGGGGTAGGACTAGATGTAATTGTCGGGTTGCTTTCTCCTAGATCCTTTGTGCGGTTATGGAAGCCCCACCAAAGTATACCTGTGCTGGCAAATAAGGCTAAGGTAACAATAAAGACGTTTGTTGCTGTCCAAATACTTGGGGTTTGAGGAGTGGGAGTAATCACAGGTTGGGGTGCTGGGATTTTGGGGGGAGAAACTGCAACTGTCGCAGATATCGGCGGTTGTGTGGGGGTAGGTGGTTGTGTAGCGGGATAATTAATTGGTTGCGGGTTAAGGGCTTGAATAACTTGACGGGCTGATTGATAGCGATCGCTCACGTTTGACGATAACATTTTATCTATTATCTGTCCTAACATGGGACTAATGCTCACTTCCCGTCGCCATTGCCAACTAAAATTATACGTATCAATTAGTTCTTGGGGTTGTTTACCTGTGAGTAAAACTAACACTGTCACTGCTAAGGCATATAAATCACTTTGGGGAGATACCACCCCGGTTTGCATTTGTTCTGGGGGTGCAAATCCGAGTTTTCCCAATAGCGTTGCAGGTGTGGGAGATGTCATTGCCCCGCTTTGGTAATATTGAGAAGCGACGGTTGCGGCAACTTGTTTGACACCACCAAAATCAATTAATACTGGTAATTGATCAGCATTGCGAAGCATTAAGTTATCAGGAGAAATATCACGGTGAATTACACCAACTGAGTGAATGTATTCTAATACTGGTAAAATTTGCTGTAATAGCTGACGGACTTCTATCTCTGTAAATCTTAAACCCTGCAATTTGCGGCTATTTAATAAAGAATTATAAGTTTCTCCATCTACATGATCTTGCACCAACAATAAGTGTTCTTTCCCTTGCAAATTGATGTGTAATAGTTCTCTAAATTTAGGAATTTGGGGATGTTGCAATTTATAAAGAACACTTGCTTCTCTCTGAAACAGTTCTTCGGCTTTTTGGACAACGTAGGGAGTTTGAACTTGGGGGGAGAATTCCTTTAAAACACAAGGTTCTCGGAAACGGTTGATATCTTCAGCTAAATAAGTACGTCCAAACCCACCTTGTCCGAGTAGACGTACAATGACATAGCGATCGCTTAAAGTTAGTCCCGCTTGAATACCAGAAGCTATACTCTTCTCTAATATTTTCTCCCCACATTGGAGACAAAACTTACTACCAGACGGATTTTGATGTCCTTGAGAACAATACATATTAGTCATTAGTCATTGGTCATTGGTCATTGGTCATGTTGAAGAGGGAAATTGCTGATTTTTAATTTTTAATTTTTAGTTTTTAATTTTTACGCGCTTGACTTACTTTATCAGCTGCGATCGCATACCATATTTGCAGAAAGGTCTGCTGATTTAGTTTCCCACGCTCTTGACCAGGAAACAACGGTTCAAATTTCTGATAAGTGTCTGTTCTCAGTTGTTCAATGGATTTATATTTACCCAATTTACCTGACTGTGCTAGTTCTCCCCAAGTTTCGTAATCTTGTCTAGTATAGCTTCCCAGTTTTCTGCGCGCGGAAACACTGAGATTAGCACGTTCTATTTTATCTAGTAAATCATCAGCAATACCATACCATTCATCACGTAAAGCTGCATCTTCTGGCTTAGTAGAGATACTACGTCCTTTTAATTGTGGTTTTTGGGTATAAAATATCTCATCTACCATCTTTGTGAAAAACCCTGAGGGAATTTCTAGCTGTTGACGACGACTGAAAATTTTTTGAATGTCGCGCTTTCCGTTTTTGTCACTCACTGGTTGACTCGCTGGGTTTCCTCCTAAGGGAATTTGCGGTAGGGAAATCTCTGGCACTGTAATTGATGTTACTGAGCGAAAAACATAATTTCCAGCCGCCCAAACACCAGCACCAGTTAAAACAATGGCGCTAGTTCCCAAAAAGCTGACAGCAAAAGGACGTAACCAAGCCGGCATAGGTATTTGTTGGACAACAAATTGAGTCTGGCTATGGAATTTACTACTAATTGCTTTAGCGTTTTTTATACCCGGTGCAGCTACCATTGTTTTCAGCTTAGTCATATAAGTATTCTGGCTTTTGACAGGATTAATTATGGTATTTGCTGTATGGACAGAAGATGGTGCGGGTAAATCTTTGAGAACTTGATCAGCTTTTTGATAGCGATCGCTCGGTTTATATGCCAACATCTTTTTGAAGACAGTTTCTAATTTGGGACTTACCTTAATTTCCTTTCCCCAATACCAAACTCCGTTATAACTATCGTAAAGTGACTGTGGTTCCTTACCCGTAAGTAAAACCAAAGCCGTTACAGCTAAAGAATATAAATCACTACTTTTAAATACTTTCCCTTGGATTAACTGTTCTTCAGGTGCGTAGCCCTTTTTACCTAATAAAGTTCCATCTCCACCCAACTGTGTTCGCCAAAAACCCTGAGAAGCTGGTAATTGTTTCACCCCACCAAAATCAATCAACACGGGTAAATTATCACTTTGGCGTAAAATCAAATTATCCGGTGAGATATCGCGGTGAACAATATCTAGAGAGTGAATGTAAGTCAGCACAGGGAGAATATGATGCAGGAGGTTAACAACTTCCTCCTCACTAAAAGTTTTGCCCTGACTTTGACGTTGTTGAAATAATTGGTAATAATTATCACCTTCAATATAGTCTTGGACTAAAAAGAAAAAATCCTTAGTGCCAATTTTGGCTTGAAACGAAGAGTGAAAACGCGGAATTTGAGGATGTTGAATTTTTTTGAGTACGCTTGCTTCTCGTTCAAACAGTTCTTTGGCTTTTTGTAAATCCTGTGGTTTGACAACTTGAGGTGCAAATTCCTTTAATACGCACTTTTGGCGGGATTTTTGCCTATCAATAGCTAAATAACTGCGTCCAAAGCCACCTTGCCCCAGTATACGCGCAATTTCATAGCGATTATCTATCACCTGTCCCACAGTCAGCGGTAATGCTTCCCCGCAGTGAGTGCAAAAACTGTGACTGCCCTTATTTGCGTGTTTTTTACTGCAATATACCAGCATGGTACGGAAGGATAAATTGACCAATTTGAGATTTTGGATTTGAGATTTTGAATTCTAGATTGTATCAGATGGAAACAATATGACATAAAGCAGGTTGAAACTGTAAAGACTTTTCACGTTTCCACATTTCCTCTTTTCCAGAAAGTCAATATTTCCAGATATTATTCATGGCTACAACAGGTAAAAAGCACTTTACGCAGATTTGTCCCAAAAATATTCAAAGCCGTTTCAATACTTAGAGAACTTCACGGAAGAGGACGCGGAGAGTTCCCGTGTCAGATGCCCGACGCGGGACATGAAAAAAATCTCGTTCCTAGACTCTGGCTGGGAATGCCTACTTTAAGGCTCTGACTCTCGTACAAGCGAATGTTCCCAATTCCTTATGTCACTAATTGTTTCTTGATTTTTTTGGGCATTATCTAAAATTAAACCCCTTGGTAGGGGCTTAAGTGCGATAGCGCCAGCGCTGTTTCTTGGATGGCCGTACCCCTACGGGGAAGCAAGCTACCCGTAGCGTCTCCTCAAGGAGAAGGGCTTTTGTCAGTTCGCCGATCTTGTAGGTTGGTTTGAAGTATGAAACCCAACAGCTTCTCGTTTTTTCACTGACCTTGTCTCAGCTATCGCAAAGATAAATAATAGTTAAGGGATCGGGGCATAATAAATCATTGGAGCGGACAATATTGTGATATTTTGGTATTGAGTTTGGGGATGATTTGGTAGAGGAATAATAAACATCCTAACCATCCTGTCAGATATTAATCCCAAGGGCTAAAAACATTAACAGATGAGAAACCAAAATCACTAATATTACGAGTAACAATTATGAGGTTATTTTCAGATGCAGTGGCAGCTATTAAACTATCCATAATTGGTAGTTTTTTCCCTTGTGCTTCAGATTGACCACAAATTTTTGCCCAAGTATCAAGAATATTCTCATTTAACGGTAAAGTTCTATTATTAAATGTTTGTTCAAGTTTTTGTAGCCATTGCTCTAGTTTTTGATAGCGACTTGGTTGAGATTTTTCTATTTTCACAATTCCTTTTTTGATTTCAGCTATAGTTATAATGCTAATAAATAAACTACTTTCTTTTTGCTCATCTATCCATTTAATAACTTGTTGATTGGGTTGTTTTTTTACATATTCAGAAATAACACAAGTATCTAACAGATATTTCATAATGTCATATCTCTACCTGTGTCTTGATCTCGTTCAAACAACGTTTCAGTTTCTTCTAATTCAGGTAAAAGAAGTAATTCCGATAATTTAACTTGACATTGATTTGATTGAGCAATTTTATGTGTTTCTAACTCATATAACCAACGTTGAAGAATATTACTTTGTTCTTCTATTGGTAAAGTTTTAACTGTTTCTATAACTTTTTGAATTAATTTGGTCGTCATATTATAATTATAGGGAATCATGGTATTTATCTATTATAGCTATAGCTGCGATCAGGAAGAAATTTCTGTCACAAGAAATAGAAGTTCCTGAAGCAACCCATTGGGCTAATGGGCATTATCTAAAATTAAACCCCTTGGTAGGGGCTTAAGTGCGTCTCTTTTTATGGCTGACCTAGGAAGTCTCGTTTACCAAGTTCTACACCGCAGTGTCTGAGAATGTCATATGCTGTTGTGACATGAAAATAAAGGTTTGGTAAAACAAAATACAGGAGAAATGGCATTCCTTGAAAAGATAGAGTGCTACCACCCGCCTCTAAGGTAATTGTTCTCTCCTCTGAACCGTCGATTTGCTCAGGTTTAAGCGTATTTAACTGAGAGATAGTTTTCTGAACGCGGTCAATAAGTTGAGGGAATGTGGTTTCATTGTCCTCAAACTTAGGTGCTTCTATCTCTGCTAGTTTTGCAGTACCTCTGTTTGCTACGTCACAGGCAATTTGTACTTGTCTCGATAATGGAAACATATCTGGGAATAGACGACTATTGATCAACACAGAAGGATCTATTTTTTTTGTTTCTGCATATTCAGCACCTTTTTCAAGAATAGCTATCAGGTTATTCAGTGAGTGAATAGATACGGGTATTGAAGCTTTGTACATTGAAATACTCATTGATATTTCTCCAGAAAGAATTCAAACAACTTTGATATGTCCCATCTCATCTTAAAGGATTAATTAACAGTAGGTAAAAAGCCAATATTTATTCTGGGAGTTGCCAAATTCTAATTGTTCCATCTTCGCTACTACTAGCTATAATTTTCTGATCAACACTGAGAGCAATTGCCTCCACGGGAGTTGAATCACCTCTAAAATATAGCTGGAAAATTGCATTTACAGATAAAATACTGACAAACAGCGACCAGATTTTTTCCACGCACAAGTCTTATGAAGCACGAAATACCGACGGAAAGGGCAATTCTGGCATTAGAAAATTTTTTGTCTACTCCCTTAGGAGAGAAACTAGTAGAGCATCTTGATATACCCAGCGAAGAATTAGCGATCGCACTCTTTCAACATATAGCTGTTACTGTACCCGCTTATCAAGCATTTTTAGCAGAACGGGGCATCAATCCCCAGACTATTCAAACTGTCGAAGATTTCCAAAAAATCCCCACAATCAATAAAGACAATTATATTTCCCGTTATTCTTTACCCCAATTGTGTAATAATGGAAAATTAGGAAGCTGTGATATGATCGCGGCTTCCTCTGGCTCAACGGGTAAACCGACATTTTGGCCGCGTTTTTATACAGATGAACTACAAATAGCCACAAGGTTTGAGCAGATTTTTCACGATAGTTTTGATGCAGACACCAAAAACACCTTAGCGGTAGTTTGTTTCACCTTGGGAACATGGGTGGGGGGGATGTTCACCACTAATTGCTGTCGCCATCTCGCTACCAAGGGCTATCCTATCACAGTTATTACTCCGGGCAACAACAAAACCGAAATATTGCGAGTTGTGCAAGAACTGGGTAATCATTTTGAGCAAGTTGTCCTCTTAGGATATCCGCCATTTCTCAAAGATGTTATTGATACGGGTATTGCTGCTGGTGTGCAATGGCAGCAATATCAGATTAAATTAGTGATGGCCGGAGAAGTATTTAGTGAAGAATGGCGGAGTTTAGTTGGTGAAAGAGTAGGTTCTCAAAATCCCTGTTATGATTTTGCTTCCATGTATGGAACAGCAGACGCAGGAGTTTTAGGAAATGAAACACCTTTGAGTATCTGCATTCGTCGGTTTTTAGCAGAAAATCCTGATGCAGCTAAAGCATTATTTGGGGAATCTCGTTTACCCACATTAGTACAGTATGACCCCTGTAGTCGATTTTTTGAAGTTGAAAATGGGAATTTGCTATTTTCTGGTGACAATGGCATTCCTTTAATTAGATATGATATTTTAGATCATGGCGGGTTAATTAGTTACGAAGAGATGCTGAAGTTTTTAGCAAAATGGGGATTTAATCCCTTAGCAGATCAAAATATCGCTTCGTCAACTGACCATTCACCCAGAGGAATTCATCAATTACCTTTCGTCTATGTTTTCGGAAGGTTGGATTTTACAGTTTCCTATTTTGGTGCAAATATTTACCCAGAAAATGTCACAGTTGGATTAGAACAACCGATAATTAGAGAATGGGTAACAGGTAAATTTGTTTTACAGGTAAAAGAAGACGCAGACAAAAATCGGTTTTTATCTGTAGTTGTGGAATTAGCACCAGGAGTGAAGAGTAACAAGAAAAAGAAAGAAACTATAACCTCTTCCATTCTTTCCCAATTGTTACGTCTGAATAGCGAATTTGCTAATTATGTTCCCTCAGAATATCAAACACCACAGGTGACATTAACTGCAAATGGGGATGCAGAGTACTTTCCTGTCGGTGTCAAACATCGATATACGAGGAAGTAAAATCCATGAAAAAGGATGTAGAGACTTTGCATACAACGTCTCTACAGTATGATTTATTTGTGCAAAAGGTCTAATAATGTCGTCTATTGTTTCTATAGTAACGACATCTATAATACCTGCCATGATAATATCTGTACCGATTTCTACCAAAACAAGTCCGATAACGTCGAACTTGGGTAGTTGTATGACGACGACGATAAGTATTATGTGCAGAATCAGCATTTTCTGCAATACCCAACACTGAAATAGACGCTATAAAGGTAGCGAGAAGTAGTGATGTGATACGTTTCATGAGGGTAATTTGAAGAATTAGTGATAATTTCTACAAGCAGAGGATTTTTACGAAGCGGAGATTCCACAAAGCTTTGAATAGATATTATCATAAAAACCTTCAAAATTATCCTTCATACTTTTAAGGCGGATAATTGGTAATTGGTAATTGGTAATACAATTTTAGATTTGGGATTGTCAAAGACTTTCTGCATCAGTATCTTGTAGAGAAGGGCGATTGCGTATTGGCACAAATCAAAGTCAAAATGCTTGCTGAATTCTGACTTTTATAGTAAATTTTAACCTGAAATTTTTGATATTTTAATGTTTTATTAAACTAGTTATGTGCGAGTTAACTTTATTAAAGTAAATTTAATTTTTTTTAATCAATAAATAGCTAAGTCAGAGTTTCCTCTTAACCTAAAAATCGAATACCACTATAGGTGATGTTTAATAGCCAGTAAATTTAGTTTTTCTTAAAATTATCCAATACATATAATTTTATAAAAACTCATTTTTACACTTATTAGATATTGTCACTAAATGCTTTTGAACTGATTAATCAATAAGCATTGCAATTATAAATTGAGGAATTTTATGACTAATACAACTCAGCCAGATCAAGTACAAGGACTAGACGGTTATACTCCCGTTTGCTATTTCTGGATGTAAAATAATTGCCGATATAATTCACAGCCTGGTATCACTTTATCTTTTAACTGTTTGATCAGCCCCATACTGCTTAATTTATAAGTTGTGAGTGGATCTAATGATATAGGTTGTTGAGCATTTATGACGGTATTTAATGCTTTTGCTAATTCAGGTTGTTCTTGCAATGTTACTTGATGACGCTGTAAGTGAGAGGAATAAATTCCCTTTGATGTAGCTGCTGTATCCAGGAATTGAGCAAAGGTCATTTCCCCCCGGCTGAGATGATAAATAGCCAGATGTGTCAAAGCTGGATGTCCTTCTAGCAAAGCCATAAGTTCTCTAGCTTCCTGGTCATTAGTCCAGTTCAGTCCATAGCATTGAGCTAATTGCTGTACCTGTTCTAAATTGAAGCTGCTTAACTCTATTGGCAATCCTACATTAAATGGAGATTGCTTTAACTGGAGAGGTACATAAATTTCAGTTGAGTGAACGATAATCAGCCGTAATTTTTGCCAAATTGGTTGTCTTTTAGCTTCTTCATACCAGGAACGAAACAGAGGTAAAACATCTTTTGCTACATGAGGATGTTCAAAAATATAGTTGACTTCATCCAAGGCTAAAACTAGAGGAGTATCAATTTGCTTTAATAAATGATGGCGAAAATAGAGAGAACAACTAATTTTGCTGCCGATATCTTCATCCCAATAGTCTTCTAACTTAGGTTCAAGCTGAAGTTGACGAGTAACATTGGCACACAGCCAGCGCAAAAATCGATTCAAATCGTTTAAAATTGCGTCGTCAATTTGCTCTAAATTTAAACTAACAGTGCGATAGCCTTGGTGAGTAGCATAATCCAAGATTCTCAGTAGTAAAGAAGTTTTTCCCATCTCTCTAGGTGCTTTAATTCTTACTAAAGCTCCAGGTTTTCTAATTTCTTCATCAACTTGCTTCTCAATTGCGGCTCGTTCTATGTAAAAAGGAGAATCGAGGGGAACTGCACCACTGGGATAACAGGGAGAATTGAGGAAATTGTCCATATTTTCAATAGACACAGGATCATCAGGGCTAATATGGGAGACAAAGACGGTTTCTTCCATGTCTTTGTGCCTGTTCAACGCCGAATTAACGGTAACAATCTGGGAATTAGAGATTTCTATTGTCAGGTTTTCATTTACCCAATCCAAAGTAAAGACTTGCGCGTAGATTGGGTTTTTGACTATTAAACTTCCTTGGTGTTGGGCGACAAGTCCCGATAGACGTAATTCTATATACTCAGGAAAATTGTGAGCGGGGATTTTTCCCTGTTGTATAATCTGCTGATATAGTTGTAATAATTGTTGGCTTCTGGGAGTATTGCGGAGTATGCGATCGCGAATCGTCCTTAAATGCTCTGGTTCGTCCTGACTTTCCCAATTTTTGATAATTTGGTTCTGCACAATTTGCTCTACCCACTGCGATTCTTCACCATTTTGCCGAGGAGAAAATTCTGTATTGTTATTGCAGCAATTTACAATTAACCAACACAATTTTTGAGTCAAAAAAGGCTGTCCACTAGTCCAATCTAAGACTTCTTTTAAGACTGCTTCCGGGTTGCTAACTTTTCCTACCAATCCTTTTACTAAAGGTTCGCTATCTTCGATTTTAAATCCTTGAAGTTCAATAGCTCTACCAATATTAAAAGGAGTAGAATAGTGTTTATCTTGAATCAAATCTGAAGGTGTAGCTACTCCCAATAAAGCAAAAGACAATCGCCTGTAGGCTGGCTTGTGCGCTCGATTTTCGTAGCAGTGACGAATCAAGGCAAAAAATTCGTCGGTGGAAAACTTCAACCCCAGTACATTATCAATTTCATCAATAAAGATAACTATTTTTTCCTGAATCTGCGTCAATAATACTGTTTCGATAAATTGATTTAAGCACTGGATAGGAGAAAGATCATCCCGTTCTTTTAACCAACTACGCCGATTTATTTCTAGTTTAAAACCGCTGACTAATTCTTGAATAATCCCCCCATACCATTGGGGAGCCGTAATTTGTTGGCTACCAATGCCGCTTAATTCAATTTCTGCACAAACAAATCCTTGAGTTCGCAATTTATCCATTGTTCGCACTCGTAAGCTAGATTTCCCCATCTGTCTAGCGTTGAGAACATAGCAATACTCAAGAGCTAATAACCCTTCGTAAAGTTCGGTGTCAGCCTGTCGCACTACATAAGTAGGGGCATCAGGCGGGAGACTACCACCTGGTTGATAGGTGGCGTTGAGTTTGGCAAACATTGGTATTTTTTAGAAACTTAAACCCTGGGTGCGTATTAATTATCACATATTTTTAGATTTTTGAATGACTGAATTTAACTTAATGGGCTGATTTTTTAAAGTCCTAAATTTTACTCAACTATTGAATTGACAATTTAGGTATTATCTGAACGCACATATATCCATTATCTTCCAGTCTTGTGTACAGTGCATAATTACTCAGGGTTTAAATAATGAACAGGAAGTCATCTATACAAGCGAACCCAGAACAAGAACTTTTGTTCTACTTGTCAGAGATGGAAATCAGGAAAGTATTGCCAAAAGAAAACCAATTCAGGGCTTAAGTATGTCCAGAAATATCCTCAAGGATGGAAAAAAAGATTAGAACTGTCTAATTTGCTTTATGAAATGGGCAAATTGCCAGAAGCCGTAATCGAGTATTATCAAGTGATTGAGCGACAACCTCAATTAATTAATGTGTATCTGCAATTAGGGAAAATCTTGCAGTTAATGGGACTGGAAAAAGAGGCTATACAAATATATCAAAAAGCCCTATTGTGGTCGGAAAATGAAGTGACTCAGCATCATATAAAAGGATTAATTGCAGTTTGTCAAGGTGATAGTAACCAGGCAATTGTCGCCTTTAATTTAGCAGCAACTTTAGAACCTGACAAAGTAGTTCATTGGTTGGCTTTGGCACAGGTGCATCAACAAAGAGAAAATCCTCTTGGTGTGCTAACTTCCCTAGAACAGGTTTTGTCAATCAACCCAGATGATGTTGTGGCGTTGATTTACAGCTATGACGCACTGATGGCGGTGGGAGATGTTTCCGCCGCTAGAGGGCAGTTAAAGAGAGCTATAGCCTTAGCTGGTGATGATTTCCGGATACTGCAACGACAAATTGATCAACGTTGTCAGATGAGATTGGTATCTGGTGAAGAGGGGAAACAGACTAAAAAGATGATTACCTCTTTATTGCTACAGGCTCCGCATGGGGCTGAGGCTCATAAATCCCTGGCATATTATCATATTCTCCGGGGCGATTGGGCGCAAGGTGTGGAGGTGTTAGCAGAGTTTACCACCGAACATCCAAATCATCCTTATAGTTGGTATTACTATGGGCGGTGCTTGTTCGAGACGGGGGAATATCAGAAGGCCGCAGAGATGATGTGGAAAGCTTATCATCTCTATCCCCATGATTGTGAAATTTATCGGGCGTTGTGCGAAATTTTACCAGTTGCCACCTCTCCCCAAGCCCTTCTCCTGGGAGGCGAGGGGAATTTAGTGGAGAAGATGTTGAAGCGGTTTCCTGAACGCTGGAGTGTTTGGGCGACTGCGGGGCGGGTGTTGGTGGAATGCTTTCAGGAGATGCGGGGGTGTCAGGTTTCTGAACAGGGGACGCAACTACAGCCCCAGTTAGCTGATGCTTGGTTCCGTCATGGGCGGGTTTTGGCTTTGGCTGGAAAACATCAGGAAGCGGTGGCGGCGTTGGAGAAAGGATGGGAGTTGTTACCAGCAGGGGGTTGTCTGCAATCTGTACCTGCTGCTGTTTGGCTGGGGGAGAGTTACCAAGTGCTGGGTGATGTTGGGGCTAGTAAGCAATGGTGGGAAGCGGCTGGTGAGGGATGTCAGGAATTGAGGGGGTTTAATCCGGCTATGGCTGATTACTGGTTAGGGAGAGCTTTATTAGGGTTGGGGGATAAATTGGGAGCGATACAGGCTTATGAAGGTGCTTTGAGTCAGCAGTTATTGTATCCGGCTCGTGGGGAAGTTGAGAAGATTTTGCAGGGGTTGAAAGGTAAGAGGAGGAAGGGTTCTAGGGGTTGATGGTGGATTTTTTGGGGGAGGAAATGCCTGTAACTTGAAAAATTCACGAATGGGGGTGGGGAAGCGTCTAACTCGTAACTAAGAGCGATCGCTTTTTGGTTAAGTTGGAGATGAAGGGCGATAGCAGTTTGTAGAGTTTAGGATGAGGAGGCGATCGCTTTTCTGATTTGTGGAAGGTGATCGTTTTTTGGTTGAGGTAGAGATGAAGGAGTGCGATCGCTTGATATTGTAGGCTGCGTTATCGGAAAGTACGGCACATTCTCAATTATCGGTGCGATGTCCACGATACCTAAGCTGGAGTGTGATCGCCCGACTTATCCCAGAGAGCGATCACTTTTTTGTAGGGAGAAGATCGATCGCTCATCTTTCATCAAAGCCATTTTACCGCAGAGCGATCGCTTTGATGATGGGAAATTGAGGGCGTAAGCGTAGCCCATTGTAAACATCGCTGACAAAATATGGGCTACACTAATGATAATAAAATTTCCACCCAATCAGGTATTGCTGTTACTGATTAAATCAATACTTAAATCATCCTCTATTTCGATATATCAGTGAAACGTGACTCCATTTATTACCAAATTTTCAAGCGATTTCCGGCGTTAATATTTGAACTCGTTGATAACCGCCCCGAACAGGCGCAAAATTATCGGTTTGAGTCAGTTGAAGTGAAAGAAACCGCCTTTAGGATTGATGGGGTTTTTTTACCACCAGAAGGCGCAACACCCAGAGTTATCTTTTTTGCCGAAGTTCAATTTCAGAAAGACGAAGCTCTCTATCATCGGTTTTTTACTGAGTCGCTGACGTATTTGTACCGAAATCAGTTTCAATATGATGACTGGTACTGTGTGATAATTTTTCCATCACGCAGTTTGTCACCAAGGGACACAAGAACCCATCGAATGTTTTTGAACAGCGATCAAGTGCAGTGTATTTATCTGGATGAGTTAGGAAGTTTCAATACTCTACCAATAGGTATTAATTTAATGCAGTTGACCATCGCCTCAGAAAAAGTTATGGCAGAGCAGGCGCGTCAACTAATTCAACGGGTACAATTAGAGTCAACTGGCACACTGCCGAAAAACGAAATCATAGACATTATCACCACGATCGCTGTTTACAAGTTTTCATCTTTGAGTAGAGAGGAAGTAGAAGCTATGCTGGGAGTGACTTTAGAGGAAACAAGGATTTATCAAGAAGCGAAAGCTGAGGGTCAAGAACAAGGTCGAGAACAAGGTCGAGAAGAACGGGAAGCTGAAATGTTGAAAGTTACCGTCCCCCTGTTACTAAAAACAGGAATGAGCGTAGAAGAGATTGCTCAAAAACTCAATGTTAACGTAGAATCTGTCAGGCTGTCTGCACAGGAGAACACGGACAATTCGTAGAAAAATACCAAGATTTTGAGTATTTTAGCTGATTGAAAAAAGCCCCTTTATCGGAATTGCAATAGCGGAACATACAGCGTAGGCGATCGCTTTTTTGTAGGGAGAAGGGCGATTTCGCATCCTATATTTTAACTATAGGAATCATAAATGATATTTGATAGCTTGCGTGGCGTAGCCATAAAATTTTAAGTAGTGTAGGGTGGGCAATGCCCACCGGAGGCGGGTTTTGGTGGGCAATGCTACGTATATTTCAAAAATCAAATATTAATTCTATATGATTTACATTCCTCTAACTCCCAACACATCACTAAAATAACTACGATATAACTGACAACGCGGCTCTACTTCATTACCCGCAAGCTTCACCAAACCCATACTCTGCAACTGATAAGCTGAGATTGCTTCCAATCGTACAGGCTTATTAGAAGTAACAACTGTTTTAAATGCTGTCATCAGTTTCAGTTCCTGTTGTAAACTCAACCAAAATTCTCGTAAATGATGGCGATAAATACCTGCGTCAGTTCTAGCCTCTGATAACAATTGCTCAAGAGTGATATCAGGATAACTTTTGAGGTGAGAAAATGCCTGCTGCAACAAATAAGGATGACCACCTACCAGTTGCATTAAGGGATATACTAAAGATGAATCTTCAGCTAATCCATATTGTTGAGCAAATACCTGAACTTCGTCTTTAGTTAACTCTGGCAGTTCAATGGGTAATCCCACATTAAAAGGTGACTGATTAATATTCAGACGGATATAAACATCAGTAGAATGTGCGATCGCTAATCGCAGCTTTTTCCAGTTTGTGCGGCTTCTGGCTTTCTCATACCAAGAACGCAACAACCCAAAAAAGTCTTCATAAACTTCAGGATAAGGGAAAAGTGCGTCCACATCATCTAAGTATAAAACTAGAGGACTATCTGTTGCTGCCAAGAGGTATTCTTCTAAATAAGTTGTGCAACTTACCTTCGCACCCATACCTTCTTCATCCCAATATTCATCTAACTGATTGGGTAGCTTCAATTCTCGGCTAAGATTGAGGCAGAACCAGCGTAAAAATTTATTCAGGTGAGTCAGATGAGTTTGCCGATCTGCCATTTCTAAACTTAAACTGACTGTACGATAGCCCTGCTTTGCCACTTTAGCCAATACCCTTTCCATGAGGGAGGTTTTACCCATTAGTTTAGGTGCTTTAACCCGAATCAAGGAACCGGACTGCAACAGAGTTTCATAGCAGAGAAATTCAATGCCAAAACGCTCCACATATAATTCTGAAATCGGTAAGCTGTGTTTAGCTTGAGTTAAATAGGTCTGAGGACGAGCTTCTTTCAGCTTGCTGTGACGCTGTTGGCTGTTAGTCGTTATCAATTCTGGGTTTGGTAAATAATATTCAGATGTAAATTGCCTATCCCAACATTGCTTTTCCCAACGTCGTTTTAAAGCTTCTTTAAAATTACTTTTTTTAACTTTTTCTCCTAGAGCTTCTGTTAATGATTTCCAAAGCTTGGGCGCAATATCTTGACTGATATAACTTGTTGCATACTGGTTTTTAGCTGCAATTTGGTCATATTCTTCTCGTTCCCAAGCTCCTTTAATTACTATTATTTCAATATCCGTTAAGGGTCTATTGAACTTTGCCAAAACCGCATAGTTAGCAATTTTAATTGCCTCATCTAAATTAAAAACCATAACGAAGTAGCTTTGATTTGGGTAAACATTGGTATTTTCTAGGAAATTTAAGAATCAATCAAGTATAAAATCTTACATGCACTTTACAATATCTAAATTTAACTGAATTAAGCTGAATTTTGATGATCCTGAATTTAACTCAATTCTTAATTGACAAAACAAAATATACTCTAAATGTAACAATCCAAATCTTCAGAGGACCCTATGACTCGTTCTTTTGTTAAATCTGCCTTCTGTTTACCGTTAGCTGTTGTTTGTCTGCTTGGCTTTACTGGTAAAGCTTTTGCCAATGATTATTTTAATATAAGTAGAGGTGATTATGTCCTTGCAAGTGGTCTAGATCGAAAACTAGGAAATAGCAAGATTAGGATCTATTTTGATGGAACCGATAAGATTATCGGTTTTACAGTATGCAATAACTACACTGCTAACTACAAACTTAATCGAGGCACTTTGGCGATTTCCAATTTAGTGACCACCAAAAAAGACTGTCCTAATGCTACACCTTTGGATATGCAACGAGAAGCACAATATTTTGATACTATCACTAAACTCAATGAGTATACCAGTATAAACCATGAATATATCCAATTAGTTATTCTAGAAAACAGAGAATTAGACATCAATTTATCCTTTTTCAAAGGTCTATAAAGATAGACAACTATAGTGTTCTAGGGAATTTCCAATTGACTTCTTGTTAACATTTACCAACAGATAATATTACAGCTGTTTTCGATCAAACCCGCCACCAAAATAAATCTCATAATGTAGTCTAGCACTGGGTTTAACCCTTTTCATCTGTGGCACATTTGATTCCTACGGAGCGCTTTGCTATCAAAATTTGCTGTAATATTTCGCAAATAAAGTAAAATAAGTAATTAGGGCTTGCTGAATAAAGCTGAAATATTTGTCAAGTAAGAGTTTTAATGTTTTTGGAGACAACCAAGTGCAAGATTATGTGTGTTGGGAAATCCAGCTATGATTAAAAATAGCTTCATAAATCCGGTTATGAATTTTTAAATAACTTTGTTCTTTAACTAATAATCCTGATAATATTAATTCTTGCTCTTCTGGACTATCAACTGCCTTCACCTGTCCTTGCTCTAAAATTCGTCGATACAGTTCTAGCAGTGATGTAGCTTGTCGTTCACCCTTGAGAATGCGATCTTTAATCGTCCTTAAATGCTCTGGTTCGTCTTGAGCTTCCCAATCTTTTATAATATTTGTGCAGATCAAATTTTCAATCCAGGCTTTTTCATTTTTTTCGGGAATAGAAGCGGAAGAACTACAAATCATTCGGCAAATTTTTTGAGTTAAAAAAGGTTGGCCATTAGTCCAAAATAAAACTTCTTTAAGTACTGCTTGCGGGTTGCTAACCTTGTCTGAGAACCCGTGTAGTAGAGGTTGGGCTTCGTGTAATTGGAAGCCATGCAATTGAATTGCTTGACCAATATTAAAAGGCGTGCGGCGATAATCTGTGATTAAATCACTCGGAGTAGCAACTCCCAATAAAACAAAGCACAACCGCTTATACTCTAGATTAATACCGCGCTGATTATAGCAGGAGCGAACTAAGGCAAAGAAGTCATTAACTGAGAAATCTAAACCTAAAATACTATCAATTTCATCTAAAAAGATGACTATTTTAGGTGCAGGAGTATTATCTGATAATTTAACTTCATTTAACAGAACTTCTTCAAAAAATCTACTCAATCGCTGTACAGGGGAAAGTTCGATATTTTCTTGCCACCAAGCTTTTAAATTAACCTTACCGAGCAGATCAAAACCTTGCCACAACTCCACAGCTAATCCCTTATACCATTGCTCAGGAGTAATGTTTTCACTGCCAATTCGGGTCATATCAATGGCAGCACAGCAAAAACCTTCTTGCTGCAAGTAATGCATCATCCGCACCATCAAACTTGATTTACCCATTTGTCGGGTATTGAGAATATAACAAAAGTCTCCAGTTTTTAATGCTTTGTAGAGATAACGGTCAGCAGAACGCACTACATAAGTAGGAGCATCAATTGGCAAACTACCGCCAACTTGATAATCATAAATTGAATTTTCTTCGGCACTTTTTAGCAGGGCATTTTCAAATTCTAATTTAGCTTGAGTGGCTTTGAGAATTTCCAGAGTTTGTGATAATTCTTGAGTACGTTCTTCTACTTTTTGTTCTAAGGTTGTGTAAAGACGAGAATTTTCAATAGAGATAGCAGCTTGACTAGAAAGTATATTTAAAACTTCGACTCTCTCTGGTGTAAATGCCCCCGTTGTGAGATTATTTTCTAAATATAAAATACCGCTCAATTTCCCTTGATTGAGTAGGGGAGTGCAGAGAATTGATTTAGGTTGAGTGGTAACAATATAGGAATCGCGGGTAAATTGTCCCTCTTGGGTGGCATCATTGAGAACTACATTTTCCTGAGTGCGGGCGACATAGTTGATGATAGCGACTGAAAGCAACGGAGTCTGGGTGGAGGCATCTGGTGAGTCTACTGGGATGGATTGTAGTATGTTAACGTCATCAGAATCTATTGCTCCCACTGCTTCAATCACCCAGTGATCATCAGAATGTAGAAGCAGAAAGCCTTTTTGAGCGCCAGCATTCTCAATCACAATTTTCATTAACTTTGCCAGCAACTTACCTAGAACAATTTCTCCTGCTAGGGCTTGAGATGCTTTAATAACTGTTGTTAAATCGAGGAATGTTCCATCATTATCACTAGTAGAAATAGTGGGACTGAGGCTTTTAGCCTTCCCTTGGTTTGTAATTCCTATAAAATATTGTGGATATTCATCTTCTAATTGTTTGACTTTGGCTTTAGCTCCCCAGCGAGCGTAACAATGATGGGCATTTCTCAAATATAACTGACCAATCTCTTCCCTACCTAGTTGTAGATAAAATTCTGCTGCTCGTTCATAAGCTAGAGCTTCTTCATGGATAAATTCATATTTTTTAGCACCTTGAATAGCTTTTTCATATAATTCTTCCGCTTGCCAATTTTCTCCTAATACTCGCGCTTTCTCAGCTGCAACTAAATCATATTTATGTTGAAAATTGGCTGGACAATTATTAGCCCATATTTTCATACTCTCCTGATTTTTGTCTACTTGCTCAATAAATTCCTTTTGCTGATTTTTCTCACAAGTATTATAATAGGCAATTAAACTCAAAGAATAGTATAAATTATGCTGTGTAGCAGGTAAAAATACGCCGCAAGCTTTAACATATTTTTCTGCATTAATTGCGTTAGCAGCAGCCTGAATATAATCTTTTAAAAAATAGCAGGAAGTTGTTGTAGCAAAGTATCTGATAAATAACAACCATTCGTTATTATCTTGCGTTAAATCTTCCAAATAGATATTTTCTTTACGTACTAATTCCACTACGATGCTTTGGCATATTTTAATATAATTAAGTGAATATCTTTGCCGCAATTTCAATATTTGTCTGGTATATTTCGTATAGCTATAGTCAACATCATCTAAATTATCTCCTCTAAAAAACCGGATAAGGCAATAGTCTATGGCTGTGTAGCTAGCGTATTCATAGTCTCCTGTGTCTATACCTATTTGAAATGCTTTTAGTAATTTTTCTTCTACAATTCTATTTTGAATAGACTCTTTCCAGTGCCATAATGAAAAATAGTAAACATGCGTTACCAAGGCTTCTAATTTAAAAATATTAAATTTTTTAAGTAGTTTTAGAGACAGATTACCAAACTCAAATCCTAAATCAGTATCTCCCCTTAAACATAAAATCATTCCGTAAAGAATATATATGCTAGGAGATTGAGGAGGATTTCCATATTGAAGACAGAGATGTACCTGAGTTAATATAACTAAAATAAATAAGGAAAAATTTATGGTAAGCGTAGCAGTATTCATCTGCTGTAGTATTGATACTATGGCAGTATGCTCTAACTCATTCATTAAATGGTAATTAATTAAATCTTCTATATTTATTTGATTCAATAACCAATTTATATCTTTTTGTTTTTGGTTAATTTCTTTTTCTATTTCACTTGCTTCGATTGGTAAATATATTCCTAATTCTGCTAAAGCTTTTCGTCCAATATCTATGATTTTTTCTGGTTGTAATTGAGCATAGTATGACAAGTTTATTATCTGGTACACTCTTGCTTTTTCGAGACTTTGTTTAGCATATTTGAGAATTATTTTAGACAATTCTTCTACTTGTTCAAATCTTGTAGTTAAAGCAATAGCTTCCAAATATTTTATATATATTTCAATAGTTAATTCATATTCATCTTCCCAGCTATTTAAGGCTAATGCTTTTGCTCCATTTTCTAGATATTTTAAAGCTGATTCATAAGCTGCTGACATTTCTGCTTTTTTTCCAGCCTGACAATTTAATCTAGCTAACTCTTTTTTCTCTAGCTGATCACTAATCAAATCTATTCCTTCATTCAGTTGATTGACGATATTAAAAATGTTTTCTGCCAATTCATTTTGTTGAGTATTTTTCAATAAATGACGACCTATTTCTAGATGAACTGCTTTTTTATCGTCTTGTTGAATTAGAATATAAGCTGCTTGTTGAACTCTGTCATGTAAAAATTTATAATGTACAAATTGAGGATATTTTGGAATAAAATTAGAGGATATATTGGCAGTAGTATTTAAAACTTCTTCCTGACTCCATAGCAAGGGTACTTTGTAATCATTACTTAAGGGAATAATTAATCCTTCTTTGAGTGCAGGCTGTAATTCTTGAGAAGTAAGTGTTTGAGATTTTTTATTGACAATGGAAAGAACTTCCAAAGTAAATTTATTTCCTATACAAGCAGCTAATTTTAAAACGTTCTGGGTATTATAGTCTAAGTTTTCAATTTTTCTAACCATCAAATCAACTACATTATCAGTTATTCCTACTTGTTGAATTTGCTGAATATCCCACTGCCAAAAACCTCGGCTATGTTCTCCTTGATTAATAGGAGCTTGAGGAACGTTAAATACCAAGAGTTTTTCTTTGTATAATGTACGGAGTAATTGAGTAATAAAGAAAGAATTACCAGCAGTTTTTTTAGTCATTAACTCTGCTAAAGATTGTACATATTCCCTGGAGCAATTTAAAGTATCAGCAATTAATTGTTTAACATCGCTGATTCCCAAAGCTTGAAGCATGATTTGATTAACTGTAGTTTCAGCTTTTTTAATTTGTTCTAATGTTTGCATTAAAGGGTGGGTAGGACTGACTTCATTATCTCGGTATGCTCCTATAATTAATAAATATTGGCTGTCAGCATTGGTAATTAATTTTTCAAGTAAATTCAAAGATGATAAATCTGCCCATTGTAAGTCATCGAAAAAGATAGCTAAAGGGTGTTCCTTTTGACTGAAAATTTGAATAAATCTAGCAAAGAATGAGTTAAAGCGGTTTTGCGCTTCATTTGCTCCTAGTTGCTCAACAGATGGCTGTTTACCTATAATCTTTTCTAAGTCAGGAATGACATCAATAATTATTTGACCATTATTTCCTAAAGCTGCTAATATTTTATCTTTCCAATTTTGTAGAATTATTTCCGGTTCACTCAAAAGTTGGCGGATTAAACCTTGAAAAGCTTGTGTGATTGCTGTGTAAGGAATATCTCGCTGTAACTGGTCAAATTTGCCATTAATAAAATATCCTCTTTGTTGCGTAATGGGTTTATGAATTTCATTGACTAAGGCAGATTTACCGATACCTGAATAACCAGCAACCAGAATTATTTCCGATTTACCTTGGCTGACTCGCTCAAAAGTGGTTAATAGTTGATTAATTTCTTGCTCTCGTCCATAGAGTTTTTGAGTAATATAAAACTTATCAGAAATATCTTGATTACCTAAAGAAAAATGAGCAATTTTTCCTGTAGTTTTTAATTGCTGAAGACAGGTTTCTAAATCGGCTTTAATTCCCCATGCACTTTGATATCTTTCCTCTGGGGTTTTAGCCAATAATTTCATGACAATATTAGATATTGGCACAGGAATAGAAGAAATTAGTTCATGAGGTCTTTGCGGTTGTTGTGCGATATGAGAATGAACTAATTCAATTGGGTTATCAGTTACAAAGGGCAGTTGATGAGTTAAAAGTTCATAAAAGGTAACACCTAGAGAGTAAAAATCAACACGATAATCTATTGATCTGTTCATTCTACCAGTTTGCTCTGGAGCGATATAAGCTAAAGTTCCTTCTAATTGATTAATGTTGTCAACTGTCTGATTTTCTTGAAATAAACGGGTAGAAATCCCAAAATCAATTATTTTAAGTTGTTCAGTTTTTGGGTTATAGACAATATTAGAAGGATTAATGTCTTTATGGATAATGTTAGCAGTATGAATAGCTGCCAAACTCTCAGTAATTTTGATAGCGATAGTTAGAAATTCTTCTAAGGTAAATTGATGTTTGGATGTTAATATCTTTAAAGATTGACCACCAAAATCTTCCAATACTATTACTAAACTATTTTGATATCGAAGTAAGTTATAGGTTTTGATAATATTATTATCGTTCAATAAACTAATGATTTCATATTCTTGTTTATATCGAGTTAATTCTGAAGGAATAGGGTAATTATCTTTAAGAATTTTTAGAATAATTTGTTGATTATTGAGCTTAAAAATGCCTCGATAAACTAGTGAATTGGCACTTTCATATATTTTTTCATTTGTCTGATATTCTGCTATATTAACCATAAATTTCGTAGCCATCCATTTTTTTATGCACTTGATTTGATCATATTTAAAATTTTAATTATCCTCTAGATAGATAACCTTTATCATTAGAGTTCATTTTCTGGTAAATTTCTGTAATTGTAGTTGTTAAAACTTGATATTTTCCTTCTATATATGTTGTCATTACTTGTGATGTCCACGTATCACAGTTTTTACATATATGTGTATTTTCTAACTGATTAAGTATTAAATCTTGTCTCAGTCTGTTAAATAAATCTCCACTCCAAATATTTTGCAGTGTTTGTTCATTATAATTTCCCAAACTTTCAATATTTTGCTCAAACCCAAGTCTAAATAAGGTTTCGATACAGTAGTATATTGCGCCGTCAGGTAAAACTACAATTTCTGTGAAAGGGAACAAACAAGGCCAGCGTCCACCTGCTTTTTGTTTATAATATTGTAAAGAACTATTGCCAATTTCGTTCATAGTTTCAAGACGCATATTACTTTCTTTATACTCGGCAAGGTTCAATATAAAAATACTATTTATTTTTGATAACCAATACTCTCGAAACTGTTCTTCTTCTTCAAGAGATACATTTTTATTTCTCACAAAAGATGTTCTAATTTCACAGTTAATATTCAATTTATCTCTGAGTTGAATAAAATTAATAACATTAGATATAACTCTGTTAAAATCGGCTCCCCGAACTTTTCGATAAGTATCTGGAGTAGCAGCATCAATACTAATATCAATACTTGTTAAACCAGCTTGCAATAATGCTTGAGAACAAGTTTTATCTAATAGTTGTCCATTGGTTGTGATATGAACTCTGGGAACTCCTTGCTGTTTACAGAGTTGGACAAACTCTACAATTTTAGGATGAAGTATTGGTTCTTCAATGCTACCAATTAAGATGCCAATTTTTGCTTCTCCACACTCTTTGGCTAATTTCTGCATCATCTGCCAAGACATTGCTTTGTTACCTTTGAAGAAGTCTGTGCTATGAGTAGGTTTTATCACAGCACTATGGTAAGGACACATGACGCATTTGAGATTACAAGTATTCCCGACAATTACTCTAACATAGGAGGGTTTAACTGCTACTCCATAATAGTTAGCAAAGTAATGTATTTGCTCATCAATATCAGTTTGAGAAATGAGAGTATAAGATATTTTAGTAAATAAATTTTCTTGAGTTTGAAGTTCAATTTTTTGGCGTAATTGATGCCAAATATGACTTAATTCTTGCGGATATAAATATGCCAGTATGGGATAGGAGGGTAAACCTAATTCTGATGCTACTGGCAGGATAGGTTGAAAAGCTATTATTTGCTTTTTTGCGTTTGCTGTTATTAACAGTTTTTCTATACTTTTTGGATGTAAGGGAACATTGTGAGCGGGAATTTCAAGTATCATTTCTGGTATTGCCCAATCACAATTTCTTTGATTTGGTAAAAGTTGCTGAGGGTCTTTAATAATCATAATTTTTTATAATTAGATGATTTTAATACTTGTTAAGTCTTATTATATCAAGAAGTACAAAAGTTTTTTTTACAGACTGTTTCAATAAGTCAGATGGTAAGTCTTTGAGGGGCAATAATCACTAATATTACCCCTATTCGTTATTAAACTTATCGCAGTTCCTGTTTGAGTTAAGTACAATCTAACCCTTGATTTATAAGCTTTACAGGCTTTCATGTACTAGGGAAACGCGGTAACAAGCTTAATACTCAAAATTACAACACCTTGATTATTTCATTTAAGTGCAGGTTGTAGGAATATAAGGGTTTGGTGAACAGTACGGAGGTATATTAAAAGGTTGCTCTATCCATTCTGCCAATTCTCCTGTAGTGAGTGGTGCCGTTTTATCATATTCGCTATCTGAAATTATAGGACGTGGAGGATAGGGAATGTGGCAAACCAAGGTCTGCTTGTCATTGCGATCAACATCCAAAATACAACCTTCAAAAGCATTATATATGACTTTCGTACCCCAATATTCCCTATATGATGGGTTGAATATGGGAAGAAAGCCTTCTCGATCTCCAAAGGCTTCCGATAGTAACTTATATGCTTTCTGATATTCTCTCTCACCACTCTCGTGAGCAAATAACAGGTAATAGACTTTATCATGATTATCACCGTCTATATGAGTGTCTGTGAAGTATTTACTTAACTCTTTCGCAATTTCTCTATTTTGATTCAGCCATATATAAGCAATAACTTGAGAAAGTTTTTTGCTCATTTGCAATAGTTCTTTGACTGGTATTATTTCGACGATGTCGTTCTCATTTATCTCACTACACTTTGACACAAAATCTCTGCTTCCAAACATGATGATTCTCCTTTTATGATTTAGTAAATGTTATCGATAAAAATGGAAAGATTTATTTTTGGATAAATACCAAACAGTTTAATTAATGTTTGATAATTACAAACAAATCTTAATTTATGTACAGTAATAGAATCGAGCCGGATTATCCCAAACAATCTTTTGTATTGTTTCTGGAGATAACTGTGCCTCAAGCTCTATAACTGTGTTCACGATGTCCGGTTTATGATCCATGTGAGGGTAATCAGAGCCGAAAATTAAGTTATCATCACCGATATACTCGATAATTTGAGCTAAATAAGGTTCAGAAGGGTCAATAGACACAAAACACTGACGACGGAAATATTCCGATGGAGGTATTTTTACATGGTTTTTAACCTCCCAGTGTAAATTTTTATATTCTTCATCCATTCTCCAGAGCCAATAAGGAAGCCAACCACAACCAGACTCTAGAAAACCTACCCTTAGCTGAGGGTGACGCTCTAACACCCCTCCTTCAATTAAGGCTAATAATGCCATCATCTGTTCCGTTGGATGAGAACAAGCGTGCAGTGCAAAGCGAGTATTAAACCTATCTGCGCCTGTAGTTGGTAAGCGGCTATGAGTTCCTTCATGAATTCCAACTGATATACCTAACTCCTCGCAGGCTGTCCAAAATGGTTCATAAGTGCGATCGCTCAAAATTCGCCCTTTTACCGGGTTAGGACGTAAAAACACCGCCTTCCAGCCAAAATCAGCTATGCGATGTAATTCTGACACCATTTGCTCTGGTGCATGAAGATTAATCGCTCCTACTCCTTTCAATCTGTCTGGAGCATAGCTACAAAATTCTTCGTATAACCACGTATTGTAAGCATGGGTAAAGGCTCCTACCACTTCGGCGGGCATGGTATCAATGGCAAAGAGCCACAGTCCATAAGTAGGATAAATAAACGCTATATCAACCCCCATTTGCACCATTGCTTGGAGGTGAGATTCTGGATCGTAGCGATGAAGATAAGCATGGGGATGAGCCTGCATCATCTCTTGATTGCCCATTTCTCGCATTTGCTGGGATATCTTTTCGGCAATGTCTTCCCCGTGAATTTTCATGTCTGGGGAGGGTGCAAAATGCTTGAATTCCGGGGCTAAGTACTTAGCCCATATCTGCGGAGGCTCAATCACATGGGAATCAGCATCAATAATTTTATATCCGTGCAGCATAAAACCTGGGAAATTTCAGACAGTTATCAGTATAAATTATCCTGTTTAAAACTTTGAGCAAACATCATTCATATTGCTACCTGTCAAAGCTTTCTCTACAGCTTACTATGCGAACAGGGAATTCAAAATTTGAGGTTATTTAAATAAATGGACAAAATTAATTACACAAAATCTAGGCTGAAATCTTTGGATGATAAAGAATTGATAGAAATCATGTAATTAATTCTGTCCTAATACAAGTACAGCAATCTTAAATGAAAAATGAAAGGTGAACAAACTTTAGGAATAGCTTCTACGAGTTAGTATGGCTACAGCACGCAAGCTATTAGAAGTCCAACCGGACTACTATAGTATCTTTGGTTTTTCACCTCAAGAGTTGAGTTAAAATCAGGACTATTAAAAATTAACTAAATTCAGTTTACTTAAGTTTAATTTAGTTTAATTCAGTTAAATTCAGTTAAATTCAGGTATGGCAGATGCCAAAAGCCTCCGAGTTGTAAAGTTTAGGGAACACAAAAAAATAAATTACCCAAAAATTGTAGGGTGGGTTACGCAGCGTAACCCACCATTATCCCTTAAATTTATGGTGGGTTACGGACTAGAGTCCTAACCCACCCTACAAATTGGAGATTTTTTTATTTGGAAGTCTCTATTCTCGAAGACCGACAATGCTCTCTCAGGTTAAACTACATCCACATGGGATAAGGGTTCAATTGGTCTTCTGTCAAAGACTCTTTCAACCAACCCATTTTGAGAGGAATTTCATAAAGCCGTCCTGTACCTAAGCGTTTCCACATATGTCGCATTCCTGGCACAATTACCTTAGCTACTCTCAGCCCAATATCGGCACGAGTCTGATCTAGAACTAGCATTTCCAGACCATTTTTTTCAACTATTTGTTGACAAAGCCTAATATCTTCGAGAAGATCATCACTGGCTAGTTGGGGATAATCTGCATTAACTTTAGCGACACTGAGAGTATCAGGAAGGAGATAAGGTTGATTTGCTACAGTCGCAGATTTCCACCATTCTATTGCTAAGGGATCAGCCGATGGGGGATATTGGGTAGTACCATCCGCTTGAGCCGATAAAACGTTAGGTAGTATTTGGTTAACTTCAGTTAAAGCTCGACTAATGGCAATCTGAGGGTCAAAATGGGTTCCATAGCCTAAGATAATATCTTCTATTTCTCGATCTGTGCGGCGACTAATAGCAGCGAAAGCCGGAATATTGAGGTCACTAGTAATATCTAAAACCCACAATTCTCTGTTAATGGCTTGGTAATATTTCTTCAGTTCCTGGAAATAAGGCTGATCGAAACTATCTAAATCTACTTGAGGTTTTTTTAGATGGTTATACCACCACAAGGCTACACAATCACGCTCAACTAATTCCATAAATCCTTGGAGAATAGCTTCTTCGAGTGTATTACCTGCCGCACATCCATTGGAGTCTGCCCAACAGTCAGGTTTATGGGATTGAGAATAGCCATAATAGCAATAAGCTGTTGGCAGATATTTGAATTCTTGATGGGTTAAAGACCAAACTGGTGTCCAGTCGATTTCTTTTTCTATATCAAATGGTTCAGGGATTTTTTGAAACCAACCTTTACTTTTGGCATTCCATTGTTCCCGATTCTGGTATTGCTGTTCGCTGAAATTCATACAGACATTGGGATGAATAGCTTTATTTCCCAATTGTTGGTAACTGCCTTTGTGTCTAATTTCATCTCCCTGAAATACTCCAGAATACCTTTCAATACCTTCACAGAAACCGCTCACCCTGGCTTGAATGTCAGTCTTCCCTTTTCCTGCACTTCTACCGCCGATGTTTTGGCGTAAACTGTCTAAATCGTCAAAGATACTGAGAAAATGATGCTTGGCTAAATAAGTATGAGTTAACCCATTTCCTGGTAGTTTTTGTAGTTCTCGGATAATGCCCGTAATAGGACTAATATGATGTTGATATTTTCTGAAAGTTTCTTGGGGTGAACAATAACGATGTCCTCCGTCTGCGGTAAAGTTTTTCTTACGGTGTCCTAGAACAACGGGTAGGGGTTTGTTGTTCAATCCATTTATATCTGCACAGCTAGGACATTGGGGACGCTTAACGAGGATATGGTTTTGGGTTTGGAGAGTAAGGGTATCATAGGTCAATAAAGTTCCTTCTAATTGTTGATTTCCGTCTTGGATAATCCACTTAAAAACCTCTGTAGCTACCATTCCTAATGCTGTTTGCACTGTAGAAGTGAGAAACCCTAGAGGAGGGGAAAATGAGGGGGAATTCTTCTTATGTCTTTGGATAAAACTTTGGACTGGTTGATTGTCTCGTAAACGGTGTGCTAGACATTCCCAGCACCCGGTTTTGTGGGGATAAAATATCGGTCCCATCCAGGTAATTGTTCCTAAGGGATTAACTAGTATCCAAGGAGATTTTGACTTTAATGCTTGTTGATTAAATTCTTCTAGCTGAGGGTGGAGGTAGTCGTCAGTCAAGACTACTGTGAAATCTCCTGTATCAGCTACTTGAATATGCAGAGATTTGAGGATGGCTATGAAGTCGTCGCTAGGAAGAGAACCTATGGCTTTGACTGCAACTGTAGCTGATTGTAATCGTTGAGCAGCGACTGTGGGAGTAATGTTGAGATGATGACAGAAGATGGCTAGGTGGGAGGGTAGTGAGTCATCTTGTTCTACCAGATAGCCCTGTTGTTCCATTTGAAATAGGGCATATTGGGTCTTGATAGTGACATTGAGAGCATTTTGGAAAAAGTCGGTTGTTTCTTGAGAAGTTGGTTGTTGTTGCAGTAGTTCGAGTTGGATTATGTCGATAATTTCGTCAATGCTAAGATGAGCATCTCGTACTAAAGAAGCTATGCGACAAGAAAAGCGATCGCTCAACCAAACTGCCTCTCTCTCGGATAAGAGAAATACCTGGTCTGGTTCTATGGTTTCAACGGAGTAACAAGGCTGGAAATCGGGTTTATTGATCATCTTCTATAGCGATCCTATTTGAGTTGAGAACTTATCGGTGAGGGAAGGGAACAGGGAACAGGGAACAGGGAACAGGGAACAGAAAGTATTCATGAATCATTTAGGATTGCTATATATTTGTATTAATTAAAGTGTAAGTTATTTGGTTCACTAAAATTTAACGGTACAGCAAGGGTTTGAGACCTACAAAATCCAGAGGGTTTAATTGGTATAAAAATTTGTGACAGTTGCGTAAGTCCTAACTATATATATAAACTTATTTTAACCTTTTATTTTACTGAATTTATTTTTACCTTAATCTTTCAATGAAATTATTGTGATTGCTAGTTGAATTTCTTCATACTTACTTCGATGAATTTGAATTAAACATCTCATTTTATTGAACTCAAATTTAGCGGATTTGAGTACCATTACCTCTAGACAAGTATGCTGATTGTGTCAAATTGTTATCGATTTTAATGAAGAAGTCCAAATTAAAAGTATGGACTCAATCATCTGATGACAATTTGGAAATACTTTTCTAAGTAAGAGTTATAGCCGTGGACAGGGTGGTTAGGAAATCAATTGATAATGAAACTCTCACTACAAGAGGGTTTTACTCCTGACTCCTGACTCCTGCTATATAAGGTGAGAATTTGATTTTGAATCCTCGCAGAGATGTAAAGAGAAATTCAATAATGCGTAAAAAACCAAAACCAAGAAGAGAAATACTAAATATATGGTTTCCCAAGTTGAGTTAATCAGTTTTGCTTCTTTACCTGCTGATACCTTTGCTGAGGGGCCTGATTCGGGAAATGGGATCTCTGGTAATGGCATCACTGGTCCTTTCCCCGGACAGCCAATCCAAGGTTTTAGTGGTGTACAATTCGCTAAAAATAATACTTTGTATTTCCTGTCAGATAATGGTTATGGAAGCAAAGATAATAGTGCCGATTATTTGCTGCGTATCCATCGTGTAGATCCCAATTTTAAGGGAATAGAAAATGGTGATGGTACTGTTAATACTTTAGATTTCATTCAATTATCTGACCCTAATAATAAAGTTCCTTTCACAATTGTGAATGAGGGAACTAGCGCAAGATTATTAACTGGTGCAGATTTTGATATTGAATCTTTTGTAATTGCGGAAGATGGTTCAATCTGGATTGGTGACGAATTTGGTCCTTATCTGTTACATTTTGATGCTAGTGGTAAGCTGTTAGATGCACCTATTCCTACACCTAACACAGTCACACTAAATACCTTAAATGGTGAAGCGCCAATTGTGATTGGACACCGGGGTGCTAGTGGTGAACTTCCAGAACATACCCTAGGATCTTATAAATTAGCAATTGAACGAGGTGCAGACTTCATTGAACCAGATTTGGTTTCTACTAAAGATGGTGTGCTAATTGCGCGTCACGAACCCATGCTAGATGATACTACCAATGTAGCAGAAGTTTTTGGTGCAGAACGCAAATCTACCAAGATGCTGGATGGTGTAGAAGTCACTGCATATTTCGCTTCTGATTTTACTCTGGCAGAAATCAAAACACTGCGGGCAAAAATGCCCCAAAGTTTCCGCACTCAAGTGTTTAATGATTTGTATGAAATTCCTACTTTTGCGGAAATCATTGATTTAGTTAAACAGGTAGAAGTAGATACAGGTCGCAAAATTGGTATTTATCCAGAAACGAAACATCCAACTTTTCACGATAATCTGAATCTATCTTTAGAAGAACCGCTGTTAGCAACTCTGGAAGCAGCAGATTTCACAGATCCTAGTCGAATATTTATCCAATCTTTTGAAGTCGCTAACCTCAAAGAACTAAATGGGAAAACTGATATCCCTCTAGTTCAGTTGTTGGATGCTTATGATGTTAATCTTGATGGTTCTCTGCAAGAAGTTCAACCCTACGATTTCGTGGTTAGTGGTGACAACCGCGATTATGCAGACTTACGGACAGTTGCAGGGTTAGAGGAAATTGCTACCTATGCGGATGGTATTGGCCCCTGGAAACGGATGATTGTTTCTGTAAAGGGTGTGGATGCTAATAACGATGGTGCAGCGGATGATGTCAATGGTGATGGTGCAGTTAACGATGCTGATAAAACTCTGACTGCTCCTACTACTTTAGTTCAAGATGCCCATGATGCAGGTTTGTTGGTACATCCCTACACTTTCCGCAACGAAGGACGTTACTTAGCCTCAGATTATAATGGCAATCCAGAAGAAGAATTTAAACAGTTTATCAATTTAGGTGTTGATGGATATTTTACCGATTTTCCTGGTACAGGTGACTTAGCACGAGATCGCATAACCAGTCCATTCGTTAGATCGCCCCAAAACCCTGATGTGCTGGCTAAAACCGAGTTTAATACCTTAGATGGTAATGCACCTTTAGTAATTGGTCACAGAGGTGCGAGTGGTTCACGTCCAGAACATACCTTAGCAGCTTACAAATTAGCGATCGCAGATGGGGCTGATTTTATTGAACCTGATTTGGTAGCTACCAAAGATGGAATTTTAGTCGCACGTCACGAAAACGCCTTAGCAATTCTCAATGCTGATGGTACAATCAACCGCACGGACACCAGCACAGATATTGCTACCCGTCCAGAATTTGCAGACCGTAAAACTACTAAAGTTGTTGATGGTCGCACCATTACAGGTTGGTTTACCGAAGACTTGACTTTAGCAGAAATTAAAACCCTCAAAGCGATCGAACGTCTACCAGACCTGCGGGGAACAGAATATGACAATGACAACTTAGAAGTTCCCACCCTCCAAGAAATCATTGATTTAGTCAAACAGGTAGAAACAGAAACAGGTCGCAAAATTGGTATTTATCCAGAAACCAAACACCCCACCTACTTTGCTACTGAAGGTACACGCCTAGATGGTACTACCAAAATCAACACCAATTTAGGACAGTTGCTAGTTGATACCTTAGTTGCTAATAACTTCACCGATCCAAAGCGGGTATTTATTCAATCTTTTGAAGTAGGCAATCTCCAAGAACTCAATAATGTGATCATGCCTGCTAAGAATATTGACATCCCACTCATTCAATTATATGGCGGAGCCACACAAAAGCCCTATGATTTCGTAGTTAGTGGAGATTCTCGCACCTACGGCGATCTTACCACCACAGCAGAACTAGCTAAAATTGCCGAATATGCCTCTGGTATTGGCCCCAGCAAGCGGTTAATTATTCCTGCTAACACCGTAGATAATAATGGTGATGGTCAACCAGATGACCTGAATGCTGATGGCACAATTAACGAAGCTGATAGAGTTCTCGGTACTCCCACAACTCTAGTACAAGATGCTCATAATGCGGAATTGCTTGTCCACCCCTACACCTTCCGCAACGAAGATGTTTTCCTCGCATCAGACTACGACGGTGATCCCAAGAAGGAATATGAACAGTTTATTGAACTAGGAATTGATGGCTACTTTACCGACTTCCCCAGTACAGGTGACTTGGTGCGTGACCAATTTGTAGGTGAAGTTGTTGTTTCCAATCTTGGTGGTTCAAAAGGGTTTGAGGGAATGGCTATTAGTCCCGACCAAAAAACCTTGTATCCTTTACTAGAAGGAACAGTTTTCGGTGATCCCGCAGGTTCACTGCGAATCTATAAATTTGATGTCGCTTCTCAGGAATTCCAGGGATTACAAGGCTTCTACAAGTTGGAAAACTCCAGCTATGCTATTGGTGATTTCACAGTCATTAATAATAATGAGTATTTAGTGATTGAGCGGGATAATGGACAAGGAAGCACTGCTGAATTTAAGAAAGTCTACAAAGTTGATTTGTCCAAAAAAGATGCTAACGGCTTTGTCGAAAAAGTAGAAGTAGCTGACCTTCTAAATATCCAAGACCCCAACGACCTCAATGGAGATGGAAAAACAACCTTTGACTTCCCATTTGTGACGATTGAGAATGTTTTGGTTGTTGACAAAAACACCATTTTGGTAGCCAATGATAACAACTATCCCTTCTCAATCGGTCGTCCGGGTAATGATCCTCAAAATCCAGTCATTGACAACAACGAAATCATTCTGCTGAAATTAGATCAGCCTCTCAACCTTGCTGCTGGTTTAAGTCAAGAGACCAATGAACTGGTTACAGGTACACCGGGTATAGATGACCTAGTAGCTGGAGTTGACTTTGATGGAGTTAACGATATAGTATTCACCGGTGCTGGTAACGATGAAGTAGATGTTCCCTTGGGTGGAAGTTTGGCTGGTAATAATCGGGTCTTTACTGGTAGTGGTGAGGATACCATTTATGTGGGTGATAGCGATCGCGTTTTTGGTAGCAGTGGGAATGACGAATTCTCTGCTGTTGATGGACAAGGTGAAAACCGGATGTCCGGTGGTGCTGGTAATGATACATTCTACCTGGGTAATGGCGATCGCGCCCTAGGTGGTGTAGGTAATGATCAATTTTACGTTGTTGAAGGTGGTGGTAACTTACTCTCTGGTGGTGCTGGTGCTGACCAATTCTGGATTCTCAACGGTGATTTACCTAGTGCTGCTAACACCGTTGTTGACTTTGAAATCGGTACTGATGTGTTAGGTATTGGTGGTCAAGGTGCTGGTTTTGACTTTGCAGATTTGACTCTGAGTGGCAACAGTATTGCCGTTGGTAGTGCAACCATTGCTATTCTGACAGGAGTGAACACAACTAGTTTGACTGCTGCTAATTTCGCCTTTGACTCATAAATTAGTGTAGGCAAATAGGATAATTGTAAATCCTTTAAAAGCGATCGCATTGTGGGTGAGGTGCGATCGCTTTTTTGATGCTGACTACCCTTGGTGTTAAGAACAAAAGTAGGTTGGGTTGAGCAACAGCGAAACCCAACATTAGCTAACTCTTAAAGTTAGGTTGGCTCTATTCCTATTTATTAGCTGACTTCACTATTATGAATGACCATTTATGACTATATTTGTTTATATATTAGGCGAAGTTTTACAATACCAATTAATTTATAAAACAGTTCTTCCTTATCAATTTCAGCATAACATATATAAAACTCCATGTCAACACTTCTCTTCCTCTCTTAGCGTCAGTTCAACATTCACATCATGTGTCTAAATTCCGTTTTGATTGGTGAAACTGAGGATATCTTGACTGGAAACGAAACCAGAAGTAATCCTGACTGTTGCACTCACTAGATTTGCTGAATCTAAATCACTGACGTTGATAGATGGGTCAATAGCTGTAGTTGCATTTTCGATGTAGGATAAAGCGGTGCTAGTTGTAGTGACTACAGGCGCATCGTTAACTGATGTAATGGTGACATTGCGACTGGGAAGATTGCTTGTAGCAGCACCGTCATTAACACTAAATTGAACAGTGCGAGCAGCAACGTTACAACCATAGAGTAAAATGCTCTTGCTTTGCCAACGCTGCAACAAATCAGCATATTTACTGATATTTTCTAAATTCAGTTGCGCGGTTATGAGACCAGTTCAAGGATAATTTTTGTTTTGTGACTAAATTCCACAAACACAATAGTGACATATTCGTTTACTGGTGTCAACTCCTTCTGCAAAGAAGCCGTAGACTCTATTTTGAATTCACTGAGTTCTTAACGTGTTATTATTTATTTCTTAATTTTGCTGGGATAGGTTTTGGTTTGTCGTCAGGGTTTTCACCCTGCTTTGAAATCTCAAGAGGACTAAAGTCCTGACTACAAACAAAGTAACATCCAAAATCTAATTCTAGACATAACCATGACAAATACAATTCAACTTAATCAACTAGGTACAATTGAATTAGATGGTGCAGAAATTTCTGATTTTGACCCTAAATCAAAACGCCTTTTTGTGACTGGGGAATTTGAAGGTAAACCAGTTATTCAAGTAATTGATGTTTCTAACCCAAGCAATCCTACCAAGATTACTAATATTGATCTTTCTAGCTTAGGTGGAGGAATTCAGAGTGTCGCTGTTAGAAAAGGAATAGAAAATGCAAATAGCATTATTGCTGTTGCCATTTCCGCTAATAACAGTACCGACCGTGGTAAAGTTGCTTTCTATGACGCTACTACTCTCACTAAAATTTCTGAAGTGACTGTAGGCGCTTTACCTGATATGCTCACCTTTACTCCCGATGGTAGCAAATTACTTGTTGCTAATGAAGGAGAACCGAGTGAAGATTATACTATTGATCCAGAAGGTTCAATTAGCATTATTGATGTTTCTGGAGATATTGCCAGTTTAGATAATAGTAAAGTTACAACTGCTGATTTCACGGCATTTAATGGACAAGAAGCAACTTTAAAAGCAGAGGGAGTCAGGATTTTTGGACTTAATGCTTCAGCATCTGAAGATTTTGAACCAGAGTATATAGCAGTTTCTGCTGATAATCAAACTGCTTTTATCACGCTCCAAGAAAATAATGCTGTTGCTATTCTTGATATTGCCAGCGGGACTATTACTGAGGTTGTACCTCTAGGTTTCAAAGACCATAGTTTACCTGGAAATGGTCTTGATGCTAGTGATAGAGATGATGGTATCAATATTGAAAATTGGCCTGTCTTGGGGATGTATTTACCGGATGCAATTAGCTCTTTTCAAGTTGGTAACAACACCTATTACATCACTGCAAATGAAGGAGATTCCCGCATTCGTCCCACAGATGATGATATTTTACCTGCTCCTAATGATGGAGAGGGTGATATTTTCAATGAGGAAACAAGAGTTAAAGATGTCATACTTGATCCAACAGCTTTCCCTAATGCTGCTGAACTACAAAAAGATGAAAATCTGGGTCGTCTAATTATTACCAATACTCTGGGAGATACAGACGGAGACGGAGATTTTGATCAACTGTATACTTACGGTGGTCGTTCTTTCTCAATTTGGAATAATCAAGGTCAATTAGTATACGACAGTGGCAACCAGATTGAACAAATTCTGTCACAAGCAACACCGACACTTTTCAATGCTAATGATGGTTCTCCTGATGAGGTTGATACTCGTTCAGATAATAAAGGACCTGAACCAGAAAGTGTAGTTGTTGGTATTATTGATGATGTTCCTTATGGATTTGTGGGCTTAGAACGTGCTGGTGGTGGGGTGATGGTTTATAACCTGAGTGACCCAACTGCACCTGAGTTTGTTCAGTATATTAGAACTGAAGGTGATGTTAGTCCTGAAGGTCTAAAATTTATCTCTGCGGAAGATAGTCCTAATGCTAAACCAATGCTGGCAGTTTCTCATGAAGTTAGTAATACTGTGAGCTTTTATGAAATCCTTCCCAGTGCTGCACCTACAGTGGAAACCACGCCGGCATTGTTGGATGATGATAATCTGCCTGTAGATCAAAGGGCTGATGCTGATGACCCAGCTATCTATGTAAATGCCACTAATTCTGCTGATAGCTTAGTATTAACTTCGGTAAAAAATGGCGGACTGCGGGTTTATGACTTGTCTGGTGAATTATTGCAAACAGTTAATCCGGGTGGGATTCGTTACAACAATATTGACTTGCAATATGGTTTCCAACTGGGTAGTGAAACAGTAGACTTTGCACTAGCAAGCGATCGCAATAATGACAAATTAGCCATCTTCAAAATTAACCCCAATGCTACCGATGATAATTACTTACAAGACATCACCGATAGCAGCATTGGTACTCTTTTTCAAGCAGAACCCTTTGACCCTCCCTACGAACCATCATCTCGTAGTTCCTATGGACTCGCTCTCTATCGTAGCCCCTTCACCAATGATTACTATGTCTTTACCAGTCGTCGTGAAACAGGAGATATTGCCCAATTCAAACTCATTGATATGGGTAATGGCAAAATAGGAGCAGAAAGAGTCCGGGAATTTACCATCCCTACAGATGCAGGAATTGACCCGCAAACGGAAGGTATGGTTGCAGACCAAGAAACAGGCTTCCTCTACATTGGCCAGGAAAATGTCGGTATTTGGAAATTTGATGCTGAACCCAATGGTAGCAATACAGGCAAACTCATTGATAAAGTCAAAGCTTTGGGTGGTAACAATCTGGTAGATGACGTAGAAGGACTAACTATTTACTACGGTGCAAATGGTACAGGCTACTTACTCGCATCCAGCCAAGGTGATAATACCTTTGCAGCTTACACCCGCGAAGGCAATAACGACTTTTTAGGACGTTTTGGTGTTGGTAATAATGAGGGAATTGACAGTGTACAAGAGTCAGACGGTGCAGATGTCGTTAACGTACCTTTAGGAACTGCATTTCCCAATGGTTTATTTGTTACCCAAGATGGTAGTAATGATCCGGCGGTACTAGTGGATGATGAGGGTGAATTAGCAAATATCAGCAGCAACTTTAAGTTTGTACCTTGGGAAAACATCGCCAATACTCTACCCGATGTCCTGAAAATTGATACCACTAGTTACGACCCTCGCAACCCCGTAGCCCAACCCAGATTAACTAATTACGAATTTACCAACTTGCCCAAATTAGGGACAACCTCCACAGGTCAAGATATCTTCTTGGGTGGTTTTTCGGGGTTGTATTTCCAAGGAGTAGCCGCTAATGGTAATTTGAAATTTGTTACCCATACAGATCGTGGTCCTAATGGTGAACCCACAGGTCAAAACAGACCATTTTTATTACCCGATTTCCAACCAGAAATAGTCAGTTTTGAACTCAACCAGACTACGGGTGCGATCGCTATTACCGATAGAACAGGCTTGTTCCGTGCTGATGGTACAACCCCATTAACTGGACTTCCTAACGTGCAAGCTGGGGAAGGTGGTACGGCTTACACTGATGAAATTGCTGTTGATTTAAATGGTCAAGTTCTACCTAATGATACATTTGGGGCAGATTTAGAAGGTATCGTCATTGCTGAAAATGGCGACTATTGGCTGGTGGATGAATACCGTCCGGCGATTTATCATTTTGATGTGAATGGGAAGTTACTTGAGCGTTTTATTCCCCAAGGAACAGCAACCGCAACCGAACCAGACCAACCCGCCGGCACTTTTGGGACTGAGGTATTACCAGCAGTTTACGCCCAACGCCGTAATAACCGAGGGTTTGAAGCGATCGCACTGGAAGGCAACAAGCTTTATGCTTTTATTCAGAGTCCCATTGATAATCCAGATAATGCTGGTGATACAACCTCTAGAGGTTCTCGTAATCTCAGAATTCTGGAATTTAACATAGTTACTAAACAGGTAACAGGTGAGTATCTATATCTTCTCGACGATATTACAGGTAGTGGTACTGCGAAAACAGACAAGATTGGTGATGCTGTTTCTCTAGGTAATGGTAAATTTGCCGTTGTGGAACGAGATGACAGAAGTGATAACACTTCTAATAAACTCATCTACAAAATTGATTTAGCCACAGCGACTAATATCAATAATCCTGCTAATTTTACTTTGCCAGCTGGGAAGACGATTGAAGAACTATCACCTGCGGAATTAACTGCGGCTGGAATTACTTCAGTTAGCAAGAGTTTGATTGCAAATGCAGCCCAACTTGGTTATACGGGAGTTGAAAAATTAGAGGGTTTGGCGTTAATTGGACCGAACACTTTGGCTTTGATTAACGATAACGATTTTAATGTTGCCGGCACAACAACTCCTGAGAAACTAGCAATTCTCGAATTACCTAATAATCTTCAACTCACATTGGGTACTGCGGGTAACGATGAGTTATATGCCCAACAGGGTGAGGAAATTCAAGGATTGGGAGGAAGCGATCGCTTATTTGCTGAAGGTATTTTGGGTGGAAACATCCTTGATGGTGGTGATGGAGATGATGAGCTTGTTGTAGTCGAAGGTGTCAATAACACCCTCAAAGGTGCTGCTGGAAATGATGAGCTTGTTGTGGTAGAAGGCACTAATAACACCCTTGATGGTGGTGCTGGAGACGATGAGCTTGTTGTCGTAGAAGGTAGCAATAACACCCTCACAGGTGGAATTGGCAGCGATTCACTACGTACATCCAGCACAACAGGTAACAATAGCCTTTATGGTGGTGACAATGATGATACTCTTTTTGGGTCATTAGCGAGCGATAGGTTATTTGGCGAATCTGGTGATGATTCACTGTTCGCTGGTAACAAAGGTACTCAAATGACCGGCGGTGCTGGGTTAGACCGCTTTTTCCTGGGTAATGGCGCAGTTCCCGAAGCCCCTGGGGAAGTATTAGATTTCACGAAAGGTGCAGATAAGGTTATAGTTGCGGGCATTTCTGAGGTTCAAGAATTTGCTGATTTGATACTGCAACAAACAGGGGCTGATACAATTGTCAAAGCTACTATCAATGGCTCTGTAAAAGATTTGGGCATTTTAAGAAATGTTCAAGCCAATACTCTGACAGCAGCCGACTTCGACTTTGTTGCACCCACAAACAATGCACCGACTGTCACCAACATCAGTAAATCTGGAACCGAAGATACCGATATCACTTTCACCGTTGAGAACTTCACATCTGCGTTTACTGACATAGACAGTGATAGTCTGACGAAGATTAAAATTAGCAGTTTACCTGCGAACGGGACTTTAAAGTTAGATGGTACAGCAGTTACAGCCAACCAAGAAATAGTAGTTGCTGATATTGCTAAACTCGTCTTTACTCCTACAGCTAACTTTAATGGCAATACTAGCTTTGGTTGGAATGGTTTTGATGGCACTGTCTACGCGACAACTGATGCAACGGTTAATATAGCAGTTGGAGCAGTTAACAATGCACCTACTCTCACAAACATCAGTAAATCTGGAACCGAAGCCACCGATATCACTTTCACCGTTGAGAACTTCACATCTGCGTTTACTGACATAGATAGTGATAGTCTGACGAAGATTAAAATTAGCAGTTTACCTGCGAACGGGACTTTAAAGTTAGATGGTACAGCAGTTACAGCCAACCAAGAAATAGTAGTTGCTGATATTGCTAAACTCGTCTTTACTCCTACAGCTAACTTTAATGGCAATACTAGCTTTGGTTGGAATGGTTTTGATGGCACTGTCTACGCGACAACTGATGCAACGGTTAATATAGCAGTTGGAGCAGTTAATGATGTCAGCGTATTTGCGATCGCAACTGCTGAAGCTACAGAAGGAAATGCTATCACCTTTACCGTTACTCGTACAGGGGATGCTCAAACAGAACAGAAAGTAACTGTTTCCACAGCTATTAACGCCGGCGATACAGCTAGTAATAATGACTTTACTAGTAAAAGTGAAAATCTTACCTTTGCAGTTGGTGAAACTCAGAAAACCTTCATAGTAGAAACAAATCAAGATTCCCTTGTGGAAGAAGATGAGACTTTCACAGTCAAGTTAAATAATGCTACCAACGGCGCGGTTATAGGTTCTACAAATGGTACAGCCAAGGGAACTATCAATGACGAAGATATTCCACTAGCTGCTATTACTAACAACAACATCTTTACTATTAAAGGTATTGGTGAAAAAGTCAGATTTAAAGCCACTCTTCTCGAAAGCAATTCTAGTTTTGTCAATGAACTAGGTGTATTTATTGTTGACGATGCCCAAGGAAGAATCAACGGTATTGCACCAGGAGAACAAGGTTATAACCAAGCAGCTTTAAACCGTGCCAGAAGCCAAAGTCAAACGATTTTCTCTGCTATTGCTAATCTTCCCAATCGCTTTGAGACTGAAATTGAAACTGACAATCTGTCGCGCTTACGGGAATTTAATTCCGGTAATAACTTGAAATTCTTTTTAGTAAAAGGCGGTACAATTGATTCTTTCCGGGCTGGAAAAATCTCAGCGACAAACATTATCTTTGCAGATACCTCAACTCAAAGAATTACAGAAGATGATGATGGTTTCACCATTTCTTGGAAGGAAAGTTCTAGTGCTACAGTATTCAATTCTCTAGTAGTTAATATTCAGTCCACTGATGAATCCTTAACTACAGGTACAGCATTGCAAGGAGACAACCAAGCAGAACTAATTGATTTTCAAGATATATCAGGTAAGGTGAAAGCAGATTTCTCTGTTTATCGAGAAGCCGCATTTAATAACGAAGTCTACTTTTATGAAGTAGATAATGCTCAAGGATTAATTGGCAGTCTACAAGCAAATGCAGCTAATCGAGCCAATTATCTGCAAGCTGCAATCAACAATATCATTAAAGATGCAGACACTGGTGAAATCATCAAATTTGCTGTTGCTAACCAAGGTTTATTTACAGACAGCGCCATGATTGCCGGTGGTTCAATATTGGCTCCGATGATTATTATCAATGGGACTTTATCCCAGTTAACTGATAGTAATACTGGTAATGATCCTCAAGTTTATTTCCCATATTTGGGAGTAAATTCTGATGGAGTAGATCACATTCGTTTGTTAGGAGATAACACCTTTGGTTTTGAAGATTTACCTGGTGGTGGTGATGCAGATTACAATGATGTAATTGTTCGATTCGATTTTTCCACTGTTGCAGTTGCTTAATAATTGAGCCTGGGAATGATAGCGTAAGCCATATTCCCAGGCTAACAGCAAAAGTCGGCTTAAGCCGACTGGAAGATTTTTATTCCAATTTTATTAGATATTTAAATCTGGGAGCTTTAAAGAATTTTTAAATGTTTTTTCGAGAGGAAAATCAATATTTACTGTTAGTACCATCAGTCAAATTCTTAAGATGAAATCATAGTCGTCTGAACATTGATATCTACATTCAACTTTTTACGCAAAACATTAAAAATTGCAGTCAGATTATCCATTGTCGGATTACCTTTTGCAGATAACATCCGATGTAAACTCTTGCTCGGTTTAGAAGTTTCAATTGCTAACTGTTCAAAACCTACTGTTGCATTCACAATATCTCTCAATACAAGTCTTGCTGTTTCTGGTTCTCCATTGAGGAAAAGAGAAATAGCTTCATCAAGTAATGCTATTGCAAATTCAGAATCTCTTTGGACTCGTGCATTAACTGTTTCTTTAAAGTCTCTAGTAAGTGCCATAATAACTACCTTTTCTCTTGGTTTTCGTTCTCAGGTTCTTGCTCTTTACTAACTTTTTTTTTCGCCTTTTATACTCTTGATACAATCTTCTGTATTAGATTCAGGATCTATTTCACCAATACGAGATCCTTTTCGCAGATTACAAGACCGACAAGCAAGGGCTAAATTAATTTCAACATTAACACCTCCACGAGAAGTAGGAACTATATGTTCAACTTCAAAAGGAAAATTAAATACTAATTCCGGTGCATGACAATATTCACAGCGATGAAAAGCGCGATCTGCTACCAGATGATAAAATGGATTCATTGACTCAACTGTTGTGCTAAAGACGCAGTTCTGGCTGTAGCAGCATTGAGTTCAGCATTAACAAGATTATCTAATTCAATTTGTATTTCTGAGGGAAGTGTTTGTCCTTGATCTCGTGCTGTTCTCCACATACTCATTAGTTCGGATAAACGTTGTTTTTGCTCGTTAGTGAAAAATTGATCAGAACGAAAGTTATCAATAATTAATAATGCTCGAAATTCAACTTCACCTAACTGTGTAGTCAAAGCATCTAAAGCTTGACCGGCAGTTTTGCCAACAGACTGTTTATCTCCAGCAATGGCACGATAAGACCTTTCTCCACTGGCATTTGATGTAGGTATAATAGCAACTGTAGTCATAATTCTGAACAAGGATATCTGTTATTTATCAATTATAGTAGTAAGTTGGTGTGTTTTCCTCTGTTTGTGATAAACTACTACATAAATCTACCAGCAGTGATATATAACGAAGCAATAAACTTTGTTAACTACCCATACAAATAAATATGGCTGCACCACGCAACCTATCAAAAATCACAAAGTATTATAATATAATAAATTGAACTTAGTGAGAGTAAAATTATGAATCAATCTGATTCTAATAATAGCAAGCCAAATCAAAATGTCAAAGGGATTGCAAAAATTTTTATCAGTGGTTATAAGTCACTTTATGATGAATGCAGTATGGAAGTTCGTCCATTAACCATCCTTGCAGGTGCTAATAGCTCGGGCAAATCAAGCATTATGCAGCCTTTATTGTTGATGAAACAAACTTTAGAAGCAACTTATGATCCTGGTGCATTATTACTTAATGGACCCAATGTTAAGTTTACTTCAGCAACACAGTTATTTTCTAAAATATCTGGAATCAAACCTAATAATAAGTTTACCGTTGGTATTGGCATAGAGAATGATCAAATTATTAGTAATGTATTTACAACACATAAAAGAGAAGCAATTGAAATTGTGGAAATGATATATAAAGGAAATGAAAAAGAATTTTCTCTATCGCCTGATATGTTACCAGGTGATGTACTAAATATATTGCCAAAACCATATATAGAAATATATAATGCCATTCAACATACAGAAGCATTAAAAAATAAAATGGCATGGGTTGTTGATAGAAATCGGTGTTTTTTAGAGTTTTCCTTATCAGCAAGGGAAAAATATATTATTTCTCAAAATCCATTATTTAACTTCTTATATTCCAGTCCTTGGGAAGTTTTTGGTAATTATATCCGTCAAATAATCCATGTACCTGGATTAAGGGGAAATCCTGAACGAAATTATAAAATTACAGCTATAGGTGATGAATTTCCAGGTACATTTGAAAATTACGTTGCTAGTGTGATCAATTATTGGCAAAAAGGTAAAAATAACAAAACTATTAAAGAATTATGTGCTGCATTAGAAACACTAGGATTAACTTGTAAAGTACAAGCAAGACAAGTTAATGATACACAAGTAGAATTAATAGTAGGTCGGCTGCCAACACTTTCTAAGTCTAAAGATGATATGGTGAATATTGCCGATGTTGGTTTTGGAGTTTCCCAAACCTTACCTGTTTTAGTTGCTTTATTAGTAGCAAAACCAGGACAATTAGTATATATTGAACAACCAGAAATTCACCTGCACCCCCGCGCTCAAATTGCTATGGCAGAAATATTATCTAATGCAGCAAAAAGGGGTGTTAAAGTAGTTGTAGAGACTCATAGTGATAGGTTAATTTTAGCAATTCAATCTTTAGTCGCCGAAGGTAATTTATCACCAGATTTAGTAAAACTGCACTGGTTTACACGCCAAGAAAATGGGATAACAAATGTCAATAGTGCTGATTTAGATGAAACTGGCGCTTTTGGAGATTGGCCAGAAGATTTTGGTGATTTATCTCTACAATTAGAAAACCGTTATTTAAGTGCTGCGGAAGCTCGTTTAATGCAGGGTGTACATGGTGGCTAAAGTAAATTCTCAACGTTTGGTAATTGATGCTTCTGTAGCTCGTTCTGCTGGTGATAAAAATGCTACTTTTCCCCAGTCGGTTCATTGTCGTGAATTTTTATTAGCAGTTTTAGATATTTGTCATCAAATTGTGATGACACCAGCTATAAAAGCAGAATGGGATAAACATCAATCATCCTATGCGCGAAAATGGCGAATTCAAATGATATCCAGGAAAAAATGGAACTATCTGGAAATATCAATAAATGATAGTTTATGGACTGAGATAGAAAGTATTGCTGCTAATGTTAGTAATAAAAGAATTGCGGAAATGACAAAAGATTTATGTTTAATAGAAGCAGCACTAGCAACAGATAAAATTGTTATATCATTGGATGATAATACTGCTAGGAAATTTTTTAGTGAAGCATCTATAAAAATAGATAAACTCAAGGATATTGTATGGGTAAATCCAGATAAAGTAGATGAAGAACAACCTATTGAATGGTTAAGAAATGGAGCTAAAGTAGAAAGCGATCGCCTACTAATGAATTATTCTGACAAAAAAATCTAAAATCTGTAGGTTGGGTTAACGTAAGGAAACCCAACATTAACCAACAATAATAAATGTGTTGGGTTGCATTTCATTTAACCCAACCTACAAAAACTAACCCAAAACGAAATTCACCAACTTACCAGGAACAACAATCACCTTCTTGATTTCCTTCCCTTCAATATAACGCTGTGCAACTTCCGACTCCCGCGCATATTTCTCCAACCCAGCCTTATCTAACTGCGAAGGAACTTGAATAGAACCGCGAGTTTTACCCATAATTTGAATTACCAAAGTAATTTCATCAGCTATCAAAGCCGCAGAATCAAAACTTGGCCAAGTTTGGGTATGCACAGAATTTTTATTCCCCAACAATTGCCACAATTCATCAGCAATATGCGGTGCAAAAGGCGCTAACATAATCACCAAAGTTAGAATCCCTTCTGCATAAATTGGCGAATTATTACACTTAGCATCAGTCAACGCATTACTTAACTTCATCAATTCCGAAATTGCGGTATTGAATTGATATTCATCTTCCACATCTTCCGTAATTGCTTGAATGGCTAAATGAATCGCTCTCCTTAAATCTTTTTCCTCTTTACTTAACTTCTCCAAATCAGCTTTTTGCTTACAAACTCCCGCAGCCGCATAATCAGTAACCAACCGCCAAACCCGGTTTAAAAAGCGGAATTGTCCCTCAACATCAGCCTCATCCCATTCTAAATCTTTCTCAGGAGGTGCTTTAAATAAAATGAACATTCGCGCCGTATCAATGCCATATTTATTAATGACATCTTCCGGTGCAACACCATTTCCTTTAGATTTGGACATGGTAGCATAGAGACGTTGTAAAGGTTCTCCAGTTTGCGGATCTACAGGATTATTAGCATCAACCAAATGAGAAGGAATCCATTTATCCTTACCACCTTTATTTGGGTTCATGTAAGTTAAACCCTGAACCATTCCCTGAGTTAATAGGCGTTGAAATGGTTCATCAAAGTTAAATAAACCTCTATCTCTCAATACTTTGGTGAAGAAACGCGAATACAATAAATGTAAAATTGCGTGTTCAATTCCCCCCACATATTGATCTACAGGCATCCAATCATTTACTTTACTGGAATCAAAAATCTTTTCTTCATTCTTCGCGTCAGGATAACGCAAGAAATACCACGAAGAATCAATAAAAGTATCCATCGTATCGGTTTCCCGTTTCGCAGGAGTACCGCAAGTTGGACAAGGCACATTTACCCAACTTTCCAATTGTGCTAAAGGTGAACCACCACGGCCACTTAATTCGACTTCTTCCGGTAATTGTACAGGTAAATCTTTATCAGGTACAGGCACAATTCCACATTCAGGACAGTGAATAACAGGAATAGGTGCGCCCCAATAACGTTGTCGAGAAATCAACCAATCTCTGAGGCGATATTGTATTCTTAATTTACCGAAGTTTTGTTTTTCTGCAAATTCGACAATGGCTTTTTTCGCATCTACAGAATTCATGCCATTGAAGTCATCGGAATTAACTAAAATTCCCGCTTCTGTATATGCTGCTTTTAAAGTTTCTTCTGCACCTGCTTCCGGGACAATTACAACTTTAATAGCTAAATTTTGTTCTTTTGCAAACTTGAAATCTCGCACATCATGGGCAGGTACACCCATCACCGCACCTGTACCATATTCATAGAGAACATAATCAGCTATCCAAATGGGTACTTCTTCCCCGGTAAAGGGGTTAATGACTTTTCCACCTGTAGGAATACCGCGTTTGGGTTTATCTTCCGCAGTTCGTTCTAACTCGCTTTGGTTGGATACTTCCTTAATAAAGGCTTCTACTGCTGCTTTTTGTTCGGAAGTGGTGACAACCTGAGTTAAGGGGTGTTCTGGGGCTAAAACGACGTAGCTAACACCATAAATGGTATCGGGACGGGTAGTATAAACACCGATTTTCTCCTCTGAACCAACAATGGGAAATTCTAAATATGCACCGGTGGATTTTCCAATCCAGTTGGCTTGCATTAATTTTACCCGTTCCGGCCAACCTGTTAATTTATCCAGGTCATTCAGCAATTCTTCAGCGTAGTCGGTAATCTTAAAAAACCATTGACGCAATAATTTACGCTCAACTATTGCACCACTGCGCCAAGAACGTCCTTCATTATCAACTTGTTCGTTTGCTAATACGGTTTGGTCGATAGGGTCCCAATTAACTGCGGCTTCTCTTTGATAAGCTAAACCAGCTTGTAAAAATTGCAGAAAAATCCACTGCGTCCATTTGTAATAATCAGGAGAACAAGTAGCAACTTCACATTCCCAATCTAAGGATAAACCCAGACGTTGTAATTGTTGCCGCATTTGGGCAATATTTTGATATGTCCATTTAGCAGGGGGTACACCTCTATCAATGGCGGCGTTTTCTGCGGGTAATCCAAAAGCATCCCAACCCATTGGATGTAATACCCGATACCCTTGCATTCGCTTGAGGCGTGCGATTACATCTGTAATTGTATAATTACGGACGTGACCCATATGTAAGCTACCGGATGGATAAGGGAACATGGAAAGCGCGTAGAATTTTGGCTTCTTTTGATCTTGAGGTGTTTTATCTAAGCCAAGTTCTAACCATGTTTTTTGCCATTTTTCCTCAATTGCGGCTGGGTGGTATAACGTTTTTTGGGGGGACTCCACTAAAATTTCTCCTAAATTAGCTCTTTTATTTATTGTCTGTTGACCTATTGTAGATGCTAGGTACGGACATTAGGAGAAGGAAAACAACAATGATTTTCTCATCTGCGTTTATCTGCGTTTATCTGCGTTTTTTTATTTTATAAAGCCCCTTGTTCAAAACTATGATCAATAAATCAAATATAAAATTTTCTGAAGAATTGCGGGTTTTTGTTTACGGTACTCTCAAACCAGGTGAAGCGAATTATCAAAAATACTGTGCTGGAAAAGTGGTAGAAGCGAAAAGAGCGATCGCATCAGGTAAACTATATACTTTGCCTGAAGGATATCCAGCGATGACACCAGGGGAGGGTAAAGTTCACGGTTATTTACTCTCTTTTGCTGACTCAACGCTTTTAACAGAATTGAATGATTTAGAAGATTACCAGCCGACTCGACAAATCTCAGAAAACCTTTATGATCGGCAATATATAAAGATTTTTGAGCCAACCAACTTGTCTTTGGGTTCGGCTTGGGTTTATCTGATGACTCCAGAAAAAATTTATCAGCTAGGCGGTGTCGGCCTAGTTGATGGCTGTTGGAAGAGTTCACCTGACAAGGTTTTAATTAGTTAATATCGTGTTGGGTGTCTTCCGGTTGATTTTGGGGGGGATTAACTGGCGCTTTCGGGAAGGCTACGGCTGTTTTGGGAATTTCAATGACTGGGTTGTTTAAGGCTACCATCAGCGGTGAAGCAGGAACTGCTGGTTGTGTGGTTGCCACAGTAGGTTTTATTTGTTGTTGTGCCAGTTGCATTTTCAATCCGGTATCTGGCAATAAACCGGATATTGTCCCGATGAAACAAGCAGCCACAGCTGCACCACCAACCATCCAAGCTGCCTGAGAACGGCGGTGCAAGCGTGTCCATACTTGCTGGAATGTTGCTTCTGGGGATTGTTGGGATGGTACTGGTATAGTTTTTAAGCCTTGCCTCAGCTTTAATAGTCGCCCATACAAGCATTTGACGGAGGCATCGTTTGCCAACCATTCTTCTATTTGCCTGCGTTCGACTGCTGTCACCTCGCCATCGAGATAAGCACTCAATAACTCGAAGCGATCTGCTTCGCTGTGACGTAGGCTGTCGCGCTTCTCTATATCCATAGCACCCGTTGATTCATTGGTATGATTAGCCATTCCATCTGGTACATCCTGAGGAAGTTGGGAAGGGGAACGGTCATAAAACTGAGAACCAGTATTCATTTTAACGTTTTTACCAATTCATTCACGGGTAAACACAGCGGATGAGTTTGAGAATTTAAGCATTTTGCCTCGAAATGGCTGATAAAATTGGTTTTTTTCCGAAATTCTTAATATTTCTTAAATTCTGCCATTGAACTGAAGAAAGGTATTGTAAATTTAGGTATCTAGATAAACTTGCAACTGGGCTTGCAATCTGGATCTGGCTCTAGCTATTCTCGACTTTACAGTTCCTAAAGAAACTCCAGTGATTTCGGCAATTTCTTCGTATGCCAACCCTTCAATTTCTCTAAGGACAATAGTAGTACGGAACACCTCTGGTAAATCCGCGATCGCTTCTCGCAGTTGTTCGTAAAATTCTCTAGTAGTTAGTTCTTCCTCAGGCCCTGGAGTATCGCCAGCAATTTCCCAATCCATCTCGCCATCTTCTACCGAGCGGGGAGCATCCAGTGATAGGGGACTAACAACCCGTTTGCGTTTACGTAACTCGTCGTAAAACAAGTTAGTGGCAATACGGCTTAACCAGCCGCGAAACTTAGCAGGTTCTTGTAATCGGTTAATATTCCGATAAATACGAATCCAAACTTCTTGAGCCAAGTCGGCTCTGTCAGACCAATCAGGAGCGAGATGGTATAAAACCCGATCGACCTGAGTCTGATAGCGGCGCAACAGTTCTGCAAAAGCCGCACGGTCTGGACGCAATCCTACTTGACAGCGCAAAATGAGATCGTGATTTGAGAGTTTGTCAACTTGCACCGATGCTTCCGAATAAGTTGCATCAACAGTTGACCAGGATACAGTAATCGACTGACTCATAGATCGTACTGGCTTGAAATTATCCCTTTCTATTAGACCTGATAATTTGTCAGAAGTTCCTGAGTCAGGTGACGGATTTATGACCGGAACACAGAAATATAAGAAAAGACACTCTTTAGAAGATGAGCGAACAGTATTATCTAGGGAGACAAGGAGGGTGACTAAGGGAATAAGGAGGAGATAAACAAGGCTAATCGGAAACCCTATGGAGACTTACCCATAATAGGGAAGAAGGTAATCAGATTGACAACTGACCACTAGGGCTTGACAAAAACTACCATCTATAAATTATGAAAGTATGGGTAGATCAATGAGAAAACTGATAATTTTTGAGCAATTTTTTGCTAATGGCTGGCTCTAAGCAGTCAATCAATTAGTCATTGAATTTTGGATTTTGGATTTTGGGATTGTCACTACAAATGAATCGGCTGGCTCTGAAGATTTCGGATTTATTACGTAGTTGTAACTATGATAGTTATGACTGTGAGGGCTGCCATAGCCACAAAAAATCTCAAATCGGCTTTTCTTCAATCTAAAATCGGTACAGTTAGCCAGATATGTCAGGGATAAACAATAAGCGATGGCAATGGCAAGAAATGAATCTGTAGCGCGGATGGTGATGTTCCTCTGTTTTGGCACAGCAATTTTGTCTCTGGCTGTCCATTGGCGCATTATGAAAACGACAGGGCAGTTGAATCAGTCTGCATCCACTACATTGAGGCAAAATTCTTCTCCCCCAACCTACTCTAATCAAAGCCGTTCAGAAGGGATTGGGATTGGGGAAACTGCTTTAGGGGCAGCTGTCCCTGAATCTGCACCAAATTCGGCTGCTACAAAGCCTCATACTAAGTTGACAACAGGCAAAAAATATGTAGCTAGTGCTGCGGATACGCCAAAAAAGACAAAACTGGTGGTTCCAGAACCTGAAGGACAGAATCGGAAGGCTGAAAATCGGCCCAAGAGCTTTTTATTTCCGGGTGTGGCTCAAGCAAAATCTGTTCAGGGATTGGGGACTAGTAAGACACAAGTGGTAGTTGATTTAAGCGATCGCCGTGTCTATGTTTATCGCTATGATCAAGTCATAGCCAGTTACCCCGTTGCTATAGGAAAGACGGGTTGGGAAACGCCCACAGGTGACTTTCAAGTCATGCACATGGAACACCATCCGATTTGGCGGCACCCGATTACTGGAGAAGTATTTGAAGGCGGTACTAATAGTCCTTTGGGAGACCGATGGATTGGCTTTTGGTCAGATGGACGAAATGAAATTGGCTTTCATGGTACGCCTAATACTGACCTGTTGGGAGCGGCCGTGTCTCATGGTTGCTTAAGGATGCGTAATGCTGACGTGCGGTTGTTATACAGCCAGGTAGGTATAGGTACACTGGTATCAGTACGTGATTAGAAGTCATGTCCGGTTGATTATAGCAGGAGGCAGGAGGCAGAGGGCAGGAGGCAGGAGGGAAAGCCTTATTATATCTAAGTTTCAAGGATTAATAATGTCCTAATTATCCTGGCTACAGCTATAGTTATGATTCACGCATCTGGGCAGAAATTCCATAGTGCAGGGTGGCGTAATATTGTGTCCGGTTGAATACTTATTATTTAGCCGGACATGATATTACGCCATAAACCCGCTTTCAATACAGCAAGATTGCCAGAAAGCTCTCCTGCTTAAGTCTTTAACCGGAAACGATCTAATTTAGTTGATTGTCAGTTGTCAGTTGTTGATTTTGTCACTGACCACTGACTGATGACTAAGATTGTGATTTCTGTTCAAAATTATGTGCGTAGACTTGGAGTAAGCCACTGACTTGACGCAGGACTTCATTACCAGTATTTTTTCCCAAGGCTTGGCGTTCTGGGAAGAACTTGGGCTGATGTAAGTAACGATCAATCGCCTCGCCGACTTGCTGAGAAATCAATTCGTGAAGTTCGGTTTTGGCGCGGTTGCGTTGGTAGTTTGCACCTTCTTCTGTAGTAGCATACAAGGGTGGAAGACGATTGAGAGCATAAGCAGTAATATCCCCAACATCTAGAGAGCTTTCACAGGTCGCTTCAATTTCTGCTACTTTAGCGATGACCTCAGTCAGTACCAACTCTTCCATCACGTTAATAAATTGTTTGCGAGGTACTGCTATTACCTCACCAGTTAACAATGAACCCATGAGTCGATCCAGTGCCATGTACTCTTCAATTGAGAGATCCGACGCATTATCACAGATTCGTCCGACTTCTGCTTCCATAGCTGGTGTTAGATAACCATCCTGGAGAGCTTGTTCCACAATTTTTTCAATACTCATAACTCTCACCATTTAATTTAAGCCAGGCAGGTAAAGTAGTAACCATAGCCAGTTATCACTGATTTACTCTGTCCTTATTAATCAATCACCTTTATCAGCCAGGGTCTTGGATCAATAGATTGTCCATTGACATATAGACCCCAGTGCAGGTGTGGTCCGGTAGAAGCACCTGTTGAACCTACTGCGCCAATTACTTGACCGGCTTTCACGAAATCGCCTTCTTTAACATTAATGCGACTAAGATGCATATAAAGGCTAGTTACTCCTTGACCGTGGTCAATGCCAACTATGTTACCGTGAACTCGGAACCCTTCGGTTACTTTACCTACCAAAGCCACTTGCCCATCAGCGGGGGCAATTACGGCTGAACCCGCTGCTCCAGCGTAGTCAAGACCACGATGATAGTAATCATTCGCAAATTTACCATTATAGTAGCGACGTACACCATAGGTTGTCGTCATCCTGCCAGCATTTGGTTTACGGAAGACACCATTCCAATATTTTTGCGGTGTTTGTAGGGCTTTGAAAGCAGCTACGCGGTTCAGTTCAAGCTCTGTGGCTTTTACTCCCGCTTTCCCAGGGGGTAAATTAATCCGTTGGACGGGGAATTTGCGATCGCGCACTTGCACAGCTAGGTTTCTCTCCTGACCATCCCCGAAAACTTTTAATGTTCTGACTCCAGGTTTCTCTAGTGGAGTTGTGGGAATAAAAGAACGGTATTTATTAGGAGCAATTTCAAATGCTGGATATCTTTTCTCGCCAACTGTCACCGTGGGATTGCTAGTATTTTCTTGACTATCTACATTTATTACTACTGACAGCGTGTCCCCCAATTGAGGATTGGTTGGTGTTACCTGTACCTGTAAAGCCTCTGCGGGTAATGCTAAAGCTATAGGGACAGCCGCAACCATTCCCATTAAAATCTTGTTTGCACGGTTGATGATGCTAACACTCTGCAACCAATTCTGCGGATTGATAGGGTGAGCTTTGATAGTCATAGAGTTATGAAAAAATCTGTTGCTGCTGTTCCTCAACAGACTAACTTATTCCCGCTACTGTTTCCGCCACTTGATCAAAAAAATCAGCTTGATGTTGTCCTCGGAACCAACCAAAATGAGTTGGCTATATTCAAAATTCAAAATTTTTACTGGGGTTTAGACTAAAACTTTTCTTGTAGGCTCAACCCCTTGCTATATATGGCTTATGACTTATAAGACTTAAAGTAAATGTAAAATCATCAAAGCCTTGTGGTGTCCCTGCGTCTCCGTGTCCCCGTGTCTTCTTCAATTCCCATACTGAGTACTCGTTACTGAGTACTCAGTATTGTTTCTTAAAACATATCCGCAGGATCAGCAGCTTGAAGTTTGCGAGTAGCGATCGCACCGGAAATTGCACACATGAGAATCGTCAACACTAACACCTGTAAGGCACGAAGTATGGTCATATACATGGGTAAATTTGTGGCCTTTCGGGTCAATTGATAGAGTCCCAAGGACACTGCTAACCCTGGCATAAATCCCAATAGAGCCAAAATCAGCGCTTCTTCAAATATCACAGTTAATAAATAGTAATTAGGATAACCAATAGCTTTTAGAGTCGCATATTCCCGCAAATGGGCATTAACATCGGTGAAAAGGACTTGATAGACAATAATCACCCCTACCACAAACCCCATGGAAACACCTAAGCTGAAAATAAAGCCGATGGGGGAGTTAGTTCGCCAAAAGTTATTCTCAAATTCAATAAATTCTGCATGAGTCAGCACTCGGATATCGTCTTTCAGGTAAAGTCTCAAGTTTTCGGCTACTTTTTGCGAGTCATAGCCTGGTTTTATCTTCACTAAACCGAGACTAACACTACTTGCTGGGCGGTTGGCAACTAGCCTCAATAAATTCTGATCGCTAGTAATCAAGCTACCATCAGTTCCAAAGGAAGCACCAATTTTAAATAAACCACTGACAGTGATTGTTCGACCGTCGATTTCGGTAGTCACAATTTTACCTTGATCAATTTGTGCGATCGCTTCTTGATAATCTCCTCTTGCACCCCGGTCAAATAGGACTGTATCTGGCAATTTAATAGACTGTAATTGTTGATTGACTTCTGGTAAATCAAAAGCTGGCTTATTGGGATTAAAGCCGATTGCTAACACTGCTGTCTCTCTACGAGTTTGGGGATTCTTCCAGGTGATGACACTGAAATATATTGCTTCTGCTGATTCAACCCCTGGTATATCCATTGCTTGGTATAGTCGCCTTCGAGAAAAGGTAGACATACTTTGCAGGTTACGAGTTTGGGGACTAGTTAAAATAATGTCTGCTTGTAAACTACGATGCAGTCTAGTATTGCTGTCATACAGTGCAGTTTGAAAACCTAGCTGCATGAACATCAGCACATCAGCAAAAGCAATACCTGATAATGCTACCAGCAAGCGACTTTTTTCATGACTTAGTTGGAACCACCCCAGAGGTGTCCGTCGTTGCAGTTGTTGGAGTATGCCAATCATAAATTACTTTTTAAATTTCGATGACTACTTTGACTTGCATATTGGTTAAGTTGGCTGCTTTCTGACTGGAAGTTGGATCTAGTCGGATATAGACTTTGACAATTCTGTTATCAATATTGGTAGAGGGATCAGTATTAATCGCATTTTGCCGCTGTACTTGCAAGCCTATCCGCTCAACTGTTCCCTGTAATTCCACAGCTAGGACATCACCAAATACCTGCACTTTTTGCCCTGAATGCACTTTGCTAATATCGCTTTCGTAGACTTCGGCAACTGCGTACATTTGGTTAGTTTGTCCAATATCGACAATTCCGTCATTTGAGATTAATTCTCCTGGACGGGTATGGATTTCAAATACCCGGCCATTTTGGGGTGATTGCACGTAAGCTTGTTGGAGATTAGCCATTGCTTTTTTTACGGTAGCTTCAGCACGACTAATTTCGGCTTTAGCTGCTACCAAATCCACTGGGCGTACTTCGGAAATTTGATCTAGAGTTGCGGTGGCTTCTTTCAGTCGTTGCTGTCCAGTTAGCTGGATACGATTTAAAGAAGCAAGTGCTGCTTGCAAAGTTTTTTGGGCAGTTTTTACGGTTAAACGTTTACTGTCCCGTTGGGAAGCAGAAATTGCCCCTTCTGCATACAGTTGCTGATAACGTTTGTCTTCTGCTTGAGCATTGATTAATTCTGCTTCTAAGCGGTCGATAGTGGCTTTTTGGGTATCAATATCACCTTGACGTTCTGCTTCTAAGCGGGCAATTGTGGCTTTTTGGGTGTCAATTTCCCCATGTTTTGCACCAGCTTGAATGCGGAACAAGTTAGCTTTTGCGACTTTGACTTCTTCCTGGGCTTCTTGTAATGCTGCTTGCAAGCGATCGCGATTGTCTAAAATGGCTATCACTTGACCTACTTTTACACTATCTCCCTCTTGCACCAGTAACTTTTCTACCCGGCTTCCTTCACCAGATACAGCAGCAGAAAGTTTAATTACTTTTCCTTGTGGTTCAATTCTTCCTAGGGCTGTAACTGTTTTTATTTCCGGCATGATCACCACGGGTGCTATTGCTTTTTGGGCTGTCTCCCGCAGTCTTAGTACAGTAAAAATACTGGCGCTGATCACAGTTAATGATGCAATTGTAGATATAGTAATCAGTAACCAAATAATAGACTGAGAAGATAATGAACCTTGTAGCTTGGGGTTTTGCACAATAGCAGACCTTTGAAGCGATGCAAAATTCGTTTGTTGAAAATGTAAATGTAGAGAAAAGCAATATGAGCAAATTCAACTGTAGATTTTTAACACTCTGGTAGTTTTCTGTCCGTTGTACTGTAACGTGAACTACCCCACCCTGCCTATGGCTGAGGATGTGGCTTCTGTACTCACAGGCGAATGCCGCAACTTGGACTTTCGCCCTAGTTTTGGACTTACTTCCCCTCCTACAGCAGAGACGGCTGATAGCCTGCGTGGCGTAGCCATACCTTCCGCCTTTATCATTCTGATACCCTCTGCTCTAATATTTATCGCTGCATTTCCATCACGATCATGATGAGTATTGCAATGAGGACAAGTCCATTCACGGACATCCAATGGCATCTCACTCACTTGATAGAAACAATTAGAGCAGAGCTTGGAACTGGGAAACCATCTATCAATCTCAACCAACTTCCCACCTTTGCGTTCTAGCTTATAGGCTAAAAAATTGGTGAATGTCCCCCAACCAACATCAGATATTGCTTTCGCCAAATTGTGGTTACGTACCATGCCTTTGACATAAAGATTCTCTACTATGACAGCTTGGCTATCGCTGACCAACTTGTGACTAAGTTTATGTAAAAAATCTTGCCTAGAATTGCTAACTCGTTCGTACACTTTGGCAACAACTTTTCTATATCTATTTCTTGATTTACTTCCCTTTTGTTTACGGGCTAACTTTTTCTGTTTGCGTTTAAGGTTTTTTTCATGTTTGGCAAGGTGTTTAGGATTATCGTATTTAGAAACCTTTTCGCCATCAGTGACAACAGCAAAGTGCTTCAACCCTAAATCAATACCATAGATTTTACCGAATGTAATAGTTGGATTTTCCCCTTCTATTTCAGTCAGGATAGATGCAAAATATTTACCTGATGGTGTTTTACATACAGTTACAGTCTTGACTTTCCCCTCAATTGGTCTATGTATTTTGGCTTTGACTATCCCAATATTGCCCGGAAGTTTGACATTACCATCTACAATTTTGACGTTTTGAGGATATTGAATAGACTGTTTTCCATGCTTGGATTTGAATTTAGGAAAAAGTGCGCGTTTTTCAAAAAAGTTTTTGTATGCTGTGGTTAGATTCAGTGTTGTAGCCTGCAAGACTTGACTATAACAATCAGCCAGCCACGCAGTATCTTCTGCTTTTTTGAGTATAGGAAGAAATGCGTTAAGTGCAACACGACTCAGTCCTTTGCCCGTTTCCTTATAAGTCTCAATAGATTTATTGAGGGCATAATTCCACCACCATCTAGCACACCCAAAAGTTTGCGCTAATTGAATTTCTTGCTCAAAAGATGGATATAAACGGACTTGCACAACTTTGTGTAACACTCAACATCACCTCCAAGATATCTACACTTTAACCACAAATATATATTGCGGTAAAGTATCAAAACAATTGGGGATTCGTCATCATACATATGGAATTTGTTTTTACCAAGTAAAAAATTAATTCCATATGCAATCCTCACTTCGTGACGCTCCGCGAACATCACCCGCTATTCATCCCTACCCTATGAGTACATTGAGGTTGGGGATGAATAGCGTTTTGTTAAAAGTTTGAAGTCATGTTTAAACTAAACGGTTTAGTCTTAAAATGTAAACTAAACGGACTAGTTTAGTCAACTGTGTAATCCTCCTCTTTATAGAGAATCGTTGACAAAAAGGATATTGACAAAATGGCACGCCCGAAAATTGGGGAGATACAGCGATCAAATTCAGATAAAGTGGAAAAAATTCTCCAAGGAGCGATGCAGGAGTTTTTGAAACATGGCTATGCAGCGACTAGTATGGATCGGGTAGCTGAAGCGGCGGGAGTTTCTAAAGCGACAGTTTACAGCCACTTTCAAGATAAAGTCGGACTTTTTAGCGCTCTGATAGAGCAACTAGCAAGAAAACGGTTTCAGTCGATTTTTGGACAACATCTCCTAGTGGGAGAACCCTACATAGTTTTGCGGGGATTGGCTAAAACAGCCTTAGAGCAGATGACAACAGATCCAGAATATTTGGCTTTTGAGCGAGTGCTAATTGGTGAGTCAGTGCGGTTTCCAGAACTAGCTCAAGTTTTTGTGCGCTGCATTGCCAAACCAGCAGTTGAGACTATCAGTAAATATTTAGGATCACATCCAGAACTAAAGATACCTGATCCCGAGGCAACAGCGAGGATTTTGATTGGTTCTTTAGCGCATTTTGCCATGACTCAGCAAATTTTACATGGTAAGGAGATTATGCCTATGGAGAGCGATCGCTTGATTGATGCTTTGACACATTTAATTGTAAATTGTGCCGAATCGTGATTTATAAAAAACCTCGTTTCCCATTGGGACGCACTGTCAGCCAATTAGTTTTAGCTAGTGCTAGTTGTTCATCAGTCACCTTAGCACCAGTGAGATTAGCACCGCACAAATTAGCACCCCGGAGATTAGCCTGACTCAGATAAGCATAGCTGAGATCTGCCCCTCTGAGATCTGCCCCTTCTAAATCTGCATGACTGAGGTAAGCTTTGCTCAAATTAGCATCTTTCAGATTCGCGTACATGAGACTAGCTCTACCAAAATCACTATTGTTGAGATTAGTGCCTTGGAGGTTAGTTTTTTGTAATTGAGCTTGATGAAAATTAGTTCCCGATAAATCCGTACCTTGTAAATTTAATAAACTGATATTGTATGAAGCGAAATCTCGTCTTCCCTTCAGATAAGCTGTGAGCAAACTTTGGGAATCTAATTTGCGTTTTCCTTGAGAACCATTGCTATTACTAGCAGTCACATCTGGAGATTTGGAGATTAACTGCCTATGCTGGATGCTTCCAGCCTGCAATCCAGATGTTTCTGGTGACTTAGCTCGTCTAGCACGAATTGCTGCTGCTACGCTATTTGCACCGGGATGATTAGACAAAACACCGGAATTATCTGGGCGCTTGTTGATTTGTTCTTTAACACTAACATCAGATTTGACTAGCAATCCCTTTGCTAAACTGTCCAAGTATGGTTCTATATCTAGCGCTCTGAGTACATCTGGGGCTGACTGGTAGCGATTGCGGACTGAAACATCTAACATTTTTCTTAATACGCTTGTTAAATGGTCACTCAGATCCACAAGCTGCTCCCACATCATTTCACCTGTTGTGGGATTGTATGGCAAATCTTTAGGAGTTTTGCCAGTCAGTAGATAAATGCAAGTCACCCCTAAAGCGTAGATATCGCTGGCATAAACTGGACGCATAGCCATTTGTTCGGGAGGGGCAAAACCGGGAGTACCAATGGCGTAAGCAGTTAAAGCTGTCTGTCCCGATTGATTCGCAGCCACTTGGCCGACTTGGTTTTTGACAGCACCAAAATCAATGAGTACTAGTCTTGCGTCTTGAGCGCGACGAATTAAGTTAGCTGGTTTGATATCACGGTGAATTACCTTTAGCTCATGGATGTATTGCAGTAATGGCAGGATCTCGCTTAAGAACTGCTTCACTCCAGCTTCGCTATAGAGTCCGGTTTTTTTGACTTCTTGTTGGAGAGTTGCACCACTGACGTACTCCTGAACCAAGTAAAATTGCTTTTGCTCTTCAAAATAATCCAGTAGCCGTGGTATTTGCGGATGATTGCCAATCTTACCCAAGGTTTTGGCTTCTCTCTCAAACAGTTCTCGCGCCATGTGTAATATGTGGGGGGCTGTTCCTGAGGGACGTAGTTGCTTGATTACACAACTTGGCTCTCCTGGTAAGGCTTGATCGAGTGCTACAAAGGTTGCTCCGAAGCCCCCCTGACCTAAAGGTTTGATGACCCGATAGCGATCGCGCAAAAGTAGCGGCTCACCACAAGACTGACATCTTTGGCTAGATGCCAAATTTTTTGGATGGGAACAGGTAGGATTGAAGCAGTAGCTCATGCACTGTTAACTCGCTGCACGAAAAATAACGGAGAAAGTGACACTCTGATTACATTATTGAGAGCAAATTTGAATTTTGCCAGGTCATTTCTGCTGGAAATCTCTTAAAGAGTTTCTAAAGTTATTGTGAAGTTAATTCCAGCAACAGTAATTGTTCACTATATAACTATCCCCAGGATGAAAATCATTTTCTCCATTATTATCTCATTAAAATTCGGACAGAACAGCTACTTTTTTTTGTGTAAAAATACTGGAAAAACTAATTATTGTTTATACTTCAAAATTGTATAATTAGATTATTAATATTTCAGTATTATTTCTAGTCAAATTCCTGCTTACCAAAAAACTACTGTGTCCTGAAGGTTAGGGAATTATCTAAGGCTGTTAAGTAGTGCGGAGTTTTGAGAGGGACGACGACGCTACTGATTGTAAATTATCTTCACTACTCAAAACTTCGCACTCAAGACTTTTTTTGGTTACAGACTGGACATCACATCTCGTACAGCAGCTAAAGTCTGTTCAATATCTTCGTCAGTATGAGCTAACGAAGTGAACCCAGCTTCAAACTGAGATGGTGCTAAGTAGATACCACGCTCTAACATCCCGCGATGGAACCGCCCAAACTTTGCGGTATCTGACTTTTTAGCATCCTCATAGTTATGGACTGGGCCATCTGTGAAAAATAAGCCAAACATAGCGCTGATATTACCACCGCAAGCAGGGTGACCAGTTTCTTGAGCAATTTGTACTAAACCATCGGCAAGTTTCTGAGTAATTCGTGCCAAGTATTCGTAAGTACCAGGTTTTTGCAACAATTCCAGTGTCTTAATCCCAGCAGTCATCGCCAAGGGATTACCAGAAAGAGTGCCAGCTTGATATACAGGCCCGGCAGGAGCAACCATTGACATGATATCGCGGCGACCACCATAGGCTCCCACTGGCAAGCCTCCACCGATCACTTTACCGAGTGTGGTTAAATCTGGAGTGATGCCAAATTTTTCTTGAGCGCCACCGTAGGCAATACGGAAGCCAGTCATAACTTCGTCAAATACTAATAAAGCCCCATGCTCGTGGGTAAGCTCCCGTAAGCCTTCTAAGAATCCAGCATCAGGAGTAATAAAGCCAGCATTACCAACCACTGGTTCGAGAATTACGCCAGCAATCTCGTCCCGGTTTTCCTCAAACAAGGCTTTGACGGCTTCCAAATCATTGAAAGGAGCAGTGAGAGTGCTTCTAGTTACAGCTTTGGGGACTCCTGGAGAATCAGGTAAGCCAAGTGTTGCCACACCAGAACCAGCTTTTACCAGGAACATATCAGCGTGTCCATGATAGCAGCCTTCAAACTTGATGATTTTTTCCCGGTTGGTGAAAGCTCGCATCAGCCGCAGCACAGCCATACAAGCTTCAGTACCGGAATTAACAAATCTCACCATTTCGATGCTCTTAACTGCATCAATTACCATTTCTGCTAAGACATTTTCCAGTACGCAGGGAGCGCCAAAGCTAGTACCTTTTTCCAAAGCTGTATGCAGTGCTGTGATGACTTCGGGATGGGCATGACCACAGATAGCAGGCCCCCAACTGCCTACATAGTCGATGTATTGGTTGCCGTCTACATCCCAAATATAGGCTCCGTTAACGCGATCGAAAACTATAGGTTGTCCACCGACAGATTTGAAAGCGCGAACTGGAGAACTGACTCCTCCAGGCATAAGATGTTGAGCAGCAGCAAAGGTTTCTTGTGATTTGGTGGTTTTAATGGTTGTGTTTACCAAGGTTTCCTCCCAGTCTTGGGGAATAAATAAGGGTCTATCTTAGGATAGGGTTAAAATTTGCTCAGATTTTCTATCCTATAGAATTAGCTGAACTAAAAAAATAACAATATGTTATACAAGTCTAATCAAGATTTACCTTTGGATATTCGGACTCGATTATCTGAGGCTTATCAGGATCTTTACCGAGTAGCTTTTAATTCAGCAAGTCATTGGTATGGGGAAGCTGCAAAGGCTCACAAAGTCGCTTGGAGTGCAGTGAAGATGCAGTCGGCGATGGATAGAACCTTTCCTGCTTTAGGACTAAGTTGCCAAAAAGAGGCTAGTTACTCTATTGAAAATGGTATTGTGAATCCATGAATCATTCTTCATTAGAGCAAATTATCTAGTATGTCTTCTCTTGAACTGCGTTACCTTCGGTCAGCTTCGCTAACGCTACAATCTGCTATTCCTGTTGAAAAAATTCGCTACGATGACAGGGGTTTGGTAGCGACAATCATCCAAGATTATCTAGATGGTACGGTTTTGATGATGGCCTGGATGAATCAGGAGTCGTTACACAAGACTTTAGAAACTGGAGAAACTTGGTTTTGGAGTCGTTCTCGTCAGGAATTGTGGCATAAGGGAGCAACTTCTGGACACATTCAAAAGGTGCAGAGTATTCGTTATGACTGTGATAGCGATGCCTTACTGATTGGCGTGGAGCAATTGGGAGATATTGCTTGTCATACTGGGGAACGCAGTTGTTTTCATCAAGTAGAAGGTAAAATTGCCGCGCCACCTGGGGATATGTTGTCGCAATTGTTTGAGGTCATATGCGATCGCCGTGATCATCCCAATGAAAGTTCTTATACTTGTAAGTTGTTAGCCGGTGGTGATAATAAAATTTTGAAAAAGATCGGTGAGGAAAGCGCCGAGGTAGTGATGGCGTGTAAAGATAATCAGGCGGATGCGATCGCAGGGGAAGTTGCAGACCTGTTTTATCATACCCTGGTCGCTCTTGCACATCATCAAGTTGACCTAAAAGCTGTATATCGCAAATTACAAGAACGCCGGAAATAGTCACTGCGAAAGGGCAGGGGAGTAGGGAGGAAAATTCAAAAATCCCCAAACCCCATGCTCAATTCACCTTGAATCAAATCACACAACTTATGGACTCAATAATGAGGATTTGATTTCTTATGGCGGATTAGTAGTAGATTCAAACTTATAACCTACACCACGCACAGTCTGAATTAAAGCTGGCTGATTAGCATCAATTTCAATTTTCTTGCGAATTTGACCGATGTGGACATCCACAACCCGCTGGTCTCCCACATATTCATAGTCCCAGACCTCTTGAATAAGCTCTGCTCGCCGCCAAACTCGACCTGGATGACTGGCTAAAAAATGCAACAAGTCAAATTCTAGAGCCGTTAAGGGTACTGATTGGTTATTAAGCGTCACTTCCCTCCGTACTGGATCAATCATCAACTTTTCAAAAATGAGGCGTTTTTGCTCTGCGTTAGTCACAACCCGCTGACGTCTCAAAATCGCTGCAACTCTAACTTCTAGCTCTCCCAGACCAAATGGTTTGGTGAGATAGTCATCAGCACCTTTAGAAAAACCGCGAATTTTATCGGCTTCGTCTGTCCGGCTAGTGAGCAAGAGTACAAAAACGCCATTACGACTTTGCATCTCTTGACAGAGGTTGAAACCAATTACATCTGGTAGATTTACATCTAGAATTACCAAGTCTGGGTTAAATTGCTCAAATAGAGCTAGAGCTGCCTTACCATCTTCGGCAGCTTCCACTTGATAGTTCTGTTTGATCAAAAAGCGTTGGATTAAATTCCGAACCGCAGGGTCGTCATCAACTACAAGAATCTTGGCAGGAGCCATGACCATCACTTTGCACAAAAATTCATAGGATTAACATGGGTGTTGCGTAAAAACGCAGTTTCCGCTTTGGCAGTAATTAAAAATCTACAAGGCTAAGGTAGGAGTATCCTGATTATTCAAATAAACTGTAATCACAATTATGAACTATGTAGGTACACTAACCTTCTAATCAGCAGATAGACAGTCCAGTATATCCACTAAACCGATTTTCTAACCCTCAGCCGTAGTTCCGTATCATAAATGATACTGTCTACTTAGTAAGATAGAAATTTAAAACCTTCTAATTTTAGACGTATATGTAAATTTATACCATAAATCATAGTGTTCCTAATTCCTCATTTAGAAAAACACTGTCAAGCGAAGATAAACTTACTAAACAAGTAAGTTAAGTCGGCACCATAAAACAAAACTCTGTAAAGAAAGATGAGAAAAAAGGCTAAAACCCTGTTTCCTCCTGCCTTATGCCAACGATAATTATTTATGCCGACTAATTAAGCTTATTCTGTATTTTATTGCTCACTCACAAAAGATAAAAAAATGTACCCCCTTAAAAAATAGCTAAAAGCCTATTTAAATAAAGGTTTGAGATTTTGTTTAGCCTAGAGTAATGAAAGCTATCGCATTACCTATGGATGTAAAGAAACATTTCTGTTTCTTGAAAGAGGGTTCAAGAAAAAATATTATCCTCTCATAGTCACTACGGTTTAAATACTAGGGTAAAAACCTAGCCAGCAAACAACATAACGGTATACACTGTGTTATAGCAATATGTTAAACTAGCTATAGTTAAAATTCCTGGGTCAAACAAACAAACCAACCCGTGCTAACATCCTGGTAGAGGATTAAAATCTGTTGGTATGTTTGTTTAAATCTAGATTAAACATAAGGTTGTTTTTTCCTCAACAAAAGACTGCCGCTTACTAAGGCTGAAGTAATAAACTGCCATGAGCGATCAAAATCCCTACGAAAAACTTGGGGTATCAGAAGATGCTAGCTTCGATGAAATTCAGGATGCTCGCAATCGCCTATTGGAGCATCCTGGTAGTGGTGATGGTAATGGTCTAGAACTAATTGAAGCGGCTTATGATGCTATTTTAATGGAGCGTTTACGGATGCGCCAAGAAGGTAAAATTAAAGTACCTGAGCGTATCCGGTTTCCGGAGATGCGAGTCCAATCTCCTCCGAAAGAAAGTCTTAGCCCTCGTGAGCATTCACCAGTATGGCTGCAAGGAATGTTGGATAAACCAACACTATCAGATGTGCTATTACCAGGAGTTTGGTATCTAGGTTTAAGTGCTATCAGTGTGTTTTATGCCGCTGGTAACGACCAGATTTTACAGATGGCTTTGGTAGCGGGCGTAGGAATCAGCATTTACTTTCTCAATCGCAAGGAAAGTAAATTTGGTCGAGCAGTTTTGTTAACACTGTTCAGTTTAGTTATTGGCTTAATTGCGGGCGGACTAATTTCTACCTCGTTATTGCTGCAACAAATACCATTCATCAACTTGATGCCAAATCAGTTTTCTACGGTACTAACGTTTATATTGATGTGGTTAATTAGCAGTTTTTTCCGTTAAAAATATTGGAGACTAAAATATGGCTCAACCCAAAGGATCGCAGAATAAAATAATGTACATAATTTTGAGAATAACCTTAGCCAAATACCCGCAAGACATCTAACCAAAATAGTAGCTTATTAAATACACTATCCACAGGATAAGAATGTCATATCTCAAGAATTAGAGTTATATTTTACACTGAATGGCACTTAGAAAAAACAGAAGAGAAAAAAGGTATCGGCTCAATAAGTAGGGGTAAAAGAAAAAATTCTCATTTTGAGAAAGGTCAAGTAGGTAACGAAAAAACCGGAGTGCAGACCACTAATGTACTCAATGCTACTAGCCTAAAGTAGTTTTGAGGCTAAGGGGAGTTCTCTTATGATGAACGAAAGTTAACTGTTGTTTAAACTGCATGATAGGGAAAAGAGCTAAATAAGGCTGATAAGCTCTAGCCAAAAGGCAAAATGGGAAAGTGTTTTGAATGGGCAGTTCAACGTGTGAATAATACTTCCATCGCAGAATAGACAGCATCTAAATCTCTGTCCGCAATCAATGTCTGAAAGAGCCGAAAAACAAAAACCCCCCGGAATGAAGCGGGAGGGGGATTTGTGGTAGTGATAGACCTGGCATCGAGCTATTTTGGCGTGGGGCAACCCCCAGACTATCGTGGCCGCA
>NZ_JACJTQ010000015.1 GCF_014698735.1 Anabaena catenula FACHB-362
GGAATCTGTTTACTTCTGTTATCCGTGAGCATATTTTTGCCAACATTGGCAAGGATGCCATTATTTAGAATACATAGATGATCTTTTTTGTCAATGCGTAAGTCCTAACTACTAAAGTTTTGTTGCAACTCTTAATGTTTTATTTGCCATTTTCCCGGCAACACCTTGGTAGACTGAATTTTATACATAATGTAATTATTGTCCTTAGCTGCACCTTGTGAGAACATAAGCTTTGGCTCTCTGGTGTACTCAAAAATAAGAAAAACATTCATGGCAGTCAAAAAATGGTAGATTCTCTAAAAAAACCAGGCTTTGAGGAAATGCGTCCTGGGGTTAAAGTCCCCTCAAAAGAAAGCCTCTTAACACCCCGCTTTTACACAACAGATTTTGATGAAATGGCGCGGATGGACATTTCCGTCAACGAAGACGAGTTAAGAGCCATCCTGGAAGAATTTCGTGTTGACTACAACCGCCATCACTTTGTCCGAGATGGTGAGTTTGAGCAATCCTGGGATCATATTGATGGGGAAACTCGCCAATTGTTCGTTGAATTTCTCGAACGCTCCTGTACAGCAGAGTTCTCCGGCTTTTTGCTCTACAAAGAACTCGGCCGTCGCTTGAAGGATAAAAGCCCTCTATTAGCTGAGTGCTTTAACCTGATGTCACGGGATGAAGCGCGTCATGCTGGTTTTTTAAACAAAGCCATGTCAGACTTTAATCTATCCCTAGATTTAGGTTTTCTGACTAAGAGTCGCAGTTACACCTTCTTTAAGCCCAAATTCATCTTCTATGCTACTTATCTTTCTGAGAAGATAGGTTATTGGCGCTATATCACCATTTATCGCCATTTAGAACAACATCCTGAAGACCGGATTTACCCAATTTTCCGCTTCTTTGAAAATTGGTGTCAGGATGAAAACCGCCACGGTGATTTCTTTGATGCCATCATGAGAGCGCAGCCACAGATGCTGAATGACTGGAGAGCTAAACTATGGAGTCGGTTCTTCCTGTTGTCGGTGTTTGCGACAATGTATCTCAATGACATCCAGCGCAAAGATTTTTATGCTTCTCTGGGCTTAGATGCTAGAGAATATGACATCCATGTGATTAAGAAGACTAATGAAACCGCAGGTAGAGTCTTCCCACTCATGCTCGATGTAGAAAATCCAGAGTTTTATCAGCGTTTGGATGTTTGTGTCAAAAATAACGAAAAATTGACAGCAATTTCCAACTCCAATACTCCTAAATTCTTGCAATTCTTCCAAAAAGCGCCAATTTACCTTTCTCATGGTTGGCAGTTATTGAATTTATACCTGATGAAACCCATTGATGCGGTTTCTGCTCATGGTCAAGCTCGCTAATTTAGCGTAGTTTTAGAAAAATTTTGGTGGTTCTGTGATGTACAGAGCCACTTTTTTTGTTTTAATCAGTATATTTAGGGAGCAAATTACAGAAAGTCAGCGTCAGCAGTAGTATACCAATCCTAAATTCTTTTCTCGTTCTCTCTGTATGGGAATGAAGTTTAGAAGGCTCTACCTTAACGTGATAGTAGAGTCAGAGCCTCTGTGATAGCATTCCCAGTCAGAGACTAGGAACGAGATCACAAATTCAGGACTTACGCAAAATCATGAAGAAACGAACCGCGAAGGCGCGTTCGCGAAGCGTTCCGAAGGAAAGGACACGTTCGCGGAGCGTGCCGAAGGCATAGGAAGAAGGGTTTTAGAGAGTTCTTGCGTAAGTCCTGAAATTAAACAAATAGCAGTTCCATATAGCAAGTAAAAATTTATGTATAATTCTATATACAAAGTTTTTAGGAGTAAATTGCCACTCCTGTTGACTTTTTCCCTATTTACTAACTTTGTACCTGCCTCTGCTACCGTTTTATGTCCAGCAAACCCCTCTGAAAAAGACTATAAAATAGCTAACCGCTATGACAGAGATGGAGATAGAGGAAGCAATGGACGCTCTGGTAGAGATGGTCGCAGTGGTCAAAATCAAACTATATCTGCTGATGGTACACCTGTAAATCTTGATTTGTCGGGTCAAGATGGTGAAGACGGGGAAGACGGAGAACGTGGTTCTCGACCTCGCTGTAGAGAAGAACTTGAAAACGTTAACTACAACATCAATGCACCAGATGGTGGTGTTGGTGGTGCTGGTGGTAAAGGTGGAGATGGGGGTAATGGTGGCTCTGTCACCGTCTATTACAGCAATTTGGCAGATTTAAAGAAAATTTTTGTTCGCGCTGTTGGGGGACAAGGTGGACGCGGTGGACAAGGTGGTAGAGGGACAGCAGGTTGTAACTGTCGTCGCAGGAGTTGGGAAATAAAAACCTGCACAGGAACTCCCGGTAGTCCTAATCATAAGTGTACTAATAAAGTTTACAGATGTTACAACGGCAGCGATGGACTTAATGGTAGTTATGGTCAGGACGGTAGGCCAGGACGCTTAGGAAGTTTAAGTCTAATTAACAGCAAAGAACCTTTGACGGATGATACACCAACTTTAAAATTAGCAATTGGTGAATTAGCAAATAAACAGTTTAACCTCTCCAAAAATAAATGGCAGCAGCGACAAGGAGCAAATTCTCTGTTAGCCGTTGGTTCTGTAATTGCTGATGAATATCGAGAGTTTGAAAAGCGGCTAGAAGGAACTTTTAAATTAATTTGGCAAGAAAAACAACCCATTACCAGCTTTGCTAATCTAACTGCAACATTAAATTTAAATGACAGTGAACAAGTAGAAGTTTCTTTTCCTGAAGATTTATGGGTTGATAGTAGTACCAAGAGTCAGGGGAAATTAACAGAGTTTACTGTTAATTATGCGATTCCTAAAAAAGAGGTGACGCGGTTAGCAGTAGCTGAGTTTGTAGATGCGGGACAAAACCTCAATTTGAAAATTGTTGATTTAGCTGCAAAATCTGATTTAATTAATACTCAATTTCGGGTTAAATATCGGGCAAGAGATAATTTTTCTGGTTCTTTTGACTACCAAACTTTTTATGAAGGGGAAATTCCAGCAACACTTATCACTCGTGATTATAACCGTTTTACCCTGGCTTTAGGTAAGCTCAAAATTCCTAGGGAGGCGCTGCAATCGGGTACAAATGTGGATATTCAATTAGTGGCAATTCGTTCTTTAGGGGGACGTTCTGCACAACAAACTCTTAATTGGCAAGGTGCAATTCGTAGGGCTAAATAATTGCTAACAATTTCATGTTTGATTTGTTTAGGATGATTGTTTTTTCCCTTTATCTGTAACCATTTGGGAGAGAATATAACCTGTAAAATCCAGCAACTGATCCAACAAAACGCCAATAATAGCGATATAGAGTATGGACTCAAGAATGTATTTAGAGTTGCTAGTTTTATAAGCATTCCAAGCCAGAAAGCCCAGCCCTTTTGAGCCAATGAGCATTTCTGTGGCAATGACTGTAAACCAAGCTATCCAAAGGCCGATTCTCAAAGCTTTAAATACATGATGGATAGCTACACGAAAGTTATTATCTTGTTGGCGAAATTGTTGGATACCTGTTGCTGTTTCAATGATAATTGACCAGAAGACACCAAAAAAAACAACAAACACAGCGGAAGCTTCTTTCTCTTTAAATACGATGAGAGCCAGGGGTAAAAATGCTATAGCAGGTATGCTGTTGGGTATTTGAAATATCCGCGTAAATAGCTGATAAACTATACGATTAATACCAATAACAAAACCGATAAACAGACCCAGAACAGCGGCTGGAATATAACCTACAAATAACAATTGTAGGCTTGCTAAAACGTCTAAAAATATGCTATTTTCCATTCCTGAGTTACTATTTGAAACGTCTGGAAATACTAGAGCAATAATACTCAATAGCTGCGGAAAGGAAAACTAAAAAGCAGATGAGAGATACTAACTAAAATTTATCATTAAAGAAAAATTTAATAAAAAAAATAAATAATATTTCAATAATTCAATGTCATGAAAATAATACAAACGTAAATCTGTACCTGATTTAACAAAATTATGTAAAAGCAATTATCAATAATATAGCAATCCTAATTCATGCATAAAAACCAGTCTTTATTTACTCTGTATCCTTTGCATCTCTGCGGTTAGTTAAACATTAGTTAAACAAAAATAATTTCCACACACAAAATAGAATAGCTATATGTACATTAGCAAATATGACTTACGCAAAAGTAAGGAAAAAATGAACCGCAAAGACGCGTTCGCGGTAGCGTTGCGAAGCAAAGAGCGCGTTCGCATAGCGTCTCGAAGAGAAGGAAAGAGGGTTTAGAGAAATTTTGCGTAAGTCCTGTCAAATATGAAATTCTCTCATTGAGATTTCATCCTTTATATTTTTGGAATTACTTCCCTAAATTACGTTTCATTTGTTCCAACTCGTCTTGAGTTTCCCAACGCTGAAATGTATTTTCTAAATCGTCGAAACTATTAGGTGGAGTTTGCCAAGCATTGGTTTCTAAACGCTGCTGAGTTTGAGTTTTTGCACGCACTGTCTGTGCTTCGGTGGCTTTAGCTTGCACTTCTTGACGACGCTGCTGAATTTTGCGTAGAAGTTCCTGAGATTGGATAATGCGTTCTTTTAAACCCTGCATTTGTCCCCAACGCTGATTTCCTTCTCGCAGAAGTGTGTCTTCTCTATCTTGTGCTGCTGAGGCTAAATCCTGTCTACCTGCGGCTTTAGCCTTTTGTATACGAATGTGCCAACGTTGGATTTCTTGGGCTGTGGAGAGAATGTCATCTTGCGATCGCTTCTCCTGTAATTGTAACTCAGCTATCAACTTTAAAGTATCTTCTTCTTGCTCTCGCAGCTGTTCTAACAGCATTTCTAATTCCAAATGTGGATTATTACGCAAGAATTCTTCTAAACGTTCTTCTAAAAACCGACTTAAATCATCAAATAAGCCCACTGTAAAAACTCCAAATGTCGGGTGTGTAACTATTTTATTGTAGTAAATTCTCTTGGCTGTTTGCATGATCAGCAACTCCTGTTTTAATACCGTCTAAATTTAAGGTTGATTTGATACAAATCGATAGAGGCATAGACGCAGAGATTCATTTGTAGCTTTATATTAAGTTGTGAAAATTTGTATCATCTTTATATAAATTTCATAAAATTTATATTTTCTACCTATGGTTAGCAAGGGTGTGAGATTGTGCAGTATCATACAATCCATTTTGATCTTAATTATTAATATAGAATTAGAGATAATAGCGGTGATTGAGATATGCGATATCAAGTCAAGTTAAATAAAATAGATAAAGTCTATGCTATCTGGTGTCCTGCTTTACCTGGATGTTGGACAGTTGGAGAAACGGAACAAGAGGCTTTAGATAAGATGAAATATGCTATTCAAGCTTACTTAGAAACTGCTGATGAAGTTAGTAAAAATTCAGAATTTTATTATGTAGAAGTTAGATAATACTAATTCGCAAAAATACGCATTAATCAATTCGATAATTACCTAAAGTGGTGTCACCCAATAGGTAATACCGTTAACAGTTTTATTCCTCAACCCAAACTTAGGTAAATCCTCTTCATTCCAACCAAGATAAGTCCAATGAGGAAGATCATTTTCGACAGTCTGAAACCAACCATTTTGATTTAATGCTTGTCTCTGTGCTTGATTAGATACTCGTAAATCAATCGCTAATCCCCAGAGATGTTGTGAAGTTCCTGGGGGTGCAACTGTACCCAGAATTTTTGTTTCTTTACCTTGTTGTACTTGTGATAAAGTTTGACTATTAGTGTATTTTTGCCAAAATCTTAAATTGGTAGCAAAACTGCGAGTACAATCACCAGAATATCCAGATTTAAGAGGAATCTTTTGCAAATATCTAGCTTTATTAAAAGCTTCAGCAGCAACTTTTTGTAAATAACATTCTGTAGTCCCTTCTACTAAATCTACTCGCAGATTACCCTGATATTCTTGGGTTTGTTGTTCGTTGTCTAAGATAACTTTTGGTGGTAGTTTAATTTCTGGTTCTTGATTTATAAATACTGTACCGTAAGCACGCAGGATGATATATTCAAACGTATTAGGTTGGGGAAGATTTACTATTTGGTGGGTAATTGTAGCCAGAAACCGCTGTTGTTCGTCTAATTGCTGATTGGGAATAAATGGTGTTGATGGTATTGTATTGACATTATTTATTACTGCCGTATTTTCTAATGATTTATAGTAGTTAATGTCACTACTGCCAACTAGAGTAAAAAATATGAAGGTAATGATGGTAATAAAAGTTATCTTTCTTAAACGGCGTTTTAGTTTGGAATGACGTTTCATTAAAAAAATGATTGACAACTTGGTTTTAATTATATTACAGATTTTCAGGAATACTTAAAAACTGTATAAATAAGTATTTTACTCTTCTGTCTCAATGTTTAATAACAATACTGAATATCCATATTAGTTCTCATCACTAAGGTGGAATTTACCCAGATATGACCTGAATAATACCCATAATAAGTGTCAATATCATATATAATATGTTAGTTAACATACTTATAACCAAATATTGCAGACTGTATAAATGGCAACAAATCGATTAACCGCTATAGAGTTATTTGCTGGTATTGGTGGTTTCCGTCTGGGTTTAGAAAATGCCAATATCGAAACTATATGGGCAAATGATATCAATGAACTGTGTTGTAAAGTTTATAAAAGTAATTTTGGTAAAGATTCAATTGTTTTAGGAGATATTAACGAAATTTCTATATCAGATATACCTAATCATAATATTTTAACGGCTGGGTTTCCTTGTCAACCATTTAGTTCTGCTGGGAAAAAGCTCGGAGTAAGAGATAGAGTTAGGGGAACGTTATTTGAACGCATTGTAGAAATTATAGATGCAAAAAAACCAAAATATTTCTTTTTAGAAAATGTCAAAAGACTCTTAACAATGGAAAATGGTTATCATTTCCGAGTAATCTTAAATGCGCTATCTGAATTAGATTATTTGATTGAATGGAGAATTATTAGTCCTATTAGTTTTGGTATTCCTCAAAATAGAGATAGAATTTTGATTTTTGGTACTAAGTTAAATTCTCCAGATATAACTTCTCATCTCTTGGAAAATACCTCTGTTTTTTTAACCAAAGAAGACTTAATTAATTTAGATAATATATCAATATTAATGGAAAAATATATGTTGCCTCTATCTACGAGTACAGGCACAAATTGTAATTGGGGAATTGCCTATAAAAATAAGATGTTAACTCAAAATCTGTCTCCATTATCAGATATAAAGCCCAGAAAACAGCTAAAACATATTTTGCAAGATGAAGCAATAGTAGATACCCAATTTGATTTCACAAATGATACCTTAGAACGTATTAAGCAAAGTAAGTCAGTGAATCGTTATTGTCAGGGAGTAGAAATATTATATAACCAAGAGGGAGGATCAAGACTAGGTTATACAATCTTTGGAATTAATGGTATTGCATCAACATTAACTGCTTCTACATCAAGACACTATGAACGCTATAAAATAGGTGAAAAATTTCGCAGATTAACTAATGTTGAATATGCTCGATTAATGGGCTTCCCTGATGATTGGTGTAGAGAAGCAAAAATTTACAATCAATATGCTTTATTTGGTAATGCCATTGTCCCTGCTTGTGTAGAATGGGTATGTAAAAGAATTGGGGAAAAAAATATTGAATTTCCTAAATCTACTTGGCAGCAATTAAGTTTGGCTATTTAGTTGACTTTTGAAAAATATGGAATTACTAACGCTAGAATCTCTGAAAAAGGCTGCACAGAGTTTTTGTTTAGAACTGGGTGCAATACCAATTCATAATCTCTATGGGGTTACAGATGGTAAAGCCGTAGGAACTTACGTTGAATCTGCTTTTAATCAATATTTATCTACAAGATATGATTACACCCTTGGTAGTGCAGCATTAGGAATTGATTTCCCTGGCTTAGAAGTTGATTTAAAAGTAACATCAATTCGACAGCCACAGTCTTCATGTCCTTTTCGCAATGCTAGTCAAAAGGTTTATGGATTAGGTTATAACCTATTAATATTTGCATACGAAAAAATTGATAATCATAGTTCTCGTACTGCTAATTTAAAATTCCAAAATGTTGTTTTTGTAGATAAGAAACGTACTGGAGATTATCAAACAAGCTACGGTATAACAGAAATTATACGCCGGAATGGTAATAAGGATGATGTGATAGCTTTTTTAGAGGAACGGAATTTCCCCCTAGATGAAATTGGTCGGGAAACACTAGCAGAAAGAATTTTAGAGAAACCTCCAGAAATTGGCTATCTGACTATTTCTAATGCTTTACAATGGCGGTTGCAATACAGCAGGGTTATCCAAGTTTCCACAATAGGAACAACAACAGGGATAGAAAATCTATTAACATAGATTGTAACTAGCCTTTTTAATTATTAATTATTAATTCTTAATTACTTATGACCATGCACAATTCCGTTGAATTCCAAGACGCATTTGATGTGATAGTCGTCGGTGCAGGTCACTCCGGTTGCGAAGCAGCTTTAGCTACTGCCCGCCTCGGTTGTCGGACTCTGCTTTTGACCCTTAATCTAGATAGAATCGCTTGGCAACCTTGTAACCCAGCAGTGGGAGGCCCAGCCAAATCTCAATTAACCCATGAAGTAGATGCTTTGGGTGGAGAAATTGGCAAAGTCGCAGACCGCACCTATCTACAAAAACGCATCCTCAACTCTTCACGAGGGCCTGCGGTGTGGGCATTACGAGCGCAAACCGATAAGCGCGAATATGCAACAGTCATGAAGACCATTGTCGAGAATCAAGAAAACTTGACAATTCGGGAAGGAATGGCCACCGACTTGGTGCTGGGTGCTAACGATGAAATTATCGGTGTGCAAACTTACTTTGGCATGGCGTTCCAATGTAAAGCCTTAATTATCACCACCGGCACATTCTTGGGTGGTAAAATTTGGGTGGGCAACAAGTCAATGCCAGCAGGACGTGCGGGAGAATTTGCGGCTGAAGGATTGACAGAAACTCTCAATCGCTTAGGATTTGAAACAGGAAGATTAAAAACAGGAACACCGGCGCGGGTAGATAGACGCTCGGCAGACTACAGTAAAATGGAAATCCAGCCGGGGGATAAAGAAGTCCGCTGGTTTAGCTTTGACCCCCAAGCGTGGGTAGAACGGGAACAAATGGCTTGTTACATGACCCGAACTACTGCGGAAACTCATCGCTTGATTCGGGAAAATTTGCACCTATCACCGGTTTATGGTGGTTGGGTGGAAGCGAAGGGGCCGCGTTATTGTCCGAGTATTGAAGATAAGATTGTGCGCTTTGCAGATAAAGAAAGCCACCAAATTTTTATTGAACCAGAAGGAAGAGATATTCCCGAATTATACATCCAAGGCTTTTCTACAGGTTTACCAGAAAATCTGCAATTGTTGATGTTGCGGAGTCTTCCCGGTTTGGAAAACTGCGTGATGCTGCGTCCTGCCTATGCGGTGGAATATGATTATATACCAGCAACTCAGTGTTATCCGACGTTGATGACGAAGAAGGTAGAAGGGCTATTTTGCGCCGGACAAATTAATGGAACAACCGGTTATGAAGAAGCTGCTGCTCAAGGTTTGGTAGCGGGAATTAATGCAGCCCGATTTGTGCGGGGTGAGGAAATGATTATTTTCCCCCGTGAGCAAAGTTACATTGGCACTTTGGTTGATGATTTGTGTACAAAGGATTTACGGGAACCTTACCGAATGCTGACAAGTAGGTCTGAATACCGCTTGTTACTGCGTTCTGATAATGCTGACCAACGGTTGACACCTTTAGGAAGAGAAATTGGTTTAATTGATGACCGTCGTTGGGATTTGTTTACTAGCAAACAAGAACAGATTACGGCAGAAAAAGAACGTCTGCATTCTACCAGAATTAAAGAACTGGAAGAAGTGGGGAGAGCGATCGCACAGGATACCCAACAAGTAATTAAAGGCTCAATTACCCTTGCTGACTTATTGCGTCGTCCAGGAATACATTATGTTGATTTAGAAAGGTACGGACTAGGTGACACCACCCTCAACCAAGCCGAAAAAGAAGGTGCAGAAATTGACATTAAATATTCTGGATATCTAGTCAGACAGCAAAACCAAATCGAGCAAACTGCACGTCAAGCAAACCGCCAGTTACCATCTGATTTAGACTACACAACAATTGATACTCTTTCTAAAGAAGCCAGAGAAAAGCTCAACAAGGTAAAACCCCTCACAATTGGTCAAGCAGCACGAATTGGCGGAGTTAATCCAGCTGATATCAACGCCTTACTAATTTATTTAGAAATACGTAAAACCAAAACTCAGCCAGATTTTTCGGTACTAGTTTCCACCAAATATCACCAAGGGTGAGTATAGTATAGGATAGGGGATCGGTATGATCGATGACATAAATTTGTGAAGTGATATTATCAATCATTTCCAAATCATTGTAGAATTTAATACCACTGCTTAATCAACTTATGTCCTCTGGGATTAAGTGATTGGCTGTTTGATTAAAAAAAACTCGATATTCCGGCAATCAAAGTGTCGTTTCCCCGTCCTAGCAGCTACAACCGAAGAAGTCTATGATACCAGAAGCCAGCACCCATCTCACTATTTCGGAAGCATCAGAGGACTTAATCACCAATGAGCCTTGGTCGATAGAGACTTACGCTGAAGGCTTGATGGATGATATCTTCACCGATATTGATGACATTCTGGACGGTCGAAGGAAGCGGCCTGCCAAAACTGTGAGGACAGAATACCCCTCTGTACAAACAGTTACGGTGAAGATGCCAGAAGTTGTTTTACCACAAAGAGTACACCAAGCAGTCAAGGCGCTATCGCCAAGCAAAAACCAGCAAACAAGTACATTGGTACTCAACGCTCCCTCTGTGACAGCTATTAGTCCCAGGACTGAGCAAAAAAATCGTGGTTTAGATAAGCTGCTAATTCTGGGAGCGTCCTTGGGCTTGGCAATTGTCGGTACAGTCTATCTAACAGAGTCGGGATTACTAACTAACCAATTGACTTCGCAGAGTCTGCCAACAGACCAACTAGCATCACCAGTGGCAATCAAACCAGACCCGCAAGCCGAGTTGGTTAATTATATGCTGGAAGCCCTGGCAGTGATAGACCAGCAAGGAGTAACCAATAATCAGACACCTGCTAAACCTGGATTTCCCGATGTAAATCTGAACCAGACAAACGCTTTGGCTTTGCCCAATACCCAACCGTTGGGGAATCTACCACCACCTTTGGCTGCTAACAATGTCCCCCCAGTTCCGAGTCGGACAACAAATGTGATCGAACGGATTTATATCCCCGTTTATCAAGCGCCCCAACCTATGCGTCCCTTACCACCGGTTCCGCCAATTCTCCCACAGGGTTCTGCACCTAATACTGTACAACCAGTAGCCAAGCCGATACCGGAAAAAGTGTCAACTCCATCTGTGAAAACCCCAGTGACAGCTGCGAAGCCAGCGGTTAATCCTCAGCCACTGCGAATATTACCACCAAAACTACCTACGGCTAAACCAACTACACCAACAGCAGTTATAGAAAAAGCCCCAACTACTATCCAGCAACAGGCATCTTTACCTGCCTATTCCGCAGAGTTAGAGGGATTGCTAGAATTGGGTAACAAATCTGCCGCTTTGTTTAAAATCGATGGCGTGACTCGCCGGATTAACCTAGGAGAGAGTATTGGTTCTAGTGGCTGGACGCTAGTAGAGGTGAGTAACGGTGAGGCAATTATCCGTCGTAACGGTGAAGTGCGATCAATTTACGCAGGGCATAAGTTGTAAAACTCCTCCTAGTAGTCTGTCAACCCAAAAATGACGGGTGAAGGCAGGCAGGAGGCGCTCTTGAGGTAGAGGAAGCAGGGGAAGAATATAATTTTTTTCCTATCATTACCCGTCCAAATAAATTTGACGGACACTAGCACGATATAAATTCATCTGAGATTTATCTGCGTACTCTTCTCTTCTCCTATCGGAGACGCTGCGCGTTGGCGTTAGCCTCGCTTTTGGCGATACGGGAAGCCACCGGTAGGGTGTCTATATCTGCGGTAGTTGTCCTTGAAAATTTATTCTTTGCAACTTCATCTTCAGAAATGTCTGACTCAGAAAATAAATGCATACTTCTAGCAATCCTAAAGTTTTATCTAGGATTGCTATATATTTTCTCTATCAAATTTGTCTTTCAATTATAAATTTGTAAGATTCACATTTACAGGAATTGAAATAAATTGCTATATTGAGATTTACTAAATAATTTAGCAATAAATATTTAGTTTTTTATAAAGTCCACATAGAAACTTTAACTCACATTCTCACAAAAGTCAATTTACTAAAAAGCCTTATGTCCAATTTTAATTCATCATTTAATGTAACCGTTCAGGCTCATAAAGAGCATTCATTCATAAAAAATTCCCGAAATGTGATGGAAATGTTAGTGGTAGAGGAAGTAGAAAAACAAATTCAATCCTTACCCTTGAAAACTGCTAACTACATTAAAGCATCGGAAGTAGTTGCTTATGCATTGAATCGTTTGCCCAGCCTCTATGCTACTAGTAAAAGAGGGTGGCAGCGGCAGTGGCATCATGGAAAAACAGAGTTGTATCAGCAAATTTCCACAGCTGTGCGTCAGGGAATGGCAGCTGTACAACGAGATCCACTCCGTATTAACGAACCTCTAAATTTCCCAGAAGATCAGGCTGCACAGACTGCTTTGGAAGGACTAAAAGTATTACTGCAACGTGAAGATATATCATGGGACAACCTCAACAATGTGGTTGAACAAACCTTGCTCAACACACTAAAAGGGAATATAACTTGGAGCAATGGTCGTTCAGACAATCAAAAATTTGACTGGGAAAAGCATCGACAGTAGGTAAATAATTATCATTGAATAAGGCTATTCTTGCAGGGGGCAAAAGGGTCTTATTGCGCTGACTTACTTAACTGGAGAATGATTTTATTGGGGAGAGATGGGGTACTCAACGCAGTAAGATGACCAAATGCCCGATTCCAATTCAACAAATAAATTGATTGATTAAGTACCTCAGCAAGCCCTAATTATATATTTAGCCAAAGAATAAAAATCGCTGTATTCCTTTACTGTTGACTGCGATGCACTCTCGCTTGCCGTACTACGGACAGGCTGCGCCAACGCGGAGCGTCTCGTTCACGCAGTGTCTCCGACAGGAGAAGAGAAGTGTTCCCTATTCCCTATTCCCTCCCCTAAATATGCAATTTATTTTGCACGACTACTTATTAGTCATAATCATATTCTGATTCATATATCTCAAGATCTACTGAAACCCTAGTATCAGATAAATCTAAAGCATCATCTGTGAGGCGGATGATTTCCCCAGAAAAAAATTGTGCCAGACTTTTAGCCGCATTTGCTACTTCATCATGATCCCAATTTGTCGCAGGTGCTTGAATTGGTGACGGAGACAGGGTTTGTATTGGGGCTGTATTCGTCGCTACGGGTTCAGTTTTTGTTGGTGCTGGTGCTGCTGGGGTTGGTTGTGGTACGGCTGCTGGTGCTGGTTCTGGAGGTTGAATTTGCTGGTTGTAATTAGGGACTGGTGGCTGTTGGACGCGAGTAGAATCTTGTGGTGGAGGATTTTTTCTGGCTGAGGTAAGTGTTGAAGAAGTTAATTTTTCCAGACATACCTGGATTTCTCTCTGGAAAGTTTGCTGAAAAGCAGAGGTAATTATAGGCAGATCAGATTTACCTTTCTCATACCATGCTTGTTTAATAGCAATACGTGCCACAACACCATCAAAGTCCATAAGTTGGCTCATTTGACGTAGCATTTCCCTCCTTGAGGCTGGTTGAAGGTTAGCTAGTACCTGTTGCCACACTTGAGTTAAGTCATACTGTGATCCTGCCACAACTTCTTGTGAGGGTGCTGTGGAAATCGTTACAGGTGGTGGAGTATGTACAGGTTCTGGTGGTGGTGAAGATACTGTATTAGGTGTTGAGTTGTGATTGGCTGGGGTATAAGCCGGTGGGGATACAGAATTAACTGCGACATTGTGATTTGTTTGGGCATAGGCTACTGGGGGTGGAGATACCGCAGGTGTATTCACTCGTTGAGGTACACTTGGCGCTGACGGCTGAATATTGGCACTGGGTAACAATCCCAGTAGTGTGACTTCTAACCACAAACGGGGCTGAGTAGTGTTTTTAAGTTGGACTTCTGCTGTCCGCAGGTGTTGCTGTCCGCGCAATATTGTGGTTATGTCTAACCTTTGGGCAGAGTTAACTAATGCAGTCCAGGTTTGCTGAGTACAAGCAACTAAATCTTGACGATGAGGGGCAGTTTTAGCAATTAGTAAATCCCGGTAGAAAGCAGCCAAATTTTGGAGAATGGTGAGGGGTTCTCTACCTCGATCTAGGATTTTTCTGGTAGAGTCTAGCACGACTTCAGGATTATCTTGTGCGATCGCATCTAATAAACCTAACAAATCCTGTTCACTAACTGAACCTACCAAATCCCAAACTTGTTCTGGCGTAACTTCTCCAGCCACCAGTGCTAATTGATCAAGTAGACTTTCTGCATCTCTTAACCCCCCTTGAGCAATTTGTCCCACTAAGGTAAGAGAATCATGGGCAATATTAATGCTTTCTTTAGCGGCAATATGGGTTAAATGCTTTACCATCGCCTCTAACTGAATACGTCTAAAGTCAAACCTTTGACAGCGGGAAATAATTGTTGGTAATACACGCTGCGGGTCTGTTGTCGCTAGGACAAAAACAACGTGCTTTGGTGGTTCTTCCAGTGTCTTTAGTAACGCATTAAATGCGGCGGTACTGAGCATATGACAGTTATGAACCAGAAGCCCATTAGCTATAAAGTTATGGTTATCCTCAACTTCAATATCATAGACTCGTTCAACTCCAGCGAGGTGAACAGATTCGACCTTCTCCAAACTTGTAGTCCATTGCGGGTATGGAATATCGTTTAAGGTCTGCCAACCATTTTCGACTGGTACTTGCTCCCATCCATATGTAGTTGTACTGCTTCCCTGTGCTACTTCTGGTGTAAAACTTTGTTGCTGCTGGGTATCCCATTGCTGTAAGCCAGGTAGCAATAAGTTGATTTTCTGTGGCTGAGAATCCTTCTGTATGTAGTTGAATTTGTGGGCTTCCTTCTGGACTGAGGCTGAGTGATCCATCATCACAAAACCACCAAGCAAGTCCTTCTGGAGTAATTTTATTGAGCCATTCCATTGAGACAATTTTTTTATCCCTACTCGGTTTAACGATGTCAAACACTTCTTGGAGTTGGGGATGACAACCTGTGTTGCAGGTAACTGAGATTTTACCGTATCCTTGATTTGCTGTAACTCGTAACTTTGGACGCAGTTCTGCAAGACGAAAGGCTTTGTATTCCAACCAATCTTGTTGACTTTCTGCGTGTGTCCAAGACAATCTAGGGAATCTACTGTGTTTGTTGGGGTAGCCGATAGAGCAATCTCCCAGTAACGTTCCGTAGATGAGTCCGAGTGCATCAGGTTGTATAAAGGCTGTATTAGCAAGGAAATTCTCTGTTCTGAGTTCCCAATTTCCGTGTCCTTTTTTGTAAGGATGTCTTGTCCAGTGAGATTGGATGCTGGTAATTCCCTTTCCCTTTTGTTGTAAAAAGTTTGGGATATCAAGTTTTTCTCCACATCCACAAGCACAGAACGGTTGAAGTAATTGGGCTTGTTTGATAATTGATTCCAAATCGTATGATTTTTGCCCGTATGTATTGCCTTTAAACTGGTGTCCGCTAACGAATCTTCGGATGCGTCCATCAATGCCAAATTTGTAAATGAGAGCGCCGCATCCACACTCACAGGGGATAGTATCTTCACACCTTCTTTTACGTCTCTTGCTGGTATCCATCCCTGCTCTGTTCTGATTAAATGATTACCTGTACATCTAATTTCCCGGTTAGTGGTTTTGATGATTAAGGTTTGCTTTTCTCCTTGGTCTAACCAACGGACAATTTTCTTAAATTCCCACTTGCCAGATGAATCATTGTAGCTAAGGGCTTTCTTACCTTTGATACTGGGGTTATCAATACGGACAAGTCCTACATCAGTTAAAACCAATGAATCTCCGGACAAGCATTCGTCAATTACATAAACCTTATACCGACACTGCACAGGGGCAAACTGCGCCTTTTCAATCAATTCGCGGATATTATCGACACCAGTGTTACTGGCTGCATCTATTTCAATTACGTCCAAAGAATAACCTTTAGTAATGCCTTGACAACTATCGCAAACTCCACAGGGTTCAGCAGTTGGGCTGTTACTTTTAAGACAATTCAAAGATTTGGCTAAAATCCGGGCGCTAGAAGTTTTACCCGTACCTCTGGGGCCAGTGAACAAATAGGCAGGAGCGATTTTAGAGGAGCTAATCGCATTGGTGAGGGTGGTAGCGATCGCCTCTTGTCCCACCAGTTCAGCAAAATTCTTGGGGCGATACTTGTGGTGCAGGGGTTCGTAAGACATGGAGAGCAATTTCAATGCCTTGGTTTAGTTGATTTTATAGCACCCAGTAGAGTTTGGGGTTTCACTATTTTAGCAACTCATGGCAATTTCCCTTGGGAAAAATTATTTTCAGTATATTTACAGATTAACAACTAATTAATGTTATTTTTAGTATTTATCATCCCTAAACGGCAATCCCCAATGAATAGCCGCTTGTCACCGACATCGCTAAAATTTTAAGAAGCAACACTCAATGGTGCAGAAGATGCTCAAGCGGCTAATTCAGTGGCTCAGAAAATTTTGTCAGCGCTTGTTTGGAAGCAAAAAAAATCCCATTCCAGCGAAAGAGAACGTAGATAAAAAAGTAGCACCACCCCTAACTGATACGGATCTAGAATTTCTGTTCACAGAACTTTTAGCAGGCGTTCAGCAAGCTAGAGGTCAGGCTTGGGCGCAAAACTGGTTACATAAAATTGAGCATCGCGTCAGTACCCAACGCTGGATAGAGTGGTTAGAGCGCTTTGGCAAAAGATTATTAGAATCGCGTACACCTAATAATGAATTAGCCGCGAGGTTAGTGTATTTAGGCGAATTGGGTGTCGGACAAATTGGAGATCTTGCCTATGATATTGGAATGCAACTGTTGACACGCAATCAAGGCGAACCAATTTGGGAATATGACGGGCCAGATACTATTAGCCAAATTATCTCAGCACCAATCATCTCTCCTGCACCCGAAGAAGCCGATGATGAAAATTTGCCAGAGGGAGAATACCAAACTGTCACCTTGGATGAATTGTTTGTCATGTTGCAGCAAGATGAAACTCTCCGCCAGCAAATTGCCCAACAACTAGAAATTGAAACAGATGATCCACAAGTTATTATCCAGATGTTGATCAACCAATCTCAGGTAGAGGAGTGATATCTAGGGAAGGTTAAACACTTATAGTTAGGGAACCGCGCGGGGACACAGGGGGACGGGTCGAGGTTTTTGATATAGCAGATTGCAGATCAATGAGGTACAGAATATAAATTGAAACCTAGACACCAAGCCAGTTTTACTCCTGACTCCTGACTCCTGACTCCTGAATTCTGCTGTAAGTAGTTAAGCGAACATAATGTGAATTCTTTCTGACCGGAAATTGAGATGAACAGCCGGAAAAATCCAGGATTACTGAAAACTTTTTGTATAGTTTTTTCACCTTATTAACATGGTTTTACCTCAATTGCCTAATCTGTTAAGTAATTCATGATTTTTTTTGACACAACGATGGCTACAATCTAGGAGAGAGAAAATCCAAGAATGTGGCAAATGCTCAGGTGGCTATTGCAGTGGCTTAACAGATTTTTGAAGTACCCCTTTGACAGTCGTCGGACTCATGATTCCCACGCTGCTGAGGGACACAAGGTGGTAGACCCCCCACCGGAATTAACCAATGCCGATCTGGAACTTTTGTTTAACGAGTTGCTAGAAGGTGTGCATCAAGCACGAGGGCAACAATGGGCGCTGAAATATTTACAGCGGATGGAACCTCGAATTACAGTGGAGCGTTGGCTAGATTGGCTGCTGATATTTGGTGAAAAATTATTAGCTTCACCTGCGCCAAATAGTCTAATCGCAACGCGAATGGTGCAACTGGGTGAACTGGGTATCGGCCATGTTGGCGAACTTGCTTATGACATTGGTATCCAGTTATTGAGGCGTAACTTCGTCCAAGAGTATGAGGACAATCCAGCCCCAGTAGAGGTCGAAATTACGAACCCAACAGAACTACTGGGAAATACTCCTGGTCAACAATTGCTGCGCGATTTTGGTGAAGAGCTATGGGAGCATGATCACCAAGAAGCTGTAAATATCACGCCAGTATCCCCCAACTTGGAAGAAGTATGGACACTGTTGAGTCAGGAAAATCAAGAACCAGATCTATCTGTAGCTTTCAGTTATGAGTATTCAGAAGATGATAGCCCGGTAAATCTTGAGGATTTAGAGCAAGTTCCAACTTCTTCCTTGACAGAGAGTTGGGATCAGTCGTTGGTTAATATTGAACCGAAGGTAGCTCAAACCCTAGATGAGTTGGTGGTGAGGTTGGAGCAAAGTACCAATTTAGTCCAGCAACTTGCTTCGGAACTAGCAATCCGCGATAGTCAAGCAATTATTGAGCGACCATCATTTCAACTGACTGTTACTAATCAGGCTCAAGCATGGTTTTACCAAGGTTTACAGCAAGCTAAATCTGGGGATTTGTTGGGGGCGCTGGCTTTTTATAATCAAGCTACTAAACTGGAACCGGAATCTCACGAATATTGGTTTAACCAGGGCTTGACGCTGTTTCATTTACAACGTTTTGAGGAAGCGATCGCAGCTTATGATCAAGCTGTTGCCTTAAAACCTGATTTCTACCAGGCTTGGTACAATCGGGGTGGTATTCTGGGTGAGTTTGGGGACTTTGAACAAGCTATTACTTGTTTTGACAAAGCTATAGAATTTAAGCCTGATTATCAAGAAGCTTGGTCTAGTCGCGGGTTGGCTCTGCTGAAATTAGGACTGATTTGGGAAGCCATTTCTAGTTATGACCAAGCGCTGAATCTCCAACACCAAGACCAGGAAACTTGGTATTATCGGGGGGTAGCTCTGGCTGTATGTGAGCAATATGAAGATGCGATCGCAAGTTATGACCGAGCTTTAGATATCCAACCCGACTATCACGAAGTTTGGATTGACCGGGGTGTAGTATTGTTCAACTTAAACCGCTGGTTAGAAGCGATTGAGTCTTGGGATCAAGCCCTCTCAGTTCAATCTGACTTCTACTTAGCCTGGTATAACCGAGGTATAGCCTTGGAAAACTTAGGAAGACGTGAAGAAGCGATTACTTCCTACAAACAAGCTATCAGCATCAAACCGGATTTTCACCCGGCCTGGTATAACCAAGCAGTAGCCCTATTTTATTTAAATCGATTTTCAGAAGCGATCGCTTGTTATGATCACGCCTTAGAAATCAAACTGGACTACTGGGAAGCTTGGCTCGGTCGCGGTGGAGCCGTGGGTAACTTAGTAAATGACAAATTATCTCTGATTTTACCCAGTAGTATCGCTACAGCCAATCCTGCCCTCAATCAGCGCGGTTATGAAGGCAAATTAGCTACCTATGAAGAAGGTTTAAAATATCTCCGCCCAGATACTCACCCAGAAGGTTGGGGTAGATTGCATATTGCGATCGGTAATACACACTACGAACACGGGAAAAAACAACCCTCACCCCGCTATTTTTGGCAAAAAGCAGTATCTGAATATCAACAAGCCCTATTAACCCTCACAGCCGAAGATTTTTCGGAATTGCACCTAGATGTTTTACAATCTCTCACCAAAGTTCTTGTCGGTTTGGGACAAACAGCACCAGCCCAAGAATTACAACAACATGGACTAGACTTATTACAACAACTACTTAATCAAACAACCCGCTCTGAGCAAAGTAAAAAACAACTAGCTCTGAAATTTGCAGGATTGAGACAATTAGGAGTTGATTTAGCTGTCAATGTCGGTGATTTAGTCGAAGCTTGGGAAATAGCAGAAGAGAGAAAAAACACCTGTTTAAAATTACTAATTTATGGTTGGAGTAATGACATTGATAAAAGTCATGAAATATATTCCTCCAGCTATGACGCAATTCAACAACTACTCAATTCCACAACAGCAATAATTTATTGGCATCTTAGCCCTATTGCCTTACACACCTTCATTATTAAAGATGAAGCTCCATCACCCATCTTGCTATTAACACCCATACAAGATGTAGAAGCTATACCCGAAGCAGTACAACGCTTAGTTAACTTTGAGAATTGGCTAGAAGATTGGCATCAACAATACCAGGAATATCGCCAAATTGATGATATAGAAAATCAACATAACCATTCCTGGAAATTGGAAATGGAACAGAGGTTGTTACATCTCCACAACATCCTGAATATTTCGACAATTATTCAGGAGTTAGAAGGCATCACCAACCTGATTGTAATTCCCCATCGTGATTTAAATAGATTACCTATTCACGCACTTTTCCCGCTTTCGCAGCCAGATTTACAGGTGAATTACACGATTAATTATCTGCCCAGTATCCAAATAGGACTTTCTCTAAAAACAGAGTTATTATCAAATTGGCAACAACAGAAATTTCTCAGTGTTGAAAATCTAGAAAGCACCGAGCAAAGCGCAATAAAATCAGCGGATTTTACATCAGCAATTGTCAGGCAGATGTTTGATAATTCCCAACACATCAAAGGTTCACAAGTCACCAAAGATAATTTAGAAAATGCTTTAGTGGCAGATTACAACATCTTTCATTTTACTGGTCATGCTATCAACAATTTGAACGAAACCCAAAAATCTGCTTTGGTATTAGCGGGTGAAGATAAGATCACTTTAGAACAACTTTGTCAGCACAGTTTTACAAATTACCGTCTTTTTACCCTCATCAATTCGGAAATTGTCAGCAACAACAGTCAGAATATCAGCAGTGAATATGTGGGTTTAGCAACTGGGTTGTTAAAAAGTGGTGTTCCCTATGTATTAAGTACAATTTGGAATGTAGAATCATCTGCTACTGCTTTAGTAAGCATAGAGTTTTATCGCAGATTAGTTTTTCACACTTCACCGATTATCGCTTTAGCTGAAGCCACAACTTGGCTAAAAGAAATAACGGTTGCAGAACTCATCACCTGGTATGAAAACTTACTGATTAATTTGCATCCCGATGAACTCCGATTTAGGAACTATATATCCACACAAATTGACAAAAATAGCAAACTAGCATCTGACAAACAGCCTTACCATCATCCTTATTATTGGGCAGCATTTATGATTACAGGATGCGATTGAATACTTACGAATTGAGTTGACAACAATAACAAACTCACCCTTATTCATCAACAACATGAAAAGTAAGTTAGTATTGCAAAATAACCCTTTTAGTGAAATATTCCTTTCGGGGCTTCTCACTATAGGATTTACAGTTGCGGGACTAGCCATTACTTATTCAACTTTACCGAGAAATTTTGTATTTTCTTGTAACAGAATTGCGGCAAATAATCCTAGTTGTGATTTTAAAGAAAACGAATTATGGCTAGGAATAAAACAAGAGACTTTTTTAGAACAAATAAATGCAGCAATTGTAGCTACCCTATCTGGAGAAAGTAATGATGATAAATATTTGGTGAAATTAAAAACTGACTATGATAACTTTACTCTTGTCACCTATGAATCAGAAGATAAAGCTCAGAGGATAGCATCTCAAATTAATGGGTTTATTGCTAATAAAAAACAAAATAGTTTTCAAATTGAATTTTCCTCAGAACTAAAAATAGGACAAATATTACTAGGATTGTTATTTCTCGCTATCAGCTTTGCATTTTTGATAGGGATAGTTTTAATTCCCTATTACAGAAAGATGACTTTTGATAAAACTACTAATAAAATCATTATTCAGCAAAGAGGTTTGTTGAAAAATAAGGTTGCTGAACACAAACTGAGTGAAGCTATAGAGGTGATCAAGGAAGAAAAAATAGATAAAAGTGATGAGAGTACAACTACATATATTTTGTTGATGTCTGGAGGTAAACGTATATCTTTATATTTATACTGTGGTAAAGATTGGAAAAATGAATTAGAAATGGTGGAAACTTTAGCCCATTTTCTAAATATTAAAATTACATATCAGCAAATTAAAGTGTAGGTAAGGTAAAACACAAATGTCAAGTTTTACCATCATCATTCAACATTTTGGTGTGCGGGTAAATTGCGATACAAGGAATTGCTTTATATTAATTTTACCCTTTACTATCTAAGTGTATCAAATTTCAAGTAAAGCAGTATTAGTAGTATAAGATTTGTAGTTTGCTATTTTGCGTGATAAATGGCAAAGGTAAGTCATATTTGAGCCTTTTACAATTTTAGTCCCATACTATAGAACAGGTATTAGAAATATTAGTGTTAGATAAAAATATACAGCTTGCGTATAAAAATTAAATAAGGCTAAAATGTGTGCAACGTATACAAAGAGTATTTTATGACCACAGTAAATACAACTGATTTAACTAGCGTTACGGCCACGCAACTTGTTACCACTTTACTCGGCTCTGGTGTAACAGCGACCAATATAACTTTTACAGGTGCAAACGTTGCTGGAGGTACCTTTACTGGAGGGATAGGAGCAGGTATAGGCATAGATAGCGGTATTATTCTTAGCACTGGAAACATTGCTTTTGCCCAAGGCCCAAACGACTCAACTGGCGAAACCGGTAGCAATAGTAGACCAGGTGACAGTGATCTGGATACCATAGTCGATCCTCGCACCACAAGGGATGCAGCAGTATTAGAGTTTGACTTTATTCCATCGACGAGTACGATCAGCTTCTCCTATGTATTTGCTTCTGAAGAGTATCCCGAGTTTGTAAATTCAAGCTTCAATGATGTCTTTGCCTTTTTCTTAAATGGTCAAAACATTGCTCTCATCCCTGGTACTTCAACTCCTGTTTCTATCAATACCGTCAACGCTGGTAGTTCATCCACTCCAGGAACGGGACCGAACTCGTCATTTTTCACTCCCAATTATGGAACTGCTTTTGATCTACAGTTTGATGGTTTTACAACTGTATTAAGTGCAACGGCAACAGGTCTCGTCCCTGGTGTTACTAATAGAATCAAGTTAGCGATCGCAGATACTTCTGACTCCTCTTTAGACTCTGCCGTTTTTCTGCAAGCAGCCAGTTTTGGTAATGCAACTTCTGTCAGGGTAACAGCTACAGATAGTGACGCGGGAGAAGGAACAACACCTAATCTGGGTGTATTTACTATCACTCGGACAGGTAGCACCGCCAACGCTCTCAGCGTGAATTACACAATTTCGGGAACTGCATCTGCCACCGACTACAATACCATTCCTTCTACCATAGTTATTCCTGCTGGACAGGCTTCAACCACTGTTACTATCACTCCCACTGACGATGCTCTTACCGAAGGGAATGAGACGGTCATCCTGTCTTTAACTGATACTACTAATTACGATTTGGGAACACCAAATAGTGCAACAGTGATCGTCGCTGATAATGAGCAGCAGGATAATGTTGTCAATCTATCGGTTGCTCCTGCCAGCGTCTTTGAAAACGGAACAACAAACTTAGTTTACACTTTCACTCGTGAGGGGGCTACAACGAGTACTTTAACCGTTAACTACAGTGTTGGCGGTGCAGCTACCTTCAACAGTGACTACACTCAAATAGGAGCCGGCAGCTTTAACGCCACAACAGGAACGATTACTTTTGCCACAGGAGCAAGTACAGCAACCCTAACCATTGATTCTACGGCAGATACCGACATTGAAAATAATGAAACCGTTGCTTTAACCTTAGCTGCTGGAACTGGTTACACTATCGGCACAGCCACTGCCGTTACAGGTACTATTCTTGATGATGACGCTCCTGTTATCACTTTAACTCTCAATCCCACTAGCGTCCTTGAAGACGGGGCAACAAATTTAGTTTACACATTCACCAGAACTGGAAATACAGCTACAGCCTTAACTGTGAACTATGGAGTTGCTGGCACAGCTACACTGAACACGGACTATGTTCAAACTGGAGCAGCAACCTTCACAAACACAGCAGGAAGCATTACCTTTGCATCGGGTGCAAGTACAGCAACTCTAACCATCAACCCCACAACTGATACCACAGTAGAGTCCAATGAAACCATAGCTTTAACCTTAGCTCCTAACGCAGATTATGCGATCGGCACAGCAGGAGCAGTCACAGGTACAATCGTTGATGATGACTCCCAGGTTCTATCAGTAATTACCATAGCCGCAACAGATGCCAGTGCAGCGGAAACCGCAACAGGTGAAACCGCAAATCCGGGAGTATTTACCCTCACCAGAACAGGTAGCACAACTGATGCTCTAACTGTTAACTACACCACAGCAGGCACAGCCAGCAACGGTACAGACTATACCAACTTACCTGCAACTGTTACCTTTGCCGCAGGTTCTGCAACAGCCACAGTGACAGTTAGCCCCATTGATGACACCCTTGTTGAAGGTACAGAAACGGCTGTTCTCAACTTAGCCACTGGTACAGGATACACCCTGGGTGCTGCTACAAGTGCCACTGTGAATATTGCCGATAATGACTTGCCACCTCTACCAGTAATTACCATAGCCGCAACAGATGCCAGTGCAGCGGAAACCGCAACAGGTGAAACCGCAAATCCGGGAGTATTTACCCTCACCAGAACAGGTAGCACAACTGATGCTCTAACTGTTAACTACACCACTGCTGGAACAGCCAGCAATGGTACAGACTATACCAACTTACCTGCAACTGTTACCTTTGCCGCAGGTTCTGCAACAGCCACAGTGACAGTTGACCCCATTGATGACACCCTTGTTGAAGGTACAGAAACGGCTGTTCTCAACTTAGCCACTGGTACAGGATACACCCTGGGTGCTGCTACAAGTGCCACTGTGAATATTGCCGATAACGACTTCCCATTAGTCACTATTATTAACCTGAGTGACAACCAAACCATAGTTGAAGGCCTTACTAGTCCTCAAAACGTTGCCTATACGGTTACTCTTTCCAATGCCAGCAACCAAATCATTACCGTCCAATATGCTACTAGTGACGGTACAGCTATAGCAGATTCAGACTATAGCAACACTACAGGAACATTAACCTTCAACCCAGGAGTAACAACTCAAGTTATCAATATTCCCATTCTCAATGATTCCATCAATGAAGCGAATGAAACCTTTACTCTGACCCTGACATCTCCTACCAATGCCAGCTTGGGTACGAAAACAAGCACCACCACAACCATAACCGATACCCTCGTTGATTCTGTTACTACTACCCTACCTACCAACGTAGAAAACCTTTCTCTAGAAGGAACAACAGCTATAAACGGTACAGGTAATGCCGGAAATAATGTCCTGATTGGTAATCAAGCCAATAACATTTTATTTGGTGAATCAGGCGCTGATACCTTGAAAGGAAAGGCAGGTGATGATACTCTCACCGGTGAAGCCGACGCTGACATTTTTGAATTTGGTGGTCAAGCTTTAGCTGTAAATCCAGAAACAGGGTTTTTGGAGGAAACAGGAGCAACTTTAGGGTTTACAGGTCTAAAAAATACTTACATTGGCAAGGATACAATTACCGACTTCGCCACTGGAGTAGATCAGATTTGGCTGGATATTAGCACCTTTACATCTATAGGCCCCGCAGGTTTAGATTTATCATTGATTGCTAATGGTTTTACCTTAGTTAACCAAGCTACCAATGCTGGTATTGACACTCAGAATGCGTACTTAGTTTACAATCAAGGAACTGGAGACTTGTTCTACAATGTCAACTTGTCGGCTTTTGGGAATGGTGGAGGCGGAATCTTCGCTAATTTGGGAGTCGGTACTGTCTTAGCGGCAACAGACATATCACTCATTGGCGATAATGAATTGTCCCTGATACCTGTAATTACCGTAACTGCTACAGATGCCAATGCAGCGGAAACCGCAACAGGTGTCACTGCTAATCCTGGAGTATTTACTCTCGCCAGAACAGGTAGCCTAGCTAATGCCTTGACTGTTAACTACACCACCACAGGCACAGCTACCAATGGTACTGACTACAGCAACTTGACGGAAACTGTGACCTTTGCCGCAGGTTCTGCAACAGCCACGGTGACAGTTGACCCCATTGATGACACCATTGTTGAAGGTACAGAAACGGCTATCCTAGACTTAGCCACTGGTACAGGATATACCCTGGGTACGGCTACAAGTGCCACTGTAAATATTGCTGATAATGACTTGCCATTAGTCACTATTAACCTGAGTGACAACCAAACCATAGTTGAAGGCAGTACTAGTTCTCAAAATGTTTCCTATACGGTTACTCTTTCCGACACTAGCACCCAAACCATTACTGTCCAATATGCAACTAGTGACGGTACAGCCATAGCAGGTTCAGACTATAGCAACACTACAGGAACATTAACCTTTAACCCTGGTGTTACCAGTCGCGTCATCAATATCCCCATTGTTAATAATTTCCTAAATGAAGCAAATGAAACCTTTACTCTGACCCTGACATCTCCCACCAATGCCAGTCTTGGTACAAAAACCAGTGCCACTACAACCATAACTGATACCCTGACTGCTTCTGTCACTACCACCCTACCAGCTTTTGTTGAAAACCTTTCTCTGACAGGAACAACGTCTATAAACGGTACAGGTAATGCCGGAAATAATGTTCTGATTGGTAATCAATCCAATAACATTTTATTTGGTGGTACAGGCGCTGATACCTTGAAAGGAAAGGCAGGTGCTGATACTCTCACTGGTGGAGTGGGCGCTGACATTTTTGAATTTGGTGGTCAAGCTTTAGCTGTAAATCCAGTCACAGGGTCTTTGGAGGAAACAGGAGCAACTTTAGGGTTGACAGGGCCAACAAGTACTTACATTCGCAAGGATAGAATTACCGACTTCGCCACTGGAGTAGATCAGATTTTGCTGGATATTAGCACCTTTACATCTGTAGGCCCCGCAGGTTTAGATTTATCATTGGTTGCTAATGGTTTTACCTTAGTCAACCAAGCTACCAATGCTGGTATTGACACTCAGAATGCGTACTTAGTTTACAATCAAGGAACTGGAGACTTGTTCTACAATGTCAACTTGTCGGCTTTTGGGAATGGTGGAGGCGGAATCTTCGCTAATTTGGGAGTCGGTACTGTCTTAGCTGCGACAGACATATCACTCATTGCTTAATAGCTGTGCTTGACTTATAGTTAAGCATCTTTCAACACTAAAAGTTGATATTTACTCTTCAGATCCCTGATTTCTTTGAGAAGTTGGGGATCTCATTGTTTTTAGGACTTACGCAAGATGTAACTGAAAACCTGATTCTTGCGTAGTGGTAATTCATGAATTACCGCTACTTTCATTCGGTTTTGCGTAAGTCCTGGTTTTAATAAACTAGGACTTAGCACTGTACAAATTAATCATTACCTTGATGGTATAGCCGGTGCTGTAGCGGTTTAGCATTGCTAAATCCTAGATATCCGGTTTTTTCCATCAATGCGTAACTGATATAAACCTATTATGTTTGCTATTTTGCGTGAAGAATGGTCAAGATAAGTCATATTTAAGAGCTTTTTGGAATTTTCTGCCTATCGGTAGGATAAATATCGGAAATATGACGATTATCAACAAATATGGCAGTTGCTGGTAAAAATAAAACTGGGCTAAGATGTGCAGAACACATACAATCTCTATTTTATGAATCCTTTACTCAACTCTGCCCTGACGCTGACATACAGCCAATTGAGCGCTTTTTCTGGTTTCGACAGCTTTGCACTAATAAAATTTATTTATTAGATACCTGTGTCGTAAATGTCCAATCAACAGCTGTGCAGTTCTAGTTAAGTAAGAAATAACCAAATCAAATAAGGAACAATAATATGCCAGGAAGTACATTGTTAACTGCTCAAAACATTGGTGTTCTCACATCTTTCAACTACAATGATGCTATAAGCAATACAAGTCAAGTAGATTATTACAAATTCTCTCTCACAGCCACAAATAGTATTTCTTTACAGTTGAGTGGAGTGACTGATAACGCTCTTTATGCCAGAATCATTTACGATAGCAATAATAATGGTTTAATTGATAGTGGAGATGAACTTTACTATGATAATGCAAATAATAATTTCAACGCTCAAATTACCGAAACATTAGGAGCAGGGAATTACTATGTAGAGATTGGACGAACCTCCAGCACCGTTAACAGTAACTATTCCCTACAATTATCAGCCACATCTGCACCGCCTTCCATAGCTTCTGATCCAGGAAATACACTCACCACAGCTTACAATCTTGGTAATTTAACAGGGACTCAAAGTATCACAGAATTTGTGGGCAGTGTAGACACACGTGATTATTACAAATTCTCCCTCACAGCCACAAATAGTATTTCTTTACAGTTGAGTGGAGTGACTGATAACGCTCTTTATGCCAGAATCATTTACGATAGCAATAATAATGGTTTAATTGATAGTGGAGATGAACTTTACTATGATAATGCAAATAATAATTTCAACGCTCAAATTACCGAAACATTAGGAGCAGGGAATTACTATGTAGAGATTGGACGAACCTCCAGCACCGTTAACAGCAACTATTCCCTAACCCTAGTCAACATTACGAATCCAAATCCAACCAGCACAGTCACCCTAGCTGTATCTCCTGCCAGCGTCACCGAAGATGGAACAGGCAATCTAGTTTACACTTTCACACGCACGGGAAGTACCACCAATGCCCTCACGGTCAACTATAGCATTGGCGGCACAGCTAACAGTACCGACTATACAGGTGCAACACCTGGAACAGGAAAAACCATCACCTTTGCAGCTGGTTCGAGTACCGCAACCTTAACCATTAACCCCACCGCAGATACCATAGTTGAAGCTAATGAAACAGTGGCGTTAACTTTAGCTACAGGTACAGGTTACACCGTTGGTACAACTGCTGCGGTAACGGGAACTATTACTAATGATGATGTCGCTTTACCCTCCATTACCCTAGCTGTATCTCCTGCCAGCGTCACGGAAGATGGAACAGGCAATCTAGTTTACACCTTCACCCGCACGGGAAGTACCACCAATGCCCTCACCGTCAACTATGGCATCACTGGCACAGCAGTTAGTACAGACTATACAGGTGCAACACCAGGAACAGGAAAAACCATCACCTTTGCAGCTGGAAGTAATAAAGCTACCTTAACCATTAACCCCACCGCAGATACCACAGTTGAATCTAACGAAACAGTGGCGTTAACTTTAGCTACAGGTACAGGTTACACCGTTGGTACAACTGCTGCGGTAACGGGAACTATTACTAATGATGATGTCGCTTTACCCTCCATTACCCTAGCTGTATCTCCTGCCAGCGTCACGGAAGATGGAACAGGCAATCTAGTTTACACCTTCACCCGCACCGGAGGTACTACCAATGCCCTCACGGTTAAGTATGGCATCACTGGCACAGCTAACAGTAGTGACTATACCGGTGGAACACCAGGAACAGGAAAAACCATCACTTTTGCAGCTGGTTCCAGTACAGCAACATTAACCATTAACCCCACCGCAGATACCACTATTGAAGCTAACGAAACCGTGGCTTTAACTCTAGCTACAGGTACTGGTTATACCGTTGGTACAACCACATCTGTTACCGGAACTATTACCAACGATGATGTTTCGTCAGCTATCACCATCAACCTCAGTGCTGACCAGACGATAGTCGAAGGTAACATAAACCCCCAAAACGTCACTTATACCGTTACTCTTTCCAACACCAGTAACCAAACTATTACTGTTCAATATGCAACTAGTAATGGCACAGCTACAGCAGGGTCAGACTATACCAGCAAAACAGGAACTTTGACCTTTAACCCAGGGGTAAAAACTCAATCCATCATTATTCCCATTGTCAATGATGCCATTAATGAGGCTAATGAAACCTTTATTCTGACGCTGAAATCTCCCACCAATGCCAGTTTGGGGACTAAAGCCAGCGCCATTACAACCATCACTGATACCTTAAGTGCTGCTGTTACTACTATCCTACCAACCAATGTAGAAAACCTCACTTTAACAGGAACGGGAGCAATTAACGGTACAGGTAATGCAGGTAATAACGTCCTCAAAGGTAATAGTGGCAATAATACCCTTACAGGTCTTAATGGTAATGACACATACTCTTTTGTTGCCAATACTCCTTTAGGCATAGACAAGATTACGGAAACGGCAACAGGTGGTATTGATACTATTGACTTTACTGATACTACTGCTGCCGTCAAAGTTAATCTTGGTACAACTACTACACAGACTGTCAATAGTAATCTTAAACTCGTTCTTTCTGCTAATAATGTCATCGAAAACGCCACAGGTGGTAACGGTAATGACCGTCTGACAGGTAATTCATTAAATAACCTGCTTGTTGGTAGTGCTGGAAATGACCTACTGCAAGGGTTAGCAGGAAATGATACTCTTTGGGGAGGTAATGGTGATGATATTCTTACAGGAGGAGTTGGTAATGATCAATTTCGCTTCCAAAGCAATGGAGTTTTTAATACTAGCTTAGGTGTTGATTATATTACCGATTTTGCAGTTGGACAAGACAAGATTGCTTTGAGCAAAGCTACATTTAATGCTATTACTAATGCGGTCGGACAGGCGTTAACCAATTTTGCAGTGGTTGCAAATGATGGGTTAGTAGATGCTAGTACTGCCCGCATTGTTTATAGTAAAGAAACTGGCAGTATTTTCTATAACCAAAATGCTAATGTTTTGAATGCAGCGGCAGTGTTTGAGTTTGCTTATTTAAGTAATCCTGATATCACTCTCAGTAGCAGTGATTTTGTTTTGATTGCTTAGTGCTTTCTCTCTTTGCATGATATAAAAGGTGGGCAATGCCCACCATACCTTATTTTTGTGGTGAATCTTTGAGCATTTCTAACGCTTCATTACACCAATCTATCCACTCTAATTCGTAGCGAATACCTGCTCTTAACACTAAATATCTTAACTTTTGTGGGTAAGTTAATGCTTCTTTTTCTGGACAATTTTTTTGTTCGATTTCTCGATATTTAGACAATTTTTCTAGGTGTAATCGGCGACGATGTTCTACATCTTCGATGAGAATGTTAACGGGTACTAAACTACCAGAAAATATTTTTACTAATATGTCTTCTCTAATCACATCAGGTTCACTAGGTTTTTTCATCCACTCCACTAAATGTTGCTTTCCTAGTTCTGTGATTGTGTAGATTTTTTTATCCAAACGACCTTCACGGGGAATTATCTCGGACACAATGAAACCTTGTGTTTCGAGTTTGCCTAATTCCCTGTAAATTTGCTGCTGTGAAGCGTGCCAAAAATAACCCACTGATTCGCTAAAAACCTTGGAAAGGTCATACCCGCTGTGAGGTGCTTCGATTAAACAAGTCAAAATTGCTTGCGGCAAACCCATAAATAAAAAATTACTTGGCTACTTGACAGATATTTATTTAAGGTTACACTAGAGCTTGTATACAACAAGTTTAATAAAACTATTATATTTAAAAAGTTGTGTACAGCAAGTTTGATTGCCGAAACTCAGGTAGTTACATACATCTATGCAAAATCTTGACCCAAACCAAGCAAGAATTTCTAAGTTTTCAACTCCACTAATTGCAACGGTGGTTGTTTTAGCTTTGACAAGTGTTGCAGGGTCGTTATACTTTTTATCTAGTTATAATCCTCCTAAAAAAGCTACGTTAGCGGCTGATAATCGCCCGATAATCAAGGCAATTACGGCTTTAGGACGAATCGAACCCCAAGGGGAAGTGATTCAATTATCGGTGTCTCAGATGGCTGGTAGTAACCGTGTAGCGCAACTTTTCGTGAAAGAAGGCGATCGCATTCAACAGGGACAAATGATTGCTATTCTGGATAGTAGCGATCGCAGACTGGCTGCACTTAACCAAGCCAAACAACAGGTGAAAGTAGCAGAATCGCGTTTAGCACAGGTAAAAGCTGGTGCAAAACAGGGAGAAATTGCAGCACAAAAAGCCACAATTACCGAATTAGAAGCACTATTGCGTCAAGAAAGTGCTGCTAGAGTCGCAACGGTGAAACGCTTAGAAGCCGAAGTTAAAAATGCCGAACTTGAATATCAGCGTTATCAATCTTTGCAATCTGAAGGTGCAGTTTCCACTTCTATTCGTGATACTAAAAAGTTGACTTTAGAAACAGCACAAGCGAGTTTGCGGGAAGCCATTGCAAATCAGTCCCAGACATCAGAAACGTTGAGAGAAAAACTCAAACAAGCCAAAGCAACTTTAAATAGAATTGTCGAAATTCGTCCTACTGATTTACAAGCTGCAATTGCCGAAATTGAAAGTAAAAAAGCATCTGTAAAGGAAGCAGAGGCAGATTTAAACTTAGCTTATGTGCGTTCTCCTAAAAATGGACAAATTCTGAAAATTAATTCTTGGACAGGTGAAGTAGTTACCGATCAAGGTATTGTCGAAATCGGTGAAACTAATCAAATGTATGTAGTTGCAGAAGTTTATGAAAATGATATTAATAAAATTAAATTAGGACAAGAAGCAACTATTACTCAACTCAATTTACCTGGAACACTAAAAGGAAAAGTTGATTATATTGGCTTACTAATTTCTAAAAAAGATGTCCTCAATACCGATCCTGCGGCTGATATTGATGCGCGGGTTGTAGAAGTAAAAATTCGCCTTAATCCTGAATCTAGTCAGCGTGTTACTGGTTTAACAAACTCCAAAGTAAAAATAGCAATCAACATAAACTAAAATAACCTTCTTTTCTTCTCTTATCTTATCTTATCTTCGCGTCCTTCGCGTCTTCGCGGTTAATTACTCTTAAAATCATGTGGAAAAGAAAAATACCTCTTGCGTGGTTACAACTATCACGAGAAAAAGCCAGAATGGGAGTAGCTATTGCTGGAATTGCTTTTGCAGATGTTTTGATGTTTTTGCAACTGGGAATTCGTGAAGCTTTATTTGATGGTGCAGTACAATTACATAATAGTTTAGAAGGTGAGATTGTCTTAGTTAGTTCTAAATACAAGGCTTTAATTTCTCTTGATCAATTTTCTCAAAGAAGATTATATCAAGCATTAGGTTTTACAGGTGTGCAATCTGTTAGTCCAATTTATTTAGATTTTATTCCTTGGAAAAATCCTGATAACCAGCAGACGTGGAGAATTTATGCTATTGGGTTTAATCCTGAAGAGAAAGTAGTTAATTTACCTGGTGTACAAGAGAATTTAAACTACCTCAGAGAAGCAGATACTGTTTTATTTGATAGAGGTTCACGTAAAGAATTTGGAACGATTGTTTCTCAATTTGAAAAGAATAATGGAGTGAAGACAGAATTAAATAATCGTCAAATTAATGTTGTTGGTTTATTCAGGTTAGGAACTTCTTTTGGGGTAAATGGTAATATTGTTACTAGTGATGTAAATTTTCTGCGATTGTTAGGGAAAAGACGAAAACAAGGATTAATAGATTTTGGACTAATCAAACTAGAACCTGGTGCAGATGTAAATTGGGTAATCGCTAATTTAAAAGCTCATTTACCCAATGATGTCCAAGTTCTTTCTAAACAAGAATTCATGGCTAAGGAAAAAAGCTTTTGGAATACTAGCACACCTGTAGGATTTACTTTTACTTTAGGTGCAATAATTGGTTTTGTTGTTGGTGCGGTTATTGTTTATCAAATTCTTTATAGTGATGTTTCTGATCATTTACCAGAATATGCAACTTTAAAAGCAATAGGTTTTAAAAATAGCTATTTACTTGTGATTGTATTTCAAGAAGCTTTAATTTTAGCAGCTATTGGTTTTATTCCTGGATTTGCAATTTCTCAAGGTTTATATTTGATGACTCGTCAAGCAACATTGTTACCGATAATAATGACTGTAGATAGAGCCGTATTTATCTTTATTCTCACAACATTGATGTGTTCAATTTCCGCATTAATCGCTATGCAAAAATTACAAGCTGCTGATCCTGCGGACGTTTTCTAATGGTTTGTAGTAAGCGATTTATCGCTTTCATCAATGTTTTTAAGGACTAAAGTCCTGACTACGAGCTTTTAAAAAAATCAACCGATGAATACTCTACCTGCAATTTCTATTTCTAATCTGAATCACTATTATGGTGAAGGTGCATTAAAAAAACAAATTCTCTTTGATATTAATCTGGAAATCCAACCAGGTGAAATTGTGATTATGACTGGGCCTTCTGGTTCAGGAAAAACTACTTTACTTACTTTAATTGGTAGTTTGCGTTCTTTACAATCAGGAAGTCTAAAAATATTAGGTAAAGAAATTTATGGTGCTAGTAAAGATGCAATGATACAGGTGCGACGAAATATCGGTTATATCTTTCAAGCACATAACCTTTTAGGTTTTCTAAATGCTCAACAAAATGTACAAATGCCTTTTGAAAATGATCATACTATTTCCTTCCGAGAAGCACAAGCAAAAGCCGCAGCAATGTTAACAACTGTGGGTTTAGGTGAAAGACTGAATTATTATCCTGATAATCTTTCTGGAGGACAAAAACAACGAGTAGCGATTGCGCGTGCTTTGGTACATCATCCTAAGTTAGTGTTAGCAGATGAACCGACAGCAGCTTTAGATAGTAAATCTGGTAGAGATGTAGTTAATTTAATGCAGCAATTAGCAAAAGAACAAGGTTGTACTATTTTGTTAGTTACTCATGATAACCGGATTTTAGATATTGCAGATAGAATTGTAAAAATGGAAGATGGTTATTTGGTAATGTAGGGATCAACCACAATGCTAAACCCCTACCCATATCTGTCTTGAGAGAATATTTAAAACTTATGAGCTAAAATATTAAATATAAAGACATAAGTAGTCAATAAGCGGATCTATAAAGATGTCTAACACGCTATACGATCACGATTTGCAATTATGGATTGAGCAAACGATTCAGCAGTTACAAAATCATGAATTTGGATCGCTAGATATTGAGCATTTGATTGAGGAACTAGTTGATTTGGGTAAATCAGAGAAGAATGCGCTCAGAAGCAATCTCAAAATCTTGTTAGCTCACTTACTCAAGTTAAAGATTCAGTATGATGTACCCGATTCAATGCAAGCAAGTTGGTACAGTTCAGTTGTAGAACATCGTCAGCGAGTTCTCGACAATCTGACAGATACCCCCTCTCTCAAAAGTTTCTTGATAGAATCTATGGAAAAAGCCTATCCCGATGCCCGTAAACTGGCAATTAAGGAAAGTAAATTTGCTAAATTTGGGGTTCGTGTACCAGAAGAGAGTGAGTATCCTCTCATGTGTCCTTTTTCGATTGAGCAAATTCTGGATGAAGATTTCTATGGGCTATAGTGTTGCTGAATTAAAGTATGGGATGATTTTCGCACAAAGGTGAGGCAACGCGGTAAAAGAACAAAACGGCTAAAATAGTACCCTAAAGAAAAATCGTCAAAATGATAATATGACCACAGCCACACCCGTAAAAACAGAATACGAAGCAATTATCGGTTTAGAAACCCATTGTCAACTCAGCACCAACACCAAAATTTTCTCCAACAGTTCCACTGCGTTTGGTGCTGACCCCAATACTAACATTGACCCGGTGTGTATGGGTTTACCAGGAGTTTTGCCCGTACTTAACGCCAAAGTTCTAGAATACGCTGTGAAAACTGGTTTAGCGCTAAATTGTCAAATCGCTAGATATAGCAAATTTGACCGTAAACAGTATTTTTATCCTGACTTACCCAAAAATTACCAAATTTCTCAATATGACTTACCCATAGCCGAACACGGTTGGATAGAGATTGAATTAGTAGATGATGCTGGAAACCCTACCCGCAAACGCATTGGTATTACCCGCTTACACATGGAAGAAGATGCGGGAAAACTCGTACACGCAGGGAGCGATCGCATTTCCGGTTCTACATATTCTCTGGTAGACTATAATCGCGCAGGTGTACCATTGGTGGAAATCGTCTCGGAACCTGATTTGCGTTCTGGACAAGAAGCGGCTGAATATGCTCAAGAACTACGCCGGATTGTGCGGTATCTTGGTGTCAGTGATGGAAATATGCAAGAAGGTTCTCTGCGTTGTGATGTGAATATCTCCGTTCGTCCTGTGGGAAGAGAGGAATTTGGGACGAAGGTAGAAATCAAGAACATGAACTCCTTTAGCGCTATCCAAAAGGCGATAGACTATGAAATTGAGCGCCAAATCGCTGCCAATGAATCAGGCGAAAAGATTGTTCAAGAAACGCGGTTGTGGGAAGAAGGTTCACAACGCACAATTAGTATGCGAGTGAAAGAAGGTTCTAGCGATTATCGTTATTTCCCAGAACCAGATTTAGCACCAATTCAAGTGAGTGAGCAACAATTAGCAACTTGGTTGAGTGAATTACCGGAACTACCCGCGCAAAAACGCCATCATTATGAGAATGAGTTGGGACTTTCGGCTTATGATGCACGAGTCTTGACAGAAGATAGTTCGGTAGCTGATTATTTTGAAAGTGCCATCAAATCTGGTGCAAATCCTAAATCTGCGGCTAACTGGATTACCCAAGATATCGCTGCTTACCTCAACAAACAAAAACTCACCATTGCAGAAATTGCTTTAACTCCCGCTCACCTTGCAGATGTGATCACTCGCATTGAAACTGGTAAAATTAGCAACGCTCAAGCTAAGGAAAAACTCGCAGATTTACTGAGTGGTGTTTCTCCAGAAAAAGCTTTTGCCGGTCAGGAGTTAATTAGTGATCCTACTATACTAGAACCCATCATTGATCAAGTTCTCGCCGAAAATCCCCAACAGCTAGAAAAGTATCGTGGTGGTAACACTAACCTCAAAGGTTTCTTTGTGGGACAAGTGCTGAAAAAGACTGGTAAACGTGCTGAACCAAAACTGACTAATGAATTGGTGGAAAAGAAACTTAATGCTTAATTGCAGGTTCACTTCAGTAGTGATAATTAAGTTGTTTCCCTGTTAATTCACACAATATCCGTTCAAGCTGCCATAATAAGAAACCGCGAACCAATGTAGAGACGTTGCGTGCAACGTCTCTAAAGTAAATGTTCGCTTCATTACTTATCAAAAAAAACTCGACCCGTCTTGAGCGTTTCCCTCATTATAAGTCTTTAACCAAACAGGATCTCATATCAATTCACTTAATTAAAGCTACAAATGAATCTCCGCGTCTCCCCATTTGTATCAACCTTAAAGTGAAACGGTATCACCCCATATTTTGGCAAAAAACAAAAAAAAGGGTATTACCCCTCATCCCTTAAGTGATATACTTTGGTATGTAGATGAACCCTGATGATTTGGAGAGCTACCTAAGTGGCTCTCTTTCTTTAAGAAATAATCCAGGAATCAAGAATAATTGAATTGGGTAAAAAAATCGCTCTCCTAAGTAGAACTCTTTTCACTACGTGACACAGACGCGAAAAATTTTGAATTGTTGAAATTTTTTCCTAGTACACAACGGCAGCTGCCAACAAACCATTAAAAAGTACTGAAACGCTTGTTTAATGTGGTTTTTAAATTTTCAATTTTTAATTTTTAATTTTTAATTCCCAGAAAGCGGTACTAGTGATAATTATGAGTATTTTCTCTTCAAAGCAGAAAATGATACCTAATAATCCGGATGAGTCAGCCAGTTCTAGAAGAACTGACACAGATAAAACCATTTTTGGCTCTAGGACAGGGAGATACTTAGATCATGACTATGGCATCTGCGTACTTATTCAAGATTCCTGGGAATCCTACTATTCAAATTAGTCAAGATGAATTGCGATCGCTTCTGACTAACATAGAAGCTGAACTACATCGTAGTCAAGTTTATACCCGTGCGGTCGCTAACTTGCAAAAGTTGCTTGGCTCATCAGATGAACAAGCCAGACTTTTATTTAAAGCTGTTGGCAGAGAAGCAATTAGTTTAGCATTTAAGCAATTCGCGCGACAGCATCATGTAGATGCAAATATCAATTCACCTACAGATAATACCGAATCACCCAATGTAGATGTAGAACCATCTAGCAACTTGCCACAAAGTAGCAAAGGTATTAAATTACCCTCAAAATCCGAATTGGTAAATACTACTCAAGAACATTTACCATCAAAACCTCAATCTCATGTAATAGAAAATACAGAAGCCGCAACTCCTCGCAAACAGCAAAATCCAAAGTGGTCTTGGCCACATCAAAAACTAGGAAAAATTAGATTAGCTGATCAAATAGCGGCAGAAAAGCGGTTGGAAAGTCTACGTCAAATCGGTCAACAACTCAAGCAAGCCAGGGAGTCACAAGGACTGACTCTGCAAAAACTGCATATTTATACCCATATATCAATTCATCAGATGGAAGCAGTGGAAAATGCTAATTTCGATTTATTACCAGAAGATGTCCTCATTCGTGGTTTTATCCGTGTCATGGGCAATGCTTTGGGAATAAATGGTATAATTTTAGCTGCTTCCTTACCCATGCCCAATCAGGCTAAATCAGTTTTGCCCTCTTGGTATCACGTCAAAAATTCCGTTGGACAATTGGATCTAGAAATCCGTCCCTTACATTTGTATATGGGATATACAGCCCTTGTTGCTGGTGCTGTGGGGGGATTATCATTCATGACTCAACAATCACAAAATAAATCCGTCTTAAATTCAGAAATAATTATTCCTACTACTTCATTACTATGTCAGTCAACTCAAAAAACTGAAGCCAATATTAAGCCCGGTATCAAATCTAGTAGTACTGGTGTCTGTGTGGGATCTGATATTTCTCCGCCAGAGGCATTTTAACCATAGCTACTCTCATGTCAAATTAATACCAAGAAAGAAAAATGATAGAGACAGATGGAAAATTGCCAATCAGGATTCTCTTAACACATATCCCACACCCCGCACCGTTTGAATAAGACGCTTGAGACCGTCTTCTTCAATTTTTAACCGCAAGTAGCGAATGTATACTTCAATCACATTCGATTCACCCATAAAGTCGTAACCCCAGACATTTTCTAAAATTTGTTCGCGGGTTAATACTTCACGAGGATGTTCCATTAAGAACTTTAATAGTTCAAATTCCTTCATTGTCAAGTCAATCGCTCTACCATTGTGGATAGCGCGACGGGTTCCTATATCTAAAACCAGATCGCCAAAGCGTAATTGCTCTGTAGTATCAACATCAGGTTTAAGATAGAGGCGAATTAACTTCAGAAAATCTTCAGCACGATAAGGTTTGAGAATGTAATCATCAGCACCCGCTTCTAGACAAGCTACACGGTCATCCACGGTGTCCCTGGCCATTAAAACTAGCACGGGGGTACAGATACCCATGCTACGGAGATTTCTACACAAGGAGAGTCCTGATTCTCCTACCAGCATTCTGTCTACAACTATTAAAGCAGGTTGGCGATGGTTATGCCCGCCTCCGGCATCACGGCAGTGTTGTAAACCGCTGTTCGCATCATGAGCTAAAATGGCATCATAGCCAGCTTCTTGTAAATCAAAAGCCAGCTGATTAGCTAGACTTTCATCAGGTTCAATCACCAGAACACAGGGACTGTGAGCAAGTATCATATTAATTAGTAATTGGTAATGGGTGATTGGTAATTAATTGGTAATTAGTAAAAACCATCTTTCAAGAAACAGTACCGAGTACCGAGTACCGAGTACCGAGTGTGGGGAGTAAAGTACTCAAGAAAATTTTGTTTATTTCATTTATAGCGAGCGGCAGCGCCGCTTGTGCAGTTGCTCCTAATGAGTTATTACTTTTTAACCTATGACATATAGCAGGAGGCAGGAGGCAGAGGGCAGGAGGCAGGAGGGAAAGCCTTATTATATCTAAGTTTCAAGGATTAATAATGTCCTAATTATCCTGGCTACAGCTATAAATCTTAGAAAATACTACTGATTCTAAATTGGTATCAATAATGTTTTAGCACGTTAAGTTATAAAACATCGATTTTGGCAAGATGCAAATTTTATCACTCATTCCAAATACTATCCCTTAACTCTCAATTCTGGAAGAAACCAAGTTATGAGTGAGCTAATCATCATTTAAACTTCATCAAAGCATCCTTGTATCAAGTTCCCATATTTATAGCCGTGGACAGGGTGGTTAGGACATCAATTGATAATGAAACTCTCACTAAAAGAGGGTTTTACTCCTGACTCCTGAACGGCAGTTGCTTTATGCCGGGGAACCCGTCCACCGCACTGCCTCCTCCTGACTCCTGCTATATGTATGGAGTTTCCCCTGTGCCTCTTTAGTTGACATTCGGTACGTCTAAAGATGAAAGCCAGTTGCTGATCGGGGAAACCCCCAAATCCGCACTGGCTTACTACTGACCACTGACTTATAAAAATTAAGGCAATTCTACTGACGTGGGTTTGGCAATATGTGGCAGACCCCAACCTAATTTTTCCCGTAAAATACGGAAAAACTCTGGTGATTGTAGACGAATAAACCTAGCAGTGTATGGCGATCGCTCTAAATATACTCGATCCTCTGGTAAAACATAGCAGCCTCCATTCCCATCTACCACCATCACCATCCGGGGGACATTGACCGGATAGATGTTAACCGGTTCGCTATCGGGAAACACCAAAGCCCTCGAAGCCAGGGAATGAGGACAAATCGGTACTAACTGCAACACAGGTACACCAGGAGTCACCACTGGACCACCAGCGCTTAAGGAATAAGCTGTTGAACCTGTTGGTGTGGAGACAATCACTCCATCAGCAGCAATGTCAACTGCTGCATGACGACCGATTTCTATTTCAAAATGGCACATTGAGGTTAATGGTTCTCGATGCAGCACCATTTCATTTAAACAGAGGGCTTCCCATAATATCGAGTCTCCCCGCAGAACTTGGACGGTGATCATGACTCGTTCTTCAATTTCATACTTACCTAACATCACCTGTTCCATTGCTTGGGGTAATTGGTTAAGGTAAGATTCCGTCAAAAATCCCATATGACCAGTATTCACCGTCAGAAGTGGGATACCACAGGGCGCGACTTGACGCGATGCAGCTAAAACAGTACCATCTCCCCCTAGTACTACTGCAAACTCCATGTCTGAGTCAAAACCAGGAGGTGTTAGACCTTCTATTGGGGTGTGGCATACGGGGCTATGCGGATTACAGTAGCCCAATATACCACCGATGCTCGTTGTCACACACACATCCCAACCAGCTGCGGTTAGCTGGTCTTTCAGTTCGATAGCGACACGACCCGCTATCGGTTTAATGTCGTTGTAGATAATGCCTGCTTTCGGCACACTCAAATATCCAAGTTTAGGCGATGCTTGACTTTTTTTGACCTCTCTCCGGTCTAGAGACGCGGAGATTCTAAAATCATGTGTAAAAATTAGGTTAAAACCTGATTTTTTTCACTTTTGCCCCTAATTCCTACCTGAAAGTGCTGCATGGTTTCAGCATAATTTTCACGATGGTAGAGGAGTTTCACCTTGGCGTTTTAATTTTACCAGATTTTTGACAGCACCTAAGTAGAAAGGTGTTTTGCACCCATCCCAATCCCAGGAGGAGCGGGATGAACGATTCAATCTCTGTAATAGTTACACATTTTTGACTGATGTAGTCATCAATCTTAAATTTATTGACTATTTAGACAAGAGCGTGAAAATTAAATGTGCGTTTCCTAGAACCCTTGTAGAGACGTGACCTGGGTAGGGATTCTCGTCTCTACATTCTTTTCCACCAGATGTCTATTGACTATTGACTTTTGAAGATTGTTTAAAAGGGGTCTTTTTATTTTTCTGCTTTTTGATTTTAGTTTTTTCGTAATCTAACTCTTTCAGCTTTTTCATAATTCGGCTGAAGTACTCTTGCAGATAAGTTTCTACGGTAGCCGTTTGTTGTTTGTCTAAGCCAAATACTGTATATACTTCATCCATTGAGGCATTGAGGGCGGAACCACTAGCTAATACTTCGGTAAAGGCTAGTCTGTCTGCAATATTCCATCCCCACTGAAAGCACCGCAGCAAACCTTGTACAGTACGCAGTAAGCCAATAGGCATCCTTGTGACTCTGGCATCTTTTCCAGATAAGCGTTCGCAAATGCTAATAATTTCTTCTGCACTCCAAGCACGAGTACCAACTACAGGGAAGGATTGCTTGTGGGTTTCTGGCACAGTCAAGGCACGGATAGCAAATTTAGCAATATCCTGAGTATCCATATAGGCGACTGGGGAAGATGCTCCTGTCACCCACACGGGCTGGTTTTCTAAAATAGGGATGCCATATTGACCAATTAAGCCTTGCATAAAGCCAGCTAAACGTAAAATGGTATAGTTTAAGCCGGACTCAGTTAAGAATAGTTCTGTACATCGCTTAATTTCCATGAGCGGTACATTGGGATACTTCTCGGCATCCAAAATCGAAAAGAAGATAAATTGCTCAACGTTAGCAGCCTTCGCAGCCTGAATTAATGCTACTTTGCCATCCCAGTCCACCTGCTTAATGGTGAGTGAATCTGTGGCGCGAGATGTGGAGGCATCAATAACTGCGGTTACTCCTGCTAATGCTCCCTCTAAGGTTTGGGGATAACACAAGTCACCTTTTACAAGTTCTGCACCCCATTCTTTCAGAAAAGCAGCTTTTTTGGGACTGCGAACTAAACAGCGCACTTTATACCCCTCATCGATTGCACGACGAGCCACTTGTCTTCCTAAGGTGCCAGTGGCACCGACGATTAATAATGTCATGGGGTCTTTATAAATTTTAATGTTTTATGAAAAGAATCTTAACAGAATTATCCTATGTAAATAAAAATTTACATAATTTTAATGAAGTTGGGCATGGGGCATTGGGCATTGGTTATTCCTCCCCTGCACCGCAGCGCCCCATCTCCCCTGCTTATTCTTCTGCGCCTTGAATTTTAAGTAATAATGCACCTAAGGCCCAACCTACGAAGATTAAACCGAAGGATAATAAAGCTGCATTTAAGATTTCGCCGCCCATGTGCTGTGATTCTCCTTTGTGAATGGCTTGCTTATGTTTCCCGTTGTGGTGACTACTCGATTTGACTTGAATGTTCAAATCTCATTTTTGCTAGTCCAGGGACTCAGGTAAACTAGGTCTAATAGAAACTCCACAAGAGGTACTTTTAGATTAGACCTGTGTGAACAATTTTAAACTACTTTAGCAGTTAATCTCCACGGGTTTGGCGGCAAATCCTTGTGCTTGTGGGAAGAGGGGCAAATTAATGACAATTACTATGAATGAGATTTAGGTAGCAAATGAATCCTTTTAAAGATAAACGTCCACGTTTGGCGCTGACGCTGGGAGATCCTGCGGGAATTGGGACAGAGGTAATTTTGAAGGCTTTAGCAGATCCAGAAGTTGGCCACAACTGTGATCTGGTTGTGGTAGGTAGCGGGGATTTACTGTTACGTACCTATAAAAATTTAACAGAAAGTTCAGTATGTTTGGCAAATCCAGCAGAATTGTCTGTGATTGATGTGCCGAGTACGGGTGAAATTATTCCTGGTGTGGGTAATGCGACAAGTGGGGCGGCGAGTTTTGCTTATATGGAATATGCCATATCTCAAACTTTAGCTGGTGAATTTGATGGGATTGTGACAGCACCGATTGCTAAATCTGCTTGGAAATCCGCAGGTTACAATTATCCTGGACAAACGGAACTTTTGGCTGATAAGGCTGGTGTTGAGCGTTTTGGAATGTTGTTTGTAGGGCGATCGCCTGTTACTGGTTGGACACTCCGCGCAATACTAGCTACCACACATATTCCTTTCCGTCAAGTAGCTGATACTCTGACACCGCAATTATTAACTCAGAAACTAGATTTGCTGGTGGAATGTTTAGAGAGAGATTTTGGGATTGAAAATGGGAGAATTGCGATCGCAGGTTTGAATCCCCACAGCGGTGAAATGGGACAACTGGGAACCGAAGAAATAGATTGGTTAATTCCCTGGATAGAGTCAGAAAGGTGCAAGCGTCCAAATATGCAGTTAGAGGGGCCGATTCCACCAGATACGATGTGGGTTAAACCGGGTATTGCTTGGTTTGGAAATTCTGAAATCAAAAATCCGGCTGATGCGTATTTAGCACTTTATCACGACCAAGGCTTAATTCCGGTGAAGTTGATGGCTTTTGATCGGGCTGTAAATACTACGATTGGTTTACCTTTTGTGCGAACTTCCCCAGATCACGGAACGGCTTTTGATATTGCGGGTAAGGGAATTGCGGATGCGACGAGTATGAAAGAGGCGATTAATTTGGCGGTAGAATTGGTTAATCGCAGGTTGGCTGTGTAAGTTGTGGTGTGTCTTTTAAATTCACCCACCCTGAATATCTAACCCAGAGAGATGTAGGTTGGAAAGTGTAGTTTAAATCCCAACCACTATGAACATCCAACCTAGAGAAATCAAGAATTATTTAACAGTAGATGGTACAAATCCTTTTGATAATTGGTTGGATTCTCTACGAGATAAAAGAGCAAAAGCTAAAATTAGAGCCAGACTTGACCGAGTTGAAGATGGTAATTTAGGAGATTATAAGTCTGTTGGAGAAGGTGTATTTGAACTGAGAATCGACTATGGACCAGGCTACCGTATATACTTTGGACAAGAAGGGTTAAAAATTATTCTGCTCTTGTGTGGTGGTGACAAAAGCACTCAAGTCCAAGATATTCGTAAAGCCAAAGAATATTGGGAAGATTATCGGAGTCGAGATGATGACTAAAAGTACAAGCTATCACGAAAAACTAATTAAAGACTTACAAGATCCACTAGAAGCAGCAGCTTATATTGAAGTAGTTATAGAAGAAGGCGATCCAAAAATGTTAAATAAGGCGCTCAAAAATGTGATTGAGGCTCAAGGTGGAATTGATAGATTTTCAGTAGGAGTACAGCAATCTTACGAAAAATTTGCACAAATTATCTCTGAAAAAGGAGAAATTGAATTTTATTCTTTAAGTACCTTACTTGATGCTTTGGGATTGCAGTTAGCAGTAACAGTGAAGTCAGCTTGAATTATCCGAATTATAGTATTAATGGTATCTCAGGCTTGATCTATAAAATCGTCAGGGGGATATTGTGACTTTTTGGATTTTTATGGATTCTGATCTGAAAGAGAAAAATTTCAGCTTTGTATTGAGGCTTGAGTAAACAAAAATTACCTGGTTTTTGCTGGTTACAATGTACAAAAATAACATGAATTATCTAATCAAGCCTCAATAAACGTACTTAGGCAATTCAACTATTAAAAGCAAGTTGTTAAGCAAGAACAGCAATATTGTGGTGATGAGTTGCTTTTTCTAAAGTTTAAATTTTGCTACCTTCGGGTGGTTCAAACTTGTAACCATATCCCCGTACTGTTTTAATAAACTCTGGCAGACTAGAATCAATTTCCATTTTTTTCCGCAGCTGACCAATATGGACATCGACAACTCGTCCATCTCCTACGTAATCACAACCCCAAATTTTTTGGATAAGTTGGGGACGACTCCAAGCTTGACCTGGATGACTGGCTAAAAAATGTAAAATGTTAAACTCTAAAGCGGTTAAGGCTAAAGGTTTATCGTTCAGTGTTACTTCTCGACCTTCTGGGTTAATCGCTAACTGTTTAAAGATAAGACGTTGTGATTGACTGGGATGGATATAACGGATGCGTCTTAAAAGAGCTTCTACTCGGACTTCCACTTCTGCCAAACTAAATGGTTTAGTCATGAAGTCATCTGCACCTGCTGCCAGAACTTTAATTTTATCAGCTTCATCATTCCGGCTAGTGAGTATCAAAACTAAAACATTGGTACGACTTTGCATTTCTTGACAAAGTTTGTAGCCATTAGCGTCTGGCAAATTCCAATCCAGAATGACTAAAGCTGGGTTGAATTGCTCAAATAAAGCCAGCGCAGTTTTACCATCTGCGGCTGATTCTATTTGATATTTCCGACTTAAAAAACGGTATACGAGATTGCGGACGCTGAAGTCATCATCTACAATCAGGATTTTGGGAGTATTAGTGGAAAGCGTATCCATAAGGCAATGCAGTCTATGATTGATTTGGCAATTTGCTGTAGCGATAGATGGGGGTTTAAGTGTTGTTTTTCAGAGTTCATTCGCTCCTAATGTGGCTTGAGGTGAAAAATCCTGTAATACTACCTGTATATCCTAAATTTTCCATAAAGTTCATCAAAACTTCAAACATGATAATGCTTAAAAAATGTATGCGTAATGTACAATTTAGGGATTTTTTGAAAAAGTTTTGGTATAAATTAGACAATCTACCCTTCAAAGTCATGTAATTTTTAAGCATCCCTAGAACTACAAACAGCCCAAAAAACCGATAGATATCATTTATCCGTATCAATCATGATTATTTGAGTCAAACCGTTACATTTTATTATTCACATCGGATTAAGTAAATCGGGTTATAAATTAGACTTTTTTCATCAGAAAATCTTATCTGCATGGCTGCCGATCAAAATTTATATCAAAATTTTGATACAAATTTTATCAATAAATGCTACACATCAATCACCGCATCTCCGGGTCTTTGCTGCTGCTTATTTGTCGATTTTTTGGAAAATTGGTCTGATGTTTGCTCCAGTCTTAGGAAGATAAAACTACTTACAAAGATGAAACAACGATAAAAATGGTAGACGACTTAGAATTATTCTATGATCACTATATAAAAATCTTCTACTATACCAAAAGAAAGAGATTGGAGATTGTCATACTAAGGAAAGATAAATCAAGTTGAGATATTTTGCTAAATTGCTGTTGAGGTAATCGGTGAAACCTATGACTAACAATGTTTTCAGTAGTATTAGTCACCATCAGCAATCAATAGAAGCAGAGTCTGATGTTCATGTCATTAAATCTCGTCTAGAATGGGGTGAACCAGCTTTTACAATTTTAGATGTGCGCGATCGCTCGATTTACAACGAGGGTCATATTATGGGAGCAATGTCTATGCCCATAGATGGACTAGCAGACCGTGCAGCATCATCTTTAGATCACAAGCGTGATATTTACGTTTACGGTATCAATGAGGAGCAAACTGCTCAAGCTGCTCAAACACTGCGTTCTGCTGGGTTTTTTAATGTATCTCAAATCAAAGGTGGTTTTGGTGCATGGAAAGCTATCGGTGGTGCAACAGAAGGTATTATTGAAGCACTAACGCCCCCAGGGGCAGACGACTATAATGTTGTATCTAGGATACAAAATCACTTAGAACACCAACAGAAATGAAATTCGTAATTAGGGTTTGCTGACAAAGTCTTTTCGTTAGGGGTTAGGAGTCAGGAGTCAGGAGTCAGGAGTCAGGAGTCAGGAGGAAGAATTAGAAGCAGCTTTTGAATAGTTGCTTTGGGGGAAAAGTGATAGCGTAAGCGCTGACTTGTCAGTTCAGTTTTTGATTAACCTTTTTTACCCCTGAATCCCTTAATTTATATAGGTTTTACATTTATATGGCTTACGCCACGCTACGCTATCAGCAAGCCCTAATTACTGATTAAGGGACTTACAAATAGAAAAATATCCAATTACCCCGGACGGACTAGAAGTCCAGTCCCCAAAATTGGATAGTTTCTTTTTTGGTGTTCCTTAATTGGGAATTGGGAATTGTTGGAGAATTATGCCTCAGTGTTCAAATAAATCTTTAAACTGCAACAAATCCAAAGACACTATTGTGGGCAAAACTTGAAAGCATTCTTGGGCTAATTCCCAACGTCCTTCTCGTTGCAGCATTTGTGTCAGCTTTTGCTGTATGTTTAGTAAGTAACGGACATCATTGGCAGCGTAATTCAGTTGGGCTTCAGATAAATTAGCGGCGTTACCCCAATCGGAACTTTGAGAGCTTTTATCTAGTTCTACTTGTTCTAATTCTTGCACTACGTCTTTGAGTCCGTGACGGTTGGTATAAGTGCGGGCTAACTTACTGGCAATTTTGGTACAAAAAACAGGCTGAACCTTAATTTCTAGGTTGTGGTGTAAGGTAGCAACGTCAAAACGGGCAAAGTGAAAGACTTTCAGGACGTGGGTTGCTTCCAAGAGTTTTTTTAAATTTGGGGCTGTTGTTTGTCCTTTAGCGATGCGGATAGCTGTGACTTTTCCCTCTGGGTTACACAACTGGACGAGACACAAGCGATCGCGCTGTGGTAATAGTCCCATTGTTTCGGTATCGACTGCGATCGCATCAGATTCTAAATACTGGGAGAGGTTAGCGTCATCAAGATCGCGATCGCTAACCTGAAAATCTGGTAATGTCATGAATGGTTCACAAAATAAATGATTGTGTCTATCAGACAAAATATTCATCAGACACTACATCATTATTGTGCAAGAAATCAGTAATAAAATCTATCTCGTGTTCAAAAATATTTGCGTGAGGTAGACTTCTCCTTTGCTATTAGTAGCTACACCGACTCCTGTCAGCTTGTATTTTCCTTGTATATTTTTCAGATGTCCAGGACTATCAAGCCAACCAATCACAGCTTGGTTGGCCGGATTGTTATATCCAACGTTGAAAGCCACATTTTCGGCTGCATTGTCCAAGGTAAGAGGGATAGCCTTAACTCGCTGTTCAAATCCATGATGACTAAACTTAACTACTCCTTTAGCCATGTTTTGACTGTGAATTCTGGCTTGCTGAGTGATATTTGCGTTTAATGTTAATTTTGGCAGTCCTTGAGAAGCTCGATATTGATTAATTTGCTCAAAAACTAATTTTTCTAGAGTAGTAGTTTGAAAATTAAGATTGGGTATTGCTGCTTGACTAGAAGTATTCAATGACTGCTGATTTAGGGCGATTTTTTTGTGAGAATTATTGCTGGTTACAGGAGCGGTCATGAATCCACTAGCGAAGACAAGCGTACTTAAAGCGATGCCAAAAGCAGTTTGTCGAAACATAGAGAATTAAGTAGTGTATGGATTTATAAGACATATACTCTATCTTCTGATTCTGAGAATACATACCAGGATACTATTAAGTCTTCATGATCTGAGTAATTATCGGAATTTTCAGAGTTATGAGTTCATTTTTATGACTATTGCATTTTACTTCTCTGAAAATCTGCCAATTTCATGACTTTTTGATCACCATAGTATCCATTGGTTGATGTCTCTGGTAGATGCCGCCTTAAATGTTCTTGACATAACATTATTAATCAAAAAATATCCAAAAAATAGTATCCACTGACAGATGTCGTGGACACTAAAACTATCAGGAAAACATTTCAGGAAAAACTGATCTGGTGTGAATGTTATCGGTGAAACTTACTGAGGAGTGAGAAATTTTGCTACTGTTTGCACATCCTTGTCACCCCGTCCAGAACAGTTGATGATAATCTTGGGACTACCAGTTAGTTGGGGACAGAGGGTTTCAAGGTAAGCGATCGCATGAGAAGTTTCTAAAGCTGGTATAATTCCCTCTAACTTCGACAGCCGTTGGAATGCTTCCAAAGCCTCAGCATCAGTCACACTGTAGTATTCAGCCCGACCAATATCTTTCATATAGCTGTGTTCTGGCCCCACACCCGGATAATCTAACCCTGCACTAATCGAGTGAGGTTCAATAACTTGGCCATCATCATCTTGCAGAAGATAACTCATCGCCCCATGCAATACACCAACTTGTCCTTTTGTCAAGGTTGCCGCGTGTTTGCCAGTATTCACACCTTCTCCAGCAGCTTCCACCCCAATTAACCGCACAGATGGCTCTTTGACAAATTCGTGAAATAGTCCCATTGCATTGGAACCACCACCCACACAAGCCATGAGAATATCTGGTAAACCGCCCCATTTTTCTAATGCTTGAGCGCGGGTTTCTTCCCCAATGACAGCATGGAAATCCCGTACCATCATCGGGTAAGGATGGGGACCAGCTACAGAACCGAGGATGTAATGGGTGCTTTCTACATTCGTTACCCAGTCCCGGATGGCTTCAGAAGTGGCATCTTTAAGAGTTCCCGTACCGGCAGACACTGGGCGAACTTCTGCCCCCATTAACCGCATTCTGAACACGTTTAAAGCTTGGCGTTCCATGTCGTGAACACCCATATAAATCACGCATTCTAAACCAAACCGAGCGCAAACCGTCGCTGTAGCTACGCCATGTTGTCCTGCACCAGTTTCAGCAATGACGCGCTGTTTACCCATGCGCTTGGCTAATAATACCTGACCGAGAGCATTATTAATTTTATGTGCGCCAGTATGATTTAAATCTTCCCGTTTTAAATAAATTTGCGCCCCACTACCATCGGGACGGGCATAATGAGCGGTGAGGCGTTCAGCAAAATATAATGGGGTAGCACGTCCTACATAATCGCGCAGTAATCCTTGTAGTTCGGCTTGAAAACCAGGTTCATTACGGTATTGCTGATAAGCTGTTTCTAGTTCAGCTAAGGCAGGCATTAGAGTTTCGGGGACGTACTTACCACCGAAGCGGCCAAAGCGTCCTAGTTTATCGGGAACGGAAGCAGTTTGTTGGAAATTAGGGGAGAGGGGAGTAGTAGTCACGGATTGGGTAAAATAAGAGAACAAAGTTAATTTTAATTCTAGAACTGTTGAGGATGCCGATACAAAGCATTATTCTCTCGTTCCCAGTCTCCAGACTGGGAATGCCATCTTGGAGGTTCTACCTCCAGGTATAGTAGAGGCAGAGCCTCTCAACTACATTCCCACGCAGAGCATGGGAACGAGAGAACGCCAGAAAATTAAGATCCTTGAATTTCCTTTTGTAAAGCCTGAATTTGCTCAAGAGATAATTCGGTAACTTCAGCAATCTCTCGTTCCCAGTCTCCAGACTGGGAATGCTATCTTGGAGGTTCTACCTCCAGGTATAGTAGAGGCAGAGCCTCTCAATTGCATTCCCACGCAGAGAATGGGAACGAGAGAGTATGGCAACTAGAGAAAATCAAGATTCTTGTATCTCCTTTTGTAAAGCCTGAACTTGCTCAAGAGATAATTCGGTAACTTCAGCAATTTGTTCTAAACTCATCCCAATTCGTAACAGATTTAAAGCCAACTTTCTGGTTGTTTTAGCTTCACCTTCTTCTAAAGCTTCTTGATAAACCTTAGTTTGTTTCAACTCACTTAAACCTAACATAGCTTCAATCTCCTCTCGGCTCTTTTTGGGTAATTTGTAGACGATAATTGTCTCAATGAGGTTAATTAAATCCCTTTTGATGGTTGCATCAGTTAGTTGTTGGTTTGCTTGTGTGATTAGGCGTTTTGCTAGTGCTGGTGCAGCTTCTTCTGTTTCAATTACTAGTTTAACAACTCCCACCCCTAAAGAACTCTCTGCCAACTCATCTAAATAAATGCGTTTAACTCGCTCCAGCAGCAAGATTTCCCCAAATTGTAAATTCTCTTCTCTTTCTATATTACGACTGGGATAGATGATTACAGCTTGCCAAGGATGAGGAGTTTTGTATTGTCGCAGGTAGAGAAAAATTTCCGCAAAGAGACGAAAATATAAATCATCATCGGGTTGAAACTGAACCTCAACAATGTAAAATGGCTTTTTGGCATCTTTGGTGGTTGGTAAAAATAAACCATCTAAACGAAAAGCCAGTTGTTTAACTTCACGAGATGTGAATTCATAAGTACCTGCTTCTGCGGGTGAATGGTTAATTAATTCAAAGAAGATGCTAGGAAATGCTTGAAATAAGCTATAGAAAATTGTATCTGTTTTCACGGTAATTGAATAATTCCTCAGCCTAATCTAGCTGATAATGGGTATTAATAGGATTGTCTTTGTTGTCAGACATTGCTGAGTAGTGGTCACAGATTGGCTAAAATGACAGAACAGAGTTAATTCTAGAACGGATATTTTACCTGCATTAAATTTTATGGCTTCTAATCCCAAATCTGACAAACGCTTTGTCTACCAAGAATTTGGTAACGGTAGTTCACCCGCACTCGAACGCGCTGTAGAACGCGGAATCCAAGATTTACCCCCAAATCAGCAAAATGTGAGAATCCAAGCCACTCGCGCTGGACGCAAAGGTAAAACTGTCACAGTTATTACTGGGTTTCAAACTAAACCAGAAACTTTGGCTACTTTATTAAAACAGTTGAAAGCCCAATGTGGTACAGGTGGAACTGTGAAAGATGACGAAATTGAGGTTCAGGGAGACCATAAACAGAAGATTTTAGAGATTTTGGTCAAACTTGGTTACAAAGCCAAAATCAGCGGTGGTTGATAAGTACGGTTTCCCGTATCTTTTCAGGAATCGTCGTTGCAAGATGTGATTTTATCTTTGAGATTAACAGGAGGCTGAAATGGATTTAGTACGGATTTTATGCGCGGTTTTTCTGCCACCTTTAGGAGTATTTCTACAAGTAGGTTTCGGTCTAGACTTTTGGATTAATATCCTCTTGACCTTATGTGGTTATATTCCTGGGATTATTCACGCAGTTTGGATCATTGCCAAGAAATAATTATTGTGGAGAGGTAGATGTAAATTTTCTATCTCTCTGTTTATTTCACATTAAAAAAACCTAACAAAGAACTAGAAAGAATATGAAAATAAAGCATCCCATTAATTTTCACAAAGGTCTAACTTTCCCCTTTGTGTTGGGACTAATGGTGTTATACCATAATTTTACTATTGGAGCTTGGGTTTATCTTGCCCTTCATGCTACTTATGGTTTTCTGTGGTTACTAAAAGATAGTATTTTTCCAGATAAGCAATGGGAGCAAGAAATTCCAACTCCCCAAGGAATTATTACCTTTTTTTTACTTGGCTTATATTGGGTAGCACCATTTATTCTCATTAATAGTGGGACTATTCCACCTTTACCATTAGTAGCTGCTGCTATTTCTTTGAATATTGTGGGTGTGTTTTTACATTTTGTCAGTGATGCCCAGAAATACTATACACTCAAGTACAAAACTGGACTAATTACAGAAGGGTTTTTTGCTAGATGCCGTAATACTAATTACTTGGGAGAAGTATTGATTTATCTGGCATTTGCGATGTTAACTCAACATTGGCTACCTTTCTTAATTCTTGGGTTATTTATAGCTATGATATTTGTTCCTAACATGATCAAAAAAGATCAATCTTTGTCCCGATATCCTGAATTTGCAGAATACAAAGAAAATTCTGGTTTGCTGTTTCCTAAACTATGGACATCCAGGAATATTCAAAACGAAGAAACCACTGCTTAACGAGAATAAAGATACAACAATATAATTTTACCTTCACAAAGAGAGTTTTATGAACTACAAAGGTATTGCTTTAGCAGCTTTTTTGGGTATTGCTACACCTGCGATTATTGATATTGCTATTCCTCAACCTGTACTAGCAGCAAAATACAATTATCCAAAAGGCACATTTGTTGATAAAGAATGGAAAGTCAGTTTGTCATTTAATAATAATGTTTATTATTACTATGGTGAAAAACTTAATAGTAATGCTTATATAAGCCTGTCTGGTGCTGTCGCTTCAGGAACTAACGACCGTCAAGTTTACACTTGGAATAATAATGGCACAAAATATCAAGTAAGTTGGCGACCAAGTGATCCGAGTTTTATTCGGGTAGAGGTAAAAAGTCCTAATGGTAAGGTGATTTTGAATCGGTTACTCATGGCTACGGGAGATTAAGGAAATTGATTGATAACGGGTTATGGGTAATAGGTGAAAGCTTATTACCTATTTGCTCAACAAATTATGATGGATATTTTAGTTACAAAATAAAATATATTTACTTAAGATAAATTGTCAGGAGTTCATAAATGACTACAGTAGTATGTTGGTTAAACAAAGACAGAGGTGTAAATAAAATATGGGCAGTTTCAGACACTCGTATATCAAGAAGCAATACATCTTCGAGTGGTAATGATTATTCAATACTCCTAGATTCTGGAGCAAAGCTATTTCCTTTGTACATAAAATGTAGAAATATTATGAGTTTTGAAGACAAAGCATATTTTGAGCATACTATAGGAATGGCGTATGCTGGAAGTAGTTTAATAGGACTTAACCTTTACGCAACTTTAGTTTATCTGCTTCAAAATTGTTCTAGTAATGAAGGTGCAGTTCCTTCAATATTGGATATTGCTAATTTTGCTGCAACTTTGCTTAAACGCATGATTCGTGAAGTTGGAGAAATTAATCCTACAGGTGCAAGTTGTGAACTGGCAATATTTGGTTTTTGTCACGTTAGCTCTGAATTTAAAATAATTCATTTAGATCCCGATACCAAAGATAATACATTAGATATTGTAGTTACAGAAGAAAATACATTAGACGATAACCATTTACTCTTACTTGGCGATAAAAGGAAAGAAATACGTCAACTTATCGAGAATAAAAGAGCAGAATACGTTAAAAACGAGTTTTCATGGTGGTATTCTCCTAAAGAAGTAATAGAAAGTCTTATAGAAGAAGAAAAATTTAATACCATAGGTGGTGCAATACAGACGTGTATTGCCGCAGAATCTGAATTTAAAATATATGCCAATGCTTTTTCCACAGAACAAGGCATTAAACAAGAAACAACGTTTTATCAAAATATAGATATTAGTAAAATGGTTAGTCTTGGTAATTGCTTTATAGCCATTCCAATATTTTAACCAATTTAATAACGATAAATAGCTCTAAGATGAGCTTATTTATTTCTGAAGATATTTTCCAAGCCAGTGGATTATCAGAAAAATAGTATAGTGATGCTAATTTTTTAGTCACAGGTGATCAAGATTTATTAGTAATTGCAAAATTTGAAAATACTGAAATTTTCACTTATCAAGAACTTTTACAGAAATTATACAATTGATGTTGGTAATGTTGGGTTTCCTTGCGTCAACCCAACCTACAATCTCGTGAGAATTACCTATTCGCTAAATATTGATACATTTCCCAACGGGCATTAACTTCCATTTGCGCTTGTTCTAACAACAACTTCGCAACCTCCGGTTTACTCTTCGTCAACATCTTAAATCGGTTCTCTTGATACATTGACTTTTCCACCGATTCAGAAGGCGCTTTCATATCCAATTGTAAGGGATTTTTCCCCTGGGTTTGTAATGCCGGATTGTAGCGATATAATAACCATCTTCCTGAGTCTACTAAAGCCTTTTGCTGTTGTAAACCAGTGGTCATATCAATACCGTGAGCAATACAATGACTGTAGGCAATTATGATTGATGGCCCATCAAAAGCTTCTGCTTCTAAAAATGCTTTGAGTGTATGTTCATCACGCGCACCTAATGCCACACTCGCCACATAAACATTACCATAAGTCATGGCCATTAAACCCAAATCTTTCTTGGGTGCAGGTTTTCCACCAGTCGCATATTTCGCAACTGCGGCTTTGGGAGTGGCTTTAGAAGATTGTCCACCTGTGTTAGAATAAACTTCTGTATCCATGACCAAAATGTTGACATTGCGGCCTGTGGAAAGCACATGATCAATCCCACCAAAGTCTATATCATACGCCCAACCATCACCCCCAACTATCCAAACACTTTTCTTAACTAAATAATCAGCGAGGGATTGGAGATTTTCAAACGCAGATAAACGCTGATTAACGCGGATATTTTTTGATTCTATTTGCGTGTATCTGTGTGCATCTGCGTTTAAAATTTCTTGGAGTTTCTGTTTGAGAATGACAATTCTTTCCCGTTGTTCCCAAATATCAGCTTCGGTTTTTTGTTCAGCTTTGAGAATTTCATTAACTAAATTATCGCCAATTTCACTGCTGAATTGTGACAATAATTCTGCTGCAAATTCCGCTTGTTTGTCTATAGATAAACGATAACCAAAACCGAATTCTGCGTTATCTTCAAATAAACTATTAGACCATGCGGGACCTCTACCGTCAGCGTTTTGACTCCAAGGAGTTGTGGGTAAATTTCCACCGTAAATGGAAGAACAACCGGTGGCGTTGGCAATGAGAGCGCGATCGCCAAATAATTGTGTTAATAATTTAAGGTAGGGCGTTTCTCCGCACCCAGCACAAGCGCCGGAAAATTCAAACAATGGTTCCTGGAGTTGTTGTTGCCGAATTTGGTTTAATTTCAACTTTCGACCGTCAGGATTGGGTAAACTCAAAAAGAAATTCCAATTTTCCCGTTCTTGTTCCCGCAACGGTAATTGCAGACTCATATTAATCGCTTTGCGGGTGGGTATGGCTTTGTTTTTAGCAGGACAGACACTAACACAAATTTCGCAGCCTGTGCAGTCTTCTGGCGCTACCTGAATGGTGAATTTCTGGTTAGCAAAATCCTTATCTTTGGCGTTTGTTGATTTGAAAGTTATCGGTGCGTTGACTAACTCAGTTGGTTGATAAGCTTTAGCGCGAATAGCAGCGTGAGGACAAACCATCACACATTTACCGCATTGAACGCAGACATCTTCATCCCAAACGGGTATTTCTTCCGCAACGTTGCGTTTTTCCCATTTTGCAGTTCCACTGGGGAAAGTTCCGTCAGCAGGTAAAGCACTGACAGGTAAATCATCACCTTCCCAGACCATGATTTTCCCCAAAACATTCTCAACAAATTTGGGTTTGGTAATTGCTAATTGCTTTTCTTCCCTATTACCAATGACCAATGACCTATTACCAACTTCATGCAAATTTTCTAGGGTGTTGTCTACAGCTTTTAAATTCATGTTGACAACTTCTGTACCTTTTTTACCATAGGTTTTTTCTATGGCTTGTTTGATTTTTGCAATTGCTTCTTTTTCAGGCAATACTCCCGCTAAAGCAAAGAAACACACCTGCATGATAGTGTTAATTCTTCTGCCCATACCACTATTTTTCGCAACTTGACTGGCGTTAATAGTGTAAACTTTCAGATTTTTGTCAATAATTTGTTGTTGGACTTTTGGTGGTAGATTTTCCCAAACATTATCAGCATCATAAGGACTATTTAACAACAAAGTCGCCCCCGGTGCAGCAGCTTTTAAAATATCAATGCTTTCCACAAATCCCCAATGATGACAACCGATGAAATTAGCTTTGTCTATCAGGTAAGTTGAACGAATTTTTCCAGTTCCAAAACGCAGGTGAGAAACTGTCATTGAACCGGATTTTTTGGAATCATAAACAAAGTAACCTTGGGCATTATTTTCTGTGCCTTCACCGATAATTTTGATAGAGTTCTTATTTGCACCCACTGTACCATCTGAACCCAAACCATAGAACATCGCCCGCACAACATGATCTGGTTCTGTAGAGAAATTGGAGTCAAAATTCAAAGAAGTAAAACTGACATCATCATTAATCCCAATGGTAAAATGATTTTTGGGTTTAATGAGGGTAAGATTATCAAAAATACTCTTCACCATTGCGGGAGTAAATTCTTTAGAAGATAGTCCATATCTACCACCAACAATTTTTGGAAATGTAGTTTTTTTCCATCCTTCATAAATAGCTGTCACCACATCTAAATATAATGGTTCTCCTGCGCTTCCAGCTTCTTTTGTTCTATCAAGAACGGCAATAGATTTGACACTATTAGGTAATGCTTCTATAAATCTAGCTACATCAAAAGGGCGATAAAGTCGCACTTTCAAAACTCCGACTTTTTCCCCTTGGTTGTTGAGATAATCTACGGTTTCATGAACAGTTTCACAACCAGAACCCATAATTACAATTACTCGTTCTGCATCTGGTGCGCCATAATATTCATAGAGTTTGTAATATCTACCTGTGCGTTCCCCAAATTTATCCATAATCTTTTGGACAATATCCGGACAAGCATTGTAATAAGGATTTGCACCTTCACGAGATTGGAAATAAACATCGGGGTTTTGGGCTGTTCCTCGTAATACTGGCCTATCTGGTGTTAAGCAACGTTGACGATGTGCAGATACTAAAGATTGAGGAATAAAACATTGTAAATCTTCATCTGATAATAACTCAACTTTCTGTACTTCATGGGATGTTCTAAACCCATCAAAAAAGTGCATAAATGGCACACGCGCTGCTAAAGTTGCCGCATGAGAAATCAATGCGAAATCATGACTTTCCTGCACGGAAGCTGAACACAAAAAAGCGAAACCAGTCGCCCTTGCAGCCATGACATCACTATGATCACCGAAAATAGATAAAGCGTGTGTAGCTAAAGAACGAGCGGAAACATGAAGTACAAAACTAGTTAATTCTCCCGCAATTTTGTATAAATTAGGAATCATTAATAATAATCCCTGTGAAGCGGTGAAAGTTGTACTTAGTGAACCTGTTTGTAATGCCCCATGTACGGCAGCAATTGCCCCTCCTTCGCTTTGCATTTGGGTGATATTGGGAACAGTACCCCAAAGATTCGGTTTATTTTCTGACATCCAAGCATCAGCCCATTCACCCATATTTGAAGATGGGGTGATAGGATAAATGGCAATTACTTCGTTTAATTTGTAAGCTACACGCGCAACGGCTTCATTACCATCAATTGTGGCAAAAGATTTGTTCATGATTTTTCTTCCTGTGTCTTTTCTGGTTGTTTAAACTGTATGCAGAGAAACCAAAAATATAAGCATTGAAAATAGCTAGAGTCAGGAAGTTAATTTGTGATATTTCTTACATTTTTATTAATTGCGAATTATTAATTATGAATTATTTCGACTTCTAGCCAATCTTTTGAATTTTAGCAGGTACTAAATATCCTATCTATATTAATATTAATGTTGTACTCAATATTGATCATCTTTGATTTATCAAGGTTTGATGATTGTCATGGGGTGGAGGTGCGGGAGGTTTTTTAACGCAGAGGTTCACAGAGGTAAGCGCTGAGGTTTTTTGAGAGGGTTGTTGGGAATATTTTAAGTGTTAAAAGTATAATTAAGTTAGGTTTTTCGGCATTTACACCCAAATAATATAAGTTATGACTTATCGAGATCCTGATATTGAAGCTGAACTACAACGCATGAAGAGAGAGTTAAATATCTCTGGAAGTAAGAAGGTTAATAGTACAGGTAATCATGATTCTAAATCTCAAGGGTTAGATCATGTCATAAAAAAGCTTAATCATCTTGTAGGGATGGAAAATGTTAAAAATGACATCAACACTTTTATCAATTTTTTGAAAGTTCAGCAAATGCGAAAGGAACAAGGTTTACCAAATATTTCTATTTCCCTGCATTCAGTATTTTGTGGACCTCCGGGAACTGGTAAAACAACAGTTGCACGTTTAATGGGTGAAATATACAAAGAATTAGGAATACTTTCCCAAGGTCATCTTGTGGAAACTGATAGATCAGGTTTGGTTGCAGGTTATGTGGGACAAACAGCTTTAAAAGTAGATGAAGTTGTAAAGTCAGCATTAGATGGAGTTTTATTTATTGATGAAGCTTACGCACTCGCACCAGCAGGTTCAGGAAAAGATTTTGGACAAGAAGCGATAGATACTTTATTAAAAAGAATGGAAGACTATCGAGATAGATTGGTTGTTATTGTCGCCGGCTATAGTGATGAAATGTCAAGATTTATTGATGCTAATCCTGGTTTACAATCGAGATTTAATAGATATTTTTATTTTGATGACTATAAACCGGAAGAACTATTAAATATTTTCGAGGAAATATGTAAGCAACAGCATTATAGAATAACCCCAAGAGGTAAAGAAAAACTTCTGAAACACTTCACAAAGTTATATTCTGAAAAAAATAATAGTTTTGGAAATGGTAGACTTGTCAGGAATATCTTTGAGAAAACAATAGAAAGACAAGCTAACAGATTAGTTAAAATAGCCGAAGTCAATAAGGAAATGATGATGAATATTACCTGGGAGGATATTTAGCTATCCTAAATTATTCATGAAGCGGCATTGCTGAACTGAAGTATGAAATTGAAAAATCAATGATTTCAAACTCTTACTCTCTGTGACTCTGCGCCTCTGCGTGAAACAAAATCATACTCTTAATCAGCAACGCCCATGAAGCAATTTTCTCGTTTCCAGTCTGGAGACTGGAAATGCTATCCCAGAGGTTATATGTTTAATTAAGGTAATAACACACCCTTTGATTATACTCAAAAACATTATAAACACAGAACAGCTAAAATATCAATCCTGTAATCACCAAATCTCGTCAAATTATTGATAATATTCTCAACAATATTGAGAATTAGCTTTAAATATTGCGAAAACTGTCAGATAGAACAATTTTTGAACCTAAATATATTAGAAAAAATTATCTTTAAATATTGATGTCGATTTTCCACACAGTCAGTCCAACCGATAAACAACAAACTAAAATACGCTAAAATGCAAACAGAGTAAGCATTTCCCCTTTAACAACAATCATGCTGGAGACTCTGCAAACACAAATTTATCAACTTGAACAGTTCGCAAACAGCCTTGTTGCAAACCAACTCACCCACCTTAGCGTCGTCAGCATTGCCATTATTTTTGCCGCTGGCTTGCTCACCAGCCTTACGCCCTGTATGCTGTCTATGCTGCCCATTACCATTGGCTATATCGGCGGTTATGAAGCCAAAACCCGCTTACAAGCAGCAGCCCAATCTACTTGGTTTGCCTTGGGATTAGCCACTACACTTGCAGGGATGGGAATCATAGCAGGTTTAGTTGGAAAAGTCTACGGGCAAATAGGAATTGGTTTACCAATTATTGTGAGCATTCTTGCTATTATTATGGGACTGAACTTATTAGAAGCTCTACCCCTACAATTTCCATCTTTGAAGGAAACAAATTGGATTTCCCAAGATTTACCTCCTGGAGTGCGTTCATACTCGATTGGGTTAACATTTGGGTTAGTCGCTTCACCCTGTAGCACACCAGTTTTAGCCAGTTTATTAGGTTGGGTTGCTAATACCCAAGATTTAATTTTAGGTGCTGTTTTACTACTTTCTTACACAGCCGGATATGTGGCACCATTAATTTTAGCAGGTACATTTACTGCTTCCATTAAAAAAATATTAGAATTGCGCCGTTGGTCAGGTTGGATAAATCCTGTCAGCGGTGCATTATTAGTAGGCTTTGGTGTTTTTTCCTTACTTTCTCGCATTCCTATTGGCAGTTTCTAGACAATGACCTTAGATAATACAACATCCACAGAATTAAGTTGGTGGTTAATACCTGGGCGATTTATCCGGCGGGAGATTTTGCCTGTATTAACTGATTTACGTTTGGCAATTATCCTATTATTAGTAATTGCCTTATTTAGCATTAGTGGTACTGTCATTGAACAGGGACAATCACCTGCATTTTACCAATCTAATTATCCCGAACATCCGGCTTTATTTGGTTTTTTGACTTGGAAAGTCATTCAAGTAGTTGGGTTAGATCATGTATATCGAACCTGGTGGTTTTTGGCTTTATTAGTATTATTTGGAACTAGCTTAACAGCTTGTACTTTCACCCGGCAATTACCAGCCCTAAAAGCTGCTCAAAAGTGGAAATATTACGAAGAAATCCGCAACTTTAAAAAATTAGCTTTGAGCGCAGAATTAGAGACTGTTCCTTTACAGTCACTTACGCCAATTTTAGAAAAAAACCGTTATAAAATATTTCAAGATAAAAATCCAGAAAAAGATGATATGCTCTACGCCCGCAAAGGCATAATTGGACGCATTGGTCCCATTATTGTCCATATTGGTATCGTTGCCATTTTGCTGGGTGGAATTTGGGGTGCAATGACCGGATTTATGGCTCAGGAAATGATTTCTAGTGGCGATACATTCCAGGTAAAAAATCTTATTGATGCTGGCCCTTGGTCATCTCAAGATGTATTAAAAGATTGGTCAGTGCGGGTAAATCGCTTTTGGATTGATTACACACCTACGGGGGGAATTGACCAATTTTATTCTGATCTGTCTGTCTTGAATAACGAGGAGAAAGAAGTTGACCATGAGAAGATTTATGTCAACAAACCACTGCGTTATCATGGCGTAGTTTTTTATCAAACAGATTGGGGAATTTCTAGTGTCCGTGTGAGATTAAATAAAAGTCCGATTTTTCAATTACCAATGGCGCAATTAGACACCAAAGGTAAAGGCAGACTTTGGGGTACTTGGATACCAACTAAACCTGATTTAAGTGAAGGTGTTTCCCTACTAGCAAAAGATTTGCAAGGAATGGTTTTAATTTATGATGCTAAAGGCAAATTAATTAATACCGTTCGTGCGGGAATGTCCATACCTGTGAATGGGATAAACTTGAAAATTCTTGATGTTATTGGTAGCACAGGGTTACAAATTAAATACGATCCTGGTATTCCCATTGTTTATGCAGGATTTGGTTTGCTAATGCTAGGTGTGGTCATGAGTTATTTTTCCCATTCCCAAATTTGGGCATTACAAAAAGGTAATATTCTCTATGTAGGTGGTAAAACCAACCGCGCCCAAGTGGCATTTGAACAAGAAGTTTTAGGAATTTTAGATCAACTTAGTGACCCAGGAAAAAAATAATTTTTTCTTCATGGGGCATAATAGCAATTGAGTGGTGTATTTTATTCATGTGATACCACTCAAAATGGTGCGTATATCCTATGGATAAATCCAATATTCAGCCACTGATTGCAAGTATCCACCAAGAACTGATACCCCAGTTAATTGTGGAAAGTGTCCATCCTCACAACCCAGCACAAGTGCGCCATCTTCCCCCCCCTTGGCAACTTCTAGGTACAGGAAACTATGCAGCAGTAGTTTATCACCCTGAATACCCAGACTTGGTAGTTAAAGTTTACGCAACCGGTCGTCCTGGGTTTGAGGAGGAACTAGAAGTTTACCGTCGTCTTGGTTACCACCCGGCTTTTTCTGAGTGTTTTTATGCTCAAGAAGGCTTGTTAGTCTTAAAAAGATTATATGGTGTTACCCTTTATGACTGTCTTCACAGGGGTTTGCGTATTCCTCCCCAGGTTATCAAAGATATTGATAATGCTTTGGACTATGCGCGGACTCGTGGACTTTTCCCTCATGATGTTCATGGAAAGAATGTGATGATGTTTGAGGGAAGAGGTTTAGTTGTGGATATTTCTGATTTTCTGCACCAGGAACGCTGCTCAAAATGGGATAATTTGAAAAAGGCTTATTATTGCTTATATTTGCCTATTTTATATCCTTTGCGGTTACGAGTACCTTATTCACTTTTAAATACGGTTCGCAAAACCTACCGCTTTGTAAGTTCTTTTGCAGGTAATGTGTTTAAATTCATTAACAAATTAATTCGTCGCAAATCTCTGAAAAATTAATGGGGTGGGTAATGTTTCCTACTAAAACTGTGGTTGGTTTAAGTATGGTCAGAAAAAAATGATTGTTTTTTAGTAAGCTTACCAGATTTTCCTGGTCAAAAATGGCGCACTCATGGAGAAACTTATGAAGAAGCTGTTGCTAATGAGAAAGAAGTATTAGCATCTTTAATCATTTCTTATGAAGCTGATGGTGAAACTTTACCTGAACCTAATATGTATTGAGCCGATATGGTTAGTAATACAGAAAAAAATATCTAAAACGTTCGTAGTAAGGACTTAAGTCCTCACTACAAACCTACGTTAAAAAACTTATTTTTGATGTCTTACTTCCACAACAGTATGCACATTCCCTCTAGGAGTAAAATCTGTCTTTACCGTTACTTCCAAGGGGTCACAAGCCGCAACAAAATCATCTAAAATTTGATTAGCTGATTCTTCGTGAGAAATATAGCGATCGCGATAACTGTTAATATAGAGTTTCAGCGCCTTCAACTCTACCACCCGTTCATCAGGTATGTAGGAAATATATATGGTTGCAAAATCAGGATAACCGGAAAATGGACATTTACAGGTAAATTCCGGCAAACTAATATCAATATTATAGCGCCGACCCACACGCGGGTTAGGAAATGTAATTAGTTTTCCTTCCTCAATCTCGCGTTCGCCATACTTCATTTCTTGACTAGCTGGGGTTACAGTCTCAGGTAGAGAATTACTCATAAAATTATTATTGGAAAAACGCAGCGATTCATAACTACTAACTTAACACTCATTACTCATAACTCGGTACTCAGTACTCAGTACTCTTTTCCCAGTCTGGACATCTTACATCATCGCAACCGTGGGGGTGCATAGCACAAACTAACAAATTACCGCCATACACTTGTCCATGATAATTGGTACAACCTATGCAAGCAGAATGATGTTCTGTTGTAGCTTCAACTGCATAAGGAAACCCCGGATCTACATCGGCTACTACGTCTTCCATTTCCCAGTAAATTTCCAGAAGCGGTTCAGCCAATTCCTGTAAATACTGGTCAATTTCAGCAGCAAGGTTATTGTTGACTTGCTCAGTAATTTCTTCTGTTAGCTCAAAAAAGGCATCAACCATGTCATTCATTCCTAGGAAGAAGCGCTCTACTTCATCAGCCACAGTTTCGATGATATCAATTAAATCTTTCTGCCACGGTTCCATAAACTTAACGCCCTTACTACCTAAAAATAGGGCGCTTCATTCAATCCGGCTTGAAGTGCTTCAATATAAATTAACGCACATGAAGCCAGCTTTAAGTATCGCGCCATTTCCAACCCACCGACTGTGCTGATGATCAAAATAAAAAGTAGCTTTTACTGATCATGTTTCAATCTTTCTAGCTGTTTTTGCAGTTCTAGCACTTGATCCCGTAAATGATCAACATTTTCGGTTGCTGGTTGTTTCACAGTTGGTTCTTCATCTACCTCCAAAATTTCGATGCGACGAGGTTCAGAAGAGGCTGTGTTTTCAGGCTGTGTATTGGATGTTTGGGGCTGCTGGGCTTGCTTCATCATATCTTCAACGAAACGACGAGCTTCTTCGGTATTCATTTCGCCCTTAGCCACCATTTCATCAGCCAGTTTTTGGACTTGCGATCGCAGTTCGGCTAATTTCCCCCCCGCTTTCTCGCCGGCGTAAGAAGCCAAGCCAACACCGAGGTAAAAAGCTTTTTGAACAATATCTCCAAAACCAGGCATTGCTGTAGAGCGCTCCTAAAAATGGGGCGACCCGGAGACTACGCCTACCACAAGCATCCCGTATTGCTGCTACCTTCCGGTCCTGACAAGATTTGGGCGTTGAAGTCGCATAGATCCAGGTCTTTTATTATCATAACATCAAAAGTCAGTAATTGTGTGTCATTCCATAACAATTCGCCATTCGTAAAGCTGATAACTCACACAACCGTTCTGTACCAAGGGATCACCAGCAACTATCGCCTGTGCTTCATCCATTGATGCCGCCTCAAACAGCATCATCCCGCCTCCCCGTTGCGCCCAATAGCCTGTTTTGGCTTTGTGTCCTTTGTCTATCAAGTCTTGTACATAGGCTGTGTGGGCGGGTACATATTGATCAAAGGTGGGTTTATCTACTCTACCTGCTTCAATCTTTACAAACCAAGGCATATTAATTTTGGATTTTAGATTGGCAATAACTTATCATAATTCGTTATTTTATTTCTGATTTTCATCTACTTGCATTATCATTATTAATTTTTTACACAGTATAAATGTAGCTACCAAGATTGGTTTTATACTTTTTGATGTCAAAAGCGTCAACCGAGTCAGTTTTTATGTCTTAACCTTTTTGCGGTTAAGAAAACAAAAAAAGCTGTCACTATTTCCTACCTACTCCCAACATAAAAACTAAACAAGCCGATCTGAATAAAAATATAAATTAGCTTGACTCGTAAGACCTACAAGGAGAGAGATTTTTGGGTAAATTTTATGCTTTTCTCAACATCCTCTCAAAGTAAACGCAAACAATCAAAGTTGACAAAGGAGTATTTTAGACATTCATAACTAAACTCAAAAACATTCTCACAATTGTCTTAGAAAAAGGATAGCGTTATGGCCAGCAAATTGATTCTCAATAACAATGAAATTCTCAGAAAAGGCTCGAAAGGACAAAAAGTTCAGCAGTTGCAAATAATCTTAACAGACCTTAAACTTAATCCCGGTCTAATAGATGGTGATTTTGGTAATAAAACTGTCGCAGCAGTACAAAAATTTCAACAACAAAAGGGTTTAATAGCAGATGGAATAGTAGGAAAAAAAACTCAGGATGCTTTAAATCAATCTCTTGATAACTTCATCGCCACCCCAAACAAAACCCCAGAACAAGCCCTAGTTCAGGAACAAAGTCTAAATATCGATTTCAAAAGTCTTTATGGTGGTTCATCTGGAAAAGTACCTCTTCCTGGAGTTGCTCTCATTAAAGAATTTGAAGGATTATTTCTAAAAGCTTATCCCGATCCTCTGTCTGGAGGTAAACCCATCACCATTGGTTGGGGAACTACTCGCAAAAAAGATGGTAGTGAATGGAAACTGGGTGAAACAATTACCAAAGCAGAAGCAGAGGAAATTTTAATTTTTCAGTTAGATACAAAGTACCTACCACCCCTATTAAAAATTCCTGTTTGGAACGAATTAAACGTCAATCAACAAGGAGCTTTATTAAGCTTTGGTTATAACTTGGGTGCTAACTTCTATGGTGGTTCCAACTTCCAAAGCATGACTAGAGTCTTGAGAGATAAAAAATGGGATGAAATTGAAGAAACTTTTCTAAAATATAGGAATCCTGGAACTAATGTAGAAGCAGGTTTAAGAAGGAGAAGACAGGCAGAAGCTAAACTCTTTTTAACTCCAGTTAGCTAAATCTTAAATTCCATCCCTGTAGAGACGTTCTGGCGGAACGTCTCTACATTAAAAAATCTTAATTAATTACTTTCCATTCGGACGCTGAATAATCGTTTCTACTACTCTGCGCTTTGCTTGCGGATCAACACCTACTAAGCGGACATATTCACCACTATATTCAGCCAAACAAGATTCTAACATAGAAATAGCATCGGAATGTGCATCAATATTGAGAGAACCACAACTTTGCCAAGAACCTGTGCGAAAACGCCGTTCATCAACGTGTTCAATTCCAATTTTGCAACCTTGAGCTAAAATTTGGCGAACTTGTTCTTGAGTTTCTAACGTTAAATGGGTAGATTGATTAACCACAGGTTTACTAACTGGAATTTCCGCAACAGGAGAAGGAGAAGCTGCTTGATAACCTTTTCCTCGATTTAAGCGATTATATTCATCAACTAAATGAGAAGTTTCCACCCGTTTTTGTTCACCCACCATAAATTTACCAGACTCAATTAAATGAGAGAGAGTAAAATCTGGCTTTTTAAATGCTGGAGGTCCTTCTAAACTGTTCACAACTCGTAAAGAGACATTTTCAAAACCGATTTTATGAATAAACTCGCGGATTTGTTCATCATAAATTCGGGAACGCAAGGCGCTAAAAAAGTCAATAGATTGATGAGGAAAAGTATCAACTAATTGTTCAATTTCTCTTTGTGAAAGTCCATCAGGCGCAAAAATTCCCCCGACAATTCCCACCTTATCATCGCGGTTAGGTTCCCAGTAGAATTTATCCATTCTCCCATCACGAATTAATGGTGCGTAAAGGGTAGAAAAATCATTGCCGGTGACAATAATCGGAACACGACATAAAGGATTGGAGTCATAACTTCCCGGTAACTGTACATCTGTGGGATTATCAGCAATATTCATCAGTGTGGCATTTACCAACTGGGTATTTACTGTATATTGAGTCCCTTCGTCAAAACGTCCCGCACCTGCATCTAAATCATTAATCATTAATACGCACATTTTCCCCCGTACTTTGATTAATTCGGCTGTTTCCCGATAACGCAACCGAATCAACCGCGCCGGATCTCCAGCATCTGGACTTTCTAATTCTCCCCCAGATATCAAAGTCACCTCGATACCCATTTTTTCAAAGACTAACTCGCATTGAAAGGATTTTCCCTCCCCTTTGCGGCCATGAATTCCTAAAATCAGGGGAACTCGAATACCGGGAATGTTTAAAAAGTTTTTGGTAATATGAACTGCAAGTTTATCAAGAAAGCTAGGAGCAATATAATAACTCATAGAATTATCTCCAGTTATGATTTATTGAGATCATCATAGATTTTTTTGGTAACCATAGTCAATTAAATGGTAAATTAAATTTGGCAATCCTTACATTTAATTTTAATTAAAATCTGATTATGACTATGAATAATTCATCAATTAAAATTACCAAGTTATTAGATTCTGATTTAGAAGAACTGAGAAAAGTCAGTCAAAAAATTTGGTATACCCATTATTCTACAATAATCAGCAATGAACAAATCGAGTATATGCTAGATAAAATGTATGGAATAGGAGTAATTGAAAATGAAATTTATAATCAAGGGATATTTTATGATCAGGTCTTACATAATTGTGAATTAGTTGGTTATTTATCTTATGGTTCAGAAACAATAGATCATATTAGTTATTTAAAATTACATAAATGTTATTTATTACCATCATTACATGGATTTGGTTATGGTCAAATCATGTTATCTCATGTATACCAAAAAGCGCAACAAATGAACTTTAAACAAATTATTCTCAATGTCAATAAAAGGAATGAAAAAGGAATTAAAGCTTATTCTCGATTTGGTTTTAGAATTATTGATAGTCAGGTGAAAGAATTTGGCAATGGCTTTGTAATGGATGATTATATCATGGGCTATGATCTTTAGAAAATAGAAAACCAATTTAACCAAGTATCCTTATTGTATACAATTTTTGTATCTGTTCTACAAAGCCGTTATGAAAAAATATCTAAGAAGACTTAATCAAATTGGTGAAGTATCTGCATCCCTTACTTGTATTGTAGCAATTTTTTTAATTGCTTCTCTTTATATAGAACCAATTAAGAGTTGGACTTCTTACCTGGTAGCAATATTGTTAGTTACTTCCAGCCCATTTTTACTGTTTACTCAAGGGATTATTCCCCTCATAACTGGTCAAATGCGTGTGAGTCTAGCTTTTATATATGAGTTTGATGCTCCTCCATTTTTTGCCAGGTTAATAAGTTTGTTTTATATTATGTTTGGCATCCTTGCCTTACTACTTGGGTTTATATTATTAATTGTATGGTTAATGTGATCAAAAAATTAATGATAACCTTGATAGTAATATCTATAGATTAAGTCAAAGCTAACTTTAAATTATTGATTAATTTATAGGAAACCAATTTAACCAAGCATCCCAATTTTCTACAATTTGAGCAAATTCTGTATAACCTGCGGTTCTAGGATGAGCGCCATCATTATTTTTTACTTCTTCTAACCAAATCTTAGAATTAATTAATTTAGAAAAAACATCCAAATACGGTATATTTAAACCCTGACACAATAAAGAAAATTCCTGGGATAAATCAGAAATTCTTTGATTTTGTTCCTCATCACCAATGGGTGGCGGACTAACCACTAAAATAGGATATAGTTGTTGAGCTTCACTTAAAATACTGTGAATATTGACAATCGATTCTGTTAGAGAAACACGAATTTTATCATTTTCCATAGTTGTGTCATTCACCCCAAAACAAAATACAACTCTGCTATCATACTCTTGGGATAAGCGATAAGAAACTTCTCTCAACCAACGATTTTTTAATTCTGTACTCGTTTCTCGCCTGACTCCTAAATTATAGTAAGTAATGTCATAACCTTTTTTATTAGCATTAACACATATTCTCCCTGTCCAACCCAGACATTCAGTATCACCTGTACCATTAACAAATGATTCACCAACAAAACACATTCTGACTTCTGGGAGTGGAGATTTTAAAGACATAAAACTTTTTTGAGTTAATTAATTAACCAACTAATAGCTTTATCTGTACTACTCAACCTACCTACAATTCTATCAAAAACTAAAAAAAAACCTTCGTGTTCCTCTGCGTTTAAAAAAAAGAGAGATAGAAAACTCTACCTCTCCAAAAAATAAATTATTGAAACCAAATCAGAATTTAGTATCTGCTGGGTTTGTGAACAAGGAAGCTCATAACTTGACACTGCTTAATGTTGTCAAAACCGACAACACGAATGTAGCAGTTACTATACTGAGAACGGCAACCTTGAACTTCACTCAATACTTCTTGAGTAGACTTAGCACCGAACAAAGGCAACTTCCACATTGTCCAATAAAGTTCTGTTGGTTCAGAAGTTTCGTTGAATTCAATTGCGGGAATAAAGCCTTGAGTCAGAATGTATTGAACTTGCTTGGCAATTTGCGCGTCAGACAGAGGGGGAAGATAAGAAAGGGTTTCGTAACGACGCTCTTTTGGTAAAGTTTGCATAACTTTTGATAAGTGGGGGCTATTTTTACTATTTCTTTGACCGAACTAACCGGATAAATTATCCAAATTAGGAATGGCTACGCCACGCAGGCTATCAGATATTGTCTGTCTTTGGTATTTCCGGGCTGGGACTTGATAAATTTAGTTGCGTAATGCGTTCGAGATGCTGGCGACGCTGTTCCATATTGGCTTGCTGAATGCCAGTACAAACCATTTCTGGTAAGAAATCTGCCACTTCCGCCGCTATGTGTTCCCTGACAGTCATAATCCGCAAAGCCAAATCTGACTTTTCCAGAAACAGTTCCTCAATATACGCTTCTCCGTCTTGGATTTTGCCAGCGGAAAAGTTTTGCAACCAATGTGCTAAAGGAGGATTTGTTTCGCCTAGCTGTGCCAATACCGTCCTTAGCGCCTGATAAGTCAGGTAGCTTTGAAGAGTTTTGGCTGTGTCTTTCGCAATTTGCTTTAGATCCATGCTTGACCCCAGCCCTATAGATTTTAGATTTTAGATTGGGAATTTTTAATGAATCCCAAATCCAAAATCCCAAATCCTAAATCATCAGACGGTATCCATTGCTTCAAACTCGAACTTAATTTCTTTCCACAGTTCGCAAGCAACAGCCAATTCAGGAGACCACTTAGCAGCTTCGCGGATAATATCGTTACCTTCACGAGCCAAGTTACGGCCTTCGTTACGAGCTTGAACAACTGCTTCTAAAGCTACGCGGTTAGCGGTAGCACCAGGAGCGTTACCCCAGGGGTGTCCCAAAGTACCACCACCGAATTGTAGTACGGAGTCATCACCAAAGATTTCTACCAACGCGGGCATATGCCATACGTGGATACCACCAGAAGCAACTGCCATTACACCAGGTAGAGAAGCCCAGTCTTGGGTAAAGTAAATACCGCGAGACTTGTCTTGCTCAATATAGTTTTCACGCAATAGGTCAACGAAGCCCATTGTGATTCCACGTTCACCTTCCAACTTACCAACTACTGTACCGGTGTGGATGTGATCACCACCAGACAAGCGAAGAGCTTTAGCCAATACGCGGAAGTGGATACCGTGGTTCTTCTGACGGTCAATTACAGCGTGCATAGCACGGTGAATGTGCAACAGAATACCGTTATCACGACACCAACGAGCCAATGTGGTGTTAGCTGTGAAACCTGCTGTCAGGTAGTCGTGCATGATGATGGGCATTTTGAGTTCTTTAGCGTACTCAGCCCGTTGCAACATTTGTTCGCAGGTGGGAGCGGTAACGTTCAGGTAGTGACCCTTGATTTCGCCGGTTTCTGCTTGTGCTTTGTTGATAGCTTCAGCTACGAACAAGAAGCGATCGCGCCATCTTTGGAATGGTGCGGAGTTGATGTTTTCGTCGTCTTTGGTGAAGTCCAAACCACCACGTAAACACTCGTATACAGCGCGTCCGTAGTTCTTAGCGGAAAGACCTAGTTTGGGCTTAATTGTACAACCCAACAGAGGACGACCGTATTTGTTCAACTTGTCGCGTTCAACTTGAATACCGTGAGGTGGTCCTTGGAAAGTCTTGATGTAAGCTACAGGGAAACGAATGTCTTCTAAACGTAGCGCCCGCAAAGCTTTGAAACCAAATACGTTACCGACGATAGAGGTCAATACGTTGGTTACAGAACCTTCTTCAAACAAATCCAGAGGATAAGCAACGTAACAGATGTACTGGTTGTCTTCACCGGGAACTGGTTCGATATCGTAACAACGACCTTTGTAGCGATCTAGGTCGGTCAACAAGTCTGTCCAAACTGTTGTCCAAGTACCAGTGGAAGACTCAGCAGCTACAGCCGCACCAGCTTCTTCAGGAGGAACTCCGGGTTGGGGAGTCATCCGGAATGCTGCTAAAAGGTCTGTATCTTTAGGAGTGTAATCAGGTGTGTAATAAGTTAGTCTGTAATCTTTAACCCCAGCTTGATACCCAGACTTAGCCTGAGTTTTCGTTTGAGCGTAAGACATATTTTCCTTCCAACAAGTCTCTCTTTTTACTATCAAATCACGTTATGTGCAACTTCTTCTCATCCCTACTCTTTCTTCATTCTTAATGAATTTATAAGTTTTGCTTATAGTTAGGGGCGATACGGCTCTATGGTAGCAGTATTACTGCTGCACTAACCTGGTTACAGTAGCAATTTACCGCAACAAATTTTTTACCATATTTTTCAGACGCACTATTTGACGCTGTTATTTTTCGTCCCAGGAATACAAAATCTTTTCATCTTGAGTTTGCATACCCTACTAAACCCACTTAATTCAAGATCAACTTTTTGGCTTTACAAGCCGTCTGAGGAATTTTTGCCTGAAAAACCGTTGCATTCCAGTGTATACAGCTGGTTTACTGCAATTGTCTTTTTTTTAGTCTGATACCTTTACCCAAAGAGGGTAAAGATTCATCATCAGGCAATTTCACTTAAGACAGGTTTAGTCATGGGATGGGCAAGGGAGAAGACGTTGCACATCAGTGAATTTGTAGCTTACCCCACAATATATCAATAATTCAATAAGTTATTTTTCAAAATTTGCCTACTTATCTATTTAAATTTGTTATTACATAAAGATTTAAACATTTTGTTAAGAATGATTTACAAATGTATATAGCTCAGTGTAAAGCGGTCAGAGAATAAGAGTTTGATTATAAAATATTGTAATATACAATACCAATACAAAAAATAATGGCGACAGATAAAAAGCTGGAAAGCTTATACAGTAAATATTTTGCCATTAATTATCTAAAATTCGCAAGACCGATAATAGAAAAGCAGTATGCAATTATCAATCTTAAGTGTGTGTGAACGCCAGAAAAGCCGTTAACTTATGAATATTTATTGAGTATAAAATTTAGCTATAGATAAGTCTTTTGCATTTTCCCATAATCAGGATTGTTATTATAGTCACCAGTAACTATCGTAAATTTTGGTAAAACGCTCCAATAAATGAAGCTGTTATCAAAGTTTTACAAGAACTAAAACTCCATCCTACCCAAATTTCTGATGATGTTGATACTGTTTATGTTTACGCTTTTGTAAAGTATGGTGTATTTAAACCATAAGCAATTTTAAACCTGTTTAGAGAAAAAGTAATTAAAGATTATTTTTGGGATGCTTACAGTAATAATGCTCCCTTTCAGTTTGTAGAGCATACAAAAAGTTTCTTCATCATCAAAATAGCGAACTAAAAATGCAGATAATTAATGCTATTAATGGGTTTACCCCAAGGTCTACAAGACTATTATACAACTCATTGGACACGGATGAGCATGGATAAAGAAGCCAATGAAAAGAAAGTAAAAATACTTTATATCTTGGTAGAAAGAGGTGAACCCATATCTATAAATCTGATTGCAGATATTCTGGATGAAGATGAATATGATGTCAAAGATGTTTTAGATGATTGGGTTGAGTATGTCACACCGAAAGAAAATGTAGAAGAACAAAAAACTTACTATAGTATTTATCATCGCAGTTTTTTAGAATTTCTTAAAAATCAAGACAAACTAGTTAAAGGAAGGAAACTGTTTAGAGAAGTTAATAAGAGTATGGCTGATTATATGCTCAAGGAGATGCAATAAATGGGGAGATGTAGGGTGCGTTAATTATAGCGTAACGCACCATGATTGTTGTCAGAATCAGGATGTCCAGGATTAAAGGATGTACAGGATGAAACCAGGAATTTCATCATCAATTATCAATCTCAATTAGATAACTAGCAACTTGAGTTAAATATATAAAGGAGATAAAATAAATGGGAAATATCGCTACTAAATTAGCATCAAAACCAACAGAATTTCAAAGTTTGTTTTTAGGTCAATTCCCAGAACAACAACTAAAAGCGGGGAACTCTGAAAAATATTATCAAACTCTCACAGATTTTGATTTTATTTCTTTGAAAACTGAAAATCATAAATTTGGAGTAGAAGTCCTAATTAGGGATTATTACCTAATTGAAGATACTGAAATATTGGAGAATTTAGAAGAGGATGAAAGACTAGAACCGGAACAACTCAAAACCCTGAAATTAATTCAACGTGCGTTAGAGCTATCAGCCCATATTTTGAATGAAGATAAAAACCAGCTAGTAAGTCAATTATGGGGAAGATTACAGGGTTTTGAAAATTCAGATATTCAGAACATATTAAAAGACGCAGCAGCAACTAAAAGTGAAAGTCCCCGATTGCGTCCCACTACAGCCAGTTTAACAACTCCTGGCGGCGTTTTACTGCGTACCCTGACAGGTCATAACTCCTGGGTAGGAGCAGTAGCAATTACCCCCGATGGCAAAAAAGCCCTTTCTGGTTCTAGCGATAACACCCTGAAGGTGTGGGATTTGGAGACAGGAAGGGAACTGTCTACCCTGACAGGTCATAACTCCTGGGTAGGAGCAGTAGCGATCGCCCCCGATGGCAAAACAGCCGTTTCTGCTTGTGCTGACACAACCTTGAAGGTGTGGGATTTAGAGACAGGAAAGGAACTCTCTACTTTGGCTGGTCATAACGGCTCGTACCGAGCAGTAGCAATCACCCCCGATGGCAAAACAGCCGTTTCTGCTTGTGCTGACACTCTGAATGTGTGGGATTTGGAGACAGGAAGGGAACTGTCTACCCTGACAGGTCATAACTCCTGGGTAGGAGCAGTAGCGATCGCCCCCGATGGCAAAACAGCCGTTTCTGGTTCTTATGACAACACCCTAAAGGTGTGGGATTTGGAGACAGGAAAGGAACTCTCTACCCTGACAGGTCATAACTCCTGGGTAGGAGCAGTAGCGATCGCCCCCGATGGCAAAAAAGCCGTTTCTGGTTCTTATGACAACACCCTGAAGGTGTGGGATTTGGAGACAGGAAAGGAACTCTCTACCCTGACAGGTCATAACAGCCAAGTACGAGCAGTAGCAATTACCCCCGATGGCAAAACAGCCGTTTCTGCTTCTGATGACAACACCCTGAAGGTGTGGGATTTGGAGACAGGAAAGGAAATCTCTACCCTGACAGGTCATAACAGCCAAGTACGAGCAGTAGCAATTACCCCCGATGGCAAAACAGCCGTTTCTGGTTCTTATGACCATACCCTGAAGGTGTGGGATTTGGAGACAGGAAAGGAAATCTCTAACCTGACAGGTCATAACAACCTGGTACGAGCAGTAGCAATTACCCCCGATGCCAAAACAGCCGTTTCTGGTTCTGATGACAACACCCTGAAGGTGTGGGATCTGGACACAAGAATAGAAATCTCTACCCTGACAGGTCATAACTCCTGGGTAGGAGCAGTAGCGATCGCCCCCGATGGCAAAAAAGCCGTTTCTGGTTCTTATGACAACACCCTGAAGGTGTGGGATTTGGACACAGGAAAGGAACTCTCTACCCTGAGAGGTCATGACTACTCGGTACGAGCAGTAGCAATTACCCCCGATGGCAAAACAGCCGTTTCTGGTTCTTGGGATAATACCTTAAAAGTATGGAATTTAGAAACAAATCAGGAAATTTTTACCCTCTTTGGTCATAGTATGCGAGTCAAAACGGTAGCGATTACACCTGATGGGAAAAAAGCGGTTTCTGGTTCTGATGATAATACGTTAAAATTGTGGGATTTAGAAACAGGAAAGGAAATATCTACCCTAGCTGGTCATAATGGTGGAGTAAATGCAGTAGCCATTTCCCCTGATGGGAAAAAAGCTGTTTCTGGTTCTAGTGACAATACTCTAAAGATGTGGGATTTGAAAACTGGAGTGGAAATCTCTACTTTTACTGGTGATGGTTATATCAATTGTTGTGCTGTTTCTCCAGATGGATTCACAATTGTAGCAGGAGAAGAATCAGGACGGGTTCATTTTCTGCGGTTAGAAGGAGAGTAAAAAATGAATAAAAGCATCCAAAATACAATCAATATCCCCAGATATCCTCCAAAATTTCAGCAAATCATTAACGCCAAAAATCACAACTTTGTCGGTCGTGAATTTATCTTTGCTGCTATCAACAACTTTCTTAATCAATATGACCGGGGCTATTTTACTATTATCGGTGAACCGGGTATTGGTAAAAGTGCTATTCTTGCCCATTATGTCAGCCAAAATCCGGGAATTGTTTATTACAATGTGGAAATTGCGGGTAAAAATCGCGCTGAGGAATTTCTGACAAATATCTGTACTCAATTAATAGAAATTGCCCAACATCAAGGCACTAAAAATGTAACCGCTAATTTTTCTGATTCTACCACTGAAAACAGTGGTTTTTTATGCTTATTACTGCAACAAATCAGCGATAAATTAAATACTGAAAAACGGTTAATTATTACTATTGATGGTTGTGACAGAATTGATATTAATAATCAACCAAGAGGTTCAAATCTATTCTATTTACCTCGTTATTTGCCAGAAAAAGTTTATTTTATCCTTACTCGTCGTCCCTTTTTATCCGATAAATCTGGTTTATTAATTGAAACTCCATCTCAATCTTTAGATTTATCAAATTACCCTGAACAAAATCGCGCTGATATTCAGGAATATATTAATTATTTACTTTCTCAAAATATTAATCATCAATTAACACAAATTAATCAAGATGAAACTAATTTTATGTATATTAGCGAAATCTTGACAGCTATTAATGAAAATAGTTATCCTGAAAATTTACAAATTTATTATCAAAATCATTTAGAAAAAATGAATTTAACAACCAGTCACCAGCAAACAATGGCTTTACAGGTGTTAAATATCTTAATTCAAGAACAATCAATTTCTATAGAAACTATAACAGAAAGATTAGATGAAGATGAATATGACATCAAAGTCATTTTAGATAAATGGCGAGAATTTTTACATTTAGAGAAAATAGGAGAAGAGATTAATTATAGTCTTTATCATCTTAGTTTTCGTGATTGGTTGAAGCAACAATCTTTTGCATTTAGAGATTAAAATAGCCTTTTAAATCACTTTTAAATCAAATGAACATGATTAATTAGTATCAAATAAACTTGCAAATCTTAGTATATTTAACTAGGCGCGTGCAAACTTACAATAGCTGGTATTATATTTCTGTGCAAATCCCTAAGCCATTAGACATAGCAGTGAAAATTAAATATGCGTTTCCTTGAACCCTTGTAGAGACGTTCCATGGAACATCTCTACTTTTCTGGAGATGTATATTATTTTTCCTATCTACGCCAAAGACTTTTTAGGTTACTTTAAGTTATTAATTGGATACTTCTATCAAAAGGAATATCACCGTGACTTTATCTCACAAGCATACTAATTTATTGATAATGTCCGCCTTGCTGGGATTAATAGCTTTACCAAGCATGGTAACACCAGCTACAGCCCAAAAGCTTGATAATAGTAGTAATACAGACACAAATCCCAGTCTCAATCAACCTAATTCTACCTCCACTTATCCAGCCGCACCACCCCCAAAGCGTATAGATCCCTTACCCAATGAGCGGGACGTGCTAGAAAGGGAAGTAGAAACTGATTATCGTGTTAGTAACTTACTAGGAGATTTTGCTGGTAATCTTTGGGTAGGTTCTTGGCGAGGTTTATCGCGCATTGACCCGAATACAGGTAATATTATTGCTCGCATTAGTTTACCAAATATTGCTATTGGTTCTTTAGCTCAAGATAAAGTCGGTCGTTTGTGGGTGGGAAATTATGAAGGGTTGACACGGGTAGATCCGCGCACTAATGAAATTACAGCCCAAAATTTATTACTACCTTCCAAGCGGGTGTTATCGCTATTAATTGATAAACGCGGTTATTTGTGGACGGGAACTGATAGTGGTTTAGTTCTAATTAGTCCTGACCAAGGTTTGGTGATGACAACAGTTAAAAATTTACCTGGTGTTAGCGCCAATGCTATGACTCTAGATGCTGAGGGTCAACTTTGGGTTGGGACTTTGGATGGATTAGTGCGGGTAAATACTGCTAGTGGTTTGATTATGAAGCGAATCGGCAGTTTACCAGGATCAACTGTGCAAACTTTAGCTATCAGTCCTGAAGGGTTAATCTGGGCGGGAATGCCTAATAATTTATTAGTAATTAACCCTAAAAATGGGATTGTGCTGAGGTCTGTAACTCCTTTGCGGGGAAGAAATGTGACTTCAATTCGCTTTGCTCAAGATGGTAGCGTTTGGGTTGGGACTACCAATGGGTTGTTAAGATTAAATCCAAATACAGGAGCTTTGTTAGATCGAGTTGCTGGACTTCCTTCTAGTCGGGTGCTGACCCTTGCACCTGATATGGGCAATAAATTGTGGGTGGGAACCAGCGAGGGACTGGCTTGGTTAATGCCTAAAATGGATCAGGCTCGACCTCATTTCGGTTTTGGTCGGTCTGTAAAGTAGGGGTTGGTAATTGGTGATTGGTGATTGGTAATTGGTGATTGGTGATTGGTAAAAAACTCTTACCCATGACCCAATCCAAAATCCAAAATCCAAAATCCAAAATCCAAAATCCAAAATCTAAAATCTAAAATCTAAAATTTAAAATTATTTATGGCAGTTACTACCCAGCAATTAATTCAATGGAAACAGCAGGGACGTTCGATTGTCGCGTTGACTGCCTGGGATTATGCGATCGCTCAACTCCTCGACGCAACTGGTGTAGACTTAATCCTGGTAGGAGATTCTTTGGCAGTCGTGCTTGGTTATGAAACCACTCTGCCAGTTACTTTAGAAGAAATGATCCACCATGCTAAAGCTGTCCGTCGTGGTGTGAAAAATGCTTTAGTCGTTGTAGATTTACCATTTTTGACTTATCAAGAAAGTATTCAACAAGCAATGCAATCAGCCGGACGGGTGCTGAAAGAAACTGGAGCGCAGGCTGTAAAATTAGAGGGTGGTTATCCCGCAATGGTAGAGACTATAGAGCGGTTGGTACAAGCGGGTATTCCCGTGATGGGTCATGTGGGTTTGACACCCCAATCAGTACATCAACTGGGTTTGCGACAACAGGGAAAAAGCCCGGAAGCAGGAGAGAGAATTTTAAATGAAGCGATCGCTCTCGAACAAGCTGGTGTATTTTCAATAGTATTAGAACATATCCCCGCCCATCTAGCATTACAAATCACTCAAAAACTCCGTATTCCCACTATTGGCATTGGCGCAGGTTCAGATTGTGATGGTCAAGTTTTAGTGACTGCCGATATTTTAGGACTTTCAGAAAAGCAGCCACCATTTGCCAAAGTTTATACAAATCTACGAGAAACAATTACCAAAGCTGTCCAGAACTATTCGGTGGAAGTGCGCGATCGGCAATTTCCATAATCTAGCAGGGGGCAGGGGACAGGGTTCAGGGTTCAGGGGGCAGGGGGCAGGGGGCAGGGGGCAGGGGGCAGGAAGAAGAAAGATAAATACTCTCCCCATCTCCCCATCTCCCCATCTCCGCGTCTTCATGTCTCCCCATCTCCCCATCTCCCCATCTCCCCATCTCCCCATCTCCCCATCTCCGCGTCCCCGCGTCACCTTAAACTTTCTGGATCTATTCCTAACTCACGCAATTTATCCTCCAGCTTGATGACGTGGTTTTGTACTTCGTGAATCTGTTCTTGGGGTGTCAGATAACGTCTTCCTGATTCGTCATACCAATACAACCATTCCCTCGTTATCCCGCCATAATTGCCTCGTTCACAACCAATTCCTAAGCCGATTTCTGGTAGCCAAACAGGACTGCTTTCCTGTAACTCATACCTACCATTGACCAACTTATGAACTTCCAACCTAGGTTGGCGACGACGACGGGAAGAATAAATCACATAGTACAGCACTCCTAAAGCGGCATATTCATCCAATTTAATGCTGTATTCCTTACGGTAATTTGGGGAAACTACTTCTAGCACCAAAATCGGGACAACGTTTTCATCCCACAACACATAACTAGGGCGTAGTTCCTCATCGTAACAGCGTTCTACCCCCAAACTAAGAAACCCATCTGGTACAATCGGCAGTTCATCTGGGTGATAATAGATACCCATATTCACTCCGAAAAACCAGTCCATGCGTTCTGCCCAAAGTGTCAGCAGTATCGCTTTCAGCAATCCTGGAATTAATTCTTGCAGTTCGTTATCCACAGGTGTTTCATCAGAGTCGGGTAATTCTTCAGCAGAGGGTAAGTACCTTGGTAGGTTGAAATTTAACATGACTACTTTCCCCAACACTCACAACAATTATAGAATTGTATGTCTGTTTAAGCGACACTTAAAACCAACCAAAACAATATTGACAGTCCGCTGCTGACTCGATAAAAGCTCTGATACTATCAAGATGAGATCTGATGGAAGAAGAGACAGGGGGATTCCGGGTGGGGGACTCAGACCCTTGGAAGCTAACCGTCTCCGTGTAAGAGGATTTTTTCGATAAAAGCTCATTTGATATAGACACGCATAATTTTTTGCAGAATTGTCACAGATAAAGACTAAACTTAAAAGTCTTGTGCAGCTAAACCTGTAAATTTAAATGAAGTAATCATGTCCAAGGTTCTTGTCTCCGATCCTATTGACCAGGCTGGTATTGACATTCTTTCCCAAGTTGCTACGGTTGATGTCAAGACAGGTCTTAAACCAGCAGAATTGATAGAAATTATTGGTGAGTATGACGCGCTGATGATCCGTTCTGGAACCCGCGTCACTCAAGAAATTATTGAAGCTGGCACACAATTAAAAATTATTGGCCGTGCTGGTGTGGGTGTAGATAATGTCGATGTTCCTGCTGCAACCCGCAAAGGTATTGTAGTTGTTAACTCTCCTGAAGGAAACACCATTGCTGCTGCTGAACACGCCCTAGCGATGATGTTATCTTTATCCCGTCATATCCCAGATGCAAATGCTTCAGTCAAACGCGGTGAGTGGGATCGTAAAACTTTTGTAGGTGCAGAAGTATACAAAAAAACCCTAGGCGTTGTCGGCTTAGGTAAAATTGGCTCTCATGTTGCGTCTGTAGCTAGAGCTATGGGAATGAAACTGTTAGCTTATGATCCCTTTATTTCTACAGAACGGGCTGAACAACTGGGCTGTCAGTTGGTGGATTTAGATTTGCTGTTTCAGCAAGCGGACTATATCACACTACACATCCCCAAAACCCCAGAAACTACCCATTTAATCAACGCTGCAACTTTGGCGAAGATGAAACCGACTGCGAGAATTATTAACTGCGCTCGTGGTGGCATCATTGATGAAGCAGCTTTGGCAGCAGCAATTAAAGAGGGTAAAATTGGTGGTGCAGCTTTAGATGTGTTCGAGTCCGAACCTCTAGGGGAATCAGAATTGCGATCGCTCGGAAAAGACCTGATCCTCACTCCCCACTTAGGCGCATCCACCAGCGAAGCCCAAGTAAACGTAGCCATAGACGTAGCTGAACAAATTCGGGATGTGCTTCTAGGACTACCAGCCCGTTCGGCCGTCAACATTCCCGGACTCAGCCCCGATATCTTGGAAGAACTCAAGCCCTATATGCAGTTGGCCGAAACCTTGGGTAACTTGGTAGGACAACTAGCCGGTGGACGGGTGGAAACACTTAATGTTACCTTGCAAGGAGAACTGGCAACAAATAAGAGTCAGCCTTTGGTGGTAGCAGCCCTAAAAGGACTACTTTATCAAGCCCTACGGGAACGGGTAAACTATGTCAATGCCAGCATAGAAGCCAAAGAACGTGGCATTAGAGTTATTGAAACCCGTGATGCCTCGGTGCGAGACTATGCCGGCTCGCTACATCTGGAAGCTACAGGGACTTTAGGTACTCATTCAGTCACTGGTGCTTTGTTAGGTGATAAAGAAATCCACCTGACTGACGTTGACGGTTTCCCCATTAACGTCCCACCTACCAAATATATGCTGTTTACCCTACACCGCGATATGCCAGGAATTATTGGGAAACTTGGTTCCCTGCTTGGCAGCTTTAATGTCAATATTGCCAGTATGCAGGTAGGGCGAAAAATCGTCCGTGGTGATGCTGTCATGGCTTTGAGTATTGATGATCCCTTACCCGATGGGATTTTGGATGAAATTACCAAAGTACCTGGGATTCGAGATGCGTATACAGTAACTTTATAAGTGCTGAGTGCTGAGTAACGAGTGCTGAGTGAAGACAAAAGTGAAGAGCCAGAGTATCACTACTTAACTGAATCACTCTTAACTCATAACTCATAATTCATCACTCTCTCAAACTCATAACTCAGCACTCAGGACTCAGCACTAAAATATGGCAAACACCTGGTGGGAATTAAAAATTTTATGTGATCCAGACCTAGAAGATTCTATCTTTTGGCGACTGGAAGGTTTTGGTTGTCGTGGTACAGCCAGTGAAAGCAAAGGCAATTCCTCACTAGTCAAGGCTTACTTGCCACACTTTCAAGCACAGCTACTGGATTTGTCGGCACTGTCACTATGGTTGCGCCAAGATGCTTTATGCATAGGATTAGCATCTCCGCTGCTGCACTGGAATTTGATTGATGAGGAAGATTGGGCTAGTAGCTGGAAACAATATTGGCAACCGCAGGAAATAGGCGATCGCTTCCTGATTAACCCCGCATGGCTACCACTACCTGAATCATTAGAACGTTTGGTAATTCGTCTTGACCCAGGTGTGGCATTTGGTACAGGAAATCATGCCACAACGCAGTTATGTTTAGAATCTCTAGAAATGCGTCTTAGTGAAGTTCCTGAAGCTTTTCTTGCTAAGTCTGACCAAAAACAACCCCTGGTAATTGCGGATATTGGTTGTGGTTCCGGTATTCTTTCTATTGGCGCAGTACTACTAGGAGTAGAAAAAGCTTATGCAGTCGATACTGATCCTTTAGCAGTACAATCAACCTTGAGCAATCGCGCCCTCAATGATATTAATCCAGAATGCTTGATCCCAACCCTGGGGAGTGTAGACATTTTGACAAAACTGATTAGTCAACCAGTTGATGGTATTGTCTGCAATATTTTAGCTGATGTGATTATTGAGTTACTTCCCGAAATGAAAGCTATCACTAAAGCCACTACTTGGGGTATTTTCAGTGGTATTTTACTGGAGCAATCTAAAGCCGTTGCCGATGCTTTAGAGCAAAATGGCTGGGTTGTTGCTACTCTGTGGAAAAGAAAAGAGTGGTGTTGCTTGAATGCCAGACGTTCATGAACCAGTTATCAGTCAACAGTAAACATACTGGCAACTGATAACTGAATATTTGTTAAATCAAGGATTGAAGATGTTGGACTAACTGTGGTGCTTGCATTACACCTTCAATCCTATCCACTGGCTGACCTTTCTTAAAGAGTACCAGAGTTGGTAAGGCTAATATATTATATTGACTTGCCAATTCTGTATACTTTTCAGTGTCAATCTTAATAATCCGTAAACGGTCTTTTAGTTGAGCATTGACTTGTTCTAATATTGGTGCCATTAGTTTACAGGGGCCACACCAGTCAGCATAAAAATCAACCAAGACAGGTACATCAGAACCAGACAGCATTTCTTCAAAGCTGTTAAATTGCTTTTTAGTTGTCATGACACGCGCCAATTTTTAATTGTTTGTTTTAATGGTAATTCTTACAATATAGAATCGGTGTAATTTAATTGTTTTTTAGGAAAATTGTTAATTTAGGCAATATTCGCTAATTTGCCCCAGATTATATTAAATAACCCAAGACTTAATTAAAACTACAAATGAATCTCCGCGTCACTGCGTCACTATGTCCCTGGGTCTGTCCATTTGTATCAACCTTAAAGTAAAACGGTATCAGATGTTCCCCAAATCACCATAAGATAATTAGCGCGGTATTTGAAAGATTGAGGAACATTGAATGACTCTATTAAAAGATCAAGTTGCAATTGTTACCGGAGCATCAAGAGGAATTGGTAGAGCGATCGCTTTACAACTAGCATCCGAAAATGCAAAAGTCGTTGTCAACTATGCCAATTCTAGCGCCGCTGCTGAAAGCCTAGTAGCAGAAATTACAGCAGCCGGAGGAGAAGCTATCGCCCTGCAAGCTGATGTTTCTCAAGCAGAACAAGTAGAGACACTAGTGAACACAACTATAGATAAGTTTAACCGAGTAGATATCCTGGTCAATAATGCAGGCATTACCCGCGATACACTACTCTTGCGGATGAAACTAGAAGATTGGCAATCGGTGATTGACCTTAATCTTACAGGTGTTTTCTTATGTACTAAAGCCATCAGTAAAATCATGCTCAAGCAACGTTCAGGCAGAATTATCAACATTGCCTCCGTTGCCGGACAAATGGGCAACCCTGGACAAGCCAACTACAGCGCCGCCAAAGCAGGTGTGATTGGCTTTACCAAAACTGTTGCTAAAGAACTAGCTTCCCGTGGAATCACAGTCAACGCAGTTGCCCCTGGGTTCATCACCACCGATATGACCAGCGATATTAAAGCCGAAGGCATCCTGCAATACATCCCTCTAGGGCGTTTTGGTCAACCAGAAGAAATTGCTGGTATGGTGAGGTTCCTAGCAGCCGATCCGGCGGCAGCCTACATTACTGGACAAGTCTTTAATGTTGATGGCGGCATGGTGATGGCATAATACTGTTTCACTTTAAAGTTCATACAAATGGGGAGACGCGGGGACGCGGAGATGGAGAGATTCATTTGTATTTGTAGCTTTAATTCAGTGAATTTATATTAATCGGCTTTCATATTCTCGCTTTTAAGAAGGGAATGAAAGCCGTTTTTTTGTTATCAGGTAAAAGGGCTAATTTAGTTGTTATTAGTTATTTAATATTTATTATTTAGTTACAGCGATTTTCGGGTAAATGAACCACATTTTTTTGTCTCACGCAGAGGAGCCAGTGCGTTGGGCGGCTCTGCCGACTTGTTAGCGTAGCTCCTCTGAAAGAGGCAGCAACTGGCGTAGCGCAGAGGCGCAAAGAGGAATCAAGAGTGTGATCTAAATACATGAAGACTGCTGTAATATGATTTTTGAATAAAATGTCAAATATCATTTTTACAGTTTGCAGCCAAATTATTTTGATCAAATTGATAAATCATGTAAAATCAAAATTATAAAAACAAAAATCGTAGATTTATGTCGGATTTAAGAGCAGAATTACAAAAAAACCTTGATGAAGCAGAATGGGATTGGCTAATTCCCCATGTGCAGAGGGATGCGGTGATTGTGGTAACAGATGGGTTAGACTTATTAGATGTGGGAGTTGCGATCGCAGGTGATGATATTCCTTCTGTGCAACACTGGATAAGTGAGCAATTGATTGCCAAACCTTCAGTAGATCAAGTGGGAGAGTGGAATCTTAACCGCACTAAACGATTTAATGCTCTCATCATCGAACCTTATGTTTTAGTGCAAGAAATAGCCACTGTCTAACCCACTTTCATCAAACATCAAAGTGGGAATCAAGAAAATAGAGCAGAATTCAGGAGTCAGGACTTAAAAGAGGAGTATCGCAACAGCACAATTCCCATCGCTAAAAACCACAGTTGTAAAACGCTTACTGATACAGTAATAAACGCACCTAGATCTACGCCAAATAACTCGGCTAATTGAATGGCTAACAGCGTTGCCGACAGCAGCCCAAAGAATCCTAACCATCGGGGTAACACCCTGGTTTGCAGAATAGTCAAAGACACGATCCCTAGCCACAGCGCTGCAAATAAGCTGACCCCCAGTACTTCACCCACTGACCCAGCATAGTCATTGAGAAAGTGGTAAACTACAGCGATTGATTCGCGGGTTGGGTTAGATGTTGTGACATTGGTGTACAGTGTTGCCAAAGCAGGCATTGCCACTAGCCAACGAATGATGCCCAGACAACGGGCAATCGTCGAAGCCAAGCCGAACCCGGCGGCAACGTGAAGCCAGATTAAATCGGACTCTCCACTACTCAGAACCAGAACTGTCAGTAGGGCAACTACCCAAAAAATAATGGAGTAAGCCAGATAGACTAGGTAGCCTAACCTGACAGCTGCGGCCTTTTGAACTAGAAGCGGCAGCATCACATCCGCTGAATTGCCCAAACTTTGGGGCCAGTTGATCGCACTTCCCAAAATAATGAGGGGTACAAAGAGCAACAGACTTTCAAAAATTAGCACCCAGCCTGTGATGCCATGCAGAGATTTTTTAGACAGGAAGTGTTGTTCTGACACGATGTTTACCCCTAATGGGTGAATGAATGTATCGTGCCAACTGTAGAGTCTCTCACTGTGTGAGAGTCAAGAGGGCATACAAATATCTTCAAACGGTGCGATCGGAATTTGTAATTCAACTACTACTGGTTGATCCCGCACTCGCACAGTTTCCGGTCCAAATAAATGAATTTCTCGAATTGCTCCGCTGCTGGTGTAACCGTTGGTGCCAATCCAGGTAAAGAGAGCTGCGATCGCCTGTGTAATGTCTTGAATCATGCCACTATGAAAAACACTGGCAACTTGAGCGTTCGTGGGCAGTTGACGAACAGTAATCACCGCTTGTGCTGTATCCCAAGTTGGTTTGATGGGTTCAGTAATAGTGATCGCAAACTCCATATCAATATCTGTTTCGGTGTACTCCGAGATGTGATACAGCACAATCTCATATCCAATTGACACGATGTTTTGTTGCCTCAGCCAGGTGTAAAGCTGTTGAATCAGCATCCCACGACATTTAGGCATCTCAGCCACAGATGGCACAATATGACGGGCAGAGGCAATGTAGCAAGTTGGTACAGATTTCACAATTACGTCATAGGCTGAGGGCTGCCCCTCTTGATCAAGTTGGCGTAACCGGGCAGAGAGGCGATTCAGCCGCGCTTGAACGTCTTGAATCTGTTGATGCAGATCTGCTTGTTTTGATTGCAGCAATTGTTGTAATTGTTCTAATGGCAAATCTTGCTGAAGTAAATCAGCAATTTGCTCTAGAGGTAGCCCCAAGTCCTTAAGAGCCAAGATGCGATTAAGTCGGGGCAACTGCTCGATTGTGTAATAGCGATAATCTGTAAATTGATCGACATGAGCCGGTTTGAGCAAACCCAGGTCATCATAGTGGCGAAGCATACGTACAGACACCTGTCCTAGCCGTGAAAAATCTCCAATCTTGAACACAGGTTTGTTCCCAAATCTCTAACAAAATTGTGACACCATATATTCAGATTATCTCCGTGTAGGATTCTGTGTTACCTCCGGTAGCAAAAAATTTCTTCTTTGAAGATTTCGCTTTCTGGGGGCGAGAATTGTTACGATAATTTCAGATTAGACGTTGAAACCTTGATTCAATCTGAAACCCTAGAACTATTAGAATGGCAACGCCTCTGCCAGCACCTTTCCACTTTTGCGGCAACCAAGTTAGGGGCTATAGTTTCGCGTAACTTGCCCATCCCGGAAACCCAAACAGAAAGCCAACAGTTGTTAGCTCAAACTAAAGAAGTCTACCAACTGGAAAGTCATCTTTCCCCTGGTTTGTCTTTTGAGGGTATTCAAGATATTGGTGATTCTTTAGAACGAGCCGAACTACAAGGAATTTTATCAGGTGAGGAACTGTTAGCGATCGCAACTACCCTCGCTGGTACAAGAAACTTACGGCGTGTCATTGATAACCAGGATAATTTACCCATCCTGACTGAGTTAGTTTCCGAATTACGGACTTACCCAGAACTAGAACAGGAAATTCACCGCTGTATTGATGAACGCGCTCAAGTCACTGATCGCGCTAGTCAAAAAATGGGGGAAATTCGCATTGATTTACGGCGGATACGCAGTCAAATTACCCAAAAACTGCAAAACATCATTCAAGCTAAATCGGGTGCAGTTCAGGAACAACTGATTACTCAACGGGGCGATCGCTTTGTGATCCCAGTCAAAGCACCGCAAAAAGACGCAATTCCCGGTATTGTTCACGACACCTCCACCAGTGGCGCGACTTTATATATTGAACCTCACAGCGTCGTCCCCATGGGGAACCAACTCCGCCAAACTATCAGAAAAGAACAAACAGAAGAAGAATCAATTCGCCGCACTTTAACCGAACAAGTCGCCGCAGTTAAGCCAGATTTAGAAAGGTTATTAGCCATTGTCACAACCTTAGATTTGGCAACGGCTAAATCTCGTTACAGTTTCTGGATAGGTGCTAATCCTCCCCGCTTCATTAATCGGGATGAACAGGAAATTATCACCTTGCGACAACTGCGTCACCCGTTGTTAGTTTGGCAACAGCAGCACGAACAAGGAAACCCAGTCGTTCCCGTCGATTTACTCATCAGTCCCAATATTCGGGTAGTGACAATTACTGGCCCCAATACAGGCGGGAAAACGGTAACTTTGAAAACCTTGGGATTAGCGGCATTAATGGCTAAAGTGGGTTTATTTGTTCCCGCCCGCGAACCTGTGGAAATGCCTTGGTTTGACAAAGTTTTAGCTGATATTGGTGATGAACAATCTTTACAACAAAGTTTATCGACTTTTTCAGGGCATATTCGCAGGATTAGTCGGATTTTAAATGCTTTGGGGAGTCAGGAGTCAGGAGAAGAGGCAGGGGGCAGGGAGCAGGGAGCAGGGGGAGATGATTTTTCTCAATTACCTATTACCAATCACAAATTACCAATTACCAATTACCAATCCCTCGTCCTACTTGATGAAGTGGGTGCAGGTACAGATCCGGCAGAAGGTAGTGCATTAGCGATCGCTCTATTGCAATATCTCGCCAATCATGCCCAACTCACAATTGCCACCACCCACTTCGGCGAACTCAAAGCCCTGAAATACGAAGATGAGCGATTTGAGAACGCCTCCGTAGAATTTGACGAAAGTACTCTCTCGCCAACTTATCGGCTGTTGTGGGGCATACCTGGACGCTCTAATGCTTTAACTATTGCCTTACGCTTAGGGCTAAAACCGGAAGTAGTCGCAGAGGCTAAAACCCAAGTGGGAGAAGCCAGCGATGAAGTGAATCAGGTGATTGCCGGTTTAGAAGCCCAACGCCGTCGTCAAGAAACCAAAGCCGCTGAAGCCCAAGAATTATTACGCCAAGCCGAACGTTTATATAAAGAAGTTTCTCAAAAAGCCACAGCTTTAGAAGAGAGAGAAAAAGATTTACGTGCTTCTCAAGAAGTAGCAGTACAACAAGCAATTACCCAAGCTAAAGGGGAAATTGCCCAAGTAATTCGCCGTTTGCAAAAAGGCACACCCACAGCCCAAGATGCCCAGCAAGCGACCAGTGCGTTAAATCAAATTACCGAAAAATATCAACCAGCACCACCACCCAAACCCAAACCTGGGTTTATGCCCAAAGTAGGCGATCGCATCCGTATTCCCAAATTAGGACAAACTGCCGAAGTATTAACCGCCCCTAATACAGATGGTGAGTTAACTGTCCGCTTTGGAATCATGAAAATGACGGTGCAATTACCAGACGTAGAATCTCTAGATGGGCAAAAACCAGAACCCATCGTTAAAGTCAAACCAGCCCCAGCCGTAGTCACCCCACCACCAGCACCAGTCCCAGCTATTCGCACTTCCAAAAATACCGTAGATTTGCGCGGAAAACGGGTAGCTGATGGCGAATATATTTTAGACAAAGCCATTTCTGAAGCTGACGGATCTCTCTGGATTATTCACGGACACGGTACTGGTAAGCTCAAGCAAGGAGTTCACGCTTTTCTACAACAGCACCCCAGAGTTAGCCACTATGAACCAGCAGAACAAGCTGATGGCGGCAGTGGTGTCACTATTGCTCATATCAAATAGGGAATAGGGAATAGGGAACGGGGAACAGGGAGCAGAGGAAAGATACATACTCTCCCCAATAACCAATGACCAATGACCAATGACCAATGACCAATAACCAATGACCAATCCTCATTAACTTCTCATATTGAGAAAAGAAATTTTCATTTAGAGTAAAACAAAGAAAACTGCTGTTTACCAAACTGATTCAAAGCTAACTATGGGAAACCAACTTTTATGCTTCAGGGTCTGTTTCCAAAAGGGTAACAGCAACAGCCTCTATTCGCCTGATCACCTATGCTAAAAGTTATGCACTTGGCCGCCAATTCAGCCACACCAAACTCCCAATGGGAGGATTTAAACCACTTTCCAGTTGCCAATTCAGTTCAATGGGACAATATCAAAACCCAGTTAGACTTGGTGCTGTTATCTCTAGAAACTTTAACTGGTATTGGTTCTGAGGCTATGCTTTCGGCGGCAATTAATCTAAATTTAGAGTCAAAAGTCCCAGATCGTGTAGCTTTATGGCGATTGCGTCAGTCGAATCCCTTACGCAAAGGTCAAGGAGGTCGAAAAAATCTGGATGTAGAAGAAGCGCGATCGCTAGTTTTAATTAGCTGCTACCTCGCCAAACAGCACCAAGAATTAATTCGCCGTGCTGTTGGTCTATTAGAACAAATAGCCGTAAACAACCAGAAACCTCATCAGATTGCCTTACTGGGAGATTATATCGATACTTTCTGCAACACCTATCAAGAACGCATGGAAGAAGATGAAAAAATCTCTACAGATTCGCTGACCCACTTAGCATTAAAACTGCTCGTAGATTTACTTTTTTATAGCGCTCCTGGTGGACACCGCCGCCTGTGGCTATCACTTATAGACCGTTCCACAAAACAATTTTAGATTTTAGATTTTAGATTTCAAAATACTAATCCAAAATCCAAAATTCCCCTTTGTCCCCATTGCAATTTTTGCTATGTCCCGCTTAAATTCTGTTATTCGTCGCTACACGCCCCCTACTTGCACACTAGAAATTTGGGCGCAACGCTCACCTTTATCTCGTTGGATGGGTCAAACTGTTCTCAAACAAATACGTTTTGAACTCCACTTTGATGATCCAGGACTACCAGACGACCGCAAAGTGCCAATTCAGGGCGAGCGAGATCAACTAGAAGTTTTGTGTAATGTCGTCACAACCTACGTTCAACAACTCCTACAAAAATCAGCAGATAGCTTTTGTCTGAGTTTCTTAGAACCGCAACACTCTAATACAACACCCGACGAGCCAAAATTAAACGATGTTCCTCCCACTCCATCGTCACCCAAGACCGTAAACTCATCTAGCATGGGGATTCTAGAAGCAACAATTTACCTAGAATCTAGTGGCAATTTAACTCATAAACTATTTCTCGGTTCTCTTGCTAACTCAACATCAGGGCCAGTAATTCAACTCACTCTATTGCAACTATTTGATTTGGCAACAGCTTTAGATGAATACTCAGCTGATGTCATTGCACTACCAAATCTTAATAGTGAGAGTTCTGTTCCCAGTTTGGTTTGGCCAGCTTGGACACCTGTGGCAGCAATGATGGTACTAGCTTTGGGTTTAACTCCTTTAACCTGGCAATATGCCAACAGCACTCGCCAAAAGCAAGAGCAAACCGCTAAAACAACAACTTCACCATCTGAAGTAGCGATCGCACCCTCTCCCTCTATTAACTTAACCACTCCCCAACCAGGACTAGCTCCCCTTGGTAATTTGCCTTCTCCTCCTGCTAGTAGTACTTCGTTACAAATACCCAATTCAGATTCCATTCCTCCACTTCCTAATTCCATTGCGGACCCAGCCCCTCTCTCTTTCCCCAATTCAACTATCCCGTCCACAGCTAAAACATTGCCGAAAAATGGACTGACGAGGGAGCAAACCACAAAACCAGCCCTTTCGGCCAATCTCCAGATTCCATTACCAACAACACCCAATTTTCAATCAAACCCTTCTACAGGAGTGATTAACCAAAATGGAATTACTCTCCCCACCCGTGAAATTTTACCTACTAGAAATAGCCGTAGTATCTCCACAATCCCTCAGTCTCTGGCTTCCATACCCAATGACTCTCTGAGTCAAACTTCTCCCCAAATATCTTCTCCCCAAATAACTTCTCCACTAGACTCACAGCAGCTAGATAGAGGAATTAATTCCCCCGATACCACTCCTGCTGTCACCAGTGATGCTGATGTGGTCGCCAAATTGCGAAATGTAACTAAAACTCCCTTACCTACAGAAGGAACTTCCAATACTACCTTGTTTGATATCCCTCAAGTGGCAGAAGCCAGAGAATTTCTGCAAAAGACTTGGCAGCCACCTAGTGGATTTTCGCAAACACTAGAGTATAGTTTGATGTTGGGTATTGATGGCTCTATTGAACGCATTTTGCCATTGAATCGAGCCGCGAGAGAATACGTAAACACCACTGGTATTCCAGAAATTGGTAAAGCCTTTGTTTCTACTAATAAATCAGGGCAAAATGTCAGACTTCGAGTAGTCCTCAGTCCCGATGGTAAGGTGCAAACTTTTCCAGAAACACCATGAGAAGGCAGGCACGGGAGATGGGGAGACGCGGGGACGCGGGGAGGGGAAGACGCGGAGACAGTGGGACGCGGAGATGGGGAGATGGGGAGACGGGGAGAAATAATGATCTATCTACTGCACCCTGCCCCCTGCCCCCTGCACCCTGCACCCTGCCCCCTGCCCCCTGCACCCTGCCTATTTATTCCCTGTTCCCTGTTCCCTGTTTACGAATTCTATAATTTTTATGCCACTTGCCAAACTGGTACAAAATTTTCAGCAGCATTTGCTTAATTTGATGAATTTTCAACTCCAGTGATTAAGTACAGTTGCGGAACTGGTCAGTTACTATTACCACTGTTTCGACCACTTCATAAAATTGTGCTTATAGTACTTAGTTAGGGGGGAAGATATGCAAACATTTAGCCCACAAAAAGACAGCAATGCTTGGATTATTCAAACCTGGGCAGCTTTTATTATGTCTATTTCTATGACAGGTTTTGGCATTGTCAATTTACCTGTAGATAATTGGGTAAAAGGCTTTATGGGTATGGGTTTAGCTTTTTCTGTAGGTTCAACTTTCACCTTGGCAAAAACTACTAGAGACTTGCACGAATCCAGAAGGCTAACTTCTAGAATTGATGAGGCTAAAGTTGAAAAGTTACTTTCACAGCATGATCCTCTCATTCTTAAATGAAAGCATAACAATTTTAGATTCGAGTATAGTAGGGTGGGCAATGCCCACCAGACTTGAGTTATCAACCCTGTTTGTTATATCTTCTTCATCAAAGATTTTTATTCGTAATTCTAATCAAAAAACGCAAAGCTTCGTTTACTGCTTCCTCTGTAAGAAACATTTCTGCTACATCAGGTTGTAAACTAATAGTAATTTCTCCATTAGTTTTTGGTCTTTGTTCCACTTTTCTCATATCTGTAATTCTTAAATCTGATTCTGATTTAACTTCATTCTCAGATATATGATTTTGAAAAGATGACTCATTTAATTTGTTAGCAAGTGATTCCCAACTATTAACTTTAAGATTAAAGTGAGCTTTGGCTTCACGTAATGTTTGAAATTGTTGTTTCAGGATATGAACTGTATATATGTACTTTTGGTAAATCTGGTTTTTTTGTTCCAGATCTTCCTCTACCATATCAACCACTGTGATCGTGATCTATAGCTAATAGTGATGAAGAGCTTCTGAATGTTTATCTCGTTCCCAGTCTCCAGACTGGGAATGCTTTGATAGAGTCTCTGACTCGACTAAAACGGAAGCCAGAGTCTTCCTGGAATTCATTCCCATACAGAGTATGGGAACGAGAAAAAAAAGGCTGGTAATAGCACCAGCCTCATAAAATGTTAATTGCTTGATATTTGAATTTTATGGTTGTTTGTTTTTTAACTTTTGCTTCTTTCGGCGTTTTTCTGTAGCTGCTACAGCGTGTTCCACTGGATACCCAACTACAGGAATGACTTGAAACTTGCGGTCTTCTTCTAGGTTTTTCAGTTCTGTGTAATCAACCCAGTGAATACAATCAACTGGACAGGTGTCTATAGCCTCTTGAACTACCTCTTCTGCATCCCCATCTTGGCGAACTACGCGCGATCGCCCATAATCTGGTTCAATATAAAAGGTATTACGGGCAACATGGGCGCAATGCTTACAACCAATGCAGGTAATTTCATCTACATAAACGCCTTTTTGCCGCAGCACACCCCCTAGTTCCGGCTCTAAACCAGAACGTTCAAACTCGTCTCGTAAAAAACCCCCTAATTCTGGCTCTAAACCGGAACGATTATTTTCTGCTTCTGGTGACTGCGGCAAATCAGACATGATTAACTCCAGCGCTGTACAACTAAGCGAATCGAACCATCTTCATTTTTTTGTTGTTCGGTCACTTGAAAACCGACCCGCGCAGTTTCTTTTACCACTGCTTGGTAAGCATAACGTTGGGTTACTTGGCGCAAAAATCCATCTACAGACAAGTTTTGCTGCCAATATTGCAAATCAGCTACCAATTCATATTCTTTGCCATTCCATCTGAAACCGATATCGTAACCATTTTCCTGCTCAATGGAAACTTCAGCAGGATGGGTTTGGCCACGATAACCGCGTACTTCCTGTGGGCCGGGCTTCCAGTCTATACCCAAGTCAGTGAGCGCGTCTTTCAAGGATTCAAGGTTACGGATTTGAGTTTTGATTTGGCTAAAGTGTGACATGGTGGTTGTGAATGAATGACAATAAACTAGTTGGAAAATTTACCATTCGCTAAACGCGGTTTGCGTATTCGCTACACCAGATTCCTGCACATTATTATTGGTGGCGAAAAATTCTGAGGTTGGCTCCTGATTCAGTACTTGTCCCAGCTGCGCCTCTATGGCCGCCGTTACTTCAGCACAAGAAGCCCCAACAATACCAGTGACTTTCTCTTGTACCCGACCGTCTGGATAAATTATGAATTCTAATGTCTCCATGCTGTGAAAGCCAACCTCGATAGTACTCTTGAACTTTACTGCTTTAGTAAAGTTGCTCAAAATCTAGCGGCAGGAACAGATTAGATACAAACTTGCCATTTGTTAACTAATGTTCCATCTTTCAAAATATATATCTCAGAATCTTTACAAAAATTATTATTTTTATCAGTAGGCACATCAGTTATTAGTAAGTTTCCCTTAACCTGATGAATTAGTCAAGGTCAATATCACTGAGGACTGCTATCTGTAAAAACTCTTCAAAATCAGGATTGCAGCCAATAGAGACATAAAGGAGAAGATAAAAAAATAGTAAAGCTTATTGAAATAAGTTATCATTACCATTGGCATAAAACTATCGCTAAGAAGCAAAGTTATCGGTAAAACGATTTATTTTAGCTTTACTCCCCGAACTATCAGCCGCAACCACAGCCATCCTAACCCACTGCCAATAAAATAATAGGGAAAATCAGCCCAAGTGAAGGCAGTGCCGATTAACATTTTTCCCCACCAAAATGAACGCACCCAATTTAGAAATGGTGGATGCCACAATTGCATAAATTCCAATAAGCAAGTAATTATAAATACCCATATAGGGATTTGCCAAACTGCTCGGCGAGTGGGAATAAACACAAAGGCGAACAAGCACCAAAATATCTCATAGAAAATCCCTCCTACCTCTTGGTTCAACCACCAAATAGAATAGCGATAGTGACTGTATAAAAGTCCAATGGGGAGAATCATAGCCAGAGAAAGAATGGAACGCCTGCGAATATTTGTAAGTAGTGGCATTATTTCTGGTAGGTACTAGCTATACTCTGTACGCGGGTAAGTATGGCTTCAATTATAGTCTGGGCGGCTTCCCGTTGGATAAAATGCCCAACTCCTGGTATCACAAATCGCTGGTAATCTTTTTCAAAGAACTGTTCTTTGTTGGCACTAGTTTCTGGTAAAGTTGCACCATCAGCACCACCGTGAAGTACCGTTGTTGGCACATAAATTTTAGGTGCAGACATCAGTTGCTGGTGAATAGTATCGTAATCAGGGTCATTAGCAGAATTGCCCCAACGACTGCGGTATGAGTCAATAGTAATATCTATCCAGTCTGGGTTATCAAATGATTGTGCAGTAGTCTCAAACTCAGCCTCACTAAAATGCCACGTAGGACACCACAAATGCCATAGCTGGCGTGTAAAGCCCCGTCTATCTGCTGCTAAGGTGGCACGTCCCCGTTCTGTAGCAAAAAACCATTGATACCAGTATTGTTGCACCTGTTCAAAGGATAGTGTCTGTTGAGGATTATTAGTTCCATAACCAACTGACAATGTGGTGAGAGTATGTACCAGGTCGGGGCGTAGAGCCGCTATATTGTAGGCAATGCGTGCGCCCCAGTCATGACCTACCAAATGTACAGACCCGATTTTTGCCGCTTCAATGAACTCAATTAGGTCTTGTCCCAAGGCTGCAAGTTGTCCACTACGTAGGGTCTGAGTATCAAGAAACTGTGTCAAACCGCAACCTCTCAGAAATGGTGTGATACAGCGGTAGTTTTCATTTACTAATGCAGGAACAATTGCATTCCAAGTCAGTGCATCATCAGGCCAGCCGTGTAAAAGAATTATAGTTGGTGCATCACTTGCACCATAACTGTGATAGGCGATGTTGAGACGGGAGGTTTTAATGTACTGGATCATAATTCTAATTAATCTAAAAGCTAAATATAGCGATCGCGTAACCTAACCCACCATTATCTCCTAAATTTATGGTGGGTTACGGACTACTGTCCTATAGCCTGCGTGGCGTAGCCATACCCACCCTACGATTTTTGGGTAATTTATATTCCCGAATTTGGTGAATTAGATACCTTTATTGTGGTAAAAGTTATCTGGGGCTGGAATATGCACAGTTAAATATTGGTTAAGGAATTTTACTGATGTCAGTTAGTTTCTGCACTCGATCTAAAATGAGTAATATCTTGTCTGGTCAATGACTTATAAAACATTTATGGGTAATCGGTAATATGTAATTGGTAATAATTATATTTTCATGACCGGAAGAAGCAGGGGGAAAGGGAGCTTTCTAGCGGGGGGAACAAGCCCTTTCCCTCTGGGTGGAGCGGAGCGGAACATGGGTACAAGCCCCGTCCTTCTAGGACGCTTATACGGGGCAGAGTCCAAGCTCCGTCCCGGTCTTCCCCCTTGCCCCCTGCCCCCTGCCCCTTTTCCTCTTCGTGACCAGTTACCCATCACCTATTACCAGGCTGACCGATAGTATAAGTATTAAAGCAGACACGATATAAATTACCAGCTTTAATGGTGATTTCCGCCAGGATGCCTTACTCTAATGTATGAGCCATGCCAAATAATGAGCGATCGCTGACTACCTATGATTCTGCCTTGTTAACCCAAATTGCCGCTCATGTCTGCCAAGCAATCATTGCTATACAACAACAGCAGCCAGAATTATTACTGGAAAAGTATAGAAAAGTTCAGTGGCAAAGTAATTCTAATCAATCGGCTTTGAGTGCAAAGTTTACGGCGTTACTCAGCCAAACTCAAGGTTGGGAAGAGTTGTTGCACAAGTTGCAATTATACCTGAAAGCCATTGTTGTTACTGAAGCCTTTAATTCACCTATCTTATTAGAACTAATTGCCAAGATTCGGCAACTCAATCCTGTAACATCTGCGTTCAACGGATCATTACATTCTACATTTGCCCCATCTTTACAGCCTGTAGGAATAGCCGTTTTACTTTTAGATGCCGAAAATTTACAAATTAATAGCAATACAGAAAAGTTTTTCACAACAATTTGTAATTGTCCAATTCAAGTAAAAATTGCCTTTGCTAATTGGAGTAATCGCGGCAAGCTAGATGCAGAATTACATGAACGCGGTTATGATTTGATTCATGTTCCTGCTGGTAGAGACAATGCCGATGGAAAAATGATTGCCTTTGGCTCCTCAATTCATGAACGTTACCCCAATGCAAAAGAAGTTTTGGTTTGCTCATCAGATAAAGTGATGACTAATTTATGCAACAATTTACAGCAACATGGACTAATAGTATATCAAGTTAGTCAGCATGGAGAAAATATCAATTTATTTAATAGCTCTACAGGAGAAACTAAAACCCATTGTGTTAAACCTTTACCAGAAATCCCTTCATTAATTCAGATTCTCAAAGCCTTAATTAACGATGAAAAAGAATCTACGGGGAATCAATGGGTAAAGGTTTCTAAGGTATTTCAGTTGCTGAACACCAAACACAAAATCAATATGAGTCAAGTGATTACTACTCATCTCCCTGGTAAAAAACCCAAAGATATCTTCACTCGTTATCCGGCTGATTTTGTAGTTCATAAAGTTGATGATTCATCTGATTTTTATGTGACGGTTTTTGATAAAAATCTAATTGAGCTTGTGGATGATGAAGCCGAAAATACATTAAATAATCACAACGGTCTAATCAGGAGTATTGATTCCCAAGCTGATTTAGAAAAAGCACTGAACAGGATTCTAGAAACATTAATTAAAGAATCTGCTCATGAATCAGCTAATGGCTATGTTGATGTTAGTATTTTAGGCAGTAAATTTAATCGGGAATATGGTATTTCCATTACTAAACAACTGAAAGAATTACAAATTAGTGGTAGTTATGTACAATTTTTGCGGTCTTGTAGTTCTTTCCAACTCAGGCAAAAAGGAGTAAAATGGGAAATAAGTGTATCTAATAACAGTAATAGTCAGTCTAATTTTTTACCTAGTATAAATTCTCAAGCAGATTTGGAGGCAGCACTCACAAAACTGCTGGAAGAATTAACAAAAAATCATCCGACAAAATACATTGATATTAGTATTTTAGGCACTAAATTTAATCAGGAACATGGTAAAACCATCACTGAGCAAATCAAAGAATTAAAAATAAATACTACTTATATGAAGTTTTTACAGTCTTGCAGTTCTTTGCAGCTAAAGCAAACAGACAGAAAATGTGAAGTCGCTATACGTTAAACCCCAGCCCACCCACGCGGGGACACGGAGAAGGGGAGATGGGGAGAAGGGGAGACGCGGGGACGCGGGGATGCAATTTGAATGATTTGATTATTAGCTTATATAGCAGGTGACAGGGGACAGGTGACAGTCTGAAGAGTCTTTTGGTGTCTAGATTTTATAATCAGTTGGTGTCCTAACCGCCCTGTCTGTTGCTATATAAGCAACACCTTGTCCAAATCGAAAAAAGTCTTGATTTGTAGGTTGGGTTGAGGTACGTTCGCACTACAGTTAATGTCCTAAGCACCTTGGCGGTTGCTATACTAAAAAACAATAGTTTGTAAAGAAATGTAAATATTGTGATGCAGGATAAAGTCGTTGTCATTGTCGGTGCTACGGGCGGTATTGGTTCAGCCTTAACTCGTAAACTTGCGCCCACGGGGGCTACGTTGGTACTAGCAGCTAGAGATGCAGTGAATTTAGCAACTTTGGCTAATGAGTTATCAGGGGAAGTGTTGACAGTTCCCACAGACATTACTCAACCCCAACAGGTAAAGGCATTAATACAAGCAACTATTGCCCAGTTTGGTCAAATCGATGTTTTGGTAAATGCGGCTGGTGCAGGTATCCTCAAACCTTACAACAGTATAGAACCAGCCGATTTAGATAGGATGCTGGATCTAAATTTAAAAGGCAGTTTTTACACCACTCAAGCTGCTGCTGAAGAGATGCAAAAACGGAAGTCTGGTCATATCTGTAATGTGGTGGGAATTCTAGGAAAGCATTCGATGTCAATGGCTGCGGCTTATTCTGCTTCTAAGTTTGGCGTTGTTGGTTTTAGCAAGTGTATGGCCGAGGAACTCAAGCGTTTTGGAGTCAAGTTCACCCTGTTCTATTTTGGTGGCATAGATTCTTCTTTCTGGGACAATGTGAGTTTAAAGGTAGACCGAAAAAAAATGCTCAGTTGCGAAACTGCTGCTAATGCCATTTTTTATGCGTTATCTGCCGAACCTCAGGCTGTACCAATGGAAATTAATATTCAACCGGATAGTCACCTATTTTTCTAAGTTCACCATTCTGGCTGAGGGAATACATGAAAATCTAGTATAAAAGGCACAATTGACTGTATATAAGCTGTTGCGCTGGATTTTCAGAGATTATGCTCCAAATTGATCACGTTCACTTTTATGTAGAAGATGCCCAATGGTGGCGAGATTGGTTTGTCAAGTATCTGGGGTTTCAATCGGTAGTGAGTTCAATTTTCCCTACTCTTGTTAATCGGGGGAAATCGTTTCATACTTGCACGGAAGTTGTCAAAAATGGCAATGTCTATTTTTTACTGTCTTCACCATTGTTACTCACCAGCCCGGTAGCTGAGTTTTTGCGTCATCACCCCCCTGGTGTGGCAGATGTGGCTTTTCTGGTGACAGATGTGGAAACTGTGATGGCAAGAGCTTCTGCCAACGGTGCTAAAGTCTTGCAACCTGTCCAAAATGAGGTGTCCTTCAAATTCGCCAAAATTGCGGCTTGGGGTGGGTTGACGCATACTTTGATGGAAAGACAGGACGTAAAAGCAGAGGATGGGGAGAGAAATCTTCTAGCAATCCCCAATCCTCAATCACCCAACGTTTTTACGGCTATTGATCATGTAGTTCTGAATGTGGAAGTCGGCAATTTACAAGCTGCTGTGAGTTGGTATGAAAATATTCTCGATTTTCAACCCCAACAAAGTTTTAAAATTCAAACCAATCGCTCTGCTTTGTCGAGTCAGGTGATGATTTCTGCCAACGGTGGCGTACAGTTACCGATTAATGAGCCGGCTTCACCTAATTCGCAAATTCAGGAGTTTTTAAATGTGAACAGGGGGGCGGGAATTCAACATATTGCTTTACGCACGCCTAATCTTGTGAGTGCGATCGCTCGTTTTCGTGCGGCTGGTTTATCTTTTCTCTCTGTCCCCCAAACCTATTACTCTAAGCTACAAGAGCGTTTAGAGGTTCCACTCTCACCCTCAGAACTGCAAGCGATCGCACAACAAGAAATTTTGGTAGATTGTCAACAAAATGCTCCTTTAGGGGCTTTACTATTGCAAATTTTCACCCAGCCGATTTTTTCTGAGCCGACTTTTTTCTTTGAGTTTATTGAACGCCGTTCCCAAGCGCAAGGTTTTGGCGAAGGTAACTTTCGTGCTTTATTTGAAGCCATTGAAAGCGAACAAATTAAACGCGGATTTGTCAGTCAGTAGACTGGGGACTGGTTATTCAATTACCTTTTTCCCAATTACCAATCACTGAGATAATGTTCATAAAAATTCCCATTATTTACTAATGCTGAGACTAATTACTGATTTCGACGGACCGATTATGGATGTTTCTGAGCGGTACTATCGTGTTTATCAATTGTGCTTAGACAAAACCCGATATGCTGATCAAGTAGTGACAGAACTTTCCAAAGCCGAATTTTGGCAACTCAAGCGATCGCACACCCCCGAAAAGCAAATAGCTTTAAAATCAGGTTTAGACGCAGAACAGGCACAACAATTTTCCCTTCTCCGCAAGCAAACAGTACACACAGAGCCTTATTTTGAGTATGATACCCTCGTACCTGGAGCCGAAGCAGCCCTCACCAAAGTTCAAGAAGCAGGCATTGATTTGGTAGTGATGACGATGCGTCGGGTGCGGGAACTGGACTACGCTTTCAATAAATATAATTTAGGTAGATTTTTTCCAGAAAATCGCCGTTATTGTCTCAGTAACGACTATGTAAAAACCCGTGATGTTGAAGATAAACCTCTACTAATGGCCAAAGCATTAGCGGAACTTCCTCCTGCTACTGATACTTGGATGGTAGGTGATACAGAAGCCGACATCACCGCTGCGAAAAGACATGGTATTAAAGTAATGGGTGTAGAAAGTGGAATCCGCGATCGCAGCCAATTAGAACTTTACGAACCAGACTTAATAGTTCAGAATTTGAGCGCCACTGTAGATTTAATTCTCTCTTAGTATTAGAGTTAGCTGGTAGTAAGGGCTAAAGCCCTTATTCAAGGACTTTAGTTTTCTCTACAAACCTTGAATTATTTACACCATCCTACTTAGCCGAACATGATATTAGACAGAATTCAAGCCGTTAAGTCGGTAAATTATTTGCACTTTTGTACTTATTGCTGATCAAATAAATTAATAGTGCAGGGTGGCGAAAATAACTAACCAGTGAGATTCAACTCAAAAGCTTGTAAAATATGCTTTTTAATTGTTAATTGTTAATTCCAAAAACGCTGTAGTAGGTTGAATATTAGGAATAATTTCTAGAAAAAACTCTATTAATTATGTCTATGTGATTGATATCAAAGTCTTGATTTACGAGATTTTATTTGGAATCATGATAAATAAGATTAGTTGAAATCAAGTCTAATCTTACTAATGAGTTGCAAAAAACTCACATACAAATATAAGGAGGAATTCTCATGGCTAATATCCAAATTTCTAAACTGCTTCCTGCTGGTTATGAACTATTTGATGATGCTGCCGGCTTTTTGGATGAACTAGCTACTCAGGAATTGCAATCTGTTGTTGGAGGTGGTCATCACTCTTGCCATTATCACCACAAACACAAATCCCACAGTGGCTCATACAACAACTACAGCAACTATAAATCTCAATCTTGGTGGTAAGTAACTCATCAATTAAAAAGAATAGCCGTTAGTTAACAGCTAATCATATCAACAGGAAGAGTAATTTTAATTACTCTTCCACCTTTTTTAGGTACTACTTACTCAATAAATTGCATTTCTTGGCGTTCTTCTTTACGAAGTGCTTTGCTCTTGCCGATTCGTAAAATTCCTACTTCCAGCGATAAATTAATTGTTGAGAATTTATCCGCCACAGAATTGCAGCTACATTAGTCAATAAACAAGTAACTGCTAGACCCAGTAAAATATAAGTTGGTAACATCACCACGCCAATGATAAACCAAGTGTAAACGTGCATAATCATGATGAAAGCAAACATACTGGCAAATCCTACAGCTTGCCAGATTTGAACTGTGGGGCGGTTTATGAATGTGAGGATAAGTGTTAACAATGTGGCGAGTACGTTCGCAGGAACAAGGAATGAACAAATACCTGCACAGTTTGTGCGAGAAAATTCAGCTAAAGTTTGGAAATCAAGCATTAATTTGTGGTAGGTAAGATTAGCTTATTATTAATTTTAACTTTTATTTATTTAACTACACCTATAGTATCATGAAAGTGATTACTCACATCTTTTTTTTACATATTTTAAAGAATTCACCAGACTAAAATTTATAACAGATATGGTGGACAATGCCCACCATTGCTGAATTAACCCATCAAAATTACAGTATCGATAACATGAATTACACCATTATCAGCGGCAATATCGGCTGCTAAAACTGTGGCATTTTTCACTTCAAAACCATCATCACAATTAATTTTAATCGGGGAACCTTCCACAGAAGTAACCGTACCCAATTTCGCTAAATCAGCCTTGGTCAGCTTTCCGGGAACCACATGATAGGTTAAAATCCGTGCTAACTGAGGAATATTTTGTAATAAAGTTGTAATTGTGCCTGGGGGTAACTTAGCAAAAGCATCATCAGTTGGTGCAAACACAGTGAATGGACCAGGACTTTTTAATGTTTCCACTAAACCAGCAGCTTGGACAGCTGCCACCAAAGTTTTAAACGAATCATTACTAACTGCAATATCAACAATATCCGCCATTGATGTCACCTCGTATCTGCCAAAGGTTCTAAAGAATAGTAAATCATATTTAACTTTTATTAAAAAAAATCCTGGTACAATATCCCCTGATGATTTTCTTAAGATTTTTTTATAGATGAAATGGGTAATCGTACATACGCAATTTTGGGAACTGGTGCATTAGGCGGGTTTTATGGCGCTAAACTGCAAAAAGCAGGTAATGAAGTCCACTTTTTGCTCAAAAGCGATTACTTAGAGGTAAGTCAACATGGTTTAGTCATAGAGTCTAAAGACGGTGACTTTACGCTCCCCCAAGTTCTTGCCTACAGTGACGTAGAAAAAATGCCTAGCTGTGATGTAGTAATAGTAGCGCTAAAAACGACACAAAACCACTTGCTACCGCACATATTACCACCAATTATCAAGGATGATGGAGTGGTGTTGGTATTGCAGAATGGACTGGGTATAGAAGAAGAAATTGCTCAAATTGTCGGAAATGTGAGAATTATTGGTGGGTTATGTTTTCTTTGTTCCAACAAAGTTGCCCCTGGACATATTCGCCATTTAGACTACGGACAAATTACCTTGGGTGAATATACATCTAACTATAATCCCACAGGAATTACAGAAAAAATGCAGCAAATTGCTGAGGATTTTCAAAATGCGGGGATATCAATGGAACTAGCAGAAGATTTACTATTAGGACGTTGGAAAAAACTAGTTTGGAATATTCCCTACAACGGATTATCTGTAATTCTCAACGCTAGAACTGATGAATTAATGGCAGATGTTCACACTCGTCAGTTAGTTGAACAGTTGATGTCTGAAGTAGCATTAGGGGCGAAAAGTACAGGGCGTGTAGTTCCTGAAAGCTTTATTCAAACAATGCTTTCTTACACTATCAAGATGAAGCCCTATCGCACCAGCATGAAAATTGATTTTGATGAAAGTCGTCCTTTAGAAGTAGAAGCAATTTTTGGCAACCCATTACGAAAAGCCGAAACTGCTGGTGTAAATTTACCGCAAATTCGCTGTTTATATCAACAATTGAAGTTTTTGGATACGAGAATAATTCGTAATAGTGCCTACGGCAAGCTACCGCCAACGTAATAGTGCCGAATGCAGGTTATGCCGTAATGAAGATGTTTGAAAAGCCTAAATTCATACTTGTCTGGGCGATTATAAATCGCGGCTATACAGGCAAAACCCATGTGGTCAAGAGCGGCTACACTTGGATATGACATTCCGAATGCAATTTTACCTGGATTCAGGTCACGAATTACTAGTAGCTTCTGCTACTGCATGGGCGGATGCCTATCCTGGGTGTTTGGCGTTTAAGTGTATTTAAGTATAGTAATCAATTATCTATTTGTAATAGATTATATAGAACTACTATTTGATTTTTGTTGGCGCAGCTTACGCCTATAACACTCATTACACGTTTATATACTTCTTCCCTCCCTGCCCACACAATTAAAAATTGAGCAGCATGGTTAGCACTCTTGTCAGTATTCCCGGTTATAGCATCACTGAAGAACTATACAATGGTTTAAGAACCCTGGTTTATCGAGGGGTTAGAGAGACTGACTCCTTACCAGTGGTGATTAAACTGCTGAAAAATCCTTATCCAACTTTTGGCGAACTCTTGTCATTTCGCAATCAGTACACCATTGCTAAAAATCTCAACTCCCCCCTAATTATCCAAACCTATAGCCTCCAAGCCTATCAGAACGGTTATGCGCTGGTGATGGAAGATTTTGGAGGGATTTCTCTTCAAGAGTGGGTAGTGGGGGGAAGGGTCGAATCTTTAATGGAGTTTTTGGAAATAGCGATCGCCCTCTGCAAGACTCTAGATATTCTTTATCAGGAGCGAATTATTCACAAAGATATTAAACCTGCAAATATCTTAATTAATCCTGAAACTAAGCAAGTCAAATTAATCGATTTTAGTATTGCCTCTTTATTGCCTAGAGAAACCCAAACTCTAATTAACCCAAATGTCTTAGAAGGAACCCTTGCTTATATTTCCCCAGAACAAACTGGGAGGATGAACCGGGGGATTGACTATCGGAGTGATTATTATGCTCTGGGGGTGACTTTTTATGAATTACTAACGGGTGTTTTACCATTTCCCTCAAAGGAACCGATGGAGTTGGTGCATTGTCATATTGCCCAAATGGCACCTTTAGCCCATCGTATCAATGTCAATATTCCGTTAGTTTTATCAGAAATAATTCATAAGTTGATGGCAAAGAATGCTGAAGATCGCTATCAAAATATGTTGGGTTTGCAGCATGATTTAGAGATTTGTTTGCAGCAATTGATAACTACAGACAATATAGAATATTTTGAGATTGGGCAACGAGATATTAGCGATCGCTTCATCATCCCTGATAAACTCTATGGACGAGAAGCTGAAGTATCAACCTTACTCCAAGCATTTGAAAGAGTTAGCCTTGGTGCAACAGAAATGATGTTGGTAGCCGGGTTTTCGGGAATTGGGAAAACTGCGGTTGTCAACGAAGTTCATAAACCGATTGTTCGTCAACGCGGCTATTTTATCAAAGGGAAATATGACCAATTTCAACGGAATATTCCCTTCAGTGCATTTGTGCAAGCATTTCGCAGTTTAATGGCACATTTGTTGAGTGAAAGTGATACCCAATTGCAACTCTGGAAAAGTCAGATTTTGGCAGCTTTGGGAGATAGCGCTCAGGTGATCATTGAGGTAATTCCTGAACTAGAAAGAATTATTGGAGTTCAGCCTCCAGCGATTGAATTGTCAGGAACTGCGGCTCAGAATCGATTTAATCTGCTGTTCCAAAAGTTTATTCAAATCTTCACAACGATCGAGCATCCCTTAGTGATGTTTTTGGATGATTTGCAGTGGGCGGATTCAGCCTCATTGAACTTGATTCAAGTGTTGATGGCTGAATCGACTACAGGCTATTTGTTATTGCTGGGAGCTTATCGGGATAATGAAGTGTTTGCAGCACATCCCTTGATGTTGACATTGGATACGGTCAGCAAAGCGGGAGACATGGTGAATACAATCACGTTAGAACCCTTGAGCCAATCTAGCCTAAATCATCTGGTGGCGGATACACTTAATTGTGCCGAGGCTTTGGCACAACCCTTGACGGAATTGGTGATGCAAAAAACCCAAGGAAATCCTTTTTTTGCTACCCAGTTTCTCAAGGCTTTGCATCAAGAAAAGCTGATTACTTTTGATATCAATGCGGGGTATTGGCAGTGCAATATTGTTCGAGTGCGGGAGGCAGCACTGACGGATGATGTGGTGGAATTTATGGCTTTGCAGTTGCAAAAGCTGCCAGACACTACGCAAAACATTTTGAAATTAGCAGCTTGTATTGGGGCAGAGTTTGATTTGCAGACTTTGGCGATCGTCTTGGAGCAGTCGCAAACTGAAGTGGCAACGGCTTTGTGGAAAGCTCTGCAAGAAGGATTGATTCTCCCTCAAAGTGAGGTTTATAAATTCTATCTAGGCGATGTCGAGGTTGAGCGATCGAATCTGTCCCAGAGCCTCAATTATCAATTCTTGCATGATCGCGTCCAGCAAGCCGCCTATTCTTTGATTCCCGATGACCAAAAACAAATTACTCATCTAGCGATCGCTCGACTGCTGCACCAAAGCACCCCAGAAACGGAACTAGAAGCCAATATTTTTGAGATTGTCAACCACTGGAATCGGGTAATTAATCTCATCCTCGACCCACAGGAAAAAAAGAATCTCGCTCAACTGAATTTAATTGCTGGTAGCAAAGCCAAAGCCTCAACTGCTAATGAACCAGCCCTCACCTATTTCCAGACGGGTTTAACATTGCTGTCTGACGAAAGTTGGCAAACCGAACCACACCTAACCCTAGCATTACATGAAGGCGCAGCAGAAGCGGCTTATTTGTGTGGTAACTCTGACCAGATGGAGGAATGGATAGGGGTGATTTTATCGCAGAACCTCCAACCGACTAAATCTGTTAAAGCCTACACAATACAGATTCAGGCTTATACTACTCAGGGACGGTATCAAGAAGCGATCGCCATCGCTCGCACTGCTTTAGCGATGTTTAATATTCAGCTTCCCGAACAGCCAACACCCGAATATATCGCCCCAGCTATCCAAGAAGTTACAAAATTACTTACCGGCAGAACGACCCAAGATTTACTCAATTTGCCAGTGATGACGGAGGCAGAAACCTTGGCGATAATGGAGTTGCTGGCAAGTATTACCGTCACGACTTATGTTTCGGCTCCTTTGCTATTTCCTTTTATAATTCTGACCCAAGTAAAACTATCGATTAACAAGGGAAACACTGCCCTGTCTGCCCTTGCCTACAATTGTTATGGCACCTTATCGATCAATTTGTTAGGAGACTTGGATGCGGCTTATAATTTTGGTCAGTTATCCCTACAACTGGCGGCAAAACTCAATGCCCGATTAATACAAACAAAAGTCCTGAATGGCTTCGCAATCTTTATTGTTCATTGCAAATCTTACTTACGTGACTCACTGCCCATATATATAGAAGGTTTTCAGACCGCTTTAGAGGTCGGCGATTTAGAATTTCTTGGTCATAATACCTATGGAATTTGCCAATATTCTTATCACATGGGCAAGAACTTAACGTCACTAATTGTAGATACTAAACCTTATCTAGCGATCCTATCACAGCACAATTTAACCGTTCATCTAAATTACAGTTATACAGCTTTACTGCCGATTCAACGCTTACAAGGTAGCCAAAGCAAGGCAGAATTAGCGACCCAAGGGAAACAGCTACATCATTCATTCACGATCGCCAATGACTTAACTGGTTTACATTTCTATTGGGTAGGTCGGTTAACTGTTTCCTATCTATTTGATGAAACAGTGCAGGCAAGTGAGGATGCGGCACAAGCCCGTCAAACCTTGACAGCAGGCGGAGCAGGTTTATTTTCCGAATTTGTTTTTTACTTCTACGATTCGCTCACAGCAATCGCTGAGTATCCTGAAGCTACAGATAAAACTGGGTTGGGCGATCGCATTGCGGCAAACCAAGCCAAACTCCAACATCGTGCTAACCACGCCCCAATGAACTTTCAACACAAATACGACTTAGTAGAAGCAGAACAATATCGGGTATTCAATCAAAAGTATAAGGCAGCAGATTGGTACGATCGCGCAATTTCTGGAGCCAAAGCCAACGAATATATCCAAGAAGAAGGTTTAGCCAACGAACTTGCTGCCAAGTTTTATCTTGACTGGGGCAAGGAGAAAATTGCGGCTGTTTATATGCAAGAAGCCTACTATTGTTATGCCAAATGGGGAGCCAAAGCCAAGATTGATGATCTAAAAACCCGCTATCCTCACTTATTGCGCCCCATTCTTGAATCTGCCGTCCAACCGATCAACGTGCTGGAAACCTTGGCAAGTATAGGTGATCTCCAGGTTTCACTCCATTCATCTACTATTTCCAGTCATTCTTCTAGCACCAGAGTCAACAGCGCTCTCGACTTTGCCGCCATTCTCAAAGCCTCCCAAAGCCTTGCCGGAACGATTCAACTCAATGAACTGCTCCACCAACTCACCCAAGTTATTTTGCAAAACTCTGGCGGCGATTGCTGTGCTTTAATCTTACCCAATGAAAATCAAGTCTGGGAAGTGCGGGCGATCGCTACCCCCACCGCCACCGACCTCTACTCCGACCCCCTAGAAAATAACCCCAATCTCCCTATCAAACTGATTCAATATGTCAAAAATACTCAACAAGTCGTGGTGCTTGACGATCTAGAAACCAATTTACCTATAATCGATGATTATTTGAGACTAGACCAGCCGAAAAGTGTCCTGTGTTTACCCATTCTCAATCAAGGACATTTGGTGGGGATTTTGTATCTCAAGAATCGCTGTACCAGTGGTGTGTTTACTAGCGATCGCCTCCTGATCCTCAACTTTCTCTGTACCCAAGCCGCCATCTCCCTAGAAAATGCCCGTCTTTATTCGCAAGTCCAGCAAACCCTAACTGACTTGCAACAGGCTCAATTACAAATTATTCAAAGTGAGAAAATGTCAGCCCTAGGGAATCTGGTTGCTGGGGTGGCTCATGAAATTAATAATCCCATTGGTTTTATTGCGGGAAATCTGAATGAGGCAAATCATAGTTTGCAGGATTTAATTGATTATGTGCATCTCTATCAAGAAAAGTTTCCTGAGCCGGGGAGAGAAGTTGTCGAGAAAGCCGAGGAAATTGATCTCGATTATCTAATTGAAGATTTACCAAAGATGCTGGAATCGATGCAAACGGGGTGCGATCGCATTAAGTTTATCAGTAAGAGTTTGCGGACTTTCTCTCGATCTGATACTGATCGAAAACAGTTTTTTGATATCCATGAAGGTATTGATAGTACTGTTCTTATTTTACGCCATCGACTTAAGGCTAATGAGCAACATCCCGCTATTGAAGTAGTTACTAATTATGGAAACTTGCCCCTGATTAATTGTTTTCCGGGACAGTTGAATCAAGTATTTATGAATATTCTGGCGAATGCGATCGATGCCTTAGAAGAGTCTAGTCAGGGGCGGAGTTTTACTGAATTAAAAGCTCACCCCAACCTCATTACGATTACAACTACGGTGGTCGATCGCCATGTGCAGATATCAATTATGGACAATGGTAAAGGTATGAGTGAAGAAGTAAAAAATAAAGTTTTTGAGCATCTATTTACAACTAAAGGAGTAAGTAAAGGTACGGGACTGGGTTTGGCGATCGCGCGGCAAATTATAGTGGAAAAACACAACGGTTCGCTTTTTGTGAATTCTACACTCGGTGAGGGATCTGAATTTGTCATTACCTTACCCATTCAGGCTGGAATTCCGGGTTAACTTTTTGGAGATTTTGCAAACCATATGTCCATAAAATTCCTGTAAATCCAGCTTTTTTTTCCGGTAAATGAGTTCAGATTGTTGCAAGAAGAGTGGTGATTTACATTTTTTGTGTTATAACCCTCACAGAAAATGAACTAAGGCAGACTTCTACTCTATGGAACCAGACAAGCTGGCCCGGTTTAAAGAGTACGGTGAATTTATCCTCAGGAAAATTGACTCAGTACCCCAACGTCCTTCCCAACAAGAAGATTGGGTTCCTACTAGCCTCGATGATTGTTTAATGCGCCTGCGGGAGGCTGCACAGAAAACTGTAGAACTTGCTACCTCACCCGTTAAAATCGGCGTTATGGGGGAATTCAGTAGCGGTAAAAGTTTACTGCTAGGTAGTCTGATTGGTTATGCAGATGCTTTACCGGTCAGCGAAAATCCCACAACTGGGAATGTCACTGCCATTCATATTCAGCCCCAAGATGGCTTTGTTACCACCAAAATAGATAATTACACGGTGGAGTATTTATCTCATGAAGGGGTAAATGAGTGTTTACACTTCATGTTGGGGGAAGCAAACCGCCGCGCTACCGCCGCCGGACTTCCACCGTTACAAGTTTCCAAAATCAAAACAGGCAAAGATATTTCTATCTGGTGTGAGGAAGCATGGAAAAGCTCAAGTAATTTAGAGTTACGCTATTTGCTGCGAGAATTAGTGTTATTTCTCCGGGCTTATCAAGCTTATGGTGAGGCTTTATGTGGTAGTCATTATCACATTGATGCTGCTACAGCCCATGAGGGATTACAACTAACGGAAATGCCCATGGCTATCCAAACTCTCAAATTTGAGGATTTACCTCCAGCCCATATCCGTTTACCAAGTGCGCCCCAAAGACTACAAACGCAATTATTACAAAATAGCTTTCTCCTCATTCGCCGTGTTGATATTGAAGTGAAAATATCACAGGAAATATGGGATGTAAATGGTGCTGAGGAATTTGTGCTGTTAGATTTTCCCGGCTTAGGGGCGGCAAATTCCGGTGCAAGAGATACTTTTTTGTCACTGCGGGAATTGGCGCAGGTACAGACGATTCTAGTGTTGCTCAATGGTAAATCACCGGGAAGCGATCGCGCTAATAAAATCTTCACGATGATGCAGCAGCAACGGCCAGGACAAGATTTAAAAGATTTAATTCTTGTTGGTGTAGGACGTTTTGACCAATTACCTCTGGATAGTGAAGGTGGCGAAAGAATACTTGATTTTTTAATTGAAGATCATCCCAATTCTCAACCTTTGCAGACAGATATAGTTTTCCAAAAATTGAAAGTTTTACAAACTATTATTGATGGGGCGGAAGCTTTTACTAGCCAAAAAGACCGCATCGTTTTATTATCCCCATTGTTAGGATTAGCTGAACTAGCAAAACGTTCGACAACAGTTAAAGCAGGTTCGGAAGAATTTATTGCTAACTTAGATTATCCTGATTATCTAGAACGGTCGAAGCGAATACAACAAAAATGGGGTAAATTAAGCGAACGGTTGTTAACAAATGAGACGCGGAATACTCTAGGTAGACAGTTAGGTTATTTTGCCCAAGATGGTGGTATTAGTAAACTGCGAGAATTGATTCAAAATCATGTTGCCACACATGGTTTAAAGCAATTATATGAAGATACTCGGAGGGCGGCTGATGTAGTCCGTCAGCAACAGGAACAGCTAAAAGATATCATTGAAGAAATTCATGAACAAGGTATCCCCACAGTTGATAATCCGGCTTTAGTTGAATTACGGTTAGGAATTGAAAGTTTAGATAAAGCTTACAGAAACTTTCAAAAAGATTTGGGTAAAGAACCACTCAAAGATCGGCGGGGAGTTGTTGTCAGTGATGTCATTAAAGACGAATTGACTTATCGAATTCTCAATTGGAGTCAGTGGACTTTACTATTTAATAAATCCCAAAATGGGAAAATTGCTTTAGCAGAATCTAAAGGTGCGGCGGGGAAATTATTTGACAGAGGAAATAGGATTAATAATTCCTTACCTACAAAGAGTGACGACTTTTATCCAGAATTTGAAAAGACCATTAAAGAACTGGAAGATTTTGCCCGCGATCGCATTCGTCAGGCAGTGGTAGACTTATTAAGTAAATTAGCCAGTCAAGTAGTTTTAGAACGGGAAAATTTACAGGCAATTCTCAACCCAGAAATCGAACCAGTTATTGAAGAAAGGTTTGGAGTAGAAGCAGCAGACTTATTTTATAAACTTCTCTTAGGATGCGATCCTAGTCAATGGAAAGAAGCAATTATCTTAGAAATCAACAGCCAAGATAAAGCCATATCACCAGAGATGATGTTTCCCCTAGCGCGACGAGATGAGAAACACAACATTGGGCAAATTTTTGATTGGTCTCCAGAGAAAAACCAAAATTCACCTCGTTCTGCTAATCATCAAATGTTTGTTTTACGTCTGCGAGATGAAATCACAGCCAGCGCCAGTCTTCATCTTGTCCAATATGTCAGTGAAGTAAATCAGCAAGTTAATGCAGAATTAGAAGGGATTTTGGATCAAATTATTCCCAGTTTACAAAATCTATCTAAAAAAGAAGAATTACTCCGATATATTGCAGCAGGAGATGCACCTCCAGAATTAGCAATTCCCACTTGGTTACAGATTCTTTCTGGTATTGCCGAAATAAAGGAAAGTGATACCTATGAGTATCTTTAATAGACAGGATTACAGAAGAGATAATTTTCCTAATAACTAATGACCAATGACCAATAAGGAACCTACATAATGCCTGTGGAAATTAGCCTTCCACCTCGTTATCAACTGCGTGTTAAAGACAATAAAAGTTTGGATTTACCTGCTATTCAAATTGTGGCAACTAATAGCAATATCCCGCATATTTCTCGTATTATCTGCACCGTCAGAGGTACGCCAACGAAACTAGCAGCAGAAATTCAACAAAAATACAAACACTTTAACTCGGCTACACCTAAAAAAATCTCTAACTTATGTCAACTAGGTCAATATCCCTATCAGTTAGAGGAACCTATCACAGAAGTAGTAAACTGTACTTTACAGGTAATTGTTGAGTATTTTGATTCTAATGCTACAGGAAATCCAATTTTATCTATCCGCAAGCATCTGAGTGTTTCCTGTAATCTTTGGTTTTCACCAGATTTTCAAACAATAGCAATGGATACGCCCATGAACCCTTTTGAATTAGATACTTATCTGAATAAATTAAGTCAGCAATTGAGCGAAAAATTGAACGAAAAATCACAAAAAAGATTTCCTGGTTGGTTTGCTTTAGATTTTGGGACTTCTAACTCTACAGTTACACTTTTTGATCCCATTGAAGTTCCCATTGCGGAAATTTTACCACGAGAACAAGAACTCCGATTACGTCAACGTTTAGCAGAATGGTTAAATTCTCCTGCGGTTTCTGCTTTACCTGAGGTGAGTGTGGGTGAATGGGAAAAGTTTATTGCTAATATTAGCAAAAATTTAGAAATTGAACCAGAACAGTTAAGTGAAGTTTTTGAAAGTGATAACAAAGAGCAATTTTTAGAAGCTATTCGCCAAATCGAATTATGTTTAGGAAACAGTGACAGATTTCGCCGTGCTGTCAGCAAAAAACTTTATCAAATCTATCATGAAGTCTTCCGTGTTCCGACTTTAGAATCACAGAATTTAATTCCTATAGTTTTAGATATTGACAGACGAGATACAGAAATTCCCAGTGAAATGGAAGTATTGCAACTAGCGCCATTAAAGTTGGGAATGGGTAGAGAAGCCAGAGATAATAGAAAAAAAGCGATCGCATACGGTGCGTCAAAGACAAACCCGCAAGGTACAACTACTTCTGTTAAAGAAATTATTAGCAGATTTCACCACTCCCCCAAACGCTACTTTGGTCAAAATCGCACTTTCCCAGTAATCATTGATGGGGAAGAAGAAAATATTCAAGTTAATCAACTAATTCAAGCAGCTTGGGCGCATTTGATCGAATTAACTGAAGATTATCGCCAACGCGCTAGACGCAGATTTTCTGAGGGAGATTTATTAACAGCAGTTGTCACATACCCGACAGTAGCACCTCCAGTAGTTCGCAAAGAAGTTAAACAACTGGTGGAACAATTGGGAATTGATGATGTGCAAACAGCCTATGATGAAGCTGTTTCTGTAGCCATATTCTTTTTATGGCGAGAATTTGGGGGAAATTTAAATATTGGGATTGAATCTTTTAAAACTCGCTGTCGCCAAAATGGCAATAAATGGTCACAAAATGTTTTAGTTTTGGATATTGGCGGTGGGACGACAGATTTAGCTTTGATTGAACTAACATTAGAAGACAAAACTCCATTTTTTGCTGATAATGAAGACCGAGGTTTAGGCGGACGTTACTATAAACTGACTCCTAAATTATTAGGTTCTTCAGGGCATTTACAATTAGGTGGTGAATTAATTACTTTGCGGATTTTCCGCCTTTTAAAAATAGCTATAGCTGATTTTCTTTTAACAGCATTAACTAATGGAGACATCGAAAGCGATAAATTAGATGACTTAATTAACTCCGAATTAAATGAACGCTTTTTAGAAGAAGGTAACTTTAAAAGTGGCAGTTTATTGAAATGTGTAGATAAAGAAAATCCCGAAGGTGATGTTGCGTTTAAAGATGCTTTAGATACAGCCGAAAAAGTATTACCTACCCGTTGGCAACAAGCACCCCAACGCCTACAAACATTTTACACACTTTGGGATCATGCCGAAGCGGCTAAACTCAAATTGGGACAAAAACCACCTGGTGACGGTTCTTTATTTGTGTTTACTCTTTCTGAACAACAAATTAGTGAACTACTTGCCCAAAGTGGAGTTAAGTTTCAAGTCATCATTCCTGATGCTATTTCTCTAACTATAGATAGTCAGCAATTTGAACGTAGTGCAGTTTCACCAATTAAAGAAGCAATTGGAATTGCAAAAGGACTAATGGAAAGTCGCTTAGATTCTGGAGATAGTCAAAAAGTAGATTGGTTAATTCTCTCTGGAAAAACTTGCAATCTTGACTTGGTACAAAATCAAATTTACCAAGAATTTAGTAAATCTCCCTATTTTGTTTGGAACCCAGAACGAATTACGTTTGTTTTAGAATTTACCAAACTGGCTACCTCTGCTGGTGCTTGTTATGCCGAAAAATTACGTCGATTAAGATTTGATCCTGAAGAATCAAAAAGTCTACTACGTAAAGGTGCAAACCAGTTAGAGATAGATGTTAAAAACCTATTTTATTATTTACCTTGTAACTTCAAACGTAAAACCCAAAGTAACGAATTGTTAGGTATATTCAATGCTGGGCAAGAACTTTATCAACTTGCCGCATGGGAAAGTGTCGCTAAAGTTCGTACTCATTGGCAAGGTATACAATTAACAAATATTATCTATCGTCAAGACTATGAAGATGGCGATTTACGTCTCTGGGGCAGTTTTGATGGGAAAACTTTAATGGAGAAACTAGGTATGGAAGAAGCACAGTTTCTCAAACAAATTAAAGTCCAATTTGAAATTGACCAAACTCTACAATTTAGCGTTTTGTTATGTCAAGGAAATCCGCATTATTTAATAGATGTTGCGGGTATTGATGTCAATTCAGCTATATCAGAAGATTTAGAAACATCAGATCTATTCGCTGATGGTAAATTAAAGTGGAATATTGCCGTTGAAGGTTACTATAAAGACTTAAATGATGGTGATATTGCTATCAATGTTTTAGAGTCAGCAACAGTTGATCTACCAAATGCCTATCATTTAGTATTTGCAGTTGATAATAATGAAAATAAACGACTAGAAACTTTTCACTATTTACAAGATGGTGTGACAGAACCGGGAAAAGGTTTAATTAGTAATGCTTTACCACCTTTTCCCCAAAGTGGACAACACACTTTCTATGTTTACCAAACGGATAGCGAAACCAATACAAAAAAATGGATACGCATTGGTTCACTGAGTAAGCCAGATATTACTACAGATTACCCCTGTCAATATCATATTACTCTTGACAACAAAGGTATATTGCGAATGCACGCTGGTGAAGTTCCCTACTGGACATCACACAATCAAGAATGTCTCCAACAAGAAGGATGTGTTTATCGTGCAGAACTGGAATTACAACCCAATGAAGTTGATAAAGAACGCGATCCTTTTTGCGGAATACATTAAAGTAATTCGTAATTTTCCCCGTGTCTCCGCGTCCCCGCGTCTCCGCGTCCCACTGTCTCCGCGTCTTCCCCTCCCCGCGTCCCCGCGTCCCCGCGTCTCCTGCCTTCCTCTGCGTTGCAAATTCACTATTTCTTAGCCCCATGATGCAGCATTTACGTCAATTAATAGAAATAGAAAATTCAGAATTAGCCCAAGTGCTACGATTTGGTTTATACGGACTAGAAGCGGCACTAAATCAGGCACGAGAGGAATATCCACAAGACCCAGGAATTGAGTTATGTGATCAGGTTTTGCAAGAACTTTACGACCTTTTAAGACCGATACCATTTGCACCGGTTGAGGATAGTAGGGAATTAAAATTAATTCATTTGCAAAAGGCTTTCAATTCTGACTCAGAACTAAATTTTTATCTAGGAAATTCTCCTTTACAAAGTCAAACAGATGCTGATTTGTGGAATGAAATTCAACGCTGTCTGCTGCGAGTTCCTGAAGATTTAGCTACATCTTGGAGACAGTTTGCTGGGGAAATGGCGCAAGAAGTTGGCGCGGTTGAAGACAATCAAAATCTTGATGAATTGCCCTTTATTCGTGATGAGTTAATTTACCCTGGATTGAGTGGAACTGTTCAAGCTAAAGGGCTATGTTTATCTCAAAAAGCACTTTTGAAAACAGAGATAACCCAGATTTATACAACTGGTGATCTACAGTTATTAGCTGGGTTGATACTTTTATATATTAAATGTATTGAGATAGAACCAAATTTACATCATGCTTTGAAGAGCGTGTTTAGTTTTGATGTTGTTTCTTTACACACCAACCCAGAACAGCGCTATCTTTATCTTGAAGCATTGAGCGATCGCTTGCAACGTACCGAAAAAGCTGAGGAAAATACTGACCTCATCTTCAATCTACGTGCTTTGATTGACATGGATGAAGCTATCCATTCCTTAGTATTTATTCCCCCAGCCGAGCGTTATTCCTGGTGGGGAAAGTTACAACAAGAATCACGACGCATTCTCAAAAAAGTTGCGGATAAAGCCATTAAAGCAGGTCATGATGTCCGCATTAAACAATTATCAGGACTGTATGCTGATAATTGTACTTTTTCCAAAGATGACATCCAATTAGATTGTGGCGGTACACCAGGAGAAGTTTTAACTTGTCTGCGAGTGTATGCGCGCATTAATCAGGAAGAAAATCCGGGGCGAGTGCTATTTCGGTCTTTACGGTAAAAAAGAAGACGGGGAGAGGGGAAGACGCGGGGAGTAGGAGACGCGGGGACGCGGGGAGTTTGTTTGATTTGATCAGCAATTAAGTAGAGTAAAAACCTCTTTCTCCCTGCACCCTGCCCCCTGCACCCTGCCCCCTGCACCCTGCCCCCTGCCCCCTGTCACCTGCTTTACTGCATACGAGGAGGTGTAGGACGAGGTGTACGAGGAGCCGGTGAAGGTGAAGTTACAGGTGAGGGGGTTGGTGAGGCAAATAGAGTTTGTGGTTTATTCATAGCTTGAGAATCTTGAGGTATTGCTGCCAAGGTAGCAGTCCCCAAAAATGCAACTAAAGCCAACCGTGCGAAGGATCTCATATTTTTATCCCTGTCAAGACTTATGTTACCCTATTTTGATACATCATCAAAACCTAGCTATCTCGCTATAGTTAGGCTTACTTATGTTTCTATAAGTAGAAAAATGCATTTACAAAAATGTCTAAAGTAGATGTTTAAGTAAGATGTAATTAATGTCAAGATAAAAATACGGAGTTGATAGAAAATGCTAAAAAGCAGATGGAGAAACAAATATAGATGATTCAACCGCGCAAGCAATTTGCTCAACATTGGTTAAAAAGTGAAAAGGCACTCGACGCAATTGTCAAGGCAGCAGAGTGTAAAAATAGCGATCGCATTTTGGAAATTGGCCCTGGTACTGGGATTCTGACTCGGCGGTTGTTACCCCTAGTTAAATCCCTAGTAGCTGTGGAAATTGACCGCGATTTGTGCAAATTACTTGTAAAACAACTAGGTCAGAGAGAAAATTTTTTACTGCTGCAAGGGGATTTTCTGACTCTAGATTTATCATCTCAACTGTCTGCTTTTCCCAATTTCCAAAAGCAGAATCAGGTTGTTGCCAATATTCCTTACAATATTACAGGGCCAATTATTGAAAAGTTACTCGGTACGATCGCTCACCCGAACCCAGAACCATTTGATTCTATTGTACTACTGGTACAAAAAGAAGTCGCAGAAAGATTATATGCTAAACCTGGCTCAAGAACTTTTGGGGCTTTGTCAGTCCGAGTGCAGTATTTGGCTAATTGTGAGTTAATTTGCACAGTTCCCGCTGCTGCATTTGAACCACCACCAAAGGTCGATTCCGCAGTAGTGCGATTGCGCCCTCGTCAAATTGAAATTCCCGCCCATGACCCCAAAAAATTGGAAAATCTGCTGAAATTGGGGTTTGGGGCAAAGCGAAAAATGTTAAGAAATAATTTGCAATCGGTAATTGATCGCGATCGCTTGACTCAATTACTGGAACAATTAGGAATAAATCCCCAAGTAAGAGCCGAAGACCTCAGCGTTGAACAATGGGTGTCACTCACAAATCAGTTATAGCAGGGAACAGGGAACAGGCAAAAAGCTTGAAAGTCTTTTGTTATATGGATTTTATGACAAATTTATGTCCTAACCTACTTTATTTCCTAACCTACCTGGCAACTGCTATAAATGATAACTGGTTACTGTTAACTAATAACTAGGGTTTGCTGTATCCCTTACGGGAGCCGTTAGGCATATAAAACTAAAACCTTTACCAGTTAAGGCTTTAAAAGCTATTAAAAGTGATAATAGTGCAAAGAATAAGCCTTGATCATATCAAAACTAATGCATCTGATCAGGTTCTGTATTATTCTAACTCCTCTTCTTCCCTCTTCCTTCTGACTCCTGACTCCTGACTCCTGACTCCTGACTCCTGACTCCTGACTCCTGACTCCTGACTCCTATCCCTCACGAAAAACTTTTTCAGCAAACCCTAACTAATATGCGTTCTTATAGTTTAATTGCACCTGCCAAAATCAACTTATATTTGGAAATCATCGGCGACCGCTCTGATGGATATCACGAGTTAGCAATGATACTCCAAAGCATCGACCTAGCAGACCAAATTGATATCCACCCTGCCAGTACAGAGACGATTCGCGTTTACTGCAACCACCCACAAGTACCGACAGATAACAGTAATTTAGCATACCGAGCAGCCGCGCTAATGGCGACAAAATTTGCCGACGCGTTTAAAAATTTGGGCGGTATTGACATTACTATCAAAAAGCGGATTCCTGTGGCAGCAGGTTTGGCTGGTGGTTCCACAAATGCAGCAGCGGTGTTGGTGGGGATAGATTTACTCTGGAACCTGGGACTAACTTTTGCAGAATTAGAAGAATTAGGCGCTACCCTGGGTTCTGATGTGCCATTTTGTATTTCTGGGGGAACTGCGATCGCTACAGGCAGAGGTGAACAACTCTCTCCTTTACCAAGTTTAGATCACATCCACATAGTCTTGGCCAAATACCGGAGTTTAGAAGTTTCTACTCCCTGGGCATACAACACCTATCGTCAAGAATTTGGTAGTACCTACATTAGAGATACCGCAAATTTAGCAGATCGTGCTAATGCAGTCCATTCGGGAGAAATAGTCAAAGCTATCGTCAATAAAAATGCCGCAGAAATTGCCCAAAAACTGCACAATGATTTAGAACGGATAGTCTTGCCAGCTTATCCTCAAGTTTTGCATCTGCGCGAATTATTTGCCACTCAACCAGGAGTTTTAGGCACAATGATGTCTGGTTCTGGCCCTTCAGTATTTGCTATTGTAGAATCGGCAGAACAAGCAGAAATTGTCAAATTAAAAATCCGAGAAGCAATTCCTGATCAAGATTTAGAATTATTTGTCACTCGGACAATTACACATGGAATTAAAATCGCACCATGAATGAACCAAATGTTACCCCTTCCGCAGATACTAACGCCCAAGTACCACCTACTCCCCTACGCTGTATAATGGGTGCGGCCATGTCAGGCGGATTTGGATTTGCCATGTATTCCCTGATGATAGCGATCGCTACAACTTTTGCCAGCAAACCCATCCATTCAGATAACCCCATGGTAGTGAATATTGGTTCTGCTGTCCGTACCTTAGTTGTGGGTGTAGTCGCTTTAGGAACTGGGATATTTGGGATTGTGGCGCTTGGTTTATTGGCTTTGGCGGTACAACTATTATTACAGCAATTCACAAAGCCTAGAAACAGTTAATTAAGGCTGACGCGGAGACACAGACACACGGAGACACGGAGACGCGGGTATAGGGAGACGCGGAGATAGGGAGAGTTTTTTTGATATGATCAACTACTTAACGGTAAATCATTCACCAATGGTGAGCGATTTTTGATGACTTGTAGCTTCGCCGTTTTGGGAATTTGCACAAATTGATTTTGTTTTCTCCAAATAGTCGGAGATGAGTTGTGATATTGGCGAAACTGGCGGGAGAAATGACAAGCAGTTTGATAGCCGAGTTTTGTCGCAATTTCTTCAATAGTCTGATTAGTATTTTTCAGTAAAGTACAAGCAGCTGCCATGCGGCGCTTAACAATCCAGACATTCACAGTCTCTCCCGTTTCTTTACCCACTTGGGTAGTTAAGTAAGCCGAGGAATAACCAACAGCTTGTGCCACATCAGACAAAGTGATCCCTTTGTGATAATTAGCTTCAATATAGTCGAAAACTTCTTTGAGGTGAGTAACAGGGGGAAAGATGAACTCAGAATTTAATGAACCATCTGATATTTCTGGAACTTGATGAGAGACTTGATGAGAGATTTGATGAGAGTTAGTAGCGTAACAGTACCTGAGAAGTGAGTGCTTTTCTAGTCGGATTGCGATCGCTTTGAGCAAATGATTAACTGTTAAAGGCTTGGTAAGATAGTCATCTGCGCCCAAATCCATCGCTTTTCTCATAGATGCCATCGTATTACTAGCTGTGAGAAAAATGAACGGAATAATAGCTGTCACATAATCTTGACGCAGCTTAGTAACAACTGTGTAACCATCAATATCTGACATCACCAGATCGCAAATCACCAAATCTGGTAAATGTTGTTGTGCTTGTTGGATACCAACCAGACCATTTTCCGCTCCTATCGCCACAAAACCTTCAGCCTCAAGACCGTCTAAGAAGAGATTACGGGTAGGTGCATGATCTTCAATCACAAGAATTTTTTTCGACGATTCGCGTATCATTTTGTAACCAATATAAAGTTTTCAAAGGGAATGATTACTAAACTCTTCGCTGAGGATTAAGCCGAGACACAATTAAGGTTGATTTGAAAATATAGCAGTCCTTTTCGGAAACATATAGGGAATAGAGAACACAGTTATTGATTAAAAATCAAACCTCAGAATAGGGAACTGATGGCAGCATCACGGTAAATGTTGTGCCTACACCAATTTTAGTCACCCATGTGACTTTTCCATGATGCAAATCTACAAGAGTTTTAACAATCGATAAACCTAGTCCTGTACCGGGAATATTATTAATATTACTACCTCGATAAAATGGCTCAAATAGTCTTTTTTGATCTTCTTCAGGAATGCCAATTCCTTGATCTTGAATCTGAAAAACCACTTTTCCCTCCTCACAATCAAGTATTAAATCTACTGTGCTGTCAATTGGAGAATATTTAATTGCGTTATCAAGCAAATTAGTCAAAATCATATCCAAAAAATTTTTATCAATCCATGCTGTTGAGCAATTACCGCGACTGTGGAAATTAATAAGGTTATGGCTATTTTTCAGCAGTCTTTTTGCCAGCAAATCATTGCAGAAATGAAGCAAATCAATTGGTTTTTGATCCACATTTATTTTTGCTGATTCTGTTTTAGCTAAGGATAGAATATCATCCAAAATTTGGTTGATTTGTTCGACTGCTATTTGAATATGTTCCAGGAATGGTCGTATTTTATCCCCTGTCCATTGATGGATATGCCGCTGGAGTAAGCTATTAGAAAAATACACAACGTTTAGTGGTGTACGGAATTGGTGACAGATAATAGAAACAAAATGCGCTCTGAATTCGCTGAGTTGTTTTGCTTGTTCTAAAGCCTCATTTAACTCTGATTCTACATTTTTGTAATCGGTGATTTCGATACCTATAATCACTTCAAATTGTTTACCATCAACATCCAAGTTCCCATCTAACTGAGATACAGCACAAGCTATCCATTTCTCTGTACCGTCCTTTGTCAGGATATTCATCTCCTGATATTCACAATTGTTTTTTTTACATTGCTTTAATTGTTTACTCTTGATTAGTTGACTCAGATCAAAATCCGTTAACAGTTCCTTTTTTGTATAGCCAGTCAGTAACTCCGCTGCCGAATTAACATAGCTAATTTGAGTACCATTAATTAGGAAAATACTAGCTTTAATAGAGTCTATTAAATTGCGAAGTATAGTTTTTTTTCCTCGCAATACTTCGTCAGTCTGTTTAGATTCAAATTTAGCTATTTTTTGTTGCAGATACTCTGGTCTTTGCCTACCTGCGGTCAGGAATTGTTGGATACTCAGTTCTACTAAGTCATGATTATTGCCACTAAGAAAAGCACAGCTAAATTCTCCATCTTGAGTTTTTATATAGGTAAGATGGATTTCTGTCGAAAACATCTGACCTCTTTTACTACGATAGCGAAATTTAGAGGAAATGCGTTTTAGCGTTTTCAACCATTGCCATTGTTTAGACCAATTATGTAATGAAAAATCTACATCTAAATCACTCAGTGTCATAGACAGTAATTCCTCGCGGGAATAATCTGTCTGTCGGCAGATCATATCATTAACATAAAGAAACTGGGCATTTTCTCCTAAACAGAATGCAGCATCTCCACACTGATTTATCAAAAAATCAGCAAATATCAAATTTACTTCTGACTGGGATGCTAACGGATAATTGGATTGAAATAAGCTAAACTCGCCAGAATTCATATCTAGATTTGCTCCTGATAACTAATTGGCATCATCGGTTTTATTCAAATTTAGTTGCTCATCACCACCTCTAGTAATAATTATTTTGTTCTTCTTATCCAGAATAGGTTAATTCTTTTAGGCTGTAGCTCACGAATGTGGGAATCGTTATAGATGGGTTTTATTTTAGCAATTAAAAGCGAAATATATTACTTTAGTTGCATGATAAAAATTTATTAAAATTATTACTTACTCAATGGTTTGAAACAATCAAAACTCAGCAGAAATACATGGCATTTTTTTAATTAAATGAGAACTTAATCCTCAGCGCATATATACAGAGACGATATTTTGTAATCCCCAGTTCCATAGGAGTACTAGTGATATCTTTTTACAAAAATAATGTTGCTTCCTTTTAGTAGTGTAAGAAGGCAGATATTTGGGAAATAGAAGTCTGTTTATCGAATGATTGCGTGTTTCCAGTTTGGCTTTCCCAACATAACTAATCAGCCCTGAAAATTTTATTGACTGCCATATCGATAATTGATATATTGAGCCAGACACAGCTACATATAGAACTCCTATTTGATTTTTGTTGGCGCAGCCTGCGCTTTGCGCTTACAAAAAGTCAGTATACCTTTATTCCTTCTTTCCTGTTCCCTGTTAAGAGTTCTCTGCCTCTACGAGTAAGTATGGCTACGCCACGCAAGCTATCAGGAATCAAACCGGATTGCTATAGATGTTTGTTAACTTTGATTTAGTTAGATTTCACTTCCTAGCTGCTCCTTAATTAGAAAATTTGTTGCTTATTCACTTAAATTGGCTGATTTTGATCTTTAAAGCATTTAACTATATAGAAGGATGCTCAAACATCCTTCATAAGGAGTAGGTTTTTCTTGATTTTATTCCCTCTGGATGATCATATATCTACCAAAAGGAATAGAAATTGTTAAAGATGGGTGTGTTTTCCAATACAAGGACTGAATGTACTATGTCTCTTGATAGCGTCTGTTCTGAATACAACCAGAGACAAGGATAGTTAAATCTCTGACTGACAAATCATCAAAAATATTTCAAGAGCGAAAAAATAGACTGGTTTACCAAAAAATAGTTCATGTATTCATAGCTGAACATTGAGTAGGCTTAAGAAAGAAGCAGCTTCTGCAATACGGTTAATCTGTATGGGTGGGTTTAGCTCAATATCGATTCAGCAAATAAAAATGCTGTACTAGCTGGTTAAACCTGCTCCTACTTTCAATAAACATTAACCTTAGATGGTTCTGAAGTTTGTCTTGATGTAAGCAGATGCTGATATCAGCAATGTTTACTCTGACTTAACTTGTTCTCAAAATTGTGAAGGAGAATGGAGACTGGATTTTAAATCAAAAAATTTGGCAATTGCTTCCCAATCTCTCCATAATTTGGAAATATTTTCTCAGTATTATCTCATCAGGTTGCGGGGATTCCTAAACCCACGAAGATATCCTCTGTATGGAGGAAAATCTTAGCCGCAACCGTTGAAATATGGGAAAAATTCTACCAGCTATTGACCAAACAATTTCAGATTTTAAATTTAGGATTTTAAATTAAAAATAAACGGTTTCATTGCCATTGGTTGGAATTATGGCACAAATCGTCAACTCACAATTTAAAATCCTCAAGCCTCTGACTGTATACATAGGGACAATCCAAAATTACATAGACTGGCTTTATTTACACAATAAGGAGTGCATACTATGAGCCAAAATCTTGCTGAATATAATAGGCAAATCACTGACGGGGGGACGAAATCAGCTACAAGACAGACTCTATAAGCCTCATAGCTCTTAGACCTTGTTGATAATACGTACACTTATTGCGATTTAATCTTATTAATTCTGTAACCAAATCCATACAAATCTCCTTAAAATTGACCCAAGTTTGACCATATAATCCGATATAAAAACTACTATGT